>NZ_FTNL01000044.1 GCF_900156395.1 Fluoribacter gormanii | reverse complement strand
CTGGAAGTTTTGCACTTATATTCAGAGGGATGGCGGAACCCTCATTGCCGGAGACCACTTGCGTGCCTAAGATAGGTACATCCGCAACCGGATTAACGGTCACCGTTTGCGTTGCCTTTGCCGTAGCGACTGAATTTCCTACGGAAGAGTAAGCCGTTATTGCCAGGGCAAGTTTGGTGGCACTGGCTAATTGATCATTGACCGTAATCGCAAGGCCTTTCAATTGGCTCGCATTGACGGTATAAGTACCATCCGTATTACGCACCAAAGCCGTCCCCCCTGAACTTAGCGTCGCCCCCGTAGGAACATTACCGATCTTCACGGACAATACATCCGTTGTGTCTCCTGCTGGAAGTTTTGCACTTATATTTAGAGGAATGGCGGTATTTTCATTGCCGGAGACCGCTTGTGTACTTAAGATAGGAGCATCAGCAACAGGATTAACTCCAACCTTTATTGATTGATTAATGCTTGCAGATAAACCATTGGGAGAAGTAGACGTAGCAATTACATTAAGCGTCACGGAGCCTGATACTTGATTTAATCCTGATTTAAAAGTTAACCCAACAATTTGTGCTGCAGTAAGCGTCCAACTACCATCCTGATTAAGTGTCCCCGCTGATAGAGAACCACCAGCCGGGACTCCCGTGATTTTATAGGTCAATACGTCGCCAGCATAACGTGTTGTAGCGCTTATATTTAATGGTATCGATGTATTTTCATCTCCCCCAGGACTTGTTACACGTAATGAGGCAGGCGGAACTGGGACAGCAATCACTGGGACATTGTAAGTATGAGTAGGTAATGCACTGACTTGTAAAGTACCCGCTTTTATTGCCTGTAGCTGAGCTATATCCGCTACGGCCACTGTAATAGGTAACATACCTGGAGTTGAATCATCCAGAGCTACGCCAGCAGCTAATTTTAGAGTTTCAGGTCCATTTACCCCATTAAACCAGGTTAAACCATTAATAACTTGGGTACTTTCATTTCCCACGACATACTTAAGGGAGCCATTGGCACTGTTGTTCATAATTAACCAGTAGTGCTGATCCTTAGCATCAATATCTGTTGCAGATAATGTGCCTAGTTTAGCGCCAGCCGTGCTTTCACGAACTGAGGTTGGAGTAAATGAAATTTTAGGCGCTCCGAGATCTTGAGCAACAATCTTAATTTGTTCAAATCCTTTAACACTTAAAGGAATGGCGGAAAATTTGAAAAAGCTTTTTGCTTCTGCGCCGGAAGCCACAGCAGCTTTAAAACCTAAAACATCATTTTTAAAATCTGTAGAATTAAGTTGTCCGTAACTTACTTTCAGTTCTAAAACATCAACACCATTACCCCCGCTATATGTAGAAGATCCTCCGTGAGCGATGGCGTTTAAATTAGCCTCATAAGTCATCTTATCAGCACCGTTTCCTCCTGTGATGACAGAGGAACCAACACCAGCATCAACGCTATTAATTTTATCGCCCAAAGTTATAACCGTACTCCCTGTAGTTAGAGACTGTACCGAGTTAATGCCGTGACCAAGAGTTAGTGTAAAATTTGCGGCACTTAACTGCACCATGCTATTCGCAACATGGGCGTATCCAAGGTTTAAAGTGTTATTCCCATTACCTGCGCTAATAACATCCTTACCGGAAGAAGATAAGGCATTAATTAAGTTATTTCCATTGCCAATAAACAAGGTTTCATTGTTACCACCAAGTGCCACCGAATTATTGCCATCGCCGACAATTAGAAGATTATTATTACCTAGAACTGAGAGAGTATCTTTACCATTACCTACTGCAAGAATATTATTATTTCCCGTTAAGGTAATCTTATCATTCCCATTTCCGACAATACCTATACCGTTATCTGTATTGAGCGTTAAATTTAAATTTCCATTACCATAAGGAGTGATTTTGTGTGCTGAAATTAATTGTTCATTACCATAACGAATCGTCTTCAGTGCTGAAGCTAGCGCTCCATTATCGTAGGGAGTAACTTTTTTTGCTAAAGCCAACTCTCCATTACCATAGCGAATAATCTTGGAAGCCATGAGAACACCTAAAACCATGTTGCAAGGTTCTTAATTCTTCCATGACTTTAGTACCTGCGCATTATTAAACACCTGAACAAACCGATACTTTCAAGTAGTGGGAGTTACATCAAATTATAGTAATTAAAGTATAGATATTGACTAATTTTTATTCAAATTTATTTGTGTAAAAAGTAATCTTTTTTCGGTCATTAAAATTAAATGCTTTTTAAAATAATGATGTAATAATCCTTATCTTTCCCTAAAAGATTCCTCTTTGGCTTTAAAAATTGGTTTAAGAATATAGTCTAAAACACTTTTTTTGCCTGTTTTAATAAAAACATTTGCTGTCATACCAGGAATTATGGGTAATTTATGTTTATCATTTCCTAAATAATTTTTATCGGTTTGTACACGGATCATATAGTAAGTTATTGGTTCCCGCCCTGGTAGCTTATTACTTGATTCCTCAATTGCGTCTGGACTGATATAAGTAACAAGTCCATTTAAACTGCCATAGACCGTATAATCATAAGCGGTGATCTTGACTGATACCTTTTGTCCTTTATGAATAAAAGCGATATCCTTAGGAGTGACTTTTGCCTCAACAAGTAACTTGTCTGACAAAGGAACAATTTCCAAAATATCTTCACCAGGGCTTACAACTCCGCCCTCAGTTTTAATATTAATTTTTTTAACTACGCCATAAACGAGTGATCTTAATTCAGTGCGCACCATTTTATCTTTTAAAGAAGCTAATGAATCAGTCAAACTCATTAGCTCAGCTTTATTCTGATTAAGCTCAGTCCACGCAGTATTCTGATATTGATTTTTTTTCTCTAATATCTTTTGTTGAATTTCCGCAATAATTTCCTGAGTACGAATATATTCAGCTTTAGATGCATACCCTTTAATCGTTAATTTTTCATACATTTTAGTATGCTCTTTAGCAAGATCTAAATATTGTTGTAAATTTTCTAATTCTGAATGAAGTGAATCGAGTTGGGTTTTAAATAAATAATTTTCTCTATCTACAAGATCAGGAGCATTTTCTTTTAACTCAGCTGAAAACTTAACACTTGGCTGACCATAAGCTTGTGCCGTTAACCTGGCAACAGTCGCAGAAAGAGCGAGATATCGATGGTAACCATTTTTATAATCCGCTTTGTACCGTGTATCATCTAGAGTTACCAGAATTTGGTTTGGATGAACTATTTCTCCTTCCTGAACTAAAATCTTATTAATAATTCCGCCATCCAGGCTTTGTATAATTTTAACCTCCGAAGAAGGAATAACTTTTCCCTCCCCGATAACAACGTCATCTATCATTCCAAAATAAGACCATATTATTCCCGAAATAATGAGCATTAAAACAATAAAAAGAATACTGTTAGCAACCACTGTTTTTTTAGTTAATAGCGCGGCTTTAGAGTCAGAAATAAAATCCTCATCCTCTGAAAAAAATTTTTTATCTTGCTTATTTTTCTTCAAAGCCATAGTTACTTCCCTTCCTGATTTGGTACTGAAGACGAGAATTGTTGAGACTGTTTTTGTTTTTCAAGTGCTTGAGCTTTTTGCAGAACGTCGATAACTTCATTTTTAGGCCCATCTATTATGATATGCCCATTATCCATCATAATAAGACGTTCAACTAAAGGAAATAATGATACTTTATGTGTCACTAAAATAATGGTTTTTCTTTCTTTAAGAGATAATAATCGCTGAATTGTTTCTTGTTCTGTAGCCATATCCATGGCACTGGTTGGCTCATCAAATAACCAAATCGGTGGGTCAGATAACAATCCACGAGCCAATGCAATAGATTGACGCTGTCCTCCAGATAAACCTTCGCCTCTCTCGCCAACCATCATATCAAACCCTTCTGGATGATGATTAACAAATCGGTCAACACCACCAAGATAACCTGCATTAATAATTGCAGTATCATCTGCCCAAGGCATTCCCATAGAAATATTATCTCGTACTGTCCCGTAGAATAACATGCTATCTTGAGGAACAAAGCCCATGTTCTTCCTTAAGTCGACAGGATCTAGTTGCTCTATGTTAATACCATCTATATAAATATTTCCTTCTTTTGGTTGATATAAACCAAGAAGTAATCGTTGGATGGTACTTTTACCCGAACCAATACGGCCAATAAATGCGACACGCTCTCCTGCCTTTATTTTAAAAGAAACTTTATCAAGTGCCAGGATTTGTTGACCTGGATATTGAAAACTGACTTTGTCGAATTCTATTGTTCCCTCTATTTTCGGCAGGTGTAAAAAGCGTTTATTTTCTGGGCGCTCAACAGGCAATGACATCAAATGATTGAGATTTTCCAATGATAACCTGGCTTGCTGTAACCGGGTTAAAATACCTGCCAATGAAGAAAGCGGAGCTAAAATCCTTCCCGCTAAAATATTTGTGGCGATTAAGCCACCTAAGGACATGCTTCCCTCTTCGATCATATATACACCTAATGCGATCATGCCCACGGTAATAAACTGTTGGCCGTAATTGGTAATAGTGATGATCAAATTTGAGTAATAGCGCATTTTTAGTGAGTCTCGTGCTGTAGTACCAACATATTGCTCCCATTTTTTCTGCATTTGGCCTTCAGCATTCAACGATTTTACCGTTTCTATAGCTGTTACTGTTTCAACTAATATTGCATGTTTTTGCATTGCTCCTTGCAAGGATTTTAGTACTGCTTCCCGCATTGGTTTCTCAAGAATATATGCAGCGAGTAAAATAAGCGGCACTATAATAAGTGGAATCAGTACAAGCCAACTTCCTAAATAAGCAATAAGCACGAAAAACAAAATAACAAAGGGTAAATCAATAATTGTAGTTAGCGTTGCGGAAGTAAAAAAATCTCTTAGTACTTCAAACTCACGCAAATTATTTACAAACGCGCCTACAGAATTGGGTTTATTCATCAAGCGGATACTCATTGCTTGTTGAAATAAAGTGCTTGCCATCACTACATCGGCCTTTTTTCCACTCACATCAATTAAATACCCGCGTAATAGTCTTAAAATAAAATCAAAAAAATGGATCATCAAAACCCCGATAACGAGTACCCACAAAGTCACATTGGCATTATTTGGTATAACTCGGTTATACACATTCATTATAAACAACGGCATAACCAGATTAAAAATATTGACTAAGAATGCTGCGAGGATGACTTGAATATAAATATATCGATAACGAGATAAAGTACTCCAAAACCATGACAGCTTATCTATTCTCTCTGTTGGTTTTGCTTCAGAACGTGTCTCATATTTAAAAACTGGAGCGATAAATATAGCTTGTCCAGTATAATTTTCTTCCAGATCATCTAATGATTTTTGTTGAACACCTCCTCCATGATCAGACAAAATGAGTTCCACTGTTTCTGAATCAATTATCTTATTTAGTATGCAGGCCTGATCATTTTTTAAAAGTAACACAACAGGTAAAACTAATTTCGAAATATGAGAAAGGGAGCGTTTGACTACCCGCGCTGAGAATCCAACACGTTCCGCTGCACGTATAAATAAGGCGGGGGTTAATCTATTATTTTCCAGAGGTAATCCAGCACGCAGTACATCTGCAGATAAAGGACGATGACTTAACATGGTTAAAATTACTAAACAATCTAATAATGGATCAGAGAAAGTATCTTTATTCTCGTTAGACTTATCCATCCTCTTTTCCCACAGAAGATAAATTATATGTCTTATAGTTTAGCAGGTTAATGCAATAATATAGGGGATATCGAATAAATTGAGCTGATTGACAGTTGTGTAAAATGTACTTAATTGGGAGTAAAGCCAATTTAATTGACAATTACCTCCCAATCGTTGCCCAATTAGACTTATTTCAATCTATAAAAATTTGGGGTGATGGCATGCATCATTACAATCTGTCTTGGTTCTTTCTACCTGAATAGTCACATGTTGAATATTAAACTCTTGACGTAATTGTTCAACCCATTCCGCTCTTAATGCATCAGAAAGCACATCATCAGGCATATGCAAATGAACCGACATTGCATTTTCTTGGGTGCTCATTGCCCAAATATGTAAATCATGAAACCCTTTTACCCCTGGTTTGCTCAATAAGAAATCGCTCACGGCAGTCCAAGAAATATTATCGGGAACACCATCAATAATTAATCTGAAACTACCTGCAAATAAAGCCCAAGTACCTTTGAGTATAACTAATGCGATCAGCAAACCAACCACAGGATCTATCCACTGCCACCCAGTCCAATACAGCAACGCCGCTGACAGCACAACACCTACTGAAACCAAGGCGTCATAAAATAAATGTAAATAAGCACCTCTAATATTCAAATCTTCGGAACCATGTGCAAACAATAATGCAGTGGCTGAATTAATTACGATACCTATACCTGCGACTATCATCACAGATAAAGCTTGAACTTCAGATGGCGAAAACAGTTTATAGACAGCGTCTGTGGCAATAATGCCGCATGTAAAAACTAACAAAATCCCATTGGCCAATGCTGAGAGTATGGATGTTTTTTTTAAGCCATACGTTGCTTTCATTGTAGGCGCACGTTTCATAAGTACCGTAGCGGTCCAAGCCAAAACCAAGCCTAAGACATCACCTAAATTGTGAAATGCATCAGCCAATAAGCTGGTCGAATTTGATAAATAAGCAAAAACAATTTGTATGAGTACAAATAGGCCATTCGCGATTATTGAAATGATAAACGCTTTATCATAAGTCACTGCGGCATTTTTTTGTCCGTGATGATGGTGGTGATGTGAGTCACCATGAGAATGCCTGCTCATAACGTTCCTTCGTTATTTTGATCATCTTGTTTCTCTTCAGAATAATAATTAATGCCGATTTTTATGCGGTCACGCTCTTTTTGCTTACGCCAAGCATTCGTATCACGTAAAGAATACACGCATCCACAATATTCTTGTTTATAAAACTCTTCGCGCTTGGCAATCTCATACATGCGTTCTGAACCTCCATTTTTTCGCCAATTATAAGTCCAGTACTCGAGGTTAGGGTATTTGCTTGCTGCTCGAATTCCGCAATCATTAATCTGATTCATATCTTTCCAGCGTGAAATTCCCAAAGAACTGCTGATAACTGGAAACCCATGCTCATGAGCATATAAAGCCGTTCGTTCAAAACGCATATCAAAGCACATGGTGCATCGTTTACCACGCTCAGGTTCCCATTCCAAACCCTTGGCACGAGCAAACCAATTATCTTTGTCATAGTCCGCATCAATAAATGGAATATTATGTTTTTGTGCAAAACCAATGTTTTCATTTTTCCTGATTTCATATTCTTGGATTGGGTGAATATTTGGATTATAAAAAAAGATTGTAAAGTTAATTTCTGAACTAATAAGCGCTTCCATGACCTCACCAGAACAAGGTGCACAGCATGAATGCAGCAACAACTTGTCTGCATCATTAGGTAATTCTAATCGCTCTCTTTGTATCATTTTTTTACATCCAACAAATTAATAAAATGGTGACGATAATATACCAACTCAGCAATAGAGTCTTTAATATCGTCTAAGGCCAGGTGTTTTGACTCTTTAATTACACCATTTAACAATTCTGGTCGCCAACGAATGGCTAGTTCTTTTAATGTGCTCACATCTAAATTCCGGTAATGAAAAAATGCAGCAAGATCTGGCATGTATTTGTATAAAAATCGTCTATCCTGACACACACTATTACCACACATCGGCGACTTACCTTTATCAAGATACTGCTTTAAAAAATCAATTGTTAATTGCTCGGCTTGTGATTCGCTGATTTGACTTTGCAGAACTCGATTAACTAAACCGGATTGTCCATGTTGTCTGGTATTCCAGGAATCCATACCATCTAGTAATGTTTTAGATTGAGAAATAGCAAAAACTGGCCCTTCAGCAATTATATTTAAATGAGGATCAGTCACGACCGTAGCGAGTTCGATGATTCTATCTTTTTCAGGATCAAGTCCTGTCATTTCCAAATCTATCCAAATTAAATTTTGATTATTTTTCATTTGTTTTCCAGGAGTTTAATATCAATTCTACACAAGCCACTCGTCTTTGATGCAGGACATGTTTAATTGCCTCACCCTTATATCCTTCAGCAATGATCGTCTGGCTATTCACTTTAGCACATTCAGTAAGCAAATAGCTCCATAATTTACTTTGTCGGTAATCAATAGTTCGACCACAGCCAGCTGCATCAGATTCACAAGCAATTAACATATTATAGAATAGGTTGGGACGACGAAATGCATCGCTTTGCTCCAGAATTTTGACTATAGTACTCGCTTGTAATTCAAATAAGCGGTGAATGTTCAAATGAACACGCGAAACCAGGGTTGCCAGGGCACGATAATCATTGGGAATTCTTAATCGAGAACACAGGCTCTCAACAATGGCAACACCACGCTCTTCATGGCCATGATGGCTTGGCCAATTGTTCATAGGAGATAAAGCCTTACCCAAATCATGTACCAATGCGGCAAAACGTATCACGGGATCTGCAGTTAAAGTTACTGCCGCTTGCAAAACCAATAAAGTATGAACACCACTATCTATTTCATGATGGTAATGATACGGATTAGGTATGCCAAACAACACATCAATCTCAGGTAAAATCACACGCAATGCATCGCAAGAACGTAAAGTAATGATAAATTGCTCTGGATTTTTTTCTTGCAGACTTCTTTGCCATTCCTGCCAAACGCGTTCAGCCACCAAATGAGCCAATTCACCACGCTGAACCATGGTATACATTAATGAACGTGTTTCATCAGCCAATTTAAATCCTAAATGATGAAAGCGCGCTGCAAAACGTGCAATTCGCAACACACGTACTGGATCTTCAACAAAGGCGTGAGAAACATGACGGAGTACTTTAGCCTCTAAATCCTTCAGTCCATGATAAGGGTCAATAAGCTGTCCTTGCTCATCCCTGGCCATTGCATTAATAGTTAAATCACGACGCGCTAAATCTTCCTCTAAGGTTACAGTGCTACTGAAATTACAGGAAAAACCATAATAGCCTGGTGCAGATTTTCTTTCTGTTCGCGCCAAAGCATATTCTTCACTCGTTTCAGGATGCAAAAAAACAGGGAAATCTCGTCCAACTTGTCTGAAGCCTCTCGCCAGTAACTCATCCGGATTAGAACCAACAACAACCCAATCACGTTCTTTTACAGGAAGACTCAATAATTGATCACGTACAGCACCACCAACTAAGTAGACTTTCATTAAATTTAATTTACCTTCATACTGTATGATTGATTTAGCCTTAAATTTCTTTCGAGCTAAGAGTATTTTTTAATGATTATATTATAGATTGGGACTATGAGTAAAAGACGTATTAGTAAACAACAATCCGCCCGTATTGAAAAAATCCAACAAAATTATCATGAGAATAGAAAAAATTATGATGATCTGGCTGATGGTTTAATCATTACCCGCTTTAGCAAACACGTTGAACTAGAAGACATCCAGGGTAGGCACATACGTTGTTCGATCAGACCCAATCTAGAAACACTGGTTGCAGGGGATAAGGTAATTTGGCAATCTGAGGGAATGAATCAAGGTGTAGTAGTTAGCCTTTATCCTCGAAGCAGTGTCTTGGCAAAACCAACCAGCTCGGGCCAGATAAAACCTGTTGCCGCCAATATCACGCAGCTCATTATTGTCATTGCCCCCAAGCCAGAAATATCCTGGGCCTTACTTGATAGCTATTTAGTTATGGCAGAAATACTGCATTTACAAGCAATTATTCTATTAAATAAAACTGATTTATCCTGTGAACTCCTTAAAGAACAACTCTTTATGGATTATGGAAAACTTAATTACCCTATTGTGCTTACGAATAAAAACGCTGCTGATGGCTTAGAACAACTCAAACAGATATTAAATCATCAAATAAGCGTTTTTGTAGGTCAATCAGGAGTGGGGAAGTCATCGATTATTTCCAGCATTTTGCCTCATGAACCCAATATTTCCATAAATGAAATTTCTGAATTATCTGAATTAGGCCGACATACTACCAGTAATTCACGATATTATCATTTGCCAAGTGGCGGTGCCTTAATTGACTCACCTGGAGTAAGAGAGTTTAGTTTATGGCACATAGATGCCACAGAAATCGCTCGTGCTTATCCTGAATTTAGGCCCTATTTGTCACAATGCAAATTTCGTAATTGTACTCATAAAGACACGCCACATTGCGCTATTATTAAGGCAAAGGAAGCGGGTTTGATTTCAGAGAATCGATATGAAAATTTCATCAAACTTTGTGGCCAATATACCTAAAATTTACCTTGCTTTCGATAACAATATGCAATCAACAGCAAGTTCAATATAAAACTTTAGGCATGATAAAACAACGCTATAAACTGAGAAATTAATCGCAAAACACGATTAATTCCTTTTTATCGCAATTCCTCAACTTATTAACAATAAATAAACTAGGTATATTGACCAATGTAATTGAGAACAGGTCTGTCACAACTCGTTGCATTTTCCTTTTGTGTTACGCTTAATATAGGTTGGCCTATTTTAAATAAATAATTACTTATTTTCTCCAATTTCTTCGCATCAAGAGTAAGCTCATACAAATGATTTTTATAATCTACGATCATTGATTGAACATCTTTTGCTTCAGAAAACTTAAATAATTTTACCTTATCCCCTTTCTGAGGCATTGAAAAAAAGCATGGAGATGAACTTTCTATAGTTTGACATAACCTGGATGCCTGTTTATTGATATGCTTACTGCAATTACTGAGAAATCTAAATTTTGCAATGTCTAGATCACATAACTTAATTAATCTCAATAAATGGGTGCAATGATGTTCGCTTAGCCCATTTAGAAATTCACTGAATAAAACATTGACCCGAAATTGCTTCATGAGTTCATTTTCATCTTGCGCATAAGTCTGAATTATGTCATCTAAAAAATGATTAGTCCGCGTCTTTACAGCATCATTATTTGTATTAAAAAGCAATAATGCATTAAACAACCGCTCGGGTTCAAACCAATAAACCCCCAGTTCATTGTATTTACAATCCCGCACAAGATCGAACCATCTAATCGTTTGCTTATGACGTGTAAAACATGCAAACCATCCTGTATCTTTCCTTGCAGGAAGAATAATATCGCGGATAATATCTTCATAAGCTGTTTCTAAAGCTTTAGGTTTGTTTGCTGCGATTAATGGCAATAACACAGTAAGAATAGTATAAGCCTCAGGAAAGACCGTATTTTCTATATCCCATAAACTAGAAGTTTGCTGCGTGAAGAGGAGAGAAAGCTCAAACTGAGTAGTGAATAGTGAAACAATTAGCTTGCAACAATTTATAAAAGCATCCGTTTTAATAAATGCCTCTTCCTTTTCTTCTACTTCTTCGGATAACTCTTGATAAACAGGCTCCAATTCTTTACTTGTGGCTTTTAAATCCGGATTATATTTAAATAGCCACTTACTTAATGTCTTTATTTCATAATCCAGCTCAGAATAATTCTTTGCAGTATGAAGTGCGATAAATAGATCTACCAAGTATTCTTCATTCTGTTTGTATTTAATTTTGGAGCCATACAAGAAATTAACATCTACTAATTCATATTCATATAAACGATGGAAAAATTTCTCTATCTCTTTTTTGAATTCTACAAATTCAACTTTATTTGTTTGTAAATAATAGTATCGTTCAACTAATTCCATTAAGTGAGGTAACAAGGCAATGGGCATACGGCCTTGAGCTCTTAAATTAACAAAAACTTTTTTACGCATCAGATCCCAAAAGTTTTTGAAAATTTCCGTGTCGACGCTTACTTCCCTTTCAGTTTGTTTACACAATTTTAGACGTGCTAATTCATCGACTGTAACAACACTTAACTTTTTATCAGCTCTATATGTCGATAATTCAAATCGCCATTTTTCTAAGTGTCTACAGAAACTAAGTTTCCTATATAAAGTATTGCCACCGTAACCAAGATAAAAATTAAATAAATTTACTGTTTCATTAAGCGAGGAAAAATCATTTAAATCCTTTTCATTGCTCAACGTCGGTATCAATATTTTTAAATAATTAATTTTTGTCAATGGGCCAAGTTCTCGGGCCAAATCAATCCAATGTAGATTAATCGCTGAAGGATTAAGCATGTAATCATTATCATCAACGATTGAATCCCACCGGGTTTTATAGCAGGCGATAAGAAAAAGGAAATCATCCTGATTTAAAATGTCAGTTGGATTGTTTTTGGAAAAACGTTCTGATAGACATTCACGGAGTTTCTGATCACATGGAGAGAGAGGACTTTCCTTTTTTAGAGTTTCAATAAAATCCAAAATTCGTTGGACTAACATAAACTACAACCTATCCTTAAATAAATTAACTTAAACTAAAGTTAAATAAAAATCAATTATAAAGCCCCATGAGGAAAACAAGCATCTGAAGGAAATTAAATATAAATTAAACATGCATGAATCTAAGTTCAAGTGGTTCGTTGAAGTTGAAAATGAACTTAAAGCCTCCAAGCACTATTCATGGTTTCTTATGAAGATTTGATTGTTGAAAAAAAAAGCGGCATTAAGCCGCTTTTTAGTAATAAAACCCTGGCGATGACCTACTTTCACATGAGGAAGCCTCACACTATCATTGGCGCGGGTTCGTTTCACTTCTGAGTTCGAGATGGAATCAGGTGGTTCCAAACCGCTATGGTCGCCAGGAAAACTGTTTTGCATTGATTGGGTGTATTATACCCGAATCATGCATTAGGTAAATAAAAAGGGTCACATTTTAACGCATTTATTCGTACTTCATCTTATTGAGTTGGTTTCCCAACACACCGGTATTGAATCAGTCAATCTGAAGTAACTCAGATTATATGGTCAAGACAATCAGCCAATTAGTACAAGTTAGCTTCACGCATTACT
>NZ_FTNL01000029.1 GCF_900156395.1 Fluoribacter gormanii | reverse complement strand
ATATCCATTCGGGAGGATGCTTGAATCTTGGGCGAGCGGTTGGCTTCTGAGGACATCGAGAGTGTGGATGTTAAAGCTTAAAGAGAATTTCCATGTAACTCTAGTGGCACTGCCATTCATTTAAGAAATAACTGTCATTCCCGCACAGGCGGGAATCCATGGATGAATCAGGCACTGTACGAGCTTTGTGAATAGATTCCCGCCTGCGCGGGAATGACAAAAATTAATATCCATTCGGGAGGATGCTTGAATCTTGGGCGAGCGGTTGGCTTCTCAAGACATCGAACTTGTGGATGTGAAAGCTTAAACAGAATTGCCATGTAACTCTAGTGGCACTGCCATTCATTCAAGAAAAAACGGTCATTCCCGCGCAGGCGGGAATCCATCCATGATTCAGGCACTGTAACCGCTTTGTGAATAGATTCCCGCCTGCGCGGGAATGACAAAAATTCATATCGGTTCGGGAGGATGCTTGAATCTTGGGCGAACGGTTGGCTTCTGAAGACATCGAACTTGTGGATGTTAAAGCTTAAACAGAATTGCCATGTAACTCTAGTGGCACTGTCATTCATTTAAGAAAAAACTGTCATTCCCGCGCAGGCGGGAATCCATGGATGAATCAGGCACTGTACGAGCTTTGTGAATAGATTCCCGCCTGCGCGGGAATGACTAAAATTCATATCCATCCATGATTCAGGCACTGTACCCGCTATGTGAATAGATTCCCGCCTGCGCGGGAATGACATTAATCTCTGATGCTTTCGCGGGAATTACAAAAATGGCAGAAAATCCGAGGGATAGAACTCATGGAGAGCGAGTTATTCTTCCTTAGGCGGCCGACTCATTAGGTTTTGCACTACTTGTTTTGGACTAATTTTTCCTTGTAAAAGGGCGTTAATTTGCTCGCAAATCGGCATTTCTACATGATGCTGTTTGGCAAGGAAGCAGACTTGGGAGGCGTTATATTTACCCTCTACAACTTGGCCAATTTGCTGTTCAGCGTCGTTGATGCTGATATTTTGTCCTAAGAGTAAGCCGAAACGGCGGTTTCGTGATTGATCATCAGTGCAGGTTAAGACTAAATCACCTACGCCAGCCAAGCCAAGAAAAGTTTCTGCACGTGCTCCCAAAGCAAGTCCAAGACGCTCCATTTCTGCTAATCCGCGGGTAATTAATGCGGCTTTGGCATTCGCTCCATAACCTAAACCATCACTGATGCCACAGCCAATAGCCAAGACGTTTTTAATCGCACCACAAATTTGCACCCCGATCAGATCATCAGTCAGGTAAACACGAAGGTTATCGTGATGAAGTAATTCACGGATGCTTTTTTGATATTCTGAATCATTAGAAGCTAAAGTTACGGCGGTGGGTAGGAAGTGAGCTACTTCTTTGGCAAATGATGGGCCTGAAATAATTGCTTTGGGAAAGGTAGAACCAAAAGTTTGGCTCACTAAATCACTTAATAACTGATGGCTTTGTGGATCAATTCCTTTCGTCAGCCAAGCTAACCCTTGTGGCGTTTTTTTTATTTTGTTGATAATTTCTGCAAAAGCATGCGAAGGAACCGCAATAATAACGTAATGGGCTTCTTCGATGCATCGATCAAAATCGGCTGAAGGCTCAAGGGTTTCAGGAAAATCGATATCAGGTAAATAACGTGGGTTTGCTTTTTTCTCCGTCATAAGAGCAACATGCTGCGGGTCATGTCCCCACAACAACACACGATGTCCCACTTTGGCCAGGTGAATTGCAACAGCAGTTCCCCAAGAGCCAGCACCTAATATGGCAATGTTTTTTTGGTTCATTTTATGCTCTTAAATAGGAGTGTATTTGTAGCGGGACTGACGTAACCCGGGTTTAAAAACAGATGCCTGTTATCAACCCCCGGGTTACGGCTTCGCCTGTCCCCGGGCTACAATACTTTAGTACGTAGTTGTATTTTTTAAGCTTGAACTTCTTTTTGTTTTTCTGCAAGTTGTTGCATGTATAAAGCATCAAAATTAATTGGTGCCAATACCAGTTGTGGGAAACTGCCACGAATTACTTGAGAGGTAATTGCCTCACGAGCGTAAGGGAATAAAATGTTGGGGCAGAAGCTGTTTAACAAATGGTCCAATTGATTCGCTGGTGCACCTTGAATGGTGAAGATACCGGCTTGTTTTACTTCGACAAGAAATGCAGTAGCTTTTTGGTTGGTTACGGTTGTCGTTACAGTTAATACCACTTCATAAACGCCTTCTTCCAGCATTGTGTTGGTAGTATTGATTTCGAGATTCAGTTCTGGTTCCCATTGTTGTTGAAACACAGCCGGAGTATTAGGTGTTTCAAACGATAAATCTTTAACATAAATTCTTTGAATCATAAATTGGGTTTCATTTTGGTTTTGCGCTTGGTTTGCTTGTTCGCTCATGATATTGCTATCCTCTTAGTAATTGATCGAGTTTTCCCTGGGCTTCCAGGGCATATAAATCATCGCAGCCACCGACATGTTGGCCATTAATGAAAATCTGCGGTACGGTACGTCTTCCGCTTTTTGTTATCATTTCATCACGTAATTCTGGTTGTAAATCGATACGAATGTCTGTAAATGTAGCATGCTTTTGTTGCAATAATTCCCTGGCTTTGACACAGTAGGGGCAATAACCAGTACTGTACATAATTATTTCAGCCATACTCTTATTTCCCTTTAACTAATGGCAATTCAGCATTTGTCCAGGCAGCAATTCCACCGCTAAGTACATGCGGTTGATAACCTTGGGCGCGAATTTTGTTGGCAAGAGATTGTGCTTCAATAGCGCGTGAAGCAATTAGAATAATGGGGGTATTTTTATACTTATCCATTTTTTGTTGTTCAAAATCCTCGCCTCGAGCATTGATCGCATCAATAATGTGTCCTTGTTTAAAGGCTTCTTTGTCACGCAAATCGATGACAACAGCATTCTCATGATTGATCAAATCAACAGCAGCTTGAGGGGTCAGTTCTTTTGCTTTCTTTTTCTGGGTGATTAACTCATTGATAAATGTGAGCAATAAAACCACGATAAGGGCAAGCCATAACTGCCAATGATTTATGATAAATTGACCTAAATGTTCCATGTTCTCTCTTGATATTTTATTGATGTAGCGAATTATCCCCAGAATAAGGCATGAACGCAAGTAAGGGAACTATATAAATGTAGCCTGTGTCTGACTCTTGATCACATCTGTGCTTAAGCCCCGCGTCTTGTCCGCGAGGCCCTGTGTTTTTGGGCAGATCTCATGGATCCCGCGGACAAGCCGCGGTACGTAGAATTGAGATGGACTAGTTTTCCAATGATGTGACGATTCAGAGCCTGGTGCTGTTATTTCTGTCTTTTTAGCAGTACATAGACTGCACCACTCCCACCATCTTTGGGCAATGCGCTATGAAACGCCAAAACTTCATCCAACTGCGGTAACCATCGATTCAGCAAATTTTTAATTACCGGGGGTGCTCCGAGGTTGCCTCCTTTGCCATGGATAATGAGTAGACATCTTTTGCTGTTTTCTGCCTGAGTTTGAATAAATTGACATAAGGTATCCCGGGCTGTCTCGCTTTTTAAACCATGCAAATCCAACCGGGCTTCCCATGGAATATGTCCATTTCTTAATGCCTTAAATCGCTGGCTGGAAATACTTGGATGCGAATAGGAAAGAATGGTTTCGGACAGTACTGTATCCACAATCATATCCGACAAGTAATATTCTTTTTGGGGTTGGATTATTGATGGCTTATTTTTTTTGGTTGGAATTGAAGGCTTAGGTTCTAAAGTTTTTACCCGCTTGGTTTTTTCATTTAATGGTTTTACCGAACGCATGTATTCGCGAAACAGGGCTTTGTCGTCATCGGATAAAAAATCATCAGCCATTTTTAACAAGAAATGATTCAGTGGTAATTGAAGTATAACTCAGGTCTGGTGCTGCTTGTACCTTTGATTTGCAAGGAACGTGTGTAAGTACGCCTAAGTCCTGACTTAAATAACACCAAGTTGTGCTTTGCTTCACTTAGGCTACTTTTGTTGATTAACATAGGGTACAATTTGTACTTTTTCTGGATGAGAATCGAAATCCCATGAGCAACTATATACTTAAAGAAACGGAAGAATTAAACACAATATTGGATTTTTTACGTTTTAGTGTGTCTTGCGCAATTAATGCGAATTTGTATTATGGCCACGGCACTGATAATGCGTGGGATGATATGCATTCTTTAATTCTGAGAAGCTTGTCTTTGCCTTACGATTTAGAATCAAATTGGCTTAATGCACGTTTAACTACCAGCGAGAAAAAACATTTACATCAGCAATTGGAAAAGCGTATTAATCAACGAGTACCCGTACCCTATTTAATCAAAGAAGCCTATTTTTGTGATATTCCATTTTATGTGGATGAGCGTGTACTTATTCCTCGCTCACCTATTGCAGAACTCATCAAGAATGAATTTTCTCCCTGGGTTGATGCCAATAAAGTACATCGTATTTTAGATTTATGTACTGGCAGCGGATGCATCGCGATTGCATGTTGTTATGCTTTTCCTGAAGCTCAGGTCGATGCAGTTGATATTTCCAGCGAAGCACTTGCTGTGGCTGCAATTAATCGTGAACAGTTAGGTGTGGAAGAGCAACTTAATTTAATTGAATCAGATTGTTTCTCGAAAGTCCCCAAGGTAGGCTATGATTTAATAGTCAGCAATCCTCCATATGTAGGCAAGGAAGAGATGCAAACCTTACCTGACGAATTCCGTCATGAGCCTGTGTTGGCTTTGGAAACGAGCAATAATGGATTGGCTATTGTTGAAACAATTCTTCATAACGCCCATGATTATTTAAACGAAGAGGGTGTTTTAATTGTAGAAGTAGGAAATAGCGAAGCAGCTTTATGTGAGGCTTATCCTCATGTTCCTTTTACCTGGCTTGAAATGAGTTATGGTGGGCATGGCATATTTTTATTAACGAAGCAGCAACTAGAAGAGTACTTTAATGTCCGGTAATACATTTGGAACCTTATTTACAGTAACAACTTTTGGTGAAAGCCACGGTCCAGCTATTGGCTGTGTGGTTGATGGTTGCCCACCAGGATTACTGTTGCAAGAGGAGGACATCCAACCATTTCTGGACAAACGCAAACCCGGGCAATCTAAATATACAACACAACGCCGCGAAGAGGATAAAGTACAAATCCTTTCTGGTGTTTTTGAAGGGAAAACTACAGGCGCACCTATAGCTCTGTTGATTCATAACACCGATCAACGATCTCGGGATTATGAAGAAATCAAAAACTTATTTCGTCCGGGCCATGCGGATTTTACTTATCATCATAAATACGGTCATCGCGATTATCGTGGAGGAGGGCGCTCCTCAGCACGAGAGACTGCAGCGCGTGTAGCGGCCGGAGCAATTGCAAGGCTGTATTTGCAGCGCCATTTAAATATTGAAATCGTCGGTTATTTGCAGCAAATGGGCGATTTGGTCTTGCACTTTGCTGATGAATCAGAGATTAATAATAATTCTTTTTTCTGTCCTAATAATACACAAATTCAGGATCTTGCTGATGCTATTGAGCAATTAAGACGGCAAGGGGATTCTGTAGGTGCTCGTGTAAACGTCATTGCTAAAAATGTACCTGTAGGATTGGGAGACCCTGTGTTCGACAAACTGGATGCAACATTAGCTTATGCTATGATGTCGATTAATGCAGTCAAAGGTGTTGAGGTAGGTGCAGGATTTGCAGCAGTCAATCAGTTAGGTTCCGTGCATCGTGATCAAATGTCGCACCAAGGGTTTCTGAGCAATCATGCGGGAGGAATTTTAGGTGGTATTTCTACTGGACAGAATATAGAAGTGAGTATTGCATTAAAGCCTACTTCGAGTATCACTACTCCAGGAAAGACAGTCAATGTTTTTGGCGAAGAAGTAACCGTCGTAACGAAAGGGCGACATGATCCTTGTGTCGGAATAAGGGCTGTGCCTATTGCCGAAGCAATGATGGCTTTAGTGTTGATGGATCACTATTTGAGATATAAGGCATTAATTGCCTAGAATACAAAAGAGGTCAATAATGAGCAGAGAATTAAATGTAGCCATAGTTGGGGCCACTGGTGCGGTTGGCGAAACGTTTTTAACCGTATTGGAAGAGCGAAATTTTCCGATTAAGACACTTTATCCATTGGCTAGTTCTCGTTCTGTGGGTAAAACGGTAGCGTTTAAAAACAAGCAATTCGATGTTTTGGATCTCGCTGAGTTTGATTTTAGCAAGGCGGATATCGCTTTATTTTCGGCAGGTGGAGCGGTCTCTAAAGAATATGCGCCTAAGGCCGCTGCAAGTGGTTGTGTCGTTGTCGATAACAGCTCTTGTTTTCGTTATGAAGACGATATTCCTTTAGTTGTTCCGGAAGTCAATGCTCATCGTATTGCAGAATATAAAAATAGAGGTATCATTGCCAACCCTAATTGCTCTACGATTCAAATGGTCGTCGCTCTAAAGCCTTTGTATGATGCTGCAGGAATCACTCGCATTAATGTTGCGACGTATCAATCTGTTTCTGGAACTGGAAAGAAAGCCATTAGTGAATTGGTTTCACAAGTAGGGGACCTCTTGAATGGCAGGCCTGCTAATGTCAACGTTTATCCACAGCAGATCGCTTTTAATGCAATTCCGCACATCGATCAATTTGAAGAAAATGGTTATACCCGTGAAGAAATGAAGATGGTGTGGGAAACACGCAAAATAATGGAAGATGATAGCATTATGGTCAACCCTACGGCAGTTAGAGTACCTGTCATTTATGGGCATTCCGAAGCCATTCATTTAGAATTAAAAAAACCTTTAACTGCTGAAGAGGCCCGTAAAATTCTTTCTAAAGCTCCCGGGGTAAAGGTAGTTGATAATGTAAGTAAAGCAAGTTATCCGACTGCAATAAAAAATGCGATCGGCCATGATGAAGTATTTGTCGGACGAATTCGACAAGATATTTCACATCCCAATGGATTGGATTTGTGGGTCGTCGCAGATAATATTCGCAAAGGTGCTGCATCTAACGCAGTGCAAATTGCTGAAATTTTGCAACGAGAATATTTATAGTTCCAATGGTTTTTCGGCCCCTTCTCTCTTTTGGAGAGAAGGGGCTTTATCATACCAATATAGTATTTTACTCAATCAGATCGCTAAAAAAATCCTCCTACTTTTTATAAGCTAAGTTATACTTTGATTAATACGATTGGATTTTTAAACTATGCTAAATGAATATTATTTAACTGATGATATTGAAGAACCTGTTCTTGCGAGTAGTATTTTATCTTATGCTACTCCCAATGTTTCTGGTACGCGTTTTAATGAGCTAAAAACAGGACAAATTGCATGGGAAGCCAAGCTGGATCTCTCCAATTTACCATTGGAGGGAGCACGTACCGCTTTGCTGGAATTTATCCAAAAGCAAATAACAAAGCGTAAACATTGCATACTCATAACTCATGGTACAGCAGGCTCTAAAAATACTCCTCCAGTATTAAAGAATTTAATTAATCACTGGTTACCCCAAATCAGAGAAATAACTGCTTTTCACAGTGCACTCCCCAAAGATGGTGGGGCTGGGGCTGTATATGTTTTGCTGAGATCGGCAATGGATTTGCCTGTACCCATTCGTATAGAAAAAAGTACATCCTATTTGGTTGCTGAAACCAAGGCTATGGAACGACAGAGACGTTTGGCCGAACAGCAAGGGGAGCGACGGATAGCACTGGTAAAAGCACGTGAACACTCCGATTATGAAGCGCAACCTGGTCCTGAAGGCGAATTGCAAAACACTATTTTACAACACCCGGAGTTAGATAGTCAGCGTTTTGATGGAATTGACTCTCCTTTAAATCCTGAACCTCCTTTAAATACTGATGCACGTCGTGAGTATGATAATGAACGACGCAACCAGGAACAGGAAAAACAACTGCGTTTAGGTAACATGCCCAAATTTACTAATACACCTAAACCTAGAGGTCCTTATTAATGACTATTGCAAGTGACATAATCAGCCATCGAATGCCTGATTTTGAAGCTTATCTTCGAGCAGGAGAAACGTTGGATGACATTGATGAATATGGTTTTACACCCTTAATTGAGTGTGCTATTACGCGCCAAATTCAGATTGCCGAACAGTTGATTGCTCGGAAGGTCGATGTCAATAAAGCAGATGTGACAGGGCGTACACCATTGCATTGGGCTGTAGACAATAATGATGTTGCCTTGGCGCAGTTGTTGTTAGAACACGGTGCAGATCCCAATGCGTATACGCGTAATGGGCTTTCGGTATTGGTTTATCCTGTATTACGCAATCAAGATACGCTGAAACATTTACTCTATCAATATGGGGCTAAGCTGGATTTTGCACTTGATTTCATTAATGGCAAACTACTCGGACATCGTTTTGAATTACAAGGTGATGTGGATATAGTCAATGCCAAAGGAGAGTTTATTGAACTGGATTATGAAGGATTCATTCTTGAATTTACTGTTGCAGTGATAAGAGATGCTTTAAAACGTTTTATCAATAGTTATTCAACTCGCCATTTACGTGAATATTTTCCATTAGCTCATGTGATTATCGATGCGTTTTCGCTTGCAGAAGAGCTGTTGCAATATCAACACTTACCTTTTCTCAGTGAACAGCACATGCAAAGGCTAAATGATTTATTAAAAGTACCGATGTTAATTCTGCCTGCTGCAAGTCGAGGCCATGCAATGGGCTTTATTCGCTTTGGCCAATGGTGGGCTAAAATTGATCGCGGCGAAAACAGCCTTAAGGAAGGAAGTGTTAATATCTATAAAATCACTCGCTCTGAGGCATTTAATGCCCATTTCCTACAAAATTTTCTTTATAAAAAACAACCACGCAATTATTTTCATCAGATGATCAACCATCAATTAGGCTTGGTACCGGTAGCAAAAATTCCAATTAGTTCGCAAATTAGCGGCAATTGTTCTTGGGCCAATATACAAGCCATTGTGGCAGTTGCTTACGCCATTCAAGGATTGGAAAAAAACAGTTTTTTAAATTCAGATCCTGCTATGGCCTTTTATGATGAGTGGGTCGCCTGGGATAAGGAACGAGCCATAGATGAATGCATTCAGCGTTTTTATTTGGCCAATCCGCTGCGTAAGGCAAGTATTGCGGCAATGTTGGGTGGGGTTTTATTTCAAGCATTTAATTATGAAAACAAGCGGCATTTGGAAATGGCGGAAAAAATACTTAAAATTTTAACCTTGCCGGATTATGAATATATTTTGAAAAGTTATCTTGAAGAGTATTGTATCAAGCGACTTACTAGAAAAGGTAATAATTTACTTAAGATCCTCGATGATTGTGGTATTAACCCCAATATTGGGGTCAACCCTATCGCCACAGGCTTATAGCTTTGTAACTTGGGTGCTCCCATTTCCTTCAGGATAACGTATCGTTCGAGGTGATGTACCGAGTCAATCATCTGTATTAACTGCCAGGTTGCCCCAGCAATCTTCTTATTGGGCTAAATTTTTCAGCTATAATCAAATGGTAAGAACTATCTTATCCTGATAAGGAGAGCACTATGTTAAAGTGGGCGCTGATATTTTTGGTTATCGCCATCGTTGCGGGATTATTTGGTTTTCGTGGTATTGCGTCTACAGCTGCAAGTATCGCTAAAGTACTTTTCTTTTTATTTATTGTTATCTTCCTGACCCTTTTAATTTTGGCCATATTTGGAACTGCATCTCTTACTGCAGTACCGTGATCTGCTATCAATACACTTATTGCTTCGATGTACAACCGGTTTGAAATGGTATCGGTTGCACATCAAGAATTAATGCGTTATGAATAGGAATTTTTATGATAGAGAGGCAATATCAATAACAAAACGATAACGGACATCACTTTTCACGACTCGTTCATATGCTTCGTTCACTTGTTGAATAGGAATTAATTCAATATCAGATACGATGTTGTGTTTGCCACAGAAATCGAGCATTTCTTGAGTTTCCTTAATGCCCCCAATAATTGAGCCAGAAAGGCTTCTTCGTTGAGCAATCAGGGAGAACGGATTGAGGGGGACAGACTCTTCTGGAATGCCAACAACGACCATAGTGCCATCACGTTTGAGTAATTTGATGTATTCATCCCAATCGATTTTCGCGGAAACTGTACAGATAATCAGATCAAAATAATTTCTTAACTTTTGAAAAGTATCAGGATCTGAAGTAGCAAAAAAATGATCGGCGCCCATGCGTCTACCATCTTCTTCTTTACCCCGCGAATGACTCAATACAGTTACTTCCGCACCCATTGCATGAGCCAGTTTGACTCCCATATGCCCAAGTCCCCCCAAACCTAAAATGGCGACACGTTTTCCAGGGCCAACATGCCAGTGTCTCAGAGGCGAGTAGAGCGTTATTCCCGCGCAAAGCAGTGGAGCTGCGGCATCCATAGGTAAGTTTTCTGGAATTCTGAGAACGTAATGTTCATCAACAACGATTTTGGTCGAGTAGCCCCCTTGGGCTAAGTTACTGCTATTGGGCTCATAATTGTTATAGGTTAAAGTCATTCCTTCTTCGCAAAACTGCTCCAATCCTTCATGACAGCTTTCGCATCGTCGGCACGAATCAACAAAGCAACCAACTCCCACATGATCGCCTACTTTAAATTTGCTGACCGATGGGCCTACTTGACTGACTACGCCAATAATTTCATGACCAGGAACCATTGGAAATAAAGACCCACCCCATTCATCTTTTACTTGATGAATATCTGAATGACAAATACCACAATAATGGATATCAATCAGTACATCGTTGTTTCCAACATCACGACGATTAAACGAATAGGGGGTAAGTGGTGCTTTTGCTTTTTGAGCCGCATAACCTTTTACAGGTATCATTAAAACTCTCCTTGTTATATCGAATAGAGGGACGCTATTACTTTTGCAGCGAGTGCTGTAAAATTTGTATTAGCATTAACGAGTGTATGATTTATGTCAATTTACTGCCAACATTATACGCCAATTTTATCAAATCAGGCTGCTTTCATAGAACTAACGATATGGGATAAGCGACTGTAACCCATTAACAACGCCACAGTAGCTTATAAAGAATCTTAAATATAATTACTGGCCTTAGCTTGGCCAGCAGAAGCACAATCTAGATTGTTACTCCCAAATGGGGAATTTCTTTATCTAGTTCATCAAAGAGACCACCATTACAAAAGAGGTTCTTTTCAAAGGTTTCTAATTTTCTGAGGGAGTCTGTTTTGGTATTAAAAAACGTTCCTACATACCCCTGTTCGGAATAAATTTCGGTCAACAATCCGGGAACAATAGTAAGACCGGCAATAACTCCACCTAGTGCTTTGACACAAGCAATGATTGATTTCAGTATTGGATTCAATTCATTATACCACTTTGCCCAACCACGAAATTGGCCAAACTCATCTTTTGCGCCTTTTATTGATTTGTAGCACGTGCTCTTAAACTCTTTATAACTGTCTTGTGACATAGGATTATTGAAAAAATCAGCCCCCGCACCGACCAACGAAGAGCGCAACAATTGGGCAATTGGAGCTACTTTGGAGTAATTGGGGTCGAAATCATTATTAACAACAGGTAGATCATCGGACGCGCCAGACTCATAGGCTTTCGTTCCTTTGTGAGTCAGCTCAAACAATTTATAATTGAGCATCTGCAGTAACTGATTAAATTTATGTTCTTCTCGTGCAATAGCCAACATGGCTACGAATTTTCTTTCTGCTTTAGGTAAGGCTTGTTGGATCAAAGTTGGATCAAAATGCTTTGATAAATGGATATTAACTTTATCGACTAAACGTTCTGCCAGCTCTGAGATATTATCATCAGCAATCTTATAAAGATTAAGTTTTTTCCTCAGGAGTAGAAGTGAGTCTAAATCAAGCGCTGATAAGTCACCTGCTGCCATAAATAGAGAGGATGATTTGATGGCCTGTTCAATGTTTTCATCTGGAAGAATAACCCCATAGCGTATTTCACTATGCTTATAACTAAGAGGCTTGCTATAAGAGCTACTTTCTGGAAATTTATGTTCAATTGCATTAACGATTTGAATAAACTGTGTTTGTTCCTTTTCGCTAATTGAAAGCTTTTGCAACGAAGGAACAAGGCCGAACTCCAGTGATGAATGCTTTTTATCATCTTCTAAATGAAGAGTACCCTTATCGCCTGGGCGAAAAAAACATTTCAGAGGTTTTCCTTGCAGCGGATGTAATGCACCTGCTGACTCAAGCACCATATATTCAATAATATCTGTTTGTTCTAGCTGCTGTTTTTCGTAATCCAAGCCGGATTGGCTTAATTGGTTCGCAATAAGTTGATAGAAGGACATAATTTTATAAACATGAAAAAAAAGTTGGCGGATTCTAACAAACATTTATGCCAATTACATTCTAATTTTATTAATTATCATGCGATTAAACTAATGTTCATGAATTATCAGTCAGAATTTTGATGTGGGGAGATAGAAAGCGAAGAGTATTTTGAGTTGATGGATTTTTTGATACGAGGAGTAATCATGGTTTTCGAATAGTAGCCTAGGTGATGCGTGAAGCAAAACCTGGTATTTGGGGCAAGAATTTCCCGGGTTACGGCTCGCGCGTTCACCCGGTCTGCTTTCTGTAACTTTATTCTTTTATTGCCGGTTCTCTTTTTTTATTGCTTTCTCCCTTGGCAGCAGAGGCTTTAACATTTCCTTGTTGCTGCTGACCTGTTTTTCTACGATTCTGGTTTGAAGGAGAGCTGCTGCCCGTATTGGCTCGTTGCGGTTGATTACCACTAGGCCGACGTCGCCGGTTTTGCGATCTTCGATCACCAGTTCCTTTCGCGGATTTTGCTTGCGGTTGATTACGGCCTGGCATTTTTTTAGCTTGACTCTGTGGTACTGGAGCTGAAGAGTCAGTATGCCCACCAAATAAACTTGACCATAAACGCTTGATGAAGCTGGTTTGGGAACTTTTTACGGGTTGATGTTCCGTAAATGGCTTGACTGCCGGTTCATCGCGTAAAGAAGTTTCTGCCTCACTAGCAGTAAGGTGTAATTCGGGTTGTTGGATTAGGGAGTAACTGGGCTTTTTAGACTTACCCACATTATCCTCTTTGAGCCGAGTAATCGTATACTGTGGCAAGTGCATATAAGGGTTAGCAATAATTATTACTGAAACGCCGTGTCTTTTTTCGATGTCTTTAATGAAATTACGTTTCTCATTAATGATGAAGGTCGCCATTTCTGCAGGAAGCTGTACTTGGATCTCGGCAGTCTTCTCTTTTAATGCTTCTTCTTCGATAAGGCGTGTTATAGAGAGTCCGTGCGACTGAATGTTACGAACAGTGCCTCGTCCTTCACAACGTGGGCAAACTTCTTGAGCGCTTTCACCCAAGGATAATCTTAGGCGTTGACGAGACATTTCTAAAAGACCAAAGCGAGAAATACGTCCAACCTGGATGCGTGCTCTATCTGCCTGTAACGCTTCTTTTAAGCGATTTTCTACATCACGTTGATTTTTACTGGAGCTCATATCGATAAAATCGATAACGACCAGACCACCCAAATCACGTAGACGTAATTGGCGTGCAATTTCGTCAGCTGCTTCAATATTGGTGTTGAAGGCTGTTGCTTCGATATCTGATCCACCAGTTGCTTTGGCTGAGTTTACATCAATTGAAACCAGCGCTTCGGTTCGGTCAATCACCAAAGCACCTCCAGATGGCAACATAACTTGGCGTTGATATGCAGTTTCTATTTGGCTTTCAATTTGATAGAAGTTAAACAAGGGGATACTGCTGTTGTAAAGCTTCAAATTAGGTAAGAATTCAGGTTTTACTCGCTCAATATACTGCTTGGCTTTAATGTAGGAAATCTGATCATCAATGATGATTTCGCTGATTGACTTACGTAAGTTATCGCGAATGGAACGAATGATGACATCCCCTTCTTGGTGAATCAAGCAAGGAGCAAGTTCTGTATTATAAGCCTGTTTGATTGATTGCCATTGATTACATAGCATATCCAGGTCATCTTGCAATTCTTCTTGGCTTTTGCCAACTCCAGCTGTGCGGATGATAAGTCCCATATCTTCAGGTAGAGTCAATGCGTTGAGTGTTTCACGTAACTCATCGCGCTCTTCTCCCTCGATGCGTCTGGAAATACCACCGGAGCGAGGGTTGTTTGGCATCAGAACGAGGTAGCAGCCAGCCAGAGTAATATAGGTAGTGAGTGCTGCACCCTTACTGCCACGCTCTTCTTTGTCTACTTGAACTAATAACTCCTGGCCTTCACGAATTAACGAAGTGATTGGTGGCTTTTCATCACCAAATTCTTCAGGATTTCTGCTTAAATATTCAGGTGCAATTTCTTTAAGTGGCAAGAAACCTTGGCGCTTAGAGCCGTATTCTACAAAAACGGCGTCGAGACTTGGCTCCCGTCTGGTAACGGTTGCTTTATAAATATTCCCCTTTTTCTTCACTTCACCAGGACACTCAATGTCTAGGTCAAATAAGTAACGGTCTTTAACAAGTGCAACACGAACTTCCTCAGTTTGCATCGCATTGATTAACATTTTTTCCATCTATTACCCCATAATTAGGGCGCCGTCATTTAAGTTGAGATAGTATAAGGCTCAAAATACCTTAGAGGTTCAATTGGATAAACTGACATTTCTACGCTTTTGGCTGATGTCTGGATTTTCTGTGCTTCGATGCATACATCTGTATGCTTTGTTGCATTATTTGAAAACCCGGGGGTTTCACCGCAAGAAGGTAATAGGTCAGTAGCACCTTGAATTGAACAATAAGCGATGTGATCTTTAAGCGAACCCATGGCCTTGTAAACAGACTTTACGCAGGTTCCCTGCTCAACAGACCTCTTTTGAAACGCTACTGCGGAAGATAACTGCGTCGTTGTTACGGTGCTCGAATCTTCATGTACCGAGGAGTACACTCCATTTCCGTGCCTCGTTTCTCCGAGCATTGGTTTCCCTGCAGCGAGTTTCGAAAGAGGTCTAATGAAAGGTGCATGCTCTGAAATATACTGGTTACAAATCAAACGGGTAGAAATATGAAGCCAAAGGCGTGCGAAAGCCCTGAAATAATTCGTAATCGGTATAAAGCATGTCTGGCATGCGTAGGTTTCTGTCAAAAATATGCTCAATTTATCTCTGGCATTGGGTTGCTTCCTTATATCTGCTTAAATGGAAGCGCTATTTCTCATGTAACTATAATTTAACAAGTAATCACTCATTCAGGGCGGGTTAAAACCCAATCTCCTTAACGATCAGCATATACTTTAAAGTAAATAGTCACGCTTTTTTTATTTAAATGCGTTATAATTCGGTTGCATGGAAATTTTCCCACGCTACTGGCGATCATATCAAAAAAATCACGCCCAGCAAACAGGTTTATTGACAATGAGTGAAGTAAGTTATAAAGAAATCAGTAATGAAGAAGAAGGGCAACGTCTGGATAATTATTTGATTCGTATTTTGAAAGGTGTTCCCAAAAGCCATATTTATAGAATTATTCGTGGTGGTGAGGTTCGAGTTAATAAAAAAAGAGCACAAGCCAATTCAAGATTGCATGCTGGGGACAGTGTACGTATTCCCCCCATTCGTCTGTCAGAATCAAAAGAGGTGTTTGTAGGTGATGCCTTGGCAAAACGGCTAAATGAATGCATTCTTTTCGAAGATTCCTGTTTTTTGGTAATTAATAAACCGGCAGGTATCGCGGTTCATGGCGGAAGTGGTTTGAGTCTCGGTGTAATCGAAGCGTTGAGAAAAACAAGACAAGATTTAGCCTATCTGGAATTGATTCATCGACTTGATAAAGAAACTTCAGGTTGTCTTTTGTTAGCCAAAAAAAGAAGTACTTTGAGAGCGATGCATGCATTGCTTGAGTCACGTCAAGTACAAAAGACTTATTGGGCGTTATTAACCCATCGTTGGGAAGGTAAGAAACAGTTGATTGTTCGTGCCGCACTTGAAAAAAATACTTTAAAATCAGGTGAACGTATTGTTTCGGTTAACGAAGAAGGGAAAGCTTCTGAAACAGGGTTTAAGCTTCTTGAAAACTATCAGCAGGCCTGTTGGGTTGAGGCTACTCCTAAAACCGGGCGTACACACCAAATTCGTGTACATAGCGCTCATTTAGGACATGTTATAGTTGGCGATAAAAAATATGGAGCACTTGCAGGAGAAATAGAAGGGATAGATAATCAGCATCATCGTCTTTTTTTACATGCGCGATCCATTCAATTTGAATTGAATGGTACAAAGCATTTGTTTCAAGCTGATGCAGATAACCATTTTTCTACCGCACTAAAACAATTACGTGCGAGGAGCGTAGTGAGCAATGAGCAATCCATATGATTTAGTAGTATTTGACTGGGAAGGTACTATTGCGGATACTTTAGGAATCGTTTTACATATAGTTGCTACAGAAGCGAATTTGTTGGGATTTGGAAATTTTGATCCTCACCAGGCAAGAAAATATGTTGAGTTGGGTTTAGTACAAGCTTTGAGGAAAACTTATCCACATTTAACGACAACACAACATCAACAATTGTTACAGGCCGTACAATTAGCGATGCATTCTCGTTCAACTGATGTGTGTTTAATGCCAGGAGTGCGTGAACTGATTCAGCGATTACATGAGGCTAAGATAACCCTCGCGATTGCAACCAATAAAGGACAGCAATCCTTGTTACGCGCCTTGCAGACTACGGGTCTTGATAAGATATTTAAAATAACCCGCTCTGCAGGACAGGTTCCTGCCAAACCTTGTCCACAAATGTTAGAAGAAATTATTGAAGAGCACGGCGGAACAGCAGCTACCACATTAATGATAGGCGATTCGCTTACAGATATGGAAATGGCCAAAGGTGCTCAAGTTACTGCTGTAGGAATCGACATTTATCATCAGCAAGAAGAGTCTGCACTTAAAGCCGCCGGTGCAGTGGTCGTATTTGATGATTATGAACAAATAGCAGATTTTTTAAATTTATCGAAGAGTAGTGAACCACATACATAGTTATCTGTAGCCTGGGCGAGGAATTAGAGTAATGAACCACGATTCCCGAGCTCAAATTCACTCAGGTTAGATTTTATTTTTGGACTACTCATAGGATGGGGGTTGCTTAATTTCGTCTTATGTAAAGGGAGTATCAAGCGTTGAGTACATTAACCAGTTTACCAAATTTATTAACTTTACTGCGCATCGTTTTGATTCCAGTATTTGTAATTGTTTTTTATTTACCGTTTTCATTTGCACATATGCTGGCAGCAAGTATTTTTGCCGCCGCAAGTTTTACTGATTGGTTGGATGGTTATTTGGCACGTAAGCTCAAGATGATGTCTCCTTTTGGTGCTTTTCTTGATCCTGTCGCAGACAAATTACTGGTTTCTACCAGTTTATTATTGTTAGTAGGAGCTAAAGAGATTAATTACATTACCATCCCGGCGATTGTGATAGTTGGTCGTGAAATTGTTATTTCAGCGTTAAGGGAGTGGATGGCTGAGGTTGGCAGACGTGCAAGTGTTACCGTAGGTTATGTAGGAAAAATCAAAACTTTTCTGCAAATGATCGCTTTGTTTTTGTTATTAGCGTTTAATCCGTTAGACACGTGGGGTGGAATTTTTGGTTTTGTCCTGCTTTATGTGGCCGCAATTTTAACGATTTGGTCTATGATTATTTACTTGGCAATCGCATGGCCAGAATTAACGAAAAAAAATTAATTTTATTATTGACAGCGTTTTAAATTTCGGTAGAATCACACCCCGTAGAGACGCGGGAATAGCTCAGTTGGTAGAGCACAACCTTGCCAAGGTTGGGGTCGCGAGTTCGAGTCTCGTTTCCCGCTCCAAATTAAAGCGACACAAAAAGTCGCTTTTTTTTTTAGAGCTGAAAGAAGAAGTATTAGAAGTATCAAATGAGGCTGTGTGGCAGAGTGGTCATGCAGCGGCCTGCAAAGCCGTGTACGCCGGTTCGATTCCGGCCTCAGCCTCCATAAATAAATTGCCCAGGTGGCGAAACAGGTAGACGCAAGGGACTTAAAATCCCTCGGAGGCAACTCCATGCCGGTTCGATTCCGGCCCTGGGCACCATTCACCAACCACCAATCATTCTGAAGCAAACAAAATTAACGCAAGAATCGCAAAGACCATACCCAATCCATGTTTTAATGTTAGTCCTTGTTTGAGAAACACAACGCTTAGCAGCAGCGTGATCATTGGATACATCGAGGTGACAAGCACTACTGGCATTGTAGGTCCATTGCGAAGCGCCAAAATGAAAAAAATGCAGGCAATACCACTTGCTAAACCGTTCAATAGTCCGTAGGTACTTCCTTTGGGACAAAGATCCAATTTAAAATCAAGTAATACCAAAGCGATGATGCCGGAAATTAATACGCCTATACTTGAATAAAAAGTGATGGATAGGGGATTAATAAAGCTTGATGCTCTTGTACCCCAATATCCCCAGGCACCATAAAGACACAAAGCAATGAGCGAAGGATAATACCAAGAGCTAGGATTCATTCAAACTACCTTACCTGTTAGCAGGTTTTACATATTAGTGATATAGGATAACTGGTAGTTTGTTAAAATAATACTACCGAGTACCCCTTCATGTGTCCTGGGTTATTGTTTTACCTCACCGCCATAAGCCAAGCGCATAGATGATTGTCATTCCCATCTTTGTGGAGATTGACACTCTCTAACTAAATGGCAGCTCGGTTTTTCCTACCCAGGCAAATGCTGATTTAACCAACAATTGCTCTTCGTGGAACTGTTGCCTGGTCGGACTGGAAATCCAGTTCTCTTTGCTTTCCTAACCATTCAATTAATCGAGGACGGAATGTCTTAAAAAATAAGTAGAAACGGTTGGATGAGCGAATCTGTGCCCCTTCATCACTTTGATATAAAGACATCAACTCCTCTGAGGTTGTTAGCTTTAAATTTAAGGCAATTTTATCTGCATGAAAGGTGATATCAGTTAAGACACTATTCTTTAATTTGAAAAAATCTTCGATAATTTCACGACCTTCTATTTTAAAATCATCCAGAGTAAATTGATGTTTTGCAAAATACTCACTTTTTTTTCCATTGGCTGCTTTTAATTCTTCTTTTGCACCCGCGGCGATAAGTTCCATACTCAAATCATCGAAATGGTAAAAATTTGACCAGTGAAGTGCTGTCATTCCCTGTGAATCTGCATGATTCACAGTACAATCTAATTCACGCATTTTATTCAAAATATGTTTCGCCGCTTCTTTATCTGCCAGTTTGCATGCTAATAGCAGCGCTGTATTTTCATAAGAAGTCGCTAAAAGAAATTTTGGATTTGCCATACTCAATGCGTGCTGAAGTTTAAACGGATTGCGTTCAATAATCGCCAGATGTAAGGGGGTGTTTGTTGGTACTTGATCATCATAACTATCTTGGTCATATACAGACAATTCGCAATATAGATTGAGAATTTTTAATGTATCTTGAGATGACTCTATGGATTTTAGTTCGTTGAGGTAGATGGCAAAAAAATTTTTAAGTGCATTTAAATGAATTAATAAAGGCAAGATGTGTTCTAAAATATTAGGTTTCAGCAAATCATTATCCCGCAAATAGGTCAGGAGGGATTGAAGTTTTTCAATACTGTTTTTATATCTTAGCAGGGGCAACATGGGTTCTATTATTTCTTTTTGTAATAGACCGAGTTTGTCGATGAATTTAAAAAAAGAGCCAAGGGCTAGAAGATCTTCTCCAGAACAATTAGCCTTTAATAATTCTGCAAGCAATGGAATTAATGGATGAGGAAGGCTTTTACAGAGCCCAAACACGTCAAAAATTAAATACCATTCACTGTATTCTTCTATATATACAGAATCTCCTCTATCCATAGAAAAACGGACCGGAGTAACGTGGCTTAGTTCAGAATAACGAACAAGTTGGTTATTCTGCGCTAAAAAACAAATAAGATCATAAATTTTATCATCTTGTTCAGGAGCCAACCTCATTGCTTTTACCAAAGCTTTTCGCGTATCCAGATTTGTATTTTTATCCGTAAATAAACGTAAAGCCCCAATTGGATTAGAAAAACGTTTTGCTTTGATGAAGGAAACAAGGTGAAGGAAATCAGTGAGCTGTTCAAGAGCTCTTCCAGGTGAAGTTAAGCTAAGCTCTTCACCTAACAGGGCATCAATTTCATCAAAATGCACATCGGGTTTATTAACTAAGGCAGTAATCTTATCGTTAAAAAGGATTTTTTTTACGTTCCTTTCTGATGAGGCCATAATATTCCTTCTGTTAAAATTGGATTTCTTGCATAATTGTTTTTTTATCCCTTAATGTTCATTTACTTCATAAGAAGGTGTTTAAAAAGGGAATAGTATATTCAGGTACTCTCTAACCATATGTAATTCTATGGGATATATTGATAAACAATCTTACTTTAAATAAATTAAATTCACAATTTGTCGAATTAATGGTTTTATATGAGGCGCTGCTATTAAGCTAAATTTGTTGGCGAGGACATGCGTGTGTTATAGGAGGTTCTTCGGTGCGCTATAGGCGACATTGATTAGGAGTAATGATTTGGACCTGGATAAAATCATGATGCATACCAATTAAATATCCACAAATTCTGTGGATAAGTATGTGGGTTAACTGATGAAGAAATAATAAATAGCAGAACTCCGTATAAGGTATATCGCTTGGGTGATTTTTTCTCTACAATAAGACTTTAACCAAAAATAAAAGTAAACATGTATAAACCATTAGCCCTTTTTATGGGGTTACGCTATACGCGTTCCAGAAAAAAGAATCATTTTGTCTCTTTTATTTCACTCAGCTCGATGCTAGGTATTGGCATCGGTGTGATGGTTCTTATTACGGTCTTATCGGTAATGAATGGGTTTGACCAGCAAATACATAACCGATTTTTCGGGATGGCTCCTGAAATTACAGTTTCTGGACCCAATGAACGACTCAGTGATTGGCCTGATGTAGCTAAAAAAATTCAAACGATTCCCGAAATTAAAGCACTTGCACCCTATGTTGGCGGGCAAGGATTAATGGTTCATGAAGGACAGGTTTATCCTATTGTTTTAACAGGAGTCTTGCCTGAAAAAGAAGAAAAAATGAGTCACTTACAAGACAAATTGCTTGCTGGGAGTCTTAGTAATTTAAAAGATTTTGGCATTATCCTGGGGAGAGGGCTTGCAGACAGTATGGGAACGATGATTGGAGATAAAGTTACCGTCATGATTCCACAAGCAACAGTGACTCCTGCAGGAATGATCCCTCGATTTAAACGATTCACTGTAGTCGGGGTTTTTTCTGCGGGAAGCGGGTTTAATTTTGATACCAAATTGGCATTTATCAATATGGGAGATGCCCAAAAGTTATTGCAAATGGGCGATGAGGTAACCGGTATCAAAATGAAAATAGATAACGTTTATCAAGCACCCGAATTGACTTCTCGATTATCTCATTTGTTAGGTGAAGAATATCAGGTAGGTAATTGGACACAGCAATACGGTGCATTTTTCCAAGCAGTTAAAATGGAAAAAACGATGATGTTTCTGATTTTATTGCTGATTATCGCAGTAGCTGCATTTAATCTGGTATCCTCTTTGGTGATGGTTGTTAATGACAAGCAAGCAGAAATCGCAATTCTAAGAACTATTGGCGCAACTCCTTCTACCATACTATGGACATTTATTGTTCAAGGGATGATGGTAGGAATTGTCGGTACACTTTTTGGTTTGATTGGCGGATTACTATTAGCAAACAATGCGACCACAATTGTGAATCATCTTCAGACCTGGTTTCATTTTAAAGTCTTGTCCTCCAGTATTTATTTTGTGGACTATTTGCCTTCTAAAATTCTGTTTAGCGATCTATGGAAAGTTTGTGTTATGGCATTATTAATGAGCTTTTTTGCAACAATTTATCCTGCCTGGCGGGCCTCAAAAACGGTGATTGCGGAGGCTTTGCATTATGAGTGATGTTATTTTAAGTGCTAATAAATTATCTAAGTCATATAGTGACGGTGCCTCTAAAGTACACGTATTACGCGGGATCGATCTATCCATAGGCAAGGGTGAGCGCTTGGCAATTATTGGTCCTTCAGGTTCTGGGAAAAGCACTTTATTGCATTTATTGGGTGGATTGGATAAACCCACAAGCGGAGATGTATGGATAAAGGACACAAATTGGCAAAAGATAAATGAAAAACAACGTTGTAAATTACGTAATCAAGGTTTGGGATTTATCTATCAGTTTCATCATTTGTTACCAGAATTTACCGCGCTTGAAAACGTTTCCATGCCGCTATTGTTAGCAAACGTTTCAGTGAAGGATGCAGAGGCTGAAGCGAGTAAAATGCTGGATGATGTAGGACTGAAAGAAAGGAAAACACATAAGCCCGCACAGCTTTCCGGAGGAGAGCGGCAACGAGTTGCAATAGCTCGAGCCTTGGTGCATCAACCCTATTGCGTTTTAGCTGATGAGCCTACAGGAAATCTGGATCAGACAACTGCAACGAAAGTATTTGATTTAATGCTGGAGTTAAATAGAAAGATGAATACCGCTTTGGTTATCGTAACTCATGATCAGCAATTAGCAAGACAAATGGATAGAGTTTTAGTACTGGGAGAAGGCATGTTGTCAGAGGGTTAAATGGTGTAGATTCTTCCCCAGACTATATAAGGATTATAAACAAACAGAGGGGTTAACAAGGATGTTTAAAAAAATAGCAGGAAATGAGAGTAAATCTGTAGATCTAATTCACAACAATACCCAAGGTGGTACCTCAGTTAAAAATTTTCTTGAAGGAGCGAGAAAAGACGCCAAGAAATATGAGCTGATTGATACTGGAGTCCCGTCAAATCCCTATCAATTTTTACCTCCCCTAAGCAGACACAAAAATTCAAAAGCTCAGGTTCCGCCGTTTATTGTTCATGGTTTGCAAATTGCCGATGACGAAGTATTTGAGGCGCAGTCTGTTTGTCCTTAAAGCAAGAGTGTAATAAATGCTAATCATCGTTAAAAAATCGTAAGTGAAGCGAAGAATAATTGGGGGGCGATAATGATAAACCCAGGTTCCGTTTTGCTGAACTTAGGTTGCAATCGAATCAAAGACAAATAAATAACTGAAATGTAGTCTGGATGAAGTCGCAAGGCAGAACCCGAGTTTTTTAGCACTAATCTTCTGATTCTGTTTTTCCTTCATCCAGGCTACATAGTTCATTATTCTTAATAATTTGCATGTCCTGGGGTACGTGGGAAAGGAATGACATCACGGACGTTTCCTAAACCGGTGACATAGCTTACCAAACGCTCGAAGCCTAAACCAAATCCGGCATGTGGTACGGTACCGTAACGGCGTAAGTCCCTATACCATTGATAACTCTCTTTGCTTAGATTGCACTCTTCAATACGTCTATCCAGAATATCCAGACGCTCTTCGCGTTGACTGCCACCGATGATCTCACCGATTCCAGGGGCTAAAACATCCATCGCTGCCACGGTTTTTTCATCATCATTGAGGCGCATGTAAAAACCTTTAATTTCTTGGGGATAATTAGTCAGGATGACCGGTTTTTTACAATGAATTTCTGCCAGATAGCGTTCATGTTCTGATTGTAAATCCAAACCCCAACTGACTGGAAATTCAAATTGTTGACCGCATTGTTCCAAAATTTTAATGGCATCGGTATAGGTCATGATTTCAAAATCTGAATCAGCAATATGTTCTAACCGTTCAATACATCCTGGAGCAACAAATTGATTGAAAAATTCCATATCATCAGAACGCTCGTCCAGGACTGCTTTACATAAATAGCGCAACATACTTTGACTTAAATTACAAATATCTTGCAAAGTAGCGAAAGCGATTTCAGGTTCAATCATCCAGAATTCAGCGAGGTGGCGACTGGTATTTGAGTTTTCAGCACGGAAAGTCGGCCCAAAAGTGTACACTTTTGACATGGCCATACAATAGGCTTCCAGGTTTAGTTGCCCTGAAACAGTAAGAAAAGTCTCTTTACCAAAAAAATCCTTGCTAAAGTCAATTTGGCCGAATTCATTTTTAGGCACATTTAATAGATCTAAAGTCGATACACGAAACATTTCACCCGCTCCCTCACAATCACTAGAGGTGATAATAGGAGTATGTATCCAAAAAAAGCCTTGTTCGTGGAAAAAACGATGGATAGCTTGTGATAAACAATGACGGATTCGTGTAACGGCGCTAATTGTATTTGTACGTGGACGTAAATGAGCTACTTCGCGTAGAAACTCCAGTGTATGGCGTTTTGCCTGAATAGGATAAGTATCTGGATTTTCTACCCAACCTACGACTTTAATATAGTCAGCTTGAATTTCAAAGGCTTGGCCTTTTCCTTGTGAGGCAACCAATTTTCCTGAGGCAATCAAAGAACAGCCTGCATTAAGTTTAGTGACTTCTTCATGATAATTGTCTAAACCATCGGTGGCGACAATTTGAATTGGAGCAAAACAGGAACCATCATGCAGGCTTATAAAAGACAATCCTGTTTTGGAATCACGTCGGGTCTTTACCCAACCCCTAACGGTAACGTGTTCATCAATGCTGATTTCACCATCCAAACATTGTTTTATGGTAAAAACTTGGGTCATTTTTTACTCCTCACTCTGTGTATACTTTGCATGGCCATAAGGTACTTTTTAAATTCTATCAGTGTGCGTATGCTGATTGAGATAAAGCGTAGTTGTAACGTTACATCAAGCATTTTTTATTGAAGAATTAGTCGGGGTGAGCGAGCCTGGATGTGCCAAAAATCGCAATTGCAACCCCATGAAGTATAGATACCTGTAACTAAAAATGAGATGATACACTGGGGTTATTCGCATTTCTACTGTCTTGGTGTTAAAACGCATTGATTTTCTCATTCCAGTGCGATATTCCTATAGCAAAACGTTAACTTATGGATTAAGAAAAATGAACGTGTTTCAATATAATTATTGAGGAACCATTATGTTGCGAAAAGTATTCTGCATCTCATTGTTTTTGTGTTCCCATGCAGTTGCAGCAAATGATACGGTATTAAAATTATATAGACCATATGGCGATGTATCAGAGCAGGTAGTCCCTCAAGTAAAAAGCAAGATTTTTGGCGAATGCTATTCTCAATCTCAATTAATCGTTCGCGAAGATGCTTGGCGTTGTATTGCTGGTGGTAAAACCTATGATCCTTGCTTTGTTAAAGCCGGCCCCAATAGGACTGAAGCTTTATGTCCTCGCTCTCCCTGGATTGGAGAAAGTGTGCTGATTAAGGTTAAAGATCCTTTGAATAATCAACAAAATAAAACATTGGATATGTCTCGCACATATCCTTGGGGAATCGAATTAACCAATGGCGAGCAGTGTCATGCGATTAAGTCAGACACGATTTACGACCAAATGCCAGTGCGGTATAAATGCAGCAACAAAAACTACCTGGTTGGCCATTTACAGCGATGTAAAACGGTATGGAGTATGCTTGAGAAAACACCTCAAGGTGTTGTGACCGTAGAATTAAAAAAAGCGTGGTTTTAAAAAAAATTGTGTGGACTGTAGCCTGGATAGCGAAGCGGAACGTGGAATTATGATCAGGAGTGAGATCTTCTGACCACTCACAATCCCAAGTTCCGATGCGTCGCGCCGAGGATAAATTACTGTACCTCTGGGACTGCTTTTTGGAATGGTTCCAGGGCTAAGCAATGAGCATTGATTTCATTAATAAGAGGATAGTTATCCATCGCAAAATGAAAACGGTGTGCATTGTAGACTTGAGGTATAAGACAGAGATCGGCCAATGTAACTGTATCACCAAAACAAAAGGGTTGGCTCCGTTTAATATGTGATAACTTCGCTTCAAGCGCATCAAATCCAGCTTTAAGCCAATGGTGATACCATTCTGTAACTTGTGTTTCACTGGCTTGAAACTGCTCTTTTAGTCGATTTAATACTCTTAAATTATTTAGAGGGTGCATATCACATGCTACGATTAGGGCAAGAGATCGTACTGTAGCCTTATCCCAGGGATTTTGAGGCAATAATGCAGGCTTTGGGTACGTCTCATCCAGATAGTCGATGATAGCAAGTGATTGACTAATAGCCTGTCCATTGATTTCCAAACTGGGAACTAATTCTTGAGGATTTACCGCTTTGTACTCTGCACTATGCTGCTCTCCGCCATGATTCACTAAATGAATGTTTACTTGTTCATAAGGGATATTTTTTAGGTTCAGAGCAATACGAACTCGATAACATGCTGTGGAGCGAAAATAATCATAAAGTCTCATTGCTTATACCTTTTTGACAACTTGATCAATGGCACCAAACAAGCTTGTGCCTTGTTTGTCCTGCATTTCGATTCGAATTCTATCCCCAAAACGCATAAAGGGCGTTTTTGCTTGCCCCTGTTCTATGATTTCCAGCATTCGTTTTTCGGCAATACAAGAAGAACCCTTGCCGCGATCGAGATTAGAAACAGTGCCTGAACCAATAATAGTCCCAGCACTCAGTACTCTGGTTTTTGCTGCATGCTGAATCAGCTCTGGAAAAGAAAACGTCATGTCAATTCCTGCATTGGGTTGACCGAACAATTGTCCGTTCAGATGACTCAATAAAGGCAGATGCACACGTTGACCATCCCAATCAGTACCTAATTCATCGGGAGTAATTGCTACCGGAGAAAAACTGCTGGAAGGTTTGGAATGGAAAAACCCAAAACCCTTGGCCAATTCATCCGGAATTAAATTACGTAACGAAACGTCATTGACGAGCATTAACAATTTAATATGTTGTCCTGCATTTATATGGTTTATCCCCATGGGAACATCATCGGTAATTACTGCAACTTCTGCTTCGAAGTCGATGCCAAAAGCCTCATCTGCAACTAAAATGGGATCGCGAGGCCCCAGGAATGAATCGGAACCTCCTTGATACATCAATGGATCAGTCCAGAAATTCTCTGGCAATACGGCTCCTCGGGCTTTGCGTACAAGTTCGACATGGTTTACATAAGCACTGCCATCGGCCCATTGATAAGCACGTGGCAAGGGAGACGTGCATTGTTGCGGATCAAACTCGAAGGTGTTTTCCAAATGACCTTCATTAAGTTGTTGCGAGACATTTTGTAACTTTTCTTTTACTGCATCCCAATGATCTAGAGCATACTGTAAGTTGGGCGCAATTTGGGGGACACGTATTGCAAGAGTCAATGCTTGGTTGACCACACATAACTCTCCATCTCGGGATGATGCTGATTTTAAACTGGCAAGTTTCATAAGCTCCTCATTAGTAGTTGTGCCTGAATGCAGCGAAATATATGTGAATTTTGAAAATCCCAGGGTTACGTTTTGCGCCATTTCCATTGAGTTAAGAACTTTGTCATTCTCGCGCAGTCGGGAATCCATCTCTGAATTGGATTTTGGTGTTCAATTAGGATTGGATCCTTGTCTGCGCGGGGATGACAAAATCACGAATGGCCATGGTGTGTTCCTAGGCTATATTCTTTACACTGATGTTTCCTTCAAGGTTCCACGTCGGATTTGATCGCGTTCAATGGCTTCGAATAACGCTTGAAAATTACCTTCACCAAATCCCTGATTGCCTTTGCGTTGAATGATTTCAAAAAATACTGGACCAAAGATATTTTCAGTGAAGATTTGCAGTAATAAACCATGTTTCGGATCGTGCTCACCATCAATCAGGATTTGTTCTTCTTGAAGTTGTTTGAGTGGTTCTTGATGCCAGGGGAGACGATCGTGCAACATTTCATAATAGGTATCTGGAACATCAAGGAATTTAACGCCTTGTTTTCTTAATGTATGCACTGAATGATATATATTCTCACTGGTTAATGCGATATGTTGGATGCCTTCGCCTTGGTATTCGTGAAGAAACTCTTCAATTTGTGACAAATCATCTTTAGATTCATTTAAAGGGATTTTAATTTTTCCACAAGGACTACCTAAGGCGCGACTTAATAAGCCAGTCATTTTCCCTTTGATATTAAAATAACGAATTTCCTGGAAATTAAAAATGGATTCGTAGAACTGAGCCCATTTATCCATATTGCCTCGGAATACATTATGGGTTAAATGATCGATCATCACTAAACCATTACCGGCCACATTTATATTAGGTAGGTGTTCCCACTGGCCGCTAAAGGGTTCATGTTGATCATCAACAAAGTAAATAACACTCCCGCCTATTGCTTGGATACCAAGTAAACCATGATGTGCGTGTGCACAATCTTCAAAAGCAATTGCTCCGTGTTTCAGCGCATGTTCGAAAGCTGCTTCAGCATTTTTTACTTTAAATCCCATGGCACAGGCACCAGGTCCATGAGTGTTGCTGTGTGTTTCAGCTTGGCAATTTGTTGCAGCATTGACGATAAATTGAATCTCACCTTGTTGAAATAAGGTGATGTCCTGGTTTTTATGGTGTGCCGTAGCTTGGAAACCCATATCAGTGAATTGTTGATGCAGGCGTTTTTTATCTGGACCTGAAAATTCGAGGAAAGCAAAACCATCTAATCCACAAGGGTTGTTGTTTGTTTGCATTGTCTATTACTCCTTTAAAAGTATTTGGTACTTAAATCCTTTCCTCAAGAGAGGGAAAAACATGACACGGGTAGCCTGGGCTGCCCCAGGAACTTTGAAAACCTGGATTTCGCTGCACTTCACCCAGGCTAGGTTATGTCTTTAAGATGGCTGTACTAAAAATAATCCATCAGCTATAGGCAACAAACTAATAAATACGCGCTGATCATTTTTAATCAACTCATTAAGTTTTCTGATTTCTCTGGTTTGTCCACCCTTTTCATTTTCATCGATAACCTTACCATCCCAGAATATATTATCAATAGCAATTAATCCCTGAGGTTGGATCAGTTTTAATGCCAGTTCATAATAATTCACGTAATTGGTTTTGTCGGCGTCTATAAAAATGAAATCGAACTTTTGCTCCCAACCTTCAGCGATTAAGTCATGTAAGGTATCTAATGCTCTGCCAAGTCGTAATTCAATTTTATGATCTTGTTTCGCTTCCTTCCAGAAAGGATGTGCCTTGCTTGTCCATTCTGTACTGATGTCACAGGTAATCAGTTTACCGTCATCAGGGAGCATTAAGGACATGGCCAAAGCACTATAACCAGTAAATGTTCCTAACTCCAAAACATTTTTTGCGCGGATTAAGCGTAAAAGCAATTGCATAAACTGTGCTTGTTCCGGTGCAACCTGCATGTTTGCCAGTTCCATGGTGGATGTCACTTTGCGTAGACCGGTTAGAGAAGGGTGTTCACGCAAAGATTTATCCAGCATGTATTCATAAAGCTCAGAAGTTAGACTTAAATGTTTCATATTATTTTTTCTTTTAAGATAATTTCTCTTTTGCCAAATTATCTGCAATTTCGCTAGTAGGCAAATTTTCCTTAACAGACAGAGCGAAAATTTCGGTTAAATGGGTGTAAATCGCATCAATCTGTTGGTTAATTTTTTCTTCAGGAGTATGAAGATATTTAGATGCAGCAAAAATTAATCCGCCCGCATTAATGACATAGTCTACTGCAAATAAAATGCCTTTATCATGCAATTTCTTTCCGTGGTAGGTGTGAGCTAACTGATTATTTGCTGCACCTGCGATAATAGTAGTTTGCAGTTGAGAAATAGTGATGTCATTAATAATCGCACCTAATGCACAAGGAGCAAAAACATCACATGGCACTTTGTGAATTTGATCGGTACTAACTGCTTTAGCGCCCAACTCGGTCACAGCACGATCGACTGCTGCAGCTGAGACATCCGCAACGGTTAGTGTCGCTCCTAATTCATATAAATGTCTGGCAAGTAAAAATCCAACATGTCCTAGGCCCTGGATGGCTACATGGATTCCGTTCAGGCTTTCTTTACCGAGTTTAAACGCGACAGCGGCTTGAATGCCTCGTAGAATACCTCGAGCAGTAGAAGGGGATGGATCGCCATCATATTTAGATAAGCTGGCTACATAAGGGGTATGTTCTGCAATGATGTCCATATCTGGTAATTCGGTACCACTATCAAGAGCAGTAATGTAGCGGCCATTTAATTCATTAACGAATCGACCAAATTGGTGCATGTACTGAGCACGATCAAATGAACCTTTGGGTTTTATAATGACGGATTTACCGCCTCCTAAAGGCAAGTTCACTGATGCTGCTTTGAAGCTCATTCCTCGGGCAAGACGCATTGCATCTTGAATCGCAGCATGGGTACTCGGATATTCAATAAAACGGCAACCACCTAAAGCTGGGCCTAATTTGGTATTGTGAATGGCGATTATTGCTTTCATTCCTGTTATGGGATCCACTTTAAAATGTAAGTCACCAAAGCCATGAGAGAGCGCGTAATCGAGGAAATCATCTTCGGCCATTATTGGGTTAGTATTTGATATATTGTCCACAGAAATCATTTTTTGATGCTCCTCTTCAAATATTTTTGCAGAAGTTATATTCCTATTTTTTGATTAAATCAATGGTACAGTTAATAATTTGGTGTCTTTAGGTATGCTGGTATACACTTATTTGATTATTCATCAGATTGGAGAGTGTTATGCGCCAAGTATTTGTCAGAATGCTGACTTTAATGCTAGTTACACCGTTCGCCTTTGCTGAAGAGATTATACCGCCACCCATTCCACGGCCTCAATTGGTTCTTGATAAAATTGATTTTCAACTTTCAGCAAAGCAGTGGGTTACAACTCAAACTGCTTTATTAGGCGTCAACATCAATGTGACTTTAACCAGTGCTGATTTAGTGAAGGCGCGAGCTGATATTATGGAGCGATTGAATAAAATCGCAAAAGGGGAGTGGCATTTGACTGCATTCGATAGGTCACAAGATAGCTCTGGTCTTGAAAAGCTGTATGTGCAAGCACAAGCACGAGTAAACCAAGGCGCATTAACTGATATTTATAAAAATGCCAAAGATGTGAGTTTACCCGGGGCAAAATATGAGATAGCCAGTGTTGATTTTAAGCCAAGTTTTGATGAAACACAGGCTGTTTTAAGTCAAATTCGACAACGGTTATATCAACAAGTCAATGATGAACTTGCTCGTATTAATAAGGCATATCCTGGGCAAAATTACAGTGTCAGTAATTTAGATTTTGTTGACGGAAATAATCCGGTTCAACCAAGGCCTTATCAAGCAAAGACGATGAATACGATGATGGTAGGAGAGTCTGCTGCCTCAGCTCCTGCGTTAACGGTCAGTAATGAGTTGATATTAACTGCCATTGTTGAGGTTGCTTCAAATCGAAAGCAATAGATATAGTATAGAAATTGTAGTATTAAAGAAAAAAGTGAAGTCCAGGGGAATTGTCGCAATGAGTGATGCGTAGCGGCATAGCCATTAAGTTAAAGATTTTTGTGTCACGCCTCACTAAGATTATCTTTATAAAAAGGGGAATTAATTTGTTGGTTGTTGAAAAAATTATTGGGCATCGAGGGGCTTCGGCTTATGCTCCTGAGAATACCTTGGCTTCATTCGACAAAGCGTTGACTTTAGGATGTCGTTTCATTGAGTTTGATGTAATGTGCAGCGCTGATGGCGAGCCTTTTGTAATTCATGACGACAATTTAAAAAGAACTACAAATGGACGTGGTGATGTGGGCTTGGTTGAAGCCAGTTATTTGCAGTCTCTGGATGCGGGCTCCTGGTTTTCACGGCAATTTAAAGGCGAGCATATTCCTCATTTTAAAGAAGTCTTGAAATGGTTGTCTTTTTCAGGCGTACAGGCAAATGTAGAAATCAAGCCGTATCCAGGTGCAGAAGAACAAACAGCAGTAGCGGTGATGAGTCACATTCAGCGTTATTGGCCACAAGGAAAAGATTTACCTTTAGTTTCCAGTTTTTCCTGGGAGGCTTTAGTGTTATGTCGAAGTATTGCACCAGAAATGCCCTTGGGGTTGCTACTGCACGCATGGGATGATCAATGGCTGCAAAAAGCAAAGCAATTGGACTGTTTTTCAATTCATTTTAATCGCAGAGTGTTAACAGAGGAGCGTGTAAAAGCAATTAAAGCTGCGGGTTATATTCTATGTGCTTATACAGTGAATCGCAGGCGTTTGGCTAATAAATTATTTGGCTGGGGGGTTGATGCAGTTTTTAGTGATTATCCTGACTTACTAGCATGAAAAAAATATTTCTTTCTTTATTCATTATTTTTTCTAGCTTCTCTGTCCGGGCAAAACCGATTGAGTTGGTATTTTGGCATGGAATGGCGGGGCATTTGGGGGATGAGGTTAGATTACTTGCAGATGATTTTAATCAAAGTCAAAGTGAATACTTTATTAAACCCGTTTATAAGGGAAATTATGTAGAGACTTTGACGAGTTTTGCTGCTGCATTTAGAGCACATCATCCACCTGCAATTGTACAGATTTTTGAAGTTGGCACGGCCATAATGGAGTCACCTAAAGGGGTAATCAAACCGGTAGACGAGCTGATGCAAGAACAAGGAATGAGTTTGCCCAAAGAGGACTTTATTCCATCCGTCCGCGAGTTTTATAGTCAAGATGGCCAATTGATGGCGTTGCCTTTTAACCTCTCCGTTGCAACTTTGTATTACAATCTGGATATTCTTGCCAAAGTAGGTTATTCGCAGGCTAATTTTCCGCGCACTTGGGCTGATATGGAAGTGCTGGCAAAAAAGCTAAAAAAAGCCGGTTATGATTGTACTTATACAACAGCGTATCCAGGTTGGGTGCTTTTTGAATCTTTTTTGGCAATTCATGGACTACCGTTAACCCAGGGTAATCCTGTACGTGCCGTTTATGCGACACCACAATTAGTCAGTCATTTCGAGCGTTTGAAGCGTTGGCATTCACTGCATTATTTTAAATATGCCGGTAGAGTCGATGATGCCACCATTTTATTTACCAGTGGCGTTTGTCCATTATTTAGTCAGTCTTCTGGGGCTTATAACAGTTTATCCGCTTTGGTACCCTTTCATCTAGGGATAGCCAGTATGCCTTTGGATACTGCAGTGAGTCAGGTACGACATGCTAATGTGGCTGGTGGTGCTGCATTATGGGCCGTAGCCGGACAATCGAAGGCGCATTATAAAGGGATAGCTCAATTTTTTGCATTTATTGCAAAGCCTGAAACACAAAAGCGATGGCATGGGCATACAGGCTATCTTCCAATAGGTTTACAAGGGATCTATGCTGATATTTTGCAAAGCAGCAGCCATCCTGCCTTATTAATGGCAAGTACTGATTTATCCGGTGAGTTACACGAAAAACCGTTACAACGTTTTGGGCCACAAAATCAGATTCGTGGCATCAATGACGAGGTTTTAGAGGCGATGTTTGCCGGTCTTTTGAATCCAAAGGAGGCGTTGCAGGAATCTCAGATTCGAACTGATCATGTCTTGTTGCGTTTTGGGAGAAATACTAGAGGACACTAATAATAAGGAATTAATGAGTCCTAGTCATTTATATAGAGATCTTGAATTTTTGTGGGGTGAGTAGAGCGGGTTTTAGTCAATGAATATAAAAAAACCTCCGCCGAGGCGGAGGTTTAAACTAAGTAAAAGAACATTTAATCCTTAATTTATAGAGTCATCTCTTGTTTTACTCCAAGTTTGTCTTCCAACTGCTCTTTCGTTTCTTGCATTTTTTTCAGTGAAGATGTTCCTTCCTGGATCAATTTTTCAAGTTTTGTTTCCTCAACTTTTAGTTCTTTTATCTCCTGTTCTATTTTATTGACAGCTTCTTGTCCCGTTTCGCTTTGTTCTAATCCCAGTATTGGTCTCATCAGAGATTCTCTTACCCACTGAAGATAGAAAAATGGATTTCTAGCAAATTCCGGTGGAAGAGCTTGTCCTATTTTTCTTCCTGGGATAAGTGATAATTCACCTTCAGCCTTAGCTAACTCCACGAACTTTTCTTTTATTTTTCCTTTTGTTTCCAGGCTCTTCTTAGTATCATCTAATCGTTCCTGGGCTAACTTCAAGTCATCCTGCAGTTTTTTGATATCGTGGGGTAATGGCTTATATTGTTGAAACAGTCTGGCAGTTTGATAGCCTCTTACTACACTTTGTATGCGAATAATGGCCTGTTCTTCTGCTTGTGCCTGTTTTTCTCTGTTCAACATAACTTCTCTTGTTTTTGCTGCTGAATCTTTAGGATGAATTATTTCCTCAACAGTAAGAATTAGACCTTTGCCTTCATATCGTTGATCAATGTATTGTTGCGCACGAGCCTCAACATCTTTATTCCTTACACAACGACCAGTTGCCTGAGGTCCTGAGAGAATTCCGTTAATCACATTGATATCTGATTCAATTACCGGCGAATTAGTATTTATAATTTGCACATTCAAGATATCTCTGATACTTACTCCTGTTGCAATGACCTGATCGGCTACAATATGCGTCCTTAGTCCTACTTCAATTTGAGCAAGTTGATCACCAATTGTAGATGGATCCGTACCCATATCGATTGCAGTGGCGTAACTCTCTGTTGCTTTTAATGCCTTTAAGTCAACTGGAGCTGCCTTGGTCACAATATCAGATATAGGTTGCGACGCCTTGATGTTAGCTACCATTGCTTCTGCTCTATCCAAGATCAATTTGACTATGGCATCCTTTTGTTCAGCAGGCAATTTAGAAATGGGGGCTCCCAGCTTTTCCAGCGCTTTATCTAATTTTACTCTGTTTTTTTCTTCACACTCTTTGAGTTTTGATAAAAACAGGTCATGTATTTCGTCATTTTTTATCTTATATTTCGAAATATGCTGATCCCACTCTTTCAAATATTCTTCCAGCTTATGAGTTCTGTCTTTTTCAGCAAGATCGGTAGGCTTTTCATTAAAGACAAGTGCAAGAGCATAGCTATTAATTGTTCTTTGAATATCTTTTTGTTGTTCCTTATCGATATCCTTTTTCAAATCTACTGCGCGGACAGGGACGTCTTTTTCTATTGTTTCCCTATCAATTGCACTATTAAATTTCTTAGCCAATTGCAGTTTTGCTTTGATTTCAGAATCTCTTCTATATTCAGCGACTTGAGCTTGGTATTGTTCAATGGTGGCTACATCCCCATTAGCAATGTTTTGATAGATTGCAGCTAATTTGTCACGAGTTGCTTTGTCATCAGAAAAACCCATATTGCGTTGACAACGGATACGGTTCAATTCTAAAGCTTGCTCAATGGCCTGTTGTTCAGCCACACTATCTTCAATCCCTGTATCTGCTTTCTTGATTTCTTCTTTTAATTCAACAGGATCAGTATAACCATTCATCCCTTCTTCGAGGTAATAATCGTCAAAGTAATGGGCTACAGCTTGTGTAACTAAATCTTTCTCTACTAAATAAGCTACTTCTGGTTGAATTGGACGAATTGTTCCTAGCTCAATTGCAGCTCCAAGGCTTAAATCATCTAAAGGTTCTCCTGGGAAAAGATCATACAATTTGGACGTTGGCGTAGCGGTTAATGCCAGGATCGAGTTGCGATCTTTTAATCCCTTCAAAATTTGAGCATCTTCATCATTAAATGTATGGCGATGGCTTTCATCAATTAAGACCATGGAATCTTTTATTTCATCGGCAATATACTTGAACAACGGGTGCTCAGCTTGTAAAACGATTTGATCAAAATGATCTTCAGAAGTATCTGCAATCACTGATGCAAAATATTTTTTGATTTCTTGAATATCCAATTCAGCCAATTTATCCCAATCTTCAACGTCAACATTTCGTTTAATGGTTTCTAAAGTGAAAACGCTTGGAGTATGCTTGTTACCATTGACAACACCAGCACCCAGCATCTTTTGTGTTTCAAGCGATTGTTGATCAACTAATGTCTTATCGGGAACAATCATGACGGTGCGTCCAACAGCTTGGGCAATACCCGCCATAACAATACTTTTACCTGAACCAGTTCCCATTACTGCAAGCCGTTGCTCTTTTCCTTCTTTCAGACTGTTGTAAAATTTTGCTAATATTTCAGTTTGATAAGCATGAGGAATAAATGATTTGGTTTCTACGGATAACCCTTGCTTGGTTACCGCACGAAGATCACCTTCTTTGTCATAGATTAATTTAACAGTAGCTGCTTGAGACGGGTCAAAAAATAATTTTCCTCTGCTAACTTCTGCGTTCAACTTACTGGTAATATTCACAGTATATTCTTGTTTATCCTCTTTTAACCCGTCATAGGTCATATCAACAGTATAAACAGCGCCACCAATAGTAATTGCAGCTTCAAGATGTAACTTGTGATCTTCCTTTTCAACCCATTGACTTTTTGCCTCTCCTGGTTTGCCTGCCTTTGCTAAAATCGCTTTCACGACATTTCCAATTTTAGGATCTTTCTTTGAGTTCTCTAAATCAATAGAATCTTTCGCTGAGCCAACAGTAACTACTGCTCCACCGGTAACTACTTCTTTTAGTAAGTGAACAGCTGCAACGGTATCGGTGTAATCTTTAAGATCGTCAATTTGTTTTTCAACAATTTTACTTTCTGCGCCCATATGATTTTCCCCTTAAGAATACTTTTCTAACATTAAAGTTTAAGTTAGGTCATTGTGAGTCTTATTTGATAATGTGGGTCACAATTTACCTAATAGGTGGGATTATACAAAAAAAACATTAAGTGACTATTAAGTGATTTTGTTGAAAATAAATTAATCATTTAAGGGTATAATTAAAAATATCGGTGATGGTAAAGAAAAGATGATTTTGTGTTTTTATTATTTATCGTATTTTAAAATTATTTTCTTTGTTAATATTTGTGGCGAGATGGCTCATTTTTTGATAAAAATAAAATTTTATTGGTTTCTATTTTTGAAAAAAAAGATAAGATGACACAGGATATTGAGGCGAGGGCGGCAAATGGCATATCTAAAATTCAATCAAAGTGGGATAAAGAATAAAATTAATTCTCGCTTGCTCAATTTAGGCCTGGAACCTGATGAGCGAATGATGCAAACCCTTGAAGAAAATCCTCAATATATTAATCGCCTCACTTCTTTATTCAGCGTATTAAAGAAATATAATTTTGTACTGAATGACCTGCTGCATAAGGCCATTGCAAGTAATGTTGCCCAAGCTGGTGCTGTGGTCGATTTATTAGAATTTATGCACGAAGAAGGGATCGATCCCGCATTTATTTCCCTGGAACGTTTATTGATGAGTGCAAAATCAGAAACAACTCTGAAACAAGGGATGCAAATACTTAAAACTAATAATTCACTTGATTCAGCGAGCATGAATCTTATGTTTGCTTATCCTGAGGAATCTTTATTAATTGCTGATTTAATCGTTAATTTTCAAAAACACGCTTATTCAACTGAGAAAATAATAGACAAGCTCCATCAATTTTCTGTCGAAAAGATGAGTACAGTTATCGAGCTCCTTACGATGCTCTTAAGTAAAAATCTCTATTATTATGAATGTTTCGATATTTTTTTAAGACAACAAAAAGATATCGATAAAATTTATGAGGGGGCAAAAAAACTTGTTGCCAAAGATAAATTGGCACCAAGCTATTTCGATGTGCTTGAAAAAGATCCAACGAATGCCAATATCCTTGCTAATACTATTTTGTTATTAAATCACGCTGCATTAATTGATTATCGGAAAACAGAAGATGTATTGATAGCAAGCAAATTGGGAGTAGGTGCGTTTCATTTTTTGACCCACTTACAACACGCAGATATGTTAGATGCTGAAAATTATAAAATGGTTTGTCGCTATAATAGTCCTATTTTAAACCATCCTGAAGTGATTAAATTGTTTAATAGTCTTCCCTTGTTTGAAGAATTTGATAGAGAAGAATTAGAAAAAATGTTGTCTTTAATTACTAAAGAAACAAGTGAAGATGCTTGTTTAGATGAATTCATTGAAGTGATTGAAAAACATCAATTTAGTAGCAAGCAACATCCCTAAGTAATGAAATTTTTTGCTTAGCACCATCATTTTGTGTTATATTTTGTCCTTAGAGAACAATTTAAGGACAGTTATGGCTGATGTTACTAATTGCCAAGAAACCGGGGCAGCTGAGAATAATAATGCTCAAAACAATAAGACTCAAAATAATAGCACTCAAATGATAATGAGCGTGTTAACCAATGATGCAAAAGCCGCAGCACCGATCACGGATTTTGTTAGCCGTCTAAGAAAGTTAAATTTGGGAACTGATCAGCGCATGCTTAGGCTTATTTCTGACCATCCTAATTATGGTAACCGACTAATTTCTTTATTTAAGGCGATGAAAGACGCCCAAGTTTCAATGACTAGCGATCTTGAATGCATTATTTCCAAAAACATTACCAGTGTCGGTGGAGCTGTCAATTTGTTTGGATTGATACAAGAATTGGATATTGATCCCCTGGCGCTTTCCTTGGATCATATATTTACTGCTGCACGATTTGATGCAAACGTAACCGCAAGTGCACGAGAATTACATCAACTAGGTGTGCTTGATTTGGACACTTTTGAATTGTTGCTTACTTATCCAGGGCAATCTCTTGACATTGCTCGATTGATCATTAATCTTCAAGAACATGCCTACAATGCTGCAAGTCTAATAGAGAAACTGCGTGATAGTTCGATTTCAGCAAATCATATGGGTATTACGCTGGATCTGCTTAATTTAATGCTAGAAAATGATAGCTATTATTCACATGCAATTAATATTCTTGTAAGACAAGAACAATATATCAATAAAATTTATGAAGGGGCTAAAAAACTTGTAGCAGAACATTACCCGTTGTATAACTATTTTGAGTTGGTTGAGGAAAACCCTCAAAATGCTAATATTTTTGCGAAAAATATTTTGTTATTAAATAATGCATCACTTATCAATCCTGATAGCACAAGTGATTTATTAATGGTAAGCAAGTTAGGTGTTGGAGCCTTTCATTTCATGAAACATTTGCAACTAGCAGGTATGTTAAATGCTAGTAGTATTCAAAAAGTCTGTCAGCCCAATAGTATATTGAACCAAAAAGAAGTTATTGAAGAATTAAGTAATCTTCCTTTGATAACGAAATTTGAACGCGAAGAATTGGAACGGATGTTAGAATTAGTGGGTAAAGCCGCAATTTCCTGGACAGATATTCAACTCTTCAATGAAATCATAGAGGAACATCTTATTCCATCTGCCCCTATGCCGCCTGCAGGACTAGCGTTATAAATGAGTAAGCAGTTTAGCATTTTGCTTTACTCACCCAAATCAAAATTGAATTTAACACGACACAACGTACTTCTTGTTTGAGGTACGTTTAAAAAGTGTGTGCCAATTCTATTCTCGAATTTTTTAACTTATGTTGACGACTTATTGGCTAGGTTGATAAGTCATTAAATTTTTCTTTTACTGAAGTTTTGGCAGAGCATTTAGTTGCAACTGGATTGCTTGCTGCCGAGCGGCTTCATCTTGCTTTTCTTTTATGGCAATCGAATCATTTATGGCATTAATCTCATGTTCTTGCTGGATAACTTCAGCACTATCTATAGATGTATTAGCATCTACGGGCACGTCTGGATAAGCTACTTGTGGCGGATTATATCCTGGGGCATAAGTATAATTGATTGGTTGATTTGTTGTTCCAACTATATAGGCTGTTGGAGCGCAACCTATGAGAGTAAACATCATTCCTAAGAGACTAACAGTACAGATTACCTTGATCATAAGACATCGCCTTTAAAGCATGAGGTGCATTAGCTTTACACCTAGACTGTATAATTATAGATCAATTAATTGATTATTTGTAACTCCCCACGTCATCCCGAACCCGAGCGCAGCGAGGGTGAGGGATCTCCTGTCAGGTGGAACAGTTTTTAAAGAATCGATTGATACAAATCATTCCACTCTGGGTTCAATGCATTAATCAAATCATGCTTCTTTTTTCGTGACCAACCCTTGATTTGTTTTTCTCGTTCAATGGCTACAATGATACTCCCACAAGCTTCATAGTATACCAATCGATCCACGTTGTATTTTTTGGTGAATCCAGCAACTAGCTTATTTTTGTGCTCATAGACACGACGAATCAAATCATTGGTAACGCCAGTATATAAAACATTATTGTGTTTGTTAGCCAGAAG
>NZ_FTNL01000043.1 GCF_900156395.1 Fluoribacter gormanii | reverse complement strand
AGTTTCCCCAAGTTGTCCCCCACTTCAAGGCATATTCCTACGCGTTACTCACCCGTTCGCCACTCGCCATCTCTCTAGCAAGCTAGAAAATGCTGCCGTTCGACTTGCATGTGTTAAGCATGCCGCCAGCGTTCAATCTGAGCCAGGATCAAACTCTTCAGTTCAATTCCTGTGCTAGTTTAAAACCAGCTTCTTTACTTATTTATTTCTTCTTAGCACTCAAAGGTTCTTCAAAGTGCCCACACAGTTTGTCTTCTCTCTTCTTAATGAACTTGCCCCGAAGGCGTGCTGCGTATTCTACTGATTTCACCATCAGTGTCAAACACTTTTTGCATTTTTTTTAAAAAAATGATGACACTCTGTTTATTGTAAATGCAGCTTGGCAATTCTACGTTTGCCAACTTGTATTATATAGGTCTTATTTGCAGATAATACAAGAGCAGGATCCTCAGCTTTTTCTCCATCAATTTTAACGGCACCCTGCTTTACCAAACGAATCGCTTCTGAAGTACTTTGAGTTAGATTCATTTGTTTTAATAGTTGAGCTAGTGAAAGCGATTCATTCGAGGTTATGGTTTGTTCCTCTAAATCTTCAGGGATAATGCCTTTTTGAAATCGTTCTATAAATTCTTTATGTGCATGCTCTGCTTGTATTTGATCATGGAAACGCGTCACAATTTCTTTAGCAAAATCAATTTTTATGTCTCTAGGATTCGCTCCATCCATTACTGATTTCTTTAAAGCCTGAATTTCCTTTCCTGTTTTAAAACTCAATAAGTCGATATATCGCCACATTAATTCATCGGATATTGACATAATTTTGCCAAACATATCGGATGCTGGTTCACTAATACCAATATAGTTATCCAATGACTTCGACATTTTCTTCACACCATCCAAGCCTTCGATCAATGGAGTCATCATGACAACTTGTGGTTCAAGACCATAATGCTTTTGTAATTCACGTCCCATTAATAGATTAAATTTTTGATCCGAACCGCCCAGTTCAATATCTGCTTTGAGTGCCACAGAATCATACCCCTGAAGTAAAGGATATAAAAATTCATGAATTGCAATAGGCTGACCTGTAGTATATCGCTTATTAAAATCATCACGCTCTAACATACGAGCAACTGTGTGTGTTGCAGCCAGACGAATCAAATCTGTCGCATTGAATTCTGCCAGCCACTGCGAGTTAAATGCTACTCGTGTTTTAAGTGGATCTAAAATTTTAAAAACCTGTTCTTGATATGTCTTGGCATTATTAAGAACCGTTTCTGGACTAAGAGGCAAACGTGTGACATTCTTCCCAGTTGGATCACCAATCATCGCCGTAAAATCACCAATTAAAAAAATGACTTCATGACCATGTTGTTGAAATTGTCTTAACTTATTAAGTAATACGGTATGTCCCAAATGCAAATCAGGTGCAGTTGGATCAAAGCCTGCTTTTATTTTTAAAGTAGTTCCTTTTTGTAATTTTTTTTCTAATTCATGCTGGGGAAGTACCTCCTCACAGCCTCTTACTAGCTCGGAACAAACTGAATCTTCAACTATCATGACATCAAAACCTTTATAAATGATTGACCTATCTTCTCACACCGAGTATCTTAGCCCGGTTGGCAATTTCCTGCCATACCTAAAAGGTGATTTAAGATAATTTGTCACCCGAAATTTAAATAAAATGCAAACAATAGCATGATTCCGGATGGCAATGTATAGGCAAACAATGGATAAAAAACCTTATATATATATCGAAAAAAGAAAAACGAATAAAAATAAAAAATCTAATCCATCTAAGGTATTAATGGGTTTTGCCTTGATTATTGCCTTTTCACTCCCCTATTTCCTTGTAAAAAAGTTTTCACATAATTCACATCAGGAACCTACAACTCAATCCATTGTTTTACCTGATCTTGATGAAGATGAATCAGAAGAGTATCAAGACGAAGCTTTTCAAGAAAATACATTTCAAAATGAAGATGAGCAAATTATTGAAGAGTCTAAACCCAATCTGACGGAAGAAACAGCTAAAACTGTTGCACAAAACGCTGTTAAAACGGTTAAACCAATTAAAAAAATTGCCAAGGACAATGAATGGCAAACTATAAAACCTCGATCTGGGGACTCTATGGCTACTATATTTAAGCGCCTTGGATTAACTGCCCAAAATTTACACTTGGTTATGCAAAAAAATCCTTATGCTAAAGCGCTTACCGCCATAAAACCAAGTCAAGAACTTAAATTTTTAATTAATAAGAATAAGTTGGAAAAATTAATTATCCCGATGAACAACATACAAACACTTACAGTGTATAGGGATGGAGCAGTATATAAGACGAAAGTTGATTCTAAAAAAGTAAAAACCCAAGAGCGTTATATTACCGGTGTAGTCAAAGGTTCCTTATCCGCTACAGCTCAGCAGTTAGGGATCCCGAGGAAATTAATTCAGCAAATGACTACTATCTTGCGCAAAGAAATAGATTTTTCGCGTTCTGTTCGTAGTGGAGATCGATTTTCTATTGCTTATGATACGTTCTATGTAGAAAACAAAATGGTAGGTGTTGGTGATGTAGTTGCTGTAAGCTACACCAATCAAGGTAAAACCGCTCAGGCCGTACGCCATATTAGTAGAAATGGTACTCGTGACTATTATACGCCTAAGGGAGAAAGCTTTAAAAAGGCCTTTTCTCGCTACCCCATTAAATTTAGTCATATCAGCTCGACCTTTACTACTTCAAGATATCATCCAATATTGCACTATAAAAGAGCCCATAAAGGTATCGATCTTGCAGCACCGATTGGTACTCCGATCCAATCTGTCGGTGATGGAACAATTATTAGCATTGGTAGACACAATGGCTACGGTAATATGATTGAAGTCAAACACGATAAAACTTACAGTACGCTTTACGGACACATGCTTCGATTTGCAAAAGGACTATCCAAAGGTAGTAGAATCAGACGAGGTCAAGTTATTGGTTACGTAGGCCAAACAGGTCTTGCGACAGGCCCTCATTGTCATTATGAGCTGCATGTTCATAATCAACCAAGAAATCCAACGACAACTTATTTGCCTACTGCATCCCCTGTTCCCGCACGAGAAATGGCCCAATTTAAAGCAAAAGTGCGTAATGTGTTTGCTCGTTTGAAATCAATGGAAAAAACAAATTATGCCAACAAAGACAAAAGTAAAGGCAAGAAGAAAACTAAAATAGGATAATCTAAAGCAGTACTGCATGATTCATGCATCTGCCAAATCTTTGAAGGTGCCATATATTTCGGCACCCAGTGAATTTCGGACGAAGTTAGAATAGTTTCAGGTATTATCATCCGAATAAATAGCGACAAACAATCACTGATGCAATAATTCCAGCAAGATCCGCTAATAAACCGGCAGGAATAGCGTGTCGTGTACGACGAATTCCTATAGAACCGAAATATACGGCAATCACATAAAATGTCGTTTCTGTACTTCCCATCATAGTTGCCGCAATTTTGCCAATGAGTGAATCCCCGCCATATTGATGAATCAATTCTGCCATCATTCCCGTTGAAGCACTTCCAGAAAAAGGTCGAATCAAGGCCAATGGTAAAACTTCTGGAGGCATGCCAATCATAGCTAAAAGTGGTGAAAGAAGATTTGCCATTAAACTAAAAAAACCTGAGGCACGCAGCATGCCTATAGCAACTATCATAGCGATTAAATAGGGAACAACGCTTAAAATCGTATCAAAACCTTGTTTCGCACCAACAATAAATGCATCAAAAACATTAATTCTTTTTACTGCCGCAGCATATAAAGGAATACCCACAATAAAAACTAAAAGCATCCAATTGGATAATTGATTTGCAAACCCACTCATAGGCTGTTTTTTCCTTCAACACGAAACATCGGTAATTTGGCTAATTGTTTTACAGAAATAATGGCGACCAAAGTAGAAATGGTCGTTGCGATCAATGAGCTGACTATAACGCTGCTCGGGTTAGTGCTGCCATTTGTGGCCAAATAGGCAATTGCGGTAGCAGGAATTAATTGCACGCTAGAAGTATTAATTGCCAAAAAAGTACACATGGAATTTGTAGCAATTTTTGCATGTTGATTCAGGGTTTGCAGCTCTTTCATTGCTTGCAGTCCAAATGGAGTTGCTGCATTGGCAAGACCCAGCATATTAGCAGCAATATTCATAGTCATTGCCCCCATTGCAGGATGCTCAGTAGGAATATCAGGAAATAGCCGTCTTAAAACTGGCCTGAGTATTTTTCCTAGTAAAGCCACCAAACCTGATTCGTTAGCTATAGACATAATTCCTAGCCATAATGACATAATTCCTGCTAAGCCAAGCGCGATTTCAAAGCCTAGTTTTGCCGACTCTGTGACAGCACGTGCCACCTCATCAATACGCCCTTCAATTACGCCAACGACCACCGAAATTAGTATCATTCCTAACCAAATTATATTGAGCATCCTTGCCTCCCTACTTTGGAACAGGTTAAAATGCAGTCATTATTTGGCTTGAGATAGAAAAAACTAATGAAGTACACATTTACTCCCTTAAAACATCTGGCCTTTGCAGCCTGCTTTCTCATTTCTTTTCAAAGTCATGCTTTTGACTCAGACAGTGCCGAAAAACAAGCTAATTCCTCAATAGAAGAACTATATCATAGACTAAGCAACATGCCGAATAGTTCAATGCCAGATAGAATAGATTGGGTCAGTAGCCAATTTTTAGGGGTACAATATATTCTTGGTTCATTAGGTGAAGGGTCAAAGGCTCGATACGATCAATATCCTCAATATCGTGTTGATGCATTCGACTGTGATACCTACGTAAACACAGTGGTGTCATTAGCCGTTGCAAACTCACTTGACTCGTTTCAACAATGCTTAAAAAATATACGCTATAAAAACGGAACTGTTTCTTATTTACGACGAAATCATTTTACGGGTCTGGATTGGAATCAAAATAATCAGCGAAATGGAATTCTTAGAGACATTACACTAAATATAAAAGATCAAAATAATCACCCCGTTGCAAAAATTGCTGATGCAATCATTAATAAACCCAACTGGTATGCTTATAAAACTGTCGGTGCAATAAGATTAGTAAACGCAGATAGGGGAACCGAAGAAGAACGATTAATGGAATTAAAAAGGAAAGGAGCCCAATTGGAAACCATTTCAGAAGAAGTTCCATATCTACCCTTCACTGCACTATTTTCTGAAAAAAATAAACCGAACATGTATTTATTCGCACAAATTCCTAACGGAGCAATCATTGAAATCGTAAGACCCAATTGGGAGCTAAACCAAAAAATTGGCACTGCATTAAATATTTCTCATTTAGGCTTTGCAATTCGAAATAAAGGTCAATTGTATTTTCGGCAAGCATCATCAGAATATGGTAAAGTAGTTGATGTCCCATTGATTGAATACCTAGAAAAAGCAATAGATAGCCCGACGATTAAAGGAATCAATATTCAAATTGTTGTACCAACACAACCATTAACAGATTGTAAATTGCCTGTTTAAAATCAAACTAAGTTTGGGTACACTACAAGTCAAATAAAGTCTGGGTGAAGCGCGACCCAGGTTTAATTAATAAAATTCCCGGGTTACACTGCGCTTCACCCAGGCTAAGCCAGGCATTAGGGAACATTAAAATGAATTACGGATTAACTCAAAAACCTAACTTATCGAGTAGTGAATGTCTTGTTATTGGGGTGTTTTCTGATGCTGAACTATCTGATTTTGCTCTGAGTAACGAGCATCATAATTTAGTTAGCAGACTTATTAAAAAAACCTCCGAAGCCGGTGATATGCAATGGCATCATGCTCTGGATGGTAGCTTATTAATCATTCAATGTGGTGAACAAACCAAATTCACGCCTTCTCAGCTTAAAAAAAGAGTAACCGAGATTACAGGGGCTTTAATCAAACACCGCATTCGCTCTGCAACGCTATGTTTGCCACAAATAACGCACTATTCTGCTGATTGGCAATTGGAACAAATGATTGTTCAAATAGATAATCAACGCTATCAATTACTTGATTTTAAAAAGAAAAAAGCCAAGCCTCATCAATTAGAGTCTATAACGTTTTATTTGCCGAATGCCAGTGAAGAGGGATTAAAATTAGGTCAATCAATTGCAGCAGGTGTTGAATTGACTCGTCATCTGGCTAATATGCCCGCAAATATCTGCACCCCTACTTATTTGGGTGAGCAAGCAATGCAATTAGCTAAAGAGTTTGCCCAAAACATGAGCTGCAAAGTGATGGGGCCGGAAGAAATGCACCAAATGGGTATGGGAATTTTATTAGCAGTTGCACAAGGGTCAGCCCAGCCACCAAGACTCATTGACATACATTACAAAGGCGCAGATGATGCTCCCCCAATCATTCTAGTAGGCAAGGGAATTACTTTTGATTCAGGCGGATTATCCATCAAACCAGCCAATGCAATGGATGAAATGAAATATGATATGTCAGGTGCCGCCAGTGTATTAGGTACTTTGAAAGCATGTGCTTTGTTAAAGCTTCCTGTTCATGTTATCGGTTTAATTGCCAGTGCCGAGAATATGGTGAGTGGCACCTCCGTCAAATCAGGTGATATTGTTACCAGTATGTCCGGGCAAACAGTGGAAATCATTAATACTGATGCAGAAGGTCGTTTGGTTTTAGCCGATGCACTGACTTATGCCGAGCGGTATCAACCGAAATTTGTGATCGATGTTGCAACACTTACTGGTGGAATTATTGTTGCGCTGGGAACCGTTGCATCGGGTTTTATGACTCAAGATGAAGAATTAGCACAATTGATTGAGGATGCAGCCAAGGAAAGTAATGATAGAGTCTGGCGTATGCCTTTAGATGATGACTATCAAGATGCCCTTGATAGCCCTTTAGCGGATATGATCAATGCGGGTTTTGATCGTACTGCAAGCAGTGTCACTGCAGCTTGCTTTTTATCTCGCTTTACAGAAAAGTATCGTTGGGCACATTTAGACATTGCAGGTACTGCCTGGATTTTCGGCAAAAATCGTAATGCCACTGGCAGACCAGTCCCTTTATTAACTCAAATAATACGTCATGCCCTCAATTCGCGTTGATTTTTATCTATTAGCTAGCGACCAGAATGATGCACGCTGGTCGGTGGCTTGTCGTCTTTTGGAAAAAGCTTATGCTAAAGGGCATAAGGTTTATGTCTTATGCAACAACAAACAAGAAGCCGAATTTCTAGATGAGTTGCTATGGACGTTCAAAGAAGAGAGTTTTATTCCGCATAACCTGCAAGGTGAAGGCCCCGAACCCCCTCCCCCCATACAAATAGGCTATGAAGGAGAACCTAGAGGATTTAACGACATCTTGTTGAATCTTGCAAATTATATCCCAGGCTTTTATCCAAAATTTAAGCGTGTTATGGAAATTGTAGTGAATGTGGAAACTGAGAAGGAATTAAGCCGTGCACACTACAGAAACTATAGAGCCAAAGGTTGCGAATTGCATACGCATCAGATTGAATTGAAATAGTGTGCGATTCCTCTTATTTGAATTTTTCGTCAACGCAGTGAGTGGAAGATCTCCATTGGGTGATTTTGAACATAATAAATATAATGCTCAAAACAGGAGATCTTTCATCATACGCTTCTCTGGATGGCGTTAGTTGTTAATGATTACCACAAAGCACCACATTAATCCCAGAGAACATCTTTATTTTTCTTTATTGCAGCTTGCAATAAGCTAATTAAAGGAATAGCACGCTTTGATATACTGATTTCCGGTTCGCTTTCATCATCGTCTTCGACAACTTTTTTTTCATTTTTAAGACCAGCCTGCAATCGTTCCAAAGCTTCAGGAAGATTTTCTGATTTGATTGCTCCAGGAATAGTGCCACTATGCCCCATTAAAGATAGCAGCCGCTTAGCCACATCTGCAAAATATGTGATATCTTCATAAGCATCAGTATGAAACGTTATTAACATCAAAATCTCCTTTTGAACTCAACTTGTTCCTGTTATCCATAAACCTCTAACAAATATTCTGCAACCGTGTGTAACCCCATTGCTTCACCACCTTCGGGCTTTCCAGGCCGATTACCCAAATTCCACGCCATAATATCAAAATGCATCCAAGGTATAGATTTTGCCACGAAGCGCTGCAAAAATAATCCTGCAACAATTGCTCCTGCGTAAGGATGATCACTGGAATTAGCTAAATCAGCAACATTTGAGCGAAGTAAATCTTCGTACGCAGGAAATAAAGGCAATCGCCAGATAGGATCAACCACTTTATGAGAGACCGCTGTTACTTCTGCAGCCAAGTGATCATTATTGGTAAACAGTGCGGCAATTTCAGTGCCAACTGAAACACGTGCAGCTCCTGTTAGGGTCGCAAAGTCAATCAATAACTCAGGTTGTTCTTCGCATGCTTTTACTAAAGCATCAGCCAAAACCAACCGTCCTTCCGCATCAGTATTATGCACTTCCACAGTTAAACCGTTACGCATGGTTAAAACATCACCAGGCCTAAATGCATCAGGACCGATAGAATTTTCTACAGCGGGAACAAGCATATGTAAGCGTACAGGTAAATTACGCGTCATAATCCATTGTGCAAGGCCTATTACATGGGCAGCGCCCCCCATATCTTTTTTCATTAAACGCATACCAGAAGCCGATTTAATATCCAGACCTCCGCTATCAAAACAAACACCCTTTCCTACCAGAGTAATATGAGGATTTTTCTCATCTCCCCAAGTTAATGACAACAAGCGAGGGGCTGATTTAGAAGCACGCCCAACCGCATGAATTGCTGGAAAATTATCTTTAAGCAATTCATCACCAACCCATTGTCTGAATTGCGCTTTATGTGTTTCAGCTAACTGTTCTACTACCTCAGCCAATTCCTTTGGACCTAAATCACTAGTTGGTTTGTTTATCAAGTCCCGCACTAAAAAGTGAGCTTGGGTTAATGCCAAAATAGAATTTAAATTATCTGGATGAACTACTAAAAGCCGTGGTTGTACTTCTTGCTTTTTATATGCTTCAAAACGATATTGCGCCAAGGCCCAACTTATTGCTCCTTCTTGGGAACATATTCCTTGTACTTGATAAATGTTAGGAGGAAGTATCAGTGCCGCATTGGCTAAAGCCTGAACCTGATTCCCATCACCTGTCCCAATATACGCTTTATCGATCAATCCATCTGCATTCTGGATGAAACAAGCATCCCCTATTTTCCCTTTAAATTGATGCAAGGAAAGACAATTCTGTACCGCTGGTGTAAGCATGCTCAGCTCCTCCTCCCATTGACCTTGCGAAATCAAATAAAGAGGAATAGCCCGTTCACCTTGAGTCTCATAAAATAACTTTGCTTGCATGTTTTTATTCCTTCACTTGGCCTCGAAAATGGGCAGGTCTAAGCCCGGTTAGTCCCAGAACTAACAAATAAATGGTTACTGCAACTGTTACATGGGCAGATAATAAGATTAAACGCATCACAGGGGAAAAACCAAGCCAATAACTTACTGTACCGCTCATTAAAATTAAATAAATGCTAATTGCTACGTTAGCAAAGAGTAATTGCATACTGTATTTTAACCATCCAGGAGAAGGTTTGAAGACCCCACGTTTAATCAGTAAAAATAATAAACTACCGCAATTAACATAACCGGCCAATGCGGAAGCTAAAGTTAGACCCGCGTGAGCAAAATGCCAAACAAATATAGAACACAATAAAGTATTAACGATCATAGAAATCGCCCCCACCTTAACTGGAGTGCTAATGTCTTGTCGTGCATAAAAACCAGAGGCCAATACTTTGACCATCATAAAAGCAGGCACTCCAGCCCCAAGTGTGATTAAGCTTTTTTGAGTCTGAATCACATCATAAGCAGTGAATTTGCCATAAGCAAAGCAACTCGCAATCAAAGGCATAGCAAATAAACATAATCCTAACCCTGCTGGAATTCCAATAAGTAAAATGGAGCGCAACCCCCAATCCAAGGCACTTGAATATTGGCTTATACTTTGCTCTGCATGCCTTCGAGATAAATGAGGAAGGATTACCGTTGCAATCGCCACACCAAAAACTCCTAATGGAAAATCAGTAAGGCGATCGGTGTAATATAACCAAGACACACTTCCAACTTTCAAAAAGGAAGCAAAAATACTATCAACCATTAAATTAAGTTGGGCAATGGAAACACCAAATAAAGCTGGAATCATTAACTTAAGTACTTTATTCACTCCAGCATCATTTCTGACCAACTGGGGTTTTACTAATAAACTGCGTTGATGCAAAAATGGAATTTGAAAAAGCAATTGCGCTATGCCTGCAATGAGAACGCCCCAAGCCAGACCAACTACAGGTTTGGGTAAATGAGGACATAGATAGATCGCTACAAGAATCATACTGATATTCAATAATACCGGTGTAAATGCGGGGATTGCAAAATAACCATAGGTATTTAATACCGCTCCCGCCATAGCCGTTAGCGAAACGAGCATTAAAAATGGGAATGTAATACGCAACATTTCCGTAGCCAATACAGCACGGTCACTGTCATGACTAAAACCAGGAGCAAATAAAAAGATAATCACTGGTGCCGCAAATATCCCAATTAAAGTAACAACACTAAGAATAGTCCCCAGATATCCAGAAATACGCGCGATAAAAACACGTACATCACTTGGAGAACGAGTTTTTTGATACTCAGCAAGTACTGGAACAAACGCTTGAGCAAACGCTCCTTCTGCAAAAAGGCGGCGCATAAAATTAGGGATGCGGAATGCTACAAAAAAAGCATCCATGCCTGCTTGGGCACCAAAAAAATTGGCAAGCACCATATCGCGCACAAAACCTACAATACGTGAAATAAAGGTCATTACTGAAACCAGTGTCGTTGAACGCAATAAGCTTTGTCGTTTAGGTACCATAATCTCTGTATCTGTTGCTGACATAATTTTTATAGAAGGCCCAAAATAGCTTATATTATACCTAAATGTATCAACTGTCATAATTCTAAATACGGTGTCATGTTCTTTAAACTGAAATTCAAGGAATAATTGAGACTTCATATTGCCTAATTGAATTTGAGCACAAATAACACATACCGTCATAGATTAAATCAATTTATGCTTTAGAAACAAAGAAGTCTATTGACAAATTCTAACTCATTGTGCATGATCATCATCTTTTTGTACCATCTGAATGAGTGGAGATTTTTAAGTGGCAAATATTAAATCAGCGATCAAACGTGCTCGCCAAAACGTAAAACTACGTCAACACAACGCCAGTGCACGTTCTATGTTCCGCACCTACATCAAAAATGTAATTAAAGCTGTTGAATCAGGTGATAAAGAAGCCGCTCATGCTGCCTTCACCAAAGCACAACCAATTATTGATAAAGCGGCTTGTAAAGGTTTAATTCATAAAAATAAAGCTGCTCGTATTAAAAGTCGTCTAGTAGCTCGTGTTAAGGCAATGGCTGCTTAATCGTTTAATTCGAAAATATCGAACTGGCAATGCCGGTTCGATTTCTTATTTCTACTTAAATCGTTTAATCGTTATCGACTACTTCATCTTGTGAAATTTACGACGAAGTATCCTCTATTAGCGTTATTATAATACCCGGCTGAAGAGTTCCTCTCTACGTTCGGCAAGATGCAACACTAAAATATCCCCGGGTTACGGCTTTCACCTTCACCCAGGCTACGATCAAAAAACTAAGTAGGTAATGATACCGGCAAAGTCACCTGTGTTTCTTCATTCTCCAAATAAGGTCTTCCTAATATCTTACATAGGCTTTCTTTATCTTCTGTTGATAAATATGAAACCAAGGCTTCCAGTAGGTTATAGTCTTCAGCATTTACATTTGTAGTTGTCTCAGAAGGATACTCATCATAGATCGACCATCCATCTACTATAGCCATATAAAGAGCGTTTAAAAGCATTTTTGCCTGATGAATTTTATCTTGTAACTTTTTCTCTTCCTGGCTTCTCGGTACAGAAAAGAAACCAAGAATTGAGCCTTGCCAACCTGATATTTTACTATCATTTTTGGGCTCAATAATGGCAAATGCTTTATAACAGGAAACAATGCGCTGAATTAAATCATTTTGATATTCTTTATATTTTTCAGGTAAAGACGCATTTCTTATTAACCATTCTAAACGCTGCAACTGGCTGACGATATATTTCACTTCATCACGATACTCTTCATCTATTTTAAATAAACTCTCGGTATCAGCTGATAACTGATCAAAACGTTGTGGCGGTACACTCCAATATAATTTAACTTCTTTATCTTGTTTCTTATCTCGATAAAAAACTTCTTTACCTGATGATTTTTTATGTATGTGTAAAGGGCCTTCACTATGCAAAAGAATAGGTTCTAAACCCGGAATCAATCGGGGCAAAGAGGAATTTTTAAATGGGGCAAGTTGCTCTTCGGTTAAGATCCCTTCTAAAAGGGAAACCGCCCTAGTTTTACAGGTATTGGAATTCTTCAGGCTAGGTCCCGATAAACCAAATGATAAATGAAAATCAAAAGGCTTAAGCCTGGAAGGACGCCCTTCAATTTTGGCCTTTATTTGTTCGATTTCGAAAATTTGTCTGGAGTAGGCCTCTTCTTGATAAACTCTCCCCTTTTTTTCTGGATCTGTTTTGAAATGTTGACCATCACCAACTACTTCCTTAATAGCTGCCTCTTGCTCTGCAACGGCATTTGCACATCTCTTTTGTAATAATTCGAACTCATCCTGCGCCAGCTCAAAAGTGTATCCATGTAACCCATGCCCAAGATCCATGAAACGCACTTCCTCATTGATTAACATCCCATGATTGCCCTGGAAATCAACATCTAAATGATATTTATTTTTGAATTGCTCTAACCAACTGCTTTTATCTCCAGTGCTGGTAACACCATAAAAGCCCCAAGTCTCAACAACCTCAAGCAATTGTTTGTTTTCATCCAGCATTGATAGAAAAAAAGAACCATGCCAAAAAGGATTCCCTCCTACAGTATGATCAAATACGCAAAAAGTTATCGTATACTTCATCGTGACACTCCTGTCATTTTGTTAGACTTTCTATTCTAAAACTAGATAAATCAAAAACTATTCTGAGTAAAAATTATTAAATATGCAAGATTTTATCCCAAAATAAATGGAATAAATATAAATGAAATTGTAACTCCCCACGTCATCCCGACCCCGAGCGCAGCGAGGGTGAGGGATCTCCTGTCAGGTGGAACAATTTTTAAAGAATCGATTGATACAAATCATTCCACTCTGGGTTCAATGCATTAATCAAATCATGCTTCTTTTTTCGTGACCAACCCTTGATTTGTTTTTCTCGTTCAATGGCTACAATGATACTCCCTCAAGCTTCATAGTATACCAATCGATCCACGTTGTATTTTTTGGTGAATCCAGCAACTAGCTTATTTTTGTGCTCATAGACACGACGAATCAAATCATTGGTAACGCCAGTATATAAAACATTATTGTGTTTGTTAGCCAGAA
>NZ_FTNL01000034.1 GCF_900156395.1 Fluoribacter gormanii | reverse complement strand
GTTCGTAGTATTTCATGCAGCTATTTGATCACAACCACATAATTTTTCAAATGTTTTTTTACATGACTGTATCCGAGATACACCGCAGGAGATCCCTCACCCTCGCTGCGCTCGGGTTCGGGATGACGTGGGGAGTTACAATATTTTTTGATAAAGAACTTCTTTTAATAAAGCACCATCCTCGTAAAACTCTTCTAATTTGGTTGAGTTCGTGGCTTCAAAACCTAAAGCATCATAGAATTTTCGCGCTTGAATATTGTCCTCGAATACCCATAGAAGTATTTTTTTATATCCCTGATTTGCAAGTTCAGAGATTGCCGCCTGGCATAATTGGGTACCCAATCCCATCCGCCAGTAATCGGGATGCAAATAAATTGCACTGATTTCCCCCATTGAACCATCTGCACTAAAATCACGAAAAGGACAAATACTCGCAAAACCAATAATTTGATTATGAATTTCCATGACTAATACTTTGACTTCTTGCTCTATCAAGTCATGCCACTGCCGAGTTCGCTCAGTTAGGGATAAGTTTTGTAATATAATTTCTGGAATGAAATCTCGATACATCTTTTGCCAGGAACAGATATGAATTTGCGCTATAGCCTCGGCATCATTTAATGTCGCTGTTCTGATATTGGGCATTACATTTTTAATCATAATAAAAAACCTTAAAGACGCGATTAATTTCCATGTGCCAATAAATTATTCACGTTTTTTAAAATTCAACTTTAGATAACCTAATATAGGATATGCTATGTTAGAATGAGAAAATTGTCACTAAAAAGGATTTATTCATGCATCAAATCAAAAAGAAAGAACGAATTTTCATCGGTGCTTTAACCTTATTTTTTTCATCGATAGTTACTGCAGAAACAATAACGAGTGATGTCACTACCACAGATGGAACTTCAATTGGAAAAGTCGTTTTTGAAGATGGCAAGTATGGCTTACTTATCACTCCCCAACTGACTGGACTTCCTGCTGGCATTCACGGTTTTCACATCCACCAACATCCTGATTGCGGGGATCATGCTAAAAACGCTGGTTCGCACCTGGATCCGGCGAACACCCAAAAGCATCTTGGTCCATATGGCCAAGGTCATTTAGGTGATTTACCTGTATTGATTGTTGGCAGTAATGGAGCAGCTAATGTCCCTACCCTAGCGCCTCGTTTAACAACTCAAGATATTAAAGGACATTCGATTATGATTCATGCAGGTGGAGATAATTACACTGACAATCCTCCTTTAGGAGGTGGTGGTGATCGTATTGCATGTGGAAAAATCCCCTCATAATACAAGAAAATAACGTTTATCATCCGGATTTATATATAGTCTAAATCCGGATTACCCAGTCGAAGTAAGCTGTTAGTTAATTTTTTAATTAAAGTATTTCCTTTCTATTTATTAATTGGCATGATACGCCCCAAAATAATAATAAGATAAATGAGATATCTATGTTTTTTTCAAAAATTAAATCATCTTGGAACGGGTACTATGACTTGAGAGCTAGGTACTCCAATTTAGTTCCTATACCGCAGCCATCCTATTTTCGCCCAATTCATAATATAACTGACTTTACTGACTTACTTGTTCGTCCTATCCATAGCCCTCTTTGGTTAGGTGTTAATGCGTTATTGTTCTTTTTGAAAAGCTTTATTTATTTAGCAGCTACTGCATTATTACTTATACCAGCTTTATTGTTAGCGGTTTTTGCACCCAAAACACCAATCAGTTCGAATACGTGTTCTTCATTTCAAGCAGCCGCAGCACATACGATTGTTGATGCAACCATGGGCATTATTGCAACGTGTGCAACACTCGCTTCTATTGTTTTTAATCCAATCTATCTACTTACTCGATGTCTGAGTACAGGGGTTGAGCATTTAAATAAAGTAACCGAATCGTGTTGCGATTTAACTATTGCTCGGTTTTAATTAACTAATTACTTTAATAGAATCCGGGGTGAAGTGAAAGAAACCAGGCGCTAATTGAACCTCAGTTCCTTTTTGCTTCACTCAAATTACAGATCTATTTTTAAGGCGATTGACTGTATTTACCAATTAATTCAGTCTGCTCAATAATATGATTCTGCATGGCGGTCTCTATTTCCTTTTTTGTCGCATGTTCGCCCAGAGTTAATAAGGTATCTAAAGCATAGAGCTTGAAGAAATAGCGATGAGTACCGCTTGGAGGGCAAGGCCCCCCATAGCCTGTTTTACCCCAACTATTTCGTGCACTAATTGCTTTCGAGGGAACACCGATTCCCGTTTTTAGCTCAAGACAATCAGCAGGTAGATTAAATAAAATCCAATGCACCCATAATCCCATTGGCGCATCAGGATCATCCATGATTAAAACAAAAGACTGGGTATTTTTAGGTACATTATTCCATACTAATGGTGGTGAATGATTAGCACCATTACACGTATAATCTCTAGGAATAAACTGATTATGAGCAAATGCAGGGCTTTCAAGTATCATTGCACACTCCTTGTGATGAAATATTTAATTGCAATTTAGACCATTTTTGAACAAAAATACAGAGATGTGATTTAGAATCATCAAAACTAGATCTTTAATTTTCCTCTTAAAATCTGCCATAGCATGACAAAATCACCCATCAGGCTATATAAAGGATAATGAAATGTTGCCGGTTTATTTTTTTCATAAACAAAATGCCCAATCCAGGCAAATCCATATCCAGCCACGAGCATCAGAACAAGCCATAAACCATGCCAAGTAAAAAGAAAGAAGATAAAACTTAAACAGGCTAAAGAAGTACCAAGAACATGCAAGCGTCGACACATCACTGTTTTATGTTCGTTTAGATAAAAAGAATAGAATTCATCAAAGTTTGCAAATTTCTTATCATTTTCCATAGAGATTTAGAAAGTTATTCTATTTATTAAATTATAGTTTAAAAACGCATTTCAATGTTATTATTGTAGTAGGGATGTTTTTTTCTTAATCAACGCGGTGCCATATATAGAATGAATGAGATCAATGTAGAACAATTAAAAAATCTACTGGATGAAGCAACAAAGAGCATTAAATCGTCAGAACGTCTTCTTGATGAATTGCTAAACGCGCCTGAAGAAGAATCATCCTCCATGGAAGATACAATTTGTTCCATACAACTAGTTCTGCAATATCGTTTAAGTAATCAAGATACTCTGGCTATACTTCTGAGTATTGATCAAAATTTGCTTTATCTCTTGGATATTCAACCTCGACATTCGGCTAAAATGAACATGGACCGCCTTGCCTATGCTTTAGGTAATGAAGATTTGAAGCAAGTCATTCATATGCTTTCGTTACTCGTTAGCTCTCTATTAAAAATCACAAACCGTTATCAAAAAGATCATTTAACTTTTGCATTAAAAGCAAATCACAGCAAACATATCAAGCAAAACACGCTAATTAAAGGAATGCAAAAACTGATTTTACAACAGGATCATTTTTTAAGTTTGATGCGTGCACTTCAAGAAAATGTGACACTTCTTTTAGAGCATCAATCCGTTGGACCCGTTTTTGATCATATAGCCGCGCTCAGAGGACCAATTTCTCAATTCTATCAAGCAACATTACATGGTCTTGGGGTAGCTAAAGAACTTTATGAAAAAATTAATAAAACCGAGTTATTGAATCAAAAAGTGGAGCTTCTTTTAAAGCAAGCAGAAGAAGTGCTCAAAATCATGCCCTCGATTTATAAGCCGCAACCGCATTATACATTGACCCCTCCCAGTAATACGTTAACTCAACCAAGCAATAGCTTAACGCTACCGAGAACACTATCTTCCGAGCAATTAGAGCAGCGAGCAGCTGCCAAGCGATTACGCCCCTTTTTCAATTAAAGATCACGCCGTAACCTGGGTGAAGATACAAGCCGCAATCTGAGAACTCTGGAGTTAAAACCCGGGTTCCGCCGCGCTTCCCCCAGGTTAAAAGCTTAAGTTGTCTGCATTGCGTGAATGATTTACGAAAATAAAACACCACTCTCCTAGAAAGAAACATAAACTCAATTACAAATAACAACCAACACCATCGTAACCAATTATGTGACATGACTTATAAGCGCTTTGCTCGAGTCGATAACTTACTGAACCATAATGGGCAATAATGGTTCCATTTTTAGTTTGCTCTATATGAGGTTTTTGCAAGTTCTCTACCACTTCACATGTAGCACGGTTTTGTATCCAAATTCCTCCCTCTGAAAGAATGCGCTTTTTACTTGGAGCCAGCCCGTTCTTTCCACAATCCTTAATTGCCAAATGCTCTATTTTGGGGGCAGAAAAGAGTAGATCATAACCAGCTGCTGCCGCTTTAACTGCATTTTCAGCATCCAAAATACCATGTCCACAAGGTTTCTTACCTACACACGATTTATTCGCATCATCACTGGCTCCAAAATCATGGGTTGTTGTATACAGTAATTGCTCTATTTGTTCAGGACTAAGTACTTTCTCACTGGCAGCAAAAATTAATCCAGCAACACCGGCAACATGAGGAGTAGCCATACTGGTTCCTTGATAAAAATCAAAACCAGACCCATTATAACCACCACCTGGATTCACTGTAGATAAAATTCCTCCCCACATACCATAACGCTTGTCTCCTCCAGGAGCAGCTAAAGTAACACTTGGGCCATAATTCGAAAAATAGGATCTAAGGCCTTCGGGTCCAGTAGAAGCCACCTTAATGGTTCCATTACAAATCGCAGGTGCATTGAAATGCTCCCAAACGTTATCATTTCCGGCTGCGACAGCCAATACTGCACCTTTTTTACGGGCAAAAAAGACTGCTTCTTGTAATGCCTGATCACAATAATCTATTTCATCCTTAGGACCTCTATCGACGCCAAAACTCATGTTCAATATTTTTGCAGGGTGAATGTTATGTGGTATTCCAGGAACATCACCACCTACGGCCCAATAAATGGCATTAATGACGTAGCTTTCATAAAACATCCCATTAGCACCAGGAATTTTTAAAGGAAGAATTTTTAAATCTTCGCCCATTCCACTCATGACGCTGCCATAACCCGCAATCGTCCCAGCAACATGAGTTCCATGATAAGATCGCGTTTCATCAATCAAATTATTGTTATTTCCAGCAAAATTCCAACCCCATAAGCTACCCGAACTGTCCTTTACCAGGTTATTAATTAAACTGTCATTTAAAGCAATTCCAGTATCTAAAACCGCAACAACTATTGGTTTTTTAGAAAGACCCGTGGTATAGGCCCAGGCACCATCTCTAAATCCAGGCTTGGACTCCAACATAATTCCTGCAGGGCGCGAGAACTCATCCCACTGACTTTCATGTGATAATATATCGCCAGTACCCAAAATCTCTGGATCAGGAACGGGTTTAAAATAGCTTACTCTATCTTGAACTGCATATAAAACTTGAGGATTTTTGCGCAGACGCTCTAAAACCAAGGATGTAGTATCCTCATCATCTTTGACTAACGTGCTGTTTTTTGAGTCTAAAATTAATAAAAAGGCACCATTGGCCATTGGATTTAATTCTTTTACCGGTAATTGGGTTATCTGTTTTATTTGTGACTTTATGGATGAAACACTAGACATTTGTTCTTTATATTTGATTATCACTCGCACTGTATCCGCACCAGATGAAGCAAAAATACCCTGTGCAATAGATAAAAGACTTAAACCTAAAATCCCTGATTTAAACATGCAACAATCTCCTTATAAAATACATCGAAATTCAGTATGCTATAAGAAACAGGGCAAAACAAGGATTAGACATATCCCAAAATGTTACTCGCCTATACTTAATGTATTAAAGTTAAAAAGAGTTGTTGATGTTCATAGCACGCTCTTTAGGCTTATCTATTACGTCGTTTCTATTAAAAAACTGCGCATACCCCTACGATATTTTTTATAAAGCTGCTGCTCATTGCAAACGAAGAGTGCAATCTCTGTTTGGAATAATAACGGTTGGTAACAGCACTTCATCCTGTTGATATTTACTCGCTCACTTGGATTTGGAGTGCGGGTTTTGAGAAAATTCATACTAAGCAAGCCTAGCATACATCAGTATATAAGCATTGATTAGCAAAATTTTCTCGCAAGAAGTGCCAAATAGAGCTGTTCCCAGATAGAAACTAAGTACTTACTAAATCAATATCGATACTGCTCAGGCTTATAAGGACCACTGATCGCCACGCCTAAATAGTCTGCTTGTTCTTGCGTGAGTTGGGTTAATTTCGCTCCAATTCTCCCTAAATGCAAGCGAGCTACTTTTTCATCCAATAACTTAGGAAGAACATAAACTTGTCGGTCATATTGAGCCGCATTTTTAAATAATTCAATTTGCGCCAAAATTTGGTTGGAAAAAGAGGCTGACATCACAAAACTTGGATGGCCTGTAGCGCATCCTAAATTAACCAATCGACCCTGTGCCAAAAGAATTAGGCGCTTTCCATCGGGAAAAATGATATGGTCAACTTGCGGTTTGATATTTTCCCATTGATATTTTTTTAAACTCTGGACATCAATTTCAGAGTCAAAATGGCCAATATTGCATAAAATAGCCTGATGACGCATACGTTTCATGTGATCGTGAGTCACTACATGGTAATTACCGGTTGCGGTTACAACGATGTCTACCTGTTCGGCTACATCATCCAGAGTCACAACACGATATCCTTCCATTGCAGCTTGCAGCGCGCAAATTGGATCAATTTCAGCAATTAAAACAATCGCACCTTGTCCTCGTAATGCTTGTGCACATCCCTTACCTACATCCCCATAACCTAAAATTAACGCGACCTTTCCTGCGATCATTACATCCGTCGCACGTTTTATTCCATCCAGTAGGGATTCGCGACAACCGTACATGTTATCAAATTTGGATTTAGTTACTGAATCATTCACATTAATCGCTGGGATTTTTAAATCACCCTTTCTAGCCATTTCATAAAGGCGGGCAACACCCGTGGTTGTTTCTTCAGATACTCCTTTAATTCCAGGCAAGAGCTCAGGGAATTTTTGGTGAACCATTTGCGTCAAATCCCCACCATCATCCAGCAATAAGTTAGGGGTCCAATCATTCGGTCCAGTAAGCGTTTGCTCTACACACCACCAATATTCTTCTTCAGTTTCACCTTTCCAAGCAAAGACAGGAATACCTTTTTCAGCAATTGCTGCAGCAGCATGGTCTTGGGTAGAGAATATATTACAAGAAGACCAACGCACTTCAGCGCCTAAAGCGATCAACGTTTCAATAAGCACTGCAGTTTGAATTGTCATATGCAAGCAACCTGCAACACGAGCACCTTTTAATGGTTTGGTTGCAGCAAACTCTTCACGCAAAGCCATTAACCCCGGCATTTCTGTCTCAGCAATCGCAATTTCCTTGCGTCCCCAAGAAGCCAGTGACATATCGGCTACTTTATAATCTTTTGTCATAGTGCTCCCTGCCTCTACCTTATTGACTAGTTCCATTAGCTCTCCTTATAAAGCTTTGCTTAACTCCGTCACCTTATCCAAACGTTCCCAGGGAAAGTTCTCACGTCCATAATGACCATAAGTAGCTGTTTGCTTGTAGATGGGACGAAGCAAATCATGATATTCGATGATACCTTGTGGCGTTAAATCAAAATGAGAATTAATTAATTCAATAATTTCGTCATCAGATAAACGACCCGTTCCAAACGTTTCAACAAAAATTGACGTGGGTTCAGCAACACCAATTGCGTAAGAAATTTGTAACTCACACTTATCCGCTAATCCAGCCGCTACTATATTTTTTGCAACATGTCGTGCTGCATAAGCTGCGGAGCGATCTACTTTAGAGGGATCCTTACCAGAAAAACATCCCCCACCATGTCGCGCCATACCACCATAAGTATCTACGATAATTTTACGACCAGTTAGTCCACAATCGCCCAAGGGACCGCCAATGACAAAACGACCTGTTGGGTTAATGAAATAACGGGTTTTATGGGTCAGCCATTCGCCAGGTAACGTGGTTTTAATAATTTCCTCACGTACTGCTTCGACTAAATCATTATATCCAATTTCAGCTGCATGTTGTGTTGAAAAAACAACGGTGTCAACCTCAACAGGTATACCCCTTTCATATTTTAAGGTTATTTGACATTTAGCATCAGGTCGCAACCAGGGTAATGCACCTGATTTACGTAAATGAGCTTGTTTCTCCATCAAACGATGTGCATAAGCAATTGGAGCTGGCATGTAAACATCGGTCTCACGGCTGGCATAACCAAACATTAAACCCTGATCTCCAGCACCAAGCATTTTTGTTTCTTTATTATCCACACCCTGAGCAATATCAGGAGATTGTTTGCCTATGGCAGAGAGTACCGCGCAGGACTCCCAATCGAAACCCATTTGTGAGCTGTTATAACCTATATCTTTAACTACTTGTCGCGTTACGGCTTCCACGTCCACCCATGCTTTAGTAGTAATTTCACCGCCAACTAACACCATACCTGTTTTAACAAATACCTCACAAGCAACACGCGCAGCAGGATCTTGCATTAAAATAGCATCTAAAATGGCATCAGAAATCTGATCTGCTATTTTGTCAGGATGTCCTTCAGAAACCGATTCAGAAGTAAAAACATGACTTTCATTCATTAGTTAATCCTCTAATTAATATTGCTATATCCTATTTCATCAATTGTATAAATTCATTAAATATTATTTCGATATCATGCGGTCCTGGACTCGCTTCTGGATGACCTTGAAAGCCCAATGCCGGTTTTTCTTTATGTCTGATGCCTTGAAGGGTATTGTCAAATAGAGAACGATGAGTTATGGAAAGACAATCAGGTAAGCTCTCTTCATCCACTGCAAAACCGTGGTTCTGACTGGTTATAAAAACACGTTTTTTCCCTTCAGTTTCAATCACAGGATGATTGGCTCCGTGATGACCAAATTTCATTTTTTTGGTTATTCCACCACATGCTAAAGCCAAGATTTGAAAACCCAGGCAAATGCCAAACAAGGGAATATTATGCTCCAAAAATTCTTGGGTTGCGCTAATTGCATAGTCACACGCTTGTGGATCTCCGGGGCCATTAGATAAAAATACCCCATCAGGATTCATTGCTAAAACTTCTGCAGCTGAAGTTTTTGCCGGAACTAAAGTTAAATGACACCCTTTGTCATTTAGAATACGTAAAATATTATGCTTTACTCCAAAATCATAAGCAACTACATGGAATTTTTGGGGTTGAGAACCAGTTCCCCACTCTCCTTGGCCATCATGCCAACGCTCTATGGTTTTTCTAGAAACTTCTAGAGCCAAATCAACCCCCTGCAGTCCAGAGAACGATTTTGCTTTTGCTAAAACCACTTCAGGATTCTCTACATCAGTACTGATGCAAGCACCCAAAGCTCCGTGTTCCCGTAAACGCAAAGTCAAATCACGAGTATCAATTCCAGCAATTGCAACTACACCATTTTTTTTGAGCCAATCAGGAAGAGATTGTTCTGCACGATAATTACTATGGAGTATTGAAGAATTACGGAGTACCAAACCTGCAGCCCAAACTTTATTTGACTCCATATCTTCATGAGTACATCCAGTATTTCCGACATGTGCTGTAGTCAAGGTAATAATTTGCCGAGTATAAGAAGGATCGGTGAGCATTTCCTGATAACCCGTCATAGAGGTATTAAAAACCAACTCTCCGACACAATCTCCTGTTGCTCCTACCGAAATACCCTCATAAACAGTTCCGTCGGCTAATACTAAAATTGCTGGTTGGTTCATCATGGCTCTACTCTATTAGTCTGGTTATTCAATGTGTCATTTTAAATGGCCTTAACGAATCTGTAGCCTGGGTAAGCGAAGCGCCCAGGTTCTCTGGTTCTACTTCGCTCACCCAGGCTACAATGACTCTTTTTTATATAGAGTCATGACGATTATATCCCTTGGTCAGCAAGATCAAAAAATGCACATTTAGATAAATGTGAGCATTGTAACTTACTTAGTTCAAAATTTCATGTCTTCAAAGAATTTTTTCACACCTGCGAACCAGGAATTTGAGCGTGGAGAATGATTTCCTTTAGCATTTTCCAGTGATTCCTGGAATTTAGTTAGTAATTCTTTTTGTTCTCGTGATAAATTCACAGGAGTTTCTACTACTACTTTACATAATAAATCACCCTGACCATGACCACGTACGGACTTCATCCCCTTGCCTCTTAAACGAAACACTTTGCCGGTTTGCGTTTCTTCAGGGATCTTTAAAGTAACTCGTCCTTCAAGGGTTGGTACTTCAATCGAACCACCCATTGCAGCTATTATAAAACTGATAGGTACTTCACAATGTAAATCATTTTCATGGCGTTCAAATATAGTATGTTTTTTTACGTTGATTTGTACATAAAGATCGCCAGGACCTCCACCATGCATACCTGCCTCACCTTCTCCGCTTAAACGAACGCGATCGCCGTTATCTACGCCAGCAGGAATTTTAACCGTGAGTTTTTTGCTTTCACGTACCCGACCTTGACCATGACAATCTGGGCAAGGATCAGAAATAATTTTTCCTTCACCATGACAGCTTGGACAGGTTTGCTGAATAGAGAAAAAGCCTTGTTGAATTCTGACTTGTCCGATGCCATTACAGGTTTCACACGTTTTTGGTTGAGTTCCTTTTTTAGCGCCACTACCGCTACAGGTAGAACAAGCTCCATGTCTGGGAACTGTAATTTGCACTTCTTTACCTAAAGCAGCTTCCTCAAGCGTTAATTGTACGTTAAATTGCAAATCAGCACCGCGTTGACCGCGAGATTGTCGCCCAGCACCCCGTCCACCCGAGAAGATATTTTCAAAAATATCCTCAAAAACATCACCAAAACCTCCAAAGCCACCAAAGCCTCCTTGTCCACCTCGCATGGAAGGATCAACACCTGCGTGACCAAATTGATCATAGGCAGCACGTTTTTGTGGATCAGAGAGAATACTGTAAGCGTTTTGAATTTCTTTAAATTTTTCTTCTGCAGCAGAATCACCAGCGTTGCGATCTGGGTGATATTTCATTGCCAACCTGCGATATGCTTTTTTAATTTCGGCATCACTTGCAGTTCGACTTACTTCTAAAAGTTCATAATAATCCTGCTGTTCCATAACTACTCACAATATAAAAAAATAATAAAACGGACAATGTAGTGGGTACAGCGAAGCGGAACCCCATCATTCCTCACTATGCTCGGGAATGATGGCAAAAGCTCCGCTTCGTTATATCCAGGCTACAAAGCACCTAGGCTACTAAGTGACGATAACACTGATTATTTCTTATCGTCTTTAACCTCTTCAAACTCGGCATCCACAACTCCTTCATCAGCTTTAGCTGACTCATGAGATTGCGCATGTTCTTGCTGAGGCGCTTCACCTGATCCTGCTTGCCCTTCCGATGCTTTTTTAGCATAAACTCGTTCAGCCATTTTAGCAGAAGCATCGTTTAACACTTTTAATTTCTCTTCGATTTGTGCTTTGTCAGTGCCCTGAATCGCTTCTTTTAATTCAGCGATTGCTGTTTCTATGCCTTTTTTCTCATCTTCAGCAAGTTCAGCCGCCAAATCTTTCATTGATTTCTCACAGCTATGAATCAAGCTGTCTGCCTGATTACGTAACTCTGCCATTTCCTTAAATTTCTTATCTTCTTCTGCATGCGATTTGGCGTCTTTGATCATTGCCTCTACTTCTTCATCACTCAAACCACTAGATGCTTTAATAACAATGGATTGTGCCTTACCAGTAGCTTTATCTTTAGCAGAAACATTAAGGATACCATTCGCATCAATATCAAAAGTTACTTCAATTTGTGGTACGCCACGAGGAGCAGGAGGAATATCACCTAAATCGAATCGCCCCAAAGATTTATTCGCTGAAGCTTGCTCTCTTTCTCCTTGCAGTACATGCACAGTAACTGCTGTTTGATTATCGTCTGCAGTAGAGAAGACTTGATTGGCTTTAGTAGGAATTGTGGTATTTTTATCGATGAGTTTTGTCATCACTCCACCCATAGTTTCAATACCCAAAGATAAAGGAGTTACGTCAAGCAATAGAATATCTTTTACTTCACCAGATAAAACTGCAGCTTGAATAGCAGCACCCACAGCAACGGCTTCATCGGGGTTAACGTCTTTACGTGGCTCTTTACCAAAGAACTCTTCTACTGTTTTTTGTACTAAAGGCATACGTGTTTGACCACCAACCAAAATAACTTCGTTAATTTGTGATACGGTCAATCCAGCATCTTTCAATGCGATTTTGCAAGGCTCTACTGTACGCTCGACCAATTTTTCAACCAAAGACTCCAGTTTAGCGCGAGTTAATTTAATATTAAGATGTTTTGGTCCAGAGGCATCTGCTGTAATGTAAGGTAGATTAACATCGGTTTGTTGTGCTGAAGAAAGTTCGATTTTTGCTTTTTCAGCAGCATCTTTCAATCGTTGTAATGCCAATGGATCATTGTGTAAATCAATACCTGTATCTTTTTTGAACTCAGAAGCCAGATACTCAATCAAAGCCAAGTCAAAGTCTTCACCACCTAAGAATGTATCACCATTTGTTGCGAGCACTTCAAACTGATGTTCTCCATCGACTTCTGCAATTTCAATAATCGAGATATCAAAAGTACCACCACCAAGGTCATATACAGCAATGATTGAATCACCGCGTTTTTTGTCCATACCGTAAGCAAGAGCTGCAGCAGTAGGTTCGTTAATGATACGTTTTACTTCAAGACCAGCAATACGACCAGCATCTTTGGTTGCCTGACGTTGCGAATCATTGAAATAAGCAGGTACAGTAATCACCGCTTCTTTCACTTCTTCACCGAGGTAGTCTTCCGCAGTTTTCTTCATTTTACGTAACACTTCAGCTGAAACTTGTGGCGGTGCTTTGTCTTGATCTTTAACACGAACCCAAGCATCTCCATTGTCTGCTTTAACGATCTTGTAAGGAACCATCTTGATGTCTTTTTGGACAACCGCGTCATCAAAACGACGACCAATCAATCGTTTAATCGCAAATAAAGTATTATCAGGGTTAGTTACTGCTTGACGTTTTGCAGCTTGTCCAACCAATACCTCACCATCATCAGTAAAAGCAACGATGGAAGGCGTCGTGCGGTGACCTTCACTGTTTTCAATTACCTTAGGTTTATCACCTTCCATAACCGCAACACATGAGTTGGTGGTACCTAAGTCGATTCCTATAATTTTAGCCATTCTATTCTTGCTCCAAAGTAGTAGTTTTCTAATGCAATGATTCTTATATGGGGCATAACCAACCAATTTCAACCCATAAATCTCACATTTTTATTTTTTTGACACAACCACACGTGCCGGTCTAATCACTCGATCACTTAGTTTGTATCCCTTTTGGAATACTGCTAATACCGTATTGGGTTCCGCATCCGGTACCGCTTGCATCGACATCGCTTCATGAATCTGTGGGTCAAAAGGCAAACCAATGGGATCAATTTGCTGAATCTCAAATTTTTTCAATACATCCATAAAAAGCTTCAGAGTTAATTCCAAGCCTTCATGCATTGCGGCATCCGCAGCTTTAACAGCCAGTTGTAAGGCTTGCTCCAGACTATCGATTACCGGTAATAAATCAGTAATTATCTTCTCAACACCATAGCGATGAGCATTAGATACTTCGCGTTCAGCACGACGACGGACATTTTCCAATTCAGCTTGAGCACGAACCGCTTTTTCCCAATTTTCATGAGATTGTTGTTCTGCAAGGGTCAGCTTTTCACTCAACTCTATGTAACTTGGATGATCTAAAGATGGTTCCATGTGCTCTGTTTCTTCAGGTAAGTCTTGAGCTTCTTCAGAGTTTTCAATGTCTTTCGATTCATGCTCTTCTTTAAATTGATGCCAATTTTTATCTTGTTTTTTACTCATTCAATTTCTCCTCTCCACAGCTTAGCAACGTGAAAATCGGAGATGGGGGCAACCTAATGAGTTTTCAAGTCCTCGAATTTTATTTATTTATTGTATCCTGGGTGCAAATGATATGTTCCCCAAAGGTAATCACCACAATAATAAGCTGTTCGCTTGCAGTATGTGTTCATTTATTCCATACTTAGACTCAAAAAAGTTACATGGGTTTTTTTATGCAAAAATGGTCGCCTACGTCTTGGCTCCAGTACTCGTATTTACAAGCTGCAACTTATTCCGATAAAGAACAGTTAAATAAAATTGTAGAACAGCTGAGCCTTTTACCTCCTCTGGTCACCAGTAGTGAAGTAAAAAATTTGAAAAAAGAAATTGCACGTGCTGGACGTGGAGAAGCTTTTATTCTTCAAGGTGGCGACTGCGCTGAATCATTTAATGATTGTCGTTCAGAAGTTATTAGCAATAAATTAAAAATCATTTTACAAATGAGCTTGATTTTATTGCATGGCTTACGAAAGCCCATCATTCGTGTTGGACGAATCGCTGGACAATATGCAAAACCCCGTTCTTCAGATTATGAAACAATAGAGGGTGTTACTTTACCCAGCTATCGCGGTGATCTGGTTAACTCCCCTGAGTTTACTCGGGAGGCGCGGGAGCCCAACCCTAAATTATTATTGCAAGCTTACAACTGCTCAGCCATCACATTAAATTTCATTCGTAGCTTACTCGACAGTGGTTTTGCCAGCCTAAATCACCCTCAGCAATGGGATTTGGGTTTTGTTGAACATTCAAAACAAAAAGATGAGTATCAAACTCTGGTTAAATCAATTGCCGATACGTTGGACTTTTTAGATACTGTAAGTGGAATACAAGCCAGTAACTTGGCTAAAGTAGATTTTTATACTTCTCATGAAGCCCTGCATTTGCATTATGAGCAAGCATTGACGCGTCAAATGGAAGATGGCTTATGGTATAACCTTTCTACTCACCTACCCTGGATAGGTATGCGCACTGCCCAAGCTGACAGTGCACACTTGGAGTTTTTACGTGGTGTCGAAAATCCCATTGGGATCAAAATTGGACCATCGGCTACTCCCGAATGGTTAGAAGAAGTATTGCATCGAGCAAACCCTCAGCGTGAAGAAGGACGACTTTTGTTGTTCACTCGACTGGGTGCGAACCATATAGATAAACTGCTTCCTCCACTTATTGAAGCCGTGAAAAAAACAAAGATTCCAGTGACCTGGTCTTGTGATCCCATGCACGGAAATACAGAAACTACTGTGGATGGTATTAAGACCCGCCACTTTGACAACATACTTTTAGAGCTCAAACAAGCTTTGGAAATTCATCGCAATATGGGCAGCTATTTAGGTGGTGTTCATTTTGAACTTACTGGTGATAACGTCACAGAATGTATTGGTGGCGCTCGCGGCTTATCAGCAGATGATCTGAAAAAAGCCTATCATAGCTTGGTTGACCCCCGACTCAATTATGAACAATCCATAGAAATGGCCATTCAATTGAGTAGACAGTTTAGAAATGAATAGTTCTTTTTGTCCTGAGCGGTTTCGTTTTTTTACATCGTCTTTATAGAAATTAAATAGCAACTGTTTTGGTTCTAAATTCAAGATAGTTGCTACGTGACAGCCCGAAGAGCATCTCGAGAGTTACCTAAGTTAAATGCCTTCAAGTAATACATCGAGATCAAGCGACGAGCGTCTGCCAAGATCATTCGCATGTTCTGAGAGAAAAGCGTCGGCAGCTCGACGCCCTTCATCGCGTAGCATGAGCAAAAAGTCCCATTCTGCATTGAGCTTGGAAGAATAACCAAGCTCGAGCATCATGTCGCTGCTCACCCGGTGTATCCGCATGCCAGCCCATTTTGCTCCTTCAGAATTATCTGAATGTGCCAATTGCCGTAACAAAGCAATCATGCGAAGCTCCTTAAGTAGCACAGCATTGAACGAGACTTCATTCAGACGGTTTAGAATGCCTCTTGCAGACTGTGGAATATCTGAGCGTGTTACGGGATTGATTTGCACTAAAATTGTATCATGTGATTTACATTCTCGTACTAGCGGTGTAATTGTGGGATTCCCTGAATAACCACCATCCCAGTAATGCTCTCCATTGATTTCTACTGCCTTAAAAAGTGTAGGTAGACATGCAGACGCAAGAAGCACATCAGGAGTGATTTCATCATTACGAAATACTCTTCCTCTACCGGTGCTAACGTTTGTCGCAGTAATGAATAATTTGATTGGACTTCGGGACAATCGTTTGAAGTCAATAGTTTCCATTAAAATAGTGTGAAGTGGATTAACTCCGAATGGGTCCAGATCATAGGGGGAAAACAATCGCGACAAGATATCCATGGTGATAAAAAAGGGAGAATAATCAAGTGACCACTGGCCCAGAATAATATCAAGGGGGCTGCGTTGTAACAAACTAAAGCGTGCCGCTTCAGAAACGCTCTTCCAGAACAACTCAAGCAAGTCGCGTGCTCCCTGAGGACCACCTTTAGTGTACCCATCGGCAAGAACTGCTGCATTCATAGCGCCGGCAGATGTACCCGAAATACCATCGATTCGTAGCTTCTTTTCTTCTAATAAACGATCCAACACGCCCCATGTAAAAGCACCATGAGCACCACCACCTTGCAACGCTAAATCGATAAGAACATCATCAGTTATTTTTTGAGAATGCGTCATAGTGTGTGACATCCGTTTCATTGATTATAATTGATTATATACAGAGATGAGTCCATCTTTTTAACATAGAGGGAAAATCAAGAAAATTCAAATCCAAAAAATTAAAAAGACCTAGAGGGTGTAATCATGTTGGTAGCTTGGCTGCCAGCAACCGGGATGAATGAAGGATAATAGTATTGATTGCAAGCGAACAAGCGTCCGTAACCAGCAGCATGTTAATTAACACTCTTAGCTTGATTTTTTCATATATCCTGCGACAATCGGCGCATAATTAATTCATTATGAAAAATATGAGGCCGAATTGATAACTAACAAGCAAGAGCCAAATTCGCAAGCGCATCCCCCTGCAGTTCTTCTCGAAGAAAACTTATTAAAAATCGATAGCTTATTACAAAAAAATGTAACAATTGGCAAAGAAAGCCATACTGTTCAAGAATGGTTAAACACAGCAAATAGTTCTTTGCGGGCGGGATTTCAGGCCGCAGCAATTGCTGCGTTCATAGAAGATCAATTGTTTTTTTTGGAACATTTAAATCAATATATTATCTATCTAAAAAAATACCTGGAACTTAGCAAAGCCCAAGAAAAAATACTTGATGCAGATGATGAGCTCCAAAGAGTTCTGCAAGAAAAATATCAACCCCAAGCAGGACAAGCACTTCAACAAGCATTTTCTCTTCTTAATGAGATTTGGACCGAATGTATTAATGAACAAGGCAGCTTTCATCTAAATATATCGTTGTCCAGTGTTTGGAATGCGCACTCAGGATTTGAGAGTGCTGCAAAAGAAGGTAAAAAAATAATTGAACAAATTTCCCTTGAATTGCAATTATTAAATCATCTAAAAGTAAGGAAGCGATTAATCGACATACCTCAAATCTACCTTGAGTCATTGAAAAATCCAGAGACGACTCCAGATAAATTAATGCTGGATACAATAAACAATGCAAATCTCATTATAGCCAGAATTCTTCCTGGCCTTCTCGGAGATGAAGGAATTCAGCAAGCCAAGGCAGGAGAGAAAGCGTTCAATGAAGCCGTAACAAAATGGGGAAAGGAAAACTTATTAACTCCTCCTGAACCTTGGGGGCCAAGACGAGCTCTTTTAGCAAAAAAAATGAAAAATGTTGGTAAACTCATTTGTGAGTGGGCCGAAGAAAATCCACATGCAGGCAAACAAAAAAAATCACAGTGCAGCAGTTCATTGAATGTTGATCCTCTATTATCACCTCGATACCAAAGTAATCCTATAATATTAGAAGGGCCGAAGGGAAACCCTTCATTAACATCATCAGGTACTAAGGCCGATGAATCCATGTCAAACAAATCAAAAAATAGAAAATCATTAAATCTTACTTTTTTAATGTCACATAAGCATCAAGATAAGTCTAAAAAACTAAAAGAGCATGAAAATAGTTCTTCATCATTATTTTCACATTATCCTGAGGCAAAATCAGTTTCTGTTCAGCCTCGTCCTTCTTTTTCGCTTTTTTCGCTATTTTCTCATAAGTCGGACAACGCCCCTTTCCCTGCTCAAGAAGAACTAGAACATGCTGATCAATTAAGAAAATTAACGCTTCCTCCAACTCAATCAGATATAGTTTTTTATCATCATCTCATTGAAAAAGTGAATGCACTTAAAGACAAAAGATATCAGAAACTAAAAAAAGCGGTAGAGCAAGAACACTCTCTTTCGTTGCACAAAGAGTATAATGTTATGATTGAATTGTCAGAGGAATCTACTCCATCAAGTTTAAATCAATGTTTGACGCAATAATTATATTGTCCTAAGTTCGGGCCAGCTCTAAATTTCAGCCTGGATTCAATAAGTAGGAAAACACCCTCCCTATTAAATTTCATAGGGAGCAATAAATTAGCGTTCAATTTGATAATTATGAATACATAATTTCAGTCAAACGAATGTATGCAGAAAATAGAGATATATTATCAACAGCCCTAGCTTTTTTTCGAAATTTAGTTAAAGTAATTTTTTAATCTGAACTTTGTTTTGTATTAGGATTCATTATCATTAAGGGAGTAAAAACATGGGGGCAAGGAAGTTGCCAAGACTGTTGCAAGGATTCACATTAGTCATATACCTATCTCCTCTGGCAACTTATGCAGCCCAGCAAGAGCTTATATGGGGAAAAGAGGAGGATCATACATCATTATTAAAAAATTTTTCCCTGGAACATACCGCGCCCATTTCACCAGATCTGCAATTACCGACAAATTTATCCTTTCAAAAAAATACGATTAATACCTTACGATTTGTAAGCGGTGACGTTGATACCTCTCAAGTAAGTCATATACGTTATAATCAATATTATGATGGATTACCTGTTTTTGGTGCACAAGTCATTTATCATATCTCATCGAAAGCTAATACAACTGTTACGGGCCTATTAATTGATGATATTGATCAAGATATTCCTAATTTAGATGGTAAAATAACAATTGGACAAGCTGAAGCGATAGCAACAGCCGGAAATTCTGTTAGTACTCGTATTAATACGAGAAAAATTATTTACTTTGATAAAAATCATTCAAGTAAAGCAATTCTTGCTTATCATATTTCGTATGTGAAGAGGACATCCCGGGGACCATCAATATCCTCCTACATAATTGATGCGAACAAAGGAACTGTGCTACAGGAATGGGACGCGCTACCTAAGTCTGAGATAGGCCAAGGCCCGGGTGGAGTTACTTTTAATAATTTACCTTATCGCTCTGGAAGATATCAATTTGGTAACTTAGAGGCTGGTACCAATGCCTTAGGTAAATTTGATATTTTGTTCCAGAACAATGCATGCTCTATTTCTAATAATCTATTTCGGGTGATCAATTTAAAAAACCAGGAAGTCGCTCAATTGCCTTTTGACTTGCCAATCTCAACTGCGAGTGAAATTGCGTACCAACTTATACCTTTTGTTTATGCTTGTTCATCGCCAAATTATGCCAATTTAACCGATAATGGATTTGCGCCAGTGAATGATGGCTTATCTCCGATTAATGATGTGACCTATTTTGTGAAACAAACCTTCAGCATGCTTACAAGTCAATATAAGGTTCCATCGCCAATTGGTACACAGTTACCGTTGCGTGTATATACTCACTTAGCTGATTTTGATAATGCGTTTGCTTGTGGTCCACATTGCATGCAAGAAGGTGGAATTGTCGGCCCTCAACAACTGGTATTTGGTAATGGAAAAACGCGGTTTGCACCACTTACAGAAGCAGATGTAGTGTCCCATGAACTCGGCCATTTGGTTACGGATCATTTTTCAACTTTGATATATTCTCAGCAATCTGGTGGGATTAATGAGGCATTTTCTGATATCACTGGCATGACTTTTAACAATTATTTACGTACAGCTCTTGGCTTTACCTGGTATTGGAACGGAAATGATTGGACTATCGGCGCAAACATTTCTAAAACTGGTAAGCCATTACGCTATATGAATAACCCACCATTGGATGGTCGTTCTATTGATAATGCCGCTAATTTTATCCCAGGGATGAATGTTCACTATTCAAGTGGTGTTTTTAATAAAGCGTTTTATTTATTAAGTACCACACCAGGGTGGACAATTAGTAAAGCATACCGAATTATTTTGGATGCCAACATGCATTATTGGATTCCCGGGACTGATTTCGCATATGGAGCCTGTGGCGTTATTCAAGCGGCGTATAATAGAGGCTACCCCTATCAAGATGTTATTATTGCGTTTAGTCGAGTTGGCGTCACGTGCTTGGTCGGTCAAAGTGCCATAATGGCAACAAATAATTAACATTAAGGGATTAGTCATGAAAGCACTACTATTAGGATTGGGTTTAGGGATAATACCAGCATGCACACTAGCCAATGGTTTAGCTGATAATTCAGATCATTTCAGTGGCTTTTATTTGGGCGGCGCCTTAGGTGGACTTAGAATATCTACCGATCAAAGCTTAGTATTCAATCCTAAAAAAGTTGCCAATGTTAGTAAATATAACGCTAATTTAAGTGAAAGCAGCACTAATCCGCTTGGCCAAATTACTGCTGGTTATGGAAGAAAATTTCACATTTTTTATATTGGCGGTGAACTAATTGCTGAAATTACTAATGCTGAAATCAAGAGAGAGACACCTAATTTAAAATGGAACATGAAACAAAAAAGTGCATTTGGTGGTCGCGTAAAATCAGGCATCACATTAGAAAAATGGTTGCTGTATGGTTTGGCAGGAGTCGAAACGGTTAGAATTGGACACCATGTCGATTTTATAAGAGGTGGAACGTATAATAGTGGCACCATGTTTTTGGATGCAATTAATACTAATAAAAATACTACTGTCTGGCAGTTAGGATTAGGTGTTGATTATAGCTTAAATACACATTGGGTCGCTCAAGTAGAATATGCTCATAATTTCTACAATAATCATGCTAATAGTAATATTGATCACCGAATTATTACTTTTAATAATCCCAAAGGAATATATAGTTCTTCTTTAAGTGGCAATGAAATCACGGTAGGCGTTAAATATCTTTTTTGTTAGATACATATTTAAAGAAATAAACATCCCAAAAGTTGTCTTGATACTTATAGCCTGAGTGCAGCGAAGCCCAGGCTAGAATTTGATATCATTGTTGATGATAATAAGGACTAAACTCATGAACAGCCTCAATCATGACCGCAACATGCTCTGGCGGCACGTCAGGAGTAATACCATGGCCAAGATTGAACACATGTCCTGAACCTGTTCCGAAAGACGCCAACACCTTTTTTACCTCTTCTCGAATACATTGTTCGGAGGTTAACAACACACACGGATCAAGATTCCCCTGCAATGCAACTTGATTGCCGACTCTCCGACGTGCATCACCCAAGTCACATGTCCAATCGACGCCCAAAGCATCACACCCCGTTATTAGCATTTTTTCCAACCATTGACCACCGCCTTTGGTAAACAAAATTACGGGAATGTGAGGGTAAGTCGCTTTAATTTGCTGCACGATTTGCTGCATATATCCCAAGGAAAATTTTTGATAATTCTCTGGTGTTAAAATTCCACCCCAGGTATCAAAAAGCATGACTGAATTAACACCCGCCTTGATTTGTTCGATCAGGTAATTTGCTACAGATACTGCTAACTTATTCAGCAACATATGAGCGGCTTCATTTTCGGTGTAAATTAAATGCAAAATACGCTTAAAGTCTCTGCTACTTCTTCCTTCAACCATATAACACGCCAAAGTCCATGGGCTTCCTGCAAAACCGATTAAAGGAAGCTCTCTTGGCATTTCGCGACGGATTAATCGTACCGCATCCATCACATAAGCTAAAGAATCTGTTTCCGGGATTTGCAAATTGGCAATTGCCTGTATATCGTGCAAGGGCCGCTGAAAACAAGGTCCTTCACCTTCGGAAAAATACAAACCTAATCCCATAGCATCAGGAATTGTCAAAATATCTGAAAATAAAATAGCAGCATCTAAAGCATAACGACGCAAAGGCTGTAATGTAACCTCACAGGCAAGCTCGGGATTCTTGCACAGGCTTAAAAAATCGCCCGCCAGTTCTCTGGTCTTTCGATATTCAGGTAAATAACGCCCTGCCTGACGCATCATCCATACCGGAGTTCGTTCAACAGGTTGTCGTCTTAAAGCACGTAGGAACAAAGATTGATCCAAATCATACATCATGTTATCTCAACATCATCAAAATACCCTAATGCTAACATATTTAAGTAATATCCACTCGCACTAATACAAGAATTGTTTCTCAATTGACTCTAGAATAAATTTAGAAACATAATCTGCATCAATTTTATAAATTAGAGTTTATTATGGGATTAATTAAAAATTCTTCACAATCTATAGGATCAGGATATCCTAAAAACACAGGTAGATTAAAAATTGTGCTTGGTAGCTCTGAAAAATCCCCTAAAAAAGTTGCTTTAATGGGCGACTCCACTTTAGATAATGGATATTGGGTCAATAAAAGCAAACCTTATGATCAGAAAACTCAGACAGTAACGCATCAAACTGCAATCGCTCTCGCTCATACCGAGTCAGCAGATTCTTACGAAATAGGAAATTTTGCCGTTGATGGTGCTACCACAGAAGATCTAATGAAGTCTTGTTCTTTAGATAAAGTTCTGCCAAAAGATATAGATCATAATGGCTCTTATGTGCATCAATTGAATGCCGTTAGCCAATGGAAACCTGATGTTGCAGTATTAAGTGTGGGTGGTAATAATTATCGAGAGGCTCTAGCGGTTACATTAATGAAGGAAATGAATTACCCTCAACTCCTTTTAAGAATTACACCCGAGCATGCTAAACCTGCCATTAACTTAGCATTTGATCAAGTAAAAGCGAAGATACTAAAAGATTATAAAAAAATTATTGATGAGCTAATTGAAGGCAACCCCCAACTGAATCGTATTGTTTTATTATCTCAATATTATCCCTCGATTACAAAGTTAACCCCTTATTTTATTTATACTGGATTTTCTCATTTAGCACGTGCTGAAGGAAAAGGCCGCGATCCGTTCACTGTGGTTGAAGAAACCATGAATGAACTATATCGAGAAATCCTGGATTATGCAGCCACTAAGGAAAAAGAGATTGTATTTGTTGATGTGACTTCGTCATTAAACCCTTTAGGTGGGAAACATGCCTGGCAAATTGAACCTAATGAGCAAGGCTCGGTGATCATGGGACAACTAATTGCCAACGCAGTTGAGTACAGTTTTCCAGAACATCAAACCGAACAAGATAAAAATCCCATAGCTAGAATCTATATGAGCGCTGATGAAAAACAGATTCACTCACAAATATTAAAGAAAGAGGATTTAGAACAATTTAGCGTCAAAAAGATAGGACAATTTATAAATGAGAACCGATATCGTCATTTACGTTTATTATTTTCTCCTTCATCCAGCTTAGCTGTGCGTTTTGAAAGCGTTTATCATGCAATTACAGGCAAACAATTCGATGATGAATATACCGCTTTCCCTGCATTGGGTTTATTGGACCTGACTTTAGTCCCCGTCATAGCTACTTATTTATGGCGTGTTGCAATGGATGAAAACGTTCATAGCTCATTTCGAGTAATGGCAGGTAGTGTTGCCGGACCTATTTTATTTAGTAAAATGATTCTTGGTTTATCTTTGATGTCAGTACTCGCGTTGCCTGTACTTGGATACGACCAAATAGCAAGCGCCCTGTCTAATAAATCTGATGTTACTCAAACCCAGGAAGAACATTCTGATAGCAATGAATTAAAGGTATAAAGGAAGTGTAGAATTATCCCTGGGAAACTCTAGGTTACAACTACGCCTTCAGCCCTGCTACACGACTCTATACATAACAATAACTATTTAGATAAAATCATCACTAAATTAATTTGGGTAGGCGGAAATAACATTGGATACCTTAAATATCAAAGCTCTTAATGTAAGTACCAAAATTGGTGTTTATGCATGGGAGCAACGCATTAATCAACAATTATTAATTGATATCAGTATTGATACTGACTTCAGTGCATGTCAGGAAGATTTGACCAAAACCATAGATTATGAAGCGCTTTGTGACAGCGTAACTCGTTATGTGGAATCAAAATCATTTCAACTCATTGAAACAGTTGCCAATGAAGTTGTAGATTTAATCAAAAAACAATTTAAAGTCACTCAAGTTACTGTAGGAATTAGTAAACCGCACGCAATCAAGAATGCAGCAAACATTCAGGTAGTTGTGCGTCGTTAAGCAAGTTCTGGATTTACACTTTAACCTACCTTGGGTTATAGGTTAACAGCGAGCTTATCAGCCGCTGGTAACCATACCGTTCAGACGTTCACTTTTTGCCAAAGTGATTTGAGCCTGTTGGGCAAGTGCACGATTAGAATAGGGGCCCACTACTACCCGGAACCAATTTCCTTTTGTGGGATGACTTACCGGAATGATGTACACACTAAAACCTTTAAGTATCAATGTACCTTTCATTTGCTCTGCATCTCTGCGTGCCTTAAAAGAAGCCACCTGCACTAAATATTTCCCTTTATCTGGAGTAGCGGGTTTCGCTATGGGTGGATTGTTAGCAGCAGGTGAAACATTAGGTTTTATTGATGCTACCGCACTGGAAACGTTGACTGCTGTCGTCTTAACAGCCGAACTAGCTGCATTTGGTGCAGTTGAAGTTGCTACGGTTGGTGCAGTTGCAGCAGGTTGAACAGAAGCAGCAGAATTCGTATTTGCTTGTGAGTTTGGAACTTTTTCATTAGTTAGTAGAGTATAAAACTCAAATTTTGGTTTAGGTGGAATTGCGCCATGTTGTGCTCCGGGTTTAGGTGCTTCTTTTTTTATTTCATGATGAGCCAAAACCTGGGAATTTACCCATTGGCTTACGGTTTCTATATCAAAAAAAGAAGCGGTCAAATACCCTAATAAAAAAGTAAGCGTAATCACTAAAAACTGATGCGGTCCAGTACCGCGCGACCGTGAAGAACGCCTATTTCCATATTCTTTTGCCATCACATACTCTCAGGAGCTGATACGCCCAATAAGTCCAAACCATTCTTTAATATCTGACGTACTGCCTCTAGCAGACAAAGACGAGCACATCTCAATTGCTCTTGCTCACACAAAAGCGGAACAGCATTATAATAGCTATGCAAGCCATTGGCTACCTCACGTAAATAATAAGCCACTTGATGAGGCTCACAATGAGCAGCCGCTAATTCTACGATTTCTGGATATCTGCTAATTAAAGAAATCAAATGAGTTTCATGAGATTGATCTAATAAATCGATATGTTTTAACCCAATTGCCTTGTCCCAAAGCAAGCCTCGTTCCTTTAATTGTCTTAATACAGAACAGATTCTTGCATGAGCATACTGAATATAATAGACCGGATTATCACTTGATTCTGATTTTGCCAAATCCAAATCAAAATCCATATGTTGTTCTGACTTGCGTGCCACATAAAAGAAGCGCGCCGCATCGTTCCCTACCTCGTTGCGTAATTCTCTTAAAGTGACAAAAGAACCACTACGTGTCGACATTTGCACTCGCTCAGAGCCACGATATAAAATGGCAAATTGGACGAGTAACACATCAAGTGCGCTTTCATCATGCCCCAAAGCTTTAACAACAGCTCGCAATCGCGTGATATAACCATGATGATCCGCACCAAAAATATCAATTACCCGATCATAACCCCTATCATACTTATTCCAATGATAAGCAACATCCGAAGCAAAATAGGTAGTATGCCCATTAGCACGCACCAGGACTCGATCCTTTTCATCACCAAAATCAGTCGCCCTAAACCAAAGCGCCCCCTCTTTTTCAAAGGTATGACCACTATCCTTAAGCGCCTGAATACCTTTTTGAATGGAACCGTCTTCAAATAAGGATTGTTCGGAGAACCAGCTATCGTATTTCACTCCAAAATCAGCAAGATCATCTTTGATGTCATCAAGCACTGTATTCAATGCATGTTGATGAAATAGGGTAAAGACCTCCAAACTTAAAAGTTGTTTTGCGCGAGTAACTAAAGCATCGATATAAATTTCTTTGTCTCCGCCATGAGGCTCATCAAGAGGCAATCCATCAACGACACTAGTCCATGGATGTACATATTCTTTACCGTGTTCAGCCCAAAATTCTTGCGCTATTTCGGAAACATACTCACCTTTATAAGCATTGGCCGGAATGATAACAGGCTCACCAGCAAGCTCGAGATAACGTAACCAAACACTGGCAGCAAGAATATTCATTTGCCTTCCAGCATCGTTAACATAATATTCCAAAGTTACATCATAACCAGCGGCCTTTAAAACATTTCCCAAAGTAGCTCCAAAGGCAGCACCTCTTCCATGTCCTACATGCAAAGGACCTGTTGGGTTGGCAGAAACAAATTCGATCAGTACTTTTTGATTTTGACCAATAGTACTCCGGCCAAATTGTTCTCCCTTTTCTAATATTTCACTAATAACCTGGGAGCGAGAACTGCTGCGTATGAAGAAATTAATAAATCCGGCCCCAGCAATTTCCACTTTGTCCACAGAAGGATCTGCTGCAATAGCTTGAACTAAAAGCTCTGCTATTTTACGAGGTGCCTGACGACATGGTTTCGCTAAAATCAAAGCCAAATTACTGGCATAATCACCATGAGCAGAATCTTTTGAACGGTCTACCTTAATATCAATATCCAAATCATTAGGTACATCGCCGGTCTTTTGTAATGATATTAAAGCGTGTTTTAAAAGCTGCTCTACAGTATGTTTCATGCTACTTGGTTTTCCATCAAAAAATGATGCTATTATGCGCTTTTTTGTACCATATGAAAAGGTTTTATATACCTTATAGATCACAATTTGCTCTCTTATTAAAAATCAGGTAACTCCCCACGTCATCCCGAACCCGAGCGCAGCGAGGGTGAGGGATCTCCTGCGGTGTATCTCGGATACAGTCATGTAAAAAAACATTTTAAAAATTATGTGGTTGTGATCAAATAGCTGCATGAAATACTACGAACTAATCATCAGCACACTATTGGCTAGGATTGCGGAACTAGAAAAGAGAATGACGCAACAGGCGGCAAGGATAGCAGAGCTGGAAAAACGTTTAAACAAGAACAGCAGCAACAGCTCAAAACCACCATCCAGTGATGGCTTAAGAAAACCACCACGCACTACTTCATTGCGTGAAAATGGCAAGCATAAAA
>NZ_FTNL01000040.1 GCF_900156395.1 Fluoribacter gormanii | reverse complement strand
CCCAATCAATGCAAAACAGTTTTCCTGGCGACCATAGCGGTTTGGAACCACCTGATTCCATCTCGAACTCAGAAGTGAAACGAACCCGCGCCAATGATAGTGTGAGGCTTCCTCATGTGAAAGTAGGTCATCGCCAGGGTTTTATTACTAAAAAGCGGCTTAATGCCGCTTTTTTTTTAAAATATATTCAGCAACTTTTAATCGATAATTCATAATTCAAGGCTTGGCTCTACTAATCTACACTATGTTTAAATAGTGCCGTACGCTTTTGGATCGCAAAAGTGACAATATGTCACTTCTCCAACAGCAAAAAATCGATCGCTCTACCGGTGATGAATGAGAATTCCTCTCACTGGCCAACGAGTACATTCCATAGAAATAGACTCTTCACGGATGGATGGGGTTTCTGTTTTTCTTGAACGTTACTGGAAAAACAGTGATGCTGGAAAATCAACTTAATACATTAAAAAACAGAACAACTGGAGGTTGTTTAAATTAACTGAAATGGGTCTTTGCATGATATTTTCTTAAAGTGTATACAACTTTTTAGATTGATCCGGGCTTTACTTTACCAGTTTATTACTATACTTAAAACAGGTGTATGGCCAGGATGAAAGCATGAAAACAGTTGTAGTCTCTATTAAACGACCTGGCAGATATAAAGGTCATGAGTTTCTTACGAAAGTGTTTGTGAATTTTGATGATAATCCATTTGAATTTCTTGATGAACCTGATAAACCCCAAAATGCAGCCGCAGAAGAAGAACAACTTAAATCGCTTGCCCAATCGATTGTCGCAGAAAAAATAAGTGATAATGATATAGATTTAACCAACGAAAATCAAAAATTACGAACACATGTTTTAATTTCAGGAAAAAAAAATGGTGCGTTACAAGTAGACTATACTGTTTCTGGCGGAGTAGAACTACTTAGCACATCATCTCAGAAACCAAATCTCAAAGCAGTACTTCAAAAACAATTTCCAACGGCAACGTTTTCAGATACTTATGGGGAGATTGGCGCTGAGCACACATTGGGGATGCCGTTAATTCCTGAAAACATCCTTACTATACTTCAAGAAAAGAAAAAGAGTGCTGCCATAGCAAAAGGAAAAAGAATTCTTGCCAAACAAAAAGAAGAGTTTCTTACTAAAGGTCCAATCAAGTTTCCTGACCTCGTTGCGTTTCCAGCATCTATAAAAACGACAGCAAAAAAAGATATTAACCTGAAAAATGCAGTCGAAAAATTGCGTACACTTAATGGAGATAATAGCAAATTATATGAAGTTCATCAGAAAATAGAAACTTGTGAAATAGAAATTAAGGCATTAGATGAACAATTAACTGAATTAAAAAAGAGAGAAGCTTCATTGGCTGAAGCTATGAGCAAAGATGAACGCTTAGTATCTTTTGCACAAAGCCATCTACAAACATCAATGAATGAATTACAACAAACAAAACTATCAGTGGAGAAGAAAATATCCATTTTCCGTACAAAATTATCTGAAGCGAAGAAATCTTTTTCTGAACATGTAACCCATAGCTATTCTCAATATGAAACATATGAAAATACGTTGCAATTCACCAAACAAGTGATACTTGCTGCACTTTATAATGCAGCATTAGATTATTACAAAAAAATCCTTAATGACACAGTTGGAAATGTAGAGAATCGTAAAAAAATGATAGAAGAATTCAATCAACGTTTTGCTCGAATTGCAAACATTGATGACTGTGGCAACGTCAAGCCGATTGAAGAAACTTATAATAATTTCGCAGGTGCATCGCTTTCACAAGTAGAGGCATTTACTAACGAGCTCATAGAAAAATGTGATTTAGGTATTACTTCCCCTAAATTTATTGAAACATGTTTAGAAAAGGCCAACAAGTATTGTGTAGAGAAATATGAGCCGCTTTTTAGTAACCTGATTTATACCGATGCAGCACAAACAATGCCGTTTATCATGGAGAAAAGTATACCATTACCATTTGGACTTAGGTGGCTAAAAAAGATTAATTTAAATATAGGGTTTGAACAAAGTCTAAGCTTCGCTATCCAATCTGCATCCGATCCTGTGAAATTAGCCAGTGAATCGTCAAAAATTCCAGAGAAAGATGCTATAGGCGCTCAACAATCTGCCCTGCAAACAGCAGCGACTAAATTGACTAATGTAGATCAAAAAGTGAAAAATTTTCAGCGATATATAGAACTCAACGATAAATTAGAAGCAAGAAAAGTATTAGCCTCAAATCAAAAACGGCAGATTGATAAAGTAACCGAGTATTTTAACAAGGTGCGTGATTCCATCGTAGACCAAATTAAAGACCAACCTCTAGAGGTTCAACAATATGTGCTTAATAATATTGAACCGCAATTAGCAAAATCCGTTTTTAACCAACTTTCTGAAAATAACAGAATGTACTTAGCCAAGGGGTTACCTTGGTTAGCTGAAGCTTCCGAAGCATCAGATATCCAACGTCTTACCAAAAAATATGAAGCATTAGCTACTGAAATTCTAATAGCAGAAGAGAACTTAAATAAAATAAAAGAAAAAGATATTCGGGTTGAACAGTTAGAAGAGCTTGGGTCTGCATTAGATAAAGTTGGGGAAAACGTACTTGAACAGAGGGAATTGCAGCGTGTCATAGAGCAGAGCAAATCCTACGAAAATGATGATTTATTTATACAGGATTATTTAGTATTTCAAAAGCAATTAACTGATGCAAAAGAAATACTCGCAAAACAAATTCAAGACGCTGAGAAAAAATTTGAACTGTTAACACAAGCAAACGCGAGTGAGGAGCAGCTAGAGACATTTAATATCGTGCGACAATCTCTTAAAGAGATGAGTTCCTCTTTTGATAATACCGAGTATCAACGAAATAAACCTGAGCAAAATACAGAAGAATTGCAACGCCTTACTAATATGGCTACAAGCATGTATGAGAGACTCCTTGACGAATATAAACGAATTGATGAAAGGATAAAATCTGAACAAGAAGCTTCAATAGCTCAGGAACAAATGATACAGACATCCCAAAACTTACAAAAAAATGGTCCACCACCATCCGACAAAGCAACGCCTGAGGAGGGGACGAACCAAAAAAATGCTCAGGAACAAACGTCACAGCCCCCACAAAACTTACAAGGAGATGATCCAAACAAAGTACCGCCTGAGGAGGGGACGAACCAAAAAAATGCTCAGAAACAAATGTCACAACCCCCACAAAATTTACAAGAAGATGATCCAAAAAAAGTACCTCCTGAGGGACTAGATCTACCCCAAAGACCTCAACAAAATGACAATTCACACTCACCAACTGATAGTAATATGAAAAAGGAGGTATTGCCCCCTAGCAAGCCTGGACCAACAATAGAAACTAAAATTCGAGAGATATATGAAAGATATAAACAAGCAGTTGCAGAGGAAACTAAAAAATTATTTTCAACAGATGCGCATGGCTGGGATAAGCTTTTTGAGGCACATAAAAAAGGAGAGGAGGATAATCCTGATGAATTTCAAAAAAGATATACTCAAGAGGCAACGGACCAAATTCAAAAAGATAAAGCTGTTATTTCACTTGAGGATATCATTAAATTAATTGAAGGAACTGAATGGAAGACTGGGATTGGGATTGGGATTGGGATCTCGAAGAGCAGATCTCAAATTGAAATAGATGGAAAAAAAACACCGGTTCCCAATCATATTTATAAGATTTATCAGCAAGCTAAACTTGGTACAGGAAATCCTGAACTGGCTCATGTTGCCATGAAGGAAATAAATAACATTGCGACAAGAGCAATTAATCATTCGGTCTCCGTCGCTAAAGCTTTAAGAAAAAGAGACCAGCAAACTCAAGATGCATATAATGCAATTGAACTACATAGTAGAAATCTTTAACTCTTGGGATTTATGCGTGGTATGTTTTACTTTAAGAAAGAATTCAGGAGTTCCTCAAGTAAAGTCCTGGATATTAAGTATAATCTTGAGTTAATATTTCGGCCCTTTTTAAGGGCAGTTTGTTTCTATATATAAAAGTCATATCACCCTCTCTAGGCTAACTGTATTTTATCGAGTTTCTTATGTATTATTTTTGGAGGAATTTTTAAATAAAACATACAGGAGGTAATTATGTGTCGTAGAGGTTATGCAAATACTTTTATTGCTGTTTCATTGGCCTTGTTGATTATTCCATCGTTTTCCTCTGCAGCACAAAAATCTCATCTTCGCGGACAGCGTTATTGTGAGATTATTTATAGTAAAAATCTAATGGATTATGTCGTCTACAATACAATCGGCCTCAATGATTGCCCACAAAGTGTCTGGGGTAAAATAACACCTGAGTATGTGCAAAAAGAAGTAGGAACGTCCCATGTCCATTTAAATGGTCCTCGTTACTGGATGATCGATGGAATGCAAAATTCCGATTTAGTAAGTACTAAGATTAAGAAATTTAATGGGCTAGCAATGCGAGAGGCTGGTGTAATTCATATCAGTTTAAAGGATTTATTATTAAATCATCCTTATGAACTACGAAAAGTTGCCCGTAAAACAACTTGGGTCTATGAGGCTGGCAAACCGGTTTATGAGCTCATCGACCCCAACGGAAATGTATTTGTCATGCAATCTTTTAGTGTTCAAAAAAGACCTCAAACGCAACAATCCCTTGCTCAGCTGAGTTCAAGACTTACTTTACCCAAGCAATGGAAATTCAAAATGGGAATTATTAAAAATACAGAAACGGTAGAAGCTATTGATAACATGGCTGTAGTTGTTCAAGATGATTTTTTAAACACTTATCAACAAGCAACCCATGATCTGCTTGCAGATAAAGGGAGCTTGTAAGAAGCATTTTGACGGAATAGGTTTTAAGGCTCATCTTCCAAGTCATAGAATGAGCCTTGAGATCTGTAATTTTATTGCTCATTTAGAGCTGTAATTGGAGAAGGAGTGGTTCTTTGTGCACCGGCAGTCAGCATCAAGTTTTCAGTGTTGCTTGAGTGTGAATGAATGAAGGCTGGTTAATGCTGGCAACAGATGGAATGCCCCCCATCTCATGACAATTATTTTGTTGTATGCCCTCAGAAAAAACAGTTGAATATTTTTTATTGCATTGCGTGATGATAAAATTTCTCACTTTTTATTAGGTAAAATAAATCATTATGTACAATAAAATTGAGAGAACTGTAAGGAAATGGTTGCCTGAAAATGTGCAACCAGAGTGTGTTGAAAAAGTCGGTTTACAAATAGTGACCGAAAGGCAGGAACGTGTTCTTAAAAATCCAAACTCTTATATTGATTATGGATACAGTTTCCCTGGGGTAAACCTTACCAAGCAGCTTTGCCTGGAGTCCGTTCGGGAGCTTTATGCGACACAAGGATTAAGACCCGTCGTTGCTGATTTAGGTGCTGGGTTTGGCACCATGACTTGGAAATTACTAGCAGCTGGCGCCCAAGTTGATGCTTTTGAAAAGCAAGTTCCTACTGCGAAAGAATTACAAAAGCGTCTCACAAGTATGGATAAGGAGTTATGGAGTGGTGAAGATCTAAACGATATTCTTAGAGTATATGCAAAAAATGCTCTTTCAGAGTTGGAAAATCCCGAATTTGAAAATCGTTATGATGTGATTTGGGTCTCGCAAATGTTACATTTCCTAACTCCTGACGAGATGAATCAGCTAGTACAGCTATTTAAGAAGATTCTCAAAACTGGGGGAATGATTTTTATTGAAATGAATTCACCCCAAACACTCCAAAGCTTGGACCCTCTCAAATTAATCGAACATTCTGTGGAAAACGCCAAAAAATTAAAATTTGAATATCCTGGGTTTCTATGTGTTAATGCCGCCACATTAATTAACCATAATACCTCCCAGATAGATGGTAAAATGGTTGTATCTGTATTTGATCAGGAACAAATGCAGACAAAATCCATCCCTATTGAGGGAAATGCCTTTGGTGTGGGCTATTTAGGTCATTCTAATAGCCATGATAATGAGCAGTATCTGGCCCAATTTATGAAACCTGGATATCAATATTCAGTGAATCGTTTTTATCAGACGGCCAATTGGTTTGATGATGAAATTGCATTAGATACGTTCGAGAAGGCTGGTTTTGAAACCGCCTGTTACTACTACGGCTCTGATGGGCAAAAATACTACACGAGATCCACGCTCAATGATAAAGATGCTGTTGCCTTATCCATCTTTCTAAAAAAATCATCACAGCTCGAGTTGGATGAAAAGCCAAAAGAGTTATCTGTAGTGTTAAAGTATGGAATTTTTAAAGCAAACCATCATGAATATCTTTTGGTTGAGGCGAAGCAATTTTGTAGGGAAGATGTGCAATACGAATCACTTTTAAAGGCTATTGAAAATAAGGATTATGCGCTAGCATTACGCAAAGCATCAGCTGCGGCTTCTCTTCCTCTTGTCCGATTACTGTTGAAATTTAGTAAAAAGTTGGCTTTTGATATAAATCAACCTTCTCCTTCTAATGGTCTGACAGCATTAGATTGGATCAGAAATACGGATGATAGAAACGTTCCAAATAAGCAAGAGATTATTGGTATTTTAGAGCGGTATGGTGCGCTTACAAAAGATGCTTTGCAATTATTAAGTGCAGCACAGCAAGTTTTATAAACCATAAATCTCAATGCAAACTTATCTTGCCCATGCTCTGCGCGGGCAAGACTAGACGGCAATCGATGTTTTAATTGACTCTTTTTCTTGGGTTCCTTGGGTTGGATTGTATTTACCATTTTCTGGAAATGAAGAAATTTTTCCAAAGGCTTTGTTAAGAGGAGTATGTCTTGCCCTAGTTGTCTTAACTGGTCAACCTGAGAGGTTCGTCTATGATTGAGTAGGAAATAACGCTCAACTTGATACAATAAATCCCCCAGGTCCTAACTCCGAAGAGTGATATTAATCTATGATAAGCATGGGTTTCTGTATTTCTACTTTTTAAGCACAGAGTTTAATCAAGCGGCGGTTCAAAATTAAAAGTAAAAATAGTTCGAGTCAAGACTGTTTTTTTATTTTTTATTTGTATAAGATAGCTGTGTTTAAATTTATTTCCTTGTCCATTGTCTGTGGATATCTTTTTTACCAAATTATAACCGATTAATCAGTAGCATATTAAAAACCTTACCGTGTCTGAATTATAGCATTTTTAAATTCCTGCAATTTCGTTTAAGTTATTCACATTTTCTGTGGATAAGTCTGTTTATAGTCTGTCAAACTCCTTGTATAATTTAGAAGTTAATCAGATGATTCATCATTTACCAAGGTGTTTTTCATCAGTGTACAAGAGCAATAAAGCGGTACTACATTTTAAAGAAACAGTGGGAATATGATGTGGGGCCGGTTTGCTTATGTAGCCTCTTATGACACGTTAAAATACCAATTTTATCTATCCAATTCGATTGAAATTACCCCTCGATTTAATATTGTTCCGGGGCTGAGGTGATGCGTACATGTTTTCTTATTACAGCTGATGCTAATGCACTCATGGAGTCAATATTCTTATGATGATTTGGAAGGGTATCGAGTCACTACCTTAGTGAATAAGGCTGATGTTGACTATCCATTGGCAATGGAGCCATTATCTAAAAAAATTGAAAGAAAAATTTCTTATTATTCTCGAAGACTTAGTATTATTTTAGTCCGTATAGCTTTTAGGAGGGCTTTACAGCGTGTTTTTCCCTGTCTATGATATTTGTACGTAAATCAAAAAAAGAGTTATTATGTCACCACGAGGCGGAAAAAGAGCAGGGGCCGGGCGTCCTAGGGGTGAGCCTACCAAAGCAGTGCGTCTTCCTATATCTCAGCTTGCTGAATTAGAGGAACTAAAGAATCGGGCAGCATACCAGTTGCCGGTATTCGCAAGTAAAATACAAGCCGGATTTCCTTCGCCTGCTGATGATTATATAGAGGGATATCTCGATTTAAATACCAAATTCATTAAACATCCTGCAGCTACATTTGTTTTGCAAGCCACCGGAGATTCGATGGTGGATGCAGGTATTTTTTCTGGTGATTGGCTTTTAGTCGATAGAAGCATAGAGCCTTCAGATGGACGTATTGTGATTGCGGCAGTCAATGGTGAACTCACCGTAAAACGCCTTTCAAAAAAGGCAGACAAGATACAATTGCTTCCTGCTAATCCCAAATTTAATCCCATTGATATTACACAAGAGGATGATATGGTGATTTGGGGGGTAGTGACTTTAGTTCTTCATGAGCCAGCCTAACATGTTTGCGCTGATTGACTGCAATAATTTTTATGCCAGCTGCGAACGTTTGTTTCGTCCTGATTTAAAGGATGTTCCCATCGTGGTGCTATCCAATAATGATGGATGTTGCATTGCGCGCTCGAATGAGGCTAAAGCCTTAGGCATTGCCATGGGTGAGCCTTATTTTAAAATTAAAAGTTTGTGCAACCGGCATGGAGTAAAAGCTTTTTCCTCGAATTACACTCTTTATGGCAACATGAGTCATCGCGTGATGTGTACTATTGAAGAAAGTTGGCCGCATTTGGAAATCTATTCCATTGATGAAGCCTTTCTTGATTTAAGTAGCTTACCGACCGCCAGCCATGACTCCTTTTGCGAGCAGCTGCAGAAGAAAATCCTAAAGCACACAGGAATACCTACCTCCATAGGTATTGGACCCACTAAAACATTAGCGAAGGCAGCCAATTATCTTTGTAAAAAGGTCTTTAAAATACCGGTATTTAATATCACATCAAATCGTGAGCAATTATTAAAGCAAATTTCAGTAGGGGAGGTATGGGGGGTAGGGCGACAATGGGAAAATAAATTAATCGCGAAAGGTATTCATACGGCCTATGATTTGGCAAGGACCAATCCTCATCTTTTGAAGAAGAGTTTTAATGTTGTTTTGATGCGTACCGCGCTTGAGCTTCAAGGAATTGCCTGTGGTGCTTTAGAAGAGGTAGAGCCGAAACAAAATATCATGTCATCCAAAAGTTTTGGGCAGATGCAAACACAACGTTCCTCGATTGCTGAATCAGTAAGTAGTCATTGTGCACGTGCGGTGGAGAAAATGCGTCACCAAGATTTGTTGGCGCAACGCATTGCTGTTTTTGTCCATACCAATCGGTTTCGTGAGGATTTGGCCCAGCACTTTCAATCCATAGAATTTCGATTGATTAATCCAACGGATGATTTGCGATTAATTACTAAAATCGCAAAGCGATGTCTTCATCGTATTTTTAAACCAGGATATTACTATAAAAAAGCAGGAGTAAGTCTTCTTGATTTAATTCCTAAGAATCCACGACAATTGGACATCTTTCATCAGCCGAGTGATGAGCACTTACATCATACGGAGCAATTGATGAGTGTGTTGGATCAAATCAATCAAAAGTATGGAAGAAGCACGATTCGACTTGCGGCTGAAGGATATTCAAAACCTTGGGCTATGCGCGCAGAGCTTAAATCACCTGCTTATACCACGCGATGGTCTGAAGTTCCTCAAGTTCGTTTGTATTAAGAGGCATATTATGGATGAACACAAGGATAAAATTGATACGAGTCCAATCAGAAAAATCATTCATATTGATATGGATTGTTTTTATGCCGCAATCGAAATGCGTGATTTTCCTGAGCTTGCCAATAAACCCATCGCGGTGGGAGGGGCAGCTGACCGAAGAGGAGTTATTGCCACCTGCAATTATGCCGCACGAGCCTATGGGGTACGCTCCGCCATGCCGACAGCACACGCATTAAAGTTATGTCGTCACCTCATTTTACGGCCTGTACGCATGGACGTTTATCGAAACGAAAGCCAATACATTAGGTCCTTATTTGAAGAATATACCGATTTGATTGAACCTTTATCTTTGGATGAAGCCTATCTTGATGTGACGAATTCTACTAATTGTAAAGGGAGTGCGACCTGGATGGCCCAAGAGTTACGAGAGCGCATTTATCAGACACGACAATTGACTGCGAGTGCAGGAATTGCGCCAAACAAAAGCTTGGCAAAAATTGCCAGTGATTGGCATAAACCCAATGGGCAAAAGGTGATTAAGCCAGAAGAAGTGGCTTCATTTATGATTGATTTACCTGTGCGCAAATTATTTGGTGTGGGTCCTAAAATGGAAGAAAAACTAAACTCTTTGAATATTAAAACATGTGGCGATGTACAACGCCATTCAGTGGACTATTTATTAAATGAATTTGGCGTTATGGGGCAAAGACTTTATGATTTAGCGCGTGGTATTGATGAGCGTCCAGTTAATCCTGAGCGTATTCGAAAATCAATAAGTGTTGAAGAAACTTATTTACATGATTTACCCGATGTGGAATCTTGTTTTGCAGCACTACCTGAATTATTGGCTCGTCTGGAAACACGAATCCAACGTGCGGGGGCATTGTCCTCAATACACACTCTTTTTGTTAAATTAAAATTTAATGATTTTCAGCAAACCACGGTGGAGTGTGTGCATGATCATCTCGATGTAAATATTTTATGTCAACTTGTCCATGAAGGTTTTTTGAGAAAACGTATGCCAGTCAGGTTGTTAGGCATAGGAATCAAATTGAAGCAGGAGCGAATCCAGGAGGGCATTCAACTCGAATTAAACTTAGATGAGAACGAATTAGATAATTAGGGCTTATTGGTTATTTCAAATTTCATAGCCTCTTTATTCCAATAATTGATTTTTCCTGTATTACTCATCCCGCATTTGATTAATACATTTTGTGAAGGGGTATTTCCAGGATGGACTACAGCAATTAGTTTTTGCAAGTTAAGTTTTTGAAACGCAAATTGAATTAGAGAGGTGGTAATTTCTGTGGCATACCCATTTCCCCAGTACTTAGGCAATAAAGCATAAGCGAGTTCAACCTCGGGTTGATTGTCATCATAATTGAGGTGGATAAGACCTGCTCGACCGATAAATTCATGTGAGTCTTTAATATAAACCGAGCCTAAACTAAATTGATGTTTGTGATAATGATGAATTGCTTTTTCTAATCCAAGCGTCACTTCATTTTTATCACGTACCCCATTACCTATAAAACTCATTACTTCAGAATTTGATTGGAGTTGATACAGATTATCAAAATCATTAGGCGTTGGTTCCTGAATAATTAGCCTGGAAGTAGTTAATAATACATTGATTGGATTTTCAAGAACCATGAATTCTCCTATTCATTTTTATATCAGTACACATGTTGGCAATGAGGATGTATATTCTATCTTGTCATTTTGATGTGCTCTATTTACTTCATTTAGGAAGGTTTTACCCCCTCTTTTTAAATTCAATTTAGAGCCTGATAACTCAGGAAAAGATTGAGTTGATGCAACTGAGGTTTCAAGCAATTCAATACCAAAATTTAAGTAATGAATCGTTCGAATCTCACTATTTACCAGCCCTTGTACGCTATGTTGATAGTACACTAGTGGGTTTTCTTCTGTAGTAGAAACGCTAAAAAACGAGCTTGAGGCGAATTTGTTCGACTCTACTTTGTCGTTTTCGAACAGTGCTTTCATTGCTTTAGTAAAGAAAGGGATGCATGATGCATTATCATTAAAGCTTCGATAAAATGGGCAGGCAAATCCTTCCTCTCCTATTTGAAATATTGTTTTACTACCCACTTTTTTACAAAAATCTTTGCTCGCATAAATAGATAATGTAATGGTGGAAATCTTTAAGCTGCTGTCTTCGATTATTTCACCAGCGAGGTGTTGCCTACCTTTTAAATAAGTAGTTATGGTGTTCAATAAATCAGGTGGAATTTTATCTTCATCATTAAGCGTATAAGGATTTTTGAATGTAGCGCCTTTCATTGCTTGATACGTAGGTTCATCAACAAAAATTCTGAGTGAAATAGGGGTAAGACCATCCTTTAAATGCCCTACATATTCTGAAACCAAGTGGTTAGTATATGCAAGTACTCCAGGCAATTCGGTGACTTTATTAAGCGACCTTGTTTTACCAGAGGCCTTATATTTAACTTCAACGGCATAGCGAAGTGATTCATTAATCTGATCTTCTCCATTAAAAACCTGGGGATGTACAACACCTCGTAAACCTCCACTTCCAACGAAATAATCAGTTTCAGGGTATTGGCTTTTTAATTCATCAAAATCTTTAATTTCCTGATATTGAATTTTAATTCCAATAGATGTGGCATAGTCTCTTAGTTTTTTTTCCAAATCACTGATAATCACTTTAGAAGGAATACCATCAAGCACCTCTCCAAAGCCATTACTTCTATCCATTCCTGCAAAGGAACTTTGTTCAACATACATTCCATGATTGCGTATAGGAACCTCATATTTTTCAAACATGAGAATTTCTTTTTCTGGAAATTGTAGTTTTAATTGTATTGCACCTAAAAGACCAATAGGTCCTGCACCAATAAAAATTATATCAGCCATATGCAGTATTCATGATATAGAAAACAGGTAATTATAATACCAAGCAAAGATTTATTTGCATCTAATTTTCAGAATTGATGCAGTGAATCCGGTATAGAATTGAACTATAAATGATTTATAACAATAAAATGTATCTCTCGATAAGCCATTATCTTGCACGCTTTTGATATATTCCCCAACGCTTCGGCTAAATTAAGAAGACCAGCTTTGTGTTTAATGATTTTAACGTTATTATGTATCATGAGGTTTTTTTTATTTTGAGTTCGAACTTCTGTCAAAACTGGAAACTCTTACCTTTACAAGGGGTTATGTCAGATTAACTCAAAACTAAATTCAATTAAGGTAATGATCAATGTCTAAGGATATCAAAATTCTCGTTATTGGTGCTGGTATAGCTGGTCCTGCAATGTGTTATTGGCTAAAAAGATTTGGCTTTTCTCCTGTCTTGATTGAAAAATCTACTGCCATTAGAAAAGGTGGTCAGGCACTGGATGTCCGTGGCGTAGCAACTCATATCGCTAGAGAAATGGGTATCTATGAGCAAATATGTGAAATGCGTACCCGAATAGAGTGTGGTCGTTTTGTAGATACAACAGGGAAGATGCTACATGAAGAGCATGGTGAGAAATTCGGTTTCAGGCAAGACGATGAAGCCGAAATTCTAAGAGGTGATTTGATTGAAATTCTGATGAAAACAATTGCTGATGTACCTTGTTATTTCAATCAATCCATTATTAGCATGCAGCAGAATGCTGATAACGTTACAGTCAATTTCAAGGATGGTAAGGTTGAAAATTATGACATAGTTATTGGTGCGGATGGCATTCACTCTGCTACAAGGCGCATGATTTTTGATAAAAATGAATATCAGTTAATTCATCTAGGTTCATACATTAGTACATTTACCATTCCAAATTACCTTAACTTGAGTCACATCGACCTAGAATGTGAGGCCAATCATAAATTGGTATCAATCAATAGCGATAATAACCCTGAAATAGCAAGAGCTGGATTTATGTTTCGCTCTCAACATATCCTAAAAGATATCCGTAATGAGAATGAGCAAAAACAATTCCTGTTTGATACTTTTCGCGATTTTGGCTGGGAAGCACAAAACATTTTAAATCGAATACCAGAAAGTGATGATTTTTATTTTGATGCGATAATGCAAGTAAAAATGAATAGTTGGACCAAAGGTCGAATAGCGCTTATCGGCGATGCAGGGTACTGTCCTTCTCCATTATCTGGCCAAGGTAATAATTTGGCATTTGTTGGAGCATATATCTTAGCGGGAGAATTAAAAGCCGCTAATGGAGATTATATGCAGGCGTTTACTCGTTATAATGCACTACTACGTTCCTTCGTTGATACCAATCAAGAATTTGGTGTTTGGGTTAGCAAATCATTTCTTGTAGAAAATGAGGTTTCCAAGGAAATTGCAGAAGAACGATCGAACAGAGTCCTAGCCATGATAAAGTCAGTTTCAAATGCGATTACCTTACCTCAATATGAATAATCCTCTTGAGCTAAGGGGTTAAGTTACCAGATACTCATTTTTGATGGGTTGAGTTTGCATTATAAGCACCTCAACCTGGAGGAGCTGGCCTTGAACTTTGATTATTTTTTCCTTGCGATGTTTTTGTTCAATTATCCTGATCGTCAATAGATTCAGCGACTTTAAAAAGCGTTTTTTCACCCACGAAAATGATGTTCTTGAAATGCATCATCTTTGCTTTCGGTCGCTTCTTTAGGAGAAGAATGTATTTTGTTAGGTTGGACCGCAAAATACAATCCATAGCCTGGATGTTCCTCGACTATGATTTGGCAATTAACCAGGGAAATTTGTTTTTCTAAAAATTTGGCTGGGTCTTGAAGCCGCATTTTTTTTGAGCGCTCATCGTCTTTAATTGAGTCGAGCAAATTTGAAATTTTTTCTGCAAAAACAGGCGAAAAGAATATTTTGCATGCTAATCTCCATATTCTGAATCGGTATCTTGTTTTGGATTATCCCAACGGTTAATACAATTAATTTCTATATCAAACAAATCAAGAACACGCCCGATACTATGGGTTACTAAATCTTCAATTGTCTGAGGTTTATTATAAAAAGCAGGGACCGGTGGTGCAATAATTGCCCCAATTTCTGTAGCACGCTTCATATTTTCAATGTGTCCAAGATGGAGTGGAGTTTCTCGGACCATCAAAACTAATCGTCTGCGTTCCTTTAAAACAACATCAGCTGCACGAGTTAATAAATTGGAAGTCGTCCCACATGCAATGTCTGCTAAAGTCCTCATGGAGCAAGGCGCAACAATCATACCTGCAGTAAGATAAGAACCACTTGAAATGCATGCAGCAACATCATTAATCGAGTAATGCTTGTCTGCTAAATCATAAAGTTCCGTGGCCGAAAGTTTTGATTCATAAGCACGAGTTTGATGAGCCGCTTTCGAAACAATAAGATGCGTTTCATATTCTGTTTTGGCTAATAATTCCAATAAACGGATTCCATAAATGATTCCAGATGCTCCAGTAATACCAATGATAATCCGTTTTTTTTTCATAACTTAACCTTTAAAGATTCCAAAAAGAAAAAGAGTATTCATTCAATCATCTTAGATAGTGTTTCATAAAATTGTATATATTTAAAATGCAATCTTTGATTGTGCATCCATTTTTTATCTATTATTACATTTTTATTCTTCTGTTTGTATAGCGCCTGGCTGACCTCCAGAAAATGAAATGAATAGTTAATGCCCAATAAGATAAGGATGTAAATAATGAATACAATTTGCAATGAAATTATGGCACAGGAACAAAAATTACTAGCCAGAAATGAACCAGCCGCTCTTCTGGCTGAATTAATCGACGATGAATTTATCGAGTATGGCAGTAATGGCAAAATGAATGATAAAAATGAAGCGGTCCGTTGGCTAGCAGAACCTAGTCCGTTAGAAATTAGAGGCATGAATTTTGAGACAAAATTTTTATCAGAAGATGTCATTTTGTTGAGCTATATCAGCGAAATAAAAGAAAATCATGGTTCAGAAAGCAAATTTTCAAGACGTATCTCGATTTGGCGAAAAAAAAACAGTACATGGAAGATGATTTTGCATCATGGAATATCAATCGAAAAGCCCTGCATAAGAACCTGAGAGATCTACTTTGGAAAGGGACTTTGCCAGAGTGGTTTGTCCCTTTCGGAATGATTATTGTTCATAGCCATAGAGATACCAATTCATTAATACTTTATTCCTTAACTCTTCTGGCCAGTTTGTTTGGAATTTAGCTGGAGCTGGAATGAGTACAATCATCAGGCTTTAAGCAGGTTCATTCTTTAAATAAATAGTTTGAATGGGGATAACCAAGGCAAATCGAAATGCTTTTTTATCCTATCTATTCAGTAAATTAATTAAGAGTTCAGAATTGGGGTTTTGAACAAGTTCCTCTTTTTGAGCTTTCGAAAGTGTTTTGATGTAACGTTCGATGCGCAGTGCTTTTGTTTTATTGCCTTTAATTTGCCAGCTTTGAGCAATTAAGATAGGCTTAAAACTTCTCGTATACTTACTACCTTTTCCTGAGAGGTGAGCTTGAAACCGTTTTTCAAGATTATCTGTATAACCTGTGTAAAAACTTTGATTGCTACAGAGCAAAATATAAACCCAATAGATTTTCTCAGACATGTTGCAGATTAACTTACTGATATTTAAATTAGTTCGACTATAGCGAGTCTCATATCACTAATCAAAGGATATAATGGAGGAAAATCAAAATAGGGAAACAGATGGTGTTCACTTTGCCCAGGAATTATGTGGAAATGTAGCCATTAAAGAAATTTTTCGTTATGCGAAGCCCGTTCATGTTGAGATGGGCGATTATAGAAAGTCTTTTTGAAAGTGAAACAGTTGATTATCTAACAGGGGAAGTAAGATGAGATTTGCATGTAATATAGATAAAACAGATCGGATAAACCGGACAATAATTGGTGCAGCACTTTGTATTGCGGCACTGTTTGGAATGGGAAAGTATTTTTATATCGCACTAGGACTGGCATTGATCATAGAGGGCATTGTTGGTTGGTGCACTATCCCTTATGTGCTAAGTAAGATCAAGCGATTGTTCTAAAAACGATAGATTATCATTACGAACGGTACAGCCGGAAGAGGTTATATCTGAATTTTCATATGAGGTGAAATTTTGAGTCACTCTATTCTTCTGCGATACTCAAGAAACAGGAATGGATACGAGTCCAAATGAAATTTCACCTTTCCAAATTGCTCTAGCCATAATGCCCCTGATGAATAAGAAGATTTCTTAATTTTAGACTATTTAATAAGTTAATCAGATAAATCAAGTTATTAGGCAACGTCCCTACAGTTTTTTTATAGGATTTTCCAAACTGAATCTGAGCACAGATTGTTTAGGTTCGTTCGATTTGCC
>NZ_FTNL01000033.1 GCF_900156395.1 Fluoribacter gormanii | reverse complement strand
GATTAGTTCAGGTTCAGAATACAAAACAGAGAAAGGCTATTTAATGAAAAGATTAAACATTGCATTAGACCTGTTTGGAGATAAAGCCTGTGGATATGATGGACGAGTCCTTCGGACCTGCCTGTGCCCTATGGGACGTGTGAACAAAGCCATGGATAACAAAAAGACGTTACCCACAGCTATTGCTCACACTCACAGGCTTCTCGTCCACATATCCACCAGGCCCAATAGCAACTATTTATTAACTGCAACAAAACCTCTCAAAAGCAACACCTATTTTGAGGCAACGACTCAGTATATTTTTTGTCCTTCGGCAACACCTTTCATTGAGGCAATAGGTGTTCACGCATGATTGATTGGCTGTATTAAGCAGTTCTTCCAAATGTTAAGTAGAGGCCATGCTACTGCGAATTAAGCGCTCTTAGAGCATTCCCTGCATCTCTATATCCCGCATCTATTCTCCTTCCGAGGGAGTTGGAAGAAAAATCAAAAGCGGCGTTTACATTCTCGGGATCTTTGTTCTCAATATAAATGATATTGTGGATGTATTTATAGTTTATTAAACGTTGATACCCTGGTAATTGCTTGATAGGGCTATCAATGGGGACAATCTGTTCAATTTCATTGATTACCTCGATGTATTCATTGATTTTTTCAGTTAATTCTTTATTAAAGCGGATCTTATTGGAAAATTGAATTTCAAAAATCCTGTCAAAAATATCAATCATATTGGTGGGTATTTTGCCTTTGCTTGGGAAAAGATTAATTACAATAATTTGCTTTTCTACGTCAGGATCTGGATTAAGGCTCTCCAAGACAGGGGAGAGTGGAGTGTTTTCAAATAACCCCCCGTCCCAATAACAGGTATTTTTTATAGTGGTCATCGGGAAACCAGGGGGTAAACTGCCGCTTGCTAAAACATGTAGCGAAGTAATTTCTGTTCGATCATTACCTTGATTCGAAAAAGTTTTGACTTTTCCTGTTGCGATATCTGTTGCGGTAAGAATTAGACGCATCGACGAATTATTTACTTTTTTAAAATCAATGTATTTTTCTAATAGTTGTTGCAAAGGTTTGGTGAAATAAAAGCTAGTCCAATTAGCTAAGTTCCAATAGTCAGTGCGCGGATAAAAAAAAGACGGATTTCCGAATAAGGCCAAATAAGAAGCTAGTTTATCATTCAGAAAAGGGGAGGAAAAAATAGTAAACTCGTTCCACATTGCTTCAAGGGTTGCAATGGGGTCATCTTTGGCTCCAACTAATGCTATTGCATTAATAGCGCCAATAGAAACCCCTGAAACAATATCTAGTGAAAATTGAGGCTCTTCATAGAGACGTTTTAAGGCGCCGAACTCATAAGCTCCTAGTGCACCGCCTCCTTGCAGCACCATCCCTGTTTGTTTCATGATATCCATTCTTTATTGACTGAATCTAGACATTAAGTATAGATTATTTTCAGCAACTCGATATGGATAAAAGTTTATAATATGAACTACTTTTCTAATCAGAGATCTACATGCGGAATCTTTCGATTGCTCATATCCCCGATCACTATAACCGCTGGTTTTGCATCAGTCTGAGTATTGGTGCCATCCATACCTAGAAAATCATCATAGGAAAAAGCGTAGGAATTTAAATAACTATTTTGCGGATGATCTATATTTTTATCGAAACTCAATGCATGCATGGCCTCAGAATAGACATTCACACAGGGTGCATCCTTAGTCGCACCACATTGATTGACAATGTAATCTACTGAATTATCAACATTGTTAAAATAGTATTTGAGTAGTTGTTGCATTTGTTGTTTATTTTTGAAAACTGGGTTACCTAGTGAATCAAAGAAATCTTTACCAATGAAGGCCGATTCTTTGCGCATCAACATGCCTGAAACAATAGCAGAAGTCAGATCGCGTGCAATAGTCGAATCTACAGCGTTTCTGTTATAAAAAGGTGCTTGTGCTCCCATTAAGATTGAATTACTGGCTTGTGGTGAGCTTAAATTATAAGACAACGATTCAGATCTGGTACCTCCAACCGGTGAAAAGACTAATGTTTGACTGTTTGGTTCAAAAGTTCCTGACCAGATACCTTCATTTAATTCGCTTAAATCAATTTTAATGGAACGATTGATAGCGGAAGAATAGTACTTACTGAGCTCGTTGATATAGTTGGTAAAATATCCATTAAATCGATTACCGAATCTTCCGGGGGCATCAACGCGCATTAATACATTGGCTGAATTATACACCACTAGACTAGACCATTCTGAATGGTTCCATCGTAGAGCACATTCAGGAGAGTTTATTGCTTCACCTGCAGCCCGACAAACGATAGTTTTCATATTTTTAATGACACCATCCAGGCCACCCGCATGTCCATACTCATCACCTGCTTGTTGAATCGTATAAGGGATAGCAATAAAATCAACTCCAGTTGGGTTAATAACCGTCTCACCACTAGTGCTGTAATTAAACTCAACCTTATCAAAAAGCGTTCCATTTGTCGTTGTTTGGGGATTATTTACATCAGGCTGCTTTGGTGTCAGGGCATCCTTGTCTGTAGGCATATCCAGGGCATTGCCAAAAGAAATATAAACTCTCCCAGAAGTAAGATGTGGAATGCAGGCTTGAGCTATTCCTCCCGAGCCGGGTATCAATTCGGACAATGAAATACCGTAGTCTTTTCCATTCATATTGACATCAGTAATATCGACAAGCGTTCCCACTTGATTTCCATCATTAAATTTCACATAAGCATGTTTTTTTGTTATTGGATCAATACCTAGAACTACGATATAAGTATTTTTATTTTCAATGCTTGGATTATTGGTCTTTGATAAGTCAAAGCGAACCGACATTCCGCCACCTTTACATGGGTTTTGCGAAAAAGCACAGTTACTTAGAGTCAATAAACAAGTCGCACCGAACATTAAAACGCTGATTCTGTTCATTTTGGACACTTTCATTGTATACCCTCACTTAAGTGAAAAATTTAATGCACAATATGCATTCATTAGTTAGCTATTTTATTTTACCCAGCCTGTTCTGATGCAATTATACTCAAAAAATCAAATAAATAACCATTAAATATTTAACATTACCCTTAAATACGAAAACTTGCCCAGAGGCAAGCAAGTCTAAATCAGTTTTATAGGATTACTCCGTTTTAGTTTGACAGTAGAGATACTTCGTGAAAGATTTAAAGGAGATCAGCCCGAATTTTTCAGGAGGTAGCGCGGCTATCATATTATTAATGATTCATCTATATTTATAGATGGGAGTTAAAAAAATGAAATTAAGTAAAAAACTGTGTTTTATGCTGGCTTATTTGTTGGTGATGCTGCCTTTTATTGGTTTCTATTTTGGTGGTTTTTATACTTTTCTCCCATTTATTATATTATTTAGCATGGTTCCTTGGATGGATGTTTGGTTGGTTGATCCCAGTAATCCTGATAGGACTCAAGAACACATATTGCTAAAAGACAAATATTTCAAGATTCTTACTTGGATATATGTACCTTTGCAATGTTGCTTTGTGATTTATGCAGCTTATCTGATTGTACATGTTCCTTTAACTGCACTGGAGTTTATTGGGTTTAGCTTATCAATTGGGCTTTTAACCGGTGGAATTGGAATTACTCTGGCTCATGAGCTTATGCATAAAAATTCCATGGTTGACCAACTTTTAAGTAAAATTTTATTAGTTAGCGTATGTTATGGTCATTTTTTTATTGAACATGTCCGAGGCCATCATGTTCATGTGGCCACACCCAAAGATCCTGCGACATCTCGGTTAGGAGAAAGTTTGTATCAATTTTTACCAAGAACAATTGTCGGTTCTTTTCGTTCTGCTCTGAATATTGAGCGTATGCGTTTAAATCGTTTAGGATATCCATGGTACCATTTAAACAATCAATTTTGGTGGATTATTGGCCTGCCGATTATTCTGGCAACGGCTTTTTTTTATTACGGTGGATGGATGGTCCTACTTTTCTTTATTATCCAGTCTTTGACCGCCTTTATTCTGCTGGAAATCATTAACTATATCGAACATTATGGTCTGGAACGCAAAAAACTCGCCAATGGAGCTTATGAGAAAGTTTCAATTCAACACTCATGGAATGCGAGTCATTGGCTTAGCAACATGCTTCTTTTCCATCTGCAAAGACATTCTGATCATCATGTTCATGGAGCACGTCCTTATCAGTTATTAAGGCACATTGACACCAGCCCTCAACTTCCTTCAGGTTATTTAGGAATGATAATACTAGCTCTTTTCCCTCCATTATGGCGGAGGGTAATGGATAAGCGAGTACTTGCCCATCGCTCGAAAAATTAGTCAATTTTGTAGTAGGGTTTTACCAAGAATAATGACTGATATGAGGCTCAATTAGAGTGTTGATAGGAAGCTTTTTAGGATGAATCGACTTTTTGGATTTTTTGTTGTTGTATTATTCTGGAATTTATAATAATTAATTTAAATAAACGCGCAATAAATTTAGGATCTATGGAATATTCATTTGATAGAGATTCATAATACTCAAAATTCTTTTTTTCTTGCTCGAGATCAATAATTTGTTTCCCTGCTTTTCTTTTTAATGCGCCCATTTTTTTACATAGATCCTGACGAAGAGCTATAAATCTGATAATGTCATGATCTATGTTTTTAATTTGCTCTCTCAATTGTTCAATTGTTGGCATATGTCGCTCTAGGTTCAGTATCACTCACTCCAATGACGAATTAAATAACCATGTTCCAACTGATTCACCTCTTGTATATCAGCAGCAATTCGAACAACATGACCACTACCTGGGGCGCGATTGATTGAATACCCATCGGTATTTTCAATGGCTTCAAGTGTAAAAATGTGATTATCGTTTGGAAGCATGATTTCAAGAGTATCGCCAATAGCAAATTGATTTTTTACCAATACTTCAAGCAGTTGTTTACTGCTGTCATAATTAAGTAATTCACCTACAACTTGCTGTTTTATATCCGTTTCATTTCGATCTTTATAACTTTGATATTCTTCCGGAACATGACGACGGTAAAATCCTTCTGTGTAACCTCTAAGTGAAAGTCCTTCCAGGGTATCCATGAGGCTCCAATCAAAGGGTTTACCAGCAACAGCATCATCGATGGCCTTTCGATACAATTGGGTCACACGAGCCACATAAAAATCTGATTTGGTACGTCCTTCTATTTTTAAACAATCAATACCCATTTGTGCAAGCGTTTCAACATGTTGAATTGCTCTTAAATCTTTTGAGTTAAATAGATAAGTCCCATGTTCGTCTTCTTCGATGAGATTCATTTCTCCTTCACGTTGAGGAGATTGTTCGAATAGAAAAGTATTAGGTTCTACATGTGCATTACCCCATTCATCTTCTGTACCTTCTTTAATACTATATTTCCAGCGACATGAATTAGTGCATGCTCCTTGATTTGGGTCGCGGTGATTAAAATAGCCGGATAAGAGACAACGTCCAGAGTGAGCCATACATAATGCGCCGTGCACAAATACTTCCAATTCAATATCTGGGCAATTTTCTCTAATTGCCTGGATTTCTTTCAAAGACAACTCTCGAGATAAAATAATTCGCTCAAGACCAATAGATTGCCAAAATTTTACGGCAGCAGAGTTCATCACATTGGATTGTACTGACAAATGAATTGGTTGCTCTGGCCATTTCTCTCTAACCATCATAATGAGGCCAGGGTCTGTCATAATTAAAGCGTCTGGACCGGCTTCAATCACTGGGGCAAGATCATCAAGATAAGTATTTATTTTATTATTGGGGGCAATGATATTACTTGCCACAAAAAATAGTTTACCTTGGGCGTGGGCTTCACTAATGCCCAACACCAATTTTTCATGGGAGAATTCGTTATTTCTGGCTCGAAGACTATAACGAGGCTGTCCTGCGTAGACCGCATCTGCTCCATAGGCAAACGCTCGTCGCATACGCTTTAATGAACCGGCAGGAGATAATAATTCTGGAGATTTCATGTTAATTGTTTCACCCTTATAAAAATGAATTAATGAACCGATTTGTTTGGTAAGTGGCCAAGAAAATGTTTTAAGACCATGGTTCCATCTTGTTCGAGTTTCTGGTCAGGAAAGAACAGCAGGGATTACATCGCCGTCATATTCATGGTTATCTTTTCGTATAAATCATGCCTAACCTACATACTACAATCTGCTCTTTACTGTATTATTTTAATGTGTGGTAAAGCCTCAATTATGTGGCTTCCTTAAAGGTCATCCACAATTTGTTTTCAAAATCATATAATTTGCACTTCTTGAAAATATCTAATACATAACGCAACTTAAAATGATATTCATGAAAGTATTCGCCATATTTGGTTTTTAATGCCTTATGTGCTTGCGGTAAGTTATAAAAAGGAATTCTTGGATCCAAATGGTGGGGTATATGTATCATTATATTGTGTAATAACACTCTTGATATTTTTGAAGTATGGATAACGGTACTGCAATATAAAGCACCCACAGAATGAGACCATTCGGTTTTTAAATCAAAGAAAGGGACATCGGGATGGGTATGATGCAGGTATATAATGATTGCAATAAAATAATTAAAGATAATGAACGGTAAAATTACGGCTAAAGCAACACCAGCAATGCCTCCTGCAAAAATATATGCCAAGATAAACATCATTAGCCCATAAAACAGCACTATAAGTTTACCCTTTCGATAATATTGGCTTTGCTGTTTGTCTTTACCAGGATTAAAACATAGCATTTGTTCCCACCAGATTCGCCGTAAATAATGGAAAGCACAAGTGAAAAAGCATCGCTCTACTCGATAAAGAACGCGTTGCAAAATAGAGAGTGATTGATATTCAGTACGTGTTAGCGGGCGCCATATCCAATCAATTGGAGAAAAAGAGGCGAATCCATGATGAACTTTATTGTGGCCATAGGACCACATTCGATAAATGTTTAATGAGGGAAGCATCGCGATTGTTCCAAGCACTTCGGCAATTTTACTGTCTTTAAGAAGTGCTCCATGTGCCGCATCATGTGCCCAAACAAACATCATTGCCGTGGCTACACCTGAAATCACTCCACCGATTAGCTTTAATTCCAGATGAGAATTAAAAAAAATTAAGGAAAGCCCAAATAAAAACAGTGTCAAATCAAAAAAATACCAGAATAGCGTCTTGACCTGCGATTGCTTGTAACACTCACTAGGTATGATGGAGCGGGCCACTGATGATTTTATTCCCTTTACTTGATTCCATGATTTATCTGACTGAGCGTTTTTCATAAGATACTACCTTTATAGAACTCCGGTCAAAATTGACGGGATTTTCCAAGTTGATAAAACCATAAATTGAACTTCTTACTTAAAGATCCAGAGAGCCAGACCTTATCGTGAAACAATTTTTAGTAAAATAGTTATAGAGTTGCATTAAAAATAGTGGGTAGAAAATTCGATAATTGTCGGTATAAAGCCTAATGATGCAGCCTATAATCTTTTTGAGGTATTTTAATTATTTTTTTTTAAATGACATTGATCTAGATCATGGAAATGTAAATAACCGTTGGATCCTGGGTGTGAATATTATGATATCAAATTGAATTGATATGATGTCTCAAATTTTGCAGCGACCATCGTTCATATCCGCAATAAGTTTTAATTGTTCCAATTGTAGAAATTCAATTTTCTTATGATCGATCGCAATAATTTTATTTTCTTTAAATTGAGAGAGAAGGCGGCTTATCGTTTCTGCTGTGAGCCTTAAATAATTACCGATGTCTTGACGAGACATTGGCAGTAGAAACGTCGTTTGCATTTCTGATGGGTTTAATCGGTAGGACAAATCAATTAGAAAAGCGGCAAGCCGTTGTTCTGCAGTGATTGAGAATAAATAAGATCCAACATTTAGTTGCTGACTCATTAAATATAAAATATGTTTTTGCAGAGGAGGGCTTAAATGCAGTAATTCCAGGAAATTATCGTAAGGAATTTCACAAATAACACTATCAGATAATGCCACTGCTGAAAAAAGGTAATGTCGTGTGTAAATTGCTTCAAAACCAAGGACTTCACCCGAAAAATAGAATCCTCGAATTAATTCATTTCCATCCGCATCGACCTGATATGTTTTTAAATTTCCACGTTGAATCGCGTATATGTTTCGAAAGGTATTCTGAGGAAGATATAAGACTTCATTTTTTTTTAGATGGTAGTGCTGTTTTACTGCACGATTAATTTGACTCATCCACCGTGAATTTTTTTCTTCTATGGTACAAAAAGGGGAAAATGTGCAATGTTCACATGTTGGATGATTATTATCAAAGTTTATCATATCTGAACTATCATGAAGACAAGCAATGTCTAAATTGCATATTATAAATCGCAAATGAATTTTATAATACAAATTTTTTCCATGATGTAGATCAAGGCGATAAATTTCATCGGCTCATAGAATTCTAATAAAGCTATATTTTAAGATACTGAGAGCTATCATGAATCAAATCACACAAGTTAAAACCTATCTAGGTGAATTACAAAAATCAATCTGTAATGAATTGCTTGCCATAGATAATAAAGCTAACTTTTTATCAGATCATTGGGACGATCCAAATCTAGGATATGGAACAAGTTGTGTCATATCTAATGGGGATGTTTTTGAAAAAGGCGGGGTAAATTTTTCGCATGTCAGGGGCAGGAACTTGCCTGCTTCCGCCACGGAAAAACGACCTGAACTCAGTGGGTATCAGTTTGAAGTCCTTGGTGTTTCAATTGTAATCCATCCAATCAATCCATATGTGCCTACGTCGCATGCTAACTTTCGATTTTTTATAGCCACAAAGGAACATGCTGAGTCTATTTGGTGGTTTGGAGGCGGTTTTGATTTAACTCCATATTATGGATTCGTAGATGATTGTGTTTATTGGCACACTATGGCGAAAGAGGCTTGTGATAGTTTTGGTGACGACATATATCCGCGTTATAAAAAATGGTGTGATGATTATTTCCACATTAAACACAGAAATGAACCTCGGGGTATTGGTGGAATATTTTTTGATGATCTAAATATGTGGGAATTTGCAACGTGTTTTAATTTTTTAAAGGCCGTAGGGAATCAATATACCAAAGCTTATTGTCCTATTGTTCTTCGTCGAAAAAGTATGTCTTATACAGAAAGACAAAAGAGTTTTCAGCTGTATCGAAGAGGTCGTTATGCTGAATTTAATTTAATTCACGATCGAGGAACAGCTTTTGGCTTGCAAACAGGAGGACGGGTTGAATCGATTCTGATGTCTTTACCGCCCCAAGCAGCTTGGGTATACGATTGGCATCCAGAGCCAGGAAGTGAAGAAGAGAATTTATATACAGAATTTTTGATTAATAAAAATTGGCTTGATTGCAAAATTTAATAAAGAATAGCGAAATATTCTGACCATCAGGATGATTAAAATGATAGTAATTCCCCAATTTAGCCTCCCTGAATTAACAAAATATGAAAAGTCGAAATTGTTGCGCTATGCCCAGCAGCTTCTTGAAGCGCAACAACAAATGATTACTCCTGAAGGGCGAAATATCATTCATTATACTTTAGGCAATAATAGTCGCCATCAACACATGGATCATTACCCAAAGGGCGATCGGATTGATTACGATACTGGTGCTCAATATTTTTATCATTGCCATCGTGAGAATTTTGAGACAGAAGAACATGGACATTTCCACTGTTTTTTGCGTTATAAATATATTTCGAAAAAAATTAGACCAACACCTTTACCTGATTGGGATAAAAACAGCGATAATCCCATGACACACATTGTTGCCATTGCAATGAATCGTTATGGAGAACCTATTCGTTTATTTAGCATCAATCGATGGATATCCAATGAGATTTGGTATGATGCGAAACATACGTTGAGTTTTATTAAGAAATTTAAAATGAAAAAAAATGATAGTTCTTATTGGCAGATATTGGATCGCTGGATAGAGGGGATGATTCACTTATTTGCACCACAAATTCAATGGATAAATAAAGTACGGGATATGACTATTTCGCATTATAAGACAATCTATGCTGATGACAATATTTATGAGGATCCTCGATTGGATTTGTTATCTGAAATTCCAATTAATTTAAACCAACAAATTAGATGGGTCCTGGAACTTGATTAGACTGTAAGAATAGAGCAAGTCTAGAAGAAAAGGATGGTATACAAATCGAGCGTAAAGAAGGGCGTATTTAGAGTAAAACCTTTTTTTACATTTCAATGTGTTTTACTCGCATAACGCCCCTGGTGATGTTTAAATCATGTCTATTTCGGAATCGACATGATTTCATCCTTGGGGGCGATTTCCCCATTAGCAGAGGTGGTAACTTGGGAACCATAGAACATTTTGGACATCGGACTCCAGAAGAAAGAAAACGTTCTTGAAAAAGCACTGCTTGTCTCTAGATTTACTTTTTCAGGCTCTTTACTTTTTTCTTTTCTGCGATCAACTATGCCAAAATGCTTCACGGCGTGTTCTTCTGTCAACTTCATGAATTCTGATTCCGAAATGGGGGGAAGTGACAGCGGTCTGTCTTTATAAAAGCGTTCTGCGGCTGTTGCAATTAATCCATTAGCTTGATTTAGTAAGAGCAGTTCGTCTAATTTAATTTTATCGCTGGGAACCATATAACGCATAGCAGCCAAGTCATAGAGAAGAGTCTGAATTTGTTGATAAAGCCTTGCAAAATCTTCAATAGTATTAGCAAATTGTTCCTCATAACTCTTGGTAAGTTGCTCGATACTGTATTTTTCCAGACCCTTTCCATCGAGTTTTTTATAGATATGAGTTATTTTGATTGCTGATGGATGGTTAGGTAATGTTTTATATTCTTCGGAATTTATAATTTCATCCAGAATAACAGAGGGACTGTTTTCGTTCTGATTTGCTTGCATTAATAAAGCACTAAAAAAATGTATTAAACGATTATCTATGGATTCTTGCAAGCAATTAAAATCTTTTTCTAATCCCTGCGATTGGAGCATCAATGTATGGTTTATGCGAGTGAAGCTTAAGTTAAGAAGTTCTTCCACAAACTTTTTAATCGTACCATTATCAGATACAGATAGTTCTTGAAATTTAGTTAAAATATCAAGAATAGCTTGGTGCAGCATTTCTTTTTCTTTTTGTTTTTCAATAGAAGTCCAATCATCCGTTAAAAATTGCTGGCTAACCTGTTGAATCACTATGCCAAAGGTTTCCAAAACCGTTTTGCGAGTTACTTCAGAATCCAGGATAGAATGTTCTTTGTTGGCTATTTTTTTAATGTTCTCTTCAAGAATTGAACTTGCGGTGGCAATCATATCAGCAAGATTTTTTCTTTTAGTATCAAGGCCAAAAATTTTAAAGAAATGTGCTTGCATTAATAAGGCATGCTCCTCATTAACATAGCCAGAGTATGTCGAAAAAATGTCATTGAAGAACCCATAAATATGCCCTTTAAGCAAAGTTCTGCGTTGCTTGGTGAGTCCCATATAAGAATAATGGGTTGAGTTATATGCATCATACCCAATTTGATTTTTGGCAATCGCGGTATAAAGTTTTCGTAAAATTTCAGGAAAATCGAGTTCGGCCACATTAATTGAGTTCGGTTCGTTATTGTTTGCCGAATATTTTCTACCTAAAGCGGTATATTGATGAAAGATCTGCGTAGCATCATTAAACGCTACATCCTGCTTGCTTAAGAAACTAATTAGTTTATATATCATTAATTTTTGGACATGGGTGGTTTTATAACCATCGGGAGAGACAATTATTCCTTGTTGAGAACCATCATTTCCATTTGAGCCAGTGCCGTGATGTCCAGGCATGGAATATCGAACAAAATTTTGTTTTTCTTTGGAGACTACTTCAGGAAAAATTGGAGTAAATCCCCAATCAGAACGCTCATTTGCGTAATAAATCAATTCAACATTTTTTATAATTTCAGGTAAAGTAAAAAATCGTTCGTCATACCAGGTAATTGGAAAACAATCTCCTGGGACAGGATCTATTCCAAAAAAGTTTATTGAAGCATTAGGTAGAGATGCTTTTAGCTCGTTAAACCATTGCTCTTGCTCTTCTTTAGGTATCAGATTAATTTGAGATTTTAAGGGCTCAATAATATCTGGTGTATTATTTGTCGGGGTACCTTTTTGTCTTTTGACTTGCTGTTCAGACAACTGCTTTAACACTTCTTCAAAAGTAGCCGATGGTGCAATAATTGTTTGTATCGCTTCTAATTCATGGGCTATCAAAATTGATTCAACAGCGCCTCTGCTATGAGCAATAATGTTGATTGAAGTTTGCCCGCGAGCTATTGCTTTTAGAATTGCCGCCAGACCGAAGCCAATTTTTTCTCCTACATTAGCACCATCCGTTTTGGGCCCATTAATTACGGTCAGTTCATCAGCCTGAAAGGGATAGGGATCTTTGCCATCTACCTTCGACGTTTTAGCAGGTATTTTTGTTTTAATTAAAGAAGTAACCACACTCAATGTTTCTCCTTTAGGATAATCTTTTACTTTGGCTCCTTTGGTATAGGGGGTAGGTTTAGCTGTTTGTTTTAACTCGGGGGTAAAGTCAGTGAGCGTCCCTAACATTGTGAGCGTGAATGATTTCTTTTCAATTTTACTGTCCATAGTATCTGCCCCATATTGTGACATAATGACTCATTATAGAGTCCAATCTAAAAAAAAATAAACACGTTACGTTCATTTTTTGCATTGGCTTAATTAAATTTGAAAAGAATAGTTTTTGAGTCCCTCCAATAAAGAACATAACATTCCCGGTTTAGTCTTCAATGTACCAATAGGGGTGATTTTCAGAAGGAAATGAAGGAGACGAATCTTTACTATAATATCAAAGAGCTGTAAGTTAAAACCTAACTATCTTAATCAAATTTGATGTTGCAAAGATTCTATCTTTCACTTCGGAGGTAGCGATGGAGCACGAAAAACAACAATTAGGCGAACAGAGCATGGCTGGTTTCGAGAACCCTCCACTTCCTAAAACATCATCCGAATTTATCACGGTGCTGGCCCATTATCATCGAGCCGAGATTGCTCGAATGGCCGGATGGCGAGACCGTATTGATCGAACGACCAACTGGGCAATCACCGCTGCGGCTGCAATGCTTTCGCTGTCTTTATCGACTCCATCAGCTCATCACGGAGTCTTACTGTTTGCAATGTTGCTTGTTCTGCTACTTCTTCTCATTGAGTCGAGGCGGTATCGTTTCTTTGACGTCTATAGAGCACGTGTGCGTATGATCGAACGATATTATTTTGCTCCTATGTTTATGGCAACCAAAACAATGGAAGAGCCTTGGGCACAAGTTCTTGGGCAAGACTTGCTTGAACCACACTTTCTTATGAGCTTCGGCGCGGCAATATCACGAAGATTACGTAGAAATTATGTGTGGATGTTCCTCATTTTGCTGATGGCATGGATCTTGAAAATATCTTCCTCAAAACTACAACTCGTTGGGGGGCGTCAGGAAATGACAATGTCTTTCTTTGGAATTGTTGATAATGCTGCATTGGGGCCAATTCCTGGATGGGCTGTTATGTTCTGCGTTGCCCTGTTCTTTATATGGGTCGCTTATGCTTGTCTGCATTCACCAGAATATACTGGCGAATTGTTATATGGTGATGTTCATGTTTGATGCTAGGCATGCGGATTTAGAGCTTAAATCTAATAGATAGAGCAAGATGGGTTTAACAGCCTAAGGTATCTTGTACCTCTTTAGAGTCATTAATAGGTAAAATGTTTTATATATTGTGTCATTCCCGCGCAGGCGGGAATCTATATTAAACTTCTCTCTATCCCTTTGGTTATTCTGTGATCTTTACGAAGCCTTCTTGAACGAGTTCAATTAACCTTGCCATAGCGTCGGTGGTGACTTTGATTCCGGGGAGCAAATCGGTGTTTCCCCAATTATGAGCCTTTGCTGTAGCTCCACATAGCTCTACTTGCACGCCGCGCTTTATTAGATCGGCAATGAGTTCTTTATAAGGATTGCCTGTCGCGATATTTCGTTCGGTGTTATACAGTTCATCGTTGAGTACCACATGCCCAGCATTGGTATGAAAGACGACGATCACTTCTGATTTAGCATCCCAATCAGAGATGTCATTTTTGATGAGTTGAATGTGGAAAATCGATGCCGGCAGGTCGCCTTCGAATACCAGGGAACCAACACTGAATACTGCTTTTAGCTCTTTGAGTTTCACTGGTATATCAATATGAAGTGGTTTGTTTGAAATAGACATTTAAGATTCCTTTCAAGAGCCGACGTTTGGGGTTGTCATTAAAGTCGGCGGGTTAAAATATAGCGTTTCTGCGCGTTCTAACTATAAAAAGTATAGATTAAACGTTATGACTGTACAATATTGTCTCGATTTGTCCATCAAAAATCAAATTGGGTATCTTGAACTAGGAATGCCTAAACTGAGAGACCGCATGGAAACCGAGCCAAATTGAATTTCCTCAAATTCAAAGCGTACTGAATCATTAATATCTGAAGCTCCTAAAGCATACAACAAAGGGAAATAGTGATCAGGGGCTGGATTACTTAACCGACCAACCTCCGTAAAAGGTAATTCTTCGAGCAGAGGTTTATAATCTCGCTGGATAATACATTGTTTTACTTGTTCATCAAATTCAACTGCCCATGGGTAGGGGGGCGCATATTGATTATCCCAAATGATCATTTTGTCATTGTGAACAATATTTCCACTGCCCACGATGAGTACTCCATGATTACGCAGTTGTCTAAGACGAGTACCAAGCTCATAATGATAATCAGCTGGCTCTGCCATATTAATACTAAGTTGAATGATGGGTATATCGGCATCAGGATACATATGGATAAAAACAATCCAAATACCTTGATCAAACCCCCAATGTTCATCAAGCTGAATATGGGGTGTTTGAATTGCTGCTTTGATTTTCTCTGCTAATTCTGGAGCACCTCTGGCTGGATAGTTCACAGTAAATAATTCAGAAGGACCTTTGTGAAAATCATGTATTGTTTTAGGAAAATGAGTGTGGCTAATCCAGGTACGCGCAGTAAGCCAATGAGCGGAAATACAAAGAATTGCCTCTGGACGAGGTAATTTCTTTGCTAATTTCTTTAGTTTTTTTGTGAATGGATTGTCTTCAATTGCGTTGACAGGACTTCCATGTCCAATAAATAAAACGGGCATCCTGGAATGCTTCATAACGCCTCCATTTGTTCTGAGAAAACTACCATAATTATGATTTTAGAATAAAAAATAAAAGATGATATTGAGCAACGTGAAAACGAGATTTTGGAATGTTCTGGACTCTGAGTCATGAGTTATGGCAGCCCACTAATGTAGTATGTGCTTCATAAGGAGATGAACATACACTCTAGACACTTTGAAAATTAATTTTCCATCACTCTTTTCTTACGGTACTGTTTTGGTGAATCTATTAACAATGGATTGAAGTAAGTGTAGGCCAGCGGAGTTATGAATATGCCTGGTCAATAAAAGAACCGCGACAAGTCGCGGTATTATATTAACAACCTAAATAATTCATAGGAAAGTTAGTGTTTTTATTGCGGGGAATATGATTCCATTGTTTCAGATGCCTGATCCTTACTAGAATTAGGTTTAGTCATTAAAAATCCAGGCTTGAATCCTCCAAAACCAGTCGAAATATTTGGTTTTTCAACAGGTGAGTTTGGCTGACTTTGGAAAAATCCAGATCTAAATCCAGATAATCTGATTTGGGTGTTAATCCTAATTAATTCAGCTAGGATATCAATTTCATTTATATCGATAGTTCGGAATGAGGGGGCAGGGGAATCTTGCTTTGGTTGCTGACTTGGTTTAGGAATTTCAGATAAACTAATCCCACACTCTTCCAATTGACTTACATCTCTTTTAGATAAATGACTCGTCGTTTTTTGTTTGGCATGTTGTATCAGACTATCTTTTTCTTGTTTAGTTAATTCACGTTCTTTTAAACATTCCTTTTCAAACTTTGAACCTTTAAATTCAGCATAAAATATACCAAAAGTTTTTACCATTTGTTTCACCTGATCTTCAGTAATAAATTGATCACTTGGGTGTTCAGGTGACTTTTGAGCAATAATTAATTGATTAAAAAAGTGTTCTAGTAATTCAGGTGTGATATCTTGGTCAAAACTATAATGTATATGCACTATCTGTGTTTCTCTTTTAATTCCATGGTGTCGCTTTATATGCTCAGCATCCTCTCCACGCACCATGTTTTGAAGATGCTCCAGTGACGCATGTGCAGACAACAAATGAGTAAATCGTTCTCGCATTTGCGCAGCCAGATATTTATCAGCTGGGTCAGCTGTTTCAAAATTGACATTAATTACGTCGTTTATCACGACTAAATAAATAAAAATGCCTTCCTTAGATGCAAGCTCTATTCTAAATGACACAAACACCCCCTTGGATGAATTTAAGATGAATCAAAATGGGGCTTATTGTATGTAAGGATCCTTAAGTGAATATTAAATTGATAGATAATATTTTAAATAAAATCAATAAATACAGATAATTAGAGATACAAAGCAGTCGCTAAGATGCTTTTTGTCTTAATGTATTTATTAAAAACGGTAGATGAAATTGGGAGATTAATAAAATCCTGTATTTCCGATATCGAGTCGCAATACCTGCTCCTCTTCTTTTTTTACTGTCAATTGCAATTCCTTATAAAGAGGAGTGAATTCAGCATAGTACATGAGGAGCTCCCCTGTCCGGCCGTCTAATAAAACAGAGGCATGAGAATGAACTTCTTTGTTGTTCTCTTGGGAGGGAGCGTCTAATTTTTGAGTAAGGCTTTAATTGCTTTAAGTCTTTCAAGAGCACAAATCAACTTCGTGAGATCGTTCCAAATGTTACTCCAAATTTTAATATATTCAGTTTTTTGAAGCACGTTAATTCTCTAAAAAATTTACCCTATTAGTACAAAAATAGCACAAAATAATTATCGAATTATTAGGTATGTCTAGCTTTGATTACTTGAAACTATCTAATTTGCCCCTACATATCAAATACTCTTTTGAAATAAAATAAAGTGAAAGAGAACTTTTAAAATTAGGGTGATAACTATTAGCTCATAATTACTTATCGAAAAACTTGAATTTTTGATATCCCAATTTAGAAAGGAGATTTAAATGAAAAAGAAACTACTTCCTATTTTAATCTCTGTTCCTCTCATCTCGATGATATCAGCAGGAGCCAGAGCACTTGAGGCAAAACAAAATAATCAAGTGCAAAAGAGTACTCAGCAAGTAACTTTGGATCCCTTTGATAATGATCCCTTTTTTCAATCGCCTAATGATATTTTGAAGCAAATGGTTCAAATGCAACGAGCTATGGATCAATTTATGAAAAGTCAATTTTCACAAATGCAGCATAATTTGGCGAATCAACCCAATCAAATACCATTTGGCAGTACAAATACCATTGAAATTAAAGAAAGTAAAAATGAGATTATTTATAAAATAAAATTACCAAAAGGTGCTGATAGTAAAGTTGATGTCTCTGTCAAAGAGGGACAGTTAATAGTGAATTCAAACGTAACGCAAAAAATTACACGTGAAGTAGATAATAGTAAAAGTGTAAGTTACACGCAGAGCAATTACAGCCAAGCATTTCAATTACCTCAGGGGTACGATCCTAACTCTATGACCACAAAAACAAAAGATTCAAATTTGATTGTTACTTTCAAAAAATCAATTGCTACATCTTCAATACTTTAAAAACGTACAGGTTTAAAATTTGCACAGTAACGCCAGATTTTTGGCGTTACTCTATGGACATGCTCTTAATAATGGTATAAAACTTTGACTATATGTTCGTGCTCATGATGTGATGCGTTTAGTATTGAGGGTGAAAAAAGTGCCTAAACTAGTTCATGTTCTAATATCAGGTGGGGGTATATCGGGTTTAACTCTGGCTAATTTATTAGTTCGAGTTAATAAAAATGTAAAATTTCACGTCACCATATTTGACTCTCGATCTAACTTAAGCAATAACCAAGGGAGTATTGGCGGAGGTATTGGTCTTTGGCCGCCAAGTCAGTTGGTATTGAACAATATACCAAATTATCAAAATTTTATTCAACAATTCGCTTATCCTATGCCTTTTCCTAGTTACCGGGATTCGAATGGACGGATATTGGCAAGAGCAAGTGATGATTTTGGTACCCGATTTCCTGTGCAATGTTTAAACCGAGATGATTTAATCAATCTGTTGTTAGAAGGTTTAAAAAATAGAGATGATGTTGAACTTATTACATCACAAAAAATCGATGGATATAAAAGAGACAAAGATGAAATTGTGGTTACTCTTGATGGGAATAAATCATATAGAGGCGATTTACTAATCGCTTGTGATGGCATCCACTCAAAAATCAGAAATTGTCTGATGTCTGAATTAGAACGACCACCTGTTCATGAGACCGATCTTGGTTATACTTATTTTCGTGCAAATGTTCAGCTCCCTGTAGATACCCAACATAAATGGTGGTCATCATCATTTGAAACATGGGGAACGTACCAATCTAAAAAGTACGGCAATCATGAAGTTCGGTTTGGTTATGTTCCGTTGAAACCACCAAATGCTTTTTGGTTTATCGCTGTTAAAACACAAGAGAATCACAAATATCTATCCCCAATTAATGGAGTTAAGTTAGTTGACGAGGATACTAAGAAATTTCTAAACGATTTGGTTAGAGAATGGAAACCTGTTCGCGCCGATTCGGGGGATGTCGCAGTTGATTATGAAGAGTTAATTAATTTGACCAGTCAAATAATCAGAACTGATATTGCTAAAATTGAAGGGGTTGAACAGTTTCCCTGGACATCACGGGACAATCGAGTTGTGCTGATGGGGGATGCAGCTCATGCTACTGCACCGAATATTGCTCAAGGAGCTGGCTTGTGTATCGAAGATGCAGCCTGCTTGGCATCTAAATTGAATCGAGTTGACTATTTAAAAGGTATATCTGAATACGAACAAGAACGAAAACCTCGAGCTAAAACAGTTCAAAGTGTTGCGGATTTGGTTGCTTCAGTAGGACAAGTTCAAAATCCATTACTTAGAATGTTAAGAAACGGTGCTATGCGAACCGCTACTCAGTTTTTTCCATCATTACAACGCGGTATATTTGACTATTTAGTATCGTTTAGCTTGGGTGGATCAACAAAGTCAACATACTGGCAAGCCCCTCCATTATCGATAACTGATAAGGATCCAACCTCTTTATTTGGTAACGCTTTTCCTGATGCGCATTTACTTGATAACCAGGTAAAAGATTTTAAAACTGCACGCATTGGGGGTAGTGGTTTAGGTGCTGTTACCGTAGAAAAGCCTACATCTTTAGCAAAAATAATCGGATATTTTTCAGGCTTGCCTAGTGATATGAATCAGCAACCATTTTACGCTGAGGTAATCAATTTATCTAAAAATGTACAACGCTGGAACAGGGTGTTTGGCTATAATACACCGCAACAGAAAACATATTCAACTACACACTCGCTCTACAGCGGGTTTAATCGACAAATGCATTTAAGTGAAGGCATCGGAGGGGTTTTAGACAAAGCGATTCGTTTTATATACAACATACGGCTACAACCAGATAAGTCGTTAAAATATGAATCCCAAGGTATAACATTTTTTGATTCATTCAAAATACCATTACCCACGTTTTTATTACCAAAATCAGAGTGGATTGAAAAGCCAACAGAGCAGGGGTGGGAATTTGATGGCAAAATTTCCTTTCCTATGATTGGCACCTTATTGCATTACTATGGTCACTTTCAAGTGAATAAAATCGATTTTGTCCAGAATAAGAGAATAATCATAGCAGGTGGCTCCGGGATGATCGGAAAAGAGGTGTGTCTGGAGTTTGTTAAAAAAGGGTATGACGTATATTGTCTAAGTCGCTCTTCGGATACACAAATAAATATTGAAGGCGTCAAAGTTAGACAAATTGATGAAGATTGGTCAGAACTAATTGATAAAAACACAATCATATTAAATTTGAGTGGCGAAAATCCAGGTGCTAAAAGATGGACTCCTTCTGTAAAATCGGATATAGCAGAATCACGCTTTCGTGTAATTGATACAATAATTCGCAACATTGATAAAGCTCGCGAAAAACCATTAAAGTATCTGCAAGCTTCAGCTGTTGGGTTTTATGGAAATGCTGGCGATACCATTTTGACAGAAGAAAACGAATCAGTCGAGGGCAGTGATCCTGGAACAAAATTCAGAGTGGATGTCTGCAAGGAAATTGAAAATAGAGCAAATAAGGCAAATTGTAACGTGGTTAATTTAAGACTTGGACATGTTCTATCGAATTCTGGTGGTCTTTTTCCTTACTATAGATACGCTGGATTTTTTGGAGCAGGTAGATTTGGTTCTGGTAATCAATATGTTCCTTATGTACATGTTAAGGATGTTGCGAAAGCTATAGAATTTATTGCTAACAACGAAAATATTATTGATGGAGCAATAAATATCACTGCTCCGCAACCATGCACTAATTCTGAAATTTTGAAAAAGCTGCGAATGGTTAAATCGGGGCCAGGAGTACCAGTGCCAGACTCAGTTTTAAAATTACTAATTGGCGAGTCATCTGTCATATTAACTGACTCTGAACGTGTATCGCCGAAAAGATTACTCGAGAATGGATTTGAATTTGATTACAGTACCATAAATGAATCCTTGCATGGATTACAATAGGAGAATACTTCTAACCTGGTTTTTATGAGCTAACCTTTCTCAAAAATGGCCGTATGTTTAGTGAGTTTTGTTTGCGAACCACAGCTTATTCAAAATCAGGCGTTAAATAGTTAAAAAATAATTTTAGTCAAGACTGTTATTTTACTTTTTAATTGTATAATATAGCACTCCCTTAATTCTCTTTTTAATACCCACAGGCCTGTGGATATTTATTTCAATCAATAATTAATCAATAAACAACAAGGTTAAATAAGTCCTTGCTTTATATGCATTATTCTATTTTTTAATACCCATTCGCTGATTTAAGTTATTCACATTTTCTGTGGATAAGTCTGTTTATATTCAGTTTAATAGCTTGTGGGTATATGAAGTTAGTAGGATGATTCATCCTTTTCCAATGTGTTCTTCTAAGTAAATTAATTTTAAAATCGCAGAATCATAGATGATTATCATTATGATATCTCACTACATCTGCTTATGGCGAAAATCAAAATTAGACATATCTCGCTGGCAGCAATTTATTTCATATAGTCTGGGGGACAGAGGTGTTGCGCTAAATTAGCTAAGCAGTTATTCTCAACACCCCATTTCCGGAGCTACTATGATGGATCGACTTTATCGTTTTAGTTCTGCAAAAGCGGCGCATATTTCTTTAACTAGCAATACAATCGCTTTTCTAGTTTGGCGAAGTTTCATTGTTGTAATTATTTTAAGGATAGGTTTGTGACACACTATATACGTTATTTTATCTTTACCATCTCATCTTTTTTATCGATAACTGGCTATGCAGTTGAGCCTATTATTCGCAGTACTACAAATAATGAGATGCCTACTCAAACTCAAGATGACCAGACTTATCAATCTATTCAGTCTCCCCGAATTACCTGGCCAGGCTATAACAGTGCTATGGCACAAGTAGATAATACTGAAAATGGTTTTGGCAGTTTCACCGCAAATGCCACAGACAGTTCGAATCATCCTGTTACCTATTTATTTGAAGTAATTGCAGGACCAGGAACGGTTAAGGGATCTCAAACAGGTTCATTCAGTTTATCTGGAGTAAACGGTTCCACAGTGGTAAGAATAACTGCAACAGCTGATGATGCAGCCCCTGTAGTTGGAGCAGCAATTACTGTTCAAGTATCAACAGTACCCATTAAAGTACTTGCGTTTTACAATAATACTTCAGAGACTATCTATCCTGTTATCGAGGCGCCAATATCTGGAGTTGTGCCGTCAGTAGCGTTACCTAGAGATCCTTGGATGCAGGGACTATTTGCAGTCACCGATGTGAATAAATTTAGATTTCAAGCTACAAAATTGCATCGGGTCTATGTTAATGGAACTAATGGGATACCTCCTAAGCAAACAGCATTGGTTTCGGTACCATTTTACAGCCATTTGGTTCCTAATCCATCAGGCGGAGATATAGCTGACCATTACGTCGATTGGTGGTCTTCGATGCGTGTATACCTCTATGATGTGCAATCTAACTTAGTACAAACTCAAAGTGAGCCGGGTGTTAGCCCTGTTACGTTATACTCTCCTGGTCCGACCTGTATTAGTGGTTGTTCACAAACGGAGGTATTTAGTGCAACAGGAATTATGCCAACCAATGATCCACAGCAGCTCACAGAATACACTTTTGCTGACGTTATAACAGCTGCCTCAGTCCCTTATCCAATCAATCTTAGTATCGTTAATTATGATTATTCAGCTGTAGATCAAGTGTATTTGCCAGTGGCAATGGAGCCCTATGGTTCAAACTTGGTTGGTTATACTGGAACTGTTCTGGATTTAACGAGCTTTAGAAATAGTTTGAACACCTTTTTAGCTGAAACATCATGGCCTGCTTACGCAGGACTCCCTTACCCTCGAGCTCCTGGAGCTTACAATGTGGTAATAGGAAACTCACAGCTAACACCTACAGGTCCTCAAACAACTGAGCTTACAAATAATTGGATTGACTGTTTAGCAAATGTTTCGAATCCAAACCATGCAAATTGTCTGACAGTAAATAATTTATTTGTGGTTAAAAACTATCAAAATGCTTGTGATAATGAGGGTTTACCAACGACAGCAGAACTACTTCAACACATTTATGGGTATGTTTCGTTCTGTGCCACTCCTTTACCGAGCAGCGGCTTCGATTTTGATGCTTATTCAGCCCTGCAGTATAACTTTGTAGGTTATGCTCAAGATTTTAATCCCTATACTCAGCTGATACATAGAGCGTTGCGCATGAATGTTTATGCATATTCTGTAGACGATGCAGTGGGCTTTATTAGGACGACAGGAAATGGACTTGTAGTAACAGTCGGAGGTGATATCGGTTTAACAAATCCCCAACAATATGATAAGCAAAAAGTAATAACAGTGAGTCCTGGCACACCGCCACCTGGACCTCTTCCTATATTTACGCATTATGGCGTCTGCTCAAAGACAGCATCATCAGGTCAACTTGGAAGAGGGGAGTCATTCTCACTCCAACTGCCGAATAGTTCTTTTCCTTGTGAGATTACTTTAGAGGATTCAAATCATATACTGTATCACTTCACGTTGAACGAGCCTGCACCATTAACTTCAACTGCTGCAGACATCAGCTGTGCTGCGGCAGATAATTCTTGGTGTAGCGGAGTTCAGATTACTTCGGCACAAGGGATTAGTACTTCAGCCCCAAATCCATAGTTTGTCTGTGATCAGGGAATATTAGGCCAATATACTCGGTGGCCTAATACTCCCGAACTCATGCACGGCGCAAAATTTAAAATATCCATTGGTCTATTAAACTAAATCACTTAATGCAATAAAATGTTCTGTGGGGTCTTTTTTGCTTTAATGCGGATTTTAATGACCAAATTAATTTCTTTTGCATCCAATAAATTAGCTAACGTACTAAAGTTATTCGATACTTTCCAGCTAAGCTATTGGTATTTTACGATTTGTTTATAACCATTAAGATGGTTTTTAATGAATCCGGTTACATTTATTTGATCACAATCTACACTCTTTTACCAAATTTATGCCTAAAATATAGGAAGACACTATTGTAAATGAGAGTGCTTAAGTTTGGGCAACCTAGTCCAATCTATTGATGAGAGATTGATGTCGCTGATTTAATTTTAAAAGTGGGAGACGTGAATCATGGTGCTAAATAAAATAACACTCTCTGAATTAGAAAAGATCGCTGCGGAGCGCGATAGTTTACTTTGTAAAATTAAAGAGTATGAAAAATTATTAGAAGAAAAACCTGACTCAGCTATTCAATATATCAATAATGTGACTGTCCCATTCTACCAATTTTCCTTAGATTTAAAAAAAATTAACTATATCAATAAAGCAGCAGAGCTTTTTTGTGGTTCTAGTTCTGAAGAGATCTACCAAAATGCAGATTTATGGTTTTCATCGATTTATCAAGAAGATAAGTCAAATGTAATAGAGTCATTATTCCAGATGGTGAAAAATAAAAAAAAAGAAATATTGCTTGAATATCGAATTAAAAAGCCAGACGACACTATAGTGTACATCGCTGATAGAGCCACGTTGATTAACGATGCTCAAGGTCATCCAAACTGCATCATGGGTTTTTTGACTGATATGACCGGATTTATGAATGCGAGAAAGGAAATGTTGATTTATGATCAAATTTTGAGTGTCTCGCAAACTGAAAAAAGTATTGATGTTGCTGTCGAGGCAATATTGAAAATAAGCTGTTTAAGCTTCGAATGGGATGAGGCAGAAGTGTGGCTAGTCGAACAATCATCGGGTTTATTATATTGCATTAAGATTTGGAGCAGACTCCATAATGAACCCAAAGAATTTTATGAGGCATCCTATCAGCTAAAAATTCCAGCCAATCAAGGGTTTCAGGGAGAAGTGTTACGAACTAAACTACCGACTCTAGCAAATGATTATAGGAAAAACAAAGGATTCATTCGTGGTGAGCTCATCACAAAAGCTGGATTTAAGACCGCGTTTGGCATACCTATTTTATATCAGGGCAACGCACTTGGTGTGCTTATTTTTTTTTCAAAAAAGATAAAAAATCTCACCCATGAACAAATTCACATGTTGCAAAGAATATCTGAAATACTTGGAGAACGTATTCAGAGTAAAATCAGTAAAGAAGAAATGTCATACATGATTTATCATGACAATTTAACCGGACTAATTAATAGATTTGGTTTGGAAGCATTTTTACAAAATCAAATTAGTAAAAATAAAAATGAATCAGTTTCGCTCATCATAATTAATTTAGATCAATTTCATAATCTCAATGAATCCATGGGATTTAGTTTCGGTGACTCATTAATTGGGAATATTGCTTCAAAGTTAAATGAGCATTTGTTTGACACAATCAGTGCAATCGCAAATATTGGTGGGGGACAACTCGCTTTTGTGTTATGCAATATCAAACGACCTGAAGAAATTGCACCGCTATTAGAAAGAATAAAAGCAATTGTCAAAGCACCGTTAAATATCCAAGATAAACGAATTTTATTAACATTAAGTATAGGAGTGGCCATCTATCCTTATGATGCGATTGAATACCTTTCTTTATTGAAAAATACAACAATAGCACTTAATCATGCCAAATCAAGAGGCGGTGATTGTGTGCAATATTTTTCTGAAACACTCCAAAAAACCGTCACAGAAGCCATTAATCTTGAGAGCGATTTACGAAAGGCTCTCAGTGAAAACGATTTTAGAATACATTATCAACCCAAGGTAGATATAGAGTCAGGAAGTATTATCGGCCTTGAAGCATTACTACGCTGGCAAAGTCCTGATAGAGGATTGCTGCTGCCAGATTCATTTCTAAATGTCGCGGAACAATCAGACTTAATTGTTTACATTGGCAAATGGGTATTACTGCAAATCTGCCGGGATTTTCCATTTACTGATTTAAATATGCCAGTATCTGTTAATTTTTCTGCCCGTCAATTTCAAAAACAATTCGAGATTGAGCATTTTATTAAGATAATGTTAGAGAAATTCTCTTTGCGGCCTAGCTTCCTCGAGATCGAAGTTACTGAATCACAAATGATGAGTGATCCCATCCGTAGTATGGATGTGCTTTCATCACTTCAAAAAATTGGTACCACCATCTCTATTGATGATTTTGGTGTTGGATATAGTTCATTTGAATATTTGAAGAGGTTCAGACCCAATAGAATAAAAATAGATAAATCATTTATTGATGGATTACCTTTCGACCGAGAAAATGCGGGCATTGTGAGAGCAATTATTGCATTATGTAAAAGCTTAAATATAAAAGTAATTGCCGAAGGCGTTGAAAATGCCGAACAATTACGATTTTTAATCAATGAGCAATGCGATGAGATTCAAGGTTTTTATTTTTCAAAACCATTACCTCTCTATGACGTCAGAGATTTAATCGATAGAAAAGTGAAGCTGGTATTACCCGATGGAATTAAACGAAGATAGCTTATTGGCCGGTTAATGATGGAGTGAACGGTCTCGAGCAAAAATGCAATTCGTACAGCAGGAGTCAATTTTTTTGCTGCAGAGCCTTACTAACTTGGGTGGAGGCATCATAATGCCTCCAAAATTCTTAATTCTAAAGGTCAAAGGAAAAGAAAAATTATTCTATAATAAAGATCAGGAGAAAAATTATAAATCAAGGAAAATATTGTGCCTTGTCAAAAATGTGATTTAGCGACATCTTATAAACTGGCTGGAATTTATCATTTGCTCATCTCAACTCCACGAGGCCATTCTTATTCAAAGCTATTAACTTACTTAACTGAAAATAATTATGATGTCAAAATAAAAGAGAATTCAATTCTTGAGTTAATCTTTTCCGCTGAGGAAGCACAAGACATAGGCCATGCCCTCGAGCGATGTTTCTCGCAAGCGGAACTTGAGGATAGCAAAGCTGTTTTGTTGCCAATTGATACTCCGGATAGAAGCATAGAGAAAGTGCTAAATAATACACATACACTCAAAGAAATTGTCGGTTTATGTCTATCACAATGGCTAGTTGGACTCATTGAAAATCAAGGATTAGCAACATTTTGCCAATCGATAGTACATAGTAATACACTTCAGCCCTATGGCTTTGAATGCCTGCTAAGAGGAACGCAGGGTAATACTATCATACCTGCATTAGATATATTGGGAGCGGCAAAATCCAGTGGCATGCTATTTTTATTAGATAAAAAGGCACGTATATGCCATATTGAAAATATGAGTAAAATTGATGTTTTTGATAAAAAAATATTCATTAATTTTAATCCAACAGCGATTTATGATCCTCATTTTTGCTTAACGACAACAAATCAAGCCTTAAAGAAAACCTCTATCAAACCGTCACAAATTGTATTTGAAGTCACTGAAAGTGATGAGGTTAAAGATAAAAAGCATCTGTTAAAAATAATGGATTATTACCGAGAGCAAGGATACTGTGTTGCTCTTGACGATTTGGGTTCCGGTTATAGCTCTTTGAACTTACTTACTGAGTTACAACCTGATTACGTTAAGCTTGATCAAGAATTAGTTAGTCAAATTCATTCAAATGAATTTAAGCAAATCATATTGGAGAAAATATGTGAGATGGCTAAAAAGCTAAAGATAAAAATTATCTGTGAAGGGATTGAAACAAAAGATCAACTGCAGATTATTAAAAATTATGACATTGATTTTTATCAAGGTTTTTTATTTGATAAACCTATGCCGTACGAAATAATACCTGAGTATATCAAATCGAAAGATAAATAACGTGGATAAAAAGCCGAGCCACTTGATGTCCTAATGGCCCAGAATAATTTATTTTATTACAAATTTTATCGAGTTAAACCTCTGTAATGTCCTGCGATGTATAACAGTGTCGTACTCAAATACGCAAATTTCCAGCAACCAATTTTTCTTTCTCCATAGAAATTCTAGAGATGCATCCACCTAACTTGATGTGTTTTATTTCATCTGTTTCCTTGACAATAGTTTACTAGTAAACTATATTTTAAGTGGAGGTGTTAATAATGAATAAAATAACTAAAATTAAGGTGAGTGAGTTAACTTCTCACATTGGCTATTGGATGCGGCTTGTTTCGAACAATGTATCGCACTCTTTTGCTCGAAAACTCGATTCAAGCAATATTACAGTCGCAGAATGGGTTATCTTACGAGAAATGTATCGTGATAATGATACAACATCACCAAGTAAAGTTGCAGAATTAACAGGATTATCTCGTGGTGCTATATCAAAGCTTATCGATCGTTTGCTTCGTAAGGGGTTGGTTACTCGTGAAGAAGCAACAGGTGATCGTCGATACCAGAACATTACAATGACTACTAAATCAATTTCTCTGATTCCTGAACTAGTTGCTCTTGCAGATGAGAATGATGAAACGTTTTTTTCTGTTTTGACAGAATCTGAGCGACAAACGCTCCTTACCGTTTTAAAAAAACTTGCGAAGCATCACCAGATGCTCAGACATCCAATTGAATAGGAGGGAAAAATGAACAGCAAAATAATTCATGAATGTACGATAGGGGCTCTTGAAGGAAGAGTATCATTTCCAGAGACCGTGAAAAAACTCATAGATATTAACATTGAGCGATATCATGCAGACCTTGTTCGTCTGGAAAAAGTCTTTTATGCGAACAATGGGGAAACCTATATTGAACGGTTATCATTTGCAGACTGTCCATGCTTGACCGAGCAATTTGATGCGGAAACTATTAATGCTGCGATACGTAGTATTCAACACAACGAAATTGATTATCCAGAGTTCTTACGTCGCATTATTGCAGGAGGTTGTGCGAGTTATGTGGTTTGGATTGATGGACAGTTCGCATCATATTTTGGTCGTAAAGGCGAATGTCATATTGAAAAATTTCCTTCTCAAAAATAGTTGCTAAGTAGAGCGATTAAAATACGAGGTATTTAATTCGCTCCGCTAAAATGATTGCAATTAAACATCTCCTTTTTATATGGCTTTAATTTCAACACTATCTTTTAATATTTGAAATAAAATAAGATAGTGTTGTAACGGCCTCGAATTTTGCATTATGGCTCAAAATTCAAGTCCTGACCTTTTTAGTGCTTTTTGCGCATATTATAATTTGACGGTTGTGTCGGATACAACTGTTCTATGCTTTCTTGCTACTTGCTCATCAATTGGTTTAACTTAAAACATAATGATTTTATTTGTGCTACACTGTAAGAATGTTTTTATAAATAAAGACGAACTACAAGATCGTTCCTAATTATTTCAAGCTTGTTATAGAATTGAAAAAATACTTCTGGCATGTTGCAAAAATAAAGATGTTCAATCATCGCTAAAGTGACCTCAAAAGTTCAAAAAATCTAGTCTATTTCAATTAGCTTCATATTTATGGTGAGGAGATTCTCCATTAATCGAGACTTTATTTTTAACTCAAGAGCACGTGAGGCATGATGATTTCCCAAATCGCTTTTTTATTAAACCAAGTATTAGAAAATCAATATTCAACTTCAAATAAGTACATAAAACAAAGAGAAAATACTGCTACTGATCAAATAGATATAGAAATAAATAAACTAACCCAAACCGATCCTAAATTAAACAAAGATGTGATTAAGCTTGCTTTAAGAGCCTATAAAAAAGCTTTTGCACAAGGCAAAGTTAAAAATACAATGCTAACTATTATCGACTTCTCTGTCCCATCCAATGAATATCGTATGTGGATTTTTAATATGCAGAAAGATACGTTAGTACTTAAAACCTATGTTGCACATGGACAAAATTCAGGAAACGGTCCTGTACCCTATAAGTTTTCTAACGAAATAAGTGGTAAGCAATCAAGCCTCGGAACCTATATTACTGAAGGGACATACATTGGCCATAATGGTTACTCGTTGAACCTTGATGGATTGGAAGAAGACTTGAATTCTAATGCTTACAAGCGACGGGTTGTAGTCCATGGGGCGTGGTATGTGGAGCCCTCCTATATCAAAGAAGCTGGTCGTGCTGGATGCTCATGGGGCTGTCCTGCAGTTGCTGCAAGTCAGGCAAAATCCATTATCAATACCATAAAAAACGGATCAGTATTATTCGCCTACTTTCCAGATAGCTATTTTCTAAGTCACTCCAAATATGCCTTATGAGATGGGATTTAACAATTGAAGCAATATTCGCTTTTTGGCGCAGATACGCTCCGTAACGCACCATCTTATGAACCCGCTCAGATTGCAAAGCCTGCCATGAAGGCGGTATTTAGTAAATCAAATGGAATAACTAAAAGTTTATACCGTAAAATGGTAACTCCCCACGTCATCCCGAACCCGAGCGCAGCGAGGGTGAGGG
>NZ_FTNL01000032.1 GCF_900156395.1 Fluoribacter gormanii | reverse complement strand
TCGGGTTCGGGATGACGTGGGGAGTTACAAATTAAATTGTTTCAAAATTCTCAAATTGGATTTTGTCTGATCTTCAAAAGACTCTCTTCTAAAAAAATTGTCCGGCAGAAAGATGATTTTTTTCCTTGCCTGTATAATCTTATATCACGCACCGCTAATATAATTACCTGCATCGTTCGTAGTTAAGGGAGAAAAGAAACTCATGCTTGATATTAAAACTGAAGTACTAAACGCCGAATATAGAATTCGCGCCTATATTCGTGAAACTCCTTTGGATTTCTCTGTCCCACTCAGTAAACTAACTCATGTAAATCTTCATTTAAAATGTGAGAATTTACAGTATACAGGTTCGTTCAAAGTACGTGGTGCGTTTAATGCGTTATTGTCTTTAAATAAAGAGCGGCAAAATGGCATTGTAGCAGCATCAACAGGAAATCATGGCGCAGCGATTGCCTATGGATTACATCAACTCAAACTTCCAGGAATTATTTTTGTTCCTGAAAATGTATCTCCAGTAAAAAAGGAGAATATAGGTTTTTATAATGCACCGCTTAAACTCTATGGGCAGGATTGCGTAGAAACTGAGTTACACGCAATAGATTATGCAAAACAACAGAGCATGGTTTATGTATCTCCCTATAACAATACTCAGGTCATTGCTGGCCAAGGCACCATCGCTATAGAACTCATGCGCCAACTGGATTCCATTGATGTGATTTTTATACCTGTTGGCGGAGGTGGATTAATTGGAGGGATTGCTGGATATATAAAAGCCGTCTCGCCAAAAACCAAAATTATAGGGTGCTTACCAGAAAACTCACCAGTGATGTCCGAGTCGATTAAAGCAGGAAAAATTATTTCCATGGAAACATTGCCAACTCTTTCCGATGCTACAGCAGGAGGTATAGAGCCTAATTCAATTACTTTGGATCTGTGTCGCGACTATGTCGATGATTTTGTTTCAGTTTCCGAAAATGAAATTCAATCTGCAATCATAACGATCATCAACACACATCATCTACTAATTGAAGGTGCGGCTGGTGTTGCTTTGGCTTCTTTTTTAAAATGCGCCAAATATTATCAAGGAAAAAATGCTGTAGTTGTTTTAAGTGGAGCTAATATTAGTCTGGAAACATTAAGAAAAGTAATTCAGTAGTTGATAAAATATCTCCGCCTCAGTTTGGCAAAGAACTCATCATCCCGCAGATAAGTACTGCAAGATGATGAGTTTTGGCAATCTAGTGGCCGCCGCCCCCTTCTCCGCCATAACCTTTTTCATCACTTGTTGAAATGGGTTGATTTGTATTGCAGGAACTTATAGATACAGTAACACCTATAAAACAAATAGCAAGGATCACTGTTTTCAATAGTTTAATTGGTGACATGGCTTTCCTTATTCCTTATTAATTATTTATTCCATAAATCGTCCATATGCCGATGTATTTTAAAATTCTACGTTGTAGATTTAAAATTTATGCCTCAATAAGATCTTAGTTGTCATTATTATAATCTGCAATTATCGCCTCAATTACACTCCAGGATTTTACAATATCCAGTGGGTTAGTACCTGGTAATGCCGCACATACAATCAATGCTTTCCACAAGGCCCACCCTCGAGCACGCGCCCATGTTGCATTATCGGGTTGAAGTATCCTACGAAATACTTCCCGGCTTTGCGCTGTTAAAAATGTCCAGGCAATTACCAAATCACATGCAGGATCACCGATTGCCAATTGACCAAAATCAATTACAGCACAGAGACGCCCCCCCTGGATCAATAAATTGCCTACAGCAATATCTCCATGGACCCAAACAGGATCTTTTTGCCAGGTTTGAGCTAACGCCTCAGACCATATTGAAGAAAGAGTCGTTGTATCTGTTTGTTTCGTCAAAATTTTAATTGCCTCTTGAACTTCAGCATCATAAGTTATCAGTGGTCCTCCACGATAAAAACTGTGCTCACCTGCTAAAGGGCCACCTGCAGTATCAATCGTTTGTAATTCCAGCAAAAATTTTGCAAGATCTTCGGCAAATAAACTCAGATCCTTAACACGCTCAAGTGATACAGTTTGTCCGTCAATCCATCGATAAATTGACCATTGCCAAAGATAGCCCTCTGCTGGCTCTCCCTTGGCTATAGGTGAGGGAATGGCAAGCGTTAAATGAGGGGCAAGATAAGGTAACCAACACTGCTCCTTTTCTACTTGAAGAGCATAAAATGCAGCACTTGGAAGGCGAACCGTCATTTCAGTGCCCAGATGAAAGGTTCTGTTATCCCAACCACTGAAGGCTACCGGTTTAATGGGTAAATTAGCCCATTGTGGAAATTGAGAATCAATTAATCTGCGTACAAGTGAAACATCAATAGGTACCCTCATCGCATCCCCGAAAATTTGGTAGGACGGTTTTTACCGAACATCACGCTAACTCATTTTTCTGTGTGAAATTTTATACTTCAACGTCATGCGCCAGTAGGCGTCTGTTCGCACGAAAATAAGTTACAGGAGAGTATTCCAATAAATCCGACAATTTTTCCATGTATATACACGCAAAGCGATCGACTTGATGGGCAAAATAGCTTTCCTCGGCCCCAGCACGGAAAATACGTTCCCATTTTGGATTAAAGTAGGTTTGTTGCTCTTTTAACAATTTGGTAAGCTGGGCATCAATTCTGCTGATTTGCGCTTGCAATTCTTGTATTTCATGGCTGTATTGTTTTGAACCCTCATCAACCATTTTAGTATACAAATTGACGTATTGTTTTTCTAAATCCTTTTTTATGTCCATTGCCTTGCTGATTTCTTTCTCTATGGGCATGGCTCGTGCTTGCGCCGCTATTTCCTCTCCAAGCTCTTCAACTACTAGAGCAGTGCGCCAATTGCAATCTTTTTTCAGCCTTAAGATATCTCCATAAATGTGATCCCCGATATAAAGAATCTCATCGCCACGAACATGTAAATCTTCAGTAAACTTTTTGGCATTCCCTCCTTGGTACACACCCGGAACTATTGGACCTATTGTATTAGTCATTGTCCCAATAGCAGGATGAATTGATAAAAATCGAAGATTATCGTAAAAAAAGCGGGGTTTATTGGCTAAAGTAATGACGAATTCAAATAAATTGATCCAACTCTCGCCCTTCTTTAGAAAAGGATTAATTGCATATTCCAGCAATAACTTTGTATAGGAAAAGTCGGAGTTTGTTAGAATAAATATCTTTTTGCCATGATGGATGAAGTGCTTCAACCCCTCAACCAAGGCACGCTCTTTAATTACATATGCCGGTAAATTTTTACTAATAATTGATTTTAAGCTGCCATCAGAATGCACTTTATCCACACAAAATTGTACATCCTGCGCTATGGTTTGATAACTGGGTATTTCCTCGGGATACAAGGTATCTTTTAAATGGACTAATTGGCCATACAAAACACAAAAGGCAATCGAAAATGAGGTATCTATCGCCATGTAATTCGGATCACTCAAATCAACATAGATACTTCGATAAATTTTCTGTTGTTCAGCATAATCGATAGGTTTCGTGCCATGATAGCTTTGGCGAATTGCACCATAGCGACTTAGCTTTAAAATATTGCCATTTTTGCTATCAATAACCAAACCACGAATCGCATCATGATAATTAAAATTTAATTTTTTAATCTGCTCAGGATAATGCTTTACCTCTACTAATTGCTCTTTGACGAGCTGATAAACCAAAGACTCAAAATTCTCGGAATTATAACGAATCAAGGTATGGTCCATGTCCAGACCAATCAGCTTGATTTTTTTCATATTTAAAATTCGGTTTACATAAACTTTATGTTCATTCATTAGCCTAAAACCTATTTAGTTATAAAGTTGTATTACTTAATTTAATGATTCTTGACCTTATCCTGTAGTACTACCATCAAGTTAATGATTTTTGTCATTCCCGCGAAGGCGGGAATCTATTCTCATAATGGCATTTTGCCCCTCTGGAAAGGGGTTCCCGCCTTCGCGGGTACTACAGTGTTTTTCTTAAGCGCTGGGTTCCATCGACAAGCCATGGAACATAGAGATACTTGGTTCCTTAGCCTTATGGTATTGAGCCAAAGCATAACCCGAGAATACTCCAGTCACCACATCGTCCAGGAACCTTCGATTTAATCTACTTTACTTGCTTAACACCATCTGCAGAAGCAAGCAAAATAATATCTGCTACTCGATGCGCAAAAATCCCGTTTTCTACAACTCCTGTTATTCGGTTAATGCGATCTTCCATATCCATAGGTTCATTGATTGTTAAATTAAACACATCAAGAATAATATTACCATTATCGGTAACGAAGCCTTCTCTATATTCAGGATCACCTCCCAATTGGACTAATTGTCGGGCAACCATGCTTCTGGCGAGCGGAATCACTTCAACAGCAACAGGGAAATTTCCCAAATGCTTCACGAGCTTTGAGTTGTCCACGATGCAAATAAATTTTTCCGCTACTTGGGCTACAATTTTCTCGCGCGTATGAGCACCACCGCCTCCCTTAATCATTTCGCCATGCTCAGTCACCTCATCGGCACCGTCAATATAAATCGGTAAATCCTGTACCGAGTTTAAATCAATAACAGGAATACCTTCTTTGCGTAATAAAGCCTCAGTCGCCTTCGAGCTTGACACACATGCATCAATTCGGTGTTTTATGGTAGCAAGCTCTTTAATAAAGAAATTCACTGTAGATCCTGTGCCTACACCAACCACCATATCGTCTTCGATGTATTGCAACGCAGCTTTTGCCGCCTTCATTTTTAATTCACTCATTAAGAACCGCTCCCCTTTCTTTGCCTTATGATTTCATATAAGGAAACACCAGTGGCTACAGAAACGTTTAAACTTGTCACACTGCCTGACATGGGCAAAGAAAATAAACCATCGCAATGTTCGCGTGTCAGGCGGCGCAGTCCTTCACCTTCAGCCCCCATCACAATAGCAACATCACCAGTACAATCTATTTGATATAGAGAACTGGTTGCCTCACCAGCTGCACCATATATCCAAACCCCATGTTCTTTTAAAAGCTTCATGCTACGTACCAAATTCGTCACTCTCACCAACGGTATTGATTCCGCCGCACCACATGCGACTTTACTCACTACCGGAGTAATACTGGCACTTTTATCTTTAGGAATTACCACAAAATCAACACCAGTTGCATCTGCAGTGCGCAAACACGCCCCTAAATTATGTGGGTCGGTCACGCCATCTAGAATAAGAATCAAGGCAGGCTGTTTACTCGCCTCTAATAATGCAAGCAAATGGGACTCATTGTAATCAGGCAACGAAGAAGCAACTGCAACGATTCCTTGATGGGCAAAATCTGCAAAGCGCTGATTCATTTTTTGAGTGCTTAATTTTTCGAGACTGACATGTGATTGTATGGCTTTATCAATAATGTCCTGTAATCGCTTGTCTACACGGTCCTCACTTATATAGAGCTTTTTAGTCACTCGATGCGGATTAGTTAATAAAGCAGAAACTGCATGTACCCCATAAACATACTGCTCACTCATGACTTGCTGTTTCCTCTACCGGCTCAAAATCAATTTTACGTTCATCGAGATCAACGCGGGCCACTAAAACCGTCATCTTGTCCCCCAGGCGATACACGTATCCGCCTCGTGCCCCAATCAAACGATGTTTTACAGAGTCAAAAGTATAATAATCATTTTTTAATGAAGTCACATGGACTAAACCTTCGACATAAATTTCATCAAGTTCGACAAAAATTCCAAAACTTGTCACAGCAGAAATTCGCCCTTTGAATACCTGCCCTAATTTATCTTGCATGTACTCACATTTTAACCAAGAAACGACTTCCCTTGTTGCTTCATCTGCTCGACGCTCGGTCATTGATGCATGTTTACCCAATCGATTCATGTCTTCATGGGTGTAACTAAATTCATCAACGGGATTATTATCCAACAAATGACCAATAGCACGATGGATCAATAAATCAGGATAGCGTCTGATGGGTGAAGTAAAATGAGTGTAAGCAGAATAGGCGAGACCGAAGTGTCCTTCATTCGCTTCAACATAGAGCGCTTGTTTTAAAGAACGGAGCATTACTGTTTCAATCAAGTGCTTGTCAGGTCGACCCTCTATGGCATTCATCGTGCGCTGAAAATCTTTGGGTCCAGGTTTTTTACCGCCGCTCAATTGCAATCCCAATTCGCCTAAAAACTGCCTTAATGCAGTAACCTTATCCTCTTCAGGAGCAGCATGCACCCGATAAAGGGTAGGGATCTGTGCTTTTTCCAAAAATCGTGCGGTAGCAACATTCGCAGCCAACATACACTCTTCAATCAATTTATGGGCATCGTTGCGAATCACCGGAATTATATATTGAATTTTTTTATTTTCATCAAACTCGATTCGCGTTTCAGTGGTCTCAAAATCCATTGCACCACGAAGTTTACGAGTAACCAGTAATACGTGATACAAATCGTGAAGCGCTTGCAAAGTAGGCCATAGGGAACCATGTTGTTCGTCTGTAGCCCCCTGCTCAAGCCAAGAACCAACCTGCGTGTAGGTCAATCGGGCATGTGAATGAATCACCGCACGATAAAACCGTGACCGCGATATTTTACCTTCGCTACTAATCGACATTTCAGCAACCATACACAGGCGGTCGACATGAGGATTTAACGAACATAAACCATTAGATAAGGCCTCAGGTAGCATGGGAATGACTTTGCCAGGAAAGTAAACTGAGTTGCCACGGCGCGCGGCCTCCTTATCCAATGCGGAATCCTGCATTACGTAATTACTGACATCCGCTATCGCAACATATAACTGAAAACCGCCTTTTGGCTTTTTGTAACAATAAACCGCGTCATCAAAATCTTTAGCATCTTCACCATCAATCGTAACAAATGGAAGACTGCGGAGATCCGTGCGTCCCTTGATTTGTTCTTCGGTGACATGCTGTGGAATTTTTGCTACTTCAACGCCCACATCTTCTGGCCATTCAAAAGGAATTCCATGCGCATAGAGTGCAACTTGAATTTCCATGCCTGGCGCCATGTGCTCACCTAAAACATGAATCACTTTGCCTATGGCTTGTGTTCGTTTGCTGGGAAATGCAATTAATTCGACTAAAACGATTTGTCCATTTTTTGCACCGTTTATCATTTCTTGAGGAATAGAAATGTCCTGAGTCAAATGTTTGCTATCTGGCAAGACAAAACTAACCCCATGATCGGTAAAAAATCGTCCCACTACAGTGGCATTAGCATGCTCAATTACTTCGTGAATTTTGGCCTCAGGTCTTCCACGTCGGTCCACACCAACTTGATAGGCAAGCACAACGTCTCCATGCATCACCGCCCGCATTTCTTTAGCGGACAAAAACATATCCTCTGAACCATCATCAGGAATAAAAAAACCAAACCCATCAGCATGCCCTTGGACGATACCTCGAGATAAATTTATCCGTTGCATGAGACAAAAGCGGTTGCGCCGATCTTGCATAATTTGTCCATCACGCAACATAGCCTTTAGTCTAAATCCCATAGACTCTTGCTTGCGCTCATCACTTATTTTTAACTTGTCAAATAATTGATTGCGTGACATCGGTTTCCCGTATTCATTAAGAATTTCCATAATGAATTCGCGACTTGGGACAGGATCGGTATATTTTTCACTTTCCCGTTTATAAAAGGGATCTTTAGATTTTTTGCTCAACGTATATCCTGTTTGTATTTTGTTTTCATTGTATTGAGTCACTCATTATCTGCTCAGTTCTACCATTTATCTATGAAAGTAGCAAGATAAGTAGTCCTTACTTGGGCACAGGAATCACAAACCCGCGTGCGCCCACTGCGGCGGTTAATGCCGATAAAGACATATCTTCTGCGGCCCAAAACGTACTGTCTTGTCCATTGGCAGGAATTTTCACCTCGTTCCATTTACAGACGGCAACCAGTCCTTCACAAGGTACTTGTTGTTCATGGCCAGGCTTAGATTCAATGCAATTTAAAGTAAACGGGCCTTTATTCAAGGCCAATGCTGACCAATTTCCGCCTTGCAGTCGGGTTGTCCAACCTGCGCTAGCACTTGGGTTAGCAACAGGATGAGTAATCCATAAATCGGTAGACGTAAGATTATGAATAAACACCAGACTGCTTTTTTTAGCTTTGAGAGTCACTGATTCACCTTGGACAGCAACAGCCTGACATCCAACTGGCAAGGTCGATTCAGCAGCAACGTAAAAAGATAACAGTGAAAAACAAAGAAAAGCGAAAACTCTCATTACTTTCTCCTAAAAATTAGAAGATCTGATTTGTTTCAGATCATGAAGGCATGCTTGCAAGGATAAAATTATATAATTAGCCTATATGACTTGTCAGCCTTACTTGCTAAAATCCTTCTCAATTTCGCCTGACAATTTAATCAATATGCATATCTGGGTAGATGCCGATGCGTGCCCCAAAATAATTAAAGAGATCTTGTTTCGCGCCGCGGTTCGCACGAAAACGCCACTCACTTTGGTGGCTAATTCCTATCTTAATTATCCTAATTCACCCTTTATCGACGCAGTGCAAGTCGTGAAAGGTTTTGACAGCGCAGATCATTATATCACAACACATTTAAAACCCTTTGATTTAGTGATAACCGCTGACATCCCTTTGGCAGCAGATGTTATTGCCAAAAAAGGATTGGCGATTAATCCTCGTGGAGAGGAATATACTGAGAACACTATCAAACAGCGTTTAAATTTAAGAGATATGCACGAGCAATTACGAGCCACGGGTCATCATTCTGGTGGTCCTGCTGCATTAAGCATTAAGGATAAAACTGCTTTTGCCAATGCCTTGGATAGATGCTTGGCAAAGAAGATACATAAGTAATCATTTAATTCACTGATTAGCTATATAAATTTTAAACTCACAATAAAAATTCTCCTACATGCCGCAAATAAAACTTGAGAGAGGGTTACAATAAGTGACCATCCCTCAGGGAAAAGCCGCAAAATATAGCTTTTTGACTCGAGGTAGGTGAAGACCATAAATTTGACAAATAATTATCGGCAACCTAGATTTTAAATACGCTCAAGATGAAATGGTACAACTGCATGAAGCTGGTTAAGCATTTCCTTTTTCTTATTCTGTTCGTGAGTACGACACTCGCTTATAGCAATAGCATTATAGTAGGCGTTTCAAAATCAGCACCTCCTTTTTCTGCGGTAGATGGCAGTAACCATTATTTTGGTTTTTGCATCGATCTGATGAATGAAATTTGTAAACGTCTCAATGTTGTATGCGAATACAAGCCAGTTACCATAAAGAACCAAATAGATCAATTAAATGCAGGGAGCATTGACATTACTTTTCCGCCAAGCCCCATACCCCAAACCACCTCGCAAAATTATGTTTACAGTTTGCCCTTTATGACAAGTGATGGACAATTTTTAACTATGTCCTCAAATATAAAAACCATTGCGGATCTTAAAGACAAAAAAATAGGAACTCTAGAAGCAAGCCACCTTGAAGATACTCTTGCACTTTATACCAGCAAAGATAATATAAAAACCTATCCAAAAATTTCTTTAATGATTACAGCATTGCTCAATAATGATGTCGATGCAATCGTGCTGAACATCAATATCTTTAAGTATCTTACTATTAATAAAGTGATTAACTTTCAAACTGTAGGCAAACCCATTATTCTCGGAAATGGATATGGAATCCTGGCACTCCCAAAAAATACTGCACTCATCAACAGCATCAACAAAATTTTATTACAAATGGAAAATGATGGGGCTTATGAAAACATCTATAATAAATACTTCGGCTCCAATTTGTAGCGCTATACAGTATAGGTTAAACTGGCATCTCTTTTCAAAGAGTCAGGATAAAACATGTCAGATCGTATTAATAGCGAAGAAATCATCAATCTACATAGAAATTCCATCATCCAATGGAAAGCCTCAGGTGTAGTGCATCAACACCAAGAATTTTATCGCCTCGTTGAAGAAAATCATGCGTTTAACTATCAGCTCTGGCATGCAGAAGATAGGGCGCGTCGTGATGATCAGGGGTATGAGTTTGTATACCAGGCAAAGCGAGAAATTGACCGCTTCAATCAATTACGTAATAACCGTATGGAAGCAATGGATGAATGGCTTTTCAATCAATTGCGACCCGCAGATTATAATACTTGTCCCGTGAACTCTGAATCACCAGGAATGATCATAGACAGGCTTTCTATTTTATCTTTGAAATCTTATCACATGGGACTGCAAACCAAGCGGGAAGATGTTGCAGAAGAGCATCGGAACAATTGTGCCCATAAATTAGTAATTATTAATCAACAATTAGAACAATTAGCCCAGTGCTTCAAAGAATTGCTTGAAGAAGTACAAGCCAAAAAAAGGACGTTCCGAATCTACCATCAATTTAAAATGTATAACGATCCTACTCTAAACCCCCAATTGTACTCCCGGGAGAAGAACGGTAAAGATTTAGGCTAGTCTCGCTCATTGAATGAGGCAGTTTGGTGTCTTGTGAGATTTTTTTATGATGAAAGAAATTCCAAAATGAAGAACCGCTTTTCGACAGGGAATCAGGGGCTTTGGGGTTCGGAGGCTCTCTTGATTCCCTTTGAGACTGGGTTTTCATTTTATCCATCGACACTTCGACACCGTCCGATTCTTTAGTTTTCGCAGAACCAGCCGGGCATTGAGGTGGACGCCCCAAACCTTTTGCCAAAGCCCGAAGGCCGAGAACTACTGAAAAGAGGACGCCACTTGCAATTGCCAATACACCCATTACAGGCGTATCGTGATAATGCCCATCAGAATCAGCCTCTTGTGAAAAAGTCATTGCAAAATTGGAGAAATTATTTCCCTTGGATAGACCGGAAGCAAAAGAACGGAATACTTCAAACCACTCTTGGAAAAAAGTCTGTGGTGAAGGATCCTCTTTAAGACCATCTTTCAATGAGGTCGCAAAAGTTTCTGCATTTAAAATATCCGTATCGACATTCGTCTCAATACGCCTCTTCATCTCCATAATTTGAGTGAAAGGATGCTCTTTTTGACTCTCTTCTTTGCGTCTTTGCATATTCTGATAGTGAGCATTCAAGGTATAAGCGGCCATCGCTATCATTAACACCAGACCAGAAACGATAATTACTGCCAATAACGCAGGAGGAAAGGTACTTGCAGTAATTAAAGAAAGCGAAGAAGCTGTAAATAAAATACTGGTCAACACACCGTAAGCAAATAAACCATACTTCATGCCTAACAGTCCGGCTGCTACATAATTGTAGGTTATTTGGTCTTGTAATAATTGATGTTCTTTTTCAAAATTCTCAATTAAACAACAAACCTCACGCTTCAATCTTCTGATTTCTTCCAGGTCTTCATTTTTAATGCTCTTACGTGTTTGTAACTCAAGTAATTTAGTATAGGTCAATTCCAGTTCTTTAGTTGTTAACGCCAACTTACAGCGAGTTTGGGTAACCTCCAGACGTAACTGATAATCATATTCTTCATAAATTCGTGAAATGACACAAGCTAGCGTATATAAAGCGCCAATAATCGACAGAGCAAGAAGAAGAGGTGGCGAAAGGGCCGAAAGACTCACTACACCAATATAAAGGTATAACCCATCTAGAAATCCCCCGGTTGCTACTGCTAAATACGCATAAACGCGATTATCCATATCCTGATATTCAATTCGTGCTAAATAGGATTTGCGATCTAACGGTGTTAAAGAGCTTAAATGTTGGATTTGAAGTAACAGCTCTTTATTCATATCCATTTGCATTTTACGCCGCTCAAACATGCTGCGTATCCAAAGACGATTGGCAGCAGCAAATACACCTAATACCAATCCTACCGGGATCACCATATATTTAAGGTCCATCCCACTTAAGAGGCTTAAAACTTGGACGGTGCTTCGCCATCCTTTATAGGCATTCTTTAAGCCTTTCATCAGATCACGAAAATAGGGCCATGCGGACGCTATGAATTTTTTTACAGAATCCTTTTTCTCTTTATCATAAACACTTGCTAAAAAGGAAAATGAAACTAAAAAAATCGCTTCTGCAGCAACGGCAGCGATCCCCTCGGGAGAGGTCAGTACTTTGTGGATAAAGTCAGGATCAGTCTTGGATATAAATACTTCAATAAAGTATTTAAACATACTGTAAGAAGAGCTTAGAGAATCCATAACGGCATAAGCATGATAAATATAACGATCTTTATCGAGCTTTTGAGCGAGAAGTCTACTCTGCGCGTCAATACGACCGGCGATCGCCAAGAGAAAAACGAGGTCTTCTGATTTTAACGATGAATCTTCTTCGCCCTTAATAGTCATTCTTACACACAGAAATGGCGACCGGTTACGATGGGCGGATTATATGGATTATTGCTCTCGATGTCAATAATCGTTTCATCATGGACTAAAAAAATACAATTTTTGGGCAGTTGATCATGATATCACACTCTGTTCGTACAAAAAATATTTCATTAACCCTACTTACGGGTTGTGACTTAGGCGGCAAACCTGCTACGATATTGTCCTCATATAAAAACAACTCAGGAAAGAGGATTCAATGAGATCAATATTTGCTCTCTTTATTTTTGCAGCACTAATGACCGGACCCGTTATGGCATCGAATGAAGCACAAATTTATGGTTATGTTGAAAAGGTTTCGTTTCCCGAAAAAAATTTGACTCTATCAGCTAAATTAGATACCGGGGCTAAATCAGCATCTTTAAATGCAACTAACATTACGGAAATTACTAAGGATGGGGTTCCTTACTTACGTTTTACCGTTCCAACCAAGACTGGCGAATATATATTTGAAGCCGAATACAAAGGTCGAGTAAAAATTAAAGTTCGTGATGGAGAGCATGGTTCAGAAATCATAGCACACGCCCCCATCAAACGACCCGTTGTACTGCTTCAGTTACAACTTGGAGATAAAGTCAGAACAATTAAAGTGAATTTAACGAATCGCAAACGGTTCCTCTATCCTTTGCTATTGGGAAGAGATGCCATTATTGCCTTTAATGGTGCAGTTAATCCAGCACTCACATTTACGTTAAGAAATCAGAGTCTTAAGAAACAATGAAAAACAACACGCGTCATGTTTATGGATTAATCTTTACCCTATTTATTCTTGGAGCAGGAATTTTTTTGTATCGACACTTCGTACTCGATGTGCCATTAACTGATACTGAAACGATTAACAGTTGGATGGTTGAATCGAACTTACGTTTCGTTGCAGACCCGAATACGCCGATTAAAGCGAGTTTTAATATCCCTTATTTACCGCCGCATTTTGCTATTCTGGATGAGTATTTTGTATCAAGAAATTATGGGGTAACGACTAACTTAAATGGTGATAACCGGGAAACCGTTTGGTCAATCCGGCGAGCTCATGGCGCGCAATCGCTGTATTACAGAGCAATTTTTCGCCAGGCAGAGGGCAATGAATCACCTTTAGCGACACCTCCTGCCGCCAAAACACAACCACTTGAGGAAAGTCAAAAATCCGCTGTTGAAACCATTATTAGCCAGGTACGACAATCTTCAGCAGATATTAAGACCTTTGCTCAAAGCACAATTAAAGAACTGAATAAAAAAGATGGGAATGCCAAGTTATTAACAAGTAATAACTTTAGTGATGAGCATCTTATTAATGCTGCCATTTTAATTTTAAATCAGTCTAAAATTTCTGCAATTCCAGTAAAGGGAATTTATTTATCTCAAAAAAGCAAAGCTGAATTAAGTTCATTTTTGGCTGTATTCAATGGTAAAAACTGGATTTATATTAACCCTAAAACAGGCGGGGCAGGCTTGCCTAAAGATTTCCTTATTTGGCAATATGGCAATGAGCCTGTATTTAACGTCGTGGGCGGCAAAAAGCCACAATTTAGTTTGACGGTATCGCCTACGCCGATCAATGCCTTAAGTATTGCTAAATCGCGGGGACTGCAATCTGATTCGCAACTGTTGAGATTCTCATTATTGCAACTGCCGGTGAATGCTCAGGCCACTTATAAGATTTTATTAACTGTGCCTATAGGTGCGTTTATTATCTTAATTCTACGCAATTTTATCGGACTTAAAACGTTTGGAACTTTTATGCCAGTTCTAATCGCTTTAGCTTTTAGAGAAACCCATGTAGTCTGGGGAATTTCCCTCTTCGTTATTATTGTATCATTTGGTCTACTGGCACGTTTTTACTTGGATCAATTGAGGTTGCTTTTAGTACCTAGACTCGCGGCAATCCTTACTGTCGTGATTTTGCTAATGATTTTTATTAGCATCATCAGTCAAAATCTTGGACTTGATGCAGGACTATCAGTTGCGTTATTCCCGCTGGTCATTTTAACCATGACTATAGAACGTATGTGCATTACATGGGATGAACGGGGCGCATCAGAAGCCATCAAATCAGGTATAGGCAGTCTAATCGCAGCTGTTATCTCTTATTGGGCAATGAGTTATGAGCCATTACAATATCTTGTCTTTGCTTTCCCTGAATTGATATTAGTTCTACTCGCTTTAATCTTATGGTTTGGTCAATATCGAGGATATCGATTATTTGAATTGAAACGCTTTAAATCACTTGCGGGACACGTAAAATGATTACTCTGTTTCGCCGTTTAAAAAACCACGGAATATTAAGTATTAACCAGCGTAATTCAGATTTTGTATTACGCTATAATCCAAGAAAATTATTCCCCCTAGTTGATGATAAGTTAAAAACAAAAAAGCTGGCACTAAAAGCAGGTATCGCGGTCCCACCGTTATACGATATCATTGAAACAGAACAACAAATTAAAACCATAGAGGAACGTTTAGAACCTTATAATGACTTTGTTGTTAAACCAGCTCGTGGTTCTGGTGGAGATGGTATTTTAGTTTTTAAGGATAAAGTTTATGGCCGTTATCGACAAATTAACGGTAAACTCACCACAGCCCAAGAACTTAGCTACCATTTATCTTGCCTCCTTTCAGGAGCATACAGCCTCGGTGGCACCTCAGATTATGCAATTATAGAGAAACGGGTTGTAGTAGATCCTGTATTTGCCGAAGTAAGTTATGAAGGTATTCCTGATGTTCGCATTATTAGTTTATTGGGTTATCCCGCTATGGCCATGGTGAGACTTCCAACTCGTCTATCTGGTGGAAAAGCGAATTTACACCAAGGTGCTATTGGTGTTGGAGTCGATCTGGCCACAGGTAAAACCCTTGGTGGTGTATATCATAATGACATTATCGATTATCATCCAGATACCCTGAACTCCATCGTTGGCATTGAAGTACCTTATTGGAATAAAATACTTGAGATTGCCTCCAGCTGCTATGAACTAACAGGACTAGGCTATCTCGGCGTAGATATAGTACTTGATAAAGAACACGGACCGTTAATGCTTGAATTAAATGCGCGACCCGGTTTAAATATTCAAATTGCAAACAGGGAAGGCGGATTAAAACGATATCGAATAATTGAAGCCCACCATCAGCAGCATCCCAAAGAAACAGTTGCTGAAAAAGTAGCTTTTAGCCGTGAACATTTTGCTCGTTTGAAGTAGCGAGTGTTGACTATTAAATCGCCTGTCTAATGCCTCGACTTGTACTTCTTTAACATGGCAAGCTATTGGGATGACGCATATTATATTCGGAATCAACGTCTATTTTTCGGCATAACTTCTGCTGGTGAGTGCTTGCTAAGGAGCAAGCCCCCACCAATCATAATGCCAATAGCAAAACCAGGCTGATTACTGGAGGCGTACATCTGTTTCAAAAAGAGTTTCACCCTTCTTAGGTTCATTTCGCTCCATTTCTGTAGTTTTTCTTTTTTTATGCGCGATATTTTCGCTAAATTGAAAAGATGGACTCCAAGTCTTCCTTTTTTCATGGCTGCTTTCTTTATCCATTGGAAGCTCTTCCTCCGAACCACGCGAGAAGTCAGAGCCAACTGCATCAAAGCTATAACCAGTCGTGGTGATTCCTTCATGATCTTCTAAATCATGGCCAGGAGTTAAAATGCGCTCATTTTCATCATAATCAGCTACAGAACTCCACTCCTTTGTGTCTTCTTGCTCTGAAAACTCAGGGTAGCTTGATTCATCAACCTCATCTAAATTATAACCGGGAGTTTTAGGAATTACGTACTCCATAACAACTTTATCATTGCTCCAAGTAGCTTGGTAATAATATTGTGATTCATTAAAATCAGTGAACACTTTAGCCAACGTAGTCGGAGAGGCTCTATAATCATAATCCTCATAATAAGCCAAAATTTCTTCGCCGGGTTGAATGTGGCGTGTGGTTATATAAGAATTAGTTGCAAAATCAAAACGAACATTCATTTCGCTTCGGTGCTTTGCTCCTTCTATGCAATAGGCTTCTGATGCCTTATCTTTTGTATAAAGATATCCACCCTCGCCTGATTGCACTAAATAATTCGTATCAATATTATGTTGTCCTGCCCACAAAAGCATCGCGTTATTCTTTTCCGGCACACCTTCCATTTTCTGACCGACAAGCGTGCATAAGGTTTTCTTTGCAGGAATTTTCTGACCACTAAATAATGAATAACGATATTCCCCCGTTCCACGTACTGTAGGTGCTATAAATAAATGGTAGGGTGAGTTCCGTTTCAGCTCTATTTTTTGCTCTTTTTGAAAGCGCATCACCTCTTCGACATTGCTCAAATCATAGATTTTAGGATCTAAATTCTTATCGAGATATATTTGTTTTTTTTGTTCATTTTTGCTTAACATGGCTTCTCTTAATAAAGTGAAAAATTTTTTTATTTCATTACGATTACTTATCTTACTTTCTTCAACTGCTTGTGTTTTGGCAAGATCATGCAGGATTTCTACCAGAGTTTGAGGTTGACACACGACTTGAGGTCGCTCTACTGAAAAATAATCATCTCCATAAGAAATAGTCAACTCATCAGCAAATGCAATATTTTTGACTGCAACATAATAGGCATGATAATCAAATAAAACTGTTCCATACTCATCTTTACGTTGCTTGCAAATGACTTTTACTTCTAAATTAGGTTTTTTTGCATGGTTAACCCAGCGAGTACTGGAGCCTGCTTTCAACAAATCAATTACTACAGCATATTTGTCTTTAGCATCCAAATTTAATTTCCAAACATAAGAGGTATCTTCTTGGTACTCGTCAACTATCCTCTCTATCTCAGCATTAGGTCGTATACCAAATAAATCAGTGCCTTTTATTTCTCCGACAATTTCTCCTGCTCTAAATGATTTTGCAGCATAGACACCCAGTTGCCTGGGACCAATATTGGGATTGGCGGCGATTATTACATCCTCGTCATAATCCGTACATTGATAATTAAAATCTGGTTGGCTGCAATTGTTTTTTACATAATCACATAACCTAAGACGAGAATCTTCTTCGTCAGGAAAAAAAATCAGTTCTTCTCTTAGCATTTCCTCCTTGGCTTGCTCTCTCGCTGAGGTTTCTAAAAATATTATGTGTTTTTTCATATCAATTCTTCATGGTTCGATGACTGATGAATTTTAATGAAAAAAAATAACCTGTCCAGCCACTTTTTAGACAATAACACGGATTGGATTGTAATTGGGTCGGTGGCAAATCCCTTGCTGCTTGATTCTGAGCATCATATTCCGATCAAAATCAACAGCAGATTTGATGCAGAACTTGTGACTTAGAATCCAACAAGCAACAGATGCATTTGTAAGACGTACAACGATAAATAGCTGTTTTTCAACACAAATAATCGTGGAAAAAAAGCAGCCCTATTGCTACCCACCTTGAGCATGTTGAATGAATAATCGTTTTATAGGCATAAATCGATTACATAAACTTAAACCTAAACCACGTAAGGTAACAATCGGTGAAAAGGAATTACTGAATAATCGTTTGAAACCTTCCATCATCATAATAATTTGCCATACTGCGTGTTTGCGTTCACGTTGATAAGCCCCTAACGCCTTTTTAGATAACAACGTATCTTGTACCATATCCAAACATTCAATCCAGGAGCGTACATCAGCCAGGCCAACATTTAAACCCAAACCAGCTAAAGGATGGATCGTATGTGCTGCATCACCAAGAAGCAACCAACGATCACCAGCATACTGTTTCACATGGCGCATCTGTAAAGGAAACTGATGGCGCGTACTTATTACTTCAACCCGCCCCAGTTTTTTAGCAAATGCCCGGGTTAATGCTTCATTAAACTCCTGCTCGGAAAGACTCATTAATTTTTTTGCATGTACTGGATCAGTAGACCATACAATAGAACATTGATGTGCATCGGCAAGCGGTAAAAATGCTAAAGGCCCATCAGCACGAAATACTTGATATGCGGTTTGTTGGTGTGGTTTCTCTACTGATACGGTGGCTACTAAAGCATGTTGTTCATAAGACCAGCTGTTTAATGGCACCTTAAGTTTTTGCCGTGCTGGCGAATTCGCTCCATCCGCAATCATCAACAGTTGTCCTTCCCAAGTTTGCTGATTGCTGCACACTTTAACCCCAGCATCATCACTGAAGACTTCCTCAACGCGGCTATCAGGGAATAAATGAATGGAAGGCTGAGTGGAGACCTGGTGTAATAAAGCCTGTTTTAACACCGATTCTTCAATGATATTCCCTAGATTCTGTTTTCCTATATAACGTGAGTCAAAATCAATATGAGCGTTACTTTCAGCATCCCAAACATACATGCTACGGTAAGGAGAAAGACGTGACTTATCCAAATGTTGCCAGGCGTTTAATTGCTGCAACAGTGTTTGTGATGCAAAATTAATTGCATAGACTCGAGTATCTGGTAGTGAACTATCAACTTTTAATGAGCCTGCATCAATTACTGCTACCGAGTTACCGCGCTGAGCCATGGCCAGGGCAGCAGTTAACCCCACAATGCCACCGCCAATTATTAATACGTTAAATTGCAGACTCATTCTTTTTCCTTCATAACTATATTATCGCTTTGGCAATGCGATTTCACAAACCAAATCAGGAACCACTCCCCCGAACCCTCGTGCATATCGTGCTAAAAGGTTCTTCAATACAGGAATATTATCAAGAGCAATCAATCCCAACCCTCGTGCCACCCCAAATCCGGGTAAACGACTGGTAAATACGTGAATTAAACCATCTGTTAAACGAGTAATAGCTTTTTGATCGTGGGATCTTAATTGCACGTAATGTTGCACCATCTCCGCATTAAGTCCTTGCTCAGCAATGCATTGCGCTAAAGTAGCCACATCTCTAAGCCCTAAATTAAATCCCTGTCCCGCTACTGGATGCAGGGTGTGCGCCGCATTGCCTACAAAAACTACTGGCCATTTGGCTTGTATTGGCATTAAAACTTGCTGCAAAGGATAAGAAAAGCGCTTACCCACTTTGGCAAATCGACCCAAACGATAGCCAAAAGCCTGTTGTAACTCCCGTAAAAAATCAGCATCAGATAATGACAATAGGTGATCCGCTTCCTTAGGAGGAACGGCCCAAACTAAAGACATGCGATTGTCTTGCATGGGTAAAAGTGCCAGAGGACCATGCATTGTAAATCGTTCATAAGCACGATGGCCATGGGGCTTAAGTAACCCGACATTCGCTACAATCGCATGTTGCCCATAAAGTTTAGTCTTGGCAGGTAAAGAACAAAAACGACGTGCTGAGGATTGCGCGCCATCTGCAGCAACAATTAAACGTGCGGCAACATTAATTTCGCCAGAATCAGTAAGAATTGTTGCCGAATGCTGATCATAATCCAGGGACTTAAGGCTTGCTGGCGCAATAATCTGGTCATGAGGCAATAATTGATGCAAAGCCTGATTTATATGCTGCATTTCAGCAACATGGCCTAAAGGAGCATCGGACTCCCCGTGCAAACGTGATATCCCAAAATGGGATTGATCAGAAACATGGATCATGTCTATAGCAGTTGCATGATCTTTAAGAAGATCCCAAACGCCAAGCATGGTTAAAATACGCCGACTCGCTGGAGATAAAGCTAAAGATCGCGCATCAAAATCAGGGTTTATTTTGTCACTAAAAGGTTTTGCTTCTACTAACAAGGTGTTATAACCCAGTCCTTGCAAAGCAAGCATTAAAGTTGCCCCCGTCAACCCCCCACCAATGATCAGTATATCAATTTCTTTATTAATCACGCATTAATGCCTCAATTTCATCAACATCTACAGGCAATGCCGCAGTTAGTACTTCATGGCCTGTTTTCGTTACCACCACATCATCCTCAATACGCACACCAATATCCCACCACCGTTTATCTACCCCTGGAATAGTTGAACTAATGTACAAACCAGGTTCAACAGTTAGAACCATTCCTGGTTCTAAAGGCCGCCACTCACCATGAACTTTATAAAGGCCACAGTCATGAACATCTAATCCTAACCAGTGCCCTGAATTATGCATATAAAAAGGCTTATAAGCCTCTTTAGCAACTAACTCATCCACATCACCTTGCAAAATACCCAACGCACAAAGCCCTTCCGTTAAAATCCGTATCATTATTTGCTGTACCGCATTCCAGGGAAGTCCAGGTTTAACTGCTGCAATTCCTGCTTTTTGTGCCTTGAGCACCAGTTCATAGATGCTTTTTTGTTCCGGGCTGAATTTGCCATTAACTGGAAATGTCCTTGTGATATCTGCAGCATAATTTTCATATTCACCCCCTGCATCAATAAGCACTAAACTACCTCGGTGCAGGGGTTTATTGTTGTCTGTGTAATGCAGTATACAGGCATTTTCTCCACAACCCACGATCGGATCATAAGCGACACTCCGACAACCATGGCGGCTGAATTCATAAATCAGTTCTGCTTCCAGCTGATATTCATGCTCCAAATGCTTGCAGCGACGCATTGCCTGTTCATGGGCTTTAACAGAGATGGTTGCTGCTCGGCGCATTAAATCCAGTTCTGCATCACTTTTAAATAAACGCATCTCCCCTAATATAGGCTCCAAATCACATAACTGATCCGGTACTTTAACTCCACGCCGCACTTGACCTTTAAGCGTCACCAATGACTGCATAATGGTTTTTTCCAGATCGGGATTTCGCGCAAGTGCATAATAAATTGCTGATTTACCACTTAGTAATTTAGGTAATTCTTCAGCAACACTGCCTATAGGAAAAGCCGCGTGCATGCCTAATTCCGAAAGAGCTCCATCTTGTCCCAGGCGTTTTCCAGTCCATTGTTCCTCTGCCGGATTGCGAGTACGGCTAAATAAAATACTCTGAGAACTCTCATCACGAATGAGAACCAACAATGCATCAGGCTCATTAAATCCGGTTAAATAATAGAAATTGCTGTCCTGACGAAAACGATAATGTGCGTCACCATTACGTAATACTTCACGAGCAGCAGGAATGATGGCAATACTACCTTCGGGTAGTTTCTTTGCCAGTTGATTCCTTCTAGTTTGATATTCTTGTTGGGAAATCATATTAACATCCTTATTAATGGGTCATTCCAGTATGGCCACCACGTTCTTTTTCGTTCATAACTAAATCACTGTATAAACGAAGCACTGCCATTCGCGCATATTCACTGACTTCCATTAATGCACGCTCATCTTCTTCGTCTACATCCAAGGTATCACAATCCAGCTCGGCAAACTCAACAAGATGTTGAAATGCATCCTGTGCTTCATCTTCATGGAATCTATTGGCAGTAATACCAGCCAAAGTTAACGCCTGCGTAAAACCTTCGCACCATTCACTGAAAGCTTGCGCTCGGATCAACAGAGATTCTTCATCATCAGGAAGCAACATTTCAAACTCAAAATCCATAGTATTAATTTGCTGCTGACTTATAGAAAATACAGAAAACATGGCTAAAACAGCATTACGACTGGCCTCATCTTTTTTATTGTTTAATAAAGCACGCAAATACGCTTCACCTTGACTGTCAGCGCCAGCACACAGGTAGCCACACATCATTCCATGCAATAAACTGGAAGATATATGCAACATCAAAACAGAAATCGTTGCAGAAAATTCATCATAATCGGGCAAATGCAAATGTGCTCTTTCTTCGGACATATTCAACTCATTCATAGAAAATACTCAATGATAACCGATTTAACGCAAGCGTTCATCCTACTAATTGCTGCTTGCGAGCAAAATTGTTACTATTCACATAGGCTCTCTATGGAATTGCAAAGGTCTTATTATCATGACGCAAATGAAATCGTGTACTGTTAAATTATTAAATAAAACTTATGACATTAAATGCCCTGAAGGCGAGGAACCCAATTTACTGCTTGCAGTGCAGAAATTAAATAACCAAATAGGGATTAATAAAAAGAAATCAAAGCAGCTGGATGATTTCCAAACTTTATTACTTGCCGCCCTCGATATCAGTCATGAATTAATATTATGCAAAAACAAACAAGCACATCAACAGCATCAAGTAACACAATTTATTAACTCACTGGAAAATAAAATTAATAAAATGGTAGGCGGTGAGATGGTGGAACGCTTTTCGGAAATTGATTAGTTTTATTGTTTATTTGATACAAGAGGCCTCCTCGCGCATGGCGAGGAGACATTATAATTAGTGTATGCGCTCTAAATAAGAGAAAGCGAACCGATTTTGATTAAAAGGATTTAAAATGAGACGCCAATGGTATGTAGGCTTTGGAATAGCTTTATTAATTATACTTGCCCTCTTTGCGATGTTTCATAGCATCAAATGGTTTATCGCTTTTCTGATTCCGATTATTATTATTTGGATCTATGATTTGATTCAAAAAGAACATTCCATTTTACGCAATTTCCCGGTCTTAGGCCATGCGCGCTACTTTCTCGAGTTTCTTCGCCCAGAGATTCAACAATATTTTATTGCCACTGATGAAAGTGAGCTCCCCTTTAATCGAGAAACACGTTCTCTTATTTATGCACGCGCAAAAAATTCTCGTGATACCGTACCGTTTGGTACGGAACGCGATATTTTAAGTGTGGGTTATACTTGGGCGCTTCATTCTCTAGCTCCCAAACATCATTCAGAAGTCGAACCAAGAATTACCGTTGGGGGACCCGATTGCCTGCAACCTTACTGTGCCTCACGATTTAATATTTCCAGCATGAGCTTTGGTGCACTTTCTGGCAAAGCAATTATGGCCATGAATAAGGGGGCATTGATTGGTGGTTTTGCCCACGCCACTGGTGAAGGGGGTTTAAGTAAATACCATTTGCAAGGAGGCGATTTGATATTTCAATTTGGAACCGCCTACTTTGGTTGCCGCGACGCTCAGGGAAATTTCGATGATCAGGAGTTTGCTGCTGAAGCCAATCGTAAAGAAGTAAAGATGATAGAAATTAAACTGTCCCAAGGCGCTAAGCCCTCGCACGGCGGTATTTTACCCGCTGCCAAATTAACTGAAGAAATAGCTAAAGTAAGAAAAGTTTCCATGGGCAAGGACGTCATCTCCCCAATGGCCCATTCCGCGTTCAGTACCCCTGTAGAATTGCTCTATTTCGTAAAAAAATTACGCGACTTATCCCATGGCAAACCCATTGGGTTTAAATTATGTCTGGGGCGTAGAGATGAGTTTCTGGCTATTTGTAAAGCCATGTTAAAAACCAATATCTTACCTGATTTTATTACCGTTGATGGGGCCGAAGGAGGAACTGGGGCAGCACCTGTAGAATATGTCAACTTTATGGGAACTCCTCTGGAAGCAGGGTTAGTCTTTGTACATAACGCATTAGTAGGGATTAATGTACGCGACAAAATACGCATCATCTGTAGCGGTAAAGTAGCGAATGGATTCGATATACTAACCAATATCGCTTTAGGTGCCGATATGTGCAATTCTGCAAGAGCCATGATGATGGCCGCTGGCTGTTTGCAGACCAAACAATGCAATGCAAATACGTGCCCTACAGGAGTCGCCACACAAAACAAAAGGTTACAATATGGCTTAGTCGTTGATCAGAAAAAATATCACGTTGCCAATTTCCATAAAAACACCATGAAAAGCTTTTTGGAAATGGTAGGATCTCTCGGTTTAGATAACCCCAGCGATTTGAAACCCAGTCACATCATGAGACGAATAAGCTTGCAAGAAGTTAAATGCTTTCATGAAATTTATGAGTATCTTTCACCAGGGCAACTACTAGGCCCTGATATTCCTGCAAGTTATAAAGCACATTGGGACAAGGCCGATCCGGACAAATTTTAATTTAATAATCATAGGTGACCTGGATGCCGCGCAGCGAAATTCGGGTTACAGTCCTTCCCCCCCATCCAGGCCATATGTCTTATTTCCACTTAATATTGCATCCCAGGCTTGGCTTTTGCTCTGGATTTACTGGCTTGCCAGCAAGGATGTTGTCCAGTGCATTTTGTAAGTGCGAGCCAGTAACAGGTTTATTGTTTCCTGGTGTTGATTCATCCAAACAACCGCGGTAGACACAAAGCAGATCCTTATCAAAAATATAAAAATCGGGGGTACACGCAGCATGATAGGCTTTAGCTACTTCTTGCGATTCATCATATAAATAAGGGAATGGATAATGAAAATTTTCAGCCTCAACCCGCATTTTTTCCGGACTATCTGCAGGATATTTTTGTGCGTCATTAGCACTGATTGCAATGAATTGAAATCCTTTATTCTGATACGTTTCCGCCAACTCCACTATTTTTGTCTGAATATGTTTTACATAAGGACAATGATTACACAAAAACATAATAACTGTTGCAATAGGTGATTTAATTTGTGCCAGGGAAACTAATTGATCGCTGCGTGTATCAATTAAAGTAAAATCAGGTGCCTTACTCCCTAAAGGAAGCATGTTTGATGCAGTTGCTGCCATAATTACCTCTCATTAATCAAAATATGTGCCACATCGACCTCCATTCAATCATGCAGCAGAATATCTATAAAATAGAACTTAGTGTAGGTTCATTGATTGGGTCGTTGCTCTTAATTTTGAATACAAATTCAAAAAAGAATTGGGGATAACCTTGTTTGATGACATGTTAAACGAAAAATTATGGGTAATCAAACGAGGGGCTGCATGCGCATCGGCATTTGCTCTCTACTTCATCTAAGCACAGGTCGAGAATCAGCCTCATTTTGCGGTTCTTCTTGTTTTTGACGTATTTGCTCCTGCCGCAGTTGGGTTAACTGTTGCTTAAAATTGCGAGCAACAGTTTGCGGGGAATCATTGTTATCGCGTGTATTAGTCATCGCTTTGTCACGCTGTTCCTTATCCTTCATTTCCATTGGTTGAATAGGTTTTTTGTTGCTTTTTGTAACCGGCCTATCAAGTGTTACCATCGGGTTTCGATAGCTACTAATGCGTGTATCATTCGTTCGTTCTGCCACATGAGGTTTCGGGCTCAATTCTGACATTTCTAGATCTTCTGTTGCCGACGATTTCATACGAAGATCGCTAAAAAATTGCTTAACACCTTGCCATGCGCTTTTTAGCCAAGATGGAGCACCTCTTTTTTCCAATTGCTGCTCGTTTTTTAAATTACCCAAGAGCGAAGCTTGTTCTTGCTCGAGCGTTGTCTCCTGTATAAGATCTTTATTTTTTTCAGCAGTAAGGTAATTTTCAATAGTACGTAATTGTTCTTCTAATTCTTTTTGTCTTGTTTGCATCTGCAAGGCTAAACTAAACTCTCCAAAATCCTGAAACGTCTTACAATTGAGCGCGCATGTAGTAATTCTTTCCTGCAAGTCGCTAACTTTCTCTTGGAGCTCTTGGGGATTGAGGGAAGGCAAGAATTGGTATTTTTTATCATGATCTAATGCCTTAATTGGATGTTCCTCTCGATCGATCGGAACCTGTATTTTATTTTGTTTTTCTAAAAGGTCCTCATACTCTTTTACTGCTTTATCTACTGCCTTTATCGCTTTTGTTCGCCCCCACAAAAAATCAAAAAACGACACTTTCGCTTGCAACCTTTCTATCTCCTCACTCTTTGCTTTTAATTGCTCGTCTAATGCTTGGCCTCGAATGGTATTCAACGAATTTTTATAACCATATACATTTATGCTCCCATCCAAACGTACTCCAACAATCATGTTCTGCAAAGTAGTTGAATGCCGATTAGTAAATGCACTTAAATTTAAATGATATCCGTGCAGGGCGAATTCATTTGCCATCTCTTGCGCATAACAACTACCCTGCTCATTCATTAAACCTAATTCACAGCCGAAACACCGTAATCCTTTGATAGCTCCTTTTGTTAATCCGGCTATTTCTCTAGCCTTATCAAAGGCTCTTACAAATTGTTGGGGGGAAAAATGAGATTCGCCGTAACTTTTAGAGCCAGCATGTCCAACTACGGTTATTCGCGCAACATCAGCTGAACTTAAACCAACCAAGCAATTCGGGGAAAAAAGCTTTATCTCACTATTAGGGATCTGCTTGGCGATATTTTGGGCCGATTTAAGAGTAGCCGGATCATCACCTAAAATGAGTATAATGTTTTTTGACTTCATTAAAAAATGGAAAAGCAAAGGACTAATAAGATTAGTATAGTTCTTTTGTTTATTTATTGATCAATTGACTATAATTGAACTACGCAGGATTAAGAGAATACAATGATAATATTGATGAGCAACAGCAAAGAGAATAGAGCGGCCGCGACAAACTTACACCAATTGACTCATTTCGATGCACTGGCCTTAGATCAACTAACTGACTTAAATAAAGCCAAAGAACAGCTTCTGTTAGTTGATGTGGACGCCAATGATAAATTTTTACGTTACCTTGAGCCGGTTAGCTTCGCTGAGGCGCTACTAAAACATCAGTTATCGGATCAAGTTCATTCTGTTGTCTTTCTCATTTCTGATAATAATAGACACAAAAACTTGTTTGAATTTGCCAGACCTTTTCTTGCCCGCTTGGAACAAGCCTTTAATCATCAAGTAATCGCATACATCCCCTCCGATTTAAATTACTATGCCACTGTGCTCATGGCGCCTGATGAACAAAACTCGAACTGGCAAGTCTATGGCATCGACATTGCAGATTTCCCCAAGGAAACCTCATTAAATTTAGAGCGATTTCAAAGAATAAAAGGCAAGCATTTATTATGGGAAGGCTCCAATATTTTAGAATGGTTAGTCACCGAGAACAAGACCATTAGCAGCAGTCCTGCAGTGCCGGATAATCTTCGTTTTCACTTGTGATACAGAACCAAACAGCGCGCTTCTTGACTTTCATCGAGAAGACCATGGTATAATTAACTTAACCCGATAGCGAGAGATTTTAGAACCAATGCTAACAGCATGGGAAGCATCCTGAAGTCGGCGTTGTGCAAGCCCACCCTGTAGTGGGAAGCCTGAACCGACTCATCCGCTACCCACTTGAACCCCAGGGTTCATAATCCATGTCTGTCGGGCTATCCTTTCATTAGTTGCTCTTTTAATAAAAGATATTCATCTCGAACTTTCGCTGCCGCTTCAAACTCCATATTTTTCGCATGCAAATACATTTGTTTTTCCAAAGTGTTGATATGTTTCACTAATTCCTGGGTTGACCAATGTAAATATTCTGGGCTTGGCTCAGCAACTGCAACATTACGTTTTCCTTGATAGGCGCCTTCCATGATATCTGTTATGGATTTATTAATCCCTTTGGGGATGATTCCATGGGCTTCATTAAATGCCTTTTGCTTTTCACGTCGTCTGCTGGTTTCATCCAAAGCCCTTTGCATGGAACCAGTAATCTTATCTGCATAAAGAATAGCACGTCCGTTCACGTTACGAGCTGCACGTCCTATAGTCTGAATCAGAGAGCGATCAGAACGCAAAAAACCCTCTTTATCTGCATCAAGAATGGCAACCAAAGCGACTTCAGGCATATCCAAGCCTTCACGTAATAAATTGATCCCAATCAAAACATCAAAGACACCCAGACGCAAATCACGAATTATTTCTACCCGTTCAACCGTGTCGATATCCGAATGCAAATAGCGAACTTTAATACCATGCTCATTCAGATAATCAGTTAAATCCTCTGCCATTCGTTTTGTTAAAGTGGTTACTAAAACCCGTCCATTTTGTTGAGTCACCAGGCGTATTTCTGACATTAAATCATCGACCTGGGTACGCACCGGGCGAATTTCCACTTCGGGATCAATAAGACCTGTAGGGCGTACTACCTGCTCAGCAACATTATCAGAATGCTCTTGTTCATAAGGACCCGGAGTTGCTGAAATGTAGATGGTTTGCGGTGAGCGCCCTTCAAACTCTTCGAATCGTAACGGTCGGTTATCCAGTGCTGAAGGCAGTCTAAAACCATACTGGACCAATGTTTCCTTACGCGCTCGATCCCCTCGATACATGCCACCAATTTGAGGTACAGTGACATGGGATTCATCGATAATAAGCAACGCTTCGGCGGGCAAATAGTCAAATAAGGTTGGCGGAGGTTCACCGGCTTCTCGCGCAGATAAATAACGAGAATAGTTTTCAATACCAGAGCAATAACCCAATTCCAGCATCATTTCTATGTCGAAAAAAGTACGTTGCTCTAAACGCTGGGCTTCAACCAATTTGTTTTGCGCTTTAAATTCAGCCAGACGCTCTTGCAGCTCTTCCTTGACCCAATCTACCGTTTGTAAAATACGATCGCGAGGAGTGACGTAATGTGTTTTAGGAAAAATGGTAACTCGTGGCACCCGTCGCAGAATTTCGCCTGTGAGTGGATCAAACTGAGCAATATTTTCCACTTCGTCATCAAAGAGTTCAATGCGTATGGCTTCCCGTTCCGCATCAGCAGGGAAAATATCAATAATGTCCCCATGCACGCGAAATTGGCCACGCTCAAGAGACAAGTTACTGCGTGTGTATTGCATTTCAGCAAGTCGTCTTAAAATTTTACGCTGATCGGATTGTTCTCCGCGGGAAAGATGTAATACCATACGCAAATAGGAATCAGGATCACCCAAACCATAAATTGCAGAAACTGTTGCGACGATAATCGCATCTTTACGTTCAATTAAGGCTTTGGTTGCAGACAAACGCATCTGCTCTATGTGCTCATTGATGGATGAATCTTTTTCAATAAAGGTATCCGAAGCAGGCACATAAGCTTCCGGCTGATAATAATCATAGTAGGAAACAAAATATTCTACCGCATTATCGGGGAAATAGGCTTTAAATTCACCATAAAGCTGGGCAGCGAGCGTTTTGTTAGGAGCCATAATTAAGGCAGGCCGGCGCATGGCTTGAATAACATGTGCTATAGTAAACGTCTTGCCTGAGCCAGTAACCCCTAAAAGGGTTTGTTTGGATAAGCCTGAATTCAAGCCGTCAATTAATGAGGCTATGGCGGCCGGCTGGTCACCAGCAGGCTTATAATCGGCATATAGTTTAAATAAATCTTTCATATCTTTTATAGTATATCTCACGGGAGCAACAAATGGATATCGCATTAGCAAAACGCGTGCAAAAAGTTAAGCCTTCACCTACCTTGGCCGTAGCAGCAAAGGCCACCCAAATGCGTGCTCAAGGGCATGATGTCATTAATCTGGGTACAGGCGAGCCCGATTTTGACACCCCCAATTACATTAAAGAAGCAGCTATCGCGGCCATAAATCAAGGTTACACCAAGTATACAGCTGTTGATGGCATACCTGAACTTAAAGAAGCGGTTAAAAATAAATTCAAAAACGATAATAATCTTGATTACCAGGCCAATCAAATTCTAGTTTCAGTAGGGGGAAAACAAAGCTGTTACAACCTCTGCCAAGCCCTGCTTAATCCAGGTGATGAAGTCATTATTCCCGCACCATACTGGGTTTCTTACCCTGATATGGTCTTATTGGCTGATGCAATTCCGGTTATCATTTCTACCACACCAGCACAACGTTATAAAATTAATGCCCAGCAACTCGAAGCAGCCATCACCCCCAAAACCAGGATGATCTTTTTAAATAGCCCATCCAACCCATCTGGGGTCGCCTACACGCTCGATGAATTAAAAGCTTTGGCCGAAGTCTTGAAAAAGCATCCCCAGATTATTATTGCTACTGATGACATGTACGAGCATATTCTTTGGAGTCAACCCTTCGCTAATATTCTGAATGCCTGTCCTGAACTGTATGAGCGAACCATTGTATTAAACGGCGTCTCTAAAGCCTATGCGATGACTGGTTGGCGCATCGGTTACGCAGCAGGCCCGGCTCCATTAATGAATGCGATGAAAACCATCCAATCCCAATCAACCTCAAATCCTTGTTCCATCGCCCAAAGAGCAGCGGTGGCCGCGCTGACCGGTGGCAATGAAAGTGTATTGGAAATGGTAAAAGCCTTTCGCCAACGACACGATTTTGTAGCATCTCGATTGCAGGAAATGCCGGGAATTGAAGTCATTCCGGCTGATGGTACTTTTTATATTTTCCCAAGCGTGCAAGCAATCATTGAAAAACGTGGGTACAGCAATGACCTTGAATTTTCAGAAAAACTGCTCGTTGAAGCGGGAGTTGCCCTAGTTCCCGGCTCCGCATTCGGTAATGAAGGTTGCATCCGCTTATCTTTTGCAACCAGCATGGAAATTTTGGAAGATGCATTAAATCGCTTACAACGCTTTTGCAGTTAAAAACAAAAATCCCTTCTCCCCAATAGGGAGAAGGAGCCCGAAGGTACAAACCGGGTAGACTGGTAACACTTTAAACCGGGATGATAGGTAACACTTTCTTAGGAGAAAAAGGTGTTACCGATGATTTGGCAGAATACACAAGCTGAAACTGAGAAATTAAAATTTATT
>NZ_FTNL01000039.1 GCF_900156395.1 Fluoribacter gormanii | reverse complement strand
GGAGATCCCTCACCCTCGCTGCGCTCGGGTTCGGGATGACGTGGGGAGTTACAAAATACTTTAAATTGTTCCTATATGAACTATGAGTTACACTTGAATACCCACTCTTTTCAATATCATTAGTACTGTGCTATCTAACTCGTGTGAATCATTAAGCGGTATCGGACCTATGCTTGCGACAAAGCTTGCAAAATGTGGTATCCATTCTGTGCGTGATTTACTGTTCCATTTACCTTATCGCTATCAAGACAGAACTCGAGTAACGCCTATTCAAGATTTACGTGCTAATGATTGGTGTGTGATTGCTGGTCGGGTATGTAAGACAGAAATTAAAACCGGTAAGCGAGCGATGCTGCATTGTTATGTAGAAGATAAAACCGGAATAATAAAACTACAGTTTTTTCATTTTAATAAAAATCAAATCAATAACCTAAAGAACAGCACGATGATTCATGCCTTTGGCGAAGTTCGTGAGTTCAACAATATCCTGACTATGACTCACCCTGAATATCAATTGCTCGATGATGAAAATGAATGCCAGGTCAATGAAACACTCACACCAATTTATCCAAGTACACAAGGCTTGAGTCAATCCCGATTAAGACAGTTGGTGAATGTCGCCTTAAATAGTTGCAACCAAGAGCTTCAACAATTGGAATGGATGAACGAAGCACAATTACAGGCAAATGGTTTTTTGCCATTGGGAGATGCAATTCAATTATTGCATAATCCTCCACCAGATATCTCTGTACAGTCTCTGGAAGAAGGTCAGCATCCTGCGCTGAAAAGGTTGGTTTTTGATGAATTGTTAGCACAACGCCTTAGCATGCAATTCGCCAGAGAAGCACGCAATACATTACATGCTGTCGCATTACCTACAGATCAAAATTTGATTCAACGTTTTTTAGAGTCTCTTCCATTTACACTCACTAAGGCTCAACATAGAGTCGCCCATGAAATTAGCCAGGATCTCATGCAGGCTAAACCCATGTTACGCTTGGTACAAGGGGACGTGGGTGCAGGAAAAACCATTATTGCGGCCCTTGCAGCATTACAAGCTATTGTCAATGGGCAACAAGTCGCCTTTATGGCCCCCACTGATCTGCTAAGCGAGCAACACGCCAATAATTTGCTCCGTTGGTTAGAGCCGATGGGAATCAAAATATTAAGACTTAGTGGGAAAATGAAACTAAGTGAACGACGAATGGTATTTACTGCATTAGCGGATCATAGTTGCCAGCTAATTATTGGCACCCATGCCCTATTTCAAGAAGCAGTGCAATTTGCTCGCTTAGGTCTGGTAATTATTGATGAACAACATCGATTTGGAGTGGAGCAAAGATTACTTTTACAACAAAAAGGACAACAGAAGGAACTCATTCCGCATCAATTATTAATGACAGCCACCCCTATTCCACGAACACTCGCCATGACCCACTTTTCCCACTTGGATATCTCAATTATCGATGAATTACCTCCAGGACGCATGCCCATTGCCACCGCTGTATTAAGCCAGAGCAAACGGGAAACAGTCATTGAACGATTAGAAGTAGCTATAGCCAGTGGTCGACAAGTTTATTGGGTATGTACACTCATTGAAGAATCTGAAAAATTACAATGTATGGCTGCTATTGAGACAGCACATGCCTTACAAGAACAACTCCCTGAAGCACGCGTGGGCCTTGTACATGGACGAATGAAACCTATAGAAAAAGATGCAACTATGGCTGCCTTTAAAAGTGGTGAAATTAACTTACTGGTTGCTACAACAGTTATTGAAGTCGGAGTAGATGTCCCGAATGCCAGTCTTATGATTATCGAAAATGCAGAGCGTTTGGGCTTATCACAACTCCATCAATTACGCGGCCGAGTAGGACGTGGAACAACTCAGTCTCATTGCCTTTTACTTTATCAATCTCCCCTCTCACCACAAGGTGCGGAGCGATTAAAAATAATGCGCGCAACCAATGATGGATTTATTATTTCTGAAAAAGATATGGAATTAAGAGGGGCAGGCGAAGTACTAGGAACTCGGCAAAGTGGTTATCGGCAATTTAAAATCGCTGATCTGCAACGGGATCGTCATTTACTTCCACTTTTGCCCGCCATAGCAAAGAAACTTTTAGAGGAATCGCCCCAAGCTGCCCGCAACATTACGCAACGATGGTTAGGTAATTTTGAACAATTTTTACAGGGATAAAAATATTTTCCGAAATATCCAAGTCAAGACTGTTTTTTATTTTTTTCTTTGTTAAGATGGTCAGGCAAGCTTTGAATTAGCCAGACATGCATTGTGGATAACTTCATCAAGGTCTTCCCTTATTTTAAATAAAACCTTCTTATCTATCTAAAAATATCCCTTATTTCACAGGTACTATCGAGGCTAAATTTTATTTTTTCCAAAAAATCTTTTATCCACAGAATCTGTGGATAACCCTGTGAACATGATGTAAAACACCTTATAAAATCAACTTGATTTGCACTGTTTCCGAAAGAACCGCATCGAGAATTAAAAGGGGCAGTTCATGGAGTACTTTTACCAACATAAAAACTCCTATCCTCATCTACATATTCTTTTTGTGCTCTGTTAACAAACTCAGTAATAATTTTATCGCACGAGCCCTTTCGTTCTCCGCCTTTGATGTTGGCATCAAAAAAACGGCAAGAAGAGTCTTCATCTCTCCCTAGATAAACTTCATGGGATACATCTTTAGTAACGGGGTATGTAACTAAAACATGTTTGTTTTTTTCTAATAACGTTTTAAATTTCTCTTCAGTTAAATCTTTTTTAAGAATCTCTTCATCAGTATGTGGAACATTATTTTGATGAAATGCGAAATGATCAGCGTCCTTATTTCCGTTTTTTTCAGCTTCTAGCTCCATATTTTCTTCTTTAATAGCTTCTGCAAGAAATTTTTTATCATCTTTTAGATAATTGTCTGGATTTTCTCCCCGCAAAATAATGTTCAGGTAAACATTTGACATTGGCCTGCACATACCAACTGTTTTTCCATCATCATTGGTTGCTAAATTATATTTTTTTAAAACATCATGTTGTGTAGTAAATGAAGATGTGTTTTTAGATGAAAATTTAAACATATACTTCCTAAAATAGGTTAATTACAGAATTAGGACAAAAGCAATTATAGCTGATTAATTAGGTTTTATTGCAAAAAATTTAGGATTTTATTAACTTTTTCAGGTGTCTCAGACAGCTACCGAGAGTTTCCGAAATGGCATTCAATGAGCAACAGCCTATTGATCTACCTAGATTTTGGTAGAAATTTCCACGACAGTATTTAGGAGACAAATCAGAAAACCAGCAGAATTTTGGCTCTACTGGTTTTCATTTACAGCTATCATTTTGTTGTATTTGTTGAATTTTTTGAACTTAAAAGGTAGTCAGCGGTGGTTCCAATTTCGAAACCCTCTTCATGAGCGAAATAAGGATTTCTCGCTGCTTTGGCTCCCCCCAACATAGTATGGGCCAACCATCCAGCGCTTGCATAAACAATCTTTTTTTGATCAGCACTAGGTCCTTTTCTTTGTTCTTCCTTAGCTTCATCATAAAAAGACTGTGCTATTTTTGTTTCATTTTTTAGCGTTTTAAACTCCCTGCGTCCTCTTTCCAGTATATTCTTAGGTTTAAAATCATCTATTTGTGTTCCTCTTTCAAAATGCTCGACGTGCTGTTTCTCTAAATCAATATCCTTTTTATCCAGATATTGGTTAACGGCTTGTACATGAGACGGAGTTTTTTCATGTAACATTTTTCGCTCTGGAAATTTGTACTCATAGTTTGGATCTGCCTTTCCTAATAAGCCCTCTTTAACAACCTTATAAGTCACATTAATTACATTTTCATCTTTGCTTTTCATTTCAAACACCTTTATTTTAGCCTTGAAACTTAATTTTAAATCAAATAGATTAAGGTATTATTAATTAGACTTGTTTTTGATCTCTTATTATTTGATAAAGGCTCCATCTAGCTAACTTTTTGTTCCAGTAACAAGAGTTGTTGTCGAATTTTAGATACAAAAAATCAATGCCGCGGCATTGCCAAATTTCTTTAGTGTCCCTAAGTTGGGCTTGTTGTGGCACCGAGTTGGTGTACCGTCGACGGCAAGCTAAGAGGTTTCTTGTTTTTCTCATGAGGAACAGGACTGCCTGTAACCTCGTTGGTTATTTAAATCGAATGAAGCACTTTTTTATTCGAATCGGTTGAGGTGCGTTCTCCACCCGGTATATGAGCCCCTTATGTGAAAAGGATGAATTAGATCATTCCCAATTAAGTGAGCAAATTTTTATCATATTTTTCAACAAGCCACTTCATATTTTTGTACGGTGCTTCACCTTGAACAATGAATCAATTTCATTCAATTCCAATGGACTTCCAAACTGGTTTGTACTTTTTTTTGTTACGATAACCAAGAAAATTTCCCTATTTTTCAACACCTCTTGTGGATAACTCATCAGTTTATTTCATGAAATAAAAAATGCTAACGCCTCTATTTGTTTCTCAAAAACCATTGTTTGACAAGGATTACAACTCATTTTAGTTATTCTATTTTCTTAAATTTTTTATCCACAAAATCTGTGGATAACCCTGTGAACATGATGTCAAACAGCTTATAAAGCCTACTTGAATTGCGCTTGCTTTAGAACGCTCCAAAGTGCGCACCGAGGTTTAGGTTAGGAAATTCATCCCATTGATTTTTACTTTTATCTACCACTAAAAATGAACAAAGTTTAAACAAGGCAAGCGCACTCCTTAAAGTTAAAAATTTTTTAAAAAAATACTCAAGTCAAGACTGTTTTTTATTTTTTTCTTTGTTAAGATATCCAAGAAAATTTTCCTATTCTCACAAATTCGTCCTGTGGATAACTCATCCCTTAATTTCATTGAATAAAAAATACCAAAGTCTATTTATCGCGGAAAACCTCTTATTTCATAAGGCTTATTATTAATTTATTCATTCTATTGTCTTAAATGTTTTATCCACAGAATCTGTGGATAACCCTGTGAACATGATGTCAAACAGCTTATAAAATCTACTTGAATTGTGCTTGCTTTAGAACGTTCCAAAGTGCGCACCGCGGTTTAGATTAGGAAATGCTCCCATTGATTTCTACTTTTATCTACCATTGAAAAATGAATAAAGTTTAAACAAGGCAAGCGCACTCCTTAAAGTTAAATTTTTTTTAAAAAAATACCCAAGTCAAGACTGTTTTTTATTTTTTTCTTTGTTAAGATATCCAAGAAAATTTTTCTACTCCCACAAACACATCCTGTGGATAACTTCTCTCTTCATATCATTGAATATAAAATCACGCCTATCTATATACTGAAGTAATTCTTATTCTATAAGGATTATTCAACATTTATTTATTACTGAACTAAAATCGATTTATCCACAAAATCTGTGGATAATCCTGTGTATAGGATGCATAACATCTTGTGAAATCAACCTATATGTGCGTCTTGGAATGCAGCTTTATTTCAGATCGATTCAATTTAATATAAGTTTTAATACAAAAAAAATCTTAACCATGTTTAAATAGACCCCAAAATGATAAACAAAACTAAATCTGGAATCTCGGTGAAAATCTAAGGTTCTCATTTCGTTTTACTTGGGTTGTTTTAACTTAAATAAACATCATATGGCTCATAACGATCGATATTTGCAAGCAAAAAAAGTCACCCTTTTGGGAGCTATTTCAAACGCCTTGCTTGGTCTCATTAAACTAATTGGTGGATATTTTTTTCACTCCCATGCACTTGTTGCAGATGGGGTCCATTCCTTATCTGATCTCATAACAGATGCAATGGTTTTATTTGCTTCTAAATATGGCAGTCTTGATGCGGATGCCAGTCATCCCTATGGGCATCAACGTATTGAAACAGCTGCGACTTTGTTGTTATCTCTTTTACTTATTTTTGCAGGCATTGGCATCGCCTGGGATTCAATATATGACTTACTCCACTCCAATTATATCACACCCAATTGGTACACTCTGCCAATAATTTGTATTTCCATAATCAGCAATGAAATTTTGTTTCACTATACCCTGTATATAGGAAGATGCATCAATTCTAAATTAATTACAGCCAATGCGTGGCATCATCGCTCAGATGCGGCTTCCTCTCTGGTTGTCTTGGTAGGATTAATTGGCAGTATCGCAGGTTTTGGTTCTCTTGATGCCATAGCAGCCATTATAGTCGGACTTATGATTGTTAAAATGGGTTGGGATTATGCTTGGAATAGTGTGAAGGAACTGGTTGATACTGCGGTCAGTCCTGAGCTATTGGCACGAATTGAAGAAGTAATTCAAAATGTGGATGGAGTTGAAAAAATTCATCAATTAAGAACTCGCTCAATGGGAGAAAATGTCTTAATTGATGTACATATTTTAGTTTCACCTAAAATATCGGTCTCTGAAGGACATTATATAGCGCAACATGTCCACCACGCACTTGCAGATCAAATAGAGAGCGTCAAGGATGTGATTGTTCATGTTGATCCAGAAGATGACGAGCGTTGTTGCCCCTCTTTACATTTGCCCAGCAGAAAAGTATTGCAAGAACTACTACTCAATGAAGTACGTATTGATTTTCCTCAGATTAAATTTTGGAATTTACATTATCTGGACGGTAAAATTGGGATAGATATAGTATGTGATGAACCATTCAGCCAGTGGCAAGAATTACATCATCGGGTGATTCTGGCATTAAAACTACAGTCTGATATTGTAGAAGTTCGTTTATTTAGCTTGCATGAGGCCATGCATCACTAATAAACTACTGGATTTAATTAAGTCTTGTTGTTTCCCGGGTGAACTATGGCCTGGGTGAAACAGCGAAACCCGGGGTTAAAAGGTATATTCCAGTCCAGAAAATTCCCGAGTTTCACTTCAATTCACCCAGGCATCAGTACACCCAGATTACAATTTAAATTATAAAATTCTAGAATAAATAATAGGATAAACGATGGTATCAGCTACCACCCTAAAGATTTTGTTTGCATGTTCCATTTTTATAGTCATTTTAATTGCTGGCTGGTATCCGTTTAGAAAACGTATTAAAGATGATCAGCATATTGATTTTCCTGTGGGCGAAACCCTGGCTACAGGAGTGTTCTTGGGGGCTGGGTTGTTGCATATGCTTCCAGATGCGAATTCGTTATTTATAAAAATGGGGTATAATTACCCTTTTGCTTACATTATTACCGGTGCCGTATTTCTGATTTTTCTCTGGTTCGAACATTTAGGGAAAGAGCTTTATCATCATAACAATACAAAACATCCTGCCTTTGCCATTTTAGCCTGGGGTATGCTATCTGTGCATTCAATTATGTTGGGAGCGGCTTTAGGATTATCTCATTATAACTCCATGATCATAATGATCTTTCTTGCAATTATTACCCATAAGTGGGCAGAAAGTTTTGCTGTGGCAGTGCAATTGAATAAAAGTTCTATGAACATGAATACCAGCCTGGTCTTTTTTATTTTATTCAGCTTGATGACTCCACTCGGTATCTATTTGGGTTGGTACTTTGGCCATGGAGTAGAAACGGATTCATTATTTGATCCAATTTTACTTGCAGCTTCATCAGGAACATTTCTCTATCTAGGAACACTTCATGGCTTGGAGCGCTGTGTTATGGTAGAACGATGTTGTAACCTCAAAGATTTCAGTTTCGTGATTATAGGCTTCTCGCTTATGGCCTTGGTGGCTGTTTATGTCTAAATTGTTACAACAAAAACGGATTATCCTCGCTTCCAGCTCCTCAATAAGACTTAAATTGCTACAGTCTCTTGGTATTGAATTCTCTGTGGTTCCCTCTCATTGCGATGAAGATGCCATTAAGGCATCTTTCAACTCAGAGAGCGCACTAGACTTAGGCTATGCGCTTGCAGCAAGTAAAGCATTGGCAGTCAGCCAACAATATCCAGAACATTTTATTATTGCCGCAGACCAACTTTGTCTATTTGGACAAACACTGCTGAACAAACCCTTGAACCATCATACCGCTGTGGCGCACTTACGTTTGTTAAGCGGCAAAGAACATCTGCAAATTGCCTGTCTTTGCATCGCAAAAAATAATGAACTACTTTGGCAACATCATGAAACAGCGTACTTAACATTGCACCATTTAAGTGAAAAATCAATTGAGGCTTATTTACACAGTGAAAAGCCTTATCATAGTTGTGGTAGTTATCAATATGAAAGCCAGGGTAAATGGTTATTTAAAGAAGTTCAGGGCAATGAAGATACTATTTTAGGTTTACCATTAATCCCTTTAACCAACGCATTAATGAAACTTGGAGCTGTTAGTTTCTGATTAGTTCATCATGTCCTGATGATACGAAAATGGAAGCCGGGATCAAAAGGCATCCAATTTCCCGAGTTTGTTACACATCACAAGGCTACATATTCAAAAAAACATATAAAATCATTAGGTTAACTAATTATTGTCTTTATTAAGATCATTTTGTTATGATTCTTTATCACTTGCTAATGAATTGAGAAAAATGGAAGGAAAAATTGAAAATCCTATTGCGGAGGCCCCTGCATTAAGTTTGTTTGAATTTAAAACTCAATTTGCAAACTATATGAAAGAGTGTGCAATTTTTAAAATAAATGCTGAGAGGAGAATTGCGGAGTTAGAATTAAGAAATGAACATGATGCTCTTATTGGGCTACATGAACAGATGATGGAAACGGTTAAGGAGCAAATCAGGGCTAATCAAAAGCGATTGAAAGCCGCTGAATCCTATATAAACTACAGTTGGGAATTAGAGCCTCGGATTACTAACGAAATTGCCAGACAAAACAAATATCTGGAAAAATTACAATTACAATTGCTGCAAATAAAATCTTTGAAATTTTTATTCTCGTTGAATCCGAGTGAACTAATTCAGGAGGCATTAAAAAATAAATCCTCTGCTTTACTCATTGTTCAGACTCCGAAACTGATTGCAAAAATCCCTAAGCATCAATTAGCGAATATGACTCACCAAGATCCAGAGATCATTAAGTCGCTAGCTCGTATTTTAGCGACCAGTGAGTACACATTTGAACTATCTAATATTTTTGCAATACTCAAACAGCAGGCTCAAACTGAGGTTGAGGTAGCCTTTGTTGTTGAAAAAGAAAATGCGGCGATCCGTGATTTGTTACTTAAAATTAATAAGTATCTTGATAAAAAAATAGATCAAGCCTTGAACGAAAACACTCATCCCTGGGCGCTCGGATATTTTGGCTCACGCCATAAAATAAATAAAGGCGAAAAAAAAGTATCCGTTCCCCAGGGTATTTATGAATTGAAAGCACATTTAGAGCAACTAAACCAAATTGCCCCAAGTGAAATCTTAGTCAAGATGCAAAAAACATTGCAGATCAAAAACGTAAGAAATCAAAATGAATCCTTATTTCAACAGTTTAAACGACTTATTAGTTATCTTTTTGGATATTATCAATCACAAGATACCGCAGAAGAATATGAATACCTGGATCAAGTCACAGCAGGAAAAAAATCTATCTCTTGACAAAGCAAGTACATATCAAAACAATAGTTCTATTTGAAAAGCAGTAGAAACCTACTGCTTTCCCAGATTGAAAAAATTTTAATCGTAATCAGGACTCAACATGCAAATTACAAAAATTCAAGCCCGTGAAATTCTGGACTCTCGTGGTAACCCTACTGTTGAAGCGGATGTTATTTTAAAAAGTGGAATCCAAGGAAGAGCGAGCGTTCCATCCGGGGCATCAACAGGAAGTCGTGAAGCCTGTGAACTCCGCGATAATGATCCCAAACGCTATCATGGTAAGGGTGTGCAACAAGCTGTTGCTAATGTTAATCATGAAATCAATCAAACCTTACACCTTTTTTCCATCGAAGATCAGGACGCTTTGGATCAGAAATTATGCCAATTAGACGGTACAGAAAATAAATCACGTCTTGGAGCCAATGCCATTCTTGCTGTTTCTCTTGCAGCCGCAAGAGCCCGAGCAAATGAGCACAAGCTACCTTTGTATGCTGCACTAAACCAAGGTGAAAAAATGTGCATGCCTGTACCTATGATGAATATTTTAAATGGTGGCGCTCATGCGGACAATAATGTTGATATTCAAGAATTTATGATCATGCCCGTAGGTGCTGCTGATTTTCCCACTGCCTTACGAATGGGTACGGAGATTTTTCATGGATTAAAATCTGTTTTAAAAACAAAAGGTTTAAATACCGCTGTAGGAGATGAAGGAGGTTTTGCACCCAATATTAAATCGAACCGCCAAGCCCTGGACCTGCTTTGTGAGGCAGTTGAAAAAGCAGGATTTAAATTGGGTGATGAGATAGTTCTTGCATTGGATGTCGCCGCTTCCGAACTATATGACCAAGGCATGTATCATATGGCTTCTGAAAATCAAAAATTTACTTCAATGCAACTCATTGATTATTATACTAATCTTGTTGCTAATTATCCTATCGTAAGTATTGAAGATGGCTTGGATGAAAAAGATTGGAGCGGATGGAGTCATTTGACTGCTCAATTGGGTAGAACAATTCAATTGGTAGGTGATGATGTATTTGTTACTAACCCCAAAATTTTACAGGAAGGCATCACTCAAAAGGTAGCGAATGCCATCCTCATTAAAGTCAATCAAATCGGAACTTTGAGTGAAACGCGACAAACAATCCAATTAGCCCATCAAAATGGCTATCGTTGCGTGATGTCACATCGCTCAGGTGAAACAGAAGATACCTTTATTGCGGACCTTGCCGTTGCTACAGGATGTGGTCAAATTAAAACAGGCTCCCTATGCCGTACAGACCGTGTAGCAAAGTACAATCAACTGTTGCGCATTAATGAAAGTGCTGCATTACCCTATGCAGGAAGATCCATATTAAAAAGATAAATTTTAATTAAAACCTGTAGCCTGGGTGAAAGCGAAAGCCGTAACCCGGGGGTTCGGGTAATACTCACCCCTGATTTCGTAGTCCGTCCCCCTGACTCTAAGTTCTTAATCTTCTGAAAAATGAATATTTGTGTTGTACTTGGTGCGATTAAGGCAAAAACTGCTTCGAAATACTTTAATATTTGCTTCATTAGCAAATACTCTGCGTGCAAAATCATTGTAGTGATTCATATCCGCAACATGAATCACTAATAAATAATCAGTCTCTCCGGAAACAAAATAGCATTGTTTCACCTCTTCTTGTTCTGACATTTTACGCTCAAAATGAGCTAACAAATCCTCTCTTTGCTTTTCCAAGGTAATATTTGCAAAAACAATAAGCCCACGTCCGGCTTTAAAAGGATCAACCAGGGAAACATCATTCACAATGATACCCTCATCACGTAATCGCTTTACACGGCGAAAACAAGGAGGGGCCGAAATCCCTACTTTCTCAGCAAGGGCCAGATTGGTAATTTGATTATCTTTTTGCAATAAATTTAAAATTTTCCGATCAATTTTATCTAAATGTACTGCTTCAGTTTTATTATCTGACGTTCTTTCCTCGCTTTTTTTCATATATTACCCTTAATTCAAAATTTGACATTATAAAATGAAATAAATAGTCATTAAATTAAAAATTTATTTATTTTTATTTCATGGTACATTCTCGATCCCATTAAAAATGAACTAAAGGAAAACAATAATGATAAGAAAAGCACGAATTGATGAAATTACTAACTTGAATAAACTCATTGAGCATTCAGCACGCGGGTTGAGCCAAGAAGACTATTCAAAACATGAAATTGAAGGTGCAATTCATTTTATTTTTGGAGTAGATAAAGAGCTAATCCAAGATCAAACGTACTACGTTATAGAAAATGAAGGTGTTGTAGTTGCTTGTGGTGGATGGAGTAAACGAAAAACCTTATTTGGTGGGGATCAATGTAAAACACGTGAAGAAGGATTTTTAAATCCCCAAAAAGATTATGCCAAGATCAGAGCTTTTTTTGTACATCCAAACCATGCTCGGCAAGGCCTGGGAACAATGCTTCTGGAATATTGTGAACAACAAGCCCTGTTTCATGGATTTACAAAAATGGAAATGATGGCAACCTTGCCCGGTGTAAAACTATATCAGGTCTGTGGTTATCAAATTATTGGACCAGAATATTTTACTCTCCCTGATGGGCAAAAGTTTAAAATGCTAAAAATGATAAAGCACTTATAAAATTAGGAGCTCACCGCTAATGTGCCACAGCGCTCCCTGTCCCTTGCTTAAGGGACAGGTTACTGAACCCAAACTACACACATACAACTAGTTATCTTTTCTGGAATGATACTCTGGGATTTCCTTGGGATAGCGCCCTTTTATGGTTTTAAAAAAATCAAGAATCATTGGAAAATCTTTATCGATATCTCCCGATGGTTTGAATTTTTCATGAATTCGCAGTTCTTTAGTTGAATAATCAGGTCCTACCATGACTATAGGCAGCCCGGCTTGACAAGCGATATGATAAAACCCCTCTTTCCAACGAGTCACTGCACTACGTGTCCCTTCAGGAGTAATCGCAAGCTTAAACTCATTTCGAGAGCGAAATATTTCTACCACTTGCTCTACAGTCTTATTTTTTTTAGAGCGATCTACAGGAGCTCCGCCTAAGGCCTTTAACAATAAACCTAAAGGAAAGAAGAACAATTGATCTTTTGCTAAAAAGTTAATTTTAACTCCCATTGAAAAACGAGCAAATAAACCAACAGCAAAATCCCAATTACTGGTATGAGGAGCAACAACAACCAAATATTTCTTATCATTTGGTAATTCGCCGACAACTTTCCATCCAAACAGTTTCAAAATAAAACGACCAAAATTTTTCATAATCAAAATCAATAATTTTTTTTTTAGTATATACAAATTATTATGTTGATACACCTCTATCTGACAATCAAATCTAGTTTGGCAGAGCAAGAACGATAAAAAAATCAATAAACCACACCACAGCACAATATTTATACTAAAATAATACATATATAGGTGGAGCTATGGAGTGCCAAAATGAATAAGCAAGATCCTGCACTTGAATTTTCCAATCCACGTTTACTGGCGACTGTTTATTATGGATTACTGTCTGTTGTCGGAACGATACTCATTAATGCATTTCTCACAACAATTGGTTTCGAGGAACTTGTCCCTCTATTTAAGGCTGTTATCCTGGGGATGGTTGTAGCTTCCATAACTGGAGCTATATTTGGAGAACGAATCGTTCATTGCCCTGAACCCTATAAACTTAAAACATTTTGGTTAGGTTTTATCATGGTTCTGCTCTCCTTACCTTTTTTTGATCTTGGTTTGCTTCTCTTTATGGACACAACAGAAAACCAAGTATTGAGAGTAACTAATTTTAGCGATTTTGTTTCCGCTTATTTTATTGTCCTTGGGTACAGCTATATTCTTTTTGGATTCTGGCTCGCCATTGCTTCAGGTTTGGCCTCTATCTATTTACGTGGCCATTTTGTCCACCATATTTTGTATACTGACAAGCGGCGAAGTCACCGTTTACCTCAATACATTAGTGCAACAAAAAAAGCCAAATCAAAGCCAGCACAAAAAACTCGTACTTTGCAGCGCAAAAAAACTTAAGTAAAATCCTTTACTACTCAGCTTTTCATCGCAGTGTAGCCCGAGTGAACGAGCAAGCCATAACCTGGAGATCCTATTTCCCGGTTTTTACATCGCCTCCTCCAGCTACACAGCATCTAGGATATAATTGATTTGGACTTTTATGCCGACATTTACTTTCACTGATAAAGAACATCTTTTTCTTCGATTGGCTCAAAAAAACACTGTTCTCACCCCGAATAACCGACTCAGTGAAGCGATACTCCAACAGTATTTCGCCCAATGTAAGAAGCAAACCGTAGAAAAGCCACAATGCATGCCTTTTAGCGTCGCACTAGTTAAGGCCTATGAGCAGCTCAATTGTCTTAATCCACATAGTCCTAATCCCACTTTGTTAAACCGTACTCAATGTCAGTATCTATGGCGCAAAATAATTCAGTCTGAATCGAATATAACTTACAGCGAAGGCCTGCTCAAATCGATAATCAGCGCTTGGGAACGTTGCCAACTGTGGCAAATTAGCATGAAGGATCCTGCTTTTCATTACACGGAGCAAACACAACAATTTCAAAAGTGGTGGCAATTATTTGATAAACAATTAAATCGACAACATTTAATTACTGAATATCAATTAATCCCCTATTTACTTAATGCCAATAGTTCTTTTTTTTCCCAAGATATTGTTTGGGTCTGTTTTGATGATTTTACTCCGCAGCAAATACTTTTGCAGGAGCATCTGGCGAAAAAGGGATTCGCTCAATACCAATATGATTTAGAAGAAAAAGTATCAAACACTAAAGTATTCGCAGCAGAAGACAGTAAAGAAGAATATCAACAACTCATGTTATGGTTACATTCAAAAATACAAGAGGGAAACCAACGGATCGGTGTCGTGGTACCCAATTTAGAGCAAGAATCTCCTTCTCTACAAAGAATGTTGGCACATCATTTTGAGTCATCATACTTTAATATCTCTCTAGGACAATCACTAAGCAATTTTCCTTTAGTTGCCCATGCTTTATGCTGGCTTGGTTTGGATGCCACGCATCTAAGTTCACATCAAGCAAGCTTGCTTCTGCAATCACCTTACTTAAGTAGTTCTAAAGAAGAGTTCATCGCACGCTCTGAGTACTTGCAAGATGGAGTATTATTGGAAAATCATTCCATTCGATTAAGTACTTTGATAAAGGAACTGCAGCAGTATGCCCCCAAGCTTGCCAATTTATTAGACAATCTTACTCCTTACCCTCGCGAAGCTACGGTACAAGAATGGATACACTTATTTCAAAAACGCCTCAATACCATGGGATTTCCTGGAGATTATACCCTTAGTTCCGAGAACTATCAGTGTTTTAATCGTTTTATTACAGTCTTTGATGAGCTGAGGCAATTTGCTTTACTCAAGTCAAGTTTTACAAAATCAGAGGCCTTTGAGGCCATACGAAATATAACTGACAACACGATTTTTCAGGCACAAAAAACCAACGCCCCGATTCAAGTTTCCGGCCTACTGGAAGCTTCAGGATGTGAGTTCGATAGTTTATGGATCATGGGATTAACTGATCAATGTTTACCTCAAAAGGTTCAGTTATCTGCGTTTATTCCACCACCGCTGCAACGTCAGTTATGCATGCCTCATAGCTTGCCTGCTCGTGAACTGCAATTTGCTCGTCAGATCCTGCAACGATTACAAAGAGGTGCCGACTCTGTAGTATTTAGTTATGCACAGTTACAGGGTGATACACCCAATTTACCTTGCTCCTTAATCACTCATTTTCCAAATTTTGAACCACTGCCAACACACTATGAAGCTCAAAAATCGCCTAAGTTAATAGCTCTTGAAGAATGCTTTAACATTCCTGTATTGCCTGAGGAGAACATTTATGGAGGTACAGCAATCCTGTCGAATCAAGCCAAGTGCCCTTTTAAAGCATTTGCTGAACACCGACTTCGAGCAAAAAGCTTTTTACAAACAAGAGATGGATTAGATAATAAAGAACGAGGCCAAATCATTCATAAGGTAATGGAGCTGTTATGGCAAAAATTGGAGAGCCAGCATAAACTCCTTCAATTATCCGACGATCTGTTGGACGAGCATATTGCTGAAGCCATTCATACGGCTTTAGCCTCCTTAAAAAGTCAGCATGGTGACACCACTGATTCAATTCAGGAGGTGGAATACACGCGTTTAAAACGACTAGCACGTACATGTCTTGAATGGGAGAAACAACGAGCTCCTTTTACGGTCGCAGCGATAGAGCAATCTTACGAAATTAATTTAGCCGGTCTTAATTTTCAAGTGCGTGTGGATCGCTTGGATCAGGTTGAAAACAAAAAATGGGTTATTGATTATAAAAGCACTCTGCCAACCAGCAAACCCTGGAATGAAGAACGCCCCAAAGAATCACAATTATTGCTTTATGCCTTGCTTGATGAACAAATTAACACTCTGTTACTCCTGCAATTGAAAACCGGGAAAATTAGCTGTTCCGGTTTTAGTGAAGAAAAACAAAGTCTTAGTGGGATTACCGCTTTAAAGAAAGAAGAAACATGGGCAGAATATAGGGATATCTGGCAAAAGCAACTGACTGATTTAGCTCAAGAATTTCAAGAGGGTTACTGCGCACCACAACCGGCTCATACGAATATTTGTCAGCAATGCGATTTTCAGAATTTATGTCGTTTTCAAGTAGAAGAATAGTATTATCCTTATGAGTTCGACATAAAAATAATCTTATTCTTATGTCGAACTCATATTAATTATGATATAAGATTTTTTAGCCCATTCAAACTCAATTGAAGTGGTTTTAATCCCCATGGTTTCCTACTAATAATAACAACGAGATGAATCATGCCTTTTAATCATAGAAAATTAGAACTACGTTTAAACACCTGTGACAAAAGATTACGCGCTCTATTTGCTAACGCAGAAATCGGTTTAAAATTAGAACAACAAATAAAAGCCGTGCAAAATTATTATAACCTTTCTTATACCAAAGCAACTTCTGCCAAAAGAGTTGAAGAAATTGCAGCCAGCTACGAATTGTTTATTGAACAATTAACCGATGTAAAAAATGGAGACATGACCCCAAAAGAGGCATCCGAACGAATTGGAAGCGCCTGTGAGTCTAGAAAAATTGGTGTTTTATTTCATAATCTTACTAAAGCATGCGAACTCATGTTCTATGCAGCAACTGCTTTTTCACTGTATGCAGGGATCTTCGGTATCGCGCTACCGGTACTCATTGTCCAACCTGTTCTAGGCGTTGCAGTCGGAATAACCATAGTGGGGGCAATGCTTGCGGCAACATACAAAGCAGTTGCATGTCTTACGGAATTTAGATCATTAAGTCGCCACGATACTGAATACACTAATGAGTTAAGTTTGGTTTCATTCTTTAAACCAAAACTTCAAGAAAAAGAAAATATTAACTCAATTGAAGATGAAGAGTTAGAGGCTTCTTGTTGTTTTAATTAATATTCATAATGACTTCTGCCGTTTCATATTATATGAAAGTAGTCTGGGTGTAATGCAAAAAGCGAGGTTCTCTAGTGCCCCAGGCTACATTTTTTATAGCAGTTGCTACAATTGCGAAATTTAACCAGATGTTTAATAATGATAAAATCACGGGACAAGGGAGTGAATATGTCACTCAAATCAGCTAAATTACGAATTCTATATTGCAGTCTAATCACATGCTTGCTGAGTAGTTGTTTTCATCCGCCATATAATAATTTCAAACCAGTACATCCCATGCCAAAGAGAGTTGCTACTGGAGCCGTTGTAGGAACTGCTGTCGGTGCTGCAGCTTCAGGAAGCGTAGCAGGCGCACTCGTAGGCACTGTTGCCGGAGGTACTATTGGTGCCGGTGTAGGTTTTTACAAAACGAGTAGACGCAGTATTATTAAAGAATTAAATAAAGAAAATATCGAGTACGTACAATATGGGGATACCATAACCTTAATTGTACCCGTTGATAAATATTTTATGTTTGAAAGTCCTCGCCTCAATGAAATATGTTATCCAGGCTTGGAAAATATTATTAGATTATTAAAATTTTACCCGAACAGTCCTGTTTATGTCGCAGGGTTCACGGACAACGTGGGCACGAATCGCCATAAAAAATTACTGTCCCAAGCTCAAGCTGAAACCATGCTTACCTTTTTATGGGCTAATAACATTCCTGCTAAACTTCTTAAAGCAGAAGGTTATGGGGATAAAAATGATGTAGGTGACAATAAATTGATTCATGGTAGTGCATTTAATCGTCGGATTGAAATTCAGTGGTTCAATAATTATGGTACTAAGACTTGTGCAACATGTCCAATTCCAGTACCATCACCTGTAGTTTATTCAATGAAGTAAGGCGGATAATGCGTTCAAGATTTATTGGGGGGATTCTTTTAATTGTCGGTACATCTATAGGCGGGGGGATGCTCGCCTTGCCTGTTGCCAATGCAGCAACTGGTTTTTGGCAGTCTTCCATTTTTCTGTTCCTTTGTTGGGTATTCATGACATTAGGAGCATTTTTTATCCTTGAAGCAAATCTTTATTTACCTCGAGGAAAGCATATGGTTTCAATGGCGCAAGCCACTTTGGGTAATTATGGCCTGCTTGCTGCCTGGATAAGCTATCTTTTTTTACTCTATACCCTACTCTCTGCTTATATTTCGGGCGGAGCTGATGTATTAAACAGCTTACTTTTTAAATTAGGATTGCATCTCGCTGATTGGCAGGCAAGTTTGCTATTTACACTTCTATTCGGGCTGGTTGTTTATGGTGGAATTCGTTACGTGGACTACGTCAATCGTGGCCTGATGTTTGGTAAATTGGCTGTTTATTTCTTATTAGTACTGCTTATTTCTCCACACATTGAACTACAGCATTTACGTCATGGCGACCTACAATATATCGGTGGCGCCATTATGATTTTAATTACCTCCTTCGGATTTGCCATCATTGTCCCCAATCTAAGAGACTATTTTGATGATGACGTGAAACAATTGAAAAAAGTTATTTTTATTGGTTCGCTAATCCCTCTATTTTGTTATTTGGCTTGGGATGCTGTGATTATGGGCGCCCTTCCATCTGAAGGAAGTCAAAATCTTGAGAGCTTAATGCATAACCCCCATACGACCAGTGCTTTAGCAAATCTGCTCTCGGATAAAGTACAAAATACTATGATCAGTGCATTATTTAATTTCTTCACCTCTATTTGTATGCTCACTGCATTCCTTGGTGTGTCCTTATGCTTATACAGTTTTCTTGCTGATGGCCTAAAGTTGCGTGAACGAGGAAATCATGGCATTGGGTTATTTTTACTTACCTTTGTTCCCCCGCTACTTATCGTTATTTACTATCCTGGTGCTTATATCCATGCATTAGGCTATGCCGGTATTTTTTGTATCATTCTACTACTACTTTTACCGGCATTAATGTGTTATTTTGGCAGAAAAAGTCATCACGCTGTCTTTATCGTTCCAGGGGGTAAATGGACTCAAATCTCTGTAGTTGCTGTTTCTGTCGGTTTATTGATACATGAATTTTGGAATTTGATGTAGATAACTTCGATGAAACACTCTAAGCCAGGATTTGCTAGTGCCGTAGGCAATGATACAATTGACTTAAATTGAATAACAAAGTATCATATTGGATTATTTTTAAACGATTTTGGATTATATCTCATGATCAATTCAAAACTAATAGGTGGAATATTACTTATAGTAGGAACTTCTATAGGTGGTGGTATGCTTGCCCTACCTGTCTCCACAGCAGAAGTAGGATTTAGCAATTCAATTTTCTTCCTATTTTTTTGCTGGCTGATCATGACTGCAGGCGCGTTATTAATGTTAGAGGTCAATCTGCGCCTCCCAGCGGGAAGCAATATGATCTCCATGGCTAAATCCACATTGGGTTTACCTGGTCAAATCATCGCATGGATCACCTATTTATTTTTGCTTTACACCCTACTCTCAGCCTATATTTCAGGCGGTAGTGATGTATTCAATAGCTTACTACATAAATTGAATATCAATTTGCCTAATAGTGTCACTGCGATCCTGTTTACGCTTTTATTTAGTTTGATTGTTTATAAAGGCATACGCTCGGTAGATTATGTCAATCGCGGTTTAATGTTCGGTAAATTAGGCATTTATGTTTTATTAGTTGCGATTATCAGCCCCCATGCCTCGACTTTGGGTTTAACTGATGGTTCAGCGCGTGCATTTACTGGCACCTTAATGATCTTGATTACCTCATTTGGCTATGCATCAATAATACCAAGCTTACGCGACTATTTTGGGGATGATATACGCAGCCTAAAGCGCGTCATTTTATTAGGTTCACTTATCCCTCTTGCCTGTTATATTGTTTGGGATGCTGTCATTATGGGTGTAGTCTCTCGTGAAGGAGAGAATGGCTTACTGGCACTGATGAATTCGGAACATGCGACAAGCGGATTAACTGAGGCTTTAAGTCAATCCGTGCAAAATCAATGGATTAGCGGATTCTTTGGCTTTTTTACTTCCATCTGCATGCTTACAGCATTTTTAGGAGTTTCCCTAGGGTTATTTGACTTTTTGGCAGATGGATTAAAACTGAAGAAATCCGGAAACCAAGGAAAATACACCTTAGCTTTAACCTTCCTTCCGCCACTGGCAGTAGTCTTGTTAAATCCTGGAATTTATCTGCACGCTTTAAGCTATGCGGGAATTTGTTGTGTCATTTTATTATTGTTAATGCCCGCGATCATGGCATGGCGAGGGCGTAAATCCTGCACAGAAACTCACTTGGTACCAGGGGGTAATTCGAGCTTAGCTTTAATTGGTTTCATTGCAATGGGTTTACTGGTCATCGCAATAATAAGCTAACGACAGAAGCCTAAATCATTTGATACTGCGACATCAAGGAATCAAATCTATGAAATTTGGATATACCATTATTTATGTCAATGATGTAAAAGCTTCTCTGGCTTTTTTTTCTGAAGCTTTTAATATAAAAACACGTTTCTTTCATGAAACAGGTTATGGTGAACTTGAAACAGGAGAAACAACGCTTGCTTTTGCATCTCATAATTTAGGCGCACACAATCTTCCTGCCGGTTATGTAGCAGCTGATTCATCAAGCCAGCCTTTAGGCATGGAAATTGCGTTAGTTACCGAATCAGTCCAGCAAGCACATGAACAAGCTGTCGCAGCAGGAGCCCAATCAATTCAAGAGCCCATAAAAAAGCCTTGGGGGCAATTTGTCTCTTATGTTCGTTGCCCAGATGGAACATTAGTGGAACTATGCTCACCATTATCTTAAATCCCAGCTTAGTCTGGATAAACGAGGCTGTCCGCAGGCCGCGATTACTCCGCTTTTGATCTCCCTATCAAACAGTGACCCAATTCATACTTTATTTGTAACTCCCCACGTCATCCCGAACCCGAGCGCAGCGAGGGTGAGGG
>NZ_FTNL01000036.1:16747-26252 GCF_900156395.1 Fluoribacter gormanii | reverse complement strand
TTTTATGCTTGCCATTTTCACGCAATGAAGTAGTGCGTGGTGGTTTTCTTAAGCCATCACTGGATGGTGGTTTTGAGCTGTTGCTGCTGTTCTTGTTTAAACGTTTTTCCAGCTCTGCTATCCTGGCCGCCTGTTGCGTCACTCTCTTTTCTAGTTCCGCAATCCTAGCCAATAGTGTGCTGATGATTTGTTCGTAGTATTTCATGCAGCTATTTGATCACAACCACATAATTTTTCAAATGTTTTTTTACATGACTGTATCCGAGATACACCGCAGGAGAGCCCTCACCCTCGCTGCGCTCGGGTTCGGGATGACGTGGGGAGTTACGATTACTTTTTGTAATAAATAGCCAAATCAAACAATAAGATTAGTGCCTTCTAATCGTCAAGAATTAAAAAATCTATATTAAATTAACAGTATATAAAGGTTCAGAATACGTGCTAATTATTGAGACTGATATTATAGCAATAACGTATAAAAAGATTGGTGAATGAATCCAATCCGTTCACTGTTAGCTTGGCTTTAATGTTTTCCAACTTGAAAGGATACATTGTTCAGATCACAGGTCAAATAAGAATAATACCTTGGTAAAAACCAGCCCATTTTTTGGAGCAGCTCTTGCATTTTCCTGGGCTCAAATTGATTCTTGTCGATTGAAAACACCAACTCCTGCTGCTCTGTTTCAGGAAGATAAACGAGCTTGACTTGGGCGTCGTTGATGCCGAAATGCTGCATGATCGCTTCAAGTAATTTTATTGAGGTAGTAGGCAGGATCTGCGCTGGAACGTCGCTGATGATAATATCAACGTCTTTGCGAATAATATGGGCATGAGGTTTATCTGTTTTGAAGGGATGATTCTCTGGTTCAGCAAACGTCCGATAGAGATGAAAACCCAGGACGTCGCCATAACTGAGATCAATAGCTTGTTTTGGATTACGTGCCTCAATGGCTATGCCAACCCCTTCGTTGATTAAGAACGTATCGATGAGTTCGGGAATGGTATAGCGTGTTACAGTACTGCCGACTTCAGGGAGGGTTTCAGTAAGCTCAAGATTATAGAAGGTGAGGCCTGCGGGATTGAAGATGATCTCAGGTTCTCCACTAGTGAAGATAGCGTAGGGTAGGCATGTGATGAGACGATTGTACCAAGTTGCTTGTCTGTTAGTTTTGTCAATCTCAAACAGTGCTTTTAGCTCTTGAGTGGCTGAAACGGAAGCAGGTTTGTTTTCGAGTGTATCCATCGAGTATATCTTCATTTAAAAAAATGGATTGTATCAAAATAAAACAATGAATAATATTAACAATCCCAAAAATTCATTTTTTAAGAGTGTTTTCTTGATACGAGAATTATTCATTACTAACGACCTATCTGTATATTGTTAAGGCATAATGAATGGCGTGTGGCCTTGTGCGAGATCATTAAGTTAATAACTTTTTAATTATTATCCTCGAGAAGGTTCTATTTTTCATTCTTTGATGCAATTCGTACACTTTGTGTAGGGAAATTTAATATATCCAAAATCTTATGCTGCAGATGACCCACCAGAAATTTTGATCCAATTTTTGACAGATGGCTCCCATCAGAATAGTAGGGGTGTCCAAGAGAGTCGCCAGAGGAACAATAACCGTTTTTACAAAAAACGTCATAAGGATTAAGAAAATAAACGTTATTTCTTTCAGATGCATATCGGGCTAGAATTCTATTCACATTTAAAGCAGCTTGATTTCGATTTTCATTATCAGCGAACGAACAATCAGAGCGTTTAAACCATTTTAAGCTACCCAGACAATTTATTGGGTTGTATAGTGAGCCAGGTACATCACCTACAATGATTAATTTTTTTTTGCCTAAAAGCTTCAGCAGCTTATCTAAGGCATTTAAAAAAGGCTTATAGTCATTATAAGAGGTCATTGAGGATGTATTTATGTTGAGCGATCGATGATTTTTTAAGAAGCCCGCCGCATTTATCTGCTCATTCCAACTCGCAGAAAGAATAAGAATATTTTGCTCCTTTGTTGCATTAAGTACCTTTAATGCCTCTTTATATGCAAGTTTTGCGCTATCATCATATAACTTTTGCTCTTTATCTAACCGTGTTATCCCTGGTATCAATAATGAGGATGCATATTTACCTGCACCTCCACCTGAGGAAGTAAATACAGTTAATTGATGAGGCTTAGCTATCTTGGCGACTATTCCTTCATCTAACATTCCAGCATGACTGTCACCCATTATCACAATTTGAGCATGGTTAGTTTTTCCCTTATGTATGAATTCTCCAGTGAAATCAGCTCCCCCCCAGTTTTCGACGTGATATTTAGTTATATCTTCAACTTTAGCCACTACATCTGGGCTAGTAGTCCTCCAAATCCAACCGTGGCTTCGACCGATAGAAACACCCAAAAAAGCTATAAGAAATGCAAAACATAAACCTTGAGTAATTGTTTTAACAAAGTATTTTTGATTTTTTTGTATACTGGACCCATTTCTAAAGGGTTGTTCAATAAAGTAATACATAAAAAATGAACAAAAAAGAGCTAAAGTAATAACCAATATTTTTTCGTTAAAACTAATATCAAATTTTAAACCATAATCGTGGTGATATGTTTTGAAAAAAATAATTAGAGGCCAATGGACTAAATATAATGAATAGCTAATTAAGCCTATCTGTCTTGCTGGCAAGCATCTAAAAATAGATCCAGTATATTTAGCTGTCCCTGCATAAATTATTAATGCAGCACCAATACATGGAGCTAGAGCATTATAGCTTGGAAATAATGTAGAGGAACTATAGATTAAGGTTGGAATTACAATCAGTACAATACCTAAAAAGCACAAAAGCTCTATAAAAAATGGATGTAGATTAATTTTGTTTTTCATTAAAAATACAATAAATGCACCTATACAGAATTCGAAGGCTCTATATTGAGCCAAGTAATAAAGAGCAACTAACTGAGAGTTTTGATAATACAAATTCAATAAAAAACTAATAATAAAGACAAGTGCAATAATAATAACTAAATTTTTTTTAAAAAATTTATGCCAAAAGAACAAAATAATTGGAAAAAAGATATAAAATTGTTCTTCAACTCCCAATGACCATGTATGTAATAATGGGCTTGATTGTGAAAAAATATCAAAATACCCAGACTGATTTTTGAAAAATATATTTGATACAGATAGTGCAGCAAATGACAATGACTTGCCAAATATTTTAAACGGAGCTGGATTTAAAAATAATATACCAGCAATAAAGGAAAGAAACAGTGTAAAAAATAGAGCCGGAAATATGCGTTTAACTCTTCGTGCATAGAAATTTAAAAAGCTAAAGCCAGCCGAACTATCAAGCTGGTGTACTATAATATTTGTAATTAAAAAACCACTTATTACAAAAAAAACATCGACACCAACGAATCCACCACTAAAAAAAGCAAAATCTAAATGACATAAAAATACTGAAGTAACTGCTAACGCTCTGAGACCGTCTATGTGTTTATAGTAACTTTTATCGTGCATGTCTTTTCTCATCATTCATAATACGTCTACTCTGAATAGCGTTTTTTTTGGTTGATAAGCCGACGTATTTCCATGATGTAACTCTTGTGCCATCTGATGAGCGCTCCATCGCTATGCTCGGGATGACGGCTTTAAATACTTTAATGTTTTTTAGCAAGAAACCATGGAATTAAAACAAATAAAATTAATCCACCGATTAAAAATGACTCAAAAATAAATACATTACCAACAGGTATTTGTGTTGGCGGTACAAAACCGATAACAATTGCTGTAAGACAACAGATAATCCCAATGATACATAATAGCCACATAACTATATTACCACCTGGGACAGTGTAACCACGATGGAGATTGGGTTTACTGTATCTTAACTTAATAGCCGCCGCAAACATAAAGACATAAACCAATAAGGCCATCTGAGCACAGAGATCACTTAACATCCAGTACGCGGCATTAATCGAATCTAACAAAATAAAAGCCGTACTTAAAATGGTAAAAATAATAGCTTGTGCAAAGAGAATCGTTGTTGGAGCACCGTATTTATTTGTATGGGCGAATTGAGCAGGTAAAGAACCATCGCGAGCTGAAACCATTAATCCTTTTGTTGGGCCAATAATCCATGCAGAAACACCACTGAGACCGCCTAAAATAATTAAAACGGCTATGACTGATGTCATCCATGGCATATTGTACGAATTAAAAAAAACAGCATAAGCATCTATAAGCCCAGATACAACGCTCAAACTTTCATTAGGGACTACAATCATAATGGCTATTGAGCCTAAAGAAAGTGTTGAAATGACTAAAATAGTTGAATAAAAAAGTGCTTTTGGATAATCCCGTTGCGGATTTTTTACTTCTTCAGCATGTACTGCAGACATTTCCATTCCAAGAAGACCAAATAGCACCACTGCGAATAACGATAAATTACCCAAAGAACTAAAGTCAGGTAACCAGGTATCGGGATAGCCAACAACCATAGGTTTTCCTTGAACGGCCCAAAGTATCGCTAAGAAAATAATGAAAAGCATCGGAAATATGGTGCCTACAGTTGCTCCAATTGTGCTGACTATGCTTGATACTTTCATTCCGAAGCAATTAAGTATCGTAAACAACCAAAAAAGAATAAGTACTGTACCTAGCAAATAATACTTGTTGCTTCCTAATTCTGGGGCAATTAAATAAGATAGGGTGGCCGCGATAAAAGCAAGTATTGTTGGGTACCAAACAACATTATATATCCACTGAAGCCAGATAGTAATAAAAGCTGCCCGTTTACCGAATGCCTCACGAACCCATACGTAAATTCCACCTGTTTCTGGATAGGTAGTTGCCAATTCCGCTGCTACTAAAGATACAGGAATAAAAAATGCAAACGCAGCTACAACATAATAAGAGATAAGCGTAAGACCGAGTTTGGCGCTAATGGGAAGGGTACGTAAGCTATCAACAGCAATGACATTGATCATTACTAAAGAAAAAACACTTAGAACCTTTTTAGGGTGATTCATGATGGGTCCTTAACAAATGCGGTACAAGCAAATCGCAATAAACTTTGGATGCGCAGTGTTATTATTACTAATGAAATTAAATAAAAAGCAGGTTGGCCTTTAAAGCCAAGCAAATGATGAACATTACACAGATGAGTTGACTTTATATCAGAGCTGTTGGGCCAATGGCCCAACGCAGAAGGTATTATAATCATCTCAAGCACACAGATTCCTGAGAACGTATTGAAGAATACCACCATTTTTATAGTATTCTAATTCGTCGGCAGTATCGATACGACATAATGCTTTAATCTGCTCTACTTGACCATTGGCACGTTCAATTGTTACAGAAACCATTGAGCTAGGCTTTAATGAATCGGATACGTCAATACTCACACGCTCATCTCCTTTAAGATCTAGAGTCTTACGTGTTATACCATCACAAAATTGTAAAGGTAAAACGCCCATACCAATCAAATTAGAGCGGTGAATACGTTCAAAGCTTTCGGTAAGTACGGCTTTGACACCAAGTAAATTGGTTCCTTTGGCCGCCCAATCTCTTGAAGAGCCGGTACCGTATTCTTTACCTGCAATCACTACCAGATGATGATGGTCTTTCTGATAGAGCATAGCTGCATCGTAAATAGGCATTACTTCGCCAGAAGGGATATAACGGGTGATACCTCCTTCTTGACCAGGGGTCATTTCATTGCGAATACGAATATTAGCAAAAGTGCCTCGCATCATCACTTCATGGTTACCACGACGAGAGCCATACGAGTTAAATTCTTTTTCATCAACTCCTTTTGATTTCAAATACAAGCCTGCAGGAGAGTTCGCCTTAATGGAACCAGCTGGAGAGATGTGATCGGTTGTAATTGAATCACCAAATAAAGCCAAAATATAAGCTTGTTTGATCGGTTTAATTGAATCCGGTTTTGCTTTTAAATTATCAAAAAACGGTGGGTGCTGAATGTATGTTGAATGATCATTCCATTCATAGGTTTTTCCACTGCTAGTTTTAATTGACTGCCAGTGCTCATCACCAAGAAAAACTTCAGCGTATTCTTTACGGAACATTCCCCCCGTAACTTTAGCTACTTCGGCAGCAATTTCAGCATTGGATGGCCAAATATCTTTAAGATATACATCATTCCCCGCATCGTCTGTGCCTATAGGATCTTTACTCAGATCAATAGTGGTCGTTCCACATAGGGCATAAGCAACAACTAACGGAGGTGATGCTAACCAGTTTGCTCTGACTTGTGGATGCACGCGGCCTTCGAAATTACGGTTACCTGATAAAACAGCTGAAACAACGAGATCATTATCACTGACACAGTGAGATATCGCATCTGGCAATGGTCCAGAGTTGCCGATACATGTAGTACAACCATAGCCAACCAAGTTAAAACCTAATTGATCCAGATAAGACTGTAATCCTGCTTGCTTGAGATAATCTGTGACTACTTTGGAGCCAGGAGCTAAAGAAGACTTAACCCAAGGTTTGCGTTGCAGTCCTTTTTCGATTGCTTTTTTAGCGACCAAACCTGCTGCCATGAGCACACTTGGATTCGATGTATTAGTACAACTGGTAATTGCCGCAATCACCACATGGCCATGTTTCATTTGGAAATCATGGTTTTTTACAGCGAAAGAAGACGTTTTTTCCTGTTCCTTCCCTGCTTCTTTAAGGAACGTATCAAATTCCAGAGGTAAAGAACTTAAGGTTACTTTGTCTTGTGGTCGTTTTGGTCCTGCTAATGAAGGGACAATGGTGCTCAAATCAAGTTCTAGAGTATCTGTAAACACCGGATCTTCGCTGTCCTTATCATACCACATACCTTGTGCTTTAGCGTACGCTTCAACCAACGCAATAGTATGTTGATCACGTCCGGTCAGCTCCAAATAACGAATGGTTTCTTTGTCTACTGGGAAAAATCCACATGTAGCACCATATTCAGGAGCCATATTAGAAATTGTAGCTCGATCAGCAAGGGGTAAGTCGCTAAGACCTGGGCCATAAAATTCAACAAATTTGCCAACAACACCTTTTTTTCTAAGCAAATTCGTTACAGTGAGAACGAGGTCGGTTGCAGTGATTCCTTCCTGCATTTTTCCATGCAATTTAAATCCGATAACCTCGGGAATCAACATCGATACGGGTTGTCCCAGCATGGCTGCTTCAGCTTCGATTCCTCCAACGCCCCATCCCAGAACACCTAATCCGTTAATCATGGTTGTATGGGAGTCTGTACCTACTAAAGTATCAGGATAGGCATATAAAGTCCCGTCATCAGAACTACTCCATACCGTTTTTCCAAGGTATTCAAGATTTACTTGGTGGCAAATACCAGTTCCAGGAGGAACAACCTGGAAATTATCAAAAGCTTTTTGTCCCCAGCGTAAAAACTCATAACGCTCGTTGTTTCGCTTCATTTCAATTTCAGTATTTACCGTTAAAGCGTCTTGACTACCAAATTTGTCAACCATCACTGAGTGGTCAATAACCAGGTCAACGGGGGATAATGGGGAAATTTTATCGGGATTACCGCCCATTTTAGCAATTGCATCTCGCATTGCAGCTAAATCAACTACAGCAGGAACCCCTGTGAAGTCTTGCATTAATACACGTGCAGGCCTAAATGCAATTTCATGTTGGGATGTTTTATTGTTAAGCCAGTCGGCAACAGCTTGAATATCTTTGGTGGTAACTGTGTTGTCATCCTCAAAACGCAACAGATTTTCAAGAAGAACTTTAAGTGAATAAGGAAGGCGACTGATTCCTTTTAAGTTTTTTTGTTCCGCTTCTTTAAGGCTGTAATAATGATAAGTTTTTCCGTCTACATGTAATTGAGATTTTGTTGATAAGCTGTCACGACCTACTTTCATAAGGAGCTCCTGAAATCAAAAACTGAATGATAGCTCAATTTTAAGAAAATTCCATGAGTTCTTATGAAATTAGGTCAGAACTTTTAGAATACAGTACTGTACTCAGAGGTATATATAGTAGTTTCATCAAAAGATAATTCAGGTTTATTTATTGTAGCACCCAGTTGAAAAATCATTTTTTCTTCCTGTTTTACTTCTGAGGTATCAAGAGGACTGGGGATTAATAAGGATGCCCCACCAGGAGCTAACATCGTAATACCAATTGGAAGCAAAATGGCAGTTATCAATGGATTAATCCATATCACAGCTATGGATGCTAAAATAAGCGCCGCACCTGTAATGGTCGCTGCAAGTGATATATTATGCCGAATCGGTTCTTCAATTACTTTAGTAACTCCTACTGGATAATAATTTTTATTATTATGATAGGAAGCTATGTAAAAACTTGTGTTCTGTGGTTGGGATAAGCAAGATGATAATGTTTTAGCAAAACGGTGATATTGCTCTAATATCCTTTGCCTTTCATAAGGATCGGGGTTTTGTTCTAGAGCCTTCTCAAAATCTTGGGTTCGTAGTTCCAGCAATTCAAGAAAAGTTTTGTTCTCTTTATCCTCTTTATTGTTCGCTCTCAATAACCTCTTAGCTTCTGTAATTTCATCTGAAACTGATTCGAGTGTATATTTTTTCTTTTTAAAAGGAAGCCTACCATACATGACAATTGCTCACAAAGTTTTAGTGAGTGCAGATTAACATTACTTAAATTGATTTAAAAAGAGCCTTATAGGTAAATTTACAATCAAGTAATATTTTTTAACGAGAATTTAATCCTTTATTACCTATTCAATTGGTATGGATATTGCTTTTTAATCTACAAAATTAAGGAGAATTGGAGTGACTGACTTGAATAAAGCAATATCAAATCTATCAGGAGTGGTTGACCTTTTCTCTAATAATTTGTCGAGTAGCAATAATAAAGATGACGAAATTTTGACAAACACTGTAGAAAAATCACAGATACAAAATGCTACACCAACTAATGACATCAATGAAGCAAATGATTTTATTTTATTACTAACTGATATTGCATCCCAAATATCCAATCACCAGGAGGCAAAACAAAATTCAGCTCGAATCACAGAGGACTCTCAATGGCCTCATTCAAAAACAATTAATTTAACAATTGATTCTGAGAAGGACGTGTCGGAACAATCCGAATCACAACTTATGGATAAAGTGCAATCTGCAAGCGTGGTTGAGGATAATGTTGCTGTATCTTGGATTAATTCTCAATATTATCAGAATGCAATTGAATTAGAACGAATAAATCTTGAGCAACAGGAGAACAAACCAATTGAAAATGGGGACATCAGTATCCCACACAATGAGGGGAGTGTCTTACCGAAAACAGAGGAGGTTAATGACACTCAGATTCAATCAATGGACACTCAAAGTGCGATAGTAAATGTTTTAAATCAAGTTGATCAGCTGTCAGAGCAGCCTGTTTTATCAGAGCAGCCTGTTTTATCAGAGCAACCTGTTTTATCAGAGCAACCTGTTTTATCAGAGCAACCTGTTTTATCAGAGCAACCTGTTTTATCAGAGCA
>NZ_FTNL01000036.1:0-16737 GCF_900156395.1 Fluoribacter gormanii | reverse complement strand
CCTGTTTTATCAGAGCAACCTGTTTTATCAGAGCAACCTGTTTTATCAGAGCAACCTGTTTTATCAGAGCAACCTGTTTTATCAGAGCAGCCTGTTTTATCAGAGCAGCCTGTTTTATCAGAAGTGAAGCAGGAAATTGAAGTACATCGGATAGATTCTAAGCAAAAATACAATTTAATTAAGGATACAAATACACATATAAGACGAAAAGAAGAACTGAGTCAGTTGAGGACAATACAATTAAATGAATTCCAAACACAAACTCAAAATGTTCAAAGTATGAAGGAAAATACTTTAACTCAAGAGATAGAGCAATCAGACGAACCTGTGTCAATTGAAAATAAAGATGAAAATAATTTATTACAAAGTGCAGATATTATTTTTAATTCTGATTCATACCAAAATATAAAAAGTGTTTCATTGGAGCCTTTAGAGTCTACTGAACCCGCTGAAGATCCAGAGTGTATCTCTTCATCCCGTGAAACACCTGTGAAATCAACAAATTCAACTTTGCCATTGACTCCTAAAGTGGATTCTTGGGAGAGCAAAGAAGAAAAAAATGAGGTGGATCAGGCTTTATTCCAACCCAATACCGCTGAAATAGAGAATCAAAATGAGACAACGTTACCAACTCAGCCAAAATCTGAGCTGCTCCTTGATTATGTTGATGAGATAAAGTTACCATCGATGGTTAATGTATTGACAAATGAGGTGAGTCATACACCAATTGTAAGTTCTGCTCGTACTTCCGAAACAATATCTGAATCACTCACTATAGCAGTAGAAATAGATAATCCAGAATGGTCAAACAAATTTTCAGAGCATATCATCTGGCTTGGTCAGCAAGAAATTAAAGGTGCGGTAATTAAAATAAATCCTGAAGACTTAGGGCCCTTAGAAATCAACATTAAAGTAATAAACGATGTAGCTTCAGTCAATATAACGACACATAATCAGAATGTCAGGGAAATTATCGATCAGTCGTTACCTAAACTACAGGCAATGATGGCTGAACAAGGCTTAAATTTATCTGAAGTGCAAATTGATTCTGACACTGGTTCACGTCAATCTTCGCAACAGAATGATGGGGCTCAGGAACACTTGATGCTCGAAGAAGAAGTTGGAGTTACCCCCTTAAAAACTAAGAGGGTGATTAAAGGTTTGGTTGATTATTTTGCCTAAAAATTAATTCACACAGAACTTTCTATCAAGATTAAGAGCTAATTTTTAACGGCAACTTCTCTTACAACGAATCACACCTCCATTCCAGCGGTCAATGAGGCAGCTTTGACTACAGCCATGTCCTATGTACCGCCAATCAGTCCAGTAAAATCTTCTATGATGGCGATGGTGGTGGTATGGAGGCGGTTCATAATATGGAGATGGCTCATAATAATTGCCTGAATGATATCCAACGAAATAAGCAAGCTGTTGGCCTGACAGTTTTGAGCAAGTCGTTTCTGCCTTAGCTAAATTTGTGTATAAGAAACCGGTGAGTAATACAAAAGAGAGAACAAGGAGCCGAAAAATCTTATAGCTTGGAATGCTAATTTTTTCCATGTTGCAACTCCATCTGATGTTGTTACATTAGGAATTATAGATTATAAATGATTTTTCTGGGCAATTTTTGGATACGATTTATGAAGGATAAAATAATTCTAATTACTGGATGTTCCAGTGGAATTGGTTTTGATGCTGTTTTTAGCCTGAAGCAAAGAGGGCATAGAGTTATAGGATCATGTAGAAAAATCGAAGATGTTCAAAAATTATTAGATATGGGAGTAGAAGCTGTTCAACTGGATGTTTCGGATTCATCATCAATTCAAAATGGATTCGCCGAAGTATTGGTTAAAACAGAAGGGCGATTGGATATTTTAATTAATAACGCGGGATATGGCCAGGCAGGAGCATTGGAGGATATATCACGAGATGTATTGCGTGCTCAATTTGAAACGAACGTTTTCGGACTACTTGAACTCACTAGTCTGGCTATTCCCGTCATGCGGAAACAGGGATATGGTCGTATTGTTAATATAAGTTCGATTTTAGGCATAATCAGTATGCCTTTTCGCGGCGCTTATAATGCATCCAAGTACGCTGTAGAGGGCATAAGCGATACGCTAAGATTGGAATTGAAATCTTCAGATATCGAGGTCATCACTATAGAACCTGGTCCTATAGACAGTCGATTTCGAGATAATTGTGTAGATAATTCATTAAATAACATCGATATGCAACATAGTTATTTCAGTAAACAGTATGAGCGGATGCTGACTACTTTTAAGCAAAAGAAGTCCGAATCTCTTTTTACTCGAAAAACCGATGCAGTAATTAACAAATTGATTCATGCAATTGAATCAAAAAGGCCTAAAGCCAAATATCCAGTTACATTCCCAGCTCATCTTATGATTTTTTTAAAATGGATTTTGAGCGTTAAAATGTTGGATAAATTCTTTTTACTGGTTTCAAAAAATGAACTGTCCTAATTTTGATAATTTTGAGCTTTCAACTGTGATAAAAATGGAATGGAATGATAAACTTTTTTAAAAAAAGGAAGAAAAACTCAAATTTCTTTGCTAATATCTAAATGGGTTAAAAATCATTAACTATCAAGGAAGTAAAATTATGAAAAAATCAACATTAGCTGTCGCTGCTTTATTAACTGTATTAGCAGCTCCTGTAGTATCTGTTGCTTATGCAGATGATGCTACTAATACTACTACTAGCACTTGCAAAGGTTGTAATGGCTGCAAAGGCTGCAAGGGTTGTACTGGCTGCAAAGGTTGCAAAGGTTGCAAAGGTTGCGGTGGTTGCTCTGGTGAGTAATCTGTAGTTTTGGTTCTATAAAGAGGTAGTTTTACTACCTCTTGTTTTTTCCTTCCTATATGAAGTAAAGAAATATGATTACTCATTCTGAATTTAAATTACCCCAACTTAGCAATTGGCATAAAAATGTTTATTTGAATTACGCCAAACAAATTTTAGAAGCCCAACAACTAATGACAGCCAAAAAGGGTAAAAGCATTCTGCATTATACCTTACAAAGGAAACGACGCTTTGAACGAATGAGTCATTATCCTCATGGAGATCGTATTGATCATAAAACTGGTGCTCAATATTTTTATCATTGCCATAGAGAAAATTATGAAAGCACGGAGCATGGCCATTTTCATTGTTTTTTACGTTATAAGCATATACCCAAAAGTATCAAACCAGCGCCTTTAGCAGATTGGGACAAATATATTGATAACCCTATGACTCATTTGATAGCAATTGGCATGAACCAACTAGGTCAACCTATACGTTTGTTCACGGTTAATCGCTGGGTTACCTCTGAAATTTGGTATAATTCAGAATACAGTGCACGGCTACTTAAACATTATAAAATGACTTTAAGTGATGATCCTTATTGGCAAGTGTTGGACCGCTGGGTTGAAGGGATTCTACATTTGTTTAAGCCGCAGATTTTATGGTTACATCAAGAGCGTGATAAAAAAATTATGCATCATCAGGCAAATAATAGTCCAGTTGAGAACCCTTACATGGATTATGATCTTGAGGAGCTTTCCGAGATTTCAATCGATTTAAAACAACAAATTGAATGGATAATAAGCTAAAATATAATATTAGACGAGGATTGATTTTTTTAAATCAATCTTTGTTAATAAGTTTTTTCAGCCCTTCAATTCAAAAATCAAAATAATTAATCTGTACTATAATTTACATGCAAAACTATAAATTCTTGGAGCATTTGCATGTCATCCCACGCTAAAAATAGGACTGTAGACGATCTTGATTCGATACATGAATATTACATGGAAATCATTAATTCAATGCCCAATATTGTTTATTGGGTAGATACTGAATGCAATCTTAAGGGATGTAATAACAATTTCGTCAAACTGCTGGGGCTCAATACAATCAAAGATTTCAAAGGTACTCCTTATCAAAAAATGGAAGAATTTGCTCATTGGGATAAGGAACGAATAGAAGAATTAAAATTAGAAGATATGAAAGTAATATTTTCGGGTGTTCCTCAGCATAACGTGGAAGAAAAAGCGATTGAAGACAATTCGGGTAAGACTTATTACTTCCTGTCGTCACGTATACTAATGCATAATCGCAATAAAAAAGTAATTGGATTGATTGTGATTTTGAATGATATCACCTTAACTAAAGAACTCGAAAAACACGCTAACGTTTTACAAGAAGACAATCAAAAGATTAAACCTTTATTAAAAGAAGGTTATTTACCCACAGTGCTTATGGTAGAAGATAATATTATTGCACAAAACGTTGAAAAAGCGCTACTAACTGCATTGCATTGCCAGGTTGATATAGCTGATTCTGCTAATAGTGCAATAGAATTGTTTCAACCTGGAAAATATGATTTAGTGCTAATGGACATTGGATTAGAAGATTCTTCTGGTTATGTGGTTGCAAAACAATTACGTCAAAAAGAAAAAAATACACAACATCATGTACCTATTATTGCCTTAACTGGTTTTGAAGCAGACGTAGTAAAATACGATTGCCAGCATTACTTTATGGAGGGAGCAATCAGCAAACCTTTGACCTGTGAACAAGCTGAACAAATTATCAAACACTATGTATACCACATGGATGTTCCTGTACGTGGTTTGAAGACGACTTAGTATGCTGTTATTATGATCATTTTCTAAATGAACTTATTCTATGAGCAGTAATTCAACTGAATCCAGCCGCATTTTATCTTTAGATGTTTTTCGTGGTATTACGATGGCATTAATGGTTATAGTCAATAGCCAGGGAACACGAATTCCATACCCTATACTAGAACACGCTGAATGGAATGGATGTACATTAGCAGATTTAGTATTTCCGGCTTTTTTATTTATAGTGGGAATTACTACTGTAATTAGTCTGAAAAGACACATAAAAGAGGAAAGTAAAGTATTGCTTTATCGAAGCATTGTTACTCGTACTCTTCTTCTATTTTTATTTGGTATCTTTCTGAATGCTTTTCCATCACATTTTGATTTATCAACCGTTCGCGTTTATGGTATTTTGCAACGCATCGCATTTTGTTACTTCATTTGTGCTCTTCTCTATCTTAATACATCAGTTAAGACTCAAATTTTTATTTTTTTGGGCATTCTTATAAGTTATTGGTATTTTCTGATTCAAATTCCCATCCCTGTTCCTGGCATGGATCAATTAAGTATGACAAGAAACTGGGTAGGCTATATCGATACAATAATATTTTCCCCCGCACATTTATTATCGAAAACGTTTGATCCAGAAGGGCTTTTAAGTACTATCCCGGCGATTGCCACTACTCTATCTGGAGTTTTAGCTGGACATTTTTTGTTGACCTCCATCAGTAAGTATAAGAAAAGTATGATGATGATTACGATGGGCATATTATCCCTTTTATTAGCTTGGATATGGAGTTGTTACGTTCCTATTAATAAAAATTTATGGACAAGCTCATTTGTTTTATGGAGTAGTGGTTTTTCACTTATTGTTTTTGGTTTGTGTTTTTTTATTATTGATGTATTAGGTTATACAAAATGGTCGTTGCCCTTTAAGATTTTTGGCATGAATGCATTATTTATTTTTATTTTTCATGTTATTTTACTGAAAGTTCAATCCATGTTCGTTTTCACTCTGCCTAACGGGTCACAAGACGTTTTACGAGTGGCTATTTCAGAATATTTATTTGGTCGTTTTGGTCCAGAAAATGCCGCCCTATTTTACGCATTACTGTTCCTGTTCTTAAACTTTTTAGTTGCTGCTTTTTTATATCGACGAAAAATATTTTTTAAAATTTAGACAATTATCAGACTGAATTCAGTGGTTCTGCACGCTCTGGCATAGGATCTACATATTGTTCATCCTTTGGGAGTTAGTTATAATAGCAGGTTAGATTAAACTGTCTGAAGTTAATGGAGTCGTTTTCGATGCCAATTTATGAATACCAATGTACAAGTTGCAATCATCATTTTGATTTGATGCAAAAAATCAGTGATGAGCCCGTTAAGCAATGTCCCGTATGCTATAAAGATACTGTAATTAAGCTTATTTCAGCAGCAGGTTTTCAACTTAAGGGTACAGGTTGGTATGCTACTGATTTTAAAAACAAAAACAATAAACCACAGGACGCTACCCCTAAAAATGACGCCCCTGTTTCCACTGAGAAAGCAAAAGACACTTCTTCATCAAAAACAACTCAAGATGGTGACAATAAGTGAAAACAATGTCATTAAGAAGCTATTTACTCGCCGGATTGGTAGTATGGTTGCCCATACTTATAACCATTGGTGTATTGCGCTTTATTATTGACTTACTTGACAATACTTTGGCTTTAATTCCTAAAGCATATCAACCTGAACAATTAATTGGACATTATATTCCAGGTTTTGGAGTTATCTTATCGCTTGTTATTTTACTGGTCACGGGGGTCATTGCCACCAATTATTTGGGGCAGCGGCTAGTGGAGTGGGGGGAATCCCTTCTTATCAAAATCCCCTTAGTTCGATCAATTTATAAAGCAGTAAAACAAGTAATTAATGCGGTATTATCTACAAACAGCGAAGCTTTTCGTAAAGTAGTGTTAATAGAATATCCACGTAAAGGATTATGGAGTATCGCCTTTCAAACAGGTGCAGGAAATACTGCAATAAATAATAAAACAAAAGATGAAATGATCTCTGTATTTGTACCAACTACTCCTAACCCCACTTCAGGTTTTCTTATGATGATTCCCAGAAGTGATGCCATTGAGTTAGATATGAGTATTGATGAAGCACTAAAATTTATAATTTCTTTAGGAGTAATGCCGCCAGCATCAGAGGCTGCATTAAAAAACAATTTGTAAAAATTTATATAGGCGGTTTTATATGCGTACACACTACTGTTTGGGCGTCGATGAGTCAAGTTTAGGTAAAGAAGTTGTTGTATGTGGTTGGGTGCATCATCGTCGAGATCATGGTGGTGTAATATTTCTTGATGTTCGTGATAGCTCAGGTTTATTACAAGTAGTATATGAACCGGAAAATGAAATATCATTTTCTGATGCAGAAAAATTACGTTCCGAATTTGTTGTTCGAGTAACGGGAGTTGTACGGAGAAGACCAGAAGGGATGATTAATGACGCAATGGCCACAGGTAAAGTAGAAGTCGTTGGCACAAAGCTTGAGATTCTTAATCAGTCACCAACACCACCATTCTTGCCTGATGATTTCCAAGTCGTGAACGAAGATTTACGTTATAAGTATCGCTATATTGATTTGCGTCGTCCATCGATGAAACATAAACTAACGATACGTCATCAGTTAAACAGCTGTATTCGCAATTATCTCAATCAGTATGGTTTCCTTGATATTGAAACACCAATGCTTACAAAAGCAACGCCAGAAGGAGCTAGGGATTATTTAGTTCCTTCTAGAGTGCATCCTGGCTCATTTTATGCGTTACCCCAATCACCGCAGCTTTTTAAGCAATTATTAATGATTTCGGGTTTTGATAAATATTATCAGATTGTTCGTTGTTTTCGTGATGAAGATTTACGTGCTGATAGACAGCCTGAATTTACACAGCTTGATATTGAAATGTCTTTTATTGATGAAGAAAGCATTTTAAATCTTATTGAAGGATTATTAAAAACTGTATTTAAACAAATTCTTAATGTAGAACTACCCGAAAAGTTAAGCAGAATGCCTTATGCAGAAGCGATGCGACGCTTTGGCAGTGACAAGCCAGATTTACGTAATCCATTAGAGCTGATTGATGTTGCAGATTTAGTAAAGGAGTGTGATTTTAAAGTATTTTCTACTGCAGCAAATGATTCAGAATCACGAGTGATTGCTTTAAGATTACCAGGCGGATGCGATCTTAGTAGAAAAGATCTCGATGATTATGGTCGTTTTGTAAGTATTTATGGAGCCAAGGGGCTTGCTTACATTAAGGTAAATAATCTTGACGAGGGAATGGGCGGACTACAATCACCTATTTTAAAGTTTCTCTCTGACGAAGCAGTACAAGCAATTTTGCAACGCACTGAGGCTAAAACAGGCGATGTTATTTTCTTTGGATCAGATAAAAATCATATCGTCAATGAGTCGATGGGAGCACTAAGAATAAAACTAGGGCATGATAGAAAACTCCTCAAGGAAGGTTGGGAGTTATTATGGATTGTTGATTGGCCCATGTTTGAAAAGGATTATGAGAACAACAAATTAAATGCAATGCACCATCCATTTACTTCGCCTAAGGATCTATCACCTGAGAACTTACGTGCTAATCCAACACACACATTGGCAAAAGCTTATGATATAGTAATTAATGGTTATGAAATCGGTGGGGGCTCCATACGTATTCATCAATCGGATTTACAAAAAGCAGTTTTCGAATTGCTTGGAATTAATGAGCAAGAAGCTCAGGAAAAGTTTGGCTTTTTACTTGATGCCTTGCAATATGGTGCGCCACCTCATGGTGGTATTGCTCTTGGCATCGATCGTCTCGCTATGTTGCTTACAGACTCAACATCAATTAGAGATGTTATAGCTTTTCCTAAAACTCAAACAGCATCGTGCCTTTTAACGAGTGCGCCATCTCCTACGGGTAACGCACAATTAAATGAATTGGGAATAAGACTTGCTCCAACTACACAAACTAAATAGTAAACTTGGTAAGAGTTTAGCCAACCTCGTAAAAAAAATGATTATCCCTGCGAAAGCAGGGATCAACTCTCTAATTGGTGTAAAAGCAAATTTGGGGATAGATACTTGTGCTCGTCAAACTAATGTGTTCTTTGGACAAATGAACTCATTAAAAGTAAATCGTACTTTTTGGGGATTGTTATTTTTTTTATTTTGTTCTGCTTCCTTTGCTGCAGCTGCACCAGTAAAAAAGCAGGTTACTTTTTCTGAATACTTAACCCAGGAAAAAATTCACTTAATAACTGCAATCCAGGATGCAAAAAAACCGATACAGCTCAAAAGTGAAAAGGAATTTGGCATTAAAATGAAACAGGTGTCAGCAATACGCTCTATGACTCGTGTTAAAATTGAAAGTTTAGAAAGTTTCCTCGAACATCAAAATAAAGAGCAAAACAATCTCAATCAGCGTTTAAAGCAACTTCAACAGATGCCTCTCGATAAAGAGAATACGTCCATTCCCGAGCGCGTAGAGAAAGTTGAAAATTTAATCAATATTAATAAGCAAACAACTCAGCTCATTACTGAAAATTTAAAACTAGCTAAAGAATATCAATCTTCTCTCGATGATGAAATAAAACATTTGGAGTCGTGGCATTCAAATTTTGTACTTGAACAAAAACTAGTTCAAATTAAATCGTTAAAAGAGCAACTCAATAAACGCCTAACAGTACTTTATCAAAGCAACCTGAATAATCAGTCAGATAAGCGCTCTAAGTCATCAACAAAACTTTCAGAAGCAGATTACGAAGCAATGTTATTGATTAACAACCAAAATATTGCAGCAATTCAAAACCATTTAAATGCTTTAAATATACAAAAAACTGTGGTTAAAGCGGATATGGTTTACCTTAAGAATCCAGATACAAAAAATTTGCAGCTTATAACTGAGATTTATAAAGATGCTTTAAATCAATACGCAAAGAATGAAAAAACAATACAACACATAGAAAATTTTTTGGATAAGGAAACAAAACTTGTTGTATCACCAACGTTAAAGAAATCGATAAGTTCCTTACAATCTACTTTGGCGCAGCAGCTTAAAGAGGCGAATGTACAAAAACAACTTTTATTTAAAAGCTTGTCCGATTATCAAGCTCAGCTCAAAACACTCTTGTCTTCGCGACAAACCCTTGCCAATTATAGTTTGAGCAGCTGGCCAATTATTCTTAAAAAAATAGCAGCAATTCCTGGATTATTTTATAAATACCTAAGAACATTGGGCCTAAAAGTTTATGATAGCTATTTGTGGTTAAGTACTTTATCCATGGTTCTATTATGGGGTGGATTTGTGCTTACTGTAGCTTTCTTCTTTATGATAAGCCGTATCTTAAAGATGCTTCGGAGAGACAAAGAGCGCTCCCGTTTAACAGGTTACCTATATGATGGTGTTTTGGTTCTTATACAAAGAAATATCCCTTATTTTTGTATTGTTTCCATGCTCTGGTCATTACTTTATATAACGCATATTTCCTTTTCCAATTACCAATTATTATTTCAATTAATTGCAGTATGGTTTACTTTTAAAATATTAATCTTAATAGCACGCTTGGTGTTATTAGAACGAATCTCTGACTCATCAGGTAAGGATGTTAAACTTTATTACCGTATAAAATGGCTATTACTATTCGGCGGGTGGACCACCGCTTTAATGACTATTGGCCACTTATTACCCTTATCAATACTACTTCAAGATATATTTAACCGCTTATTTATGCTCTTTATTTTAACCGTATCTTTGGTTATATGGAAAAGTAAAGATGTTATTCCTTATCTTTTGCGCCCATTGTTCAAGAGCCAAAAAAGATATGTTAGCAATGCTATTTCTTTATTAGTTATTTTAGTACCTATTACATTGTTAACTACTGGGGTAATAGGATTATTAGGATTTATCGGTTTAGCATGGAGTCTTAGTCAATATCTAGCTTATGCACTACTTGTGCTAGTCGGATATATTATTGCCAGAGGTTTGTTATTTGATGCGCTGGAGTTATTTTCTGAGTTGATGATTTCTTCATTACGCAATGGATGGCTTTGGGTGGAGGTCTTTTTAAAGCCATTAGACAATATTTTACGTGTTTTACTACTAATAGCGAGTATTCATGTTCTATTCCAATTATTTGGTTGGAATTCCGATTCATTAGTTATGATAAGCTTAGGCAAGTTTGCTCAATATACTATTGTAAATATCCCAGGAATCCACGTAACTGTTACCAGTACTATAGAATTTTTTATCCTTCTTGCAGTATGTGTTTGGGCCTCTAAATGGACGCGCGAATTTTGTTATCGTTGGTTGTATAAAAATGCCAAAGATGCAGGAGTACGTAATAGTCTTTCAGTTTTTACTCAATACGCAGTTATTCTCTTAGGCGGTTTTGTTTCCCTGCATGTACTTGGATTTGACTTTAGTGGGATGTCAATGATTATTGGAGGTCTTGCTGTAGGTATGGGATTTGGTTTGCGCGATTTTGCAAGTAATGTTGTAGGTGGTCTTATGTTACTTGTTGAACGACCTGTGCGCGAGGGTGACTTGGTAACCATAGGTGAGCATGAAGGACGTGTTGCCCATATTGGCATCCGCTCTATGAGAGTTTGTTCTTGGGACAATATGGAAGTATTGATCCCTAATGCAGAAACATTTAACAAACCATTTACTAACTGGACACACCAGGATGGTATTGTCAGAACAGTTATTCCGATTAAAGTCAGTCGTTCTGATGATCCGGTGATGATCCAACAACTGATACAAGACGTACTGGCTACAACTCCAGAAATTGTTGGAGATCCTCCTGCTCAAGTATTTCTTAAGAAAATCGATGAAGCATTGCTTGAATTTGAAGCTCGATATTTCATTAATGTTCAAATTCACACCCGTTTTGAGGTACAATCAAAGGTATTGTTTGCTATTATGACTCAGTTCAAAGCAGCCAATATTAGACCTCCAATTGAACCACTCGCTATAGAGATTAAAGAGGGCCATGGTGACCTCACTGCCAAAAAACACACCGCCGAAAACTGAAGTTGAATTGCTTGAGCGTTGCAATGGTATCGCAGGCCTAAGTTTTGCCCAATTAGGTTTGAGCTTAGGGTTATTAATTCCTGCTCATCCTAATCAGAGAAAAGGGTGGGTTGGGCAAGCGATTGAGTTGGCGTTGGGTACTGATGCTCAGAATAAATCATTACCCGATTTCCAGGTTTTAGGCGTGGAGTTGAAAACATTGCCTCTAAATAAATCCGGAAAACCTACAGAATCGACATTTATTACTTCTATCCCTTTACTTACTATTCATCAACAGCAATGGAAGTCGTCTCAATGCTATGCCAAATTAAGACGAATTTTATGGGTTCCAGTAGAAGGGGATGCGGATATTCCTTATGCGCAAAGAAGAATTGGGCAGGGATTTTTATGGTCACCTGATGAAGCAGAGGAACGTATTTTAGCAGCAGATTGGAATTATCTATCATTTCAAATTAGTAGCGGACATATTGAAACATTAGATGCAAAATCTGGGGAGTATTTGCAGGTTAGACCTAAGGCTGCACATGGAAAATCATTATGTAATGGTTATGATGCTGAAGGGAATAAAATCAAAACATTACCACGCGGCTTCTATTTAAGAAGCAGTTTTACCGCAAAAATTTTATCATGCTCCATGAAGGAACGTTCAATGAAGTTATAATTGAATGATACAGCAGGACTAGCGGGGATTAATTCATAATAACTCAATTTAAGCTAGAAAAACTGAGCTATTTCGTCACATTGGGACCATGTTAAACGCTAGATTCTTAATTCCTTCTCGGAATTTGATGATTTACTACGATTCAATGTTACAATTTTTTAGCTAATTATTTGGCATTTTTAGTACCACTCAGCCATTTAAACAGAACATCATTGGATAAAATCTAAAAATTATTAAGTGCAACAACTGAAATTATCAAACCCGGAATACGTTCAGTATCCGGGCAACATATCTATTATCATTATTCAGATTTAGAGTGTCCAAAAGTGAGTACCGATGGCAACATATCTCTTATCTGATCGACAGGTTGTTTTACTTTCGCCATTAAAAGTTCTCTGAAATGAGTATCTGTTGCGAAATAACGGATAGCTCCCTCCACACCTTTGTAAACACCCACATCAAGTTCTCGTCGCTCTACACTCGCTTTTAAATCTTGCAGACGATTAAGATCGACATCGGATTTAGACGATGAAAAAAGAGAATAAGCATTGTATAAACTGCTCCAAATAGATGTTTTGGTTTCCTCAGTTGCAGTTACATTTTTCCATACCAACATAAACTCAGTGGAACACAACGGAGCCATTAATTTAATCATGCGTTGGATATCAGGATTAGAAAGTATGTTTGTATTATCGACTCCATCATATTCCGTCTGATTTTTTTTCAAACACCAGTTGTAAATAGTTTTCATTTCATCGAGTTGGCTATGAAAATCGGCAAGACTAAAATTCTGGAGAATATAGCCCGCAGCGCCACAGTAAAGAAACATACTTAGAAAGTAATTCGCAAACTCAGGAATTGGCAAAAGAAAACCTGCTAACCAAGAACCACCCCAAGCAGTTAACCCGGTACTCATTCCTTGGAAAAGGTACATTAGATTCGCATGGTACTCGAAGTCATTAATGTATTTTTTCAGCGCTGCTTGCTGTTCATCGTCATTTACGTTGTACGGTTTGGAAGTTAGTGCTTTTAAAGCTTCTGCACGGTCTTTTTTTGATTTTTCAACAGCAGTCATTCCATCAACAGTAAGTGTGCCCACAATACTCTCCTTGAAAAAAATTACAATAAAAACCCTATTCATCCTACCTGAAAAATGATGATTTGTACCATTGCTTTTTATAAAAAAACTATTTGCTATAATTGTTGAGATATTTTTATCAATTAAGCATCATGACAAGGTTTGTAGAATTAAAAGGACTTATTTAAAGATAGCTACTCTGCACTGGTTTTCTGGTGATAACAAGACCCATTATAAGTAAATCTGGGCGAAGCTTCCGAAGACTGGATTTGCTGGCTCGATTTTATTTGACAAATCAATAAATTATAACTAACCTTGAATTGTGCAATGCAACATAAGGAGATGCTAATGAAGAATGAATTTTTTGAACAAAAATTTTTTAACAATTTTGACGCTCCGATGCAAAAACTCATGGAGCTCAACGTTAAAATGATGCAAAACTTATCTTTAATGAAGCCAATGGATCTATCAAGCATAAAAAGACCAGAGGATTATTTTGAAAAAAATATGGAACTATTCATGCAAAATAGTCATATGACTCTAAATTATATGCGCGATATGTTTAATATTCTCGAAAGTCATTGGTTAAATGTCTCTCGTAATTTAGAGCAGAATACTAAAAAAATGATGAGTGAAGTTTCTACTACCATACAAAAAGGCACTAAAGAAGCATCAACCGCTGCTAAATCTGCGGCAAAAAAAGTTTCTTCATCTGCCATTAAAAAAGCTGCTTCACCTGCAAAAAAAGCAGCACCTACCGCTAAAAAATCTTCATTACCAGTAAAAAAAGTAAGTGCAAAAAAAAATACTAAGGTAACCACAAGTAAGACAACTTCTACATTGAAATCAAAACAGGTAGCTAAAAGCACACATCCAAAATCAACTGTAGTAGATGTCAAAGGACCAATGGCTCAAAATGCATCAAAGGACAATATAATAGCTGATAAAAGTATGCCGAAAATAAGCAACCTGGCTGAAAAAAGCAGTCCTAATATCCAAAATATGGGTAAAAGCAATCCCATAACGAATCAATAGTAATAAAAGAGCTCTATCCTAATAGTAAGAGCTCTTTTGTATAAATACTCAATCTTTTTATTCCAGGATTCCTTGTTTCTGGATCTCATCTTTGAAGTATTTGATAAAAAATGTTTTTGTAAGTTTTGGATTTTTAGTATTTTCTCTGATGAACTCAACTTGGAAACCACATTTTTTATAAAAATCAGGAGCCTGGAACGCGCTGGTAACTAAGTTTATATTATTATATCCTTTTCCTTGAAATTGAGCTTCAAGTGCTTGCAGCAGCTTTTTTCCATAGCCTTTGCCTCGATGGTGCTGATGTACCCACATATCATCAATATAAATCTCGGCAAATGCAGTGAATGCGCTTAGGGCGCCGCATACTTTTTGATTTTTATCCCTTAAAACAAAGCAGAACGGTTTATAATTTACATCAATTCCGTGAGTGGTTTCATATGCTATAAGATCTTCTCTCATGAGCTTCTCTACATCATCAGGTAGAGAATTATAAAATTCTATTGTAGGAGGTTTATTCTTTTGCATTACAAACTCATAATTTTTATTATAAAGTAACAAATTGATTAAAATAAGGTTACATAGATTGTAAATCTTTCGCCAAGGAGTATAGCAGTAAGTCGCTTCCTTGAGCAGCCCCAATTTGTATTGATACTGGAAGTTGATGATGCATCATAACTGGAATAGTCATTGCTGGCAGACCAGCATGATTAAATAGTGAAGTAAATGGAGAAAATTCAGTATTTTTTTGTAAATAGCGCTCAAACTCATCATCAGTGCTTAACTCGCCGATTAGTAAGGGAAGTTGAGCTAGGGCCGGGGTTAGTATTACATCCGATTGATTTAATAACCGATGTAGGGGTTGGGTAAGTTGGTATAAATGAGATTTTGCAATAAGATACTCATAGGCTGAAAGAGTTTGTCCACGTTCGTAAAATTCCCACGTCACTGGTTCGAGATCATTTCGAGTTGCCTTTCTTCCCAGTTGAATCTCTTGTAGCTTAATCACAGAATATGTATTTGCTGCGATAAGTGTGATTACACAATTTCCGATGGCTTTAAGATCCAGTTCCAGATTCTTTTTCTGAATTTTATGTCCTATTTTTTTTAATAATTCTTCAACTTTGTTTACTGCCTCAATACATGGAGCTGCAACAGGAACTGAGGCAAAAGCACCATCGAGATACAATACATTTAATGTAATGTTCTTTTATTAGATTGATGCAAGCGTACTCGTGAATGGTCCACTAATTGATTAAATAACGCCTCCGAATCTCCAAGTGATCGGGTCAGCACAAAATTGACTGCCAGACCAGACCATAACTCATTAGTTAAAGGGCCTGTTGGTGTTAGACTTGTTGTCGGCTTAAAACCAAATAAACCACAACATGCGGCGGGGATCCTAATCGAGCCACCACCATCGCTTGCTGTAGCTACAGGCGCAATTCCAGTAGCAATTGCAGCCGCAGAACCTCCTGAAGAGCCACCAGAAGTTCTGTTTTGATCGTAAGGATTACGGCAGGGACCTAATAAAACGGATTCTGTTACAAAGGAAAGGCCTAATTCAGGTGTGTTTGTTTTTGCAATAGGTATAAAACCTAATGATATCATTTTAGTGACCAGATCACTGGTGAACTGGGCAATATTGGTGGCAAAGAAATGAGATCCTTCTGTGCTGCGGATTCCCGAAATGGGTTGTCCTAAATCCTTAATTAATAAAGGAACACCATAATATGGTTCATTACCATTAAGATTGGCAAGGCACTTTTTGGCAAAATCAGAACAATCAATAACGATAGCATTGATTGATGTGTTTACTTCATTTATCCGTGAAAGAGCACAATTCATAGCTTCATCAGGGCTAATTTCACCTGCTTTAATTCGTTTTGCCAGCTCAATCGCATCACAGCTAAGATATTCTTTTACTAACATGAAAATACCTATATATTAAAATTCAGGTAACTCTCCGCGTCATCCCGAACCCGAGCGCAGCGAGGGTGAGGGATCTCCTGCGGTGTATCTCGGATACAGTCATGTAAAAAAACATTTGAAAAATTATGTGGTTGTGATCAAATAGCTGCATGAAATACTACGAACTAATCATCAGTACACTATTGGCTAGGATTGCGGAACTAGAAAAGAGAGTGACGCAACAGGCGGCAAGGATAGCAGAGCTGGAAAAACGTTTAAACAAGAACAGCAGCAACAGCTCAAAACCACCATCCAGTGATGGCTTAGAAAACCACCA
>NZ_FTNL01000013.1 GCF_900156395.1 Fluoribacter gormanii | reverse complement strand
GAATGATTTGTATCAATCGATTCTTTAAAAATTGTTCCACCTGACAGGAGATCCCTCACCCTCGCTGCGCTTGGGTTCGGGATGACGTGGGGAGTTACAAATTCAGGAACAAATAACTTGTTCCTGAATTAAAAAATACAATCTTTATTTATTCTTTGTGGCAATTCTTAAATTGTTTTTCCATTTTATCTTCCATCTTTTTCATCTTATTTTGCAGTTCTGTTTTTTGTTGAGGATTAAGTACCGAAAAAATTTGATTTTTTGCGGTGACTTTAGCTTTCATCATATCACCAATAAGTTTTGTTTTTTTATCAATTAAACCGTCTACTGCTGATTGATCCATGGTGGCTGATTCTGCTTGTTGATTGATTTGTTGACTTAAATCCTTCATTTGATCAAAATCATTTTTCATTGATGTTTTAAGTTGGTCTAAAATAGGTTTTATTTTAGCTTTTTGGCTGTCATCAAGTTTTAGTGATTCAACCATGCTTTTAAATCCCTCTCCGCATTCTCCAGAATGAGCCAATACTACAGGACTAAGTGCCAGTGCACATGTAAATGCAGCGGTCTGTATAAGTTTTCTATACATGATACGTTCCTTCCCTAGTTAAGTGTTGAAATCATAAATTAGTATAGATGTTCTAAACTGATTTTTGTTATTTGAGTGAATAATTTCTATAATTTCAGATCTAAATATACAAAAAAACAGAACGCAGAGGAGATTGTGATCATTGAATATGCTCCATTGCACCTGAGCGAATTAGCGTGACACGGAGCACGTATAAGACTCAATACTAAGTTAATATTTTTAGACTATATTATAAATAAGGTGGTGGAAGGGTATATTTTATGTCTAAAGAATTAATTGAACTCAGTAAGGGTAATGGTGCTCCATTATTGATACTCCTAAGAAAAATCTCTAATAAAGCTGATGAGAATGCCAAACAGTATGCACTTCAGAAATCCGAAACAGTAACTCGGGATATGTACATCACGTTTCTAAAAAAGAGCTGAGTGATTATCTTTCTCGCTTTAAATTAAATGATGAAGAAATTAAAGATTATTGCGAAATCCTTCGAGAGACTAGTTTTGGGTCAGGGCAGGATACACAAAAGTGTACCGATACACTATTCTGGCTTTCAACAGGATTATATATGCAATCCACAGAAAGGGAGCTTGTTAAAGAACCAGAAGATTTTCTTAGATTTTTAAATCAAATTAATCAATCTAGGGCGACGCTACTGAAAAATGTATACGTTGAGTGTTTCCGAAGACCACACGAAAATTATGCACAACATTTAAGTTCTGAGCTAAAAAAAGAATGCCAGCAGTGGCGATGTAGTGATCACAAGCCCATACCTCAGAACGAAATAGATACGATGGTGCGTCAGATAAAAGAAGGTAAGGAAGTAACATTAAGTGCGAATTTTCAAAATGGGGTATACGATAAAGATCTGACAGAGAATATATTAAAGATAGTAGACAAGGCTAATTTGAATGCAAAGGTCTTGCAGGCTGGAGATAATCAACTCAAACGGCAAGGAATTACCGAAATTAACGCGCCAATTGATTATTACAAAATAAAACTTGAGGAATCAGCTAAATTATCTACTCCCAAATATCTAGCAAAAATTAATGAAGACAGGTATTCAGCAGCCCACAAGGTAATCAAAGGCTTTGAACTTTTTGTAAAATTTTTAGCCGCCCTTGTAACTCAATCTGGCCTGGGATTAGAAGATATTGCAAAAGAAATAGATAATCGAGAAAAGCGCGAAAAAATTTCAACTGGTGTTGAAAAATTCAAAGAAATAAAATCAAGTCTGGATGCCTTAAAATCGGAATGCTCCACAGAGGTAGCGGACACTGATTTGAGCTCTCAAGGTTTAACTGTAGGTAATAGCTAATGAATATCGTCCTCCAGCGTGTAAGAAATGGGGTTTCAGAACGGTTAATTTCCAGTTTCACTTTTTTCAAAAGTCATAAGAATAGGACAGGGTGAAGATTCAGTATCTCTGCATTTTGCTACTAAGCGTGATAGGGTGCTACAAGCTTCTGTTAACTCATTAATTTTTAAATTCAGTTGTTCAATACGCTTTTCAGCCATATCCCGAACATGCTTTCGATCATTCTTGGCATCAAACTCTAATAATTCCTTTATCTCTTTTAGAGTAAAACCTGCTTTTTTAGCTAAAAGAATAAACCTTAAACGGCTTATATCATTATCACCATAACGTCTTATTTTTGGGGCTCCAAGTTCTTTGGGAAGCAACGGGACATGAATCAGTCCTTTGCGTTGATAATAGCGTATGGTTTCAACTCCAACCTCACATAATTTGGCAAATTCACCAATTGTTTTATAAGACATTACTTGACTCCGTACTATGGTACGTACTCTATATTACTATTTATAGACCATTAATCGTAGAGGATAAAAATGAATAATTGCTCAATTAAAAAAGCGGTATTGTATCGCATGGTGATGGGGCATCATGTCTGCCCTTATGGCCTTAAAGCTAAAGATCTATTAAGGCATCAAGGCTATGAGATAGAAGATCATTGGTTAATCACCCGTGAACAAGTCGATGCGTTTAAAAATCAACACGACGTAAAAACCACACCTCAAATTTTTATCAACGATGAGCGAATAGGTGGTTATGACGATTTACGACGATACTTTGGAAAGAAAATAAGAGACTCAAAAGAAAAAAGTTATCGTCCCGTCATTGCTCTTTTCGCGGTTACTGCGCTAATGGCAATGGCAGTTAGTTATGCGACCTGTGGTAATCCGTTTACGCCACATGTTTTAGCCTGGTTTATTGCGTTTAGTATGGCAGTCCTTGCTTTATTAAAACTACAAAATATCGAAAGTTTCTCAACTATGTTTTTAAACTATGACCTTTTAGCCAAGCGCTGGGTTCCTTACAGCTATATTTATCCATATGCTGAAGGTTTAGCAGGGATATTAATGATTTCAGGCGCGTTGAATTGGGTTTCCATTCCTCTTGCCCTATTTATTGGAACTGTAGGTGCTCTTTCTGTGTTTAAAGCCGTTTATATCGACAAACGAGAGCTTAAATGCGCCTGTGTGGGAGGTGACAGTAAGGTGCCTTTAGGATTTATTTCACTCACTGAAAATTTAATGATGATGGGCATGGCTTTATTCATGTTGATTAAGTAATTTCATTAATCTATTGGTCGAGCGTCTTGCTTTTTACAGGCTTTTATACCTTTCGTGGGGATAGTGATTCACTCTCATCGAGAAGAGAGGTTGAGTCACCAATTCTAAATCTATCATTTGTATTAAAAAAACTCAGATTTCCAGCACTCAATGGAGTGCTAACTTCAATATTAGAAACGGAATTAAATAATAAAAATAATAGAAGAGAATCGTCAATCGGTATAGGAACATAAGTTTGCGGTCTAGTATTCTGTACTGGTAGTTGAGAAATTTGTTCTAATATTTCTTTTATTTTACTTAGGACAAAATTTCTCGCAAAATGACCATCCAACCGTTGAAAATTCTCTGCAATGCTTTCAAATAGTGCACGTAATCTTCTATCATTATTAGGCTGTGCAAGAACTTGTTCAATATTAAAAGCACTTACTTCTAGACGAATGATATTAATAATGGATACCAATTTACTATTCACATCGTGATACTCATTAGTATCACTATGTGGTATTATGCTATGAGCCCTTATTAACACACTGAGACATTTATTAAGAACTTCGAGACTAGAAACTGCTGTTTGCTCTCTTGTTTCTAACTTAGAGAATTGATTGGTTGCTGCTCGGTATGCTAGTTGACCAGCTATGGATTGATATTCTTGTTTTTTCGCAGGTATTATAGCTGCTGCGCTTTCATAAACCTCACTAAAATAGTCAAAAGCATTCTCTATAGCTTTTTGCCGAACGCTTAACCTATTAGCTAACCTATTTTTATGTAGGTCATTAATATAAGCAAATGTTTCACGTTCAATAGCAGCTGAGTCAATGGATTTTATGCTGCCATCTGTAACTGTAATATGTCTCAACATACGTTCACAGCACTCTATTCCAGAATTCACACCGTGAGCAAGACGATAATCAAAACCTTTTACTGCATCAAAGCCTAGAATCACCGTAGGTAAGCTATTGGATTCATGAACAACTTTATTTAATACATAGGGTATACTTTGGAAGCTTATAATCCTAGGTTTAACTCCATATTTTATTGATGGTTTTAACTCAGTATAATCATTTATCATGCCATCACTATAAATATCTAACAGTAACTGTATCCATTCTCGTTGTTGAGCTTGAGATAAATTAGGTGGTGTTTCCATATAAATGCATACTTTATCTTTAGCCCCTTGAGAGTGGGTATAAAAGGTTGGAAATGCCTCATAAGTCCACCCTAATGCTCTTAATCTCTCTCTTAATTCAATATTCCTCTGCAATGAGCTACGTTGGACATGAGGTGGTACAGCCTCTCCCTCTCGTGACACAAAAACAATTAAAGAAGAATTATTAGGAATTATGACATGTCCTACTAAATGATATGGAATAGGATTAATATCTACTAATAATCTTGTTTCAAAAGCTATTCCTGAGTTTATTAATTGCTGATGAGCATTTACCGCTTGGGCTACAGACGCGTTTCTTCCTGAACAATCAAAAACATAATCTGCAGGATAAACACCTCGAGAAGCATCAATCTTGCGAGTTATAACTGCTTTGGGTTGATCTTCAGCTTGAGCTTGTAATCCAATAAATTCTTCATCAATAAATCTAACATTTAAACGATGCAAATGAGCATACATCAAGCGCTCTAATTCTTTGATGTGATGTGCTTGTGAATGAGGCGTTTGGATGCCGGTGTTGCTAGTGACTAAATCAAATGTTTTAGGATTCAAATGTCCAGGTCTTGTATAATGATTTTCCGGGCGCTTTTCTATAATAACTATATTCTCAGGCTTAACCCCTTTATTTATCAAACGGTTCGCCTCATATAAACCGCCTAAACCTGCGCCAACAATTACGTGATTAGCCATAAATATATTGTTTTTTACTCGTCATAATGTGATCATAATTTACACTAATTGACTTAAGAAAAGATTAAGGCCTCCAAAAAAACATGAAATCACCCTGGAATTTTAGGAACAGGTTTAAATGTACTTAATAAATCATTAATAAATGGTACATATAATGACAAACGGAATAATATAGAAAGATATTTGATGACTACACCATTTTGGCAAATACGAAATAGTAAGTTCTTAACACGAAAAGCGAGCATGGAAGGAAATCTCACTGATTGTTTTCATGATCTTAAGCGTGACACAGTAAAGATTCACTTTAATGGCAAATTATTACTGGATATCTTCATTGCTGACTTGGCAATTGATGCAAGAGGCATGACGAGTAATGACAAGATAAGTGCCGTAAAAGCAAAACTCTCGATAGATAATATATCCAAACTCATTAAAAGAGAGCTACTTGGCTTTTGTGATAATGAGCAGATTAAAGCTCAGTATGTTGACACATTAAGTAAGGTTTTTTATCAATGGGGAGTACTTTATTTGGCTGCGCAATCACTCACTGATAATAGTGAGGTTGCTGCAAAAGGATACATCGTTGATGGCAATAAATTAAATACAAAAGTTAATATTTATGAAAAAAATGGAAGTATCTACATTGATGAGCAAACTGAGCTAATGGCCTTAGACCAGCTTGTGGGATTAGGTGCAGTCGAAGTGAGTAATGACGATAAATCTGCAATGATGATTATTAAACATAGACTCCACTTAAGACCTACTGGATCAGGCGGTATGGAGTATGCAAATACAGATTTAACTATTGAATATAATAGTACTCTCGCGCAAACACTATATGATAAAAGGACACTATTTGAGAAGATAATTGACCTCATCAATTCAATTTTAAGGTTCAATGGCATCGATAACTTCTCATTTGATGAAGAACCTTCTAAACCATCTATGTAATTTTATTGCAAGACAGTTTTACACTTTTACACTTGATTATGAAAGTCATTTCCATTTTGGAAAATTTATATTGAGAAATTTCAATATTATCAAAATGAAACACTTGGTGTAAATTATATGCATAATCAACATCGAAAACAGTAAAAATGACAAAACTTAAAGATCTAAAAGCAGAAACTCCATCTGTCGGACGATTAATTTCAGAGAAATTGCAGTAAGCATGCCGTCTGAAACGGAGATTGATTCCCGCTATAAACGAATATACCGTTTTTTCTCTGGTTACTCATTTGATTTTACATCGATAGCCCGTTGGTTATTTTATTTGTTTTTTACAGACAACGATAAGCTTTATCTTAGCATGGACCGAACCAATTGGTTTTTTGGCAAAGCTAAAATCAATATATTTATGCTTTCGGTTTGCTATGAAGGAATTGCTATTCCACTATTTTGGACGCTGTTAAACAAAGCCGGGAACACGACAGCACAGGAGCAGATAGCTCTTATTTCACGATTTACTCATCTCTTTGGCAAAGAGTGTATCCAAGGAATACTCGCAGATAGAGAATTTCCTAATAAGACACTCATTGCGTGGCTGGTTGAAGAGAAAATACCTTTTTATTTGCGAATCAAAGGTACTATGGATGTGTGCATTGGGCGTAAAAAATTCAAAACGTCAGCTGAGCTATTTTTCTTGTTGTTTAGTGGTCTTATCTCCTTTGCCAAAGATAAGTTGCTTTAAATTGGATAGGGTTATTTTATGCTCGACCAGTGCACGCAGAACCCAGGAAGCCAGGTGAGTACACCCAATGACAAAAGGTTTTGTTCCCTCTGGTAAGTTTGATGAGTGTACCAATGCAATGATCTGATCAACGTCTTCTTGTGATTTTTCAATGACAATCGGTAGTTCTTTTGCTGGTGTCATTTAGCAACCCTGCTCCTCTTAAGGGCAGCAAGGTTAGCTAGCAGTCCTAATAAAATCAATAGGTTGGGGCGAAAATAATGACTCAATGCTTTTTTGCCGCAAAGTCAAAATTATTTCCATTTTGGAAAATTTATATTTCCAAATCTCTATATTATCAAAATAGCTCACTTAGTTTAAATTATACACATACCCATCATGGAAAATGTGCAAAATGATAAAACTTAAGGGTTTAATTCCAAGTACCCCAGAAGATATGCTAACATCTCAAAAGGTCGGAAATCATTATAAGATAGTACCAATGACTTTGTATGATCTACGAGATCTTCCCCAATTGACTGAGAAGGATTTGTCTGAAAAGTTATTTCAAGATGAAGATTTTGTCATACCACCAAAAGTCCGTGGCCGCTCTTGGGTCAAAGCAAAGATAGGAAAACTATACCTTGAATGGAGGCCTGATGGGAAAGGAAGTTTTCTTTTAAACATTAGATATATTGATAGTAAAAATCAACTCCTACAGCCATTTTTAAATATACTAAATCCACGCCATTCAAAGATTGAGCTTCATGATTTATTACCTTTTTCCATGAGTACTTATTATAAGGATTATACGGGCAAGGTGAGAAGAAGTGGCCACGAAGCACGTGTACCGAGAAGCTGTGCTTATGAGTTGAAATTGGTTCTCACTAAATTGCTTCTTCATGAAGCCCCTAGTGCATATGAAATGAGAAATTTCCAGGAAAATTGCCGGAAACTTAATGCCCAAGGAAATTCAGCTCAGCCTAGCGTACAAACTGAACCATCAATTAATATTGTATATTTTGGCTTAAATCTTCATAAAAAGCCTACTACTTTGTTTCAAGTAAAAGCACATGATGCTCATGAGTTTCTTTCAAAAACTAGGAGTCCGGTCGAGATTGATCAATGGTTGCAGGGAATATTGTTGCCCAACCTCTCTCTTAAAGAACGCAAAGAAGGATATCTTTTAGGCTTGGAAAATATAATTAATGAATTGGATTCTACGGCAAAAAAGAGCTTGGCATTCTATATTTTAAACTGTCCAGGCCATTTTTTAAAAAAAGAAAGAGATTTTTTTCGCTCTTTAGAATATTCCAACGATACGTTCTCTGTCTTTCAGCTTGTTAAAAAGCTCATGCACGTTCCTGCAGAAGCTAAAAACAACATACTGGTTATTGAGGATAAAGAACATCATCAGGAGTATCTTCTTTCTCGCCATACATAAAAATGAGGGATTATTTAATAGAAACTCAACTATCACTCAGAAATAATACCCGGTTACTCAAATCCTAATTGACGGTTATTATCAGGAATTTCACTTTTTTCTTAGTCGTTAAGTGATATTTTTAGTTCTGTCTTGAGCAAACCTACTCGATGAAACATTGAATTGATGCCTAATGAGATTTTTATTTGGAATCATCACGCCTCTTTGCCCTTTATCTGCGCCCTGTATTACTCAATACTTCATTCGCCTATTATAAAGAATACAGCGATATCATGGACTTTATCACGTTATTGAAAAATCATTACAGCCGTAAAAAAGGCCCCGCGTCCTTTAAACTGCCCAAAGAGATTGAGGATTCTATTTCAAAAACCGATGCTGATGGACAAAAACTGACAACTAGCGAAAGCACCATTCAATCAAGGTATTCAAAAAAATACCTTGGGAAGGCACCAGGCATTTCTGTTTATACATTAATAGCGAATTTTGTTGCCGTTAATGCTAAAAATATCGGGTTAAATGAGTATGAAGGGCATTCACTTTATGATCTAATCAATGGAAATAAAACAGACATCAATATTGATATGGTAACTGGCGATAATCATTCTCTGAGTCAGCTCAATTTTGTTATCTTGGATTCCATAGACGTTGATTATGTACCAAGCATCAAAGATATAAAAGAAGTGGCTCGTGATTTGTATTCTGTTAAACCGGTTAGTGATTACCCTGGGATTATTCGTCCAAGGAGTGTTATTAACTCAAATCTCAGAAGCGAGGCATCTTACGGGTTCTTCTATCATTACTGTTACAGGAAAATACCCAAAGTACCCTTGTTAAAAAGATAAATTCATACGCGCGTTACACCAGTCTAAAGAAAGCGCTATTTGAGTATAACAAGCTCTTAAAAAGCATCCATGTCCTTAATTTAATTGACAACATGGCGCTAAGAAAAACTATAAGAACGGCAAGAAACCGAACTGAGGCCTATCATCAATTACAGGGACTCATTAGATAAATATACCTTGGTGTTTTCAAAGGGGAAAAAATAGTCGCTAATCGCATCAGTGCTCATGCTGTACGGCTTGTTGCAAATTGTATCATTGCGTACAACAGCGTTATTTTGAACATGGTATATGAACAGATGCTTGCAGATGGTGTGAGTCAAGATATTATTGATAAATTTGCAAGAATATCTCCCATTGCGTGGGCACACATTGCCGTTACTGGTAAGTACAGTTTTAAAAAGAGTAATGGTGAAATTGACATAAAAGCTATGGTAAGTGCGCTTGAAAAGCATTTAAAGGAATATTTTTGGAAAGAGGATTAATTCAGAATTAACACTTTTGGTGGTTATTCCACACGACCCCATATTTCGGTCTTAATCCTCATAAAAAACCGGCGACTTTGTTTGAAGTATCAGCAAAAATAGGGGCGATTGCCTTAACTTATTTGAGCATCAGTGAGGAAGAAATTGTTGATGTTTTGAGGGAATACCTGAAAGTTACAGGCAAAAAATTAGCTACACTTGAAGAAAAAGAAGTGCAATTGCAAATATTGAATACACGTATCGATAGAGGTAGAGTTCCTTTGAAGTCGATAATTGATGATATAGAGCCATTATTAAAAAAAGCTATTCACAGTTTAAAAACGCAAAGTAACATTCGATATTTTTCATGTAATGCTCAGGATTTTCCATTCAAAAATAAAACTGGGGCAGAGATTGATAACTGGTTGCAGACAATATTGTATCCGGGACTCTCTCTTAAAGAGCGCAAAATTGGATATCTTTTAGCATTGGAAAATATAGTTAACGATTTGGAACCTGCACAAAAAAAGAGCCTTGCGCTCAGTATCTTAAATAGCCCAGATCATTTCTTAAAAAAAGAAAGACATTTTTTTCGCTCTTTAGAATATTCCAATGATACATTCTCTATCTATCAGCTTGTTAAAAAGCTCATGCTTGGAGAACAAATAGACGATACACTTATTATACATGATGAAGAACATCATCAGGATCATGTGCTGTCTCGCTATATATAAAAAGTCTATAAATGGCCACTTGCATCCAGGATTAGACAGCAATTCTGGATGCAAGAACCGAGCTATCTCATGCTTCTTCAGCCCCTACAGTTGCATTACCCATACTGTATGAATGAGCTCCCGTTCCAGCAAGTCTGCCTTGATCGACAATAAGATACACATCACGGATAGGGCGGCTTTCGAGCCAACACTCCAAAATTTCACGTGTTCCCGCTGCATAACGAGCTTGTGCAGATAATGACGAGCCTGAAATGTGAGGAGTCATACCATGGTGAGGCATTGTGCGCCAAGGATGGTCTTTGGGCGCTGGTTGTGGGAACCATACATCACCTGCATAGCCTGCAAGTTGGCCATTTTCACAGGCTTTTACAATGGCTTCGCGATTACATATTTTTCCTCGAGCGGTATTTATAAGATAAGAACCATGTTTCATTTTATTAATCAATTGCTCATCAAATAAATTTTCAGTTTCTGGTGTTAATGGACAATTAATAGTTACCACATCACACATTTCCACAAGAGATTCGACATGATTATGAAAAACCAATCCCAACTCCTTTTCGATTTTTTCTGGCAATCGATGGCGATCTGTGTAATGCATTTTAACATCAAAAGGTTTTAAACGTTTCATAACCGCCAAACCGATACGTCCACATGCAACAGAACCCACTGTCATTCCTTCCAGATCGTAGGAACGCACTATGCAATCCGCAATATTCCAGCCTTTTTGGATAACCCATTGATAAGAAGGCAAATAATTTCGTACCAAAGAAAGAATCATCATGACCACATGCTCAGCAACGCTAATACTGTTTGAATAAGTTACTTCCGCGACTGTAATGTTCCTTTCTTCTGCTGCTTGTAAGTCGACGTGATCCGAGCCAATACCTGCAGTAATTACCAATTTCAATTTTTTTGCTTTGGCAATTCGCTCAGAAGTTAGATATGCAGGCCAAAAAGGTTGAGAAATCACCACATCTGCGTCAGGTAATTCTTTTTCAAAAACGGAATTTGGCCCTTCCTTATCAGAAGTAACAACAAACTGATGTCCTTGAGATTCAAGAAATTCGCGTAATCCTAGTTCTCCAGACACAGAACCAAGTAAAGTACCAGGTTTAAAATCAAGATGCTTAGGATTAGGTACCATTTGTCCATCAGGATAGTGCTCTATTTTGGGAAGACTATCGCGCGCATAATATTGGGGATATCCATTAATCGGATCGTCATACAGAACACAAAGAATTTTAGCCATACATTTGTCCTTAAATAAAAATGGTTAAATTAAATTTGCCGCGTTTCATTTCAGTTGTACTTGGCTCTTGGAAGTCGATAGAAAGCTACTTTAGCATCCAAAGTTTTAATTGATACTAAATTAGTGGATCAAGATAATGAATTTATTCTGTTAACTTGTAAACGATTATCAGCAATAAATTTTTAAGTTAATTAATTAAATTAATTAAAATGGGGATGTTTGCAATATACAATTGCTAAATGGAGTCAAAATGCTTATTTCCTCGCTAAAAACATAAATTCTCTAAGTAGGATTAAAATTAGTTGTGTTTGTTTGAACGGGGTGCTCGCCTTTTATCTCTAGCCCAGGGTATTCATTTTTAAGTACAGCAATCGCATCTTGGGCAAACTCTTTGCTAATGGTTACTTTTAATCTGTCTGAATTTAAACGACCATCAGCTGATTCTACAAAAAAATGTTTGCCATTTACAAAGGCATTTTTCTTACTACTTTGATCATCGCAAATTGCTAAAAGTGCATGATATGCAAAAGTCATATCACCAATTGCCTCTCGCGCTCCATCTTTCATAACAAGAGAGCCATCGCGTTGTTGTTCAACAGTTGTTTTGTATTTCATGATTTACTCGATTTATGAACCATATGTATTTAATTTTATCAGAGCATTGTTAACTAAAGATTAAAACCAGGTGAAATTTCTTTAAATCAGTCAAAAAAACTTGTGACGAAGGAACTAAAAAAAATATCCTATTGAATAATAATGTAAATTATTTTTTACACTGTGCACTGCTCAAGCTGATGATAGTCAAGAAAAATATAGTAAGATACAATTGGTTTTTCTTAGCTTGATAAAAAATCGAATGAAAATACAGTAATGTCTCATAATACTAATTATAGAAAAAGGGGCTAGGTGCCTACTTATGAGTGATAATTTTTGCGCTAATTCCAGGATCGAATTTGCGAACACCTTGCGAGGTCTTGCGGCATTATCGGTTGTTATCTCCCATTATTTAAGTACCTTTTGGTACAAGAGAGATTCAATCGCTCATCTAATTCATGCGCCACTTCTATCTCCCGAAACACATGCAATACCACCATATATCATGTGGCTTAATATTTTTCCTCTTTTTGACTGGGGATCTTATGGAGTGGGGTTATTTTTTATTATTAGTGGTTTTGTTATTCCTTTTTCACTCCAAAGAATAAATGCCATGGGATTTTTTATAAATCGCCTTTTTCGTATTATTCCGACTTACATGGTGGGATTTAGTATTACTTTATTAGCTCTTTTTTTATGCGGAAAATATTTTTTTGCAGCATGGCCATATACATCTCAGGAGGTATTAATTCATTACATCCCAGGAGTTCGAGATATTCTTGGATCTAGAAACATAGATATAATTATCTGGACTCTTGAAATAGAAATGAAATTTTACCTTATGGTCGCTTTATCGATTGCCTGGTTTCGTAGTTACTCACTGAACGTTTTTTTAATACCAACAGCCCTTTTTCTTCTATCCTGCTATATGTCACACATGATTCCAGTATGGGCAATGAATCATTTAGTCGCCTTCATCCATGCTGAAATCTATATGATGTCATCACCCTATATAATTTTCATGTTTATTGGTGTGGTTTTTCATTATTTATTCTGTCAGAAAATATCATCTGATGTGGGATATTTAATAATAAGCGTCTTATTTTTCATGTTTTGCATTGCCTGGTGGGCAGGCCCTTATTCTGACAATTTAATATTGGCCTGGAGCTATGCTTTATCTTTATTGACCTTTATGTTTGCTTATATATTCCCTCATCTTTTTAAAGCAAATCCCATATTTAATTTTTTAGCTGATATTAGTTATCCTTTGTATATTACTCACAGCATTATGGGTTACATTATTCTTCGTATCATGTTGGATATGAATTTTAAAATTGGATTTTCCTTGAGTGCGGTCATTATCACATCGGTACTAATATCCTGGTTCCTGCATTCATTAATTGAACGACCTTCACAAACATTAGGAAAAAAACTTGCGCAAAAATTAAGTTTCAGTACTCCAGCGTTACTAATATTGATAAAAAACTCGATTAAGTCATTGCGATTACAACTGTCAAAAAATTAACTGGGAATTTTATGTCGGCTTGTGAAACTATTTTAAGTAAGCAGGAAAAAACATGGATCTTGGACAGGCGTATAACACGGCTCTCTGATAATAAAGAGGTTCAAATATACCCCATGGGGGCAGAGCGCTATTTATCATCTGCTTTGGCTGGAAGTCAAAAAAATCACTATGATATCCGATCGGATATCGAGGGAAAAAATGTCTTGGTGATTCCTGGGTATGGAAATAGCAGTTTTTTATTTGCGCTGGCTGGCGCAAAGTCAGTTACTGCTTATGATAAAGATCCCATTACGATTGCTTGGATGAAAGCATTTAAGAAATATTATCTTTATCGGGAGTATGATGATCGAGGAAATCCATTACCATCAATAGGTGAATTATTCGATGCACTTACTTATTGGTATCCACCGTTAATTACTTTATCCTGTGGCAAATTTACTAATTTTTTATTTTGGATAATTCAACCCAACACTTTAAGACGTACTTATATTCATTATATGGTGACATTGGTGCAGCGTGCCATTCGATCCAAAATTCAAACTAATTTTGAACTTGATAAAAATATTGAGTTTCATGTGGGCACAATTGATAAAATACTTAGTGATAAAAAGCAGACTTTTGATACTGCTTTTGTTCCCTATCTTTTAGGGGTAGAGAACGGGATAGAAAAAGAAAGTGACATAGTAGATTTCATTTGCCAATTAGTCAAAATTATTCCCGATGGCTGTATTCTAGTTACTCCTTCCAGAGATACGAAAGAACATTACATCACAGGACGGCGCTATTTTTTAACAACAGGCTACTCCGATATTCAGGCGATCCCTGGACTAAAAACGTATGTTATTGGTGAAGATAAATACTGGTTTCGTACTCAAGGCTTGGCAATATTTGGAGCACATCATAATTAATATTCATTTAAATTGTGGATATTTGTATTGATAAGAAATGGTAAAAATTTCTTGAGAAGAATTTTTGAATACCTATTAAAGCGTAAAGATAAAGTTCCTTGCGCATTTATGTTACTAGATGCCGTGGACAAGCCACGGCAAGTAGGCTTGGTAAATTGTCAACCGCCTCTGGAAAATTGCATTTGATTTATGGTTCCAGCACCTTTTTCCTCGTGGTCATCGGTCATTTTTTTACTTTTAAGTTCATCATTCTGTTCCTTCGTTTTTAAACTCAAATCGTCACACTTACTCTTTTTGCCATAAATGTGAAAATAAGCAACAACCTCGCCTTTAATAAGAGATTCTAAGCGTGATTTGTAGAACTCTTTTTCATCAAGAGATGCAATTTTTCCAATAATTTGTTTTAGAAGAAGAGGGGGGACAAAAGATTGATTTGCGCAATTAAGTCGAGGAAGCGCTTCATTCCGCAATAAATTTGTGAATAGACACTCAGAAAGAAGTTCATAGGCATCTTTTGCTGTTGACCGAGAAATAGGATGTTTCATGAAAAAATTAAAATGTTCCTGGCGCCATGCACGAAAGACCAACCGTGCTAACTTATCACAATATTCTTTGGCGTGATCTATTGAGGGCTCTTCAAATACCAACTGTTGTCTATGGCTATCGATAAACAAGTTAATTAACTGAGATTTCATACTTTTTTCCAGGTTAATAAAAGCGGCATGGTTAAAAAGATGTTCGGTTAATTCTAAACGCAACTCATCGGGTAAAAGAAAAATTAATTTACCATCTCTCCACAAACTTTCCATATTATCAAATAACTGCATTAAATGCGCATTAAATTGTTTCATTAATCTAGAGAGGTCCTCAATCTCTTCGTAAGTTGGAAGATAAGAATCACCCAGACGTCTCATCAGATCGTGCTTTTGTTGTTTCAGAAAAACGCACAGTGTTTCACGCGTGAATAGCTTGGAATCATTTGTAAGTAGAAAGGATCGAAGCAAAAAATTATACATAAATCGTTCTATTAAGGTCTTATCCTCTTCTTGAAGCAATAAAACAAGAAAAGGATCATCATCTTCTTGGGTGTCTAAAAAACATTTTAAGTCTATATCAGCAAGTTTTCTGGATTCCATAATTGAGAATAGAATGCTCCACTTTTTTAATAAAACTAACATAGGTGCCAATATGTTTAGTACTGAAGTACCTTCATGTAATTTCGCTTCTGGAATGGCATTATGATTGGCGTCAGGGAATTTGTTGAGTATTGCTTCGATAACATCCCATTTTGACTTATAAGCAGCCTGCCACATTAACGTGGCTCCTTTATTGGGACCCTGCTCTGGCGCACTATTTATAATCCTGACATCAGAAAACCTATTAATGATTTTTAAAATGATATCCCAACGTTCGTGTGATACCATTTTGGAAAGGAGGGTCTTTTCCTCATCATCTAAATATAACTCGTGGCGAGGAAAAGATAGTCCTTCTTCCTCCAAAAAGTCAAAAATCTCTAATGCCTTAGGCGTCTGTAATGCAAAATGCCATAAAGAAGGTTTATCTTTAGGATCATAATTTAGATCAGCACCTAAGCGAAGGAGCTCCTTCATTGCTTCAAGGTGTCCCCCCTGGGCTGCTAAAGCAAGTGGAGGAATACCTAATTCCGTATGAAGTTGATTGGGATTGTGCTTTTGTTGCGTAATTAATTCTTGAATCTGATAAATAGTTCCTGCTTTTGCTGCTTCATGTAATAAATTGTTCAAGGGGCACACTATAAATAGAAATTTTGTGCATTTTACTACCGCATGATTTAAAATTCAACAACAGGAGCAAATTACCGCCCAAGAAATCAAATAACAACCAAAAGCACATACTTTAGTTTCTTAGGCTTCGGGTGTACATTTCGTAAAATTTAGGCGGATTTATAGCTTCTATAATCCTCTTAATTACTCAAACCCTAATTGATTGTTATCATCAGGTATTTCACTGTTTTCTAACTCTTTAACTGATATTTTAAGTGATGTTTTTATTAGGTCAACTCGATGAAACATTGAGTTGATTCCTAATGGATTAATCACATTAAAATTCCCCATAAGTAAATTACTAAAGTCACATGTAACTATAAGATAAAGGCAGTTAATTATATTGCTTAAGATATCTAATGCACCACATTGTTTTTGAAGTTCCTTTGTTGCATTAGGGTCTGATAATAGAGCATTACATGAGGCCGCGAATTCTTTTCGTGTGATCGGAGATTCTTTAGCCAGAAATTTGTCTTTTTCCTCACTTAATTTTTTATGAAGTACATATAGTTCGTCACTTGCTTGCTTATCCGCTTTTGCCAGATCGTCTCCTTTTTCCAACATTTTTTGCAAATATGCATTAAATCCTACTATATCTAATAAATCATTTCTCAGAATATGTTCGCTATTTATTGAGTAAAATTTAGAGTCAATAAAAGAGAACCAATGAGTATTTGCTGAGTTATTTAAAATAATATCTGGGGTACCATGTTCTTCTGATGAAAAATAAGGTGTTCCATCACGATAAATTTGCAATGCCATAGGGGTTTCGTAGCGTATTGCTACATGTTCATCATCAATCCGCTCGCGTATTTCACCCTGAAGTTTACAATGCATTAGCATCAAAGTTTCTTCTGTCCCCCATCTGTAATTAGTACTTAAATGACGAATATAAGCCTCAAGATTTGTGTGCTCTTCTCCCAGGAAAAATGCTACGGTCATATCTCCGATTACATCTGTCAGATGTTGTTTTAAATGGAACAGGTAGTCCCCGAGCTCTGTAAATGATTTAGGTTCTCTTTTTTCTGCAAACCATTCATGATCAAAAATATTTATAATTTCTTCGAATTTAGCGTTCATGAACGCATACATTTCTGCAGACATGTTTTCGACTTTAAATATTTCTGCTGTGTTATAGTTTTCATTATCAAAACTATCTGATTCAAACAACACAAGAGCAGGGTGTTTTTTTTGTTGAAGCATTTTTTTGAATAGAAAAATCATCCCATAATTGGTTGCTGTATATAGGGATGAACCTTTGGGATTTTCTAAAAAGTTCTCTCGAGTCATATTTGCAGCATAATGCCTCAAGGCAGAACCAAGTATAGGCTCGATAATTCTTTTTATATGTAGCGACGTAAATGGTTTATTTTTTTCATTTCCTAATAAATAAAAAAGTTTTGCTTTTTCTGCAGGATTTAATCCCAGCCGGTGAAATATGCTCTCTGCATCCGCTCTATTTCCATTTTTACGCAAGTGATACATCAATGAGATGCCATATGCATAATAAAGACAGTTTCCATCGCTGCTGTTATCTACTTTTTTTAATTTAGGCATAATAAAACTTATAAAGTGTTATACAAAATAACAAATAACCAAGGTGTACTATAATATATCAAATAATCGATAATCTAAAGATTTATATCTAATGAGGGAGTGCTCCTGCAATTTTTAATGTGCCGATTGATAGTGTTTTCCATATTTTGTGCCATTAATTAAACGAAGCAAACAACTTAATCAGAATATGATCTCATTACGTTTACGATTTTATGAAGAATTAAATGATTTAATCCCTCTGGAAAAGCGTAAAAAGTGCTTCGCTCATACTTTGTCTCAAAAAACTTCGATTAAAGATCTTATTGAATCGTTTGGAGTTCCTCATACTGAGGTTGAAGTGATCCTGGTCAATGGAAAGTCTGTTGATTTTAACTATCTAATTCAAGATCAGGATTATATTTCTGTCTATCCTATATTTGAAACGATTGATGTAAGTGAGTTAATTCGACTTCGTCCAAAGCCGTTAATGACTCCTCGTTTTATTCTGGATGTCCATCTTGGGAAACTCGCCAAGTATTTACGCTTACTGGGATTTGATGTTGTTTATGAGAACAAATTGACCGATGAATTTATAATTCAGTGCAGTAAAAAGGAATGTCGAATTATATTAACACGCGATGTTGGCATTTTAAAAAATAAAAGCGTCACTTATGGCCACTGGATGCACAATACTAATCCAGAAAAACAGGTAGGAGAAGTTTTGATGCAATTTCGGTTAATAAATCAATGCAATCCATTTACACGATGTTTAACGTGTAATGGATTACTAAAAAAGGTAAATAAAACTGAAATCAGCGAGAAGCTACCTAAACTGACACAAAAACATTATCAGACTTTTATGCAGTGCGAATCCTGCAAAAAAATTTATTGGGAGGGATCTCACTATATTAAATTAAGAAACTGGGTAAAAAAAATTTTACAAAATGGAAGAGAGAAAAAAGGATGATACTCATTTGAGTGTAAGGTATCTCTAAGGTATGATTTCCCATTTTGATTCCTGATAGAAAAAAATCATGAATAGAGGCGTTGAAGTTGTTCCTTATAATCCATTGTGGCCTGAACTTTTTGCTGAAGAAGCACATCAAATAAAGCAAGCACTAGGGGACAATTGCATCGAAATCCATCATATCGGCTCTACGTCAGTGGCAGGATTAAGTGCAAAACCTATTATTGATATCCTTCCTGTTGTTCAAGATATTTTGCTCGTAGATAAAGCGTCAAAAAACATGGAACGCATTGGATATTCAACGATGGGTGAGTATGGCATCCCATTTCGTCGTTATTTTCAAAAAGGAGCTGCAATAAGAAGCCATAATGTACATGTTTTTGAAAAAAACAACTCAGAAATTGCTCGGCATTTGAATTTTCGAGATTGGATGAGAGCACACCCGGATGATCGTGATGCGTACGGGACTCTAAAAATTACTTTGGCAAAACAATTTCCCAATGATATTACTGCTTATTGTCTAGGGAAAGAGGACTTTATTACCAATATAGATGCTCGAGCTGGCTTTACTAATCTTCGTATCGTAAAAGCTTTATCCCCGCTTGAATGGCAATTAGTGCGTACTTTTCGCCAAACATATTTCTTTGATAAAGTACCTATTTCAGATCCTTATACATGGACATTTGATCACAAAAATCATATACATTTTGTACTTTATAAAGGAACAACACTAGTTGGATATGCCCACATTCAATTGTGGCCAAGTCAAAGAGCCGCATTGAGAATTATTGTTATCGATGAGGCATATCGTAATAAAGGTATAGGTAGTAATTTTTTAAATCTTGTTGAAGAATGGTTAAAACATACAGGAGTTATTCAGCTGCATATACAATCTTCGCCCGAAGCTTTAAGCTTTTATCTGCATCATCAATACATTTATATGTCATTTGATGATCCTGATCATCATGAACGTGATCCTCGAGATATTGAAATTGGGAAAAAGCTATGATTACCAAATTGATAGCAGTAAAACCCAGACAAAAAAATATGATAGATGAATATTCACTGCTACACTAGGTAAATACGAATGACTCAAGCGAAACTACTATGATAAATCATCAAATTGAAACTTTTTTCAAGTCAAATGCTTTTGCTGTTATTGGGGCTTCATCCAATCGGGCAAAATATGGTAATAAGGTATTATGTTGTTATCTTGAGAATAATAAAAAAGTTTATCCTGTAAATCCTCAAGAAGATTCAATTGAGGGAGTTGCCGTAGTACATTCTGTAAGTGAGTTACCCGATGAGGTTGAAAGTATTTCAATTATAACTCCACCTGCTATTACTGAGAAAATTGTTGAAGAAGCTATTAAAAAAGGAATTAAAAATATTTGGATGCAACCTGGAGCAGAAAGTGACCTAGCCATTCAAAATTGTAAACATCATAAAATTAATATTATTGCAGATGGGCCTTGTATTTTAGTTACTCTGAATTATGTTGGACATTAAAATTTTATAAATGAACCCCAAATGTATCTAGAAAAAATTGATGGATGAATAAATTGGCTGCTGGTATGAGGGATATTATATGTATATGTGGTTTGAACTATTATTTATGCTGATTCTCATCTTAATTTCAGCGCAATTATTTTCCAATGCGCTGGAGTACTTTGGTGAAAAAATAGATATTTCAACAGGTGTAACTGGTTCAATATTTGCAGCAATATCTACCGCACTTCCAGAAACTACCGTACCAATTTTAGCAATAATTGCAGGAACTGCTGATAGGCAAGTTAATGAGGAAATTAGTGTAGGGGCAATTTTAGGCGCCCCGTTAATGTTATCAACCTTATCAACTTTTATTATGGCCTTTTCAGTCATTAGGAAACGAGGAGTTAATGGATATATATCACCAGAAGCTACTGGTTTTGAACGTGACATGAGTTTTTTCTTAGTCGCCTTTACATTAGCTGCCTTAGCGATGTTTCTTCCATTAGAACCAAACTACATGCGTATTTTATTTTGCATCATCCTTATTCTCCTCTATTTCATTTACCTGTTGCTCACGTTCAGAGCCTCCAAGGCGTTAGTAGAGGATGGTCATGCGGTAATCACAAATGAACCATTATTTATCGCTAAACTGGGTTTTAAAACCAACCTTACAACAATTTTAATCCAATTGCTTTTTGGCTTAGTCTTATTGGTATTGAGTGCGAAAGGATTTATTCATGGGATACAGCAGGCGGCTAATTCTCTTGGCATACCCGTTTTGCTTCTATCATTATTGGTTATTCCCATAGCAACAGAACTGCCAGAAAAAGTAAATAGCGTAATTTGGGTGAGAAAAAGTCAAGATACCCTTGCTTTTGGCAACATAACCGGCGCAATGGTTTTTCAAGGTACATTACTTCCTGCATTAGGAATACTCCTAACCCCCTGGGAGCCTTCTAGAATAGTGCTTACAGGGATTCTTGTAACCTATATTGCTACAGCATGGTTAAGATTTAATATTTCAACTCGGGGAATTAAAATTAAGGCTTTGTTTTTAAATGGAGCTTTATATTTAACCTATCTAGTAGTCGTACTTTCGTAGAACGTCTTTTAGAAAGTGCGTTTTATAGGTCAAGCCCCTCGACATAAAAGACTTTGGTTTGCATTCGGACATGTGCTCATCACGGATTGACTCTTGGGCGCGTTACTGGACGTTTAATTGCGGAAATGATAACAGAAGGGGACTTTATTACCGATCCATTACCATTTAGTGTCAATCGATTTACTTCGTGAAATGAAAAACAAGAATTTCAACACTAGCAGCTAAAATCTTATTTACAGCCCATACTTAAAGAAGTCTTTTCCACTTCTATTTCCACTTCAGGCTGGCTATTTAACTTGCTTAGTTCACGTTCCAATGATCTAGCCCACTTATAAACTCCATTTGTTGTTTCAATGGCTTGGGGTCTGAAAAAACTATCTGGAACCCCATTTTTTTTCAATTCTTTTCTTAAGTGTTGAATGCCAGCCAATAAACAACGTTTGACACTTTTCGCACAGTTATTTTGAATAAAGCAGTAATTTTCATTACTTTCTTTTTGCATTGCATTTATAACTGCTAGCTCATTAATGTGATAGCGTAAACCGCTGTCACTTGTCGGCAGATGGATCGAGTGATCCGGATGTTTACCCTCAGTCTTATTTGAACTTTGGAACAAATTTTCTTTTCGCGAAAGAAAGTCTGCTCGATTTCTAACATTTGCTTTTATTAGCTCAACTGTTTTCTCATCCATGTCCTTAATTCTTTCATTTAGTTCTTGAAGTTGCGTCTGGAGGACCGTTACTTCCTTTGTTGTCCGATCCAATTCTTGTTGATTCTGTTCTAATTGTCCTTGGTAAATAAGTTGTGTTTGTTCTATATTTTTTTCAAGAACAATCAAGGCTTGGTGAAGTGCTTCATTCTCGTTTTGCAAATCATTTAACGCATTACTTATTCGAGATATTTCGGCGATCGTCCTTGTATCAGGTTTAGAAATTTTTTGTAAATAATTTAATATTCTAGAAGGGAAAATGGATTCTTTAGCATTTTTTGATATTTCAGCACTTATTTCATCTTTCGCTTTTTTTAATCCATCCAGGTCAGCCTGTGATTGCTCAAGAAGTTGGCTACGTGAAGCAATCAATGTTTGTTCTTTGATCGCTAATTGATTGAGTTTTTCTACGACAATTTTTCTATTGTCTATATCCCCATCTAAATTCCAAACATTAATGGTTGCATCGAGATTACTTTTCTTGGCATTCTCAATTTTTTTTTGCTTTATTCTGTAAGCAGGATGTTCGATGGTAAGAGAATGGCTATTACTTTCTTCTCTTTTCATATCAGAATCATGATCCGATATTTCTGGCTTTGTTCCTTTACTTTTTGGGGCAAGATGTAAGAGGTTAAAAAAATCACAAGCTAACGCTCCTGAAGTAGGTCTTTCCTCGGGCCAGAAACTATGAGTTACTTGAACACTTCGAAGCGTTTTACGTTTATAATACATGCCTGAATTGCCAACAACGGCTTCAGGGATATAGCAGAGACTTTTTCTTGTGGATAAAGTAGATGATTTATCTTCTAATTTTTCATATCCAGGGGAGCGTTCATTAAGCTCCATAACAAAATTAGCATGTCCAATGTTTTCACCTTTGTCCTCAGCGGCTAATAAAGGACCAAAAAAACGATTTTTTATTCGCTTGCCTAAAATCTGAGTTGTAGAGAGCCAAACATTTACTTGAATCATAATACCTTCTTTCTTTTACATCATGTACTATAAAATAATCAAAACACTTGATTGAAAATCAAGTAGCAAAAAAACCGTAATATTGTATCTTATATTAAACTATTTGTTTTGCAAGAACTCAGCTCTATCTTTATTAAGAGAAATTGAAAACTAATAACACTGCGTCATTAAGCCAAAGTTCTCATGTTCGCCAAACAATATTACAGGTACAATATTTTACATTAAGTTCAATTAATATGCTATACATGGGGTGATTTTAAATAAAGTTGGGCTTCGGATGGGAGCCTGGGGGAAATTATCGTTAATTAAATTTCATTTTTTCAATTGTATCAACAGTGATTTTTTGGAATTTTTCTGGAGTTAATGCACGAGCTATATCATTAGTGTCTTTATTATGTATTAGAACTTCCTCATAAGCATTTTTACCTAGTAATGTAAATAAATTATTCAGCTCCGGGATCGATAAATGTAACAATGCTGAATTTTCCTCTGGCATAGTTGGATTAATTCTTTTAGGACCATGCATTTCATAAGCATAAGCAATTTCAATCAATGTACCTTCATGAAATTTTTTGCCCACTAATTCAACCCCAATAGGCATATGTATATCATTACTATACCCAACATTAATACTTATAGAAGGAAGACCCGAGTTAGATGCGATCGGGGCACGCCAGGTATTTACAGTCATTACATCATAGGTCGCAGTTCCATTAGTTGTTATTGGTATAAGTAGAGCATCTAAATTATTTTTTTTCATAATTTTTTGGACATAAATTTTATTTTGGGCAAATATAGATTGAGCTTTCTGATAAGAGTTGCTGCTCTTGCTTGCCATATTCTTGATAAAGTGAAGACAATCTTTTTTATTGCCAAAATTTCGCGTGCGATTAGACTCACAAATATCCTGAAAATTTTTCCGTGTTGATGGGAAAGAAGCAAGATAATCATTTACATCTTGAATTTCTCCTGCTTGGTTATTTTTTCGATCATTATCAAATCGTGGGAGAGCAATATCAATGAACGATGCACCCATTTTTCTCATATTTTGAGTCGCGTTTTGTACTATTTTTAAAATGTGAGGGGGCATCTTGTCGAATGGATTAATGCCACTGACGTTACGTACAATACCAATTCGTTTATTGCTTAATCCATTCATTTTCAGAAACTCAGTATATGTTTTTATTCTGGGAATACCTAGAGTCTTTGGATCGTGAGAATCAGGTTTAGCTATGATATCCAACAAAATGGCGAGTTCTTCCGTAGTCCGTGCAATAGGCCCTGCTGTTCCATCTAAATTTCCCATAGGAAAGATGCCCTGTTGACTAATTAATCCGGTACTTGGGCGTAATCCAACTAAACCGTGAAATGCGGCTGGAATTCTAACCGAGCCACTGTTATCTGTACCTATCCCCAGTAAAGCAAAACTGGCACTGACTGCAGCTGCTGGTCCACCGCTAGAACCTCCAGAGTTTTTATTGGGATCAAATGTATTACCAATTCTTCCACTACGACTACTTATTCCAATAATACCCCAAGCAAACTCGTCCATTCCGCCTTTTCCTAAAATAATAGCACCAGCATTACGTAATTTTCCTACCAGAAAAGCATCGCGAATAGGTTGGCTGCCTAATAGCGCATAGGATCCAGAAGTTGTAGTTGTGTCAAAAGAATCAATATTATCTTTTAATATAATTGAGATGCAGTGGAGGGGGCCTGCTAGCCGACCTGTATTTTTAAAAGAAGCATCTAATTGTTGTGCTTGTGCTAAAGCAGAAGGATTGATCTCAGTCCAGGCATTGATTGGGGCATGATTTTTGGCACTTAAGTTATATTTTTTTATACGATCAATGTATGCAGTTACTAGGTCGAAGCAAGTGAATTTATGAAGTTGAATGGCATTATGAATCGATCTAATTGACACAGACTCTAGTTGCGGTTGATAAACTTTTTGTTGTTGAGAAAGGGAACTTCCACTAAAGGCTAATGTAATAAGTAACAGTGAAATAACGTGATATCCCATATTTTCGTTTCCAGATAGTATAGTTTTAGCCTTTAGTTAAATCAGGTTAATTATTTAGATAGCTCTTGTGAAGAATCAACTAATTGATGAGTTAATCAAAAAAACATTTAAAGCCAGAAGTAATCTTATCATCTAAAGCATCAAATTTAAAATGACCTGGCGTTGTAATGAAATCGCGTTTTAATGAGTAATTTGGAGGCCAAATAACAAGTCTTTTTCTTAATATTTTATTAAGATTAATCTGGCATACTTCGAGCACTTTCCAATACCAGCCTGGATTATTAATGGACACATTAAGTCTTCTTGCTCTTATCAATGAAGTGAAGCAACCCGATGAGATTTTAACAAAACTTAAAGAAAAGCAATTTGCAATTACTGATGTGACTGATGATGGAGATTCAATACTGCATGTATTAGCTAAATCGGATCATGCAAATAAAATTGATTTTTCTGATTATCTCAACGTGTTGATAACAGCAGGCGCAAATGTAAATGCTGTCGACAGGCAAGGTAATGGTTTCCTTGGTTACTATATAGAGCGCACCCGAACGGGTATGGCTGATTACTATAAACATGAGACCTTTAAACTATTACTGAGAAATGACGAATTTGACGTCAATCAAAGATTGGCAAATGGCTTCTCTCTTTTCGAGTTCTTTTTTTGCTCCACAGGTTATCAGTCATGTGACCACCTAAAAGCTTTAATAGCCCATGATAAGTTTAATCCTAATCAGCAAACATCAGAGCATAACGCCGTATTGCTTCATATGGTATTTAAAGATCTGTTCCAATATAGAGAGCAACTAGTCGATGTAATCAACCACAAAAAGACCGATCCTAACGTCAAAAATGATATTGGAAAAACTGCTTTGGCTTTAATTTTGGAAGGGACACAATCTAGTAACATGGAGTATGTTAATGCATTAGTTAATAATGAATTGTTTGATATCAATGCCGTAGATAATGATGGAAATAATTACCTGCAACTCGCAATTATTTCTCAAAAATTCAAAGCTGAACAGATTGCATTTCTGCTGATTAATAGAGGTATTGATGTCACACATAAAAATAAGGAAGGTAAGTCAGTATTTGATTTGATTTTCGAAAACAAAGCAGGTAGGTCCAATACAATTCGAAACGACCTGTTGTTAACGATTCTGAAAGCTCATCCCTCATCACTCTTTGATAAATGCTCCGATGGAAGGACTATTTTGGGTGCGTTATTTATTATGGACGATTGGAGCATCAGATCCAAATTTGTCAACATTATTGAACTATGTAAAAAACAAGAGAGTTCTGCCGGAATTCTAAAAAAGATAATAGAAGAGGCGTTTGCTAATTTTCATCAAAATGGAGTTACTGAGGAGACAATGCTCGATTTAATTCAAGCGATTGTTACAACCGGTATTAGCGTAGATGTTGAATATTGCCTCGCTCTTGTCGCCATTTGTAATCCTCAGTATAAAAATGAAAAAATAAACAGCTATTTTAAAACACTTAAGCCTGATTTGGATTTTAATGTTGTTATTGGCCATATAAAAAATTTAACTCAAGAAGGGAGTAATGAGCGTTCCAAAGCATTAAGTTATATCTGCAAGTTTAATTTTACTTTTAATAACATCAATGACTTCAGTGACAGTACCCTCGCTTTTGAAGCGCATCATCTCCAAACTAAAATAATTTCCCCTATCAGCAAAGACACTGCAATGTTCGGCCATTTATTTGCATTGAGCGGATCAATACCAGTCGATAACAGTCTTGTCAGACTAACAGGGAGTAATTCTTTTTACACCGCGCCATTTATAGTGCATTTGATGAATACTTACTTGTCTCATTGTGAGCAAAATAATAAGTACATAGAACATCAGGACGCTATTCGGCAAGTAAGAAATATGACAATAAAAGCCATGCGATATTATTTTATGGCGAATTATTCGGGTACACTCCCATACACGGATGATTATTTGTCATCTATGGAAGAAGACAGTAAACAGTCAGGAGTGGAACTATTCACTGGTTGGCCTGAACATGGTATCGATATCATCATCAAACAAAAAGACTTGTATCGCAATAATGGCGGTGGATGCAGCACCGACACCACAACAGAACATTACAAAATAACTAAACCTGAGAATGTAACTAAACAAGTATTTGCCACTCTTTTTATAGATACCTATGAGTCAAATAAAACATATATTCAACAAAATTTGCATGAAACTCTTGGACTTGTCTACCACGATAGGATTGATGGAGAATTTCAAACGGTAGGCAATTGCGATCTTCACAATAAGTTAATCGCTTTAAAAATAAAATATCGCTTATTTTTACCAGAAAGCATAGCTGATGAGCTTTTTATCGATACGATTCAATTTTTTGAACAATTCTTTCTGAAAGAATATCTTTCTCTTTACGCTAATAATTCTGCATTACCACATTTATTAATGCGCTTAATTACCCAAAAGTTACTACCAGAAGGCAAACTCGATTTAATAAGAACGCTATTAACTGACCATTTCAGTTCAGAATCAAATCAGGAGATTTTTCAGACTGAACTCATGCTGAAAGGTTGGTTACTGGAAACTACTGGTGAATCTAGAAAGGAGTTTGATAAACAGTTACAGTCTCTTGAAATAAAACTTTTTCCTGAAATGAACTCTCGGCTTCAGATCTTAGATCACTTCCTTAATGATAAAGTGACCCATGAGGATTTAGATGAATTAAAATCCTGGTCTTTAACAGAACAACAGTTCCAAGGTTATCATTTATTGCATTTAGCAGTAATGAATAATAATCTTGAGCTTGCTTCTACACTTATCCAGATGTTCCCCAATGCAGTGGATCAACCCAACTGGCACAACCAAGAACCATTATGCCTGGTGCAATCTGTTGAGATGATTGATCTATTGGTTAAAACTGGGGCAGATACAGCAAAGACAAAAAATGACAATGCATTAGACTGCGCCATTAGAGCAAACAGAGTTGACTTAGTAAGAGCCTTACTAAATCATGGTGCCAAACCTAGCGAATATAGTGCTTATTATGCAGCCTCAAAAGATCCAAAGATTTTAAACTCTTTAATGGAGTTTCACCCAGAGGCTATGAAAAAAACTACGCATAGCTACCGAACTCCTGTTCATGCTGCAGCTCTGGCAGGACAAAATGAAAACATTCAAAGCCTGGTGTATTATGCTGATGTTAATACTGCAGCAAAAGATGTGAATGGTGTTACGCCGTTACAATTAGCTCTTCAAAATGAACGTACAGATACAGTAAGGTTATTGCTTCAATATCCAGGGACATTATTCAAACGTCCATATCGTGGTGATTCTGTGGTCAAGATGGCTAAAGATACCGAAATGCAACAACTCCTTATGCATGAAAAACACGAAAGAAAAGCGGATCGTAAATATTTTAAGGCATTTAAAAATAGCAATCCTGGCATTGTAAAGGAAAATATAGATTATTTAATTATAGCTATTCGTACCAATGATGTACGAGCCATCCGCGGATTTTTGTTCACATACCCTGATGTCAAAGTAGTCAAAACCAGCAACCACTATTTCACCACACCTTTGACAGAAGCAATACAAAAACTGGCCGGAAAAAAAGGGGAAGAATATGATGAAGCGTTCAACATTGTCAAAATGCTTCTAAAAACCCCAGGAATTGATATTAATGCCTGTACAGCAACATCTGAACCCATCTTGTTCTGGGCCACATCGATTGGTGATGTCGCTGTACTTGAACTCTTCCTTGCCGATCCTAAACTCAATCCCAATCAACAGGATAATATAGGATATACAGCCCTACATGATGCAGTAGAGCGAGGTCATTTGAGCTGTGTAAAACGTTTGCTCCAAGATAAACGTGTTGACAGCAGCATTGTCAATAAGCGAGGAGAAACAGCCGCAGATCTTGTCAGTTTCAGAAGAGGTGTAGGGGAGTGCGTAGAGGAGGTAGTTAAGAGCTTATCTGAAAAATCGAGGTTCTATATCCATTAAAGTGAACGTAAAAAGAATTAATTGCATGGAAGTGAAGGAAAGCAAGAGTCCGTGGAGCCAACCATGACTACACCAAAACAATAGAAATACAGGAAATTTGAACATAATTATATGTTTCTAATATCCTGTAGCAAAAGCTATTTCAATAACGTTGTTTGGATCAAACATCTCCTTAAAATGTTTAAAACTTTCAAGTCTGGACTGATCGTTTTGAACACGTGAAAGCAGGTCTAGTCCATATACTGCTATATCTTCGACAATTCGTTCATGCCGGTAATACGACAAAATAGTTTTATCGATGTTTGTTTTACCATAACCCTCGTAAAAATAATCGATTTCATGGGGGTTGTTCCACACATTGCCAACACCACCACCAATGAACATTAAATCACGTTCTTTGGGGGCTAAAATGGGTTCATCCCAATCAATAATGTAAATAGTCTCCTCATTAACAACTAGTACATTGCCCGCATGTATATCAGAATGGCACAATACATACTTCGTTAAATCAGGTTGAATTTTTTTAGATAGCTCTTCTGCAGAATCAACTAATTGATGAATTGTTTCGATATTTTGATTGAAAAATGATTTGAAGTCAGCAGTAATCTTATCATCTGAAGCATTCAATTCAATTTTACTATAAAAGGACCTGACTATTTCACGCCATTGAGTTGAGTACATCTCTTTTCTTAATTGCTCTTGAATCACGGCAGGAACTGAGGTTTCATGAATTTGTCTTAATACTTTTCCAAAATGGCTCCACTGCTTTCCTGTTAAATGCTGCATGAAGCCGTTTGGCGCATCAATAAACGGATACACAATTATTTTAACCTGGTCCAATTTCTGAAATAATTTTCCGTCGATTGTAGAGATAGGGAAAATAATTTCTTTCATTCCTGAATGATGCAAGAGACGAATAATTGAGAAATTAATTTCATTATGAACGCCATATTTAAGCTTTACAAAATAAGAATTGAATTTTGAATCTGCTTTATATCCAAATGCATTCATATCAGCACCACCCTGGATGAGTTGTGCTGCATGAATATCAATTCCATAATGAACGTTTAAAAGATCGATAATTTGTTGTTCTTGAATCATAAAAAGCAATTATGTTTTTTTAATTGGGGTTTAGCCAATTTTATTAAAGGAAGAATTGGACTTTCAAGTGCTTTAAGTAAGAACGGGAAAATGCTTGGACTTTTAACGAGCTGCTCGTACATAAACTGGATTGTACAGAAAGCTCTTTATAGAAAGAGAATATTCATTTTGCTGAGCAATTGGATAGTTCCAAGACCACTTTATATTTAAATCTACGACACCAAAATGGTTGTATTGGCGAACAAACATAAAAATTTAAATCAATTCCATTGAGTTATTTTAGATACAATTTAATCATCATTCCGTTTATAATATAGTCTTTTTTAGAATAGAGCATACCATGCCTTATAGAGATTTCTCATCTTTTCATAACATTAAATTATTATTTGGCAGTCCTAAAGAAGGTCTAAATTTTGGTTATACCTGCACCCCAAATTTTGAGCCTGTACAAAACCCCTCTTTCGATGATGATTTTTTTCTTTTATTCAGAAGAAGTGAATATGCTGCTCAAATTGAATTAGCTTGCTGTAAAATATTTAAAGGACTTATGGGGTATGGCCCTGAATTGGAAATTATTAAAGAAAACAATGAGTTTTTTATTGCGAGCAGGAGGATAAAAAATTTTAGAGAAGGGTGTCCTGATCTCAAAGAGCAAAGTGAATTTCAAAATATTAAAGGTTTAGCGGCAATGTTTATTATTTGCTATTTCCTTTGTGAAACAGACATGCATTCGGGTAATTTTGGCTTACAGGTTACAGGTAAGGAACAAAGAACATTCAGGATAGATATGGCAGAGTCTTTGGACTATGAAATGTTACGAACTACACTCACTTTATCGTCGTTACAAAAAATTCCCTACATAGTCGAGCAACATTATCATGGTGTAGATGAGAGCTCTTTGCCTCAAAATTATGTGGGCTCAGAGAGTTTTCAAAGTGAAAAAATAGCTATGATAAGGTTGATTGCAAATACTCCTTTTTCATTTTTTGAAGAGATCATTCGAACTACGATAACATCCGATTTTTACACACACCAACAAATAATGTTATATAAATGTCTTGCACTGGTTGAAGATGAAGAGGAAATTATTTCAATGAAGAATGATTTTTCTAACATAGAAGCTAGTGAATGTGACATTGAGTCTTTAATAAAATTATTAAAAAATAGGCATGAGCAATGGCAATTAGTAGCACTTGAAAAAAATCTTGATCAAGATTTTAGTTTGGCGAATCCCTCGCTCTTTATGAAAGAGATACATTTGTATTGTGGAAATACATCTGAAAGTGAAGGAGACGATGAACTTTCTTATTTAGATCAAGGGACAATCATGAATCACTCTTATTCTGGTATCGGTTTTTTTTCATCCCCCCAAAATGACGGGAATGAAGATAATCAATCTAAAGCTGATGATTTCACACCCAGTGAATATTTAAGTTAAATATAGGCAACGTCCCTAAATTTTTTTTATAGGATTTTCCAAACTGAATCTGAGCACAGATTGTTTAGGTTCGTTCGATTTGCCTCCTCTCCCGCGCTATGAATTTGAGTAGTATGATGATGCCTTTTCGCGGGACGAGGGTTGGGGAGAGGGAATGGAACAATCTGTGTTAAGACAACGAGCTCGTGATTTAAGGAAAAACAGTACTGATGCTGAGAGGCATCTATGGTGTTACCTTCGAGCGAATAGACTTGGATTTAAATTCAAGAGGCAAGTACTAATAGGTGAATACATCGTTGATTTTGTCTGTCTTGAAAAACGACTGATTATCGAGCTTGATGGCAGTCAACATGCGGACAATCAAATGTACGATGCAAAGCGTACAGATTGGCTAATGACACGTGGGTTTAAAGTGTTGCGCTTTTGGAATCACGATATTTTTCAGCAAACGCAATCGATGCTCCTCTACTTTAAAGTCAATAGTATACTCACAAACAATACGCCAGTGAGGTATATTCTGGCTGTTTTATCATATCGTGTAGCAATCCTTCTAAAGCGCTTAATTTTTTGAAAAAACGTTCAACAATATTCCTTTCTTTGTAAAGATGACGATCATGAGCCGCTGGCTTCAAGCGATTCTTTTTTGCTTGGAATAACAGCCTTTATTCCGCCCTCGGTTAACGCCTGACGAAAACTATCAATATCATAAGCCTTATCAGCCAAAAAAATTCACAATGTTCATGAGCCCAAACATCATAAACAAGCGATCATCCTTACCATGACGTCCTTTTGGCTTTGGAAGCAACTTTTCTAAACGAAACCACGCCTCATCGTTAATAACCATCCGTGACATTCCCTCTCCCCAACCCTCGTCCCGCGAAAAGGGCATCATCATACTACTCAAATTCCTAGCGCGGGAGAGGGGGCAAATCGAACGAGCCTGAAAACTCCGTGCTCAGATTTAGTTTGGAAAATCCTATAAAAAACTGTAGGGACGTTGCCTAGTAATTATGAGATCAAGGCGAAATAAGAAGCGTTTCTGAAGATATTGGATCGAATACAAAATTTGCAGGTTATGGATATATCACAGAAGCAATAATAGCTATTACAATGTAGCCGCCTATAATATCAATTTCTGTTTTAAAAGGTGATTATCTACAAAATTGGTTAAACCAATTGCACCTCCCAATTAATTTCGCGATAATCAGTAATTAATACACAACTGGTTAGCAAGCAATGCTGAATATTCTAGAGAATATTGATTTAACATCTTTAAACACATTGCACTTAAACTCAACAGCATCTCATTATATTGTCTTAAATCAAATCGAACAATTAGATGAAATCAGAGAAACTATTTCTAATTATTGCAAATTCTTCATTTTGGGAGGTGGGAGTAATTTAATTATACCCGCCCGATATCAAGGTTTAGTTATTCATAATGAGTTACGTGGTATCACAATTACTGATTTTGGCCAAGAAAAGATTGTTACGGCAATGGCTGGTGAGAATTGGGATGACTTTGTGGCTTATTGTAACCAGCATGGTGCTTTTGGGTTGGAAAATTTAAGCTTAATCCCTGGCACGGTCGGTGCATCGCCAATTCAGAATATCGGTGCGTATGGAGTCGAGGTTAAAGATTTTATCAAAGAGGTTGTGGTATATGATCTTCAGTCTGGAAAACTAGTTAGCCTTAGCAACAGCGAATGTCAATTTAGTTATCGGAACAGTTTTTTAAAAAATAATTCGCGTTTTATTGTTATTAGCGTCAGTTTTTCTTTATTAACGGAGCCCAATCTTAATACGAATTACGGCGATGTGGCGCAAAGACTCTCATCGTTAACTCATCCAACACCATATGACCTTCGTAACATAATTATTAGTATCCGTCAAAGTAAATTGCCCGATCCCAAGGAGTTGGGTAATGCAGGTAGCTTTTTTCATAATCCTATCATACCCAAAAAAATAGCGCAGAAGTTATGTATAAAAAATCCTAATTTGCCGGTTTTTCCAACACCTAATCCCGAGAAAGTTAAAGTATCAGCAGGGTGGCTGATTGATAGTTTAGGTCTGAAAGGATTGCGACAAGGCAATGTTGGGATTTACAAGGAGCATGCATTGGTTATGGTAAATTATGGCGGCGCATATCAAACAGAATTATTGAAATTTGCAGACTGGATTCAATCGAAAATTAAAGAGCATTATGATGTACAACTTAATATCGAACCCATTATTTTAGAATGAACTTCAAGACATAAAGGTCTGACAAATCTGCAAATCCTTTGCTGTTTTCATAGGGTCTGCTTATAACGAAAAGTTGCTAAACGCAGGCCAAGAGATGAAGTACCTAGCTTCCTTACTAAATTACTTTCTCTTGAGATCCCTGTAGAAGTTTTGATGTACACCAAGTGCTAATAAAATCCTTAATGCAGGATCCCACTCATAAGCTAAAAGAAATAGCCCTATCGAACTTTCATTAGCATCATGTTGAGAGACCTACGCTTGCTCTAATGAATTCTATAACATTCCAGCACGCCCAGTTTCATAATTTACAGTTTCTTTTGCCATTTCTATCTTTGGTTTAAGCTTGTCTAGATGTTTATTCTGCCACGTTATTTCTTTGCCTTGCTCCCTCGCCAATTGATTTAGATCATCGATAATTTCACCTAACTCATCAAGCCCCTCATTGGTCTTACCTAACAGCTCTAAATGTTTTTCATCTAATAAAGTTCTATCAACTGGTTCATTATATTGCTGTTTCAGTTTAGGTTCATGATGTCTTGGCAGTTCCTGCTTAATAGATTGAGTCAGAGTTGAGTGTCTTGGTGGTTCATCTTTTGACTTGCGACTGAAGGGGTGTTTCAAGAAATCAGGTATGGGAGGAAAAAAGCGAGATAAGCCATAAGTTTTTATATTTAAAATACTTTCTTCTGCCTGTTCAGCCTTATTTTGTATATTTTCTGTAATTTCCTCTATTTTTTGAATTTGTTTTGATTGCCCCTCTAAGGCTTCTACAGTATCTGCCCCTATTTCTCGAGTGTTTCGTGCCATACGCACAGCTCGCCCTACAGACGCCGCTGAATCTTCGATGACTTCATTGATCTCATGAATCTTTTTCTGAAAAAGTAGCTCATTTTTGTTTCTCATTGTTCAAATCCTCGTTCATTTTTATTGCAGAGTACTAAAACTCTTTTTACATTGCAAGAGACAAATACTGGTTAGGCCGATTGCACTTACAAATTGAATTTACCGTTCTTAGATCCAAGTTATAAGTGCAAGTTTTGATTATTAATTAATCAATCTGGTTGATATAATTCTATCGGTTAATTTTCAAATGGAATTTGTACGAAATGGGTTATAAACATTTAAATTATTTACAAAGATGTCAGATTTTAGCTTTTTGGAAAGCAGGGTATACGCAACGTAGCATTGCTAAAGAAATCGGAGTACACGAATCAACCATCAGCCGTGAGTTAAAACGTAATATCACCTTTGTACGTACAAGGCTTGGATCATGGCAATATAAACCTGACTATGCTCAAAACAACGCTAATCAGCGACATAAAAACAAAAATAAATTTATAAAATTTACTGATTATGCCAAAAGTTTTGTTCGCGAGAAGCTTCAACAAAACTGGAGACCAGACCAAATTAGTGGTTATGCAAAGAAGCATAATCTTTTCATTATTAGCGGCAAATGGATTTACCAATTCATATTACAGGATAAAAATAAACGCGGAAAATTATATCTTCATCTACGTCACCAGAATAAAAAATACCGTAAACGCTATGGCAGCCCAAAGCGACAAGGACCCATTAAAAACCGGCGTTTTATTGATGATAGACCTGTTATCGTTAAAGAAAAAAAGCGAATCGGGGATTGGGAAATTGATACCATCATTGGCAAACAACGGAAGCAAGCAGTGGTGAGTATTGTTGAACGTGTTTCCAAAAAAACCATTCTTAAAAAAGTCGAAACAAAAACTGCCGCAAAGGTTTCTGAAGCAACAATAGCTGGATTAAAGGATTTCTCTGGCTCTGTATTTACTATCACAGCAGACAACGGATCAGAGTTAGCTTATCATGAAAATATCAGCAAAGAACTCAATACAGATTTTTATTTTGCTCATCCATATTCATCATGGGAACGTGGATTGAACGAAAATACAAATGGTCTGGTCAGGCAATATCTAAAAAAAGGATCAAGTTTTGCTGGCATCACAGATGAATACCTTGCTCTTATCGCAGACCAATTAAATAATAGACCACGTAGAAGTCTTGGTTATGCATCACCAAATGAAGTTTTTACAAAAGAAATCAGCGACATGAAATGAAGATGGAAATGAACACTATGTTATAAAAAGGCGCTTGCACTTATGACTTGTAACCACGGGAATCCACGCCCCATTAAGTCTGATTATTTTGATAATCAGACTTAATGGAGTCGTAATATAAGCCCTTCTCTGGTTTTAGACAACAAACTGACAATGGTGTATTATTATACAATATGTTAGATCATTTATTATTCAAGAGCCACTCTTATGTCCCAATCACGCTTAGAACAAGAAAATTTAGAAAAAAGTAACAAGGAAGCTGTCTATGTTAAGATGTTAGTCAGTTTAGACCAAGAGAAGCAATTGGAACAAATTTTGATCATTGAAAGAGAAGAAGCAATTAAAAAAGATTTAATAAATGATTTGGAAAATGATGAGGATTCAGAAAAAGAAGCACTTGAAGATGCAATGTTGCTAAATAAACCTCAAAAAAAAGAAGAGGAAGAAGACGAGCCAGAATTAACTGTTGCAGTTCTAGTTTATGATAAAGATGGTAAGATGCTCGCTTACAGTATAGGACGGGATTGTGCTTCAGATACTTTTCATGATATTTCTCACCTAAATATAAATAAAGATGATTTTAGCAAAGATATGTTGGCGACGATTCGGGCTGGTGGAATTGCTGCAGTTGAAGAAAAATATCCCGGAAGTAGAACTTATCAAGACGGTATACTCGCAAACTTTTGTAATCAAAAATCAAAAGAACTTTATGGAGATGATATTTTTTCTTATTTAAGAGAGCGACGCCAAGCAGGAAATGCACGCCCAGAACCAGGGAGTACAGCAGGAAAAAATGAACATTCGCTACAAAATGATGAGCATACGGACGCTCCGCCACTCACAGCACTAGCTGATTCGATAACCAAGGAAAATAAAAGCTCCATGGATTTTAGTCTTGACAACATAGAGAGCACTGAAAGCTCTGAGATAGAGACCAACGATTCAGAAAAATCTATAACACCGCTTATAAAATGATCAATAACAGCTACTTGCATTATTCAAAGAATGAAACAAATTAGAGCAAAATAACTAACTAATGCTGATATTAATTATTAGAATTTTTGAGTTTAAAAAAGGGAGTGATACCTCGTATAGATATCCCCACCCTCTCCGTCTACATGAAGATTTTAAATCATTGAAGATACAAAATTTGTTGGTTCTTTTATTTCTTCGTCAGCAATAGGATTTTGATAAATATTAAATTTTACTAATATTGATGTTACTGAATTATCAGAAGGTAAAGACAAAAGATTACAAATAAATTCGGTAAGTGTTTTTATAAATCCAGCAACTGCATTTTTCATCTCTTGGATATTATGGAACCTATCAATGTCTTGATTGCGAATGTATGAAACATCTACGTTTTTAATCGTTTCTAATAAATGCTGAGGGTCTTTATGATGTTTTAATGCGTCTTTCATTAAACTTGAAATCTCAAGACAAGTATAACCACCATTTTCTATGAGTCTTTCTATAAAACAAGCCACTTCATGCTCATATTCATCTTGAGTCATAGTTTCTTTTAATTGTTGTAGTCGTAGAATTTTATCCAGAAGTTTTGCATCCGTACTTGTGTGAGTCGGATCGACCCACATCCCCGTGGTCTCATTTGTTAGTAAGTTCTTTACAGTGAGTGAATGGGTAAATCCAAAACTTTTGTTTAGGTTTTCATAGTACATGACAAAGTGATTATTTTTATATATTTCAAACATAAGGATTACCATGAAAGTAAAATGAATGGGCAGTTTATCATAAAATTATAATAACGCTTTTTTTGTAGACAAAAATATACATTTTTTTGCCACATTTCTGATTTTATCAACTGAGCAAGATATCAAGAATCAGGTTCAATGCCCCCGCAATTAAAAAGTTGAACTTCTCAATACTATAGATATACCCAATAATTATATTTCTTCAATTGGCATAACGTGTTGTATTTTTCCACTTAACTGTGCTCCCAAGGTTAAAATAGTAGGGAATTGTTTGATTATTGGTAACAGTAACGATCTACTCCAGGGTTTCATCATCGCTAATTGTGCGAAAAACGAGGCTGCGTGAATGCGGCTACTAAAATATTTACGCCACTGCTTTGTATAATACGCCCCGGCATCATCCCGATAATTACCTCCTCTAATATTCAGTTTAAAATGAATTAAACAGCGTGAAAGTAGCCATGCAGATTGCATTGCCATGCTAATTCCCTCGGCAACAATCGGATGAGCTTCTCCTGCAATATTGCCAACAAAAAAGATACCATTTTGATAGCAGCTGCGAATACCCGGTTTAATTGGCCCTACTGCTAACCAATTTCCTTCACGTTCTGCACAACCAAGAACTTCCCTGGCTCCACGACATTGGCTCAAAATGTACTGATAAACTGTATCGCCTGCATGTATTCCTGGATTTTTTAAACGTAACTCACGCAAAAGACTTCGGCGAATACAACACGAAAGCGTAACTTTCTCCATGCTACTATGAACAATTCCTCCATATCCACCTGGGAAAGCGAGTAATGGCATTAAATTTTCAGGTAGTGTGGCGTTTTTAAAATGTGCTTTAAATGCCAAGAGCTCAGAATCTCGATGCATTTTATTCTCTACTTGGTCAATTCTTTTTTCCCATGATCCATTTGCAACAACAATCAGAGAGGCGGTTATCATTGTTATTTTATTATTTCCTTTTACAGAGCAGGTGAATAATCCATCTTTTGATTGATGTAAGGACAGTGCTTCACAAGGCTGCCAAACACGTACTCCTTCTAATTTGGCCTTATCTATGAGTTTTGTATCAAGATATTCCCGTGCTAACGCCCTTCCCCATAGATTTTTTGAGGTTTCAGTAGAAGGCATATTTGCGGTCAATATAACATCATCAGCATATAAACCAACCTTTTGTATTTCCGGACCGCCATTCTTCAGATAGAACTCTTCCAAACCGAGTTTTTGCAATAGAGGTAAACTTGTCACCGATATAAATTCACCGCAAACTTTTCTTCGTGGAAATATTTTTTTTTCAACCAACCCCACAGACCATCCTGCTTCAGCAAGCAATAATGCGGTAGTTGCACCAGAAGGCCCTCCTCCAATGATAAGCACATCCAGAGTCATAAATTTTAATCCATAATTATTTCAGAATAAGAATACTCCACCAAAATGGGAAGTGCCATTTGATTTTATAATTTTTAATACCTGCTTGTTGCAGAAAAAAATCCAGTTCTGTTCTAGTAAAACTCTTTTGAATCGATAGTAAGCCATCATGGGTGATAAGTCGGTTTCTAAATAATACAGGGCTGATTATTTTATATAGCCAATAAGCAATAAAGTTTCGATGTAGATCATTAATTATCACAGCTTTAAGGGCTGTATCATTCGCTTTTATTAAGAGAGAGACTAATTCTTCATCATTCAGGTGGTGACATACCAAATTAAGTAAAATTATATCGACACTTGTCTTGATTTCGAGCTCTGGTTTCAATTGGATTTGAAATTTAATTTGAGTACATCCATTTTTTTGTTGCCAATTATGCAATTCTTCTTCTGCAAGCTTAATGGCATCTTGAGAGATGTCTAACCCGAACATGCGCATTCCAGGGAAATATTTAGCAAGATGAAGCAAAAATAAGCCGCCTCCACATCCCACATCTGTCAATACAGAATTAGAAGGAAATTGTCGAAGTAAATTGACTGTACTTTTAAAAATACCCATCATCCTATTGATTTTAAATAACTTTTTTAATGATTGTTCATACTCTTGAGGTGTATAAAAATCCTGACCGAGATCAATAATTTCCTTTTCCTTTGATCGTACTTTTAATTTGGCCATTTCAATTTAAAGAAGTTAAATTTTAATTCTGCATCCTATATTTAATTATTGCAATAAGTGATTTGTGCTATAAATAGACCTATAAGCGATAACAAATTGCCTGTATTGAGGGAGATGTTTTCAAAAAGGAAAAAAATGCAATCAAAAATTACTGCAATTGGAACAGCAAACCCACGATTTAAACGAACTCAAGCAGAGATCGCGGATCTTATTTCTGTAGGATTTCATCTTGATAGCGTACAAAAAAAGGTACTGAAAAAAATTTATAAATCATCAGGAATTGAGACCAGATATAGTGTATTAACGGACTATTGTAAGCAACCAGGAGAATTTGAATTTTTCCCTAATATTCCTGAAGAGAGTTTTCCATCTACTTTACAGCGAATGAAGTTATATAAGGATAATGCGCTTAATTTAGCTTTGGCTTCCATCGAGAACTGCTTAAATAGCGTTCAATTTGACAGCAAAAATATTACTCATTTGATTACAGTCAGCTGCACTGGCATGTATGCTCCTGGAATTGACATTGAGATTATACAAAAGCTTAATTTATCTTCATCCATAAAACGTACTGCGATTAATTTTATGGGATGCTATGGAGCGTTCAATGGTTTAAAAGTAGCAAATGCATTTTGTCAAGCAGAACCCAACTCCAATGTGCTCTTAGTATGCGTTGAACTTTGTACGATACACTTTCAAAATACCTTTAACATAGAGAATATAGTTTCAAATGCAATTTTTGCTGACGGAGCTGCGGCAGTCTTGATTCAGGGGCAAACTGATTCAAACAAATTTTTGAGTATAGAGTCATTTTATTGTGATTTAGTTCCGCAAACGAACCAGGACATGGCATGGACTATTACAGATTATGGATTTGATATCATACTCAGTTCGTACGTACCCGAAGCAATTCAATCAGGAATTTTCCTGTTTACTGAAAAACTATTAAAACAATCTAATTATTCTTTTGCTGATATAGATTATTTCGCAATTCACCCTGGTGGAATTAAAATTCTCCAAGCATGTGAAAAATCATTAAAAATTTCCACTCAAGACAACCAATATGCTTACGATATATTAAAAAATTATGGGAATATGTCTTCTGCAACGGTGTTATTCGTTTTAAAAAGTATTTGGGATAAATTAAATAATCAAGATATAGCGAAGCATATTTTCAGCTGTGCCTTTGGGCCTGGGTTAACTTTGGAATCCATGATACTGAAAATACAGTATGCTTAAATGATACCTATATTTGATTAAAGGGTTTCTGTAGATCTCCATAGACAGAGTCATCAGTAAACTCTATTGGCATCCCCCCTGATCCAAATAAAGACGTTATTGAATTTCCTAAAGAAAAATCAGCATTCTCTTTCTCATAATAGCGATGGCTAATTGCAGCAATTTCTTCATCTAATATTTTATTTGCATCATTTAGCCCAGCTCGATCTGGCACTTGATTATCAGCTAAATTCAATAAATTCCATAGATTGTAACGCAACGTTCCATAGGATTCATTGCTTAGATTTATTCGCTCTGCTTTCGCTTTAAAGGTACGACCTTGCTCATCTTTCATTTCGGCAACTTCAGCCAGTCCTCCTAATTGATGAATGATGCTAACAAGCAGCTTAATATCCTTAGTATTAATTGTTCTAATGTCTCTAGCTTTATATAACAATTTGTGAACAGCAGCTCCTGAAATTGAGACATCATGAGCAACTAAATAGCTGAGCAAGTGTAAATCCCTCGACCTACAGGCCTGATCTAAAGCAAAATCTCCGATTGCATTAATAGGATAAGTAAATTCAACACCATGATTAACGAGAATATTTAGCATTGTGAAATCAATTGTTTTCTTAGATAAAACCGTGGATAAAGCAGATTGATTTGTGGGGATGATAATTGTATTAATAAAATTTGGGTGTAGTATAAGCATCTCTTCTGCTTGTTCGTAGAGATTGTTATAAACGGCATCAACAAGTGTATAAAATTCAGGCTCAACACTATTGTGTTTTACATATATTACTTCAGGAGTAACACCCATTTTAATCCTCAACTAAGGTAATAAATAATGTCAAACGAGATAAAAAAGAGTACAAAGAATCAATTACTCTGTCAACAAAACTATTTTATATCTTTTCAACTGAATGAATTTACTACATAAAATCTATCAATACTCATATTGTCCTCAGTAGAAATGATTTACATTCCTCTTAATTTTTCCTTAATTTTTTCGAGGTATATTAGGCAACAATCATACTTAGAGAGGCCATCAGGCATGCTAAGCTATAAAGATATTATTGCCTTGGTAAGTAAAGCTGCTCAAGAAACCAGAGAACGTGTTGTTTCTGCTTCAAATAAAACGGCTAATTTAGTCATAAAAGTATCTGAGAATACTCGTACATTAATAATACAATCAGCTGATGAAACAAGAATTCAACTTGAAGAAAAACTCCTAGAAAAGGACGGACTTTTAAAAAAAACAAATAAGACCAGTGCCTCTTCTATAATATCTTCTGCACTTGTGCAAGATACACCGCTTCAATCGAAAAATCATTCTCTTGAAACATTATTCTTTTTAATAAGTCATGAAATAAATAAAAGTGATAAAGATCGAAAGCAGCATTTGAAAGCGATGCTTTTCAAAGCTATTTTGAGCAAAAATATAGCACTCTTTAAAGAGCTCATGATAGAACTCGATCTTTATGATGTATTATCTTTTGAACATTATACAAATCTTTTGGATTTGCATATAAAAGCACCTCTCGTCATTTTGAACTCCCCTGTTTTAGGTTACGTTCAAAAAGAGCTCGCTAAAGAAGAAGTGAAACCATTAATTTCCCTATTATTAAATGTATTTCAATCAATACCTGAATCATCAAATGGTAAACCAAGCATTTGCCTTAGCATGCGTGCAAAAAAGGAATTACTTCCTAGGCTTCTGGAGAAAACTGAAGTCCAAGTCAGAATATCCGTACTTTCGCAACTTACCGACTTATCTTTTGATTCATTATTGCCTGGTTTTAGACCCTCTATTGGTGATAAAAATTACATACCGGTGTTAATCACTCACAAACAATACCTACAAGTTGTAACTAAAGGAGTAGATCAATCAATTTTCATTACCTTGACGATCGGCTATTTAAAGTCAAATAATCTTGCTTCAAAACAATTTTTACAAAAGCTGTCTGCTAATTACTTATTTGTTGACTATGAAGCGTGTATTGAAGCGATTGAACAACATTTCCAAAATCTAGCTTTACCTAAAGAACTCCCTGTGGGATATGAGAAGTTTACTCGTTCTATATGTCAAAAAGTTAGAATGTGTGATCCTAAAGAAAATGATACTCGACGTTTTTTTGAAACACGCCTTGCACAATACATTAATGGGGTAACTCATTCGGAAGAAACCATATCCAGTAATAATGTAAGTGATTCATTGAACGATTTATTTGATGACACTAAGTTAAGATTCCAAACGCTAAATGCTACGAACAAGATATTATATTTTTTCCTTGGACCTGAAGGCATTGTAAATTCTCCCATAGAAATGGAAAGAAAAATTAGTATTTTTGCAAACGGATATAAGGATAAAGAAAAATACAATCCAGAAAAACTGGAACATTTTATGAAGTCTTGTCATGTATATAATAGAAGAGACCGAGTAGCAAGAGCAAAATCAACTGGAATTTTAGAAAGAAAATTTGAGACTTCTGCTGATAAAGTTGGGGCTGATACCTGGAACTCTTCCGGCGGCGTAATGCGTTCGACATCTGCTACGTTCTATGATGCGCAACGTGTCCCCATGCGGAATATGTTGGTAGACACCAGTGAAGTTTCCCCTAAGAAGGATGTCGAACCACCTCAGTGGTTTTGGTCTAATAATCGCTCTCGTGCAGCCTATGTGGGCTCAGTCTCGGGGCACACCTGTAATATTGTGTTTATGCTCAATTACTATATGCAAGAAAATCGAAAGGATCCAAATTTAAGTCAAGATATTAATCTATTTTTGGTGCAATTAGTGGCCGTATACGCAAAACGCGGATATCATGGCATGCTTGAAGTTATAGATGTTTTGCATGACCCAGTAATTCAAGAGGTTTTTAAAGAAAATAATGTCACTCTGGATTTAACCAAATACTTCAGTCTTGAACCTGATATTGGAGCTTTTCTTGAGTATGCAATGAATGATACTTCGATTTATGCTCAGGTTTTAGCAAGCAAACAGCATTTAAAAAAGGAGTTAAGTATATTCTTTACTCCCGTAGTGTCTGCAAATAAGAATGATGAGAAATTAGAACACCCGGAAGAGTGCAAAATATCTAACGGTAAGACAATTAGATGATTTATATTGAAACAGGGTAAAAAATGGCATTAATATCTCAACAAATAAGTAAAATCATTTTATTAAAACTATTTCTACAAATCGTTTTATTTATTTTTCCTACGCTATCAGCTGCCAATGTCAGTTTATTTAATTTAAGGGAAAACAGCATGCATGAAAAAATAAATGTTACAGATGTACGTAGCAGTTATCTTAACTCAATTAAATTCTTTAAATATAACTATCCGAAAGATCATTGGGCTATAGATTACACTAAAGCTGGAACATCAATTGCGCACGTAAAGTTAAAAGGTAAATACAATTATTCAATTATTTTAAATCCTACTGACTGTAGAGGATACAGAACCATAATAAGATACCTGAATGACAGTAACTCAGATATTCCTTCGGCGCTGAATCGTCCATATACAGTTGCTGAAGAAAGAGGATTAAATGAAGTGACCGCAATGATGGAGCGAGTCTATGAAAAAATGGGACTCATCCCCCAATTTGCTCAGCTAGGCAACAACTCTCACTCCTTTGACGAGAAAACACGCGAAACTATTATTGGAAATGAAGAAGAACCAGGTATGCTCCATCTTCATCTTTGGGGTAGAGGTGATCCTGAGCATGAATTTATTGCGGGAGTTCCTTTGCGAGGTCCCAAACCAGGATTGATGTTTGATCTGATTGCAAAATCCAAGACGGAACCAACGAATCAATTTGCGATTAAATGGGATCCTAAAGAACTTGAAATTGCCTTAGCTGCATTTAAAGATATGTTGTCTCTTTACTTAGAATCAGATGAGTTTAAAGAAGAGTTTAGTGACTCTTTAGAAGTTTCAATCGATATGACCAAAGCGCCTTCAATTGAATGCTTATGAATACTTACCTGCGATTAATCAATAAATAAATTTATACATTGTTGAATTATTATAAGTGTTTCAGCATAAAATCTTTCCTTTCAAATATCCAATACGGCTATCAAATTTTCGATATATGATAGCCTATAGACTAATATATTCTCATTAAACGAAAGATGAGGAGCCTCTTCAATGACGATTAACACGTTGTGGAACCTATTCATTATAATCTGTTTTTTTACTTATCATCTGACGGGTTTTACCGCCAGCAACAGCATTCAATTTTTCTACTCAAATAACAATCAAATCCTTGATCTCGAAAACGCATATCAGCGTTTAATAGGAAAAGAGCAGCATGAGCTCAAAAGGATTGCTATCCATGTATTACAAAAACAACATCTTGATTTAGGCGAATTTAAAAATGCCCTTGGTACTTATACTATGCACGAAGAGCAACAGTTTACAGCGGAAAACTCAGAAATATTTTATGTTTCCCCCTTACAGAAATTATCTCGAAAAAGAACTTTTCTTATCGCATCCATTTTGGCAAAACAACTTAAGCAAGAAAGTGTCGCCGTTTTTATTCCGAATCATACAAATGCAATTGGACATATTAAGTTGGTTTTTAATTACAATAAACTTACTATTACTGATCTAATCCCATTAACTCATAAACTCCCCGTCTCATTTAATCATGCGTTTACAATTAACTTAAGAAAAACACACTCCGGATTTGAATCAGCAGAAGTTCATTCAATTGAATGGATTGGCAGTAATCTCAATAGCTCAGTCATTAGAAATCTCTTCCCTTTTGATAAGGTACTTTCTTATAGCGGTGAAGCCTACCTGGTTTTTAATAATGGGATATACCAGAAATTGTAATCATTATTTAATGAACACAATTCCCAGCGTCAGTGTAGCACTGAAAAGCCTGGAAGTATTTCTATCCCTTCTTATTTGGGCCTATATCTAAAACTCCAGAGAATTACCGTTTTCTTCATAGAATTGTAAAGCACACTCAGGGCGATATTTTCTTTTATATTTTTCATACTTGGATGAAAAATCCTCTCGGTGCATATTAGCCCTAAAATATTCAATAGCATCTTCATCGCCAAAATGTACAGAAAGGTCAAGCCAGTCAAAACCAGCAAGCCAATCACATTCTAGTTTGGGAAACTCGACCTCAATGTCATCATCCATTTCTTGTTTCAATGTTTTAAGATCAGCAAAAGCGACAAGTGCCAATTCTAATTGAGCACTGCTATACCGTTGTTTACCGGAATCCGAAACAATCCGCCTAGCTATAATCAAAGTATTTCGCAAATATTCTTCAAAAGAAATTCGTTGCTTGGGAGTTTTAAAAAATCGTTTCATTCTATAATTGAAAAAAAAGAATTAATTATGTGTAACTTTCTTTCACATGTAAATGCTTTTTTAATAAAAATAGTTCGCTATCAAGTCGTTATACGAACTACTGGGTAGGAGCCTAACTCATTTAATCTTAATTGGCTTTACGCGAATAGCTTGCCCTGCATAAGCGAGCTCTTTAGATGTTGGAATTAATTCGAGTTCTTCTGTTGCAAGATTAATCAAAGCATCACTAATATGGTGTTTAGCATCTCATCCAGCGATAATTTTAATTAACTATCCAATTGAACATTAATATCACGGGCATCAGATAAACCATGATCATCAACTATTCTGACAACAAATTTTCCTGGTTTTGCCTTCCACAAGTAAGACTCTCCTGCTTTAGTTTTTGCAATAAATGTTTCATTAATAAACCAATATACATTAGCAATGCCTGCATCAGTTACTGCAGTAAGAGGAATTGTATTATTTTGCTGGGAATCAGCACGAATAATATAACTGATACCGTTTTGAGGTGAAGTAATGTGTGGATTAATACCAGCGTTTCCAGATAAGTTACAATTAGACTCAAAAAATGGTGGAATATGTCTTTGTATTCCAGCCCGTTTAAAAATACTCAGTAAGTCAGAAGGCCAAAACTCAAAAATTTCAAAGCGGGTATTTTCATCGATGTGACAAGTACGCAAACCGGTTTTGCTATTAATAGCAACCTCTCGATATATTGTATCTGTTTTTATTGGTGATTTTCCAGGAATAAACCAGCTCCAGTCAGTATCTTTGCAATAACGAGTAGGAAGCATCCCAGAGGCCTTGCATACTTCTACTTTCTTTAAATTCATCTGTTCTGGATGTTTTTCTAAAGCATGTATGGGGCCACGTTCATGTTTTAATGCATCAACTAACTCAAAAAACAAGGGAGCTGCAATATCTTTACCAATGAATGCTGGATTAGATTTATTGTCAAAATTTCCCACCCATACTGCTAAAACATAGGGCCCAAATACTCCTACTGTCCAAGCATCGCGATAACCTGATGAAGTTCCAGTCTTCCAAGAAATTGGCAAACGAGACCATGTTCTGGAAACATCATCCATACGTGGAGTATTTTTAAGCATATCCAATACAAGATAGCTTGACTCTGGACTAAGCAAACGAATCCCTTGGGGCCTCGCTTCATTTTTAAAAGTACGAATTGGATACCAAAGTCCATCATTTGATAACATAGCATATAAACTGACGAGCTCTTTCATCGTTAATTCCACGCCACCCAAGCTCAGTGATAGGCCGTAGTATGATTCAGAACGTAATTGACTGATTTGAGCTTTTTCCAATAATTGATGTAATGTTGGATTAGACAATTGATTGGCAAGATAAATTGCGGGAATATTACGACTCAAAACTAAAGCATCCTTAGCTTTAATAGGCCCCATAAAATCATAATCAAAGTTTTCTGGGTTATAACCATTAAAACTATGGGGGACATCTTTTAAAACCGTATCTGGGTGAATTAAGCCTTGATCCAAAGCCAACCCATAGATAAATGGCTTTAGTGTGGATCCTGGTGACCGTTTTGTTTCCGTACCATTAATTTGTCCGCTAATACTTGGATTAAAAAAATCAGCCGAACCTAACATACCTTTAATACCCATATCTCGGGTGTCTACCAGTAAAACAGAGGCATTATGTACACCAATACCCCTTTTTCTGGCGAGATAATGATGCGTAATCCGTTCAATAATCATTTGGCTACGATAATCCAAAGTTGTATCAATACTTTGCTGTTTAGTTTTTAAATCATACAAAATTTCATTCACAAAATGTGGTGCACTAAAAGGTAGCATATGTGTATTTTGCATCACCAAAGGTAAAGCAAACATGCCCTTTTTATTGAGATCTTCTGGGTGTTTATGTAACCATCGTCCTAATAAATGATCTCTAATATTTTTTAATTCCTTATTATTAGGTGTCCTTTTACCGGGATTTTGCGGGATAATGCTTAAAGTTAATGATTGAGGCAAAGTGATTTCATTTACAGATGTTCCAAAATATACCAAGCTTGCTGCCCCTACTCCTTCAACATTGCCGCCATAAGGCGCCAAATTTAGATAAGCCTCCAAAATTTCTTTTTTGCTGTAGTGCATTTCAATTTGTATGGCACGGATGATCTGTACTAATTTTCCCGATATTTTTTTTGAATTCATACCATAACGCATCCGTGCAACTTGCATGGTAATTGTTGAAGCACCTATTCTACGCGATTGTGCGCCATACGTTTGCCATACGGCTTTTATTGTGGCCCAAGGATTAACGCCATAATGCCAATAGAAATATTGATCCTCTTGCAATAATGTTGCTTCAATAAGCTGATTTGATATTTGCGATAAAGGCGTGAACAATCGATATTTCTCATCTGGGCTTAATGTCAATCTCAATAACTTATGATTGTCATCATAAACCGCTATAGAAAAACTTACGTCGTCTAACAAAGTAGGCTTTGGTAGAAAAAATAATAGCAAATAGACGCTGACAAATAACACAACAAATATTATGCTAAGTTTTTTAAATATTTTGTTCATAGTCGCTATTATGCCCTAAATAGAATAAAATATGTGCAAAATTTTTTAGCACAATTCACCACTTGGAATAAATGATGACTAAAAATCCGCTATCTATATTACTAAATGCATTATCATCTGTATTTGGCAAATTAAACTGGCGCAGCCCACCGTGGATGAAGTACTTGTGCTATAAATCAAAGTCATCTCCAAAAATGTTTTGGGGAAGTAGCCTGTTAATAGTGCTCGTTTTAATCATTGCTGGCTATTCAATACATTGGTATAAAAATTTACCAAAACCTATTTATACCACCGCGCAGATTACAGTTCCAGACATAACACCAAATACTGAAGAACAATTAGTTGCTAACAACTTGGTAATTGATTTTGGAATAAAAAACAACGGATTCATTAATCAATCGGTCGCACCGCTCAGTCAGGTTGGAAAAACTGTCACTGACGGCATAGAAATGACCCCCAAAATGCCTGGAACATGGACTTGGAACACCGACAGCCAATTAGTTTTTACCCCTTCTGAAGATTGGCCCGCAGGACAAAAATTTACAATACGTTTTGCTCCTGATTTTTTTGCATCCAATGCAAAGATGGAAAGCCATGATTATACCTTTTCTACTCATTCTTTTAATGGAAAAATAACTGAGTTTAAACTTTATCAAGATCCAGTACATGCTGAAATAAGAAATGCCGTAGCTACTATAGAATTCAATTTTCCAGTCAATCCTAAACGTTTGGAAATGAACACCTCATTAGTGTATCAAACGAAATCAGGGGCTGAGGGCGAAAAACTTCCTGTTACTTTTACTTATGATAAAAATAAGCGGGTAGCCTATTTACATTCAGAAACAATAAAAATAGACAATGTAGCACGATTTTTACGCTTAACCTTAAACAAAAATGTGACTTCATCCACTGACTCTGCACATTTGCTAAATGAATTATCGCAAAACCTCTTAATCCCCAGTACCCAAGATTTTCTTAAAGTTCTTTCTGCTTCGGCATCGATTATCCGCAACGATAAAGACAGACCGGAGCAAGTGCTAAATGTTGAAACCTCACTGGGTATAAATGAAAATGAGTTTAATAAATCAGTCCATATTTATTTATTGCCTAAAGATCGTCCAGCAACAGTCGCTGAACCATCTCAAGAGAACTATCAATGGCAAAATCCAGGAGAAGTAACAAAAGCGGTCCTTGCTCTTGCTACGCCTTTAGCTAAAGAAGCGATACCTACAGAACAAAACTACTCGACCCTGCACAGTTTCAAATTTAAAGCCGATACGCCGCGATTTATCTATATTAAAATAGATAAAGGCATGCGGAGTTTTGGTAATTTTACGTTAGGAAATGAATATGCAGCAATCATCCCTGTTCCTGCGATACCAAAAGAGATCAGTTTCCTCCACAAAGGTTCGTTGCTTGCTTTAAGTGGGGAGAAAAAACTTTCAGTATTGGTTCGAGGCGTGCCTGCGGTAAAGTTTGATTTCGCACGTGTATTGCCAGAAAATATTAACCAATTAGTCACTCAAACCCAGGGTGATTTTAACAATCCATATTTTATTAATCCTACATTTAATCAACAAAATATCAGTCAAATTTCTTCAGAAATTCAAGAATTTGATATTTCAGACTTAGCAAAGCAACAGTATACTGCGCTTGATTTCAGTAAGTATTTAACAATGAATACAAATACACTGGGACCGCAAGGATTATTTTTATTACAAGCCACTGGATGGGATACTACAAATAAAACTGCATTGGATGTAAAAGCAAGCCGCATGATTTTAATTACTGATCTGGCATTGTTGGTAAAAGACAATCAAGATGGTACCCATGACGTTTTTGTTGACTCCATAACGCAAGGAACCCCTGTTGCTAATGCAACAGTAACGGTTTTAGGTAAAAATGGCTTGCCTATTTTATCTCGCATCAGTGACGCACAAGGTCGAGTCAATTTTCCGCCTTTAAAAGACTTTGTAGATGATAGAGAACCTACGGTATATTTGGCTCAATTAAATAATGATGTGTCATTTATTCCGTTCAACAATGCCAACAGACAATTGAATTTTTCTAAATTTGATATTGGTGGTCTTTATACTAATAATCAAGAATTACACAGCTTAAGCGCTTATCTTTTTTCTGATAGAGGGATCTACAGACCAGGTGATACTGTTCATATCGGTATGATAGTCAAGCAAGCTTATGCTCAACCGCAACCTGGAGGGTTACCACTACAAGCAACTGTAGTTGATTCAAGAGGAACAACAATTAAGGATGAAAAAATTACCCTTAATGATCTGGGGTATATGGATCTGGATTTCACAACGAATTCCAGCTCACCGACAGGCGAGTATATGGTTAATTTGTATCTAGTTAAAGATGGATACCCCCAAAACCTGCTTGGTTCTACAAGTATTCGTATTTCCGAGTTTTTACCGGATAGAATGCGAATTTCTACGAGTCTCTCTCCAAATCCATCCGCTGGATGGAGTTCCCCTACGGGATTAAAAGGAGCGGTAAATCTTTGGAATCTATATGGTGCCCCTGCTACCGACCGAAAAATCAGCGCTAAAATTTTGTTGGTACCCCAAAAAGTTGAATTTGATAAATATCCCGATTACGTCTTTATCGATCCTTTACAGGATCCCCAAAAACCACCTAAGGTGTTCACTGAAACATTAAATGACAGCAAAACAAACAATAAAGGTGAAGCCGAATTTGATTTGAATCTTGACCGTTTTGAAAAAGCAACTTATCAATTAACATTTTTTGCTGAAGGTTTTGAATCGGAAGGTGGTCGTAGTGTAACAAGCCAAATTAAAACCTTGATTAGTCCCCTGCCCTATTTTGTTGGATACAAACCAGATGGTGACTTATCTTTTATTAAGCAAAACAGCACCAGAAGTGTTAATTATATTGCGATTAATCCCCAATTAAATAAAGAAGAAATTAAAGACTTAAAGATGCAACTGGTTTCTTTACATCCAGTTACAACTCTGGTTAAAAAAGCGGATGGTACTTATCAATATCAATCAGTTATTCAGTCTACGGTAGTCAGCACTACCCCTTTTAATATCTCTGCTCAAGGAACTGATTATCCTTTGCCTACACAACAAATTGGCGATTTTTCCTTAAGCATTCTTGGGAAAGATAATACTGTACTTAATCAGTTAAAGTTCAGTGTAGTAGGCGCCAGCCAACAGCCTTTAGCTAAAAATGCTGAATTATCAATTAAACTCAATAAAACTGAGTATCTAGCTGATGAGGATATTGAGATTCAAATCACCGCGCCCTATACTGGTTCCGGCTTAATTACTATAGAACGTGATAAGGTTTATGCGGCTCAATGGTTTAAAACAGATACTACAAACTCTGTGCAAACCATTCACATCCCCGCTGATTTTCAAGGAGATGGATATATCAATGTCGCCTTTATACGCGATTGGAGCTCACCTGAAATCTTCATTAGTCCACTCAGCTCTAGCGTTGTCCCTTTCACAGTCAATCATGAGGCTCACGACATAAAAATTGATCTGCAAACCGCCGCAGTTGCACGTCCTGGTGAGCCATTTACTATTGATTATCACACAGATAAACCAGGAAAAATTATTGTGTTTGCTGTTGATGAAGGTATTTTGCAAGTAGCGCGCTATGAGACTCCGGATCCTTTATCATTTTTCTTCCAAAAGCATGCTCTTGAAGTTTTGACCCAACAAACTGTGGATCAAATCATGCCAAAATTCATTCAGGATCGCGAACTGTCTGCTGTTGGTGGTGACAATGGTGAGGATGCTATGGCAAGCCGCCTAAATCCTTTCAAACGAAAAACGGATCTACCCATAGCTTATTGGTCAGGGATTATTGATACTGATTCAAGTACTCATCAATTAGTGTATCAAGTACCCGACTACTTTAATGGAACATTACGAGTCATGGCAGTAGCAGTATCATCTGACTCAGTCGGTTCACAAGAGACCTCTGCCGAAATTCGCGGAGATTTTATAATTAATCCCAATGTTCCAACCTTTGTAGCACCGGGTGATGAGTTTGAAATCTCTTCATCGATTGCAAATAACATTAAAGATTCTGGAGAACATGCACTTATTAATGTAGATTTGATTGCCTCTCCTGAAATCGAAGTGATTGGCTCTTCGACCCAAACATTAGAAATTGCTGAAGGCCATGAACAAACTGTTCATTTTAAATTAAAAGCCAAATCACTTTTAGGCGATGCTAAGTTAAGTTTTAAAGCAAGCATGGGCGATAAGTCCAGTACAATGAGTGCGACACTTAGTGTTAGACCTGCTACACCGCTAAGTACTTACATCAATAGTGGTAAATCCGCAGACGCGCAAAAAACTTTGGATGTGATGCAAACATTGTATCCTGAATATCGCAAAGCAAACGCAACGTCTTCTACTAGCCCTATGATTTTGGTATTTGGTTTACAACGTTACCTGGATAATTATCCTTATGGTTGTACAGAGCAATTAACGAGCAAAGCACTGCCCTTATTAGCAATGAATAACCAAGCTGGATTTGGTGGCGAAGCAAAACAAGTTAATGAAAAAGTAAACGGTACAATTCAAATGCTAAGCCAAAGACAGATGTCTAATGGCGGATTCAGTTATTGGCCAGGACTGGGTGACAATAAAGGCAATGATTTTGCCTCAGTTTATGCAATGCACTTTTTGACTGAAGCAAAAGCCCAAGGATTTAATATCCCTAGTGACCTGTTCTTTAATGGCATTAATTACCTTAAGACCTTGGCAAGTCAAAATGTAACAGATATGGATGCGGCTAGAATCCAAGCCTATGCCATTTACATTTTAACTCGTAATGAAATAGTAACTACGAATTATCTGGCTAACCTGCAATTATATCTGGAAAAAGACCAAACAAAAGCTTGGCAAAAAGACATTACCACAGCCTATACTGCTGCTTCATATCAATTGTTGCAAAGCCATGATGAGGCAAATCAATTAATTGGTTTGTACAAGCCACAAAATAATCAAGCTTATATTACTGATTTTTATAGTAGTGCAATTGCTGATGCTCAGTATTTGTATCTAGTAGCCAAGCATTTTCCAAACTTATTACCACAAGTTGGGGATGAACTCCTTAAGCGCTTAATTCAAGCGATCAATAATGATGAAATCAATACGGTTTTATCTGGATTTACGAGTCTGGCTTTAGGGGCTTATCATCCAGCTTTATCAAATGAGCAAGCGTCTGCTTTATCAATGACCAAAATCATGGCCAATAATAAAGAGGTTAATATTCCTGGTGCTCATGCGGACTATCATAAAATTGATATTGAACCTGGTGTACAAAAAATACGCTTTAACAATCCAGACAAAAACACATTTTTCTATCAGCTCATGCAATCAGGCTTTAATCGAGTTATACCAAAAACTCCATTAAAACAAGGCTTGGAAATCTTCCGAGAATATAAAGATGCTAAAGGAAATGTTGTTAGTTCAACAACGCTGGGAAGTGAAATTGAAGTACATATTCAAATTCGTGCATTAGGTAGTGATTATTTATCCAATATCGCGATTGAGGACCTATTGCCTGGTGGATTTGAAGTGGTAAATGACTCTGTAAAAAATAATAATACAATGGACTATGTTGACGTACGTGAAGATAGGGTAAATTTCTTTGGTGGAGTTGAGTCTGCAGCTAAGGAAATTGTTTATAAAATAAAAGCGGTGAATATAGGAAAATATATTGTTCCACCCGCATATGCGGAAGCAATGTATAATCCCAATACCAAAGCTCAAGGCGTTTCTTCTGTAATTACAATTACGGAAGCACCCTAATACTTGAATTGCTTGAGTAATGACGCTCAAATTGTAGGCTGGTTTAAGGCATGCCATAACCCGGAAGATCTGTGATACAAAACCGGGTTCCGCTACACTGTAGCCAGACTACTAATATAAGTTAATTGTCAACAGTCCCTAAAAATAAAGCAGATTTACGTACAATTGTAAATAGAACTGTTTAAATTTAGGGCATTAGATAAATCAGGACACAAATCCCATTCAATATGATTGGATAATAAGAATTTTTAATATGTAAATGGTGTAAATTTTTATGAATAATTTAAAAAAAGGCATTAGCAAGTTTATTTTTATGGGAAGATGGCTACAACTTCCTCTCTATTTAGGACTTATTTTAATACTGGCTGCTTATGTTTATCGTTTTGTTCATGAGCTATTTGAATTGGTAACCCACCTTAACAGTTTTGATGATACGCTCATTATGCTTGGTGTATTAGATCTAATTGACGTAGTAATGATTGCAAATCTACTGATTATGGTTGTTATGGGGGGATATGAGACCTTTGTTTCTCATCTCGCCCTCGACGCTCACCCAGATCAACCAGAGTGGCTGGATCATCTCGATGCAGGCGCTATGAAAATAAAGCTTGCTCTTTCATTAATCGGTATCTCATCAATTCACTTATTAAGGACGTTTATTGATCCCAATAAACTTAGTAATTACTCAGTAATGTGGCAAGTAATTATTCATTTAACATTACTTGTTTCAGCTTTGGCAATTGCATTAACTAATAAAATGCTCGTACAGAGTAAAACACATTAAAGAAAAAGTAGCTAAACTCAAGAGTCATACCACTTGTTAAAAAAATCTCATGGATGATATTGGAGCTGAAACTCTGGAAATTTCCGCAAATTTTTAATAATTCCGGAGTTCTAAAAATTTCATTGGGACAATTTCAGTGTGTCGAACTGTATACTGATATTTTTTTGGTAAGGTACTATTAGATTCTTAGTGTAACTTTATCGTGGAATAATTGGACAAATAGACAATTATTTAACAAAATGTCAATGATTTTTAATGGGGCAACCGTTGTCAGGAAACTCTTGCTGCTGGATCCTATTTGAAATATGTTGTTGATCGAGAAATAACGTTTTATTAATAAAATTTTGATGTAAATCATTTCGTGAAAACTGAACCAATTGCAGCTCGGATAAATTTAAATGAAATTTAGGAGTGCAATCTCCATCGGATTCAAGTTTGCAAATAATTTCTTGAAGAACTTTTTTTATTTCATCACGATAGCACTCGGAGCAATAAGGGAAATATCCGATAGTTGTGGTAAGCACCTGGGCGCCATGCTTGGCAATTCCACCTATTTGACTAAGGACTCCTCGTAAACCCATAATTTGTTGATTTAATTTCCACTTAATTCCTAAGCTTCCATTCGCATTTAATGATATAGATTCCAATTCCAGTTCAACAATAGGGTCGTTATGGATTTGGGTGACTATCGATCGCTCTACCGTCTCACTGAGTAAAGAGGTGTGGCATTGGATTTTGACAAAATGATGTATATCAGTAGCCTCGTCCTCTATTGCTAATATTTTTCTTAAAAGAGCTGGCGTTAAAGTATTAACGACTTTATCTAAATCCATGTCATCAAGAAGCATAATTTTGCCCAGCTCAATGATATCAATTTCTCCCTTTTTTGGTTGATATTGCGTTAATTTCGCATACAAATAGGATTGCATCAGGCAATTGTTCCAGCTTTTTTTATCATATGAATCAATCACTCTTAGTGCAGCGATAGTAGTATGGAGATTAGTAATCGGCGCAAAAGAAGTTGGTCCTATGGATTCCTCATTCTCACTGATGAATTGTTGAGATTCCAGATTTTGAATTGCTTTGGTGAAATGGTTTAGTAATTCATTTTGAAAGTTAATAATAAATTGGCCTAACGCAGAACCTGCCTCATGAAAGATAACCAGTGTTTCACCAAAACTGCCGAGTAGTTTATTTGTTCGATTTAAACTTACCTTTTGCTCATCAATCGCAGTAGTTTTCAAAGTGATTTTTTGAGATTTCGAATTGAATACAAAAAAAGTGTTACTACCTGTTTCTAATAGTGATTTCATAATTACCTAATGAAAGATTTAAACATATCCGCGGGTGATCTTAATTATTCCTTAATGAATAATATCTATACTGTTAGTGTACTAAGCTTTCATTGCAGTTGTTATTATGGTTACAGTATCTTTTGGACAAGCGTTACTGCTATTAATTGACAAATATAAAAAATATCAACGCACTTGCACCACTTTGAAACAATTTTATATACAAGGCGTAGTTACTTCAACAGATTTAAACTATATTGAAAAATTGTTCCAAGAGAATCAAATAACAAATCAATATAAGATCTCGTACAGTAAAAAGAACATCGATGAAGATGCGTCCCGGCGTTATTTTGAAACCCACTTGGCATTTGAAACGTTATTAAGTTCCTTAGACCAAATGAAGAAAGAAGATATTTTACAGTATAATAAAGTGCTTTATGATTCGTTGCCTGAAGAAAGTCGAAATAAATTTAACGATTTTGTTGAGGGTAAGATATCTCCCCAAATAGATGGTTTTGCTACTGAATATATGGATGCATTCCAAAAAGTGCAGCATCATGAAAATTACCAAGCCTTAACCGCGGACCAAAAAGAAAAAGTATTATTAATACTCCGAATATCTTGGATTGGTGTGTTGCATGCGAGAAATCCTGAAGTTCCTGTTAACCTTTATGGAACAGGCTTTTTCTCAGAGCAGAATAGAGGCCGCGTAGTTAAAGATAAGCCCCTCTCTCCTACTTCAATCTATCTATTGGAAAAATCACCATTTTATTCAAACTATTTTGGCTTGATGAAAACCAGCATGCCACTGCCTCGCAATGATATTGCTTATGCAGAATCGGGATTTACTTTTGTAAAACCATCGGATCAAAATACCTATGATCCACAAGCTGCTTGGCCTGAACTGAATTTTTCTAAGTTAGTTCATCCGTTTTCCTGTTCCATATCAGGAACAATACTATGCCAATTACGTCTGATGATAAAATTACAGCGAGAAAATAAGCGGGTTTTTGATACCCAAGAAAAATTTGCTAATTTTTTGAAGTGTTTTATGTCAATTCTATTATTCAATAGTGGTGGCCATGTGTTCAATGAATTTTTTGGTGTATTAGAGATACCTCAAGTGCGTGAAAAATTCACCTTTATCGAGGGGTTTGAACATATTAATGCAACGAGTCTATTATTGAATGGAAATGAAGGTGCTTTTGATAAAGCCTTAGCTGATACACTCAGGTATACCAAAGTCTTGTTAGCACAAAGAGCAATGCATGAGGAACTGCAAACTATGTCGATAGAGCTTAATTAGTATTTGAGATTCCACAATTTGATATTTACCATCTTTTTCATGTAACAACATGTTATTTTTTTTGTTTGCAAAGTGTGTAGCAAATTTTAATTTATCCTTTAAAAAGTCTTGGATGCCATTTAAATCTTCATAGCATTTACTAACTCCTTTTCTAATTTATCGCAAGCGATAATTCTATCAAAAGTTACTTTATCTTTAATTTGCATAACAAAATGAATTAGTTCAGCAAAACCCCAAATAAACAAATTTTAATCAATATGTATTCATATTATTAATAATCTGTTAATGATTGACCTGTATAATTATTAAACAGATCAGGTTTAATCGGGTATGGATGCCTCGTAATATGAGGTGATAAAATGCAATCGAAGTCAGAAGCAGAATACCAAATTGGTGTTTGTGTAAAAGATACAAATCAGGAAAATGGACCAGGGCATGTATCAGCCATGCTGATCAAAAAGAAAGAAGGCAAAACTAAAGTTTATCATACAAGCTTTTTTCCAGGCCCATTCGGTAGTATTGTAAATGGAATGACTTTAGGATCCGTACCAGTAAAAGGACAGCTCGCTCCTGATCATATGCAAGATGTACATGAGGCCGACCATGTGCTAGTTACTTCAGTACCTAAAGAAACATTTAAAGATGCAAAAAATGGACATAAGAAATTTAGTAAAGAGGTTCAAGACGGACGCCGAATGTACTCTGTGTTTGCGAAAGACAATCCAATTGCAAATGGTATAAATAAATTGGCTTTAGGATGTAAAGGCGCACAGCTAACTATAGAAGAACATATGCAAAAGACAGGTTCTCATCCACCTGAAGACATGTGTGGTATCCATGTATTTGATAACAACCATCCAGAAATTAAAAAAGGACCAAGAGTCGATAATTGCGCTAGTTCCGTAACACATGTATTACGCAAAGCAGGTTATAAAGATTTTAAAAATCCTAAAATACCAACCTTCTTTACCAGCGAATTGCAAAATCATGGCTTCGTAAAAATGGAAAAAGAAGATTTTATGAAACAATTTGGTGTGCAACATGGTGGCAGCTCACTCAAAAAATAACCGAACGAATGTACGCTTTGCTTAATATGATTAGGCATGGCGTACAATAATTAAAACTATTTGATAAAAAATTAGATAATTGATTATAATCCTAACACTGTAACTTTTTCTATTTATAAAAGGATTGCTTATGTTTTCATTTCTAAAATCTAAAAAAAGTAATGGAATTAATGCCGCTTCAGATTCAGCTCTTAAAAATACCTCTAATACCCCTGATTCAACGAATTATTCACTAAACAACACAAAATCCACTGAGCCCGCGAAAGACACTTGGGTATTTATTTGGAACCTGACAGCAGATAAAGTTGGCCATGCTGCAGTACAAATAGGTGGTTCTAAGCCAAAAATGAACGAAGAAGATCCTGGAGAATATGCCAGTATTCATCCGAATGGAATTCCATCCGCAGGATTAACATCTGTATTACCATTACCTGCACACATCGCAACAAATTTATCTCAGGACATGGAAACATTAGGAGCTTCCGAAAATACTTTGTCCATTACCGATATGGATGGCCCCATAAAAGCAAAATCTAGTAAAGAAGCAAAACCATTAGCACCAGATCACATTTATCATTTTGAAAACCTGGACAACTCTGCAATGAGTGAGCACATAAAGAAATCTCATGAAAAAGTAACTTCTGGCAAAATGGGATATCAGCTATTTCCGAATGTGAATTTAGTTGGTTTTTTTAAGGATAGTTCCGCATTCATCTCGCAAGATCCCATTGAGATTGAAATGCAACGCAGGATATCAGAGAAACAAATGAATGATAGTGAAGTACATAATTGCACTTCACTTGTTAGCGTGGTCTTGAATAAAGGTGGATTACCCATCGAGCATTCCAAGATAAAACCATGGGTAATTACTCCAAATGGTTTGTCAGATGAACTAAGTAGTAAAACCCCTAAAATGTAATATTAGGCTATGTCAATGAGTGGTTTTCAGTATTTTATCTGAAAACCACTGTAAAAATTCGATTATTTTTTTTGTTCTTTAACTTTTTGATTCTTCAATTTTAAATCTGATACATCATATATGGTAATTGGCGATTGAATTCCCTTAACTTTTACACGAAGATGCCCATTAATTTCAATGTCTTGTGCAACTTCTTTATACGTGGATTCAGATACCAATATCTGTCCACCAAGGCTTAGATCTTGAATTCGGGATGACAAGTTGACTGCTGATCCAATCGCACTATATTGCATTCGCTTCTTGGAACCTATATTCCCGACTACGGCAACTCCGGTATTTATTCCTATTCCCATCTCTAACTGCGGTAAATTAATCTTACTATTGGCACGATTCAATTTTTTTAACATTTTTTGCATTTCTAAAGCGCAAGCTATTGCACGAAGTGAGTCATCCCCGGAGGAATATGGGGCACCAAAAATAACCATAATTGCATCACCAATAAATGCATCAACGATTCCTTGATGTTTTTCTATAACAGGAACCATTTTACTGAAGTAGGTGTTTAAAAGAGAAACCAGCGTTTCTGCAGGAATAGATTCAGATAATGGAGTAAAATTTCTTAAATCACTAAACATGATTGTTATTTTATTTTCATAACCACCTAATTTTTGTTGATGCGGTGATTTAAGTATTGTATTAGCTACCTCATCGGACATATAAAAACTGAATACCTTGCGAATTAATTTATTACGTACTTCAAGTTGATTCTTTATTTTTTGTAACAATAAATTCGTTTTACGTAGTGTTAACTCATCTTTAGCTATATTAGCTAAACTTAATAGAAGCTCTCTTTGTTTTGAATCAAGCTCTTTAGGGGACGTATCTGCCAAACAAAAAGTACCTACGTTATATCCTTGAGGATCAGTCAAAGGAACACCTGCATAAAAACGAATAAAAGGTTCGTGTTGCACCAAAGGACTATTGGCAAAGCGTTCATCAAGAAGTGCGTCGTTAATAATTAGGGGTTCATTTTTTTTTATTGTTACATTGCAAAAAGAAATGCATCGAGGCGTTTGTTTTTCTTTAAAACCATGCCGCGCTTTAAACCATTGTCTTTCTTCATCTAGAAATGCAATGTAACAAATTGGGATATTAAATAAATCAATAGCAAGACGTACCAAACGCTCATAACTTTCCTCTGGTAGTGTATCCATAATTTTTAATGATTGGAGCGCATCAAGCCTTTTATGTTCTAACTCTTGGGCACCATCTGCTTTTTTTGATTTCATAATAACTCTCTGAGCCAGGTATTCATAAATTAACAAAAATTTAATTGCCTGGTTATCCTTCACATATAGTCATTATAGATTAAATATATCACTTCCTTTTGCATCACTATTAACTCATGGTATTCTTGATTTCATTTCAGTTCTTGGCTTATAAAATGTTTACATTAAAAAGCGAAAATGTGCACTCTAGACAATTAAGCAAAGTTAATGAACGTGGTGAATATGCACCTTTTCCAGGAGTTACAGTAGTATCCGCCTGCTACCCAAAACAAAAGGAATTTTGTGAAACTATTCATAAGGTTTTAGTGAGCAACCCACTGATCGTGAATCATTATTTACCACTTCCAGCTCAAAGTTATCATATGACTACAATGAGTCTGGAAACAGAACAACAAATAGGGGGATCATGGAATCAATTTATTATTAATAATTTGCCTCACTATAAAAGGATCAAGCAAACACTAGAGAAAAACCCTCTTTATCCTTCAATTGAAAAAATGGAAGTCAGTATAGGCAGAACCATTTCCCTCTCTTTATCTTTACCGAAAGAACAAGAAGCACAAATTAAGGCTATAGCCGCATCTTTAAACATCGAACATACAATACCTCGAGTTCTTCATATTACATTAGCTTATTCACGCTTCAATAAACCAATATCCAAAAAAATTTCTGAACCACTACATACAGAAATTACCAAAGAACTCAGTAACGTCATTGAAAAAATTAAATTTCCACTCGAAATTTCAGAATACATGCTTTGCTATTTCAATGACATGACGGCTTTCCCCTATTGGGATGCAGAACATAATCCATTTACTCAAACTAAATTACCGAGTCATGATCTAATCTTCATACAAAGCGATAAAAAAAATACAGATGAATTTCAGGAAGAACATCAAGAGACAATGCTTACCATATAAGTCATCATTTCTGTTGAAATATACATTTTGATCTTATATTGTTGCTTATTAATCTGGCATGAATAAGGGAGTTTTCATGAAGAACCATTCTGGGATATTTAGGCTAAGTGATTATAAGATTCTTGATTATCTGGTAAAACACGTAAATTTGAAGCTTGATCTCTCCCAAAAACCTGTGCAATCAAAAGCCCTGTTAACTATTGAGCCTAATCCAAAATCCAAATCATATTCTGCAGATTTGGAGCTAGATGGTAAAAATATGATTCTAGAATCCATCTTGCTCGATGGCAAAAAACTATCTCAAGAAGAGTACGAAATAACAGAAGACTCTCTGATTATAAAAAATATTCCCCATGATCGTCCCTTTACACTTGAGACAACAACTCGCTTGGGGGAAAATACCGATCTATTTGGTTTATATGAAACAGAAGGAACCATTCTGGTAAAAGCAGAAACTGAAGGACTGCGCCGAGTACTTTATTGTCATGACCGGCCTGATAATTTAGCTACTTACAAAACAACAATTATTGCTAAGAAAAATGACTATCCTGTGCTGCTTTCCAATGGTTCGCTCATAGAACAGAAGGATCTAGATGAAGGACTTCACTCCGTAACATGGGTAGATGAAGTTCCTAAACCCAGTTATCTTTTTGCATTAGTTGCAGGAAAACTCCAGAAATCAGTAACTTATTTCAAAACACGCTCTGGACGTGAACTACCAATCGAATTTTATGTCCCTCCTGAAGCAACAGCAAAATGTGATTTTGCCAAAGAAGTATTAAAAGAAGCAATGCGCTGGGAAGAGGAAGTCTTTGATTTAGAATGTGAGCTACCCCAACATATGGTAGCCGGCGTTGATAAATATGCATCTGGAGCCTCTGAACCGACAGGTTTAAATTTATTTAATACTGCAAATTTATTTGCTACACCTGAAGCGCGTACGGATGCAGATTTTTTACGGGTATTAGAAGTTGTTGCACATGAATACTATCATTATTGGTCTGGTGATCGAGTGACTATTCGCGAGTGGTTTAATTTACCTTTTAAAGAGGGATTGACTACTTTTAGGGCGGCCATGTTTCGTGAGCGTTTGTTTGGTACTGATTTAATTCGGATACTAGACGGAAAAAACCTTGATGAGCGTGCTCCACGACAAGATACCTACACGAATGTTAGAAGCCTTTATACCCCCGCTGCATATGAAAAGAGTGCCGATATTTTTCGTATGATGATGCTTGTCTTAGGTGAAAAAGCTTTTTATAAAGGAATGACCCAATTTCTAAAAGATAATGATGGTGGCGCAGTAACTCTGGAAGATGTATTAGAAGCATTAAGTAAATCAACCGGCAAAGATATGCATCCTTTCTTATCTTGGTTTACTGCATCAGGCATTCCAGAAGTAACCGTTACCGATGAATATGATTTAGACACAAAACGATATACTCTAAAATTTAAAACCAAAGATGGAAACGGAAGGCCAATACCAATTGTTGTTGGATTACTCAATGATACAGGTAAGGAAATTCAAAGCGACACGATGATACTGGTTGATAAACCTGAAATGGAGTTTCACTTTGAGAACATTGACACCCATCCCACTCCATCTTTATTGCGCAGTTTTTCTGCTCCAGTAAATCTTGAGTTTGCATACAGCTCAGAACAACTACTCCGCCTAATGCAACATGATACTAATCTATATAATCGTTGCGAAGCGGCTAATAAACTCCTGACCGGGATGGTTGGTGACTATTGTTCTGGAAAGCCACTTACATTTACTTCCGATTTTTTCAGTACCTACCGAAATATACTCAATGAGAATAATGGTTCCTTAAACTATTGGTTACTGGCCGAACTAATAGCTATTCCACAAGAAGAAGTCTTATTTTCCAGCATGCAGAGTCAGGATTTCGAAAAAATAGCTGAAGCACGTCAACTGATTCAATATCAACTTGCAAAAGAGTTGAAGGGAGATATATTACGATTGCAAAAAAGACTTGATACGCTACCTGTATCCCAGGACTCACCTTTTAAGTCATTTGATATCCTGAGTGCAGGTGCTCGACGCTTAAAATATGTTTGTCATTCTTATTTGCTTACGATACAGCCAGAAAAAACTGAGCAATCATTAATTAAGCAATTTAATAGTTCATTAAGCAAAAATATGACAAACTGCATCTATGCACTCGGCTTGTTGTTGAATAATAACAGCAGCCAATCAAATGAGCTTTTGGAATGTTTTTATGAGTACTGGCAACATGACCCAAGCGCTGTTAACTATTGGTTTAATATTCAAGCAGCAGCTCACTCAGAAAACGTTGTAGACTTAGTGGGACAATTAATGCTACATCCTGCTTTTGATTTGTCTAATCCAAATAAGGTCAGCGCTCTATTAGGAGCCTTTATCAAAAATCCTTATGGCTTCCATGCCATATCAGGAAAAGGCTATCGATTAATTGTTAATGCCATCCTAAAACTGGAACAAATCAATCCAACTTTAGCTGCCAATTTGACCGAAAAGTTCAATTATTGGGATAATTACGATGAAAAACGACAGAAACTTATGGTAAGCCAATTGGAATATATTAATAGTAATGCCATAACTGCGGATGTGAGAAACATGGCAAAAAAGGGGTTGGACAAAAGGACGCTTGATCCTCCCCTCCCTATCCAGCAAATGTTCTTTGAACCTCTTTCTAGGACGGATTCAACAAACTTAGTTAATGATATTGAAAAAACATATTCTTTTACTTAAAAAAATGTCCATAAAAACGTCTCAAGGTAAACATTGAGACGTTATTCATAATGAACATTTAATTAAGTCAATGATACATTGAATAGTGAATCATTTTTTACCCCCTTTTCACTAACTAACATTAATCATTTGAGTTATAGTATTATTAGGCTCCGATGGTTTTTACATAAAAATAGTTACATCGTTCCATAGGTTAATCTCGATTGAGGAAGGTGTTGTAACGGTGTATCTTCATTTACTGTAATAATAATTTCCTTACGTGAAAAAATTGAATACGCTGATAATTTTTCATTATTTGTTACGTCTCGTCTTATTACCTTTAATGCATCAATACAACGCGCAAATATATCAATGCAATCTGCCAGATACTGATCCTGCTTTAACAAACCAATATCTCGCGATAGTTGCACATGAATGTCATAATGAATTGGGGCGTGAAGCCCTTGCATATCAGCTAGCTTACTTGAAATCAGTTCCAGTCGTTCAATAAAGCGTTGATATTCAAGGTTCGAAATCTTCTTTTCAATATTCCAAAGATTAGCAGAACAAGCAGATATCCCCACTGCAGGGATAAGAAGAAGCCATGGCGCTAAAAATGCAAGCGCAGCATATAGGTCCAATTGCTCCCTATAATATCCTTTTGTTTCATAATCAAGCATTTCCCTATGGGATTCCAAATATTGATAAGCATCAACGGCACGATAAATAAAATATAATATAATAGCTAGTGGGCAACAAATAGATCCACCCGACATGGTTATTGTTGCCGCCCTAAACAATGGATCAGCTTGCGGAGCACGTCTTTGTAAGTTAGCCAAATAATCTTCCATCTGCCTAATCAAGCAATTCAAAGCAATCCTGTCATTATTTGATTGTTGGTAGGGATAAGTGATTGAAGATGTGGAAGATGATTTCGAAATATTTGGCCGACAAACGTGTGGGCCTGATTTTAAATTATCTTTAAACCGTCTTGGCATATCCACCAATATCGAATCAGGGATGACTTCTTGACCTGTCATTAAGACAAAGTTTTCATCTTTTTTATCCCCCCGATCCTCAATTTTTTCTTTACCTTTTTCTGATTCAAGTGATTTTTGATCTGACTCGATCAAAGTATACCCTCTAGCTTCATATGACATTACTTGGTCTTTTGGTACGCTCACACGTTGCATATAGAAGATCCTTGGAGTCATTTCTGGATTACATAAGTAATTGGCTCTTACTAAATCAACCAGACTAATCACTCCGCTATATCGTATATAAAGACTTTTTTCCGTTTGATCATATTTGTCGCTTTGCTCCTCGAATAACTGGGCATAAGCACGTAAAAACTGTACCCTTTCTGTGCTTTTAAGATGGAGTAAAATTTTTTCTTGATCATCGATAGGAAGTTGTCTATGAAGCATAAATGGTGTCATATTTTCATTATTGAACAGATGTATGTCTGCTCCATTTTGAAATAATTTTATTATGATCTTAATGTGTTTTTTGATTGACTCCTCATCTATTGGTTGTTCGTTCCTGCAATCCAGGAGTGCTTGATAGCTTTTATGTAATGCCGTATTACCATCATCATCTGCTTGATTAATAAATTCTTTATCTGATTTGAAGTAATGAAATAATATATCTATAATTTTATGCTGACCCAACCACGCTGTTTTATGTAAAAGTGTAGATTTATATAAGTCACATGCAAAAATCAAAGTTTGTTGGTCGTCTTCTTTTGCCTGATTTAGTAACTTTATAAAAATCTCGCAAAATGCATCTTTTGCTGCATACCAAAAAACCGTTCTTAATTCATGGTCTTTTGTATAAATCACTTTATTATTTTTTATTTCATTAAATATAAAATTAGATAGTTCATCATTGCCAGTTGCTAAGGCAAGGTGTAAAAACGTTTTATTCTCTTCATCACAAGAAAATAAAGAAGCAGGAGATCGTTCGTTGATTAACTTAACCAGGTCTATCACATCTTCGTAATTATTTTCTTTAATCGCTTTGATCAATGCATCTACAAAATAATGTCTCTTGTACATCAATAACTCCCTTAATTTTATTTACAATTTGTATTGTTCTTAAATTTATGTGATAAAGCAGATTTAAAGTCCTTAGAATTTTAAAATCGACATGAGTTCTTATTACAATCCCGTACACCACTACGATCAATCAAAAATAAGATAGTAAAGGAACAATAAGACGTGGCTAATTATCATTTGCTTCTTTTTTAAAGAAACCTAGTGCTTTTGCAATTTTATTATTTAAAAAACGCTTAGGTAATGACCTTGGAAGTATCCAGTCTGAGAAGAGATTAGGAACTAAAACATAACGTGTTTTAGGATGGGGATTAGATAAAATCTGATATACAAGTTCTCCAACCTTTTGGGCTGGTAAAGCAGATTCGGCGACCTTATGATAAATATAACTTTTAAATTTAAGTAAGGATTTTGCATAAATTGATTTACGCAGTTTATCCTCACTAACCTGGTCTTCACTCTTATGCCAAATCTCTGTATTAATCATTCCTGGCCCAATAAGCACGACATCGATACCATAAATCATTAATTCAATTCTTAATGTATCTGAAAACGCTTCTAGACCATATTTTGAGATAGAATAGGGACCGAAAAAAGGCCTGCATATTTTACCTGATATAGAACCTATGTTAATAATTTTCCCTGGTTTTCCTTTCAGGGTATCATCAGCACCAAGTAAAGAAACAAAAGCTTGAGTTACTTGAATTTGTCCAATAACATTAACCTCAAACTGACGGCGAAATTCTTCAATCGGCGTTTCTATTAATGGACCAACAACAGCAATCCCTGCATTATTAATCAATCCCCAGAGCGTTTCTCCCTGTAATTGTTCACGTATCACTTGGACTGCATTTCCAACCGCAATTGGATCGGTTATATCAAAAATCAGAGGAACACAAAGAGGACCAAGTTCATTAATTACACGTTGTGCATCTTTTTGATTACGCACACTTCCAAAAACTCTTACGCCATGAGCAACCAGTTTTCTAGTTATGGCATAGCCAATTCCAGATGAAACCCCTGTAACCACCACAGAACCGATTTTAGGCTCCTCGCCCACTGGTTCAACCAGATGTATTGAAGTCCTTTTCATCAATAAATACCTGTATGGTTTAAGTAGTTTATTTAATCAAGCTAAGATTTTGATTATTCATGCTCAGGATGTACTACAAAAATTCCTGGTGCATTTCTCAGGTATTCATTGTAATCCATACCATATCCAAATATATAATGATCTTCGACTTGTAAGCCTACAAAATCAGCTTTTTTCAGTCCATTTGGGACACGTTTCCGGTATTTATCAACCAAGACAGCGCTGTATACTTTTTCGGCTCCCAAAGATTTTATTTCATCGATAATTGCCGCCAGCGTAACACCACCATCAAGAATGTCATCAACAACAAGAACGGTCCTGCCTTGTAAATTAGCAGATGGCTTTACCTTCCAAACAATATCTCCACCTCTAGTCTCGCCTCGATAGCGAGTTGCATGCACGTAATCTACTTCTAAAGGAAAATCCAATCGTGGAAGCAAATTGCCTAAAAGGACTAACCCCCCTACCATCACACACACAAGAACTGGATTTTGATCTTGCAATTCCTTATGTATATTAATTGCCATTCGATCAAGAGCGGCTTCAACTTCATTAGTTGTAAACAAACAAGATGATTTTTCGTAAACTTCTTTAATTTTATCTGGGATTGTCATTATGAGTCCTCGGGACAGAGCAGGTTATAGGTATACATTTAATCTTTTATTTTTCCTGTTCCAGGAAAAGGGCTAACTTTACTTCCATAGCCTGGATTATCTTTTACTTTGGCTGTCCCTTGTTTTGTAACTTCATCGATACGATAGATTGAATGCATCGGAATAAATGTTCGCTTTACACCATTGAATTCAATCTTTAATCGTTCTTCAGAAGGGTCAACAACTAATGCTGTTTGCTCACCAAACACCAATTCTTCGACCTCGAGAAACCCAAACATCTCACTTTCTTTAATTGAACGCGCATAAATCTCATAAATTGCTTCTTGATTAGCAAAAGTGATTCTGAATATCGTTTTTTTATTCATAAAATTAACCTATTTTTATGGCAAAGCAAATTATACAAAAACAAAGGCACTCTATTCAAATTAAATTAGCGTGCATCCACTATTACTCGCAAAAGAAACCATTACTCAAGAGCAATTTGATAGTTCAAGTCAAAAACACTGATAAATGGGTTAATAACATTTGATAAGGTTACTCAACAGAAATGAAAACACCTAATCAACTTGATATGACCTTTAAACTAAAGGATCAATAATCTATATTATTTTGTATTTTATCAGAGGGATAAAGACCTGCGCTCTGAGAAGAAAAAATAACCGGCTGCAATGGAGCCTGATAATCTTTGATTGGAGATTCAGCAGGATTTAGCTTTAATACAGGTTCTATAACCTGATATTTTTGAGCAATGTAACAGTAAAAACCAGAAGGAAAAGGCCAAAGCATTTTGCCTATTTCATCCAAAAAAGTAAATTTTTTAATTAATGAGGAGTTATTAACAGGAGGAATATAACAAAAATTGCTAAGAGAATACTGTCTGTATCCCCTTTGCAAAAAAATTCGATTTAAGTTAAACGGGGTACGCATTTTAACTTTTTGATCACTGTAACAGTGCAGCAACCCGGTTTTCATTGCCCCACCCCACAGACTCCAAGGATTAATACTTAGTAAAATAACAAAACCCATTGGATTAAGAACGCGATCAATTTCATCAATCAGGCTAAAACTGTTAGCAAAAGGTTCAAGCGTGAGTGGTACAATAATACAATCAACACTATTACGATCGAGTGGAAGCTGATGTAAGGCACATTCAATGTGGACTTTATTAGCGATATAAAAAGGAGAGGCAATCCACTTATGAACATGATTAAATTTTTTTAGCCATATATTGTCACCACAATTTCCCAATTGCAGTAATGTCTCACCGCGTGAATAGTCACTTTCATGTTCAAGATTTACTAAAAACTCATGCGCAGCAAAAAGCCCAAGAGGTGATTGAAACCATTTATTCAGGGCGCGATATTGTTTAATTTGTCGGTCAATCAACAAAATAATGCCTTTTAAAATAGTTAATCCTGAATTAAACTACAATACAACGAGTTTCATATACATACAATCCATTTTTTGCGTTTAAATATTGTATCAGTGGATGTAGTGGAACCCATCCATTCTGGACAAATGAAATATTTGACGATTTTTATGCCATTACCTTTCACCATGCATACTGTATTTGAACAACACGAATATTAATGAACACGTGAATTTATCAAATGGATTAACTATATTTAATATTATTAAAAAAATTTATTGGAACTTATGTTAGGAAGCGATGATTTTAAATTATATGGAATAGGACAATTGTTTGTTCTTGAAAAGCTTTTGGATAAACCACAAGCTATAGAATTCTGTAAAAATGCCGCTGCAGAAAAGATATCTTTAGTTCAATACCTTGTTAAAAACAACATTTTACCAGCCACACAAATTGCACTCACAGCAGCTCATAATTTTGGTGCACCTATGCTGGACCTGGATTGCATTGACATCGATTCCATTCCTACAAATCTGGTAAATGAAAAGTTAATTCGTCGTCATTCAATGGTTCCTCTATTTTGCCGAGGAAATAACTTATATCTTGCAACAGAGGATCCAAGCAAACAAGTATCTTTAAAGGAGATCCAATTCCATACGGGTCTTAATATACATGCAATTATCGTTGAGGCAGATAAGCTCAGTGCACTAATTGATCATTTACTCACCGTAAAGGAAACTGAAGGATTATCCGAATTTGTTGGAGATACCGCTGAGTTCGATGGAATTATTATCAATGAGGAGGAAGAAGAAGAGCGTGATTCAACTATTATTACTTCGATAACAGAGGATGCCCCTATAGTTAAATTCGTTAATAAAATACTTCTTGATGCCATCAAACAAGGAGCTTCTGACATCCATTTTGAGCCCTATGAAAAAGAGTATCGGATACGATATCGTCAAGATGGTATTTTGCACGAAATTGCGACTCCTCCTGGAACTTTAGCTACACGAATTACTGCACGAATAAAAATCATGTCTAATTTGGATATTTCTGAAAGACGAATTCCTCAGGATGGTGGTTTTAAAATGAAAATATCAAAAACCAGATCCATCGATTTTCGTGTAAGCACCTGCCCTACTACCTCAGGTGAAAAAGTTGTTATGAGAATCTTGGATCCGGGTTCTGCAAAATTAGGCATTGAAGCGTTAGGTTTTAGCCCTATTCAAAAAGAATATTTTAAACATTCAATTGAACGACCTCAAGGAATGATCCTGGTAACAGGTCCAACCGGAAGTGGTAAAACCGTAACTTTATATACCGCATTAAATATTCTTAATACTAAAGAAGTCAATATTTCCACTGCCGAAGATCCCGTCGAAATTAAAGTAGCAGGAATTAATCAGGTTAATATCAACCCTAAAGCAGGGTTAACCTTTTCTAATGCATTGCGTTCTTTTTTACGTCAAGACCCTGATATCATCATGGTTGGCGAGATACGTGATTTGGAAACAGCTGAAATAGCAGTTAAAGCAGCCCAAACAGGACATCTTGTACTCTCAACATTGCATACGAATAGTGCAGCTGAAACATTAAACCGTTTAGTTAATATGGGAATTGCAACATTTAATGTGGCCAGCTCCGTAACACTTATTATTGCTCAGCGTTTAGCTCGCAAATTATGTGAACATTGTAAAGTCTTAAGAGATGACTTCAACAGACCAGGGTTATTAGAATTAGGTTTTACCGAAACGGATTTAGAGGGAATTAAGTTGTACAAAGCCGGTGGATGCGCTCGGTGTACGAGCGGATATCGTGGAAGAATAGGATTGTTTGAGGTATTGCCTATGACTAAAAAACTTGGCCAGATCATCATGGCAGGAGGAAATTCCTTAGAAATATTAAAGATTGCTCAGGAAGAAGGGATGATTACTATTTATCAATCCGGACTTGAGAAGATAAAGCAAGGTATTACAACTATTGAGGAAGTCAATCGGGTAACCGTTGATTAACTGCATAAAAATGAAAAAAAATGCCAATACTGCTTTAACTTTTCATTACACCGGAGTTAATAAAGCAGCTCAAAAAATAAATGGAGATATTGAGGCCCGGAGTCTTGCTTTAGCCAAAATGGAATTACGAAGGCAGGGAATTGTTGTTAATAAAATTGCTAAAAAACGCGCACCTCTATTTGGTCTAAAAAGCAAAAAAATAAAATCAGCAGATATAACCGTATTTAGTCGCCAATTAGCGACAATGATTGAATCAGGGATCCCTTTAGTACAATCCTTTGATATTGTTGCAAAAGGTCAATCCAATAAGCGATTTAAAGAATTAATTGAAACGATTAAGCGAGATGTTGAAACAGGGCTAACGCTCTCGGAATCACTAAAAAAATTCCCAGCGCACTTTAATGATTTATTTTGCAATTTGGTGGAAGCCGGCGAGAAATCGGGTTCTCTGGATATCATGCTCGATAAAGTTGCAACCTATAAGGAAAAAATAGAAACAATAAAAAAGAAAATTAAAAAGGCATTAACCTATCCCCTCGCCGTGTTAGTAGTTGCTTTTTTGGTTACTGCTGGCTTACTTATTTTCGTTGTCCCACAATTTGAAGCTTTATTTAAAGGTTTTGGTGCAGACTTACCTGCAATGACCCAGGCAGTAGTGAGTATGTCCAAATTTTTTCAATCCTATTGGTATTTAATTTTTGGAGTTGTGGGTGGTGGGATTTATGCTTTTATCTATGCTGAAAAGCACTCACCGAAATTTGCACAAAATGTAGATAAAACCCTGCTAAAAATACCAGTAATTGGCCCTATTATTGAAAAAGCGGCGATTGCTCGTTTTGCAAGAACTCTATCAATTACTTTTGCTGCTGGCTTGCCTTTAGTTGAGGCGCTTAAATCCGTAGCGGGTGCCACGGGGAATATTATTTTTGCAAAGGCTACCGATAATATTAGAGAAGAGGTATCCACTGGGCAACAAATGAATAAAGCCATGGAGAACACCCAATTATTCCCCAATATGGTGATCCAAATGGTTGCGATTGGTGAGGAATCAGGTGCTCTAGAAAAAATGTTAAGTAAGGTGGCTGATTTTTATGAAGAGGATGTTGATAATGCAGTCGACTCACTGAGCAGTTTATTAGAACCAATTATTATGTGTGTTCTAGGTGTCTTGGTCGGTGGACTTGTTGTTGCAATGTATTTACCCATCTTTAAACTGGGATCTGCGATATAAAACATCCAATAATTATATGCTAATAGCTTATAGCCTGGGTGCAGCGAAGGGAACTCCAGGAAATTTATGACCTAAAATCCGGGTTTCGCTTCGCTGCACCTGGATATTTTTGCAGGACCGTTCAATGATATATGACCTTATTAGTAATCATACTTGGTTTATGTACCTTCTAATTGCTCTATTTTCGCTTGCAGTAGGTAGTTTGCTTAACGTAATTATTTACCGCTTGCCCATCATGTTAGAACGAGAATGGAAACAACAATATAATGAACTGGTTGGCGGCAAGGATGAAGAACAACAACCAATTAATTTATTTTTCCCAAGATCTTTTTGCCCCTCATGTAAAGCCATGGTTAAAGCTTGGCAAAATGTCCCGATTTTAAGCTATTTATTTTTACGTGGACGATGTTACCAATGTAAAACCCCTATCTCTATCCGCTATCCTTTAATTGAATTAGGTACCATGCTCCTTTCATTATATGCGAGTTGGCATTTCGGCTTTACCTTACAATTGATTTTTGTATTGATTGCTATTTGGATTTTAATTTGTTTAATTTTTATAGACCTGGACCATCAAATTTTACCTGATAGTCTTACCTTAAGTTTATTGTGGATAGGTCTTATTGCGAATACTCAAAATCTGTTTGCTTCCTTACCTCAAGCAGTTCTTAGTGCTGCAGGAGCCTACATGGGATTATGGATATTTATCAAAATATTTTATTTATTTACCGGAAAAATAGGTATGGGCAATGGAGATTTTAAATTATTTGCTGCATTTGGAGCATGGTTTGGTTGGGTATTTTTACCGCTAATTCTCCTTCTTTCCTCAATTAGTGGTACAATTATTGGCTTATTGTATTTAAGTTTACAAGGTAAAACCAAAGATACTGCAATTCCATTTGGTCCCTTTTTGTGTGTAAGCGGATTAATTTCATTATTCTGGGGACAATGTATCGTGAACTGGTACTTGCATCTTTGGATGTAGATGAATAATCAGGATTCATAAATGCCTTATCAAGTTATTTTATTTGATCTAGATGATACGCTCATTGATTTTACCTATTCCCAACGCATGGGATTGATAAATATCTACAAAAAATTCTACTCAAAAGTGGAATACACTCTTTTTGAGCATCTTTATAAAGAAATTAATACGTGTTTATGGAATCAAGTTGGGTCTGAAAAAAATTCACTCATGCCAAGCGATGTCAGGTTATTGCGATTCGTACAGTTAAACCAAAAGCTCTCTTGCTCTACTCCTGTTGAGGTGATTGCTGATGAATATGATATCAATCTTTGTATTCATGCACATTGGATACCTAACGTAAGAACGGCTATTGAATTTTTACATCAAAAAGGACATATTTTAGGTATTATCACCAATGGTTTCATCGAGGCACAAGGAGAAAAAAGGCAACGACTTCAGTTAAATAATTGGTTTGACTGTTATATAGTTTCTGATGAAGTTGGTGTGGCGAAACCTAACATAGAAATTTTTAATATTGCCATACAAGAAATTACTAGCAAGCGCAAACAAGTAATTGAAAAAAATTCGATGCTAATGGTAGGTGACTCCATTATTAGTGATGGTTATGGAGCAAAAAACTTTGGAATCGATTATTGTTTTATTAATAATCGCTCGTTAAATAATGAATCTTCGGAGCTCCCTATCAGATACACCATTAGCTCTGTGGCCCACTTGCCAGCATGCATTGGCTATCAAACTGAATATATGAATTATATAAAATCACGCAAGACTAGTGATGAGGTACTCATTTGATTGCATCAATACTGAATTTGTGATGTTTCTTGAATAAAAGAAGATAAACATTAATATCAGCATTTACAACCATAATACGATTAGAAGAAAATAAAAATTAGTTCTATCTTGGCTCATCTCAAGCGAAAGGATTGATATGGATATTAATTTAACGGTATTTGCTGCACCAATATTTCTAATTTTAATTGGAATTGAATGGAGCATTGCCTATTACAAAAAATCTGGTCTATATCAATTTAATGATTCTATTAATAATTTGAGCACTGGCATACTCGAGGAAATTGCTGCACTACCAGTAAGAAGTTTAATAGTTTTTGGTTACTATTATTTATATGAGCATTTTGCTTTGTTTAATATAAATTCTCATCATATTATTTCCTGGATCATGCTCTGGTTTGGTGTCGATTTTTGTTATTACTGGTATCATCGATCAAGCCATCGATGTAATTTCCTTTGGATAGGACACTCGGTTCATCATCAAAGTGAAAATTATAATTTATCAGTTGCCCTAAGACAGGGCTATTTTCAAACTCTAACATCTTGGATTTTTTATCTGCCTCTGGCTTTGTTAGGCTTTCCAACCTGGATGTTTGTTTTAGTCGCTTCAAGCAATACTATTTATCAATTTTGGATTCATACTCAATCAATTAAGCGAATGGGGTGGTTTGAAAAAATATTCAATACACCCTCTCATCATAGAGTGCATCATGGTATAAACCCGCAATATATAGACAAAAACTTTGCAGGAAGTTTGATTATATGGGACAAACTTTTTGGCACCTTTGAGCCAGAAAATACTGCTGTAGAATACGGGGTAACTGAACCGCTGGACTCATGGAATCCTTTTTATGCCAATGTTAAAGTAATTAAAGATATATTGTATTATGGAAAAAATCTGAAAAATAAGCTGAACATCATTCAAGCATTTTTTATGCCTCCAGAATGGGTAATTCATCGTTTACGACAGCAGAATCAAAACATTTCCAAAAGAATGGTGAATCCGAAAAACAGCGAATCTCCTAAATTATACATGTTATTAAATATAGCCCTTGCAATAGTCTTATACGCTTATCTTTCATTTATTTTCATTTTAAACTCTCTGGGCTCATGGCTGATTGGAGCATTTATTTTATTCACCCTTTACACGCTTGGCTCAATTGCCAATGGCAAACAAAAAATCCTATTTTTTGAAATAATACGCTCTATTTTAATTTTATTTATTCTTATTTTATCAAAAACTGGACTATTTTTATCTTTAGGGTTAGCTATGTTGTTTTTACTTATAAATCTTTCTCTATTTCATTGTCGTTTTTTCAAAAAACATCCATCTATATCTTCTATTTCAGCATAAAATCATTGTCAATTCAGTCGAGTTAGCCCGAATCCAGGTTTTATATACTATACTAAAAACAGTTAGTAAAATTATTAAACGTTCATTCCCTGCGGTCATTTCGTTGTTCGACCTAGTGAATATGAAACATTTTCTATCTCGAAAAGTACTTTGTTTACAAAGCAAAAAACGATAACAACTATTATTTTGGGAGACCTTTATGAGAGTTGGCGAATACTGTAACCGGGATGTAGTTGTCATCAATGACTATGAATCAGTAAAAAATGCTGCAGAGCTCATGCGTTCCCATCATGTTGGCGACTTGGTTTTACTCGAGGAACAAGAAAATAGGAAGATACCAATAGGTATTGTTACTGATCGTGACTTAGTCGTCGAAGTTATGGCCGCAGGTGTTAAACCTGACTCATTGTTAGTCCGAGATATTCTCACAGAACCTTTTAGTTGCGTCTTTGAGAATGACAGTCTTTTTGATGCGCTTGAAATAATGCATTCAAAAAAAATACGTCGTTTACCGGTTGTCAATAATGACAAAACGCTTATAGGTATAATTACTCTGGATGATTTTATTGAAATTCTAGCAGAGACAATGGTCAAAATGGTTGATGTAATAAAAATTCAGCAAAAAAAAGAAGCAAAACAGAGAATATAGTTTTAAATAAACGATATTGATGTATGTGATATAAGGAGCAAACAATGAACAATTCAGCATATTTTCCTATACAAATAATATTCAATAATCTAAGGTATTCAAAAGCTATTGAGAGTAATGTACGCAAGCATGCTGAAAAATTAGGGAAGTATTTTGACGGTATTATTAGTTGTAACGTAAGCATTGAAACGCATCGACATCACAATAAAGGGAGAATTTTTCATGTGCGTATTGATCTTGTTGTTCCAAATGCAGAACTCGTAGTCAATCGAGATCTTGCAGAAAATCACGCTTATGAAGACGTTTATGTAGCGATAAGAGATAAATTTCTTGCTATGACACGGCAACTGCAAAAATACGTTCATAAACAACGTGGTGAAATAAAACATCACGAACTTCCACCAATAGGACTTGTTCGTGAAATAGCGCCTCTGGCTGATTATGGTTTTATTGAAACAATTGATGGCAGAAGACTTCGTTTTACCAGTAAAAGTGTAATCGATTATGATTTCGATAAATTAGAAGTAGGAAAAAGAGTTAGTTTTGTTGAAGCAAGAAGTAATGATGGTCCTGCAGCAAGCACTGTATATGTGAAATAAAGTAATCATTGATGAAAAAGACAGATTGTCTTTTTCATCAATAATCCAATCGAGAGATCATAAGATTTCGCTACATATTTAAAATACACACTTTTATACATATACTTTTATATCAGATGAGAAACAGCAGGTAAAATATACTATGTCATTTATCCAGTTATCAGAATATGGAACATCTCCTTTTGAACGTCTTTTGGGGCATGCCCCAGAAGTACTGGATCAATGGGGAAAATTGGAGATGGTTTTTTTAAAGAGCAACACATTTAATGCTGATTTTTTGGAGCAAGTAAGGCGCGCTTTAGCATTTAATAATCAATGCCAGTATTGTATGGCAAAAGCCGGGCCACCGGATCAAAATCCACAAGGAGATCGACTTGTTGAGGCATTAAGGTTTGCTAATCTGTTTTCAATTACCCAGTCCATTGATAAAAACGAAATCCTTCGCTTAAAAAAATATTTCTCTGAGGCGGAAATTGCGGAATTAATTGCTTTTTGCAGTTTCATTTCTGCGGCACAGAAATTTGGCGCAGCCTTGGGTCTTGAATCTAGAGAAAATTATATGGAAAAGTCCTAATATATATTATCTCATAAACCCTCACGCCAATCAGATTTTTTACTTAGCTTATTTGGAGTCAGCATTTCACTTTCATAGAAATGAACTGAAGCGAAATGCATTCCAGACATTACGGCCCTAAATTAGGCCATACCACCATCCACTCCAATCACTTTACCAGTAATATATGGTGCTTTATCTGAAGCCAGAAAAACAATTGTTTGTGCTATCTCTTCAGGAAGACCAACCCGTTTTAGAGGCACCATTTCCAGAAAAGCAGATTTATTTTCTTCTGTGCCTACAAAACGATCGAACATATCCGTACTAATCGGACCTGGGGCAATTGCATTGACGCGAACATTAGCAGCTGCCGCTTCAAGTGCAGCGACTTTGGTAAATCCTTCCACAGCATGTTTTGAGGCACAATAAACTGCTCCGCCCGGAACCGCTTTTTGACCCGCAAGTGATGAAAGATTGATAATGCATCCAGATCCTTGTGGTATCATAATTTTAAGCTCATGCTTAATGCTTAAAAAGACACCAAACACATTCGTATCAAAGATCGAATGATAATTCTCTATAGTTTGTTCTACAAATGGCGCGACGAATCCCTCTACGCCTGCATTGTTGACGGCAACATCCAAACGACCGAAATGTTTTACTGTACTCTCTATAAGTGCGTTAACTTCATCATCGTAACGAACATCAGCTCGAATGAATAGTACATCCGCACCAAGGGCTCGGAGGTCTTTAGCTAGAGAATCACCAACTTCTTGTTTACGCCCAGAAATTATGACATTTGCACCTTCCTGAGCAAATGCAAAAGCGGTTGCTTTACCGATTCCTGTAAGAGCCCCTGTAATAAGAACAGTTTTCTTTTCCATTTTAATTCCCTTTAGTCGATATAGAATTTTATTCACCTCATTCAGTATATTACAGATCAGATGCAAAATATCATTGTCATGGCTCTTCAAATGTTTTTTATCTTTGCAGTCTCGTTTCTTATATGGTCATAATGATAATATATCGTTTTTTTAAACCTTATTTTAAGTTCAACTTATGGATAAAATTGCTGCGATTTATGTCGCTAAACCAGAATTTCTTACATTACTATCTGAAGAACTAGGTGAAGTGTCACACATTATAGAAGATTTGGTTTTTTCCCCTCATAAAAAACTGGATGTATGCTTTGCTCAAGATATTTGGTTAGAACCTCAAACAGTAACTTTCCAATCAATTTCAGAAGCCGTACGAATTCTTCGTCAAGCAGGAAAATTTTGGTACTTGCACCCTATTTCTAACATCAGACGCTCTCGACTAATCGAAGAACAATTACGTCAAGTTCCCCCCCTCATGCGTCATTTTCCTATTGAATCTGAAATTCCATCAATAGGTGCTTTTAGCTTATTAGATAAAAATACTTTAATTTATAGCGCAAAACGCCAGAAAAAATGGCCGCATGGAGTATGCTATTTTATTGAAGATAAAATAAATCCTCCGAATCGAGCCTACTTAAAACTTTGGGAAGCATTGACGCTATTAGGGAAGTATCCAAAACCAGGTGATAAAGCCCTGGATTTAGGCGCTTCTCCAGGAGGATGGACCTATGTCATGCAAACACTGGGAGCATCTGTAACTGCTGTGGATAAAGCTTTATTAGACCCTAAAATTGCCAAACTACCACGCATTAACTACTTGCAACAAAGTGCCTTCGCTATAGATCCCATGCAGTGGGAACACAGTTATGATTGGGTTTTATCAGATGTGGCCTGTTATCCTGAGCGAGCGTATGCGCTCATCATGAAATGGATAGAGTCGGGAAAAGCAAAACAACTGATTTTTACCATAAAATTACAAGGAGAAATTGAGTTGGCTACAATAAAAAAATTTCAAGAAATACCTAATTCATTTCTTATTAATATGTTTTATAACAAGCATGAAGCCACATTTTTTTATCCTTTATAAATAACAAAATATATATGTAAAAACTTAATATTCTTTTAATAAATTAGGTCTAGACTATAAATATAAAGCTTTAATATTTATATATTTATCATTCGAGAATATTATGTTTGGTTCAAAAGAAGAAACTAAATCAATAACCAGTGATAAACTGCATAATAAAAACTGCTTTAACTACTTAAGGAATATAAAACTCCCTAAAGCAGTAATTGAATTAAAATCACTGCCACCAGATATGGCTACAGCGTTATCGTCACTTCAAGATAAAAAAAAAGAAGATTATGATCCTAGCTATCCATATGGTGATTTATACAAACAATTTTTTGCTTATCTCGAAGAGAATATTGAAACTATTTATGATAAAGCCAAATATGATTTGAATACTGAATCCGCACGAATTGAAGTACAGAAAGATATTCTTCAATCCCAACAACAGATTTTCCCTTCACATTTACAGCGAAGATTCATCGGAGTTTTGGGATTTTTAGATTCCATAAAGAAAATTGGAGTAATTGACTATAATAATAAAGAACCCGAGGTATTACCTTTAGATGAAATACTAAACAAAAAAGCCCAAGCACTTAAAGAAGAACTTAATGCTTTAGATGATTTTATTTGCTCTCTATATGCTAATGATAATCATATCCTAGAAGATACATTTGAGAATATTAAAGAAATTACTCTAAATCAGACGCCAAATTCACCAAGCATTGAAAAATCCATTTCACATCATGTAAGCGATAAAGAAACACCTATCAATCAAAATTCCAAATCACCATCCTATGAAGGTTCAGCTTTAGGTCGATTAACGGCCATGATGTCTGATGATTATAAACCACAGCATGGAACCAGTTTATCCACAATAAGGCATTACAACTACAATCGTAATGGCCCTATTGAATACCGCTTTGGGACACAGGGACAACGTCATCATGGTACAGCTCGCATTAGTCCTTTATTCGAACGATTTTTAAAAATTGAGGCCGAAAGAGAGCAAGAGAGAGTAGAACAAGCAAAAAAAGAGCGAGCAAAACGCTTAATTGCAAAAAAAGAACAAGACCTAAAAAAACAAACTCAGGAAGAACTTGAAGTAAGTAACACTATAGAACAAGAAGAACTTGAAGTAGATAACACTATAGCACAAGAAGAACTGGAAGATGATGATAAAATAGATGAGGATAGAATAACTCATATTTATTTTAATCTTCTTGGGCGTGATAGAGACGATTTCGAAGGAAAAAAGGAAAAAGAGTTAACCGAGCAGTTAGAATGACTTGAAATTGAACATAAAAATATAGCTGTTATTACGCTTCCTGCAGATAAGGGGTTGATGAGTCAAGATGCATATGCGGATACTAAACCCCAATATAAACCTACAGATCTAAAAGAAGAGTTTTTACGGATCGCGCAAGAGTCTGAGGGGTATAATCTCCATTTAAAATCTGAATTACCTAAAGATCTTAATGAATATACAGGAAGTTATATATATTGTAATGATGTTAACAACAATAAAAAACTGTATTATATTGACTCAAATGGTGAGTCCAAAGAACTACCTATTAAGGACTTTCATCAATTTGAGAAAAATCTAAACGATATTAACAAGCAACAACACGCCTCATTGCATCTTAGTGATGAGCAAGCCAAAACCTTGATTGCAAACCGAGACTACACTCCTCCTGGGTTAATGAAAATAAAAGACTTCCACATCAGCAAACGAATTCGTGAAAAAATATTTAAGGAAGATGGCAGGTATTCACCTGAAGCTGAAGCTAGAATTCTAAAAAAACTAATTGATAAGAGCTTTGATGCCGTAATAAATCCAGATCATACTGAATTGTCTGAAGCGCAACACCAGGCAGTATGGTTTCATTTTGTTAAATATGAACTACCGAACTATATTATAGAGTCATTAAAACCCAACAGCATCAACTTCAGTTGTAAAGACGCAATTGATCGAGGTGGAGTAGCCTCTGCTTATTACAACTTAATAAAATCCTTTCAACCATTAACCGAAAAAGAAGTACGGGCTGGAATGGAAAAAATCCCAATGAGTCGTGAAGAATTCGAGCAAGCATTACATGCTGCACCAACCATGGTTAAAGGCCGAGGTATAAATCATCATATAAATCTCATATGGAACTCGGTTGATGCTTATGTCAATGCAAATTATAAACAACTAAAAGATGATCCCCAAAAAGCATGGCTCATTGAATGGAGAGACTTTAATTGCCCTCACCAACGTGTCGAAAATTTGTTAGCACAACGGATACAAGAATGTGAGACGGAGCTAGATGAGCAGATCAAAAAACAAAAACAAGCAGAAGGAGAACAGCAAGAAGCTTCTCCTAAATTAGAAGTCCTTAAACAAGGAATAAATGTTTTAGAAGAAATAAAAAAGCAACAAGGTCAGGAGGTTAGTGGTAAACGTTTGTTGTTGGAAACCACTGTTAGGACTACTTCGATGGCAATCAGTCCTGAAACTCAGACAGATAAAAGCCGCGAGCAATACGAAAAACTTAAAAATAAGCTTGCAGTTGAATTCCCAGAATTAAAAATTTTAAAAGGATTAATAAAGATCTTTGCAGGTACAGTCGCCGATCTAGTTTCAGCAACATTATCTGTAGTATCCGCTGGAAAGATAGACATTAAATCGGATCTGACATCCCGTGGCTGGGCTACATTTAATGCGGGATGGGAACTCTCTTCACGAAAGTCGTTGCAAGAAAATATGAAAAATCAACTAAATACAATGAAAAACAATAATAGTAATAAAGAAATTGCTAACGGGGCTTCAGAGAATGACATTCCGAATGAACCTTCTGCCAGTGATTCTATTGCAAGTATTGACTTATCCTAGGTATCTTTCTTCCAAACATCATTCTTCTATAAGAAGAATTAATTATAAAAAAGATTAAAAATTAAAAAAAATTTGCTAAGCTGCATGATTAAACCTATAAATAGGTTTCTTTCATTTAAACTGATTGATTTCAGGGAATAAATCATGGATCTAAAACTTAAAGGTAAAACTGCATTAGTGACGGGCTCCACTGCAGGAATTGGTTTCGCAATCGCGCAAATATTAGCACAGGAAGGCGCAACTGTTGTAATTAATGGCCGAACCAAGGATAGAGTAAATGAGGCAATGCAACAAATAAAAGTACACAATCCCGAAGCCATTTTGATTGCAGCACCTGCTGATTTAAGTCAAAAAAGTGAAACAGAAGCTTTAATCAAGCAAATACCCACAGTAGAAATTCTTGTCAATAATGCTGGTATTTACAACACCAAGCCCTTTGTTGATATTTCAGATGAAGAATGGTTACATATGTTTGAGGTCAATGTAATGAGCGGCGTTCGATTAAGTCGTCATTATATAACCCCTATGCTAAAGCAAAACTGGGGCAGAATCATATTTATTTCAAGTGAATCAGCGGTACAAATTCCTAAAGAAATGGTGCATTATGGCATGAGTAAAACGGCACAGCTTGCCATTGCGCGAGGTATGGCGGAGACAACAAAAGGAACTAATGTCACAGTCAATTCAGTTCTCCCCGGCCCTACCAGCAGCGAAGGTATTAGCCAATTTGTAAGCGACCTTGGAAAGCAACAAAATAAATCAACGAAACAGATTGAGAAAGATATTTTTGACGATTTAAGACCAACCTCACTAATCAAACGATTTTCTACTCCTGAAGAAATTGCCAATATGGTAGTATTCTTATGCAGTCCATTATCTTCTGCTACCAATGGAGCGAGTATTCGTGTAGATGGTGGTATTATCCGAACAATTGCATAGTATCCAAGTAATGCTTTATGCAGTGAAATAGAACCATGATATTTTTCCGGTTATTGTTTCACTGCAGCAAGGCGATATACGAATTATTTAAATCATGAACCTAAGTTTTAAGAGTATTTAACGCCAATGTAAATAGCGCATTGCTCTTGTCCCGTATACACCTCAAAATCGGTCTCATACGCTCTGAGAACATTAGATTCAGTTTCAAAATATTCCCAAATTGCTTGCCAGGTTTCGATAATTGCTTTAGGCATAGGTCCTGAGTTTTTAAAAACAAGATAATTCCCTTTTTTGATACTAACAGTATCAAAATGATTTATTATTGCCGAATTATTAAGCTCAACTCCAGCGGTAACTGTATAAAGCCCTTTACTATCTGATTCATAATCAGAATATACCCCATAAATCGGTGAGTCAGATTTTTGCGCGGGAATTTGTAATGTATAAAATCGTTGCCAAAGTTCCGGAATTTTTGCTGTTTGGGGGTTAAACTCATTGGAATTTTGGGTTCGCACACTCAATCCCATTACGGTAAAAGCTTCGACTTTAATAAGTTGTGGCGTATTTTGTATCATAATGCGTTCTCTCTTCAATTTATAACCATTGAGCCTGCATAGCAGCATCAATAATTGATTTATCGTGTTCACTTATTGGAATTAATCCATACCGCAACTGATAACCCCAATTTTTATTATTCTTTGTAAAATCAAGATTATGAATTAAGGGAGCAATGGGTATTTCAAGCGCCCTCGCCCACTGTACATTGCGTCGAAAAGGATGAAAGTCTTGACTCATTTCAACTTGATACGGTTCCCCGGAATTTACAACTCCGATTGCTGTAAATGAACGCAATCTGTCTTTACCTTTAAAACTAACTGTTGGTGAGTAATAGATAACAACGTCATTTGGATGTATCCGAGCTAGAGGAGCACGTTTACCATGACATACTTGCATAATTCCTTTTTGTTTACCCAAACGAACATGTTCTGCACAAGCAACTGCCAGCCAATTTTTAGTCATAATTCTTTGCCAATTTATTAGAGAGGTTACAAGTGTAATCGAAACTAGTGACAGTTTTTGTCAGTAGAGAAACGTCTCTTCATACTGATTTCTTTAATAATTTTTAATTCGTCGGATGTAAGTTCAAATGAGTCCCAATCTAAATCTTCTCTCATATGTTATTAATTAGAATAGTTTTATCGTATTCCTTAAGAACAATAAATCAACACTCGCCCTTCTCTCCTTTATATTAACAAAAACAAGGAGCCTGAACGTTTATTGAGACTTACTTTCAGCAAGAGTTGCCTTCCATTTTTTTAAAAGAGATTGACGGCGTTCAGGATAACCTATTTCTGTTAGATTTAATTCAATAATACGATCTGTTCGAAAATGTCGAAAATCTTGTCTTAGTTCGCACCATGCAATAAGAATACGGACTTGGTCAAAAAAACCCAGTGCTAATGGCCAAATAATCCGTTCGGAAGAGCGTACATTTACATCTTGATAGATCAATTGTAGTTTTTTTTCCAGTCGTATTGCTTTTCTAATTAAAATTAAATCAGAATCTTTACCTTCGGCGACCTTTCCTGGAGCAATAAGAAGTCCAGAAATTTCTAATTGTTCACGTAATTCATTGGGAAGTACCGCTGCGATTTTAGCCAGTGCATTCTGTGCAGCAAATTTGAGCTGAGTGTCTGTTCGATCCGCGACCCAGCGTGATCCAAGAACTATAGCTTCAATTTCATCGGTAGTAAACATAAGCGGGGGAAGGTTAAATCCTGGTCGCAGCATATACCCCATGCCAGCCTCCCCTTCAATTGGAGCGCCCTGTCCTTTCAACATCGAAATATCTCGATACAAAGTACGGAGGCTAATTCCTAACTCCTGGGCAAGCAATAATCCACTTACTGGAAAACGGTGCCGTCTTAATATCTGAATCAAGTCCAATAATCGTTCAGTTCGTGACATTTTATAACTATTATCTTAGAAATTTAGTCTTATCTTATTCAAGATGAATTTTAAATGCCAATTTTTTAAGTGTTTCTTTGCTGAGATATTCCATTTATCAAAAGAAAAATAAGCAACCACCCTGTCTAATTAATATTTTCTTAATACTTTTTTGATACAGTTATTCGCTATATGCGCAAGTTTTAAACAGCCCGGTGAGGTGAACAATGGGTAAAAGCTCAATTCCTAAAGACATTAGGCAAAACGAGATAAACTATATTTGTACGTTACTAAATCATAATTTAATCCGTACCACTCAAGATTTAATAGCTAATTTTGATCTGCTTATTGAGCAAATCCAGCAAAATAAACACATTTTTAAAGAAGCCTATACACCAGAACAATGCGTTCAAATACTCAAAAAAGCAATTACAACTTACAATAATGTATATGATTATAAAATCACGCTAAAGGAAGAGATTATAGATAACTTTATCAGTAGCGAAAGGGGAAAGAACGATGTTGGGACAATTCACAAAACCGCTGTAGAACCATCAGTTGAAGATGATTTAACCAAAGTAACAAAAGGTTATGATCGCCTTGAAATGGCTCAAGAAAAAGTACAGCAAATCAGTGGTAGTATTTTGCAGGTGTTAACACATAAGGAATTTGCAGTGGTCCCACAAATTATCATTGGTTCAGGTGATACTGGTACTACTCTTTGGCTTGAACAATATAAAGAATATCATGGAACCAGCCAAGCACAATTAGCTCAGGGGGAACTTCCTCCAATTTTAATCATCGGTGCAGATCCAGGTAATTGGAAACATGATTACACACTCGCTCAACCTCACAGCATTCTTGAGCGAACAGAATGTAAAGAAAACCCATCCATTTATTTGCCAACAGATTATTATCAAAAAAATCCTCATGCTAATGGTCGTCATGTCTACCAGGCAAATCAGGTGAATCTTGGCTTTACTGAAGCTCCTTTGTTACGTGCCACTGTATTAAGGGTTGAAAAAAGAAGTAATCATTTAGGTGATTGGGAGTCTCCAGATCAGGAATATCGCTTGGTTGTGAAAATACCTAATGGAGCAAAAAATATCTATGCAAACGAACTGAAAATTTGTACAGGTCTTGGGCCTGCACGAAATATCATTTCAGGCTCCCTACTCTCATCAGCTGAATTCGATTGCTTAAACAAATTGGATCTTAAGAAAGGATTCACACCGATTGTGGATGGTAATCAATTTATTTTAACGGATACAGAGGAACATGCTAAGGCACCAAGAAAAATAGTGATCTACGGAGGTGGGGGAACTGCTGCGGCATGCTATAGAAAAGGATTTTTTGGCCATGATAAACGAACTGAAGATATGGAGTTTGATGAAACCAATCAACAAAACTCTGTTATCTGGATAGCAAGGCAATTTGATAAAGCCGGAACGGGTAAACTTGCTACTACTGCATTATCCTCTGCACAATCACGTGGAGAATTAATGCATGCTGAATTAATAAAAATTGAACCTCAAAAAAATGGAAAATTATTATTATTATTTATAACCGATAGATCCATTGCTACAACTGCTAAGAAAAAAACGAAAGCATTATCTATTGAATGTGACCAATTAATTTACTCTGTTGGACAAGATGATAATCTTATGCGAGGCATTTGCAAGGAAATCGAAGACGATCTATCACTTGTGTATGATAAAAATAATATGGTACTTAATGTATGCTCACCTGATAAAAAAGTAATTTTCTTTGGTGCAGCCGCCATGGCAGTTCGAGAAAAAGAATATATGAATGCTACCTGGAAATGGCTCCAATCAGAAAACATTGGAGGTGATGTAGGTCCTGGATCAATGCCTCCTTCCAGAGCACAAATCAAGTGTTATAATTTTTTGCGAGGCCTTAACCCAAACAGCATTAATGCGAACATGGATAGCCAATATTTAATCATTAAATATTTAGAAAAGGCGGGCGTTGAAGAAAAAGTGGCTGCAAGTTTCGTAGAAGACTTGTTAAATGCAAGAAAAGCAAGTACTTGTGGTGCATCACATTCAATGATTCAAGCTCTTTTAACGAAACATAAACTGGATCAAATCATTGAAATTAAAGGACATGGACATCTAGCATTGAAAACAGAGAGCCACGCTGTTTCAACTAAATCGAAACAACAACTCTTGTCCTGGCTTGGCCCACGAAGAACAACAAAAGATGCGGATATCTTCGTTTCATCTGTCCATGCTGAGAAAACATCTAAGGCTACTATAGAAAAAGAGGAACAGGGTGTACAATTAATTACTGAGATAAGAACATAAGCCGCTTATGTTCTTCATTTTGTATAGGGAAAATATTAATATATTGTGTGTTCTTCAAACAATTCGATTTGGAATCAAAATATGCAATTAGCTAAATTTCTTGAGTTAAATGATCAAGAAAAATTCCAACAAATTAAGTTATTAAGTCTAAAAAAGCGATTAGACCCTGATTTTTTTAATCAAATAATTGAACAAGCAGATCAAGAAGTGCTATTCAAGCTTGCTATCAATAACACCGAAATTGATGCTATATGTAAAGCACCTGAATTTAAATCTCACTGGGAGGACATGTGGCGCCTTTGTGGTGCTAATCCCAAGGAACATGCCGTATTAAATCATGAACCAGTACATGAATATCAACCCATGCCTACTGTTTCTTCATGCTTTGATCTGCTAAAAGGACTTTATCTGTATGAAAATTATAGGAAAATTTTTAAGGACATGGAACACACACAGCAGTTTTATGATGATGTGGAAGAGTTTTTGGCGACCTCCGGTAATTATGGATGCTTTTTTGCATTAAATGCTTTATGTAAAGGGGGATTAGAGTTGTTAAGCCATAAATTTGATGATCAGATTGCAGAAAAAATAATTTTTTACGCGCAAATCGCCGCAAAATATTATCTCTCAGCAGGTTATTTATTATTGGCAAATGTTTATCAAGAATTACTTAAATATCAAAGTGAAACTAATTTAGTTGGACGGAATTTATCTCTTCAAGCATTTCAAGCAATGAGTATTGCAAAAAGATTAGAGCAATACTCAGCCCCAATGCTCAACAATGCGTATCAAGGAAAAACATTAGCAGAAGCAAGTAATGGACAAATAACTAGTTTTTCACAAGCCTTATTCAGGTTACAGCGGCATTTGAACCTATCTCCTTTAGAAATCGAAATGTCTACAAATGCGGCAATAACTGAGGCTGCGGCAATTAAAAAAATCTATAAACTCGAAGAATCTTTTATTCATACTCGATTAGATGAAGAGCCAATCAGTGCAAAACCAAGAATATTATAAGAATTAAAACTCAAATATACCTTAATTAACGAACATTCTTTTCTATTTAATGCTTTGTGTCAATCCAAAGCCCCTACTGTTTTCCTTTTGATGTAAATGATATTGTAAACGTCTAATTCTATAGGAGCAAAGCAACTGCATTAAAGGATGGCAAAATGGGTTTCTATAATTCACAATTTAAAAGATATCATGTTTTTATATCCCTGATTCCATTATTGCTCTCACTTTCTGCATTTGCAGCACACAAGACTATTAATTTAGAAATTGGTTATAAAACTGTATATTTTGCCAATAAACCTACCAAAGCGATTGCTGTAAATAATCAAATCCCCGCGCCAACATTACGTTTTAAAGAAGGCGATCAAGTGACTATTAATGTGCACAATCATCTTGATAAAGGCACAGCTCTGCATTGGCATGGTGTGTTGGTACCTTGGCAAATGGATGGGGTGGAGGGTGTTGCACAAACTGAAATTCCGCCAGGCGGATTTTTTCGCTATCAATTTACTTTAAAGCAATCTGGAACTTATTGGTACCATGCACATTCCGGTTTGGAAGAGCAACAAGGTTTGTATGGCGCTTTTTTGATTGCTTCTAAAAAACCGCCCGGTTATACCTATACTAAAGATTACGTAATCGTTTTATCAGATTGGATTAATACCAAACCAGACCAGGTTTTAGCTAATCTAAAAAAATCCGGAGATTATTATTCTCCTCGTTTTCCGCTACAACCATCACTTGCAAAATTTATTCATGATTATCGTAATGCATCTAAAAGTGAACGACAAAGTCTCCTTACCGATTATAAAAGCATGCAGCAAATGCGCATGAGTATTTATGATATAAGTGATGTTGCCTTCGATACTTTTTTAATGAATGGACATCCTAATGACGCCCCATGGAGCGCACCCGTTAAAGTAGGTGATATTGTTCGACTGCGATTTATTGATGCTGGAAGTAGCACAATATTCCGTATCAAAATACCTGGTTCTAACATGATTGTCGTACAAGCTGATGGAAACGATGTAAAACCTTATTCGACTAAAGAATTAACGATTTCTCCTGCTGAAACCTATGATGTTTTAATAAAAATAGAAAAAAGTAAACCCTATATCATTTACGCAGGATCAAAAGACGCCGTAGGAAATGCATATGGCGCTTTAAAAACAGCACCAAATCAACCTGTTGATTTCGGTCAAGTCAAACAGTTCCCGGAGCCTATCCCTGTCAGTAGAGAAATGATGAATATTATGATGGGTGGTATGTATCATGGTAGCCTACCTATGAGTCAACAAAAACAAAATACATCACAGTCTTCAATGAAACAAACACACTCTATGAACATGGATCATTCCATGAGCATGATAATGCCTACTGAACCAACTCGATTTAAGGATACAATATCCCCTTCTGACTCATCTTATATGACATCACTGGAAACAAAGTATCGTGATTTGACTGCTGCAGTTCCCACCAATAATCCAAATAAACCTGTAGAAGGAGTAATTAATTTGGAGTTATTTGGCTATATGGGACAATATATCTGGTTCATCAATGGTGTGCCAGGATATAAGGCTAAACCAATTCCGTTGAAACCCGGGAAACGTTATCGTTTTGTATTTACTAATACATCGATGATGCATCATCCAATGCATATTCATGGTCATTGGTTCATTTTACGAACCGGAAAGGATGCCTATGATCCTTTGAAGCATACCCTAGATATTCCACCGGGAGCCACAATAACTGCAGATGTCGATACTGATGCAAGTGGCCAATGGTTTTTCCATTGTCATATGCTTTACCATATGATGACGGGAATGAACCGGGTCTTTCAGTATACAACCATAATCAACATAGCAGAAGGTAAAGCTAAACCAGAAGCCATTGAAAAAGATACCGCTTATTATAACCGTCCCATTATTCGAGTCGATGAATCAATTAAGCCGATAAATTTAAATTTGATAAAGCACCCTATGGCTCATGGTGCAGGATTTTGGTTTGCAACACTTCTTGATGTGGGGGCAGATCCATTACACAACTCTCAACGTCTTACTTACAAGGGCATGTATGGTCCTGATTATAATAAATTAGAATTATTTACTAACGATGCAGAAATGTACAAGGGTGTAGTTGAAAATGCGGATGTTGATATATTTTACTGGCATTTAATCAGTCAGTTTTGGGCGGTTAAAGGTGGAGTGAACTATTTTAATCAACCAGCCAATAAACCTTATTGGCAAGCAGGCCTAGGTCTTGAAGGATTAATGCCTTTTTTCATTGATACTGATATAAGAACTTATTTTTATGCTGGCAGCGTTAAATTTGATATTGAACTATCGCGAGATACGCAAATTATTAATAATTTTTTGATAAGAACTGGTATTCGCAGTATTTTAGCTACTAAAACCGTAGTCAATGCTCAAATTGGCGGTGGTTTGAATCAGATGCGTTATACAGTAAGACCTTATTATCGACTTTTACCTGGTCTAAGTTTATTTGTTGAGTATGAAAACGAACATGATTATGGTGCGTTTAAAACAATTGAAGATACAAGCACGACTCCAGACATTTCGAATACAGTTTCTTTAGGACTGACATTCCTGTTATAGAAAACGTAAATATCTGGTAGGTTGGTACAACAAAAGCGTAACCCAGGGATTCAGGATGTGAACATAACGTCCCAACTCGGGTTATACTTCTTTTCACCCAGATACACATGATGAGAGGGTTGTTCCATTATATCACCCAAGCTACACTACTAAAAAATTAAAATTATGGATACCTACATTGAGGAACATACCAACGATACTGCTTGAAAAAATAAATAAACCCTTTGATTTTATGGCTCAATTGTTGCTGTTACTTACTCTCATAAGTACTTTTGTCCCCCTTTCTCCCAAAATGCCAGCTCCAGGAATTGATCCTTCATGGGCACTTGGATTAAACCAAGCTGTCGCTCAAGGATTGGCTTTTGGTAAGGAAATAATATTTACCTTGGGTCCCTATTCATCACTTTATACAAAAGCTTATCATCCAGCTACTGATCTGATGATGATTGTAGGATGTCTATACTTAGCGCTCACTTACTGGGGGTGCTTGCTTTTTCTAATGAAAAAAAATAAATGGTATTTGGCTCTAATTTATTGCGTGCCATTTTTAGGAATGATTTATTCACGGGATTCTCTATTTCTTTCTTATCCATTGCTTGCAGGATTGTGCAGTTTAAAAATCAAGTCGTTAAAACATAAGATTACAGGCCATTATCTTTTATTGTTTGCTTTTTATCTCTTCGCTCCATTTGGCTTACTGGCGTTAATCAAAGGGTCAATGCTAATTACTTGCCTTCTTATGCTGTTTCTTTGTTTCATTTTTTTTCTCGCCAATAATGAAAATAAACTTGCATTGATTTGCCTTGTTTCTCCTTCAATAACAATCATCGTATTTTGGCTAGCAGCGGGACAATCTCTGCTTACCTTACCAGATTACCTCACCAGCTCACTTTTTATCGCATCAGAATTTACTGAAGCAATGTCGTCTGATGGAAATATGAAAGAAGTCATTTTGTATCTGCTTACCTGTTCGTTAATTTTCTTAACCATTTTTTTGAACAAACAAATGCCAGTTACTCTAAAAATATTTTTATTGAGCGTGTATTTTATTTTTTTATTCGTTTCGTTCAAAACCGGTTTTACACGCCATTTGGGTCATGCCTTTATACCTGGAACTTCTGTTTTTCTTGCAACATTATTTTTACCCCATATTATTAACTCCTGGCCAAGCTATCTGCTCATTGTTGTTTCATTAAATGCTTGGTTCTCCATTAATAGTCAGTATACAAACATATCACTCCGGGATAACTTCATCTCTACTTATTCTTCAGCATGGCATGGCTTTAAAAACAGAATACAGGATTTTTCCTGGCTCGAAAAAAACTTTGCGCTCACTATGAACTTCATACGTAATCAAGCTGATTTTCCTGTTTTACAAGGCACTACTGATATTTATTCATACGATCAAACCTACTTAATATCCTCTCAAAATATTTGGGCACCACGCCCAATTTTTCAGAGCTACTCTGTTTTCAATCCAGATTTGGCTGCGGACAACAGCAAACATCTTCAAGGAAAGCATAAACCTGATAACATCATTTTTAAGATTGAACCGATTGATCAGCGAGTCCCGTCTTTGGAGGATGGTGCAAGTTGGCCCTTGCTACTGACTAATTACCAACCTATTCACTCCACCAATAATTTTCTATTCCTCCGTAAGAAGAAACATGAACATAAAAAAAATATCATTTTATTAAAAAGAGAGTCTTATTCTCTTGGTGAGCAAGTCGAAATACCAGAAACACAATTACTATTTGCTGAAATTGAGTTAACCCCTAACATCCTGGGAGCTTTAGCAACGATTGTCTTTAAACCACAACAATTACACATTACTATGTATCTAAATAATGGTGCGACAAGACAGTATCGTCTTGTTGCAAACATGGCAAAATCAACGTTCCTTCTTTCGCCTCTTATTGAAAGTACAGTTGAGTTCTCATTACTTTATAAGAACAATAACGAATTAGATATCAAAAAAGTAAAATCCCTGGTCATTGCAACAAATCAGAAAAACAATTGGCATTGGAACAACGAATATACTATTAATTTTAAGCAATTAGCGAATTAGAAAGATATAATCATATTTGAATTACTTAACCTCTCTCATTGTGAGAGAGGCCCACAGTAGCGTTTCCTGGAATTCACACTAAGTAAAAATACCCCAAACCTATCTATTTTTGTAAGGAGTATCCTTCATCAAGCCAGCCTTGTAGTCCGGTTTCTAACGATAATACATTGGAATAACCCATTTTTTGTAAGTTTTCTGCAACCAGGGCACATCGAAAGCCTCCACTACAATAAACAATTACTTGCGAACTCAGATCCGGAATTTTCTTCTCAATATCTCGCTCAATAACGCCTTTGCTTAAGTGAATTGCAGTTGGGATATAGCCTGTATCCCATTCATTAAGCTCGCGCACATCGATAAGATGCATCGGCTCATGGCGGTCAATTTTTTCTTTTAATGCTTTGGGAGTTATCTCTTTAATACGTTTTTTGGACTCAGCAACCAATGTTAAAAATCCTTTCGCATGCTGTTTCATTTCCTCTCCTAAGGTTATGTTTTATCTTATTTTTCATAATTTATTAAATTTTTAATCTCTACATACAACCCACATAAAGAGCGATTTTAATACTGAGTGCTATAATTATAATCAAAGAATCTGGATTCAATTATTTTAAATCGTTGGAGTGTTCTTGATGAAAGCACGACAATTTTTTAGCCATGTAAAGCAACCTCGTAGAGGTGATTACTCCAGTGTTGTATTAGATTATATAAATACTCGGCAAAGTTCAATTTTAAGTGATTTTAAAGCTGTATATAAAACAAACTTGCATTCGAGAAATGATACATTTCCAAAGTTTGTTGCGCATCTAGAAAAGGAAAATAAAAAAAATCTAATATTTAGAGGGATGAGCAATGAAGAAGTAGCCCATTTTCTAAAAGTGAAAAAGTTTTTATGTGCGCCCAGCAAAAAGAAACAGAATCATTATAACATTCCTGAGCATGTTATTCTTAATAACACAACCAAATTCGGTTCTTTTACCCCCTCTTTACAAGTTGGTGGAACTTATGCAAGCATGAGCACCATTGTTCCCAGCACCGGAGCAATTGTCACGACCAATTTACCTCCTTATTTTGTTAATCCAAAAGAGATACTAGGGACTCACGAAGAACTTTATAAACGTTTTAAAAAACGTTTTGACTTAGAAACTGAAATGCATACTGAATTCCAAGGACTTACCGACGTTTTAGAAACAGCAGCGAAAAACATTGAAATTACTATGATCAGAAACTTTGGTAAAAACTATGTTGGATTAGGAATACAGGATGTAAAAGAAATTCATCTTCTAACAGTTCCAGGTCAATTATTATGTAATTGGACGAGTATAAAGACTCCTTTACATGAAATAAGCTTTGAAAATCCAGGATATAAACTAAGAGTTTGCTCTGTTAAAGTAGGTTTTGCAGAGCACGATGCTTATCTTAAGGAAGAATTTGAGTTAGTTAATCAAAGAAATCGGGATATGGGACTTATTCCTCCTGATGGTAGAGTGATTACGATGCATGAAGCAAAATATTTAGCAAAATCAGGTATATTGGAAATGCTTAACGGCATGTATGAAAATGATGATGAAACATATGTATTTTCACATGTTCCAAGCGATATTCCAGTTAACGATATGGACGCGATTCGAGATCATATGATGAAAACGATTGACTCATTACCTTACATGAGAAAGATAGGTCCTAAAATAGAAGAAATTACCGATGAGGAACCCAAAAATGAAGGACCTGAACTTAGATAATTTATATAAGTTCATGCTAAAACGCTCATGATCAAATAACGAGCATGTGCTTTTCCTTGTAGATTAATCTATGACTTTAAGGATCTGCTGACAACTTACCTCCCCGCCTACAAGACTCGGAGAAGTCCTGAAACCTATAGGGCATCGCTAAAAAACGAGTCCAGTTAGATTCTAATATACTTGCCACGTAGGCACGAAATGAATTGTCGACGGTCCCTTGGATTTTAGTTTTGGATGGATAGTATCTTTTTTAAAACAATTGCATCTTCAACATGGCTATCTTCTACATAGTACGCTGGTTTAATTTCAATTTGTGCAAATCCCATGCTTCTATAAAGATGTAATGCGGCTTTATTACTAGGCCTCACTTCAAGAACCACATGATCAATATGCTGTGATTCAGTTAATGAATCCAGTACTCTTTGTAAGAATTGTCGTCCATTACCTTTTGATTGAAAAGACTTAGCAATACAGAAATTTAAAATATGGCAGCACCGATTACTATGTCTAGAAATAATATAACCACCAATAATTAGACTATTTTCAACATCTACTTCGAATACACGACAATCATATCCTACCCGTACACAATCCCTTAAAATATCCCTATCCCATGGAGCAATATGAACATCTTTTTCAATTGCATAAACATTATCAATGTCTGATTCCGTCATGCGCCGAATGTTAAGTGTCATCCTTGTCGCTCCTTTACAAATAATCATGCCCTGAGTGCAGCGAAATGGTGCCCAGGTGATTTCTACCATTAACTTCCTATGTTACGCTGCCTGTACTGCTATTCGGTTGAATATTTTGTCATTCCCGCGAAGGCGGGAATCTATTTCTATATGAAGCGCTGAGCCACTCTAAAAATGGATCTCCGCCTTCGCGGAGATGACAAAGACTATAGTCTAAATCACCTAACTTAATGGCAGCAGCACTTCGCTGCACCAGATTGTGCATTACCTACTGTTAATTAGTTCTTTTTCTTTTTTGGCAAGTAAAGATCTGTAATTGTTCCTTCAAATGCCTCTGCAGCTTGCGCAATAGTTTCAGAAAGTGTCGGATGAGGATGTATTGTTAAAGCGATATCTTCAACATCACAGCACATTTCAATTGCTAATGCCGCTTCAGCAATTAAGTCACCAGCATTAATCCCAACAATTCCAGCACCTAATATTCGATTCGTATCTGGGCAGAATAATAATTTAGTCATCCCTTCTTCTCGCCCCATACTAAGAGCGCGGCCACTGGCAGCCCAGGGAAAAGTAGCTTTTTCATAACGTATATTTTTTTCTTTCGCTTCTTTTTCAGTTAGACCAGCCCAAGCAATTTCTGGATCTGTATAGGCGACACTGGCAATACATTTAGGGTCAAAATAATGCTTTTTGCCCGCAATAACTTCCGCAGCAACTTTACCTTCAGGAATTGCTTTATGTGCGAGCATTGGTTGTCCAACAACGTCACCAATAGCAAAAATATGTGATACATTTGTCCTTTGCTGGTTATCTACTTTAATAAAACCGCGCTCATCAACTTTTATACCTGCTTTTTCTGCATCAATCGCACCACCATTAGGTTTTCTACCAACAGCAACAAGAACCTGTTGGAAGCAAAGAGGCTTGTCTGTAGCATGCTCACCTTCCATAGATACATAAATACCATCTTTTTGGGCTTCAACAGCAGTTACTTTGGTTTTTAAAAGGAATTTAACTCCCTTTTTCTGCATACGTTTTTGTAAAACATTAACCAAATCAAAATCAGCGCCTGGAATCAATTGATCCATAAATTCAACAACAGTTACATCAACACCTAAAGATGCATAAACTGTAGCCATTTCCAGACCAATAATTCCTCCACCCAATACCAACAAACTCCCTTTGATATCAGCAAGTTCTAAAGCACCTGTTGAACTAAAAATACGTTTGTCTTCGGGAATAAAAGGTAAATTAATGGATTCAGAACCTACGGCAATGATTGCATTCTCGAATTCAACTTCTACTGCCCCTTCTTTAGTAGTGACAGTTACTTGATGCGTACCTGAAAATTTGCCTATTCCTGTAACGACTTCGACTTTACGTTGTTTTGATAATGCCTTCAAACCGCCTGTTAATTTCGAAACTACTGAATTTTTCCATGCAACGATTTTTTTACTATCCAGCTTGGGTTTGCCAAAGCTAACACCTTGCTCTGACATTTCATGAGCTTCATCAACAACTTTTGCAATATGTAATAATGCCTTGGAAGGGATGCAACCTACGTTCAAGCAAACACCACCTAGTGAATCATAACGCTCTACCAATACTACTTTTTTTCCCAAATCTGCTGCTCTAAATGCCGCTGTGTATCCACCAGGGCCACTTCCTAATACAACGACATCTGTTTTTATTTTGTTAGCCATTACAAGCCTCTTTAATTAGATATTATAAAAAAGATTAGAGTAAAATTCGTCTTATATCACTTAAGCAATCGCAAATAAAACGAGTAAAACGCGCCGCCTCAGCACCATCTATGACTCGATGATCATAAGATAAAGACAAAGGCAACATTAACCTTGGTTGGAAGGTACCATTTTCATAGACAGGTTTTATTTCCGAGCGAGATAATCCAAGGATGGCTACTTCAGGACTATTCACGATAGGTGTAAATGATGTACCACCAATTCCACCTAAGCTAGAAATAGTAAAGCATCCTCCTGACATATCTGTTGGCATTAGGCCTTTATCTCGGGCCTTGGTACTTAAACGAGTCATTTCAGTCGCAATTTCAGCAACAGTCAATTTATCAACATTTTTAATAACAGGAACAACCAAACCGTTCGGTGTTTCTACTGCAATACCGATATTGCAATATTTTTTATAAATAAGATTCGTGCCGGCGGCATCTAAAGATGCATTAAATTGAGGGAATGTTTTTAATGCTTTACTGACTACGGCACAAACAAATGCCAGCAATGTCAATTTATATCCTTTTTCTTTAGCATGCTCTGATTCAGACTTCCTGAATGCTTCAACATCAGTAATGTCTGCTGCATCAAACTGGGTTACATGAGGGATTGTTATCCAAGATCGATGTACATTAACTCCAGTAAGCCTTTTAATTTTATTAAGTGGTTTCGTTTCAATGTCGCCAAATTGAGAAAAGTCAATTACCGGATTCGGTGGAATGCCAAAAGAACCTTGACTGGGTTGCTCACTAAGACGCCTTTTCACATAGGCTTGTACATCCTCTTTAGTAATACGCTCTTTGCGACCAGTGCCTTTAACCTCAGCCAGATTTACACCAAATTCTCGAGCGATACGTCTTACAGCCGGACCCGCAGCAATTAATTTTGAAGATTCTACTGGCTCAATAAAAGCTGGTTGCGGGGGAGCTACTTCGCTTTTTTTAGACTCTATTGGGCTTGATGTTTCTGGAGCAATTACTGGCTTCTGCTCTGTTTCAGGTGTTATTTTTTCTTCTGTTTCCGAACCATTTTCTGTAGCAACTAAAAGAATTAAATCACCTTCAGATACCTTATCACCTACGTTCACATTTAGCTTAGTTATTTTCCCTGATACGGGTGAAGGGATCTCCATGCTGGCTTTATCTGATTCCAATGTAATAAGCGGGGTATCAGTCTCAATTTGATCCCCAACTTGGACCATTACCTCAATCACGTCTACGTTGCTTGCGCCGCCAATATCGGGTATTTTAACTTCTGTTATCTGTTCAGATTTCTTTTCTTGAGAAACCTTAGTCTCTTTTATCTCGGCATTGACCGGTTCTATTTTAGAAGCTTGAGTTACATTTTCTTTTTCAATATTTTCTTTTTTATCCACTGTGGCAAAAAGAATCACATCGCCTTCAGATACTTTATCACCGACTTTGATATTTAGTTTTGTGATTTTCCCAGCAACTGGAGAAGGAATTTCCATGCTGGCTTTATCTGATTCTAAAGTAATGAGTGGTGTATCAACTTCGACTTGATCCCCCACTCGAACCATTATTTCAATCACATCAACCTGAGTCGCTCCACCAATATCAGGAATCTTAACTTCTATTTCGTTTGACATGTCTTTCCTCAAAAGATTGCTCAGAGTATTCAGGTCATGACTGCAATGGAAACATACTTAAGCGATTAGCGTATATTCCAATACAATTACAACCTGGATTACTAAGCCTACTATATACTTTTAATTCTAATGATTAACCGGATTTAATTTATCAGGATTAATGTTATAGCGCTTTATAGCATCAACAACTGTCGATTTATCGATACTTCCCTCAGCAACTAAAGCATTCAATGCCGCTAGAACTATAAATTTAGCATCTACTTCAAAGAAATGACGTAAACGTTCTCTCGTATCACTTCTTCCATAACCATCAGTACCCAAAGTTACATAGTGATTAGGTACAAACGGTCTAATTTGATCTGCATAAATTCTTAAATAATCTGTTGCAGCAATCACAGGTCCTGGTCTGCCTTCTAATTGAGTTGTAACATAACTTTTTTGTTCCTTTTCCTTGGGATGCATTGCATTGTAGCGCTCCACAGCTAAACCATCCCTTCTTAATTCATTAAAGCTTGTAACACTCCAAATATCTGCAGTCACACCATAATCATCTTTTAACATTTGTGCTGCTTTAATAACTTCGCGCAGTATGGTTCCACTTCCCATTAACTGTACATGTTGTTTTGATTTCTTCTTAGTTTCTTCCAATACATACATTCCCTTAATGATTCCCTCTTCAACTCCTTTTGGCATATCTGGTTGTATGTAGTTTTCATTCATTACTGTAATGTAATAAAAAACATTTTCCTGCTTCTCATACATACGATACAAACCGTTTTGAATGATAACAGCAAGTTCATAAGCATAAGTAGGATCATAAGAGACACAATTTGGAATTGTTGAAGCGTATAAATGGCTATGTCCATCTTGATGTTGCAATCCTTCGCCAGCAAGTGTTGTACGCCCTGCAGTTCCGCCTAATAGAAAGCCTCTGGCTTGCATATCACCTGCTGCCCAAGCCAAATCGCCAATACGTTGAAATCCAAACATTGAATAATAAATATAAAAAGGGATCATTGCCAATTTGTTTGAACTGTATGAGGTCGCTGCTGCAATCCACGAGCAAAATGCTCCGGCTTCATTAATTCCTTCCTCAAGAATTTGTCCATCTTTTGCTTCACGATAAAACATTACTTGTTCATGATCTACTGGTGTATAAAGTTGACCAACTGGAGAATAAATTCCAATTTGTCTAAATAAACCTTCCATTCCAAACGTTCTGCACTCATCAGGAACAATTGGAACGATACGTGAACCGAGTTCTTTATTTCTCAACAAGGTAGAAAGAATCCGCACGAATGCCATTGTTGTTGAAATTTCACGGTCACCTAACCCTTTGGTAACTGATGAAAACTCAGCTAGGTCAGGAGTCTTTAGAGGCTCAACTTTGGTAGTGCGTGATGGTAAATAACCACCCAGCATTTCTCTTTGCTTTTTAATATATTTAATTTCGGGGCTATCATCTGCAGGTTTATAAAATGGTATTTCTGCAATTTGATCATCACTGATAGGAATACTGAATCGATCTCTAAATGCCTTCAGTTGCTCCACAGTCATCTTCTTTTGCTGGTGGGTAATATTTTGTCCTTCACCAGCAGCTCCCATTCCATAGCCTTTAATTGTTTTTGCTAAAATAACAGTTGGCGAGCCTTTATGCTCCACAGCCTTAGCATAGGCAGCATAAACTTTTTGAGGATCATGGCCACCTCGGTTCAATCTCCAGATCTCTTCATCTGTATAATTCTCAACCATTTTCTTTAGTTCTGGATATTCATTAAAGAAGTGTTGTCGAACATAGGCTCCATTATTTGCTTTGTAGGCCTGATAGTCACCGTCGACACACTCTTCCATACGTTTTTGTAACCAGCCATCCTTATCACGCGCAAGCAATGGATCCCAGCGGCCACCCCAAATGACTTTAATTACATTCCAACCGGCACCACGGAATAATCCTTCTAACTCTTGAATAATTTTGCCATTTCCACGTACAGGGCCATCGAGTCGCTGTAAATTACAATTCACAACAAAAATAAGATTATCAAGCTTTTCTCGTGCTGCAATGCTTAAAGCCCCTACTGACTCAGGCTCATCCATTTCACCATCACCAAGAAATGCCCATACTTTTCTATTTTCAGTATTAATCAATCCTCGATTTTCTAAATATTTTAGAAATCGTGCTTGATAAATAGCTTGTAAAGGACCTAATCCCATAGATACCGTAGGAAACTGCCAAAACTCACTCATTAACCAAGGATGTGGGTATGAGGATAAACCATCAACCTCTACCTCTTGTCTGAATTTACTTAATTGCTCTTCTGTGAGTCGTCCCTCAAGAAAGGCGCGTGCGTAAATACCAGGTGATGAATGTCCTTGAATATATACTAAATCACCGCCATGCTCGCCATTTGGTCCTTTAAAAAAGTAATTAAACCCTGTTTCATACAAAGTAGATGATGAAGCATAAGAGGCAATATGCCCACCTAGTTCGGGTGCATATTTTCCTGCACGCAATACCATTGCCACAGCATTCCAACGAATCAATGCACTAATCCGTTTGCCAATACCTTCATCGGGAGGTATTTGCTTTTCTTCATGCAGATTAATTGTATTTCTGTAAGGTGTATTAATTGAACTGGCTAAGTTGACCCCTTCTGCATTCGCTTTATTAAGAAGCTGTTTTAAAAGAAAAGCTCCTCGTTGTGGACCATCATTTATTAATACAGCTTGCAGGGCATCCAGCCATTCACGTGTTTCTATAGGATCCAAATCTAAAATGTTTTCATTTGCCATGAAAGTGTTCCCCGAAATCTATTAAACTCAGTAAGGTACAGCTTGTAATTTTTGTGGAATTACACCCGTGCAACCTTTCTTACAAATTGTGAAATCTGATAAGCAATCACATGTTACTTTGCGGCATTGTAGTGGATCGCGGTAAGAATTCAACTCACGCATCACTTTTTTACCTTCAACTTTTCGTTCATGTACATATTTTACAAAATTTTTTTCCGCATCCTGTTGAGATATATGGGCACATGTTGTACAATTATTGCTACAATTTTGCCTGCAAAAATCTAAGTGTTGCACACAAGTCCTATTACATTGTTCTAATGCCTGGCCTTTTAGAGCATTTTGTTGTAATCCATGACAACCCCCAAGCAGTAATATTATAGTGCAACAAATTAAACGCAAAAAAGAATTCATATAGATAATATCCACAAAAATGATTATGTAGGTTAACCACCGCAGCTAAAAGCCACTTAACTCATCTACAACCAGGTAATTAATGTAAATAAAGCAATAAAAACCAACATAACAATAATTGCATGTTCGACCAAGCCTTCTGCTATTGGCATAGGAATTTCTTCTGTTTCATTTGTTTTAACTGCCTGCAATCCACATTCACGCAACATGTCACTATTCACATCGGGTTTAGCAAGAAAGTAACTAACATATAAAGAAAAACCTTTTTGGAAATTTCCTACAAGTAAAAAAAGTAATACTGTTAAGCGAGCAGGAATCCATTCAAGCAAATCGGTAATTTCATTTGCCTGCTGATCTACGAAATGAATATCACGGCATAAAGTAATTAAACGATATGTTAAAGCACCAATTGGTCCAGCGATGATATACCAAAATACAAGAGAAAATAATTGTCTATTGACTAAGATAAAATAGTCTCCGACGAGTTCTTGGTTGCTCTTGACATCCGATTGTACTATTGGATAAAAAACATTTTGTGGACCAAGGCAATAAAAGAAAATAACCAAACTTAAAAGAAATCCCATCAATCCAAACACAATAGGATTCAGTAATAGATAAATAATGGATACAAGCAGTAGAACAGGCGCTATTGTTAAAGCCAAAAGAGCCCACGGATTATTAAGAAAACTATGCTTATTGCCTACATTTTTGATCTTTTGGCAATAATCAGAAAACCAATAAAATCGCTGGTAGGAAACAGAGTGAATCAAAAAACGTTCACTTAATAAACACAATAATATTACTAATAATTTCATTATTTAATCCTTACGCATTTTATCAGAGAATGCTATGGGGGTTGGGTATTTCAATACAACAAAATACGATGACACGATAAAGGTTAAAATAGTAGTCGCTTGAATCAGATTAGAAGCTTTGTCCGAAATAAGCTGAGTACTTAAAGCGATGCTAGCTACAAGCAATGAAAACTCACTTTCCTGTCCCAAACGAATACCCACCTCTTTTGCAACATGCTTTTTTTCGCCAGATTTTCCAAGGAGCAAATAAAATAAAACCGGCTTAAACAATAACACTAGAGCTGATAAAATCAGTGCCGGAATAACAACTTGCTGTGCTAAACCGAAGTTAAAAGTTGCTCCGATTGAAAAGAAAAACATGACCAGGAAAAAATCCCTTAAAGGTTTTAGGCTCTCTGCGATAAAAAGAGAAATAGGACTTGCTGCCAACGCAACTCCAGCAATAAAAGCACCAATATCCTCTGAAAGTCCCATTTTTTGCGCAAGGACTGACAAACCAAGGCACCAGCCAATTGATAATAAAAAGACATATTCTTGAGTTCTATCAAAACGAGCCAGTAACCGTATTAAGACGTATTTCTCAAAAGCAAAGGCAAAAAGACACAATGCAGGTAAATTAATTCCTACTAAAATGATATCATCAATCGAAAAACCACCGGTTTGCTGAGCGCCATTAATTAAAATAAGAACAATGATTGCAATAACATCCTGCATGAGCAACACGCTTATCATCACCTCACCAGTATGCTGGTGATGCAAAATAGTAGTTGGTAATAATTTCAACCCAATGATAGTACTTGAAAACATCATTGAAGCGCCCAAAATCCATGATTCGGCAACACTCAATCCAAAGAACCTGCCAATCCAATATGCAGTTACAGCAAAAAGAACAGAGCTAACTAAAGCAATCCAGGTAACTTTCCTTAGCATATGCACTAGATTTTGTGGTTGCAAATGCAATCCAAGCAAGAATAATAGGAAAACTATTCCAACATCACCAATTTGTTTGACAATACTCACATCAGATACAAGCTTCAAACCCCATGGTCCAAATACTGCCCCGAGAAGGATATACGCAACCAGCAAAGATTGTTTGGTATAAAGAACCAAAGTGGATAGAAATGCAGCGCCTGCGAAAATTAAGAATATTGTATAAAACACAGAGCCATCATGCATTGATTCATTACCTCAATATTAAAATAAAACCGACTTTGATTAAAAAAATTGTAAGCCTGGATAAGCGCAATAAAACAAGAAGTTGAATACAAAAAGAGCATATACTGTGCTTTTAACCAGGGCTACAATTTTATTACTATAGTAATTCTAATGTTCTGAAAATTTGAAGCAGTAATTTTATCCATTAATCCGTTAATTAGCTATCAATATTCATTATGAATCAAATCAAAACGGAAAAAGATCCAGTTACTCCATTAAGTGCTAATTTGTGCTTCAAGCTATCAGCCATATTTTTTGAACCAAATGGACCAACCCTCACGATATAATGTTGCTTATAGTGTTCGATATAAACTGGTGAGGGAGTAATACGAGCTAATTTATCTTTTAAACGTTTTGCTAAAATTTCAGTTGTAAAAGCACCTGCCTGAAGATAATAATGCGCCTGTCCTGCCGGTCCCATTAATGTTTCAATTTCAACAGGGGCAGTTCCTTTAGGAAAAACTCCTAGTTTTAGAGCCGCAGCATAAGATAAATCAATAATTCTATCAGAATGAAATGGCCCTCTATCATTTACTTTAACGATTGCAGCTTTTCCATTATTCAAATTTTTAACTTTTACATAAGTAGGTAAAGGTAAGGTCTTATGTGCAGCAGACATTACATACATATCATAAGGCTCACCACTTGAAGTTCTTTGTTTGTGGAATTTGGTCCCATACCATGAAGCAATACCCCTTGCTTTATATCCAGTTGAGCTCCTCATCACTTGATATGAGCGTCCATCAACAGAATATTCTGATATGTTACCATATCGACTTAAAGGCTCTTTAGATGGCACAGGCTCCTTAAAACTAATAGTCCTCAATTTAGTGGGGGCACCATCTTGAACTTGTGTATATCGATTTGTTTTATTCTTATAACGATTATATATGGAATTATTAGAATTTTTATTATTTTGAGTTACTTGTCGTGTAGACTTCTTGGTTCCAGATGATGCAGAATCAAGAGACTGATTTGTAGTTTGACAACCTGCTAATATAATCGTCACGGCAATAAGTATCTTTCGCATAATTTCCAGTTTTATTAATTGTTTTCTGGCTAATATACAGAAATATCACATAATTTCGAAGATTTATTTTATTTTGAAAAAAATTTCATTATTTTTCATCTGCTATTTTGTTGCCTGTAAAAGGCTGTGGTACTATATCCTCATTTTTGTAATCGGACTAAATATCAACATGACAAGAACAACGTCTATTTTATTAACAACACTGTTTATTATTACATTATTTGTACAATCAACGAACTCTATGGCTGACGAAGGTTCTTTACCAACAAAACCTACTGCAGATTTGGAAAGACCATCGCCTACGGTGAATAATAAACCTTTAGTTACTCCTGCAGCCCCAATGCTTAATGCTAAAGCCTACATTCTGATTGATGTTAACAGTGGCAAAATTATTGCTGAAAAAAACAGTGAAGAACGTTTGCCTCCCGCAAGTTTAACTAAAATGATGACGTTATATGTCATATCGAATGCACTGCATCATGAACAAATTCACCTCACTGATAGCGTTCGTGTGAGTCGTGATGCCTGGAAAATTGGTGGTTCTCGCATGTTTATTAAAGAGGGTCAACAAGTTCCTGTTGAAGATCTGCTTAAAGGGATTATCGTTGACTCAGGCAATGATGCATGTGTTGCTATGGCAGAACATGTTGGGGGAACTGAAAATTCATTCACTGATCTGATGAATCAGCAAGCTCAAAACCTTGGAATGAAAAACAGCCATTTTACTGATAGTACTGGTTTGCCTGACCCTAATCTGTATACCACCGCAAAAGATTTAGCGATCCTTGGAAGAGCGTTAATTGTTGATTTTCCTCAATATTATGACTGGTATAAACAAAAATGGTTTACCTATAATGGCATTCGTCAACCTAACAGAAATCGCTTGTTATGGCGCGATAATCAAGTGGATGGTATAAAGACAGGTCACACGAATGATGCAGGTTTTTGTCTTGTTTCCTCTGCAAAACGCGACAATATGCGTTTACTTGCTGTTGTACTCGGTGAGCCAAGTGTTTCTTCTCGTGCCGATGATAGTGAAAAGCTACTCAACTATGGTTTCAGATTTTTTGAAACGCATCAACTTTACAAATCAGGACAATCAATTTCTGAGCTTCCACTTTATAAAGGGAGTGTTGATAAAATAACTGTTGGTCTAAACGAAGATCAATACATCACTATTCCTACTGGCCAATATCAACGTCTTAATATTTCTACTAAAGTTCCTTCTTACCTTGAGGCACCAATTAAGAAAGGTGATAAAATTGGTGATCTGGTAGTCCAATTTGATAATAACGTTGTATCAACTCGACCACTTTATGCTTTGCAAGATGTTGAATCAGGTGGTTTTTATACTCGTACAAAAGACTCTATACGTTTGGCCTTTAAACGCTGGTTTGGCTCTTAGGATTTATAGGATATAAGGATGGAAAAAACGACTTTAATTGAATTTCCCTGTTATTTTCCTATAAAAATAATAGGGAATAATTCGACTGTTTTTCTTGAAGAGATCAGAGAAATTACCGTCACACACTTTCCTAATATTGCTGAAGATGCACTGACTCATAAAATGAGCAAGGATTCCAATTATTTAGCAATAACTGTTACTGTGTATGCTGAAAATAAAGACATACTGGATGCATTTTATAGAGCTATTACGCAACATCCAGAAGTGAAAATGGTTCTATAATGAAAATACGACAGCTAGGTATTCAAAATTATAATGATGTTTGGCTGCAAATGAAAGAATTTACACAAAGCCGTGATGCTAATACACAAGATGAACTTTGGCTTTTACAACATTCCCCTGTGTATACTCAAGGGCAAGCAGGGAAACCTGAACACATACTAAATCCTGAATCCATACCTGTGGTGCAATCAGATCGAGGGGGACAAGTAACCTACCATGGACCAGGCCAGCTAGTTGCCTATGTTTTAATGGATATCAGTAGAAAAAACTTAGGAATAAGATCATTGGTTAGTCAATTAGAACAGATCTTAATTTCTGTTCTTGCACAATATCAAATAGAAGGTTCTATCCGTTGTGGAGCACCTGGGGTTTATGTTAATGAACAAAAGATAGCCTCAATTGGTTTAAGAGTAAAAAATGGTTGTACTTATCATGGAATTGCACTAAATGTTGATATGGACTTAAAGCCTTTTTCAGGAATAAATCCATGTGGATTTGCAAAAATGGAAATGACTCAAATAAGCAAGTTTGTTCCTACTGTGCAAATAGATGAAGTAAATCAACATTTTGTGCAATATTTTCTGCAACAATTTTATCCCTGAAATAAATATGAACTTGTTCGTAGATTATGTACAGCCACTTACTGTCTGGTTGCAACAAAACCCTCACTGGTCTTTATTTATTACATTTTTAATTTCCCTAACAGAGTCTCTGGCGATTGTTGGAAGTATTGTACCTGGTAGTGTTACGATGACTGCCATAGGAATACTTGCTGGCTCAGGGATTATGCGAATTGATCTTACATTATTAGCTGCGATTTTAGGGGCCGTTGCTGGCGATAGTCTTAGTTATCTCCTGGGTTATTACTATAGCGATCGGCTGACTGAAATTTGGCCGTTTAGCAAGTATCCACGATGGATACAATACGGCAAAGATTTTTTTGAAACACACGGTGGTAAGAGTGTACTAATTGGTCGCTTTGTTGGTCCTCTGCGCTCAATTATTCCCGTCATTGCTGGTATACTGCATATGAAGCAATGGCGATTTTTTGTAGCAAATCTTTTATCAGCAATAGGCTGGTCTCTTTTATACGTAATGCCAGGTGTTGCCATTGGAGCTGCAAGTCATGAGCTATCCACCGAAAGTGCAACGCGCTTATTCATTTTAATACTTATTTTACTTGCTGGACTTTGGTTTATTAGTTTATTTATAAAACGAATTATAGGCTTATTAAGCTCTATTTTAAAATTACACTTGCACACTTTTTGGTTAAAGCTAAAAAATAACTCTATTTTTGTATATGTGCACCAGAAAATTACTCCTCATGGTGAAACAAATCACTATCACACTGCTGCCTTTGTATTGATAACAGTCTTTTGTCTGTTTTTTTTCCTTATCCTTTTAGGATTAACTGTTGTGACACAATATCTAACGTCAGTTAATTATCCAGCTTATTTATTTTTACAAAGCTTTAACACACCAACATTAAAAATATTTTTTATCTTTTGTACTCAATTAACTTCTACAACTACGATAATCAGTTTTTTTATTATTTGTTGTTGCTGGTTTATTTATCGTAAAAATAAAACGGCTGTTATTTATTTATGTAGTATTATTTTTTTTAGTAGTTTTTTAGCCCTGTCACTTACATATTTTATTCATAGTCCAAGACCCCCTGGATTATTGATTGCGATGCCAGGTTCTTCTTTTCCTGCATTTAATCTTTTGATTGCTACAGCATTATATGGATTTATTCTATTTTACATCAATAATAACTATAATTTGTTCACCAACATGTCGAAATCTATTGTATTTACTGTTCTTGGCTTTAGTGGTTTGGGCGCCCTTTATTTAGGAGATTATTGGCTTTCAGACGTTTTAGCATCGTACTTTGCTGGTACAACAATTTGCTTAATTCACTGCTTAATTTATAGAAAATCTAATATTCCTCCCCATAAAAATACACCTTCATTATTAATGATTTCTCTGCTAATTATCGGCATTCTTTTATCTTCTTTCGGATCTACTTATTTTAATTTTAAAACTTTATCTTATAGCCACACTCCTTATCATAAAAAATTTACTTTGAGCGAAAAAACATGGTGGGAACAAGAGAAGCCTACTCTACCAATTTATCAATTCAGTAGGATAGGCAAACGCATTAGTTTATTAAACGTTCAATTCTCAGGTAATTTGGATACACTCCAAAGTTATCTTGAAAAAAATGGATGGAAATCTCATGAAGATTCATTTTTTACCAACTTACTTCTGCGAATAAGTCAAAAGCCAAACAGCGTTAAGCTACCATTACTTACTCAATTATATGAGAATAAAGCCCCCATGCTAATCATGACCTTTAGGGATCCACAAAGTAAGTTAACTTTGGAATTAAGAATTTGGGAGTCAAGTTTTAACTTATTAGAATCAAACCAACCATTATGGATAGGTAGCGTTCATCCATCCAATCGTGCGAACAAGCAAATGAGTAATCAGGGGTATTTTCCAAACCTAATCAATCCAATAAATTATATGTTTAACACTGAAAATCCTTTTTCAGTTAAACAAATCAAATTGCCAGAGAAGATGATTAAAACGACAAAATATCCAACACAGCCCTATTTAACGCTTATCAAAGAAAAAAAAACGGACAATATCTATTAGAAATTCAAGGCTAAACGTAACTCCCCACGTCATCCCGAACCCAAGCGCAGCGAGGGTGAGGGATCTCCTGTCAGGTGGAACA
>NZ_FTNL01000050.1 GCF_900156395.1 Fluoribacter gormanii | reverse complement strand
GAATGATTTGTATCAATCGATTCTTTAAAAATTGTTCCACCTGACAGGAGATCCCTCACCCTCGCTGCGGTCGGGTTCGGGATGACGTGGGGAGTTACAACAAAACAATTAAAATTCGGTAGTGAAGGCGCAGACCTCACCCGGGGAAATGTTTAAACCTTTAGCTTTAAACGATAAAAATCAACGGCATTAGTCAATAAAATTTTGCTTGCCATACAATTATCAAAAACATCCAAAATCAGAGTAATGTCTTCTTTTTTAAAAGTCTTTAGCGCACGTGTTGAAGGAAGATCTGTACCAAACATTAAAGCATCAGGATTAATGGATACAATCGTCTTCAGTGTATTTGCAACATCAAAATCAACTCTGCCAAATCCTGATGCCTTGACTTTGACTCCTTGCTCTACCAGCTTGAATAATATCGAAAGCCCATTTTTTGATAATCCCAAATGGTCTATGCTAACAGCAGGTAAACGAAGCAACAGATCAGCTAACTCCATAAGTTCAGAGGAGTCAACATATAACTCTACATGCCATTTGGCAATCTCATAAACTCGATGTGCCATTTCACTTAAATGGATTAATTGTTCTGAACTACCTCGTTTTAGATTAAATCGAATACCACGTATACCTTGATGATTTAATTCAATAATTTGCTTATCACTTACGCAAACAGGTAATTGAGTCACGCCAACAAAATTTGGACCCAACACTTGTAAAGCATTTATTAAATATGTTTGGTCAAATGCTTGAAAAGACCCGGATATCACTGCTCCACCAATAATTTGCAGCGGTGTTGCAATTTTAAGATAATCTACAACCGTAAACTCATTTGGTAAATACGATTGATTTGCAACTAAAGGAAAGCGGTAATCGATAATATGTAAATGCGCATCAAATAGGTTCATCATTATACCCCACTTTGTTAGATATCCTTCTCTTGTTTTTTGCACTTTTACCAAATTTGTAGCCTGAGTGAAGCGCAGTTTCGCTGCGCTTCACCCAAGCTAGATACTAAGTTAACTATATTTACCTTAATATTTTTATTTATTAAGCAAAATTGTTGATGAACATATCCTCTTCAGCAAGAAGATCAATTTGTGACTGTTGTTTCGATCGTTCAGTAAAAAACCTTTGTTTTTTTGAATTTGAGTATATAGACGTCAATATATCTTCCCTAACTGACTCCATTAAACTCGGAGCATCTCTATATCCACCCAGACAATATCTCTGCCATTGACCATCCAACTCCATCTCAACAAAACAATGGTCTGAGTTAACAACAATAGAGACAGGAATTTCAGGATTTAAACGATGCATTTCATCTTTAAAAGCAATAGCCCTTAAACGACAACTTGCAACACCTAATTTTCTTGCTTCCTCAAGATATTCATTACCGTTATGTACCGTGACACCAATAGCATTACGTAGTTTTCCATGATCTTTACCAAACTTAAGATATTTCATTAACAAGCGATGAATTTCTTGATGCTCAGAAGAAAGTGCAGACAACGTATTAAAAACAGGATTTGCTCGATACTGCTTGGGCATACGTAGCAATAAATTAATAAAAACGTCCTGGGATTGTGCTGTTGGTTTAAGTAATCTAATGTAATATAACCGATTTTCCTTAGAGTACTTTATTTCAAAATCGTCTTTTTTAAATCCTTTAATTGCAATATCCAGTAACGTTTCGCCTGGATGCAAAGAAGGCAATGCCAGCCAGTTTTCTGTCAAACTTAATCTTTTTTTTCCTTCTATTAGAATCAGATTCGATTCTTTTTTCCTTTTATTAATAAGTTTCTCGGTTAAACCCTCAGGATGGAACTGATATTTACAACCCACCAGATTTTCGGTTGCATTCATTCCCACCAATTCAAAGTATTGAAATGGAGATGACGGGTTTTCACGAATCACCAGCTCGGAATACACTTCATTACGGTAATATTTTGCGGATGGCTTAAAGCCAAGTAAATCAACTGATTTAAATATTGGTGCTCTATGTGATGATTGAGACACGTGAGCTCTGGTATCGATACCACTTCGATATGTTTTTTGTTTTATTTCATTCTGACTCGCAATACGCTTTTTCAAGGCCTGCATTTCTAATTGCTCTTTTTGATCATATGCAGAATTTGCAAGCTCAACATCAATAATTCTTTGTTTGGTCTGGTTTAAATTGTGTTCATCTAATTTAGGTGAAAATATTGCTGCAACCTGATTAAGATGCGTCTCAAGAGAATCGCGATCATCTGCCATTTTTCGGCAGAATTTATAATCAAGAAAATTTATTTGTGTTGTATCTAATTGTTGATATTGTGCTTGTGCAAGCAATGTAGCCTGGTTTGCCGGTTTCAATTTGGAGGCCAGCAAATCATCAAAATCCGCTCCAATAATGGCATTTTTTAAGGACTCTTTATCTCTTCTAATCAGTTGTCCATTCTCCCAGGTATAGAGCTCATGTCCTTCAGCAAGCAATTCAAGCATATGCTTTAGCATCAACTCACGTTTACTTGTTGACCAACTGGAAAACGACCAGTCAGAAAAAATATAAATTTGACCAGTAGGTAATGGTTCAGGATCATCAACCTCTTCTTGCATCTCCTCCTCTTGAATATAGGGTGAAGGATTGCTTTTTAATTTCTCCAATGTATCACGAATATCCCCGTCAAAAATACCTTGGGTACGGGCAAATGCCCTCACATTGGCATAAGAAGTTGCAGGGAACCATTCACCTAACCAACCTGTTTTTTTCTGTAGCGTCGGGAGTAAAGTTGCAATTAGCTTTAGTGCAATATCTACCTGCAAATTAATGGGATACTTTTGATATTTTGGGGCACGGAATGGTAAAACGAGTTGTTTCAAATCGGATGCTTTTTTTCTATCTTCTTGATTAGCCCATCGTTTGTTTTCAATACGCTTAATTTCATTATCTACCACTGCCAATAATGAGCTCATTAATTCCCTGCCAGTTGCAGGTAAAATTTGCAATCTAAATGGTGGGAGAAATTGTTCTTGCGCTGCAATCATCGCTTCGAAGTCATCAACTTGTTCCTGATTTACAACTTCATCTGATTTTTTCCTACTTTTTGTTGCTTCACGAAGACCAGCCTCCAAAGTTTTGGGTAGCACATGTCTTCCTCTGTTTACAAGATTCGGATCGACCTGATTTAAAACTTGCATCACATTGCGTGAACAGAACGTTGCATCAGAGGGCGTAATGTGTTCTCTGTCTTTTTTATCTTGTTGATTTGACCATTGAAAAAGAGATTTAATCACGGCCCAGAAACTGGTTCGGCTTTTCCCTTGCTTATGAAATCGTTCAGTAACTTTAACTTGCTCCAGATATGCACTTAGAAATTTCTGTCTTTGTATACTATCAGTATGTTTAAATACTAATAAGCTTGAATGAACTGCAGGCAGAACTTCTGCTTCTCCTGAAGCACGCCAGAAGGTAACAAGCAACTGAATTAGTTTTGCTTTTCGCTCATAGGTAGCAGTAAGAAATCGCTCGATTAATTCCTCTGAATCCTCATTTCCAGTCATTTCAGCAGCTAATCGCTTCATCCATCGAGGACCGCCTGCTAGCGCTTTCTTTATTTGGGTTGCCTTGAACTCTTTATTGCAATAATTTAGAAGTAAGGTTGTCAATTCTTCTATAGTGCTTTCTTGGAGATTCTGAATGAATGCTTCTTTTGAAACGGTGATTTGTCGTTCATAATTATGACAAATGACGCCATATTTATTCTTTCCTGTACAAACGAAGACCGTAATTACTTCTCTATGTCCATGTTTGTTGCCAGCAGTAGTTAGTGACTGGGCCGCCTGTTTTAAGCGCACCCAAGGCTTATTGCTATTAGAGACAACGAACAAAATATCACCTGGCTCAATAGCACAATCCTTCATCACTAACATAATTGCCCTTCCTAATACCTGGATTTATTAATAGCGACGGCTAGGATGGCCATGTTCATTTCTAGCACAACTTTCAAGTGTGATCTCACTGATGATTAAAGATGATAACAGAGCGATGCATGTATCTTCATCATTTCCAGCCTGCTCTAAACCTTTAGTCATTTTGTCAATTGTATCGGAGTCAAAATCCAGTTCATTAAGTCGGGAAGCCACATCTTCTGGTTTAGAAAATGAGAGCACGCTAACTTCTGCTGCATGTTCTTTCAATAGCTGTAGATAAGTGTCTCTTTGTACTTTTAAATCTGATGAGCTAGGAGAGGTTCCTTTGATTAATTTATATCTTTTAATTACGTCATCAACATATTTAATTGCATCTTGATTATCTCTAAGCGACTCACTTTTGCTCTTTGCACGCAATACCTCGTATTGCTCTTCAAAATCTCTCGATTTTCCTAATGCCTTAAGAAGTTCCGGCTGTAGTTTATTCAATATTGGCATTTTGTCTCCTAGACTAGTTAATTTTCGGCCAGAATATTATCACGCACAGATCAACCAATCAACTTTGTGATTTCAATTTAATCAATTAATTAAAATCTCGTAACTCCCCACGTCATCCCGAACCCGAGCGCAGCGAGGGTGAGGGCTCTCCTGCGGTGTATCTCGGATACAGTCATGTAAAAAAACATTT
>NZ_FTNL01000035.1 GCF_900156395.1 Fluoribacter gormanii | reverse complement strand
TCATGTTACGATGCAGGCACCGATAGGGTGATAAACCTATCCCACAACATCAGACCAGTCGATTGGAGCGAATTTACGATACCGTTGTTGAGCAGGCATTGGCATGGCATGAATCACGACCACCCTTGGTGCTGCAGAAAATCCTCAGGGGTCGCCCAAAGCAACGCCCTGGACATAATCTATTGCGTCGTTTGAGCAATCACCGTGAAGAAGTCTTGCGTTTTTTGCATGATGCAAGAGTCCCTTTTACAAATAACGATGCTGAGCGTGACCTGCGCATGGTCAAATCTAAACAGAAAATATCAGGTGGATTTAGAACCGCGATGGGTGCTGAATACTTTGCCCGTATCAGGGGGGGTATCAGCGCTACGCTCGGGTTCGGGATGACGTGGGGAGTTACAAAAATCAGCAAAAAACTGATTATTTTTTATACAAAACCCATAAGTTATCCTGCAGTGCCAAAATTCGGCTCGATCATGATTTTTTATAACGGCGATTCATAACACTCGAGCAAATCTTAAAATCGTTTGAAATTTTATCGCAATCAACTGATGGATAGAATGGATGGTCTATCAATCATTAAGAGGGATGTGTTTCAATGAATCAAGCACAAATCAGATCTTTGCATCATTTTGCCCTTAAAAATGAGCAGTACTTTTAGGATAAATTCTTACTTTAATAATTCTTGAGGGAGTTGCTTTTTCAATTTTGGCATTAAACTCTGGAAATTCAATCCGCTCCCCATCCTTAGGCAAATAACCTAATCGATGAATAAATAAGCCATTTAAAGTATCAATTTCATCTTCTATATCAATATCCTGATCAATTGCTTGTTCTAAAAAATAAATGGAACAATTCCCCGAAGCAGATATGCTTCCATCCGCATTCAATATCCAATCCACTTTAGTTCGATGAAATTCATCTTTAATGCGGCCAATCAGTACTTGCAGTAAATTATCGAGCGTGACAAAACCCAAAATAGTTCCTTTACCGCTGTACACAAGAGCAAAATGGGACATCCCTTCACGGAATTTATTTAATAAATCCAAAGCAGGTAGACGACGAGATACTTTAAGGACCGGTCTAATCAGTGAGTATAACTCTTTGATTTCACCATGCTGATAAAAAATAGGAAGCAGATCTTTTACATGAATAATACCAATCACATCTTTTTTATCTGGATCATAAACAGGATATCGACTGTAACGATGCTCCATAATTACATCGATAATTTGCTGTATCGGCTTACTTATGTTGATCACGATCATCTCTTCATTAAAGCGCATGACTTCAGTGACTTTAAGATCGGCTAAATCAAGGGTGTGCTCAATGATTTCAACCTCTTCCTCAGTAAGCTCACCATGCAGATGGCTTGCGCCCAGGAGCAGCTTTATTTCATCTGTTGAATAAAAATATTCGGTCTGGTGAACTTCATCTAATTTAAACACCTTTAAAAGAAAATTTGAGCAACTATTAAGTACCCATATTGCCGGGTACATTAACCAATAAAAGCCATATAAAGGGAGAGCAGTCCACACGGACACTCGCTCTGATTGACGCACCGCAAGGGATTTAGGCATTAATTCTCCAACAACAATATGGAGAAAAGAAATAAATGAAAACGCAAGGAAAAAAGCAATTACTGTAATTAATCGCGGTGAGTCAACACCAATAAAACTCAGAATAGGCTTCAGCAATTCAGCAAAAGCTGGCTCGCCAACCCAACCCAAACCAAGCGATGCAATCGTGATACCGAGCTGACATGCAGATAAATAAGCATCAAGATGTTTATGCACATGAACTAAAATTGTTCCTCGCAGACCATAATTATCTTTGATTGCTTCGACGCGGGTCGCACGAAGTTTTACCATGCCAAATTCAGCGGCAACAAAAAATGCATTGAGTAAAACCAACAGAAGCGCTAAAAAAACCTGCAAAAAATTAATCAATTATAGTTCCTTATCGAGAACCCCTAGTGAATTTTATCCTTTTTAAGGACATCTCTCCACGCTTGCTCTTCAGATTCGGTTTTGAAAATTTCTGTATCTGACATTTCCGATAAATCTTCTTCTACTTTGTTATGTCTTGGCATAGGCATGCTACCGGGTTTATTTCGAACTTTATTTACACGCTCCACTGCATGTGGCTGAGGATTCAAATAGATTTTCATATAAGTCCTTTTTAACCATCACCTAATATAAGTATAGATCGTTGTAGCCTGGGTGTAGCATACTGAATCGTCCGCATTTCATTGAAAAACCAGTTCATTTCTATTCAGAAACCCCGTAGCTTGTCCGCAGGGATTAGGCGCAGATGCGATCGAGTGAAATGCAGCATAGTGGGCGTGACTAATTAGTCCTTGGTGACCGACTATTGTATGATGCGACCCGGGCGCCCCATTCCAATAGATTTTTATTGCAATCATCTTTATCTAAAATTACCTCAATAAAGCATAAGGCATCTGATTTTTTTGCCTCTTCGATTGCATCAAGAAGCGTTTGATGCGTAGGAGCTCTAAACGCTCGTGCATTCACTTGTTCCCCATTAAAAACATCTACTAAATCAGCATAACGCCAATTATTAATCACATTGTAGGGACCATCATGAATTTGAACCTCAATCGTATACGAAGCATTATTCATTAAAAAGATAATCGGTTTAAATCCATAGCGAATGAGCGTTGAAAGCTCTTGGGCACTCATTTGAAAAGAACCATCACCAATCAAGGCAATAACACGTTTTTGATTATGAAGAGCGGCTTGCATGCCCAGAAGAGCTCCCACAGACCAACCAATAGATCCATACTGCATTTGAATTTCAAAGGGGCAATCTTCCGGTAAATTGAGGCGCATGCCATTAAACCATGAGTCACCAGTTTCCGCCAACACTCCATAATCGCTACTTAGAAGTTTCTGAATCTGTCCAAATAAAAATCGGGTTGTGAGTGGTGAGTTCAAATCATCAGGCTCGTTATATAAAGGGGCTGAACCTGCGATTCGTTTGTACGCTTTGAGGGATGCATCATTGAATTTCAATTGATCCTTTAAACCGTGTAAAAACTCATTCATGTATACTTCGGTATAGACGGTTCCTGCGATAGAAACACTTCCATCCGCAATGACAATAAGCTTCTTGGGTTGGATATTACACACATGACCAACAGTCGTATAATCGTTGAAATTTGGACCTATGAAGAAATACAGATCACTTGATTCTACAATTTCGCCACATCCAGGAGAGCTGACAGGTCCCCAGTAAATGCCAATATAATTGGGATGCTGTTCTGAAACAAATCCCTTGGCATCAGGCATTGCGGCTAAGGCATAGCCACAGACCTGACTTAAAGTCTCTATCATAGCCTTTGCTTCGCAAGGACGAGATTTACTGCCGGCAATCAATACTGGCTTAGTCGCAGCATTAAGTTTAGCAGCAGCATCCTCAATTGCGGCAGCAAGAGAGGACGTATCACTCAATTTTTTTACATTCAGTGCCCGTTTCGTTGGCGGAGAAACACTAAGTCCTGCAATGTTGCATGCAATTTCAATATAAACCGGTTTTTTCTTTGCAAGCGCAATCGCAATCGCCGTATCAATTTGCATGGGCGCATCACTTGGTCTATGAATAAACACACTATGCGCCGTGATTTTTGCAAAGATTTCGCGAACATAGCTGTAATTTTCCGTTGCCAAAGTATGATGTAAAATTTCCGCATCCTGGACTGAGTTTGTATTCGGTCCCCCTGAAATGACAATAATAGGCAGATTCTCAGCATAAGCACCAGCAACAGCATTAACCGCGCTTAGCCCACCCACACTAAAGGTAACAATCAGTGCCGAAACTCCTTTTATACGTGCGTAACCATCAGCAGCATAACCTGCATTCAACTCATTACAGCAATTGATCATGTTTAGTGATTTATTTTTTAATAGCTCGTCCAATAAGCCCAAATTATAGTCACCAGGAATAGCGAAATAATCGTTCATGCCTAATTCTTGGAGGCGTTGAGCGAGATAAGTACCTACAGTAGCCATAAGGAATCCTTTTCTTTGAAATACTGGTAACGCGTTAAGTTTATTATGGCAGTGGGTTACTCTTTCTTCAAGAAATTCATTGAATACCCACCTTGCCGCAGTACGACTTGAGATGGTGTTACTTTTTTAAATGTTCAATAAAATAACCCCAAATTCTGCGCCAAACATAAGAATTCATGAAATACAAACCATGGTTTGCGTTAGGCACTAATAACATATCAAAATTTTTATCTGCCTTAATCAAGGCATCAACAAATTGAAGCATGTTGGATGGATGAACATTATCATCCAAATCACCATGGATCAGGAATAATTTACCTTTAAGTTTATCAGCCCGGGAATAATTTGATTGCAATGAATAGTCGACATCATTTGGCAGCCCCTGATACCGCTCGCCCCAAAATGCTAGATAACTTCGTAAATCCTGTAATCCGGACACACAGACCCCTACTCGATAAAAATCAGGATAGTCCAATAAAGCCCGGGTCGCAGCATATCCCCCTGCAGATTGCCCCAAAATGCCGACTCGATTTACATCAATATAAGAATACTGTTTGGCCAGGCCTTTAATAACTGCAACATGGTCTTCTAATCCTCCAGCACTTTCCAGGTTGTGATAGGAATACTCATGAAATTCTTTACACCGCAAAGGCGTACCTCGCCCATCGATGTTGACGACGATAAAACCTAATTCCGCTACACTTTGAGGCCACCAACAGCCATAAAGATATTCAGGAGGATCATAACAATACGTTTTAGGTACTCGAGTTAATTGCGGTCCAGGATAAATATCATCAATTATTGGATACTTTTTCTTTGGATCAAAATCAGTAGGGAAATACATGACCCCATAAATATCAGTTTCTCCATCGGCACCTTTTAGGCAAAAAGGCTTGGGCTGTTTATATCCCAAGGAAAGGAGCTGAGAAAAATCGGCCTTTTCTAATGTATCGATTTCTTTGCCATTCTTATCACGTAGTTTTGTGATTGGAATGGACCCCATAGAGGAATAATAATCAATAAAATATTCTTGAGATGGTGAGAAAACAATTGAATGGTCCGCAGTTTCTGGTGTCAACAATTGCACGTCGCGTCCATCAAAATGGGCACGATATAAATAACGAAAATAAGGATCAATATCAGACTCTTTACCATTAGCCAAAAAATAAATCCATCGATCTTTCGTATCAACATGGAGCACTTTACGAACCATCCATGAACCTTGCGTAATCGGATTTTTTATTTGCCCCGTTTGTAAATCATGTAAATAAAGATGCGCCCAACCGTTATGATTGGACAACCAAATAAACTCATTGGACGCTTCAAGTATTCGCGTGTAATTCTGCCACAGGATTAGTTGACTAGGTTCGACATATCCTTTGGACTTTTCAGTAAAAATAACGCGCTGCTTTTGGGTCGTACCATTAAATTCGCATAAAGAAAGTTGATGATTACCGCGTTCTTCCTTTAAAAAGTAGAATTTTGTACTGCATTCACTCCACCAGACATAACCTGCTTCAATTGGAGAGCCCACCAATGCAGGCATCAAAGGGGGCATGTCTATTTTGTACAACTTCTTTTTACTGACATCGACCCAGCATAATTGAATTTGTGGAATGATTTCATCACCTAAAAAAGGAATATGTGCCTCATAAACCTGGGGACGAAAAGAACCATCTTCAGGAACATGCTGTAGTAATGCCAATTTTTTTACATGTTCTTGATTGCATTGAAAGGTTATAATTTTTTGTGAATCAGGAGACCAAATAGCCATAGGCGGTAGTACTGTTTGAGTCCGACGCAGTGTTAATGAAGTTAAATTAGTATCAGGAGAAACAGCGTAGGCATTCGTTGCAGTGCCATCGGTAGTAAGCTGATACTCTTTATTTTCGGCAAATGAAAAAAGAAATAAATTATGCTCCTTGCTGTATAAATCCCAACACTTATCTGGTGAGCGAACTCTTGGCACAATGGGAATGGGTAACAGTCCCCATAACTCCATGATCGTGGGACATCGAGACATCGCAGCCGGTTTTTTTGCTTCGGGAACACGTGAGAGCACCTGTGTTGTTCGATCATATTGAAAAATAAATTGCGCAATATGTAATTGCAAAATGTGTTCATCAAAAAAATCAATTCGATTGATTGGCAAGGCAAAAGCCTTGATTTCGCAATTTAATTGTTCAGCAACTGTTTCTGCCAGTACTTTGTGGTCAAAAGCATGCTCCTTGGTTTTGCTTTGTAGATTAAAAATTAAATATTCATAGCCTTCACTCGTATCATGCCGATAACAAATACGCTTATCATCGGGTGACCATATAATTGAAGGTTGAACATTTTTTAGCAAACCAACAACATTTTGCGGAAGAAACTTTTTTGCCCGCTCATAAAGCATTTCCCGATTTTTTTCCATAATCATGCCTACTGCTTTTGACTTTGCTGCATTTTGATGATCATGTCGTCTAAATCACTATAGACCCAAGCTTCAGCGATTTGATGATTACCGTCCAAGCGAAAAATAGTAATGCCGCTATAAAATACAGGCATATCTGTTGCGGGAATTCCCAAAAACTCATGCTGATGAGTACCCAAGCCATGCCAGCGAGTTACGACTTTATCACCACTCACAATCAGATCATCAATAAAGTGCAGCAGATCCGGAAAAGCGCGATACCATTGCGGTAGCGCTTCTTTAAAATTCTGTAAATTGGCTGCTTGTTCATAGCTGAAGTGAATTACGGTTTTTGCAGAAAAGAGCTCATCTGCCAAGGCAGCATTTTGCTGATTCCACATCTCATCAAAAACCCTTCTCACTGTTTTTTCTATTGCTGTGACTGTCATGTTCGTTCATTCCTTGCTCAATAGCCCGTCATAATACCAATATCTTAAGCGGCTGGATTCTTCGGGGTATTCGTTAATTCCTGAGTTTGATTTTTTATATACTTTAACTTCTTCGATTTGATTAAATAATCCTTTATTTTATTTAAATTATAGCTCAAGCGTTCATTTATGAATTTATGGTGCCGGTTTACTCAGAACAGTAGTTGCAGCAAGAGCACCCACCATACTTAATCCTAGTGTCACTGCAGGTTTAAAAAAACCAAACTGATTTGTTTTTGTTTCTGCCAGTACTAAAGCCGTAATGCCTATTTTAATGGATAATCTATAACAAACTAATCGACTTGCGGAAATAGCGTAATGTGATATAGAAAAAAGTAGACCCGATAAAGGCAAGTGCTGCCAGTTGTGGCCATATGATATCTAAACCCGCACCCCGGAATAACACCGATTGCGCTAGCATAACAAAATGAGTGATGGGTGCTGCGAGCATGATGGTACGTACCAACTCAGGCATATTTTCTCGTGGTGTCATACCTCCAGACAGCATCTCCAGAGGTATAATAACCAGGATGAGTAATAAACCGAATTGCGGCATGGAGCGGGCTATAGTTCCCATAAAAATACCCATAGACGTTGTCGCAAATAAATTCATCGCACTTCCCAATAGAAATAAAGGGATAGAGCCTTCAATAGGAATAGCAAGTAACTGATGGACCATGATGACAAGAGAAAATGTACTGACTACTAACACCACCAAGCCCATAGCACAAATTTTACTGGTCATAATCTCAAATGGGGTAATAGGCATCACCAGCAAATGCTCAATCGTACCATGCTCACGCTCACGCAGTAGTGCTGCTCCTGTAAGGACTATCGAAAGCATGGTCACATTATTAATGATTTCCATAACAGCCCCAAACCAAGTTTTACTTAACGTGGGATTGAAGCGAACCCTCAATACTAAATCTACAGGAGGAGTGGCAATTTCGCGATAATGTCTTAAAAACTCACTCACTTCCCCGTTAATCATGGTTTGAATATACCCCGAGCCGACAAATGCCTGACTCATACGTGTTGCATCGACATTTAATTGAATAGAGGGCTTGCGTCCAGCCAATAAATCACGTTGAAAATTGGGTGGGATATCCAGGGTAAAAGTATAAGTTCCAGAATTCATTTCGGAATCAATCTCTGTCAAATTAATAAGTACCGGTCGAGTAAATTGTGGCGGGTAAAATGAATCGGTAATCCTTTGTGATAAAGGAGATTGATCTTCATCGACTATCGCTATAGGTGTCTTATTCAGCGTTTCGGGTAACGCCGTTGCCGCCGCATAGACAGAAACAGTAAATGCAAAAATAATTAATACGAGCATAATCGGATCACGTAACATGCCCCGTAATTCCTTAACTGCCAGATAGACTATATTACTTATAGCCATTTTACTGCTCCTGTTTCTTGATGAACCACAGACAAAGGGTCATTAATATGGGTACTGCAAGTAATAGCGAAAAAAAAGCACCATGTAATTCATTAAAACCCAATCCCTTGGAAAAAATGCCTCGTGATATATTCAGAAAATAAGTGACGGGATAAATTTGGCCAATCAGGGCCCCTAATCCTTCAAGAGAAGATACAGGCTCCAATATACCCGAAAACTGCGTTGCAGGAAGAATAGTCAGGATTGCCGTACCAAAAATTGCGGCAATCTGACTGTGCATAAAAGTAGAAATTAAAAATCCCATCGAAGTCGCGATGACGACATAAATAAAAGCCGCCATCAGAAAGGTTAAAAAACTACCGGTAATAGGCACTTTAAAAAAGAAGACCGAAAGTGCGACCAACGATAGGAAATTAAATAAGGCAAGACCGATATAAGGCAGTAATTTACCAAGCAGGAACTCCATTTTAGTAACTGGAGTGACATATAAGTTGATAATGGAACCCAATTCTTTCTCGCGCACTACAGCAAGCGCCGTTAATATGGAGGGAATCAGCATTAAAAGTAAAGGGATCATCGCAGGAACCATAGCTGGCAAACTCTTCACATCAGGATTGTAACGGAACCGTGTTTCAATATTGAAGTAGTCCTGCAGATCATTTTGTTGCAATTCAGGTAGGTTATTCGCCAGCCAATGCTGATGTAACCCCAGAATATAGTTTCTTGCCGTTTCTGCTCGCTGAGGCATGACACCTTCTACCCAAGCGCCTATTTGGACTTCCCTGCCTCGTTTTATGTCACGGGCAAATCCATTGGGTATTTCGAGGGCAAGATTCAGTTCCCCAGAACGCATTCTTTTATCTAATTGGTTATAATTCGTAACCGGTGGATACTCACTAAAATAACGTGAGCCCGCAATATCAAGTACATAATTTTGGCTGGTAGTACTTTGATCGCGATCCCAAACAGCAAAAGATAGATTTTCAACATCCAGATTGATACCGTAACTCATGATGATCATGAGAATCACACTACCTAAAAAAGCCATAATCGCACGAATTGGTTCACGAATCAGTTCCAATGTTTCTCGTCGGCAATAACTGTACATGCGTCTGATATCAAACGCGATGTTCCTTTGATTTTGTTTTTCCAGCAGAAAAGAACCTTCATTTGTTCTATTTGTTGATGAAGTAATTTGAGCCGTAGACTCGTCTTTTCGTGCCTCCTCAAGATAACAGATAAATGCATCTTCCAGGGTTTTGGTTTGTTTTATTTTAATAAGATTAGCTGGTTTATCACTGACTAATACTTTTCCCGCATGCATCAAAGAAATGCGATCACAGCGTTCTGCTTCATTCATAAAATGGGTGGAAATGAAGATGGTGACTCGATCCTGGCGGGACAGATCCATCATTAATTGCCAAAACAAATCACGTGCTAAAGGATCAACTCCTGAAGTAGGCTCATCCAAAATTAAAATTTCAGGCTGATGGAGCACCGCAACCGCTAATGATAGTCTTTGCTTGTACCCTAGCGGCAAAGAATTAGGGTATTCATCAAGAACATCGGTTAAATGAAAACGGTTTACCAAGCGATTAATGTGAGCATGTACCTGTTCCTTAGGCAAATGGAATAAACGAGCATGCAGCAATAAATTTTGAAAAACCGTCAGTTCTGCATATAACGAAAACGATTGCGACATATATCCAATCTGTCGACGTATATTAAGGTCATGAGCATCAACTGTTTTACCCAAAAGCCATACTTGCCCCGCACTAATTGGCAATAATCCAGTCAGCATCTTCATCACTGTGGTTTTACCACAGCCATTGGACCCTAAAAAACCGAAAATCTCGCCTCGCTCAATACGAAAATTTACGGAGTCTACCGCGGTAAAATTACCAAAATTCTTGGTCAAGTCTTTTGCTTCAATAGCGATTTCAGCAAACTCTTGTGGTAACCTTGGTTGAATTACTACCTTTTGATGATGCATTTGTTGTTCTTGGGGTAATAGTGCAATAAAGGCATCTTCCAAGGAAGAAGTCTGAGTATGAGCCAACAAACTATTATGGGTTCCTGTTGCTAAAATGCCTCCATCATTCATCGCGACCAACCAATCAAACTGTGCCGCTTCCTCCATATAAGCAGTAGCAACCAGAACACTCATTTGCGGTTTATCCTGTCGGATGGCATTGATTAACTCCCAGAACTGACGTCGAGATAAAGGGTCAACACCTGTAGCAGGCTCATCTAAAATTAACAAATCAGGTGAATGAATCAGGGCGCAACATAAACCCAGCTTTTGTTTCATGCCGCCAGATAATTTACTGACTGGACGATCTTTAAATGGCAAAAGGCCGGTATTGGATAACAATCGCGTAATATAATGTTCACGTTCTCTGCGTTCATGGCCAAATAATCGTCCAAAGAAATCAATGTTTTCAAAAACTGAAAGTGAAGAGTAAAGGTTTTTTCCTAATCCCTGGGGCATGTAAGCAATGCGTGTGCATACGGCATTACGATGAGAAGCACTATTCATATCGCCGCCTAAAATCATGACTTTTCCTTGCTGAATCGCCCGCGCCCCTGCGATTAAGGAAAGCAAGCTCGATTTACCTACGCCATCGGGACCAATAAATCCAACCATACAACTGGCAGGAATATTCAGGTTGATTTTCTTTAGTGCTTGCGTCTTACCAAACCATAAACTCACATTATCAATTGTTCCAACGTGTTTAGTATTATCTTGGCTCATTTGGCACATTCACTTGTAAATTGGCAGGCCATTTACTTTTGGGATTCAACTGGACATAAGCCATACCAGGTAACCCTGTTTTTACTGCATGGATGTATTTTTTTAGGAGTTGTGGAGCGATTCGTGCTTTAACACGAAACATCAGTTTTTGCCGTTCACTCGCAGTTTCAACAGTTTTTGGGGTAAATTGAGCAACATCCGCTACAAAAGTCACTTTTGCCGGGATTACATATTGAGGAATCGCATCAAGCACCAGATGTACGGGGGCGCCCATCTGCACTCTTCCAGCTTGTTCTGTGGGCAGGAAAAAAACCATATACACATTGGTTAAATCGACCATGTTTAATACTTTGCCCCCAGCCGCCAGCACCTCTCCTGGCTGGGCAACACGAAATTGGATCCGACCATCAATTGGTGCAACCAAGGTGCTGTCTTTAATATCGACTTTCAGACGCTCGATTGTCGCAGCGGCTGCATCAACGGATAATTCCGCACCATTAACTTGCGCTTCTGCGGTTGCAATCATTGCATCCTTTTCAGCCACCTGGGCATTAGCTGCTTTGAATACGGCCTCAGCACTATAAAAAAGCGCACTTGCTTCATCCAGACTATCTACGGAAGCAGCTCCTTTGGCGACCAGCTTTTGCACGCGAGACAACCGATTTCTTGCCAAACTTAACTCAGCTTGACGTTGTGCTACGGTAGCCTGAGCCACTTCTTTTTCATTTTTTCGTTGGATAACCTGGTGCTTGGCACTAATCACATTGCTTTGAGCTTCTTTGTATTTGGCTTGTGCTTCACGAAGTTGAGCCTCAAGGGAGTCGGTATCCATTTTGGCAAGCACCTGACCTGTTTTGACGAAGTCCCCTTCATCAACCAAAATGGTTTTTATCCGCCCAGCAATTTTAGTATCAATATCAACTTCTATCGCTTCAATTCGTCCATTGCCACTGGCAAAATCACTTCCCAGATCCTTAGGTTGTAAATAATGCCAAAGCAGAAATAGAAAAATGGCTAAAATGATTACAGCCATTCCCAACAACTGTTTTGACTTCATGTCCTGCATCATTTTATCAGCCCCTCATAGGCTATGTATTTTTATATTAACATCAAGCGTCTGCTTTTATCTTACGCCAATCCCGTCCCAGCAGGTAAAGAGCATTCAATTCATGTTAATATATTTCAATAAGTTTAGTTATTGAATAAAACAATTACCAGAGCCAATATAAATTTATTGTCCATGCGCTCTACCCCGGCAACAATGACATAAATGCTCACATAGCAGCTTTATACCTAGGCTCATCGTCAACACGGTCTCTTAACTGAGGAAGGTTTTCTGCTGGCTGGAATAAAGCAAATTGTCTCCTTGAACAATCGGGTTGCGCGGGCATCATCTTGGGGAATTGCAACAGTTTGCAATAATGCGCGGTAAGCAACATGCTTTCTTCAAGATTTAAATTGTTTTCTTCATACCATCGGACTAAAGCATCATTATACTCAGCGCAATTTAATTGATAATCATCAGGTAAAAACTTTCCTAAATGCGGAACTGCCTTAAGATTTTCCCTGAAGAATTCGGTAATTTCTTTCTGAAAAGCATCATGTCCAGGGTTATGAATATCTGAAACCATATCAAACGAGCAAACATGTTTTCCATCGGCGTGTTGGGTAATAGAGACACCGCCATTCATTCCTTGTAAATAGCGTAAATACATCCCCGAAGTGATGGGAAAATAATCTTGCTCGCTGTACTCATGTAATGTTGTAAATACTTTTTCCAGAGCGGCTACTATTTCATGACAATCTTCGCTCACTTCAAATAATAAACCCGTGTCTTCTACATTACCGGGATAACCTGTCTGATGGTGAACTGAATCATACCAACGTGATACAGAAGTCTCATTTTTGCTCCCAATCACCAGCGGAAGAACTATATATTGTGCAAATTGAGGAATCACATGCGGATATTGACACAAGAAATTGCTGATATTCAGATAATCATAAATTCTGGTTTCCATTTCCTGTCTAACATGTGTTAAGGGTGTGCGAGCATTTTGATCCTCACAGGTTTTTTCTACAGGACGCCAACGATAGACGCAGACATTTTTATAAGTTCGATTGGTCAACTCATCAGCTTGATAAGTGGGCATAATATAGATACTGGTATAAGGGTCCCGCTCGAATAAACCCTGCTTTATTTCATCGATTAATTGCGCGACACTCATTACTTCTTTATTGCATTCTAATTTTTGCGCTTCAATACATTGAACTTCAGCACTCAAAACAAAACCGAATAATCCTTGATGGCCTGAACATATTGTCTCAAAATCAGGATGGGAACTATCAATGGTTACAATCTCTCCATTTGGCAGACAGAGTTTCATCGATTTGATAAGACCAGCTACACCGGGTTGATCTTTTCCGGTACCAATACCGCTGTTAGCAGCCAAACCAATAAATGAAATGTATGGATTTAAGCTGGAAGTGGGTAACGTAAGATTATAGTGGTCGTAAAGCTGTTGATTTATTTCGCCAACTTGCATACTTGCACCAATTGTAACAACCTGCTCCTCCTTATCAACTCCTTTAATTTCAGTAAACTCTTTCCCTACTAAACGAATTACAATATCAGTGTCTTCCACTCCATGTACCGAATAGGATTCGCTGTACTTTTTTCCTCGACCTCCAGCAGCAGGCCTTACTAAAGTACGTTCTGCAGGATCTTTCCTTTTATTTAAAGCAGTAATAAACTGCAAAACCTTGCTTAAGGATTCAGTATCATCAATATCCAATACCAGTGCCTCTTTATTTTGTCTAAATTTGGAATAATTAGTCCATCCGGTCGATGATTTAATATTTAACTGATTTGATCGAATAAAACGTATCAGTTCCTTACGCTCTTGTTGCGACAATGCCATCTTATAACTCCTTTGATTTTCATTGGTCAAATATTATAACAAGTGCGTATTAAGAAAAGCTTAGCTGCTCAAGGAGGTGTTTTCATGCTCACTCAAATCATCCGGTTGAGCGTCCAGCATTGCCGTATCAACAGGGGTTCGCTCAATGAGGTCTTCTGAACGATATTCTCCCGTGAAAGTCAGTGCCTTAGCTTCAGAAGAAAAGAAAAGTTTTTTATGCACCAAAGACGTGACTTGTCTCCAGGAGGTTCTTCGTGTTTTCTTTAAGTCCATAGGTTGATCCGGAAGAGACGTGTGCTGATTCAACTGCAGTATTTTATTTTGATAAAATACCGGACATAGTGCCCCCATCAGTTTTTGTTTGACATAGAAGGTTTTATTCACTTCGATAATTCGTTCTATCGTTTTTTCAAGCTGCTTAATCAACTGTTGTATTTTGCCATGCTCCTCTTTTAATTTAAGCTGCTCTGGGGAAAGCTCCTCCCCCTCACTCAATTCTTTGATTGCTTTATGCAAACGCTCCATATATTTACTAAAACAGGAAATTAATTGGTTCGCCAATTGGATGGGGGAATGGGTTTGCCCTTTAAAAATAACAGCAGGGATCAAATTATTGTTTAAAAAATTGTGGTTCAAATTATCCAGGATGGACTGCCAATCTTTACTAGAGTCATCCAGATTAATCACATCGCTCTTTCTTGGCTGAATTCTAAGTGAAGCTAAATATAAGTCATCCTCACTGATTTCAGGACTATTATTTAAAAAATCCTGCAGGTCGGTCGTATTTCGGCTGTATTTATAATTTAACAAGGTCTTGATTTCGAGAACTCTCATCAGGATTCCACCAACTGCTTCAAAACGGCTTAAAGGATAATGATTTCCATCAGTAGCAAAAGTAACATCCGTTAAAAGAATACCTAAAAATGGCAAGGTCGTTCGATAAAGTCGATAGACTTCGCGCATCCATTTTGAGTTCGATTCCTTGCTAACCATGTGCTCCAGTTCGGCAAGTGTTTTTCTTTCTTTGGACGACAAAAGTTCAAAGGAATTTGATAGACGTAAAATATTATTATTATTTAAGACGCTGCAAATTAGCATCAGGTGGTTTAAATCAGGGTATTTTTCACCATCTAAAAGACAAAGCTCATGGGCCAATTCCAGCATGAATTGCAATGCATTTTTAATAGTGTCACCGGGCTGACTCAATATTTTCTTGACAAAACATGCGCTTAATTTATTAAAAAATTGAGTTAACTCCTCGATGTGCGGTGCGTTTTTCTTAGATTCCTCTTTTACCCAGCCACAGCCACTAAATTCTTTGATAAGTACATTTTGATAAAAATTGATCGTCAGAATGCGCATTTCTTGCGCAATCCGTTTTACCTCATACTCTCGCTCTCCTTGTTTCAACTCTATTGCGCGATCAACTAAATGCTCAAAAGAATCTTGTGAGAGTTTATACTCGGCAAGTCGTTGCGTTATTATTTGATAATTACTTAATACGGGTACATTGAAAACATCCGAATTATTTTCAATTAACGCATCAAAAAGAGAATTAATTTGCATACCCAATAAACCTAAGCCCAACTCCTCATCATCATTACATTTGAAGAGCAATTCCATTTCTAAAAAAGCGGAGGAACTAGGGCTTAGACCTTCAATACATTGATAGGTAAATAATTGCCAAACAACATAATTGGCTACAAGCTTCTGGTGATAATCAAATTCTTTGTATAATCGCCTCAAATTAATGAGTATGGTCACCAAATCATAAGCGCTCAGCAAGCCTAAAGCTCTATGAGCGATGCGTTCAAAATCAAATTCGCGTATTGATTCCGGGGTTTCCTTGCAGGCTGTCAATAATTTGAGGGCATTAGTAAGCGATTTTTTTTCAGAAACAGCTACCTCCTTCTGCTCAGGGAGCATTAAATTATTGCTGAGCAACAAAGAAGAAAAATCCTGAAATAATTTAAAATTTCTATTTTGAATGTGTTTGTATTGCGTGATCACAGCCGAATATGAAGAAGAAATAATATTCAGTAGTACCTCTTGAACTGTGGCTGCTGAAAACTCACTTAAATCCAGCTCATCACTTAAATGGTATTTACAAAATAGCTTGCAAACTCGTTTGAATAACTTCTGATAAGAACGATTTTTTTCTTGATGAGCAGTGAATAGTTTCTTGAGATAAGGAGTTAATGAATAAGGTTCTACAGGTTTTCTATCAGGAGCTTCTGGGGCCTTTTGCTCTTCCACTGGATCAAAATTGAGCACACGCCAGTTGATTTCTTGTAATTTGAATGAGGGACTGGAAGAATCGACACTATCTGGAGAAACTAAACTATCGGATGAGGCACTCCGGGAAGACATCAAAGGAAATGAGTCATGAAAACTATCTAGAGAGCGAGAATTAGCACTACTTGGACGATGACGTAAATCAAGTAATTGAATTTTTGACAAATCAATACTAAGTATTGCCTGCCTTATCGCAGGATTGCCAAGAGCTAATTCTGGGGCTGTTTTATCATTAGCATTCTTTATCGAACGCTTTGTTTGCTTATGTTTAAGAAAAATATTGACCGCCCAGAGTTGATCGAAAAGAATCGCGTCATGAAAAGGGGTATTTTCACTGCTATTCTGGGTATTGACCATTTCAGGGAAATGCTTAAGCAAAACATTCAAAGTATCTTGATTTTCTTCTCCATTGCGCACTGCGAAATGCAATAGAGTATTACCTAGTCGATCGGTTCTTTGCGCAACTGATTTTCGTTGCTCATCGGATAACAATTTATCAAGAACCTTCGTTTTGTTTTTTAATACTAAAAGATGAAAAATGTTGCGCTCAAAAATATAAGTTTTTTCGATTAATTGAGGGTCTTTACTAAACCATAAATCCAGCTTTTTTAGGATCACGTCTTGATCGTTTTCTGTCGAAATCAAACTTAGTATTTTTTTTGTCTTCATTTTTCCACATCCTGTTTTATCTAAATAACTACCTAATCACATGTACTTGTGACCAATTTTAACCTTTATCAGATGTATTTATATATACAGAGTGTTAGATTTTTCACATAAATCTTAAAATGTGATTATTAAACAATAAGATGCAGTGAATAAGTTATAATTGACAACCCTGCAGAAAAAGTTGAATCTGAGTTATAGAGCCTTCTTAATGTACTTGTCTTTTAAATATTATTTGGAATTAAATCGCGATGGCAAATTTAAAAAAAATAATGTTCTTCTTCTTATATTTCTTCTTAAGTGTCACCTATAGCCAATCACAAGAAAGTAATGCAATTTTGGTTGCTTATAATTATTTAGGAACCTTTTCCAAAGAGATGGCGCAAATGGCATTAAAAAAAATGCCTCCACTTGATGCACTTGAAGCCGATTACGATGTAACTCTTTATAAAATCAGCTATAAAACCCCAGCTCCTGATGGCCATATCACTACGGCCTCTGGCTTGGTGGCTGTACCTCTTATAAACGGTAGGCTAGGAATCGTCAGCTATCAGCATGGGACACGTTTCAACCATGAGGATGCCCCTTCAAGGATGAAGGAAGGGGATGCGGTTTATCCGGCTCTATTTTCAAGCCATGGTGGTTATCTGACCGTTATGCCGGATTATCTTGGCTTTGGAGACAACGAGTTACCGCTCCATCCTTACGTACAATATGAAACCCTGGCCAGTAGCAGTTTGAATATGCTGTTAGCTGCCAAGGAGCTTGCCAAAATAATAAAAATTGATCTTAATGACCAACTCTATATTGGTGGTTATTCAGAAGGAGGATTCTCCTCTTTAGTGCTGTTCGAGTTACTCGCCACCCAATATTCCTATATACCGGTTACCGCTGTTGCTTTAGGTTCCGCACCTTACGACTGGAATGAAACCATGCAATTTATTATGCGAAATCCAGGCCCCAGAGCCACCGCATATTTAGCGTACTTTTTCTATTCGCTGCAAACCTATAAAAACTATTGGGCTGATTTAAACCAGCTATTTGTCAGTCCCTATAATGCTACAATTCCAGAGTTATTTGATGGACATCATTCCACTAAAGAGATACTGAATGCTCTGCCGCAAAACCCAGCATTAATTTTTCAACCAGCGTTTTTTGATGGCATCTTAAATCATACGGAAGACAATTCAGAGAAACTGAAGAACTACTTCAATCATTATCGTTTTTCTCCAACAGCACCTTTATTGCTTGTTGGCACAAAGGGGGATAGAGACGTTCCTTATCATGGGGCAGAAATAGCCTATGAACAGTTTAAGAAATCGGGTAGTGCTGTCTTTATTCAATCAGTAAGTGATACCCTCGATCATCGCGATGCAGGTCCCTACGTCTTTTATGAAATGCTCCAGTTCTTTAAACGAGTTCAACCTGAATAAAAATTAAAAACTCCCTCTCTCCTACCCCTCTCTCGAAAACGGAAAAGGGGTAAGTTCTTTAACGTAACAGAGTATCCATCAAGACTTTATCAATTTCTTCCCGCCATAACACCCCCATCGACATTAATGATTTCTCCAGTGATCCAGCTTGATTTGTCCGATAGAAGAAACTCAATGGCATTGGCAACATCAGTAACCTTACCTACCCTACCAATAGGGTGAAAATCATTAAAATCCTGCAGTGATACTTCAATTTGATCTTCCGCGATGAATGACTTGTAAATAGGTGTTACGACCACTGCAGGCGCTACTGCGTTGACTCTGATGTTGTGATCCGCAAGCTCCATGGCTAAATGCTGGGTTAATGAATGAAGTCCCGCTTTTTGCATTGAATAGGCGGAGGAGGGAGTGGCCTTCACGGCTTGATGCGCCCACATGGATCCAATATTAACTATTGCACCACCTCCTTCTTGTTTCATTTTTTTTGCAACAGCCTGAGTAATAAAGAAAAATGCTTTATTGAGGTTTATTTGCAGATCATAATCCTCTTCCGTATGCTCTAAAAAAGGTACGGGTCTAAAATAGCCGGCTGCGTTAATAAGGTATTTTATGGTACGTGTTTCATTCTTAATTTTTATAAGCAATTCCGACACGTTTGTTTGATTATAAAGATCAAGAGCCAACTCTTCGACTTTGCCTCCCATCCGTCTTATTTCGTTGGCAGCATCCCTCAACTTGCGTTCATCCCTTCCCGTAATAAGTAGATCAACATCACTTGCGGCAAGAGTTTTTGCTGTTTCCAATCCCATACCACTAGAGCCACCTATAATAATGGCTAACTTATGATTTAACATGTCCACACCCTTTGAGTTAGTAAAAAATCTGTTCCGCTGAGTATGGGAGATATATAATCTTAAAAAAAGTAAGTACTTAGTGGTACAGTAGGCACTTACTGGTATGCATTATTGAATTATTTGAAGAATACGTTGAAAGAAAAAAAACCTTTAAAAACAGCAACTATGGTTGAGACCATATACGGTTGCAAGTGGTCGCTGACCATTTATTCTCTTTTGCGAGATGGAATCAATCGTCCTGGAAAAATGGTACGCCGTGTCGAAGGCCTCACCACCAAGGTTTTAAATCAATGCCTGAGAAAAAATCTTGAATTCGGCATCCTTGGCAAAACAACTTTTCACGAACTTCCCCCCAGAGTTGAATATTTCGTTACCCCATTTGGAGAAAAATTTCTAAAGATTCTCGATGAAATCGAGGAGCTGAATCGTTTGCTTGAACCTTAACGTGAAAACAACCCCCAAGAAGGTTAATTTATTTTAATGCACAGGAAAGCGGACCGTTATCCAGTTGCAATTCATTGCCTCCTGAATCCGTCATAAACTGTCCGACATAAGCGTGTTTTTGTTTATTGAATTGTGCTGAAAAGAAAATCCGTGGGCGATCTTTCTCATCCTGATCCATCGCGATGAGTAGTAAATTATCAGTTCGCAGGCTGAATCGGGTCACATTCACTGGATAATCAAAATCAATTTTGGGTAAATCGCCGATTTTATTAGGGGCCAAAAAAGAAAGAGCATCTTCTATTCCTTGCATATGACAGACAACTGTTTTTTGCGCAGCAGCTGCAGTGCCGAAACCAACCAGAATCAGTAGCAATGAGATACTCAGACGTTTCATAGAAATGAACTCCTATCCTTAAGCTAGACATTCTCCTTAAGAATAAATAATAACTAAATCGGTATCACTTCACCACTGACCTGCCAGTGGATATTAATCACGTGTAGCTCCGGGCCGGTGGAAACGACGCGTTCATGTTAGGAGCATAACGAAAAACTGTATTAGCAATAGGTATAATTTGCCAACCGTATCTGTACACTGGAGTAGCGAAATACGGTTGGAACAGAGTGTATTGATTTATGAAATCAAGCAACTTCCAGAGCTTGAAACGTCAAGCGCAATTGGTTTAGGAAGACAGGTATTAGAGTCGCCTTGAGTCCCATCTTGAACTCCTCGCCCTCTTCTTTGCTCCGCTGCAGGAAACATTCTTGGTCCCTGATTTGGCGTTGTTTTTTTTGATACGCTTTCACCTGCATGAGAAACAGCTTGTGTATTTGCTGGAGGCAAGGCCTTCTGATCCTCACCAGCAGATATCTTTTGCTCTAGAGCTATTGGCGCTACAACCGGCGCTGTGCGTTCCTGGGTGCTTCCATTTTGAGTCTCTGCAAATAATCCCTGAGCCCCTGGTGCAGTAAGCTTCTCAACAGATTTAGGCTCCTGGTTCTCCGTAGCGGCCATTTCCTCTATCATGGAGCTTGATCCAACATGCCGATTTGCAGTGCTCTCTGGCAATGATTTGGCTCTTTCCCTGAAAAACTGTCCATGTAACTCACCTACTTGAATTAAAGGAGACGTATTTTTGTGCGACCTAAATCGGTTCATATGAACATAGGCACAAACCATATCAAGTAATTCCGTGGGCAAAGCAGCCAATTGATTCTCATCTTTATCTTCATGTTGTTCAAAAATCGGAAAAAATAGCTCTTGCTTGCGATTACGATTGATTCGTTCAGATGCAAACACCCTTTCTATAATTTGTTTTTTTAATGCAAATACTTCTGGTAAATATTGAACATCATCAACAGTGAAACAAAACCCTTTACTACCTGCAAGTGGATCAATAGCAAAATAATCGAATGGTACAAATGCCTCAAAAGGTATATTCCCATAATGAGCTAAATTAATTGAAAAAGCGGGTTTTAGTTTACGGCGTTCAAAATCAATCACTTCAAATTTTGGAAAATCACTTCCCTTGGCATAAGAGCAAAAAGTAATCAACAAATCACCCAATTTTACTTTCTTTTCTTCAAATTCATTGCCTTCCAAGATAACAAAATCTTCTTCTTCATATAAATATTGGTCTAGCTCGTTCCATGTTATTTTTTGCAGTAAGCGGATATTAAACATATAACCATTAAACACTTCACTTGCATAATGCTTCTCTCCTTCACTCGCCTGTTGCGTTTCCTGGTGATAACCGGCTAAAATTGGTGGACGTGTATGAGGTTGAAGAGGCATAGAGGGACATGTAATAAAAAGCATATGCCACATTTCAGGACTAATACCGAGCGCTTGAGTAAGCTTAAGGCTATTATCTAATTCAGGGTATTTGTTAATGCAGTTCATTAACTGCCGGTATTCACTTCTATAGGCACCCTCATTAATTGCTTTGCGTTTTGGAAACCAGCTTGGTTTTTTTTCATCAGCCTTATCGGTTCCGTGCAGCATACCCCAAATCCGCTCAAGAATGTCCTTTGCCTCTTTTTTCAGTGGATGTTCTGGCGCGTCCTGCTTGGCGTGTGCGGACGTCATTTTTTCTTTTAATTCTAGGCATGCATTTTGGAAAGGAAATAGTCCAACAATCAGCTCGACAGGCTTAATCGCTGCCAAAGCAACATCCAGCAAGTCTATTTTTTCCTTCAAACTGTGTTCGGTGGATAGTTCAAGCTGCTGCGCAATTTCTATTAAGATTTGTTCCTGTAGTTTACGCTTGCTTCCAGATGAATGTTTTGTAATGCCTTGTGCGAATTGAGCTAACGCCGCACGTAATTCTTCGGGACTATTTAGGGCGTCCGCAGGCAATAATTTAGCACCGCGAATAGAGGCCCATTCAAAATCAATTCCTTCTAAATTATTTGCAGACAGATCAACTCCATCAAAGTTTGCCCCATTGAACTGCATACCTCTTAGTTGTTCATCAGTAAAATGAGCACCGCTTAATAAAGCCCTACTCAGATCTGTACTAGCTAAACAAGCCCCATTGAAATTAGCCCCCCGAAGATCTGCATCTCTAAATTGTATGCCTCTTAGATTGAGATAAGAAAAATCATGACCTGAGAATTGCCCACCACTAAAATTGGCTCCAGCAAGCAAATTAACGAATTGGTGCGGATGTAATCGTTTTAAGGTGACCAATGAATTGGAATGAGCCTCCTTCATTATACTGCGAATTGCGACCAAGTTATTAAATTGAGCCATGTTTATTTGGGCATCAATTGCACGAATTTCTTGTGATGCAGTACTAATCAGTTCCAAATGGTTCCTGGTAGTTTCATCTAATGGCAGTTCCTGCATTGCCTCTTTTAATTGAGTGGGTAAAACGTTGCAATCGCGGGTGAGCGTATAGCAAATAGCCTCCTCGGCAGTAAGTGGCTCATTTGCAAGAACTTTGCGCTTTAGTTCTTGATAACGCTGGGTTCGCTGATAAAATGCTGTAAACTGATGGCCTGCAATTCCATCCGCATGGCTTAAGTAATCAATGATAAAATGCGGTTGGGTTATCATTTCAAGTGTGGCATCAACTACCGCGGTTTTTGATTTGGCCATCCATCGGGCATTGAGCAAATCCTGTGGCGGTACGTGAACTAGAATAGACATCATCATTTCATCAGGAAGCGCAAACAAAGGATTGTCTTGATTGATATCTTTAACATCTTCCGTGGCATCCAGTACCTCACTCGGTGCGGTCGCAACAGCTGAAACTGTCTTTTCATCAACATCATGCAATTGCGCTCCAGATAACTGAAGCAGAATCTGTTGCAAGTGCTCCTGAAGCACTCGCACTTCGACGAGAATGCTTTGATCATGATAACGTCGCTCTTCATCTCGGTCATTAATCTGTGACGTCACCTCATTTAAATGCTCCTGCAGCACAGGAAGACATTTAAAAAAATGCGTTAAGTCATGTTCAAATGAATCGCCCAAACCTCTGGATTTGTCAGTGGCAAGCAATCGTTCTTGCATGGCATGACTGAGAAGTCTTAAATCGGATTCAATACCATCCCATTTTTTGATTAACTCACTCAGTACTGGTTGTAACTCGAGCACCGCAGTTACGTATTGGTTGGTACGTTCTGCAGTCGCATAAATATCTGCATTCGTGTCTTTGGGAAATGCGTAGCGTTGGAAAAATTCATTGAGTCCATTGAACTGTTCGAGCAATCCTTTTGCTTCTTCTTTTGCTTTGTGGGCTGCAAATTGGCGGGCGCGTTCTGCTCTTACCATTGCCATTTTCTCTTGTTGATTCAGTTCGTGTTTGTCGTTCATGATATATACCTACTTAAAAATTAATAATGAGCTCAGTAACAATGCTTTAGCCCGCTAAGTCATTCTCCTCTGTATTTGCCAACCATATCTGCACATAGAATCCTACAAATACGATTGGCAACAAAGTGGATGATTTATGAAATCAAGCAACTGCTACTGTTTGCGACATCGACTGCAATCGGCTTAGGAAGCGCTTTTTTACTAGGGTTGCTTTGCATTTCATTGTGAACAGGTTGCGATCCTCTTTCCGCTACTGTAGGAAACATCCTGGGTCCCTGAACTGCAATCGGCTTAGAAAAAGCTTTTTCCACCGGGTTGTTTTGCATTTCATTTTGAACAGGTTGTGGTCTTTGTTCCGCTACCGAAGGAAACATCCTGGGTCCCTGAACTGCAATCGGCTTAGAAAAAGCTTTTTCCACCGGGTTGTTTTGCATTTCATTTTGAACAGGTTGTGGTCTTTGTTCCGCTACCGAAGGAAACATCCTGGGTCCCTGAACTGCAATCGGCTTAGAAAAAGCTTTTTCCACCGGGTTGTTTTGCATTTCATTTTGAACAGGTTGTGGTCTTTGTTCCGCTACCTGATTTGGCACCGTAGTTTTAGATACGCCATTGCTCACTTGAGGAGCAGTATGTGTACCTGCTTGAGTTGGTGCCTTCTGGACGTTCTGTGCAACAGATATCCTTGGGCTTTGCTCTGGGATATTGCTTTTTCGAGGGACATCAATCACTGGGCGTTGCTGAGCGACTTCCTTCTGAACTGCTGTAAAGATTCGTTGGTCTCTTGGTGTCAGAGGAGCAGCGTGTGCGTCTGCTTGAGCTGGTGCCTCCTGGACGTTTTGTGCAGCCGATATCCTTGGGCTTTGCTCTGGAATATTGCTTTTTGGAGGGACCACCAGCACTGGGCGTTGCTGAGCGATTTCCTTCTGAATAGCAGCAAACAATCCTTGGCCTTTGGATGCAGCAAGTTTTGTAGATTTGGGGAGTTGATTTTCCTTTTCTATAACCTCTTTCTCTGCGCCTTTTTCCTTCTCATTATCTTGTTTAGAGGTAGTTGATACGGTTTTTTTTACGTGCACTGGATTATTTTTTTCCGTAAAGAACAGTCCATGTAATTCATTGACTTCAGCAAGCGGCGAAATGTGCTTGTGTTGTTTCAATGTGTTCGCATGAACATAAGCACAAACCATCTGCAATAATTCTTCAGGCAACGAAGCCAATTGACTCTTTTCTTGAGCTTCATGCTGTTCAAAAATCGGGAAAAAAAGCTCTTTCTTATGATGGCGATTCATTTTTTCAGAAGTAAAAATTCGTTCTATAATTTGCTTTTTTAATGTATAGGCTTCTTGAATATATTGCATATCATCGACAGTAAGATGTAAACCGGCGAATGTTGCACTATCGTAATTAACAAAAGGATCCAGTGGCATAAATGCCTCAAAAGGAATGCTTCCATACCGGTCTAAATCAAGAGAGAACGCAGGTTTAAGCTTACGACTCATAAAATCAATGACATCTATCTTTGAAAAAACACTTCCCTTTCCACCTGGGCAAAAAGTAATAAACAAGTCACCCAATTTTACATGTACTTCCGTACGTCCATTACCTTCGAAGATGGCAAAATCTTCTTCTTCATATAAATATTGGTCTAACTCGTCCCTTTTTATTTTTTGCAACGCTTGGATATCAAATTGATGACCATTAAACACCTCACTCGCATAATACTTATCGCCTTCACTCGTTGGCTCCATTCCACGGTGATAAGCGGCCAAAATTGGTGGTAGGGATGTAGGTTTCACAATGATGGCAGGACATGTGATATAAAGCATATGCCAGATTTCAGGGCTAATCCCTAGCGCTTGGCTAACCTTGAGACTATTGTCCAATTCAGGGTATTTTTTTATACAACCCATCAACAACCTGTATTCGTCCCTATAGGCATGACGATTAATTTCTCTTGGGGTTCGTTGCTCTGCGTTTGCTCCCGCCACACCGTTTACAGCCCCATTAAGAAGAGCAAAAATCCGTTCGAGAATGTCCTTCGCCTCATTTTTCAATGGATGCTCTGGAGTGTCCTGTTTAGGTTGTGTGGCGGTCATTTTTTCTTTTAATTCTAGGCATGCATTTTGGAAAGGAAATAATCCTACAATCAGTTCGGCTGGATCAATTTCTGCCAAAGCAACATCTAACAAGGCTATTTTTTCTTTGATGCTGTGTTCGGTGGATGTTTCAAGCTGATGCGCAATTTCTGCTAATAGGTGTTCTTGTAATTTACGCCTGCTTCCAGATGAGTGTTTTGCGATGCTTTGCTCAAATTGAGCTAACGCCGCATGTAATTCTTCCGGGCTATTTAGAGCACTCGTAGGCAATAATTTAGCACCGCGAATGTAGGCCCATTCAAAATCAATCCCCTCCAAATTTATTGCCGACAGATCCATGCCATCAAAATTCGTTCTGTTTAACTGGACGCCGCGCAGTTCCGCATCAGTGAAATCTGCCCCGAGCAATAAAGCTCCGTTCAAGTTCACTCCAGCAAGACAAGCCCCAGTAAAATTCGCTCCTCGAAGATTGGTATCTCTAAATCTTATACCTCTTAGATTAAGATAAGAAAAATCCTGATCTGAGAATTGCCCACCACTAAAATTGGCTCCAGCCAACACATTAACAAATTGATGGGGATGGTGTAGTTTCAGGCACTCCAATAAATTAGCTCGATAATTCTTAATCGCATCGTGAACATTCTCAAATGGCCTATCAGCTAACTCTTCCAATTTGACATCAATTGCACGAATTTCTTGTGATGCAGTACTAATCAGTTCCAAATGGTTCCTGGTGGTTTCATCTAATGGCAGTTCCTGCATCGCCTCTTTTAAGTTAGCAGGTAACACGTTGCAATCGCGAGTTAGCGTATAGCAAATCGCCTCCTCGGCAGTAAGTGGCTCATTTGCAAGAACTTTGCGCTTTAGTTCTTGATAACGCTGGGTTCGCTGATAAAACGCTGTAAACTGATGGCCTGCAAATCCATCCACATGGCTTAAGTAATCAATGATAAAATGCGGTTGGGTTATCATTTCAAGTGTGGCATCAACTACCGCGGTTTTTGATTTGGCCATCCATCGGGCATTGAGCAAATCCTGTGGCGGTACGTGAACTAGAATAGACATCATCATTTCATCAGGAAGCGCAAACAAAGGATTGTCTTGATTGATATCTTTAACATCTTCCGTGGCATCCAGTACCTCACTCGGTGCGGTCGCAACAGCTGAAACTGTCTTTTCATCAACATCATGCAATTGCGCTCCAGATAACTGAAGCAGAATCTGTTGCAAGTGCTCCTGAAGCACTCGCACTTCGACGAGAATGCTTTGATCATGATAACGTCGCTCTTCATCTCGGTCATTAAT
>NZ_FTNL01000003.1 GCF_900156395.1 Fluoribacter gormanii | reverse complement strand
TGATCCGTAGCAAGCCAAATCTTTTTAAGCGGCTCCAATAATATACTAGGGTCATAAATTTTCTTTTTGCCTGGTTTTTTAGGTTTTTTATCAGCGATGGGTAACTGCCTTAATAACCTAGCTGCAGCTTTACGATGATAACCATGGGTTTCGCAAAACTCATCCAACATACGTTTTTTTACAGCACGATTACCACAGCGATAACGCCAACGTTGTGTTTTTAAATATAAATCCATCCTCAATTCTCCCATGCCATTCTCCCTCCTTCGGCAACAGTGATATTGAGGCAACGATGCAATTTATATGCTTATCTGGCTTCGGCTTCGGCAACAGGTAATTTGAGGCAATGCGTTTATCAATTTTTATAAATGAACTTAATATTAATTTAATATATTAATAGTATAATAATCCCAACGACCTATCTTCTCGTTATGGACAGTTAGAGAACTAGTGCATCACTTAGTTTTAATCATTAAACGGGTTTGTCGCTGTGGCAAAGAATACGAAAAAGCAAATAACTTTTTCTGGAGACTTTAATTCGGCGAAGCAAATCATGTAACCAACTTTTCAACGAATTTCTCACTTGCTTCCTCTTAACTACATCTGAGCAATTGGAGTTAACATGGGCGTCATATTATTTAAAGTTAAAGGTGCTAAAAATACTTCTGAAATAAAAGGAAGAAATTTAAAGATGAAACCTGATGGATGGGGTAGAGGTTGGGTTGATTGTCTTATAGAAGAAGAAACGGAAATAACAGAGGAGCTTCTGGGAGAAGCGTTTGATTTAGTCGATGCTTTGAGCATCAAAAGACCGGATATCATTATAACAAGCTCGGAAATGGCTGATAATTTAAGTAAGTTTCCCCCTAAATTCTCATCGATTATGTTTTTGCATTCTGTGTTTAACTATCCCTATTTAACATCGATAGCTGAGCAATCTAAAAAGGATTGTATCAACTATTTACAACAACTCCCTAAGTTTATTACTCAGGTTCATTTTGATGTCAAACATAAATGGAACAATCCAGAAGAAGTAATACAGGCTATTCCAGAACAGGTTACACATTTTACGATTAATGCTGATATCATTGAAAATTGCACTCACGAAGAACTGATTCGATTTTTTAGCAATTTTCCAAATCATTTAAAAGAAATTTCTCTTTTAGGAGGGGACTCACAAAAAAATCTCGTTATTGATAATAAGGTATTACACGATTTGATTATCAGATTACCTGTTTCTGTAAAAACGCTTACTGTCCCTAACCATATGGACGTTTTCAGTAATATATCAAAAAGAACAATAAATCTGGATGATTACAGAAAAAAAGAGTACTTCCCAGCTAGTTATGATGATCTTTGCTGCTCAAATGATTTATTTGAGAATGCACAGAATCTTTTAAATGATTACACTAAAAATACCAGTTGCAGCCCGAGGGCTTCACTTATTTTTACTTTTCACTGGAGGCGTCATCATGTGGATAAGGTAAATCAAATTGTGCAAAATAGCACCAGCATTGGTGATTTATTGGATAAGCTTCAAGAGATTGAAATGCAAAAGGATTTCAATCACACAGGATCCTTGGCACGCAGAATTCACTATATAAAGCATATGCAATATCAGCAGTCTCAGGAGTCGAATCATGATGTGGAGGTGCTACCAAAAACTCTTTTAACTATGTGATATCCAAGAGGAAGATCTGCATCAGAACATGAAAGATGAACGCTCAGTCGGTGTTTTCTATCAACTATTATAAAAAGAAAGATCTCAAGACCGGGCCGCAGATCCGACAGAAATTGTCGAAAAAAAATTTATATTGAAAAAATTTGGAGCCTTACCTATCCGAAATGAAGCCATAGAACCGATCATGTTCTGTATATTAAAGTAATAATACAAATCTTTAACAACGTTGAAAAAGAAATTCTAAGAGACTTGATATAATGATTGATATCTGAGAACTTATTCTCAAGGATTATTAGGAAAACAGGGAATCTACTGTGCAAATTAAACAAAAAACAATAAAAATATTTTTCAACACAATCACCTCTCTTTTTATTTTCTTATCATCTACTTCATCCAATGCGAATCAATCGTTGCCTAAGGAAGTACTCAATGTCATGCACCAGCCACGTTATCAAAATGCACAATGGTGGATTGAAGTGAACGATTTAAATACCCAGGAAACCATTTATCAATTAAATGCTAACCATTTATTAATGCCAGCCTCTGTAACCAAATTATTTTCTTCAGCAGCCGCTCTGAATGTTTTAGGTTATGATTACCGCTTTAAAACACCGGTTTATTTTATTGGGCAACAAGTGAATAACACGTTAAACGGCAATTTAATTCTCGTCGGCAAAGGAGATTTAGAATTAGGCGGCCGTGTTCATGACGATAAGCTTTCGTATGGGTACATCGACCATATTTATGCCAATGATTTACCGGGCGCAGCCATTACTCCCGAAAACCCACTTAATGGATTGATTAGTCTTGCCAAGCAAATTAAAGCCAAAGGGATTAAACAAATTAATGGTGATGTATTGGTGGATAACCGCTTATTCAAAACAGCATATGTACGCAATTATACAATTTCCCCAATTATGATTAATGAGAATCTATTTGATTTTCAAATTAAACCTACCACTGTGGGGCAGAAAGCCTCAATAAAATGGCGTCCCCAAGCCCCTGGATATTATATTGATAATCAGGTTGTAACTGTAGGTGATGGTGAAAAAACTGATATTGAAACCTCAACAAGTAACGATGACACCCGATTGACAATAAAAGGGCAAATTGCCGCTAATGCAGGAGAGGTGTTGAGAGTAGCTCCTATTTCTAAACCCGCGCCTTTTGCCAGACAGGCGTTTATCGCAGCATTAAAACAACAAGGTATTGTCGTACAGTTCGATAATAAAAATAGCCAGTTACCAGATGCTGACATCTATAATCGACTTTCGCCTATTGCACAATATATTTCTCCACCCTTTTCTGAATACGTTAAAATCATTTTAAAATTAAGTCATAACATAGGAGCCGATTTATTACCGCTTTTATTGGCCCAACACAATAATGAAACATCATTTGCTCAAGGTCTGCCTCATATTGCGAAATTTTTAATTGATACAGTAGGATTAACTAAAAATGAGTTTGTATTCGGTGACGGCGCTGGAGGAGATACCAACAGACTTCTTCCCAAGGCTGCTATTGGGTTATTAACTTATATGCATAAGCTACCTGAAAGCCAATTTAAACTTTTCTATGATGCACTACCCATACTTGGTGTGGATGGAAGCCTAGCTAAAGCAGCTCAGAATATTCCTGCAGTAGGAAAAATTCATGGGAAAACAGGCACATCGATATCATATGATTTTGCTAACCAACGTTTTTATTCTTTTTCAGAAGCATTATCGGGATATATTGAAGCCAAAAACGGCCATTTGCTTGTGTTTATTATTGCAGTATCTAACACGCCTATGGAAACGATTGATGATGCTTTTCAAATCCAGAAAGATGTTAGCAAGGTCGCCGCTGGAATTTATAATAATTCTTAGTTATTACTTATTGTACTCTGTTGAACATTGCGTGTAATAGTTCGTATCTGCGTCATACTCTGAACCAGAAACCACGTCATCATGAGGAGTTATCAATGAAGGGTCTCCGAATTTTTATTCAAGCTATATATTGGAGATCCCTCACTGGTTTCGGGATGACGTATTATTCAGAATGCTTTGAAACTAATTACTTGATACTACAAACTGCTTCTAGAAATCATCCAGGCAACTACTAATTTCTAGCCATTTTCATCAGCCTGATTTTATGAAGAGTGAATAATGGTGCGTTTTTGTAACAATTGATTCAGTTTATTTTGTTGCGTATTGTCTTCATAAAGGCTGGCATCACCTAGTTGGTTATCTAGCCTGGAAATTTCACTTTGATATTGCTCAATCAATTGCTCCAATTTTTTCAGACGGTTTTGTAATGTTTTCCTTTTTTAGAATCAATTGCAGTTGAGGTAACCATATTGTTCTTACAATGGTTTTTTAGTTCATATTAATGTATCCTTCGCAGCCTTTTTATCTTTGGTTAGGGAAATTCAATGCGGTTAACTATTAATGAAGTAGGTAATGATGTTCAAGATGCAAAAACTTTAATGGAATTAGTAGACAATTTAGCAGAGGGCGAAAAGGAAGAACTTGTTTCTCAACTACTCAGCCATTCTGATTTTATCGATATAATTTCAGAAGGTGAATTGTTAAGAGATTTGTTGAGTTCATCTATTTCTAACAGTGCTGCAGCCAGAATAATAGAGCATGTTCTTGCTGATCAAGAGTTATTTCAAAGTCTTATTCCTACTAGCTATGATTTGCGGGAAACACTTTTGTGCCTCGATGACGATGCAGCGCATGTATTATTTCAATACGTTTTAGATCATCAGAATGAATTTGATAGTTTTTTTAAAAATAGAGTTAATGTTCAAAATTTTCTAGAATTCCTTGATGAAGATTTTACGACGGATTCCGAATATAAAAAAAGCTTTATTGAAAAAGTGATTAGTCTTAGTCGGCAGAGATTTAGTGAACTTGTTGGAACAAAGAAAGAATTAATTCAATTTGCAAGACAGAATTTTTGGGTTTGTAATAGGTTGATTGAAAAAGGTATTGAACATTGTGATTCTATTTCAGAACTACTTGAACTTGCAAAAACAATTAAAGAAGATAAATTCTTACAAGAGGCTCGAAAAAATGAATTGCTGCCTCTTGTCCTAGAAAAATTATGGGAACGTCTTTTAAAAAAAGATGAAATGATAAGTTTCATAAAATTTTATGGGGAATGTAGCGCAATCTTTTCTCAAGAAGAATTGTATAAACTGGCGAAGGACTTTGTTGCATCCGATAGCGATTTTTTGAAACTACGAATTAACAACTTATCTGAGCTCATTGAAATTTTGCAAATTTTATCTGAAGAGTGTGCTGCGCAATTATTTTCTCGAGTTCTTAAAGACCATGAACTCTTTAAGCAGATTATTATTGATAATAAGAAACTGAGCGATCTATTGTTTATTGTGAGTATGCATAATGGAAGAAATCGAGGCAATGAACTTGAATGGGCAAAAGATTATTGGCGTTCAAGTGATTCACTCTGTACTTATGATGGATATTGTTTTGAATTAAAACCCGGGATATATAGGGGTTCTGAAGAATATCCATTAATTAAGGATAGTGTACAGAAATTAATTCGCCATACTATAACCGTAGAATTCCATGGTTTTATGTGGGACATCACTCATAAAAATCAAGCTCAATTAAGCACCAGGGTAGAACAAGCTAATATTAACAGCTTTATGTGTGAAAGATTATTTAAGAGCGATAAGATACGGGCCCAATTACCCCAGGTTTTTGCGTTAATTCCTGTTCCAGTTGCTTTAAATCTTGTCTATCAAATTTCCCAAAACCAGAACCTGGTATCCTTTTTAGGTGATACCCCGTCTTTATCATTTCCATACAATCTCATTTATTTCTTGAAGAGAGCGATAGATAAACGTGACATTGTTGCTTTAGATAAAATTCAAAATGAGCTTCTTGAACAGCTTAAAAATCGTTCTCTTAAGCCTTTATTCATCGATTTCATATTTCAAGTAGCTGTAAGCGAAAACCAAAAAATCTCTGAAAACTCAGCATTTAAAGAGCGCTTGGAACGTTTAATACATGCTGTTCAACAAAATAGGGTTCCTTCGCTCAAGCATTTAGTTACTCGTTTCTTTCAAAAGGCAACTGAAATTCATATTGAAGGTGAGAGCAGAAGTGACATTGTCAAACAGATGGAAATTATCAAAAAATTAACATCGAATACAGTTAAAAATTCTATATTCACGTCATTCCTGACTACTGATCCCAATAATAACAATAGCAATCTAAATATAAGTCAAAGTGAGCTCAATAAAAGAGCTGTAAATCGGTTACTAGAGCAGGCTAAAACGAATCCTGAAGCAATCGCAACTATTTTTAGAAATACAAAATTTGCTGTTCAATTTGACGCTCAGGAATTAACTCAACTTGCATTATCCAATGAGAAAATCGCGAAAACTATTTTAAATCAATTGGAATTGATTAAGAGATTAGGGCTGAACGATATTATGGCACTTATAAATACGTATCCTGGTATTCTTGAGAAAGAGCCTAGTATTGCCGTTATAATTGTACAACATCCTGCAATTAATCTTCAGCATCTGGAAAAGCTTATGATTGCCCATCCGAATATAGTTGTTGCCCTGGTGCGGGCTGTGGCAGGCAATCCCAATAAATTTTTAGAATTTGTAAAAGCAAATGGTTTTGGCACCACTTTGGTTGCCCTTGCCAAATATAATGATAAAGCAGCGAGTGTTATTTTGGGTTGTGAGTTTAATAAGTGGCTTACGGCTGATAACTTAACTGAGATTTACACTAGTCGTCCTAATGTGATTAGTGACATATTAGATAATGAGCTTTTAATGAATAAGCTATATGAAAGTGAAGCCACTGAGTTACTGGCCGTATGTCTGTCGATGCAAACAGCCTCATGTAAGCCATAAGTCGTGTTCAAGCATTAGCTGGCCTATTTTCGTGCAATTAAGGAATCCGGGTAATTTTGTACTATTGCATTTCGGATTCCTTTCGGTGTATTCAAGCTACACTAAATCTTCCAAACTGCTACTTACTTCTAGCCATTCTTCTTCAGCTTGATTTAAAGACGAATAAGATTGTTCACGTTTTTTTATTAGTTGTTCCAGTTTATTTTGCTGCTCCATATCTTCGTATAGAGCAGCATCTCCAAGAAGGGTATCTAATTTAGTAAGTTCCTCATGATACTGTTCAATCAATTGCTCCAATTTTTTCAGACGATTTTGAAGGGTTTTCTTCTCTTTATAATCATTTGTAGACGCAGTAACAGTATTTTCCTTAATTGAATCTTTAGTTTGCAGCCAAGAATAATAATCGTCTAAGTCACCTTCAAAAGCTTGAACCTTTTGTTGATAAACAAGATAGAAATTATCAACACTGGTTTTGAGCATGTGACGATCATGGGAAATCAATATTAATGCCCCTTCATAACTTTGCAATGCGAGTTCAATAGCAGAGCGCATCCCAAGATCCAAATGGTTTGTCGGCTCATCAAGCAGAAGTAGATTGGGTTTGAGCCAAACAAGCTTGGCTAAAGCCAAACGTGCTTTTTCACCACCTGAAAAATGATTGATAGGTTGAACCGCCATATCACCAATAAAATTGAAACCACCCAAAAAATCCCGAATACTCTGCTCACGTGCTTCTGGTGAAAGAGCTTGGATTGTTTCAACTGGACTTAAATTACAATCAAGTTGTTCCAATTGGTGTTGTGCATAATAGCCAATCTTTAAATGAGCTGAACGATGAATTGTGCCATTTAAAGAAGTTAAAGAACCGGTTAATGTCTTGATTAATGTTGATTTTCCTTCACCATTCGGACCTAGCAAAGCGATTCTATCACCTGGATTGAGTGAAAGATTGATTCTCTTTAATATGGCCTTGTCCGATTGATATCCTGCGTCAACCATATTGCATTGTATTAATGGGTTTCCTGCGCGGGGACATGGAAAGAACTCAAAAGAGAATGGTGAATCGACTTGAGCTGCTGCGATAATTTCCATTCTTTCTATGGCTTTAAGACGTCCTTGCGCTTGTTTTGCCTTAGTTGCTTTTGCTCTAAAGCGATTTACAAATGACATCATATGATTAATTTTAGTTTGCTGCTTTTCATACATGGCTTGTTGTAATGCCAGTTGCTGTGCATGTGTTTTTTCAAAACAACTGTAATTGCCGCTGTAAAGCGAAAGATTTTGTTTTTCAATATGTAAAATATGAGTAACAAAGGCATCAAGAAATTCCCGGTCATGCGAAATAAGAATAATGGTACTGGGGCATTGCTTTAAAAATCGCTCCAACCAAAAAATTGCTTCCATGTCCAAATGGTTTGTAGGCTCATCCAGTAATAGCAAATCAGCCGGCTTCATTAAGCAACGTGCAAGGCTTAAACGCATGCGCCAGCCCCCAGAAAAGCTATTTACTGCTGCCTGTTGCTGTGCACCACTAAAACCAAGCCCAGACATAATCGTTGCTGCTTGGGCGGGTTTACTGTAGCCTCCGCTATGGCTTAGCTCTTCATGACAAGCTAATACTTCAGCATCGTTACCTGTTGCTTCTGCCTTTTGTAAACGTTGGAGCAATTTCATATAACCATCATCGCCACCTAAGACAAAATCTAATGCTTTTTCATCGCTGTCGGGTAATTGCTGAGATAAATGGCTGATGCTAAGTTGAGGATTAATTAAAAACTCGCCAGTATCGGGAATTAATTTTCCTAATAAAAAGTCAAATAATGTAGATTTTCCACATCCATTATGACCAATAAGACCTATTTTTTGTTTTTCATATAAAGTGACATTGACTTTGTCCAATAAAACTTTATTGCCGCGACTTAGAGTAATTTGACGAAGAGTAAGCATGATAAATCTTTAGCCATAAATAGAGTTGGCAGTAGCAAATTAAAAAAACGTAGTCTGGGTGCCCGACTACGATACTCGCTCAATTCTAACATAAATCCATTTAACTTGGTTCTGGCTCTATAGTTTTTTTCCTGGCGGATTGATAACGTGCTTGTTTCTCAATGTCAATATAGCGATCTGTTGTTGCACTGGAGCTGTGACCGGCATCATCACGTACATGTTCGCGAGGGCGAATTTTAACATCTTCTGAAATTCCAGTATGCCTGAGCCAGTGGACAGTGGCTGCAGCCAAATTGTCTGCTTCTTCCTTATGATCTTTTATTCGAAGCTGCTCACCAGCCAAGTCAAAGCAGCGTTGAATAATTCTACGTATTGGTGCTGTATCACTCATGGGGCCGTTGCCACGAATTTTAGGAATAAGCGGGCTATTATCCGCTGGAGAAGGTAGAGGAGATAATCCCAGAAAACAACGCCATCGCATTAAACTATCTAACATCGCATCACTCACTGCGATTTGGCGTTCTTTATTTCCTTTACCCACAGTTGTAAACCACCAGTGGCCGTTACTGTCTTTAGAGAAATCATTCATGCTGGGGATCCAGCGATCACTTGCGGCGAGTTCAGAGATACGAAGATACATCCCAAATAACATGCTTAGCATGAAACGAGTTCGTTCATGTTTCATAGGCGATTCTTCGGCAAGAGATTCGGCAGCCTCCAATACTGCACTCCATTGCAGCAAACTAAGTCGGCGTATGGGAACATTTTGTTGTCTCTTGCGAATAAATTTGCTTTTTTGACGAATAAGGGCGACTGGATTGGAAACTAGGTATTCCTCTGCAATTAGGAAATTAAATAATGTACTTAAAATAGCAAATATTTCCTGAATAGCTCCTTGAGATAAATTGAATTGCTCGATTTCAGGTTTTTGGCCATTTTTAATTGCGGATTTGCTTAGTGTTACTACAAAGGGTCTCCATTCTTCGTTGGGGATGCGATGCCCGTCCTTTTCAATAAAACGAGGCACTTTTTTTAAACTGATCCACGATTTGAGTGGGTTTTGGCAAAAATGAATGTATTGCTCTATATCGTCACGCTTCAATTCTTTTAACGTCGAATTTTTAATCAACCAGGACCATTGCAACAAACGTTCCGTTTCCCTGCGATAACTATTAAATGTCCCTTGGCTGCCTGTGTAACTTTTCAGAAAATTTAAAGCGTAATTAAAATCATTTTGGAAACGCGGATCAGGCAATACGACGTGTTCATGATTTTTATGGAGATAATTTATATTGTCGAAGATAGGAAGTAATTTAAATTTCATAGATTCAATAGGAGTTTAATTATAATTATCAATGCTAGCTGAAAAGTTATAAAGATTCGAGTAGGGTAAACTTAAGGGCGTGCACCCAAATTTGTCTTCATGATTGAAAAAAAGTCTAGTTGTGCATGAAAAATAATCGCAAGATGTAAAAAAATAAAATTAATTAAAATTAAATGAATTAAGATATTGACCTTCGTGAAATCACCTAGTAATATCTGCGCTCTGTCCTTGGGACGGGTTATACGGGGTGTAGCGCAGTCTGGTAGCGCGCCTGCTTTGGGAGCAGGATGTCGGGGGTTCGAATCCCTCCACCCCGACCAAATTTGCGCCCGTAGCTCATCTGGATAGAGCATCGGCCTTCTAAGCCGAGGGTAGCAGGTTCGAATCCTGCCGGGCGTGCCAGCCCAGATTTTATTTATCATAAGAATTTCTGGTAAAAAGTTTTTATGGTGAGCGTAGCTCAGTTGGTAGAGCCCCGGGTTGTGATCCCGGTTGTCGTGGGTTCGAGTCCCATCGTTCACCCCATTTGAGAAGAAACAAATGGTTTATCGCTAAAGATTTTATCTGAGTCTTTACAAGACCGAATTACTGATTGATAATCCAACCTGATTTGCGAAAGTGGCGGAATTGGTAGACGCACTGGATTTAGGTTCCAGCGGGGCGACCCGTGAGAGTTCGAGTCTCTCCTTTCGCACCATTATCATTATAAATTCCAAGAGGTGAAATTAATGCAAGTTTCTGTTGAGACCCTAGAAGGTTTGGAGCGTAAGGTGACAGTTTCTGTACCTGCGGAGAAAGTTGAGGAAGAAGTGAGCTTACGTCTCAAGAATCTTGCTCGTAAAGTAAAAGTTGACGGTTTTCGTCCCGGTAAAGTACCCATGCATGTTGTTGTCAGTCGTTACTCTCAAAGCGTTCGTGAAGAAGTCGCTCGTGACATGGTGCAATCTACTTTATTCGAAGCATTACAAAAAAATGAATTGGTTCCAGCTGGCTATCCATCTGTAGAGCCTGAACAGTTTGAGAAAGGAAAGGACTTTAAATATTCTGCAATATTTGAAGTAATGCCTGTATTTGAAGTTGTTGAGTTAAATCAAGCTATAGTCGAATTAGCGCGTTCTGAAGTAACTGATAAAGATGTTGAAAGCATGTTGGATAAGCTTCGTGAGCAAAATAAAGAATGGAATGAAGTCTCCAGAGCTGTTAAAAAAGGCGATAAAGTACTTATTGATTTCGAAGGGTTTCTCGATGAGCAACTTTTTGATGGTGGTAGTGCCAAAGGCCACGAATTAGTCATTGGTTCTGGATCAATGATCCCTGGCTTTGAGGATGGAATTGCAGGTAATAAGAAAGAAAAACCTTTTGATATCAAAGTGACGTTCCCCGAAGACTATGGTCATAAAGAATTAGCTGGTAAAGAGGCTGTATTCAAAATTACTATTAACAGCGTAATGGAAGGAACACTTCCTGAGCTCAATGATGAATTCGCAGCGAAATTTAATATCAAGGAAGGCGGTATAGATGCACTGAAAAAAGATATTAAAGAAAATATGGCTCGTGAATTAGAGCGTCGTGTCAGTATGATGAATAGAGAAAAATTGTTTGATAAATTAATGGAAGTTAATACTATTGAATTACCAATGGCATTAATTGACAAAGAAATCGAACATTTGAAACATGATATGTATCATCGTCTTTTTGGACATGAACATCATGATAATGAACAGATTCCTGATTTTCCTCGTGAACTGTTTGTCGAGCAAGCAAAACGTCGAGTTCATCTTGGTTTACTTTTTTCAGAATATGTTAAAAAGCACCAAATAGTAGCTGATCAAGATAAAGTTAATGCAGTGATTGAACGCTTTGCTAGTGCTTATGAAAATCCTGATGAATTACGTGCTTGGTATCAAAGTAGCAAAGAGCATATGGCCGAAATCGAAGCACTTGTTATGGAAGAGATGGTTGCAGATAAAATTGCTGAGGATGCAAAAATTAACTATAAGGATAAGGATTATGATTCGGTAATGAATCCTAAGCCAGAGACCGAAGCAACTGAAGCGACTGAGAAAAAAGGAGAGTAATTATATGTCGGGCTATTCAGATAACATAATTCGCAATGCCAGTGGATTAGTCCCAATGGTTATTGAACAAACCTCACGTGGTGAGCGTTCATATGATATTTACTCAAGATTATTGAAAGAACGTATTATCTTTCTATTGGGTGAAGTTGAAGATCATATGGCTAATTTAGTGGTTGCTCAATTGTTGTTTCTTGAGTCTGAAAATCCTGAAAAAGATATTTCTCTCTACATTAATTCACCTGGAGGGGTAGTAACTGCTGGTTTGGCAATTTACGATACCATCCAGTTTATTAAACCTGATGTAAGTACTTTGTGTATAGGGCAAGCAGCAAGTGCTGCTGCCTTGTTACTCTGTGCTGGTGCTGATGGCAAGAGATTCTGTTTACCAAACTCACGAGTTATGATTCATCAACCTTTAGGTGGTTATCGAGGTCAGGCAACTGACATCGAAATTCACGCTCGTGAAACTTTGGCCGTAAGAGAACGATTAAATTCCATTATGGCAAAGCACACGAAAAAGACTCCCGACCAAATTATGCGTGATACAGAGCGTGATAATTTTATGAGTGCGACACAAGCTGTAGAATACGGCTTGGTAGATCAAGTACTTTATGATCGTGAGTCAGTAACTAAAGCAGAGTAATTATTTACATTAAATTTAAAGACTGAACTATAATGTATCATGGCCCGGAAGTAGCGAAGCGGAACCTGGGTTAGGGTTCAGGGTTACCGGGTTCCGCTTCGCTGCACCCAGGCTAGGAATGCGATTAGGGGTCCTTTTAGATTGATTCATTATTACTTCTTCGTATTTCGTTTTGTATTTAAAAAATAGTTACAGTGAATAACAGTGGCATATCTTTTTCTGATTGACTAATATTTTACATATATTATCTATTATTCCGATAATCGTTGTAAGAAGGGGTTTGGTTATGAGTAAATCCGGTAACGGAAGTGGCGATAAAGTTTTGTATTGTTCTTTTTGTGGAAAGAGCCAGCATGAAGTAAAAAAATTGATTGCTGGTCCTTCAGTATTTGTATGTGATGAGTGTGTTGAGTTATGCAACGATATTATTCGTGAAGAAACACATGAATCTCATGAAGAAGCAGAAGTACGCTTGCCATCACCTAAAGAAATTTCAAATTTCTTAGATGAGTACGTCATTGGGCAGTCACATGCAAAAAAAGTCTTATCCGTAGCTGTATATAATCATTACAAGCGATTACAACATAAAAGTGAAGACGGCGTTGAACTAGGCAAAAGTAATATTTTACTTATCGGTCCAACTGGCAGTGGAAAAACACTTTTAGCACAAACATTGGCTCGAATTCTGAATGTTCCGTTTGCTATGGCAGATGCAACTACACTTACCGAAGCAGGTTATGTAGGTGAAGACGTAGAGAACATTATCCAGAAACTTCTACAAAAGTGTGATTATGATGTAGATAAAGCACAGCATGGTATCGTGTACATTGATGAAATTGATAAGATATCACGCAAATCGGATAATCCTTCAATTACCCGTGATGTTTCTGGTGAGGGAGTTCAACAAGCTCTTTTAAAATTGATTGAAGGTACAATTGCTTCAGTCCCACCACAAGGTGGCCGTAAGCACCCACAACAAGAATTTTTACAAGTAGATACTTCTAATATTTTATTTATTTGTGGTGGTGCGTTTGCTGGATTAGAGAAGGTGATAAGAGAACGTAGTGATAAGTCAGGTATTGGATTTTCTGCCCAGTTAAAAAATAAAAAAGAAAGCAATGATGAAATATCCAAGGTATTGAACCAGTTGGAATCAGATGATTTGATCAAATATGGATTAATACCAGAGTTCGTTGGCCGATTGCCTGTAGTTGCCACGTTGCAGGAGTTGGATGAATCAGCTCTTATTGATATTTTAACTAATCCTAAGAATGCTTTGACCAAGCAATTCCAGTCTTTATTCAAAATGGAAGAAGTGGAACTTGAATTTAGAGAAGAAGCATTGAATGCTATCGCTAAAAAAGCTCTGGAAAGAAAAATGGGTGCACGAGGTTTACGTGCCATACTTGAAAATATTCTTTTAGACACCATGTATGAATTACCTTCTCTTGAAGGAGTAATTAAGGTTGTGGTTGATGAAAGTGCGGTTACTAGCTCGTCTAAACCCATCCTTATTTATGAACAAGATGGGATGAAGAGTGCGGCAGGTGGCCAAGAGTAGGATTTTGCTCTATCTCTCTCCTATACTTAATATGGGAGAGAGGTTCTTTAAAGAACTTTCTTAATTATAACGCTTTGATTTCTTGCAATAACTCTCCCTTCCTTTTAAATTATAATTAGTTGTCACATAAATATTAAAGTTTTCCGATTGAATAAGGGTTCATTATGTCCACTGAAATTAAAGAGACTTCGAATGAGACAGAAAAACTGTCTAGCATACCTGTATTACCATTAAGAGACGTAGTGGTCTACCCCCATATGGTTATTCCTCTATTTGTTGGTCGAGGAAAATCAATTAAAGCTCTTGAAGCGGCTATGGTTGATAGTAAGCAAATCTTTTTAGTAGCACAGAAAAAATCATCAAATGATGATCCTGGCGCTGAAGATATTTTCCATGTAGGCACATTATCCAGTGTTCTTCAGTTATTGAAACTTCCTGATGGAACTGTGAAAGTGCTGGTTGAAGGTGAAAAACGTGCCAAAGCAAAAGAATATAATCAGGCCAAAGGATATCTAGAAGCGGATCTTGAGTTGCTGGAGGATGAAAATGCCGCGGTCCAGGAACCGGACATCGGTATTTTAATGCGCTCTTTGATGTCACAATTTGAGCAATACATTAAACTGAACAAAAAAATTCCACCTGAGGTTTTATCTCCTCTTGCTGGTATAGAAGAACCTGGACGGTTAGCCGATACCATTGCTGCTCATTTAACCTTGAAAGTAGATGACAAACAAGAATTATTGGAAACAATGGATGTTGGTACTCGTCTTGAACGTTTAATGTCTGCTATAGAAAACGAAATTGACTTGTTGCATGTGGAAAAACGTGTGAGAGGGCGCGTCAAGCGACAAATGGAGAAAAGTCAGCGAGAATATTATCTCAATGAACAAATGAAAGCGATTCAAAAAGAATTAGGTGAGTTGGGCGAAGAAGGGAATGAAATTGAACAATTGGAAAATTCCATTAATAAAGCCGGTATGCCTAAGGAAGCAAAAGAAAAATCGCTAGCAGAACTTCATAAATTGAAAATGATGTCACCAATGTCTGCTGAAGCGACTGTTATCCGCAATTATCTTGATTGGATGCTTTCAGTCCCCTGGAAAAAGAGAACTAAAATTCAATTCGATTTGCCTAAGGCAGAAAAATTATTGGATAAAGAGCATTATGGCCTTGAGCTAGTAAAAGAACGCATTATCGAATACCTGGCTGTTCAGCAACGTGTGAAACGTTTAAAAGGCCCTATACTTTGTCTCGTTGGACCTCCAGGAGTAGGTAAAACATCATTAGGACAATCTATTGCGAATGCTACTGGTCGTACGTTTATTCGTATCGCTTTAGGTGGCGTAAGGGATGAAGCAGAGATTCGTGGTCATAGAAGAACATACATTGGTTCTATGCCAGGAAAGATTATTCAGAAATTGTGTAAGGCTGGGGTAAAAAATCCACTCATTATGTTGGATGAGGTGGATAAAATGGCCATGGATTTCCGTGGTGATCCCGCGGCAGCTTTGCTTGAGGTATTAGATCCAGAGCAAAATCATACGTTTAACGATCATTATCTCGAAGTAGATTATGACTTGAGTGACGTGATGTTCATTGCGACAGCAAACTCGCTAGAAATTCCTGCCCCCTTATTAGATAGAATGGAGGTGATTCGACTTGCAGGATACACAGAAGATGAAAAAGTAAGTATTGCTGAAAGATATCTTGTTCCAAAACAAGTCGCCTTGAATGGTTTAAGTAACCAAGAAATACATATTAGTGAAGGGGCGATTCGCGAGGTCATTCGTCACTATACGCGCGAGGCAGGCGTTCGCAATTTAGAGAGAGATATTGCTAGCGTTTGTAGAAAAGTTGTAAAAGAAATTTTATCTAATAAAAAAGTTAAAAAAATGTCGGTAACCACAAGTAATATTGAAAAATATTTAGGTGTGAAAAAATTCAGATATGGTTTAGCCGAAGAATTTGATCAAGTTGGACAGGTTACAGGTTTGGCATGGACTAGTGTCGGCGGTGAATTGTTAACGATAGAAGCATCAATGATGCCTGGTAAAGGAAAAGTGACGCATACCGGTCAATTAGGTGAGGTCATGCAGGAATCAATCCATGCCGCAATGACTGTTGTACGAAGTCGAGCTAAAAAATTTGGCTTAGCTGATGATTTTTATGACAAGAATGACTTTCATGTCCATGTTCCTGAAGGCGCTACACCCAAGGATGGTCCAAGTGCAGGTATAGGTATGTGTACGGTGTTAGTTTCTGTAGTGACGCAAATTCCTGTTAAAGCGGATGTGGCAATGACAGGTGAAATAACGCTGAGAGGGCAGGTGTTGCCAATTGGTGGTCTTAAAGAGAAATTATTGGCTGCCCATCGAGGTGGAATTAAACATGTCATTATTCCCGAGGAAAATGTAAAAGACCTGGAAGAGATTCCAGATAATGTTTTACGTAAGCTATCAATTCATCCTGTTAAGACCATAGAACAGGTGTTAGAACTGGCTTTACAATGTACTCCTTGGGTCGAAAAGACAAAAAATGTACAGACTGAGGCTTTAGTAGGAAAAAAATCAAAAAAAATTAAAAATAATGATTTACATACCCATTAATTAGATGTATATTTCGTTTCGTAGCCCGCCACTAGCGGGCACTGCAAGGAAGTAACTACTTGACCGGTTAATTTGGTGAGTTTAATTAAATTAACTTAGAAGTATGGAAGATTAACTGTATAGGGGAAGCAATGAATAAGAGCGAATTAGTTGATGCTATAGCAAGTGGTTCGGGTTTGACAAAAGCTGACGCAAGCAGAGTTCTCGAGACTTTTACTAGTACTATTACTGATGCTTTAAGAAGTGGTGATCAAGTAGTAATACCTGGTTTCGGTTCTTTTTCAACAGGCAATCGTTCAGCACGTACAGGTAGAAACCCACAGACTGGCAAAGTTATTCAAATTAAAGCGTCACGAGTAGCCAAGTTTAAAGCGGGTAAAAACCTGAAAGAAGCGGTTCAAGAAGCATAAGGTTTCTGGGTGCTTAGCTCAGCTGGGAGAGCATCGCCCTTACAAGGCGAGGGTCGTAGGTTCGATCCCTACAGCACCCACCAAGAAATGGAGTGGTAGTTCAGTTGGTCAGAATACCGGCCTGTCACGCCGGGGGTCGCGGGTTCGAGCCCCGTCCACTCCGCCAGATTAACGCGCCGAAAGGCGCGTTTTTTTTATCTGGATTGAATGTTTTTGTCAAAAAAATTTCCTTTATTTCAGATTCATTATATTTAGAGAACAAGTAGGTGAAACTTGCAAAAAGAAATACCTACTTATTGCATCTAATTTTATAGCTGATTTAAGCAAGAAGAGTTTTGAAAAAAAAGAGTACTGTTGTTTTTGTTTTGATTTTTTTCAGCCTGGGATATAATCGGCCCTCGCTAAATAAAATAAAGCCTTAATTAATATATGGATCTCGCGACATGTTACAAAAGTTAAATGAACGTATACAGGGTGTTGTAGCTTGGTTAGTAGTTATTTTGATCGGTATTACGTTTACACTTTTTGGTGTGGATTATTATCTACAATCACGTCAGACGACAAATTCCAAGGTTGTGGTTAATGGTCAGCCTCTAACAATGCAAGCATTTGAGACTAATTACAGACGTGCTCGTTCCATGCAAGATATTGAACAGATGACTGCGGCTGATGAGAAAAAGCTGCAAAATCAAGTTTTAAATCAAATGATTACTAATGAAGTTCTGGTACAAGCTGCCCGCAAGAATGGATTTGATGTTAGTTTGAATCAGGCAAATGCAGCAATTTTGAGTATCCCGCAGTTCCAGGAAGACGGTCATTTTTCTGCTCAAAAATATCAGCAAGCTCTAAACGCAGCTTTATTTACTCAATCAAGTTTTCAAAATGAAGTAAAACAGGGAATGTTGTTAAATCAGCAACGATTCGCTTTTATGGGAAGTTCTTTTGCTTTACCTGATGAAATTGATCGGTTTGTAAGCTTGTACATGCAAAGTAGAGACTATGATTATTTAACCGTTCCAGTGGCACTTTTTGAAAAGGATATCCAAGTTTCTTCTGAAGAAATTGCTAATTATTATAAAAAGCATAAAAAAGAATTCATGACCCCAGAAAAAGTCAGCCTAGACTATGTTTCTTTATCGATGCATGATATCAGAAGTAATATTAAAATTTCTGAAGATGATGCAAAACGTTATTATGAAGATAACCAAAACAGTTATTTAATCCCTGCTAGTTGGCAAGTGGCTCATATTTTATTTGCTGTCCCAGATGATGCGAGCCAGGCTGATTTAGAAAATATTCAGAAAAAAGCGAATGAAACTTATCAAGCATTACAAAAAAATCCAGAGCAATTTGACCATTTTGTGTCAACGCTTTCGGATGACAAACTTTCCATAGCAGATAAGGGGGTGCTCCCTTGGATCTCTGCAGGACAGAATGATTATAATCGAATTTTATCCAATTTAACTAAACCAGGACAGATTTCATCGCCTGAAAAAACAAAACATGGTTATGAAATTTTTAAAGTAATTGCTTATAAACCTGTTTCAACAAAATCCTTTTCTGAAGTTGAGCCATCTATTAAAGAACAACTGATCGCTGAAGCAGCTCAAAACAAATATACTCAGGCTCTGGAGCAATTGTCTGATTTAAGCTATCAAACCCCAGATTCACTTCAACCAGTAGCAGAGGCATTAAATTTAAAAATCGAAACAACTCAGCCTTTTTCAAGAGCGGGTGGTGCCAATAATATTACAAAAAACAAGCAGGTAATAAATGCCGCATTTAGTCATGATGTTCTTGATTTAAGTAATAATAGTGAACCAATACAAATTGATAATGACTCGGTTGTGGTTGTAAGGGTTAAACATCACTGGGATGAAGCACAACAGTCTTTGGAATCTGTTCGTGATCAAATTAATAATATATTAGTTAAGAAAGGTGCTGAAGCTAAAGCCAAAGAAATTGGGATGAATTTATTAAGTCCAGTTGAAGATAAACAGCAGCAAGAGCTGATCAGTTCAAATCATTTATTATGGAAGTCAGAGGTTATGTCAACTCGTGATAATGATAAGGTTGATACTGATATTAATGATACTGCATTCAATTTATTGCGACCAGAAAGTCGCAATGGACTTGTTATGCCAAATGGTGATTATGTAGTAGTGAGATTAAAGCAGATTCACGATGGAAAATTGAGTACATTAGACAGGGAGCAACAAGATAGCTTAATTCAACAAATTGAAGCAAGCTATGGCATGATGGATTATGACTTATATGAAAAGAGTTTAATTAGTCGCGCACAAATTGTGAGACATTAGGATCTATAACAAACCTGCTAAGTAGTTTCTTACTGGAGCTGCTCTATTCTAAAAGCTGAATAGCAGAGTTTGCCGATGTTAGCCAATAAAAGGAGTCTCTCTGTATGTCTGATTTAAGTACGAAGTTCACCGACCTTAAATTGAAGCAGTTATATGGTCATATAATAAATCATTATAAAAATTGCGTTGGACGTAATTTAAATATTACTGACATGTACAATGAGATGTTTCTAGCGGTGCAATTTTCTATAGAATCACCATTGAGTACAAGTTCTCTATATCTCCTAGACCGAGAAGAAAAAGATAAGGCTTATGCGGCTTTTAATAAAATATTTTATGCTTTGCCGTTATTTAGAGAGCTTCCTTCTGAACAACAGCGTTCTTTTAATCCTAAAAAACCTCGATTTAACCCAGAAGTTAAGTATGTGATTAATGAATACAACTACTATAGATGTAACGACTCTACGCTAATAAATTGGTTGATTTTGAGTTCTGTGCTCGATTCTCATCGCCATGCTCATTCTCATCATGATGCAAGTTGTTGTTTTTCTTCTAACCACCACAGACGCTCTTCCTCTTCAAATGATGATTTAAGTAAATTAATTGCTGCCTTACTTATCATCGCTATAGCAGCGTTTGCAGCTGTTTTGGCATTTATCGCTTTAGCTTATATGCTTGATGAGTTTGCAAACAGTATTGAGCGCTTTTGGCATGGTGAAGGATGGCTTAAGGGCGCATTTATGTTCGCAACTTCTCTTGCATTTGGTGCAGGTTCGACTTTTTTAACGCTTAATTTCGCAGCAGCACCACTCATTGCTTTAGCCGTGGCGGCAGGATTTAACCCTGTTGGTGTAGTAATCCTTGGAGCGGTATTGTTTAGTATCATCGGTGCGGGTATTGGATGTTTGGCAATGAGTATGATTTATGATTCTATTAATGTGTCAGCGAATAAAGAGTCCATGGATCCAGCAGATCCACAACGATTTCAATTAACTGCTGCCGAAGAGGCGTCTTTACAAAAGAAGGGTATTGATCCCATTGCAGTAAAATGTGCCATGGTTGCTCTGCGTGCTGAAATGGCGAAATCATTGGGTAGTGAGAAGCCTTTACCTTCTTTTTTCAGGCGTTATTTTGATGAGAATGGAAGTGAAGTTAATGAGTTACTTACAAAGTTAAGGCATTTACGTAAAGGTGAGTTGAAAATTGTTGAGGTAGGTGATTTGTGTTTTGATTGCAGAATCCCCCAGCCAATTTATACTAATACACAAACCTTCTATTCGCAGCAAACACCTCCACCTTCATATTTTGATACATTTTATGGTGTGCAGCCTTCCGCTCCTGCTCAGTATGACTAAGCGGATATTTGATCGGGTAAAGTTTAAGTCTTTACCCGATCAAATTTCTATCCTTACAATCACGTAGTTCTCAAAACTTATTCTTTAGATGTAAATGGAAGCATACGCTTCAGTACATAATCTTTGCATATGAAATGATGATACAGAGCCGCAAGAACATGAATCCCCGCTACAAATAAAATGATAAAAGCAAGCGTTTCATGTGTTGAAAACATTATGCCACCAAGATGATCATTCGCTGAAATAAGGCAGGGTATAGTAAACCAACCAAAAAAATTAATAGGTTTTCCATCAGCACATGATAACAAGTAACCAATAATAGGCATGAGGATAATAAGGAGGAAAAGAGTATGATGGACCGCTTTAGAGGTAATGTATTGCCATCGAGGTTGAGTTCCTGGGGGCATAGGCTTAACATTTATCATATGCCAGATGAAAAATAGGATTCCCAATATTAAGATGGTCATGCCTATAGATTTATGCAACATGATATAGAGTGCTGTTAGCGGTGAGTCTTCACTAATTGACCAGACCAAATAATATTGGGTGGAAATCAAAATAAAAATTAACCAATGCAACAGCTTTGTCATACTACCAAAACGCTTTGCGGTGTTCCTTAGCATATAGTTCTCCACTGATGATAGATGATTCTACTATACCAACGACTTATATATTATTGAACATTTATTTATTATGTAAACTAATGCTATTTGAAGGAATTTCTATATCGACACTGAAACTTTGATTTTGTGTTTGAATTTATAGGTATCAGAAGTAGAGAGGTTTTTTATATTTGGCGGAGAGACAGGGATTCGAACCCTGGGAAGGTTGCCCTTCAACGGTTTTCAAGACCGCCGCATTCGACCGCTCTGCCATCTCTCCAAGCGGGAATACTACTCTAATGATCATGGTTTTGCAAACATTTTTTTATATTTTAGGTGATCGTTGGATATTTTTTTTTGATGTTGTTTTTATTTCTTTCAGTTTTTAAAAAAAACATAAGAATGTTCGCAAATTCAATCGTCCTAGGTATAATGTTCCAAATTTTCGTGGCTGTTGTTGTGGATGCAACAGATATATATTTAGATAGGTGTAGTTTATGAAACGAATTCAAATGTTGTTCCTAATCGGTCTTATTGTCTCTTTATCTGCATGTAAGACATGGTGGGGTAAAGATGATGAAGATTATAATCCTTATAAAGGAATGACGGCGGAGCAGCTTTATACAGCGGCCCAGAAGGACTTACGAAAAAAAGAATATGCAACCGCAATAAAGCATCTTGAAGCGATTGAAACAATGTATCCGTTTAGTGATTACACCGAGAATTCGCAGAAGGAATTAATCTACGCATATTATAAAAATGAAGACTACCCTTCGGCTGCTGCGACTGCAGAGCGGTTTATTCATCTTTATCCACGTGCTAAAAATGTAGATTATGCGTATTACATGCGTGGGATGGCTAACTTCCAACAAAGTCGAGGGGTTTTTGCAAAATTTTTACCTTTGGATGAGTCCTGGAGAGATCCTGGTACGCAGACCCAAGCGTATTCAGATTTTGGCACTTTGATTCAAAAGTTTCCAGACAGTAAATATAAGCCTAATGCATTACAACGCATGACTTATTTACGTAATATGTTTGCTCAACATGAGCTGAATGTGGCGACGTTCTACTTTAAGCGTCAGATGTATGTTGCAGCGATTGATAGAGCAAGCTATGTTGTTAAAAATTACCCACAGGCTCCAAGTGTAAAACAAGCATTAGTCGTTATGCATGATGCAAATATGGCATTAGGTTTTAATAAGGCTGCTGAAGAAGCATTGACTGTTTATAAGGCAACTTATCATACAGACAAAATGGAAAAAATCAGCTGATTTATTGATGATGAAGTAAATGCATTTTGGTGGCTATATAATCATGATGCGGTGTGAAATGGAGTCTCTTATCATTCCGGTTATGGAAGAGTTAATGAAGATGAGAGAATTTTTTCCGGATAATCCGTCTTATTAAGAAGTTCATTGATAAGTAAAATGTTTCAGAAAAAGAGAGCTGCTTTACGCTCTCTTTTTTTATGCTAAATTTATAGAGTCTCTGCTAACTCGGGTTCTTTCTCTTTTGATTTTGTTGCAAGTGTCGACAATAGATCATTAGTCAATTCACGTAACTCACCTGATAATAAAGTAAGCGCTGCGTCACGTTGTTGGTATTCTTCATCAAGTTGTTTAATTTCGTTAAAATCATCAAGAAGATAATCGAGGCTTTTAAGTTTTTTGAATGTAAAATCATGAGTTAAGGTAAATTGAATTCGTTCCTTCCAGATTAAAGAAATTTCTGCAGTTGCCATGCCTTGAGATAATAAAGTTATAATTTCCTCCGCTGGGAGCTCATAACCTTTGCAATGCACTCGTTTTTTTTCATCATCAAGAGCAAACAACAGGCAATCAGAAGCTAATTGAAAATGATTGGGAAGGGTGCTTGGTGAGTGAATCCATTCTGCGAATCGTAAAGCCAGATTTTCTGTATGAGTTAATGGTTCAATTGTAATTCCTGCTACTGATTTACGTAAAAGAGACGTAAGCTGTGCTGCTTGATTAGCACTCGAAGCATTAACTATTATTCTGTTACTCGCACTATCCAGGATGGCAAGCATTTTCTTTTGGACGCAAAACGACTTGGGTAATAATTCAAATTCAATATCTTCGGCCATTTGTGCCTTTTCTGAGCGTTTAATGGTGCGGCCTTGTTGGGTTTCAAGTGCGTGCACTCTTTCAGCAAGCATTTTGTTAATCACCCCACGTGGCAGCAACCGTTCTTCCTTACCCATACAAATCAGTGAACTTCCCGCAACTTCCTGAACCATTTCGTCTGCAAAAGCAGGAAGCCAGCCATAAACAAAACGGGCATGTGGAGGACAAGGTTTTAGAATATTTTCAGCTAGGGAGGCTGTTAAATCGCTCGCTTCATCCAGCTCATATTGATAGATCAGTGCATTGTTAAACCACATAGAAAACTCCTGAGATTACATAATATAATAGGTGCCGATTGCCATCGTCCTATTATACGGTAGTTTATAAAAGTCGATATTTAAATTGGCCGAATAATTGCGTATTAGAAAGGCAAACAACTTTTCTTGCCAATAAAATGTTAATGATTTTTTTGATTTTGACGCAGTAATATTTGGTATTTCCACCATATAAGTAGCGCGGTCGACATTTAACTTAAAGGGGAAAAGATTTTTGTTCGAAGCACGCTCTAAAGCTCTGGGTATAGAAATGGTTTCCATAAAACCATAGTGCAAAGTAAGATTGAATACTTTCTCATGCAAGCAGGTAATCTCATAGCGTTGACTGTAATGGATATATGGGATGTTATCTACTACATAATTCACAATAAGAACGCGTTCTGGAACGGCACGGCTTAACTTAAGAAAGTGAAGAAAGCTTCCTCCGCTTTTATCGTAAACATCTGTGATAAACACAGCAGTCAAATCAGTAAGTTGATTCAAGCTTTTATACTCCAATTGCCTGAGAATTTTTGAAATATCATCCTTATTCATGTAATAATTCTCACGCAAATATTCTAAGCCAAACTTCCAGGTATACATAATGGTTGCTATTATCAACGCGAATGTGACAGGGACCCAACCACCCGTCAAAAATTTATGTAAATTTGAACCGAGAAAAGCAAAATCTATAATAAGAAATAATCCAAATATAGTGATAACCTTATATTTTGACCATTTCCAAATCGATAATGCAGCATAAGCAACCATTGCATCAATTAGAAGCATGTCTGCATTCACAGCGATTCCGTATGCATGGGCAAGTCGATCCGAAGTTTTGAAGGCAAAACAAAAAGTTAATGTCCCAATAAACAAAATAAAGTTAATTTGTGGCACATAAATCTGCCCGGAAAACTCTCTAGATGTTTGTACTATAGGTATACGAGGGCATAAACTGAGCAAAACTGCTTGTTTTGTCAAAGAAAACGTAGCTGAAATCACAGCCTGTGAGGCAATTATTGTTGCAATGGTGGCAAGAATAATCAAGGGAATATAAAACCATTCAGGTGCAATCATGTAAAAAGGATTGCTAATTGCATGAGGATTTAAAAGTAAGTTAGCCCCTTGGCCAAAATAATTTAATATTAAACAGGGAAGGACAACGGCAAACCAACCTGCCCGAATAGGATTTTTCCCAAAATGTCCTATATCTGCATAAAGCGCTTCTCCTCCGGTGACAACGAGAAAAATACCACCTAATAATAAATATCCTTTTAATCCTGTATCACGTATCAAATCGAAGGCATAGTAAGGATTAATTGCAGTAAGCACAATAGGGGCTTTAGCAATTTGTATAATACCTAGAATTGCGATAGTAAAAAACCAGACCAGTATAATTGGCCCGAATAGATTTCCAATACTTCCCGTTCCCCTTGCTTGTAATGTGAATAGGAGAATCAAAATAATAACAGCGATAGGAAGAATAAAGGGCGTAAAAGTATCTGAAAGGGTACTAAGGCCCTCTACAGCACTGATTACAGATATGGCTGGCGTCAACATTCCATCACCTAAGAGCAAACCAGCTCCAAAAATTGCGACGATGTAAAACAAAGGCGTATATTTGGTACTTTTATACTTCATTAGTGCCAAAAGGGCGAGAATTCCTCCCTCACCATCATTATCTGCCCGCAGAATCAAAATCAAGTATTTGAATGAAATGACCAGGATCAAACACCAAAAAATAAGTGATAGCACACCTAAAATGTGTGATTGGGTAATAGCAATATTATTTAGAGTTACTTTTAAGGCATATAATGGACTGGTTCCTATATCACCAAATACAACTCCTAATGCCCCAAGGGTGAGACCATAAGAGAACTTGTGTGTATTATCCATATCAATTACCAGAATGCGTTGCTAAATTAATAGCAAAAAGGGAGATAAAGAGTTTTTTCATATTTGCTATACTGTCCCTAATTTTTATTTTTCCACCAGTTAATTGGAGTGGGAACGACTTTCTTAGGTTTTATAAATTTTACGAACTATTGCAGGTGTAGCGTTCTTTGTGTAGATTAGCCCATTTTTGTTCTTTGGGAAATAGAAAAATGAATGCAAAAGTTATTTTGCTTGCAGCAAAACAAAATACTGTATTACGCGGTCATCCATGGATATTCCCCAAGGCCATTGCGAGGACTCATGGGAAATTAGTTACAGGACATTTGATTGATATTTATAATTCAGATGAGAAACTTATTGGTGTAGGTGTCTATAATGAGCATTCTCTCTACAGAGTCAGGGTCTTGGCGCTTACCAACGAATCCATCGATATGAGTAATTTGCATGCTTTGATTAGCCATCGATTGAATCAAGCGAAGCAAGTACGTGAGTGTTTAAATCTGCCTAATGAAAAAACTACAGCTTATCGTTTATTTAATAGCGAAGCAGATGGTCTTTCTGGCTTAACGATCGATCGATTTAATCAAACTTGTGTTGTCGCCAGTTCTGCTTATTGGGTTGAGCTCAATCGAGAAATTATTATTGAAGCATTAAAGAATTTGTTTCCCACCGATCAAATTATCTGGTTGCCACAAAGTAAACCCTTGGGACAAGATGGCTGGAAGCAAATTACAGTAGAAGAGAATCATTGCAATACTCAGGTTCTTGAAGCAGGGGTTATTTATGAGGTTGAGTTCGCGCAAGCACAAAAAACCGGATTATTTCTTGATCAACGAGAAAACCATCAGCGCATTGCTCAATTATCTAAAGGAAAAACTGTATTAGATCTCTACTGCTATAGTGGAGGTTTTGCATTACATGCTGCTAAAGCTGGGGCTTTAAAGGTTACAGCAGTGGATAGTTCTGCTCAAGCAATAGCTCAAGCTAAAAAAAATGCAGTATTAAATGGAGTGTCCCAGATTGAATGGATTGAAGCGGATGCACGAGAGTATTTAACAAGAGCAGGGGACTATGATGTAGTTGTTCTTGATCCTCCTAAATTGGTTCCATCCAAGCAGCATGTTGAGCGCGCTAAAAACTATTATCGATTCTTACATCGTGAAGTTTTTAAGTACATGAAACCGGGTTCCTTATTAATGACCTGTAATTGTTCTTCAGCACTTTCATCTCAAGAGTTTAGCTCTTTGGTAAGTGTTCAAGCTGGAGCTGTAGGGAAACAAGCGCGGATTTTAGGGGTTTTTGGGCCAGCAAGTTGTCATCCTACATTAGCGTCATTCCCAGAAGGAAATTATCTAACTGCAGTTTTGTTGGCCGTTGTGTAAATGGCGTAAAAATCAATTCCCTATCCTATTAATGGGAGATGGGTTGAGGTGCGGATTGTTATAGTAAAGACTTTTATCCGCCCTTATGGGCACCTTCTCCCTTTTGGGGAGAAGGGAGCTTGTTTCGCTTAAAGCAGACTTATGGCACGTTCATACTAGACCTATTTCACTGGCTAACCATGATGTTACGTATGAACCGATCTATCTCTATCTCGTAGGCATTGCAATACATCATAAAAACTCAGTTCACATGCTTTTAATAGAACTAATAAGTGAAAAATTAGATCGGCACTCTCATTAACTAATTCTTCGCGGTCGTTATTTACAGCCGCAATCACTGTTTCTACCGCTTCTTCCCCTACCTTTTGTGCGCACCGAGAGATTCCAGAATCTAATAATTTTGCTGTATAGCTGTTTTCATTTTTTGAATCTGCCCGCTCATTAATCAGCTCAATTAACTCATGGATAAATCCAAGATTGGTTTCATGTGCAGGTTGAAAGCAACTTGTGTATCCTAAATGACATGCAGGGCCTTTAGGTAAAACCTGAATTAGAAGGCTGTCATTGTCGCAATCAACACTGATGTGTTGTACAGACATGCTATTACCCGAGGTTTCTCCCTTCCGCCACAAGCGTTTTCGGCTGCGACTGTACAGATTTAATTGGCCGGTAGTGAGTGTGGCGATTAAAGCCTCCTGGTTCATATAACCTAACATTAGGACATTACCATTTTCAGCATTTTGGATGATGGCTGGTAATAAACCATTCATTTTTTTCCAATCTAAAGAATTAATTTCCATATGAATCATAATCGTACCTCAATCTTTTGTTTTTTAAGTGCTAATTTTATTTCGTTTATCGTCAAAATTTTGTCATGAAAAATGCTGGCAGCTAAAGCTCCATCTACTTGCGCTTCAAGGAACACTTCAGTAAAGTCATTTAGTGCACCAGCACCCCCTGAAGCAATCAATGGTACCTGACATAGAGGTCGCATCAATTTTAACTGATGCAAGTCATAGCCTTTGCGTACCCCATCTGATTGCATGCAGTTTAATACAATTTCTCCTGCGCCTCGATCTTGTACTTCCTGGATCCATTCTTTTGTTTTGCGTCTGGAATTAAGTGTTTTTTGTTCGTCTCCAGTGTATTGATAGACATAATAATCATTATCTATCCATTGACTGTCGATTCCTATGACGACGCATTGGCTTCCATAGTTTCGACTTAATTCATTGATTAAGTCAGGGTTCTCTAACGCTGGGCTATTAATTGATATTTTGTCGGCCCCAGAGTTTAATACCGATTTTGCCTGATTAAGAGAACGAATTCCACCCGCTACGGTGAAAGGAATATTGATTGTTCCGGCCACTTGCTTAACCCAATCCGGGCAAACCAAGCGTTGCTCAGAACTTGCAGTAATATCATAGAATACAAGTTCATCCGCACCCGATGCAGAATACTCAGCTGCAAGTTCAAGAATAGTTCCAACAATGCGATGATCGCGAAATTTAACTCCTTTGACGACTTGATTATCGCGTACGTCAAGACATGGAATAATTCGTTTGGTTAACATATTGTACTCACATTCATAATGTAGCCTGGGCCCAGCGTCGCGGACCCTGAGGATACTATTTAACTAACAACCCGGGTTTGGAGATGCTGCACCCAGGCTATACAAACTCTTTACGATAACATTGCTTTCAGGTCCAAAGTGCCTCGGTAGAGACTTAATCCCAGAATCGCTGCGCTGACTCCTAATCCATCCAATCGATAAATATCATCTGCATTACGGATACCTCCTGAGGCTTGCCATTCAATTTGTGGGAAACGTTTTACAGCCTCTTTATATAACTCAAAATTTGGTCCTTGCATCATTCCGTCACAAGCAATATCAGTACAAAGTATTTGTTTTACGTTGAGTTGCAGATAATGAGAAACAACATCCCATAAATTACTATTTGATGTTGTTTGCCAACCATGAATAGCCGGTATAGGTATCTTATTCTGCATTCGAATATCTAAAGCCAGGATAATGTGTTGTGGTTTTATCTCTTTGATAATTTGTGCAGTCAGTCCAGGATTGGTAATGGCAATGCTGCCCAAGACCAGGTTAGATATTCCTGCTGAAAAACATAATGTTGCTTGTTCTAAAGAGCGAATCCCGCCACCGGCTTGCACCAAAATTCCTGTATTTTGCATGGCACAGATTAAAGACAGATGTTGCATCGTTCCTGTTTGTGCACCATCCAAATCAACGATATGCAATCGTTTTGCTCCTAATTGGGCGAAGTAGGTGGCACGGTCTATAGGTAGTGTATCGAATTGTGTTACTTGATCAAATTGTCCTTGCCGTAAACGCACACAACGACCTGCTTGGATATCAATTGCAGGGATAAGGATCATACAGCCTCCATATTTTAAGTTCAGTTAGTTATGGTGTTACCCACTAAGCTTTAGGTTCGCTCAACTTCGGTTATAAAATTATTCTACACTCCCTCGCTTCGTTCACGTGCGCCTTATCTAAACCTGGTGGGTGTAACGCTATAGGATCCGCTTGACGATTCAGTCTAAGCTAATCTGAATAGCTACAAAAATTGTTTAGTAACCTCATTCCGGTTTCTGCAGATTTTTCCGGATGAAATTGCATTCCCCAAATATTATTTTTTTGAATTATTGCGGTGAATGGCTCACTGTATTCACAATAAGCCAAAGCATACATACTCTCACCAAGGGCATAACTATGAACGAAATAAACATAATCTTGTTCCTTTAATCCTTTTTGTAAGAATGTCTCTTTGCACCATTGCAACTGATTCCAACCCATGTGAGGCACAGGGTAATTTTTCTGTCGAGGAAGACGTTGTATTGTTCCGGGAATCATGCCCAGACAACGAATATCATTCTCTTCGCTGTGTTCAAACAATAATTGCATACCGAGACAAATCCCCAACAGAGGTTGCTCAAGTGAGGTAATTACATCGATTAAGTCATACTGGCGCAAAGCATTCATTCCGTAAGCTGCAGTGCCTACCCCTGGTAGAATCACGCGGCTTGCTTTATTAATTACCTTCGCATCGTGCGTTAATTGATAATTAAATCCCAACCTTTTTAATGCATTAACTAAAGAGGTTAGATTTGTGCCACTCACATCAATAATGGCAATCATAATACCCCCTTGGTCGATGGTAGGGCATTGTTTGTCTTCATGCAGGCTTGCCCTAGCGCTCTACCTAATGATTTGAAACAGGCTTCAATCATATGGTGATGATTTTGACCTTTAACTTCGATGTGAATGGTTGCGCCAAGTGCGGTAGCTAATGAATTAAAGAAATGAGGTACCATTTCGGTTGCCATACCTCCAACAAACTCCCGGGTAAATTGACCTTTGAACTCGCAAAAACCTCTTCCACTGATATCGATAGCGACAGATGCTAAAGCCTCATCCATTGGTAAGGTGAAGCCATAACGGTTAATACCCCATTTGTCACCAAGTGCTTTTTTCAGGCCTTCTCCTAAAGCGATGGCGGTATCTTCAATCAAATGATGATCATCAACTTCCACATCACCATTGGCACATAATTCAAGATTAAATCCACCATGCTTGGCTACTTGCTCCAGCATGTGGTTAAAAAATGGCAAAGGTGTGCTTATTACACTGTTTTGATCCATATCCAAAATTAAAGTCAGGTTAATATCAGTCTCTTTTGTTTTCCTTTGAATCACTGCAGTCCTTTTTTGATTGAGTATTGTTTGGGTAACCTGAACCCATCCATGTTGTTGAGAAATTGGTAGAAATTTAATACCCAGACTATCGGCAAATTGTCGATCAGTTTCTCTGTCACCGATAACCCAGGAACATGAGTTATTAATTACTCGTTCTTTTAGAAATTGATCCACCAATCCTGTTTTGGGTTTTCGACACAAACAATTTTCTTCGGGCATGTGAGGACAAATGAAAATTTCCTCAAAAAATATTCCCTGTGAAGAGAACAGATCAAGAGTAAATTCATGACAAATCATAAAATCATCTTCAGGAAAAGAAGGGGTTCCTATTCCATTTTGGTTGCTCACCATAATAAAGCGGAATCCTTCTTTTTGTAATTGCAGTAATGAAGGTATCACATGGGGTGTGAGCTTGATTTTATCCAAAGAATCTACTTGAAAATCAAAGGGTTCTTCAATTAAAGTGCCATCACGATCAATAAATAAGATTTTTTGCATTTTAACATCCTAAAACATTGTTTTGAAAAGAAGATAAAGCGCGCAGCAAAAGCTGATTTTGCGACTCATCACCAACGGTGATCCGTAAATGCTTCTGTAGCAATGAATTAGTTAAAAAGCTTTTGATTGCTATGCCTTGATTGGCAAGCCAGGAAGTTAATTCAATGGCATAGTCGGTTTGAACAAGAATGAAGTTTGTTTCAGTCGGATAGACTTTTCCAATTGCAGGGCAAGCTTGCAACTCCTGCACTAACTTTGCTCGAGATTCTTTAATTGTGCGAATCGTCTGAATAAACCATTCAGGCTTTTCCAATGCGCGTAGCGCCAAATCAATCACTACGCTGGAAAGAGGGAAGGGAGGCATAATTTTATTAAAGGCCTGGATTACATTTGCTTGCGCTAAAATGATTCCTAAACGAAGATTAGCTAGCCCGTAAGCCTTAGAAAGAGTACGTAAAACAATTAAATTATCGAATTGGGGAATGAGAGAAGTAGCACTTTGAGCTTGAGCAAATTCGATATACGCCTCATCAACAACAATAATGGAACGGTTTTTATATTCATCACAAAGAGTCGCAATAAAATCCAGATTGATTAAGTTCGCGGTAGGATTATTAGGATTACACACAAAAATGAGCTTACAATTTTTTTGCCAACTATTTTTAACGTCTAATAATGACGGTTTGAAATGGTTTCGAGGATCTGTAGGGCATTCAATAAGTTGCGCGTGTTGTAAATACGCATAAAATGCATACATGGAAAAGGTAGGAGAGAATTGCATACATGCATCCTGACCAGCGCTTAAAAATAAACGAGTAATTAAATCAATACCATCATCTGATCCTCGAGTTAATACAATTTGATTTGTATCAACTTGATAACGAATTGCCATTTGTTCTTGTAACTGGTCTAGCTGGTTTTTTTCTGGGTAAAAATTTAAATCAATATCCATATTTAATGCAGACCAAGGAAGCTCATTTGCATGTAATCGGTATTTAGGAGCACCATTATGAACATAAGATTGGGTGTTTAACAATTCAGGGCGTATTAAATTAAGTACAGACATTTAATTCTCCAATGAGTTCAACCTAATGGCTACAGCCTGTGCATGCGCATCCAAACCTTCAATTTGTGCCAATGCTATTGCCGCAGGTCCTAATGTTTTAATTCCTTCTTCACTAATCGATTGCACATTAAAGCGAGTTAGGAAATCGAGTGTGCTTAAGCCATTATGATTTTTGGCATAACCGTTTGTTGGTAGCACATGATTCGATCCAGTTACATAATCGCCAAGAGTTTCAGCAGCCCAGGAACCAAGAAATACAGTGCCTACACTATAAATTTTATCGAGCAAATCTTCTGCATCCTCGCGATTTATAATTAAATGTTCAGGCGCATAGATGTTGACCATATTTAATTGTTCCGTTTGATCTGCACATGCAATAATCAAGCTGTTTGCCAGAGATTGTTTGATTATTGGCGCTCTTGATAAGCGACTAAATTGAGCTTTCAGGTATTGATTTACTTGTTCTGCAAACTGAATTGTGTCGCATATCAAAATCACTTGTGAGTCGACTCCATGTTCTGCTTGGGCGAGTAGATCCGCAGCAACAAATGCTGGATTTGCTTGATTGTCTGCAAGGATCATCACTTCGGAAGGTCCTGCAGGCATATCTATAGCTGCACCATATGGATCGGAGGCAACCTGAGTTTTTGCTTCTGTGACATAATTGTTTCCTGGTCCAAAAATCTTATCGACTTTAGTAACCGTTTCAGTTCCATATGCCATAGCAGCAATTGCTTGAGCTCCCCCGAGTGCATAAATGGTGTCTATCCCACATAATCGTGCGGCCACAAGTAAATGTTCATTAATGGAGCCTGATGCATCCGGAGGAGTACATAATATTTTTATGGGGCATCCTGCAACCTCTGCAGGTATGGCTTGCATTAACAATGAAGAAACCAAAGGAGTTTTGTTGCCACCAGGTACATATAAACCGACACGTTGTATGGGTCTATAGGTGCTATAAATATTTACTCCTTGTGCGGTGCATATATTTTTGTTTTCCGGTAAAAGTGCCTGATGGTAAGTGGTTATGGTTTTTATTGCCTCATTAATGGCAGTAAGTGATTGTTTACTGATGCATGCGTTTTCAATTTTGTTCTTTGGGATTTCCAGGCTTTTCAAACAAGCACCATCGAACTGTTCTGTCAATGCAAATAAGGCTTGATCTCCAAGTGTTCGAACTTGTTTGATAATATCGTGTACCCTGTTTTTTACTGATGAGGTTTGCACGGGTCGCGTTAAATAGAGATTTTTTTCAGCTTGAGACAGGGTTTGCCAACTTTTAATCGATAACATCATACTACTCCAACATTTTTTCTATGGGTAAAACCAATATAGAACTGGCACCTAGGCTTTGGATGGTTTCTAGGGTGTTCCAAAATACTCGCTCACTGGAAACAACGTGAACGGCTACTTTATCCATATTTCCTGGCAAAGGTAGAATTGTGGGCGATTCAGCTCCAGGCAGCTTATCAGCAATTGCTTCGAGGGCAGATTTTGGGGCATGAAAAACAATATATTTTCGTTCCTGAGCTTGTTGTACTGCCTGAATTCTTCGCGCAAGCATGTCAAATAAGTCTTGAAACATGTTGGAATACTTTAGATCGGTTTGAATCAATACGGCCTGGCTTAAAAGTACTGTATCGACTTCATTGAGTTTGTTGTCTTCTAAAGTTTGGCCACTTGAGACTAGATCACAAATTGCATCAGCCATGCCCATGCGTGGGGCAACCTCAATTGAGCCGGATAATACAAGACTTTCAGCACATATTTTTTTATCACGTAAATATTGATTCAGTAAATTGGGATAGCTGGTAGCAATTCTTTTTCCATCGAGACTTCCTGGTCCTTGATAATCCATAGATTCAGGAACAGCAATAGATAAGCGACAGGTGCACGTACCTAAGGTTGCGGCTATTTTGTATCTTTTGTGTGGATTGGAAAGAGAGGCCTCTAATAATACGTTTTCACCAACGATACCGCCATCACATAAACCATCAAATACTAAAACAGGGATGTCATCATCGCGTACAAAAAGTAAATCTATGGGAAAGTTATCTACATGCGTGAGCAGACTGTTTGGCTTTATACGAAACTTTAACCCGCAGCGTTGTAAAAGATTCAAAGACTCCTCTGATAACCGCCCCTTTTTTTGTAATGCTAAACGTAAACGATTTTTCACGATAACTCCGTTCTTTTTGCGATTAGTTCATAACCGCCAGTACCAAAACTCAAACAGCGCGCTACACGAGTTATTGTGGTCACACTAACGCCCGTTTGCTCATGAATAGTGCGGTAGGGTATCCCTTCTCTCAATAAAGGAACAACTTGCCACCGGTCTGCCATTGCTTCGAGCTCTGCTGGCGTGCATAAATCGGTAAAAAATTGCAATGCTTCATCTTTGTTCTCAATCATGCTGATAGCATGCATTAAATCAGGCAGTGCAGAATGTTTTACTGTAGTATGTGTTTTCATGTTAATGTATTAGCGTGTTAGAACATTGAAACAATATTAATGACTATTTTTAATCCTGTCAATGGGGAAATGCAGGTAAAGGATTTATATTAAAGTATAAATTTATAGCCTGACTCATAAGTTAAAAAAATCCCCTCTCCACACAATGGAAGAGGGGCGAGTCCTAATGATTAAGAAGTATCTGGGCTATGAGTTGAAAATGTTGCAGATGTGTCGATTAACAACCATATACAGATTGATAATCCTCAAGCTTTTTAACGTATTCGTTTTGATGTGTACTTTTTAAGTAATCGATTAAATCAAATAGGGTGATAATTGAATAGACATCAATTCCTTGTGCTTTGATTTCAGTTAATGCTGATTGCTTAGTTAATCCACGTTCACATCGATCCAGAGCGATAATAACCCCAGTTAATTGGCCGCCATGTTCCTTAATCAAAGCCTGTGATTCTCTAAAAGCAGTACCTGCAGTAATAACATCATCAACAACGATGGTTTTTCCGGACAAGGGGGCACCGATTAATTGACCACCTTCACCATGATCTTTTACTTCTTTACGGTTAAAAGTAACGGTCGTGTCTTTTCCTAATTCAGCCAAAGCTATAGCTGTTGCGGTAGCAAGAGGTAAACCTTTATAAGCAGGCCCAAATAGATGTTCGAATTGAACTTGATGCTCAAGTAGAGTCCTTGCATAAAATTGTCCTAATTTCCGTAATGCGTCTCCTTGATAAAATAATCCCGCATTAAAAAAATAAGGACTGACACGGCCGGACTTTAAAGTAAACTCACCAAATTTTAATACTTGGCAATCAAGTGCTAATTTTATAAAAGCTGATTTCATCTGATTCATTATGTATTTCCAATAGAAAAAAATAAGATAAAGATATTGTTTTTTTTAAAAAATTCTTAACAATCAATAAAAAACTGCTATGCTAATCTATATGTAAGGAAACATTTCTTACGTATAGTGAATGTTTATTATAACTCAGCGTTTTAATAGTAGATATTTTTGCGCTAAAAATAAACATCTGTAATGGTTGGATAGTAAAGCTTAAGACAAAGGGGATAGCTAATGTCGCAAAGAGAAACGGGCCATGTAAAATGGTTCAATGAGAAAAAAGGATTTGGATTTATCATTAATGAAAATGGTGACGATATTTTTGTTCATTATAAAGATATCCAAGGTGTAGGATTTAAAACCCTCCATGAAAATGATCCAGTATCCTTTGTGCTTGATAAAGGACCTAAAGGGTTGAAAGCACAAGACGTTACACTGATTAACGAACAGTAGAGTAACGCATAACATATTCTCAGCTATCGCTGCGTGTTAAGTTTAACCTGGGCTAAGGATTTGCCGTAACCTGGGTTTACTTCTCATGCAATGAACTTTTTGATTATGGCTACAAACTAGGAACTTTTGTTTTGGAAAAAGCATTTTACTGGGCTTGATCCTGCAAATTTAAGGATGTGGCAGTTAGTCAAAGATTTCTATTATCTAAATATCATAAAAAAACCAATCTAGATCTTGAATTCTTCTAAAACATCTTCATATATCCCTATCGTTTGTTTATTTTTTACTTTAAGGGATTTTTATGAAACGTTTGTCCATGTATCAAGTAGATGCATTTGCATCTGCTCTTTTTGAAGGCAATCCTGCAGCAGTTTGTCCGTTAGATGATTGGTTAACTGATAAGGAAATGCAAAATATTGCTTCAGAAAATAATTTATCAGAAACAGCTTTTTTTGTTCCTGAAGGAGATGGATATTACATAAGATGGTTCACGCCAAATGAAGAAGTTGCTTTATGTGGCCATGCAACCCTTGCCAGTGCTCATGTTATTTTTGAACAATTAAATTTTAAAGGATCAGAAATAAAATTTAATTGTAAAAGTGGAGTACTTATTGTTCGTAAAAATGAAAATGGGATGATGATGGACTTCCCAGCGTTGCCCTATCATTCAATTGAGCTGTCACCAGAGTTACAGCAGTTAAATTTAAAAAAACCGCACAAGGTCTTAAAAAGTCAGTTTGATTTAATGTTTGTTTATGAGAATGAAAATGACGTAAAAATGGCAGAACCCGATTTGGATGCCGTTGCTCGTTTGGACTACAGAGGACTTATTTTAACCGCACCAGGAAAAAACTCTGATGTATATTCGCGATGTTTTTATCCAGGATGTAATGTTCCAGAAGATCCTGTGACTGGTTCTGCTCATTGCGTTATTGCACCTTATTGGTGTGAACAATTGAATACATCGCATATTGATGCCATGCAAGGTGGTAACCGCCAGGGTAAATTGACGTGCGAAGTAAAAGAAGGACGAGTCTTTCTTTATGGAACAAGCCATCTTTATATGGAAGGGACAATTTATTTACCATGAATACTCTTGAGACACCAAGACTTTTATTAAGAGCATGGAGTGATGATGATATCGCTCCATTTTTTTCCATGAACCAAGATCCAAAGGTAATGGAGTACATTGCTAATTTTTGGACCATGGATATGGTTACTTCGTTTATTGCGCGAATGAATGCACAGCTTGCTGAGAAAAGTTATACCTTGTGGGCTGTAGAAGAAAAATCGACGCATCAATTTATGGGGTTTATTGGTTTAAACAGTCCGGTCTGGGAAGCACATTTTACACCATGTGTGGAAATCGGTTGGCGTTTGGCATCCTCATTTTGGGGTAAAGGTTATGCAACAGAGGGAGCTCAAGCTGTTTTGAACTATGCATTTAAGACACTAAAACTAAAAGAAGTGGTTGCTTTTACTGTACCGGATAATTTACGTTCTCAACGCGTTATGGAAAAACTCGGAATGATTCGAGATCGAAATGGAGATTTTCTTCATCCTAAAATTGATCCAGTCAATTATTTGGCGAAACATTATCTATTCAGGATAAGGAATAACCCAGATTAATGTTCATCACCTAATAGCATGATTTCATTATTTCCTTTATTTAATTTACTTAATGACATTATTTGCGCTTCTATTTATCATGAGTGGTTTATTTAGAATGTTCGTATCGGAAAAGGAGTATCTATGACAATCTATATGTTTCCTGGACAAGGATCTCAAGCAAAAGGTATGGGGATCGAATTATTTTCGCATTTCCCCGAGCAAATAAAACAGGCTGATGAAATTTTGGGGTATTCCATTAAGGAGTTATGCCTGGATGACCCAAATCAACAACTGGGTAAGACTGAATATACTCAACCTGCATTATATATAATTGAAGCACTTTCTTTTTTAGCAAGAACTGCTGAAGAGCCTGCACCACAATATCTCATAGGGCATAGTTTAGGCGAGTATGCTGCCTTATTTGCTGCTGGTGCATTTGACTTTGTTACAGGCTTAAAACTGGTGCAAAAACGTGGTGAATTGATGGCTCAAGCAAGTGGTGGGGGCATGTTGGCAGTAATTAATTTACCAGAAGATCGCATTAAATTTTTATTGAGAGTCAATGGACTGGATTCTATAGATTTTGCCAATTTTAATTCACCCAAACAAATCGTTCTTTCAGGACTTGCTGAGGACATTGCCAAGGCTAATGAATTGCTTGCCAATGAAGCATTGATGTGCGTTCCATTAAAAGTCAGTGGCGCATTCCATTCTCGTTATATGCAAGCCGCTGCTAATGAATTTGCAAAATTTATTGCACCGTTTGAATTCTCTCCACTTCAGACTCAAGTGATTGCTAATGTTACAGCAGAGCCCTATAGCGATAATATGATTAAAGACAATTTGGTGAAGCAAATTTCTCATCCTGTTCGGTGGACTGAAACGATCCGTTATCTGAAAAATCAAGGTGAAACGGTTTTTATTGAGGTGGGTCCTGGAAATGTATTGACCCGTTTGGTAACGCAAATTTAATTATTCCAAAAGAATGGATATTCCCATAAAAATGAACCATGTTTTATGGGGTATCTAATTAAAATTTAAAATTTTATACCTCGTTATATCCAGAAGAAAAATATCATCTACACTTAATGAGTGATCAATTTACAGAGGATGTGATATGACGATTCGACTAAAACATGAGCATGGAACATTAGAAGCGATAGAGCTTTTTCAGCTACAACATCATTTGGCGCTTCCACATCTTAAAAACTATTTGCAATCAAAAGGTTCAAGACAATGCAAATCAATAAAAAGAATTAGTATTGTGCATTCTACTTTGGATGATAAAGATTATAGTGCACTCCACGACATTCTGAGGCTATCGTCTAAAGTGAGTGAGGTTTCTTTCTATTCGAACCATATTGATACGGAACACCTCACTTATTTATTTGATTCCTTACCTAATAAAAAACTGAATACAATCAGATTTGTAGATAATTGGATAGGGGAAAAAGTTCCCGCTCACTTTTTCTCCTTTCTAAAAAATAAAAAAATAAGTGTTTTGGATTTATCATTAAACTGGTTACGTGATACTGGAGTTCAGTGTTTGTTAGAGGCACTAGAAACGAATACAGACTTAAACGAGTTGGTATTAAGCTGTAATGATTTTAGCTTGGTTGGAATGAATGCATTGCATCATTTTGTGTTGAGACATCCCTCATTAAAAATTTTGGATCTATCATACAATAACTTGAATGAAGAATGCGCCAAAGTGATTGCTTCCATGATTACCAAATCACAATCTTTGACGCATCTTAATATCAAGAGCAACAAAATTGGTGATGCAGGGGCTGAATATATTTCGCAAGCATTAAAATCAAATATTAATTTAAAATATGTAGATTTATCAGATAATAGAATTTCAACGACCGGTCTATCCCTGCTCATTCGCGAGGCAGAGACTCATGATAAGCTTGAAGAGTTGATATTAAAGCATAATCATCTGCTCCCTTCAGCGTTAAAACCAAGCCGATCAGACTTACAAGTTTTTTATTGATATTATATGCAGAATTATTTAACCGTTCAGTGTAGGATCACATTTTAGTGGTACATGAACGGTTATACATATTTATCAATGGAGTTTTGCCCATGGGCACTGGTGCTTTTTACCTTTTAAGAGAACGTAGATTTTTGCCTTTTTTTCTGACTCAATTTTTTGGTGCGTTCAACGATAATGCCTTCAAATTAGCAATGCTTACTTTGATTAGTTATCATTTAACACATGACCAAGCTCAGTCTGAGTTTTACCAGGCAATAGCAGGAGCTTTATTCATAACACCGTTTTTTCTTCTTTCAGCTACTTCCGGGCAATTGGCAGATAAATACGATAAAGCTTTAGTGACCCGAGTTATCAAGGTATTTGAAGTATTTTTAATGATTATCGGTAGCTTTGCTCTATATTGGGGCAATATTTTCCTGATGATGTTCACTTTGACTGGTTTAGGAGTACATTCAACATTTTTTGGACCAATAAAATATGCCATTCTACCGGATCATTTACCCAAAAAGGATTTATTAGGTGCGACAGGTTTAATTGATGCGAGTACTTTTATAGCTATTTTATTGGGAACTACTATGGGTTCTCTATCCATAGGAATGAATAACTCAAAACCGTACATGGCTGTTTTTTTGACGGTACTTGTTGCACTCGCTGGATTAACTTCAAGTCTATTTATACCCAGAGCCCCATCTTCATCTGAAAAGATAAAAATTGATGCTCAGATTTGGCGAGTCACCTATAAGATGTTGAAGCAGGCGACAGAGCATTTCGGTATTTTATTATCTATTTTGATTTTATCCTGGTTTTGGTTATTAGGGACAGTAATCCTAACCAAACTGCCTGATTATACGAATTATGTTTTAGGGGCAAATAATGCTGTTTTCGCATTATTTCTTGCAATATTCTCAGTAGGAATTGCATGTGGTTCAGTGACAGTTAACCTTATTTTTCAAGGTCGAATTAACTTGCCTATGGTCCCTTGGGCTATGTTCGCCTTTACCTGTTTTTCTATGGATTTGTATTGGGCTACTCCTGCAACTGAACAAGGATTACTTTTTTCTTTAAGTAATTTTTTTACTCGTTTAGCCCATTGGCGTATTGCTTTTGATTTATTCATGTTGGCTTTTAGTTCAGGCTTATTTTTAGTTCCTCTGTATACCTATTTACAGGTTGCGAGTCCGCCTAATGGCAGAGCTCGAGTTATTGCCACCAATAATATTTATAATTCTTTGTTTATGGTTGCAGGGACCTTTATGGTTATTGGTTTATTGCATTTTAGTTCTGAAATTCCCCAAATTTTTTTAATTTTGAGTTTATTAAATGCTGTTGTTGCATTGTTAGCCCGGATTTATTTAAAGAGAGTGGTTTTGCCAGTAAAACAATAGGTTAAAGTGTAGCCTGGGTGCGGCGAAGCCGAACCCCAGGTTATTTAGTATCTAGCTACAAACTAATTGTGATGCTAACCAATCACGTGGAGGCAGAAAATCAGTGTAAAGTTTTGCTTCTGCACTATTTGTATCTGGTTGCCAATTATATTCCCAAGTAACTTCGGGAGGTAAGGACATTAAAATTGATTCTGTTCTGCCATTCGATTGTAGGCCGAATAAAGTCCCGCGGTCATAGACTAGATTGAATTCAACATAGCGACCTCTTCGGTAATTTTGGAAGGCTTTTTCTCTTTCACCAAAAGGATGGGATTTGCGACGTGATACGATTGGAGCATAAGCCTCTATATAGTGATCACCTATGCTTTGCATCAGCGCAAAACTATGCTCGAAGCTTATGTCATTATAATCATCAAAAAATAAGCCGCCAATTCCACGCGCCTCATTTCGATGTTTAATGAAAAAATAGTCATCACACCATTGTTTGAATTTAGGGTAAATCGTTTGGCCAAAGGGCTTGCAGGCACGCAAGGCAGTTTGATGCCAATGTTTGCAATCTTCTTCGAATCCGTAATAGGGCGTTAAATCAAATCCACCACCAAACCACCAAACAGGCTCTGCGCCATCTTTTTCTGCAAGAAAAAAGCGGACATTTGCATGCGATGTAGGTACATAGGGATTATCTGGATGAATGACTAATGATACACCGAGCGCATTAAAATTTCTGCCTGCTAATTCGGGGCGATGTGCGGTGGCTGAAGCAGGAAGATGAGCTCCCGATACATGAGAAAAATTGACACCTGCTTTTGCAAAGACCGAACCTTTTGTCAAAACACGAGTAATTCCGCCACCACCTGAGGGGCGTTTCCAGGAGTCTTCAATAAATCGGGCTTGACCATCAAGATCTTCAAGTCGCAAGCAAATTGTATTTTGTAACTGTAATAGATAGTTTTTTACTTGTTCTATAGCGTTTTCAGGAAGAGTATGGTTTTTTGACATGGTTGAGCCTCCCCAGGTTATATCTCGCTTATTTTCTCACTTATTTGAAATTGGCACAATGTTTGCATTTCTGTTGTACTGACTTTAAAAGGAGGATATATGGCGTTAGATTTGGATTCATATTTTGGAATACATGCTAAAGCTTTAGTCGCTCGCGATCATAGAGCCTCGCAGTTGGCGAATAATCTGGCGAATGTAAATACACCCAATTATAAGGCTCAAGATGTCGATTTCAATGAGTTTTTGGCAGCCAGTATGGCTGGCGGTGCGCAAAAGATGGAAGTTACCTCTCCGAATCATATCGATACAAATGCAGATTTTGCAGCAAATTTAAAATATCGGGTTACTTCTCAAATGTCTTTAGATGGAAATACGGTGGATAAAGATTTGGAAACCACCGAATTTGCACGAAATTCGCTAAATTATCAAGCCAGTTTGAGCTTTCTTGATAATAAAATCAAATCCATGATGCTTGCGCTGAAAGGGGAATAGCAATGACATTAAGTGCAATTTTTAATATTGCAGGTTCGGCTTTGACAGCTGAAACAGCTCGTTTGACAACGAGTGCTGAAAATATGAGTAATGCTAACGTAGAAACAGGTAATGCTGACGAGGTGTATAAAGCCAAATATCCTATATTCAAAGCAGTACAGGAACACGCAAATCAATGGATGGGAGAACAAATATCTGGAGGAGTTCAACTTAAAGGGACTTATGAAAGTAATTTAGATCCTATAAAACATTATGCTCCTGATAATCCTCAGGCAGATAAAAATGGATTTGTTTATACACCGAATGTGAATTATGTTGAAGAAATGGCGAATGTGATTTCTGCATCAAGGTCATATCAAATGGATGTTGAATTGCTCAATACAACAAAACAACTTTTACAAAGGACCTTAAGGCTAGGTGAGTAAGGGAGGATAGGGAATGTCAACAAATTCAGTTAATGGAACTAATGCATCCAATGCATCATTTAATCAGATTGACGCTACAGCAAAGAAAAGTTTGGGACAACAGGATTTCTTGCGCTTAATGGTGGCTCAAATTCAAAATCAGGATCCCATGCAACCACAGGTGAATGGTGAGTTTCTCTCACAATTAGCTCAGTTTAGTACTAATGATGGAGTTGCTAAAATGCAAGAATCATTGCAACAAATGGCAACTTCTTTGCAATCAAATCAGGCTCTACAAGCTTCAGCTTTAGTTGGGCGTAAGGTTTTGGTAAATAGTAATGCGCTCCAACTGGGAGTCGAAGGAGATACAAAGGCCGCGGTGGATATACCGCCTGGTCTTAGCAATTTGAATGCGTCTATTTACTCAGAATCCGGTGAACTTATAAAAACGATTCCTTTAGGCCAACCTTCACCCGGATTTTTTCAGTTTAATTGGGATGGTACAGGAAACGACAGTAGTCGAGTTAAAGAAGGAAAATATAAAATTGAGGTACATGCTGTTTATGGAGGTCAGGAAGTATCATTAAAAACCATGACCTCTGCAAATGTTGATAGTGTAAGCCTTGGTCAAAATGGAGAAGGCTTAAAATTGAATGTGGCAGGAATTGGACCTATATCATTGGATCAAGTAAGACAAATTTCAGTTTAAAAAGCAGGAGGCTAAAATGATTTTTGACGCAGCATTAAGTGGACTTCAAGCAGCAACCAGTAACTTGGACGTTATAGGTAATAATATTGCAAACTCTTCAACTATAGGATTTAAAGGGTCTCGCGCTAATTTTGGTGATATTTATGCTTTTGGTGGTTATGGGAGCTTTGGTTCCGGCAGCACTGCCATCGGTGGTGGCGTAATGTTGACTCAAGTTCAGCAATCCTTTGCATCAGGAAATTTAACGAATAGCACAAACAGTTTGGATCTTGCCGTCAATGGTTCAGGATTTTTTATTTTAAACAATCCAGGCGGTGGGGCTGTATATACGCGTGCGGGGCAGTTTAGTTTAGATAACCAAAATTATATTACCAATGCTAATGGGCAATATCTTACTGGACTACTTGCTGATAGCCAAGGAAACATTACTGGCACGTCTGGAAATTTACAGATAAGTACCGAGAATATAAGTCCACAGGCAAGTACTATGGTGACAACTGGTGTTAATTTAAATTCACAAAGTACTCCTCCAGCAATTGATTGGGTTGGTGGTGCTTCACCACTTAGCAGCTCTTATAATAACCCCACTGCATTGACTATTTATGATAGTTTGGGGAATTCGCATGTGCTTAGTATGTTTTTTATCAAAGCAGATTCTGCAGCAGCTGCGGGGCAACCTAATGCTTCAACTCCAGCGGGTACAGAGAATCAATGGTATGTTGCTTTTCAAATTGACAACCAAAATGTTCCAGCGAATGCAGGAACAGATAATACAACAAACTTGTTCGAGGTGAACTTTAATTCGGATGGGTCTTTTGCTGGAGTTGCTAGCCCAGGAGGAGCGCCTATTGCTAACAATCTGATCCCATTATCACTAAACTTGAATAATGGTGCTAATCCTTTAAGTTTAAATGTTGATTTATCAGACAGCACACAGTTTGGCAGTCCATTCTCTGTTCAATCCAGTGCCCCCAATGGATATACAACAGGAAGCTTGGCTAGCCTAAGTATCGATGATTCAGGGCTTATTTTAGGAATTTATACCAATGGTCAGTCTATGGCTATGGGACAAATCCAATTGGCTAATTTTGCTGATCCTACTGGTTTGCAAAATATGGGAAATGTGTGCTGGGGTGAAACTTCAGCTTCAGGACAACCTTTAATTGGTGTTGCTACAACTGGAGGATTAGGCGCCATTAAATCAGCGATGTTGGAGCAATCTAATGTTGACTTAACCAGCGAACTTGTTGATTTGATTAGTGCTCAACGTGATTTCCAGGCTAATGCACAGTCTATTCGTGCTGGTGATACCATAACCCAAACAATTATTAATATGCGTTAGGAGATAACTTATGGATCCTATCTTATATAATGCTGCAGGTGGTGGACGAATCGGTTTTAAACGTCAGGAGATAATCGCCAATAATTTGGCGAATGTGAATACTCCTGGTTTTAAAGCCGATATGTATCAGGCACAAACTTTGTATGCAAATATGAATGGATCTAATAGTGGACCAGCCTTTGCAATACAAAATCCAAGTACAGTTGATTTAAGCCCTGGTGAGATTATGACAACAGGGCGTAATTTAGACATAGCGATTCAAGGCAATGGCTGGTTTGCAGTAGGCAATAGTCAAGGTAAAGAGGCATATACTAAAGCTGGAAACCTACGCTTGGATGTTAATGGTTTATTAACTACGGCGTCTGGGCATCCTGTTTTAGGTAATGGAGGTCCCATTTCTATACCTCCATCTCAATCAATTGATATAGGAGCGGATGGGACGATTACAGTTGTGCCCCTAGGCGGTGATCCTAAAAGTGCAGTCATTCTCGATAGGATTAAGTTAGTTACACTGGATAAAAATAACATTGTTAAAAACTCAGAAGGTTTATTCCAATTAAAGAATGGCGGCGCAGCGACAGCTGCTGATGGGAGTGTCAAAGTTAAAAGCGGGGCGATTGAGGGCTCTAATGTTAATGCCATTGACCAAATGGTAGAAATGATTACTTCTGGGCGTGAGTACGATTCTCATATGAAAGTGATATCTACAGTTGAAGATAATCTCCAGAAATTGGCACAAGTATTGCAGGTATGATTACCATTTTAGTCGATAAATAAGAATAATTGCGGAGGGATCTCCATGGAACCAGCATTATGGGTCAGTAAATCAGGCTTGGAAGCACAAGAAAAGAATATTGCTACGATTGCTAACAATTTAGCAAACGTCAACACCACTGGATTCAAGAAAGATAGGGCAATATTTCAAGATTTACTTTATCAAAACTCAAGTCAAGCTGGGGCCCAATCTTCAGAGAACTCTTTAATTCCAACAGGAATAAATGCAGGTTCCGGGGTTCATTTGGCAGCCACAGAAAAAATATTTGAGCAAGGAATCGTGCAAAATACGCGCAACCCTTATGATTTAATGATCCAAGGGCAAGGTTTCTTTACGATTCTAATGCCAGATGGTACGCAAGCTTATACTCGTGATGGTACTTTTACAGTGGATAGCACGGGGCAGCTTGTCGATATGAATGGATATCCGCTGCAACCAGCGATAAATATTCCTAACCAAACATTGGGAGTAACCATTAGTACTGACGGAGTGGTGAGTGCTACCGTGGTTGGAAGTAATACTCCAACAGTACTTGGAAGCATCCAATTAGCTAATTTTACCAACCCCACCGGACTTCAACCTATAGGACAAAACCTTTTTATAGAAACTGCTTCAAGTGGCGCAGCAACATTGAACAATCCGGGAACATCAGGTGTTGGTACCTTATTGCAAGGCTCTCTGGAAGCATCTAATGTGAATGTAGTTGAAGAGTTAGTCAATATGATTCAAGCCCAAAGAAGCTATGAGATTACTGCAAAGGGTATTCAGACAGTAGATAACATGCTGCAATACTTAAATCAAACTGTTTAAGAAGATTTCATCGATGAAATTATTTAATTTGTTTGTTGTAAGCTCACTTGCCATTCTTTTGAGCGGGTGCGAACTGTTAAATCCACCTCAACGTGGAAAAGACCCTGAGTATGCGCCTACATATCCTACAACTCCTGATCCAAAGGAGTTAAGGAAAGAATCGGGTGCTATATATAGTGCTGAAACAGCGTTACCTCTTTTTGAGACACCAAGGGCGAGACATCCTGGCGATATCATTACGGTATTCTTGGTTGAAAGTACTAATGCATCAAAAAATGCGACATTGCAACAAATGAAAACTGATACGAATGTAATTAAAAATAAACTCTTTTTAGGAAGGCCAATTTCCTTTGGTAATGGCTACAGCATGGACTTTGATCTAAACAATCAGCGACAGTTCAATGGTTCTGCCCAAGCTGTACAGAATAATAAGTTGGCGGGAAGTATTTCTGTTACCGTAGCAGAAGTGTTGGCAAATGGTAATATGGTAGTCCAAGGTGAGAAATGGGTTAAAATCGATCAAGGTGAAGAGTATGTGCGTGTATCCGGAATTATTCGACCTCAGGATGTCCGCGCTGACAATTCCATCACCTCAGATCGCCTGGCCAATGCACGTATTGCGTATGGCGGTACAGGACAAGTAAATAATACTAATGCCCAAGGATGGCTGGCACGAATTATGTGGGGACCATTGTTCCCAACCTAATCTGGTTGATCATCTGAATGATGAAGAAATTCAGAATGAATATATTCAGATGATTAACCTTGTTTTACCCGGTTAGAGTAAAAAAGAAGACAGGATTTGCATTTATAAGAGTGCATAATTTAAGGAATCGTAATGCGGCGATTGCTGATAGTTACATGGATGTTGATAATAAATCTGATATCAAATTACGTTTATGCAGAACGGATTAAAGATATTGCAACCCTTGCTGGTGTTCGCACAAACCAGTTGATTGGTTATGGTTTGATTGTTGGCTTAAATGGTACAGGAGATAAAACCGGGACTCGATATACCGAAGACACTTTTGCCAACATGCTGACCCAATTAGGAGTCAACATACAACCAGGAACCAAACTTAATTCAAAAAATATGGCAGCAGTTATGGTGACCGCTAGCTTGTCTTCTTTTATGAAAAAGGGACAAGCTATGGATGTCAATATTTCGTCGATTGGTGACTCAAAAAGTTTATTAGGGGGAACTTTGTTAATGACCCCATTAAAAGGGGCCGATGGACGAGTTTATGCAGTAGCGCAGGGGAATGTGATTGTATCCGGTGTTAGTGCCGCAGGTAGTGATGGTACAAGCGTTACTGTAAATGTTCCTAGCGGGGGACGAATTCCTAATGGTGCGACAATCGAGGCGGATATCCCTAATCCTTTTTATTTTACAAAAGAATTGACCTTTAATTTACATTCCCCTGATTTTACAACTGCAAAGCGTATGAGCGATGCCATTAATGAAATGATGGGACCAGGGACTGCCAGAGCTTTGGATGCTGCATCAGTCGTGGTTACCGCACCTAAAAAAATGTCGCAGCGAGTAGATTATGTTTCAGTGCTGGAAAATATAGAATTTAAACCTGCAGAGGCAATCGCTAAAATTATTATTAATGCACGTACAGGAACGGTAGTTATTTCGTCTAATGTCATTGTTAAATCTGCCGCAGTTTCACATGGTAATTTGGTGGTTAGTGTGACGGAAACTCCAGTGATAAGCCAACCTAATGCCTTTGCAAATGGACGAACCGTTTCTACCCAACAATCACAAGTATCGATTGAGCAGAAAAATAATCATGCTTTTGTCTTGCCACCAGGCGTGACATTAAAGGATATTGTTAGAGGTATTAATGCTGTAGGCGCAACACCAGCTGATGTGATTGCGATACTTGAAGCACTACAACAAGCCGGTGCGTTAAATGCTACTTTAATTGTGATATAAGAGTGGAACATGTCAGAACTTATGCAAGAGTTTGGTTTGTTCTTAAATCCTGAAGATCAAGAATTTGATCCATCAAGATAAAGGATACATATGACTGTAAAAGGAATTGCAACCAGTGATTTTAATGCATTAAATGAGCTCAAAGTTCAAGCACAAAATAATGCAAAAGAAGCGCTACCTGAGGCGGCAAAGCAATTTGAAGGAATATTTTTACAGTCTATGTTGAAAAGCATGCGTATGGGACAGCACTTTCTTGAAGAGTCCAGTCCATTTAGAGGTAAAGATCGAGAAACCTTTCAGGACATGTTGGATGCTCAATATGCGAGTACTATCGCAAATTCCAAGAGCATTGGTTTGGCAGACATGCTTGCACGACAAATGGAGCATAATATACCTACAACGGAACAACCAGCGAAAATGACACCTGCTAAATCGGAGCCTCCTCCTTCGCCACCTGCTACTCCAGCCAACCAAAAACAGCAAAATACATCAACAACTACAATTGATGACTTCGTCAAATCAATTTGGCCTCAAGCCAAGCAAGCCGCATCGCTTATTGGTTTAGATCCTAAAGTGTTAATGGCACAGGCGGCATTGGAAACAGGATGGGGAAAGTTTGTTACCAGGGATATTGATGGCAGCAGTAGTAACAATTTATTCAACATTAAATCGGGTACTAGTGAGCTTGATTCTGTTAATGTTAAAACCACAGAATATATTGCAGATACTCCTATTAAAGTAAATGCATCATTCAGGAAATATTCATCAACTGAACATAGTTTTAATGATTATATTTCTTTAATCAAAGACAACGAGCGATATCAAAATGCGTTGGCTAGTACCGCAAACCCGGAGCTTTATGTTCAAGAGTTACATAAAGCAGGGTATGCGACTGATCCTAAGTATGGTGAAAAGATTTTATCAATTTATCATGGTGAGGAATTAAATCAGGCGATCCAGCGCTGTGAGTTATCACAGCAAGTTTGAAAAAAACATTGTCGCTTACAAAGATGATGATTAAAGCGATAATCTTAAGAGTACTGTATTAAATAAGAGATGTGTAAGACTTTTGAATATTGGTCAGGGTGCGAGTTAAAGCCATGAAGTTAGTCATTCCCGCGAAGGAGGGAATCTATTCTTAAATTGGCAACGCGCCTTGCTGGAAATGGGTTCCCGCTCGGGAACAACTGTTTTTCCTTAACTTAATAGCAGTGAGGGAGTGAGTAACCATGTCAATACTAAGTATTGCCTATTCAGGAATGAATGCTTTTCAAAACGCATTAAGCGTTACTGGGAATAATATTGCAAATATCAAAACTCGAGGTTATTCAAGACAAAGTATTCAATTTACTCCAACCCCTTCACGGAGCTATGCGGGCTCATTTATAGGTACAGGGGTAGCTGTTAATAACGTTTATCGCAATGTCGATCAATTTGCCAATGCTCAAGTAAGAAGTACATTAAGCGTTAAATCCCAATACGATACATTTTATCAGCAAGCCCTACAAATAAATAAATTGCTTTCTCAGGATGGTAGTAGCCTTTCTTCATCGTTACAGACTTTTTTTGACTCATTAGGACAATTAAATAATGCGCCAGACAGTGTGGCATCACGAAATGTTGTCATGAGCCAAAGTCAATTGTTAGCAAGTCAATTTTTATTCCTGCAACAAAATCTTGATCAATATCAAGAAAATTCTACAGCACAGATCAAGGAAATAGCAGGTAAAATCAATCAACTAACTGCCAATCTTGCTGCAGTAAACGAGCAAATAATGAACTCGCCGAACTCGCCCGAATTGCTGGATCAACGAGATCAATTACTTAAAGATTTGTCTGAATTCTCCGATTTAACTGTAATAGAACAGGATAGCGGGATGGTGAATGTGGGGATTGGCAGTGGTCAAATGTTGGTGATCGGAACGACTCAAAGAGCTTTGTCTGTGAGTTATGACCAACTCACGGCACAAGGGACTCATATTTCGTTGGATTCAGGTGCAGGGCAAACAGATATTACAAATCAATTGGTCAGTGGGACATTAGGTGGCTTATTGAATTATGAACGAAATATTTTGTCTAAGTCCAGTCAAATAATCGGGCAAATGGCGATCGGATTGGCACAGACCTTCAATGCTCAAAATCGCTTGGGTATGGATTTGAATAATCAATTGGGACAGAATATTTTTACGGATTATAACAGCCAGGCTTTGCAATTAAATCGTTCGGTTCCTGCAGCAACAAATGCGGGATCCGGAGTATTGTCAGTGAATATTACTGATATCTCACAAACCAAAATAACTGATTATCAACTAGTTGTCACTGATGCAGCAACAAATCAGCTCGCACTCATTCGTGATTCTGATGGTTCCGCAGTAACTCTAAATTGGAGCAGTAACCCACCATCTCCTCCTGCAGGACAAATTGTTGTCGATGGCATGACCATTACCGTGGATAATATTGCTAATTTGGTAGATAACGATACGTTTACAATTATGCCAACACGTGGGGCTGCTGAGAATTTTTCGCTATTGATGAGTGATCCCCGTCAATTAGCGCTTGCTGCCCCGGTACAAACCAGTGCATCGATAAACAATACAGGACAAGGAAAAATTGATTTAGGCTCTGTTATAAATACTAACGAGGTTACAAAACAATATACCATAGATTTTATTTCCCCAACGCAATTCAATTTAATTAACGTTACAGACGGGATTACGACTGGCCCAATCGCCTTTGTTCCCAATACAGACAATGTGATTCAGATTCCGGATAGCGTCAATCCGTCTTATTCTATTAAATTATCAGGTGCTCCAAATACTGGCGATCAGTTTACTGCTCAGTACAATCAAGGGGGGTATGGTGATAATCGCAACGGTTTACTTTTAGCGGGAGTTCAGCAACAAAATATTTTTTCTAATGGCAACGAAACGATTTTTGATGTTTATTCTGATTTACTTTCTGACACAGGAAGCCAAACCAATGAGGCTAAAAATCGTGCTGATGCGTTTCAAGTTTTATATAAACAATCCGTGGATTATCAAGAAAGTATAAGTGGTGTTAATCTGGATGAAGAGGCGGAAAATTTACTGCAATTCAAACAAGCTTATGAAGCTGCGGGAAAGCTAATGGAAATTGCTAATCAAATGATGGAATTACTTTTTCAAATAATGAGGTGATAAATGCGTATTTCAACGAATCAAATTTATCAGAACAGTTTGAACAGTTTATTGCTTAAACAAGAGCGAGTAGCGAAGCTTCAAGAGCAACTTGAGGAAAATTTTATGAGGGTCCGTTATTCTTCTGATGACCCCATTGCTTTCGCACAGATTGAACTAATGAATCAACAAATAAGTACTACAGAACTTTTGCAAAAAAATCGTGAAAGTGCTGGTAGTGCGCTGAGCATGGAAGAATCCATCTTAAATGACTGTACCATCAGTTTACAAAGGTTGCGAGAAATTCAAGTTAAAGCGGGTAATGCGACATTATCTGAAAAGGATCGTAAGGCATTAGCAATTGAGTCGAATATCATTTTGAAAGAATTGCTTGATTATGCAAATACAAAAGATATTAATGGCGATTATATGTTCAGCGGCGGACAGACTTCTACAGTGCCTTTTTCAATCAATGCTTCGGGACAATATGTATACAATGGTGATAGTACTCAACGCTTTCAGCTTGTTGCAAGCAGCCTGCAAATTGCTATTAATGATCCCGGGGACGATCTTTTTATGCGTATACCCAATGGTAATGGTAGTTTTTCAATAAAACAAACAGGAACACCTAATACGGGAACTGCGTCATTAAATACTGGTTCAGTAACTACTCCTTCAGCTTATATACCTGATAATTACACAATGAGTTTTGCATTGAACTCACAGGGAAATCTGGTCGTCATGGTATCTGGAGCATCAAGCGGTAATGTAATTCCTCCTACAGGCTCACCTGATGATGCCCCTTTATACCAAGAAGGGATGACTGTTAGTTTTAATGGAATGGAAATGGCTATTTCGGGAGTGCCGAATGCTGGCGATGCTTTTTTAATTGCACCATCTCAAAATGAATCAGTTTTTGCTACCATACAAAACATGATTGATAATTTAAATCAACCTTATTCAACTGCCACAGAAAAGGCAGCGGCTATGACTGTGAATAATCAAATATTGGCACAAATAGATAGTGCTTTGGGTGCTATCTTAGATGCCCGAGCAAATCTGGGGGCACGTTTAAACCAGTTAGAACATGCTGAAATAGCAAATTCTGATTTAATTGAGCAAAGTAAAATTACTTTAAAGCGCTTGCAAGAAGTAGAACCTTTAGCTGCTGCAACGGAACTCAAACAGGAATTATATAATTTAGAAATTGCTCAGCAAAGTTTTGTGATGATTCAGGGATTATCTATTTTCAATTTCATTTAACGTATTACAAATTATATGAACTACAGAACATTTTAATGTGGCTTAGGTGCTTGTTCGAAGAGCTGAAACCCGGGTTTCGCTTTGCTTCATCAAGGCTACAAAAATATCTACAAGATGAGTTTGAGTTAGTTATTTACAGGGCAAGGCGTTAAGCCAAAATTGAGCGATATCAATTCGTCTTGCTATCCAAACATCCTGATATTGAGTTACATGATCTAAAAATTGTTTTAGCACAAGACAACGATCTGGTTTTCCACTCAAGCGTGGATGTAATCCTATCGTCATCATCGCCAGGCGTTGTTCCTGATAAAGATAATGAAATGTATTTATTAATCGAGCGTAAAATTGGCTAGCCTCTGAAAAACCGGGTGTTATAGTAAATCTGAAGTCATTGCAATCAAGGGAGTAGGGAATCACTAAATGCTGTTCAATATAATAAGGCAATTCATCGGCATAACTGTCCGAGTCATAGAGAAAACCTCCAAGTTCAAATAATAATTCTCGAGTATTTTCACTTCGCCGACCAGTGTACCATCCTTTAGGCTTGTGCCCAGTTAGTTTTTCTATAGTTTCAATAGTTAAAAGTATATGCTTTTTTTCAATTCTTCTTGGCACATTGGTGTAATTTATCCAGCGCCATCCATGTCCCGCTACTTCATGATTCTGGCTTGCCAGGTAATCGGCAAATAAAGGATTAAGTATCAATGCTTGTCCAGTAACAAAAAAAGTAAGTGGAATTCTATAATGATCAAATAAACGCAGTAGACGCCATATACCTACACGACTACCATATTCATAAAACGATTCCATACTCAGATTTCGTTGTCCTTTGGCTTTGGGCATAAAAGGAAAATCTGCACCACTAATTTCTGCCTGTACATCGCCATTGGCGGGACTTAATTCTGCTCCTTCTTCGTAATTAATTACAAAGTTAATGGCAATTTTTGCTTTATTGGGCCAAGAGAGACTTATTCCTTCAGGGCCATAACCTAATAAATCACGCATGTTTATCCTAGTTCGAACGTGGTAATACCATAAATACCTTCGATAGACAGTTTAGGTGTTCCTTTTAGATACATTCTTGCTGTTGCAAACACTTTGGACATCTTATATTTGTTAACTAAATTAACTGCGAAGGGATTATTCTCGGGAATATCCAAAAAGACAATTTCTCCTTGAGCATACTCGACCAATTGTTCATATAGTTTCTCAGCAATAGCCGGTGTATTTGCGAATAGAGGTCCTATTTTATAACCCTCAAAACATTTTCTGATTACTCCATAACCTTTTAATTGCTTTTCCTGGACAAAACCGAGTGCTAAAGCAGTATTTTGTTTGATCCATGCTGAAAGAAACTTTGGCCTTGGGGCCGGAAAAAAGTGATTGTCATATTGAATCAATTGTTCAAAAGGTACAGTTTTTAGATCAACCAAATTAGGATCATGTTGAGGGGTTAAGCGGGTGTGTTCCAGAGCATAGCGGGCGTTGCTGTGTGCAAACTGATAACCAATATGAGCATAGTTATTGACCATATCAAGCACCCCATCAATACCCGCATTGCGACCATCGACATATGCAAGACGGGCAGATGTTAATTCCATTCCATAGCCCTGAGTTCGGTATTTTTTATCTACGATATAAAGTCCACAAAAAGCAAAATGCTCGTCATAAACTACCGCAGATCCAACAGCAATAATCTGACCATTTAATTTGCCAGCAAAGAACCCTTGTGGGTCGGTTTGATAAAAACATTCTGCATCATTTAATCCTGGGTTCCATCCTTCTTTTCGAGCCCATTCTATAGCAATTGCAACTTCTTCACGTGTCATTCGTTCAATATGATATTGAGGCATGATGTTACCTCTATGAAAGGGGATATATTAAATTAAATATTAAAGTAGTCACTAAATCAAATAGATAGGATTCTATTTTTTTTGAATAAATTATGAATACTAATTCATCGTTTTAATTTTCTCTTTATCAATAAATTAAAGTGATACTAAATACTAAAAATTACTGTATTATAATCCTTTCCAGTCTTTTAGATATGTAAGGAAGCATTATGAATTTCAGTATCAGGAATACCTTAGGCCCCTTATTTCTCATTCTTTCATGTCCCGTTTTTGTAATGCTGATGTGGTTTACCAATACCCAGCTTCAAGGGTCCTTGTCTGCTTTGTGGGATTTAATGATTCAAAATGGTTTGTATCAAACTGTATCTACCGTATGGAAACCTTATTTTTGGGGTTCTTCTATTGCCTGGAAGATTATTTTAATTTTTACAGTATTTGAGCTGGTTTTGATGCGTATTTTGCCAGGAAAAAAATTTGAAGGACCTATTACTCCCAAAGGGAATATCCCTGTTTATAAAGAAAATGGTGTTTTGGCATTTATCGTAACAATGACAAGCTTTTGCATTGCATCGTTTGGTTTGAATTTATTCTCAGCTTCAATTCTTTATGACAATCTCGGAGCTTTGTTTGGCGCATTGAATTTGTTTAGCCTTATCTTATGTGTCTTTTTGTATCTTAAGGGGCGTTTTTTTCCCTCATCTACAGATTCAGGCACAACCAATAATATTCTGTTTGATTACTATTGGGGAACAGAGCTTTATCCTCAAGTCCTTGGATGGAGTATTAAAAAATTTATTACATGTCGTTTTGGTATGATGAGTTGGGGGCTATTCCTTATTTCTTATTGCGCCAAGCAAGCAGAATTAGGTGAATTATCGAATTCAATGTTAATTTCTGTGATATTACAATTCGTTTATTTGAGCAAATTTTATATGTGGGAAAAAGGCTATTTACGCTCTTTAGATATCATGCATGATCGAGCCGGTTTTTATATTTGCTGGGGTTGCATGGTATGGGTTCCTTGCGTTTATACTTCTCCAAGTATGTATCTTGTGCTCCATCCGATTAATTTATCTTTTGTATGGGCAAGCCTCATTTTAGGCTTAGGTTTAGCGAGTATTATTATTAATTATCTTGCCGACAAACAAAGGCTTATTGCGCGAGCTACACAAGGTGAATGTGTCATTTGGGGTAAAAAGCCTGTTACGGTGTTGGCACGTTATGAAACTACAGAAGGCGATAAAAAACAAACTATATTACTTGCTTCGGGATGGTGGGGCATAGCCAGACATTTCCATTATATCCCAGAGCTTGCTGGTACATTTTTTTGGTCTGTACCCGCTTTGTTTGATAATTTTGCACCGTACTTTTATCTTTGCTTTTTAACTATTCTGTTATTTGATAGAGCATTTCGTGATGATAAGCGATGCTCTTCTAAGTATGGCCATGATTGGAAAAAATACTGTGAATTGGTTCCTTATAAAATTGTTCCTCTAGTGATTTAACACGCAAATTAAAATTTCATTTTTTCCAAAACCTCCTGGGTAAAAGCAAAGCGGGTATCCAGGAGTTCCTGTAAAATAGAAAAGATTTAAAAATCTTATCAAATGAATACAATTTAGCTCTGGATGAGGAGTGTTATGCTTTTTTATGTTTTATTTATTATCGGCGTTGGTTTGGTGCTAAAAGTGTATCAACTACACCAAAATGCTACAGCTGCAAGAATTACCTATCCTTCAGCGACCAGTTATCTTTCATTAATAAAAGATCTTACTTTTTTAAGAGCGAATCCTTCTGCAAAAACACAATTACAAACACGTTTTATGACGTTTATAGCAGAACTGGGGGCTCGCTCACTAGATGAGCCAGGATCAGGGATCGCCTACTTTAAATTGCCTGATTTGACTCCCGTATTTATATTGTCAAATAAATCAGCAATTCAACAACTCTACTCGAAAGCGAATGAGACAAAATTTGGACAAAGACCTTTTTTTCAACGGTTGGCCGTGATACTCGGTTCAGGTAATCTCATGTCTTCGATTCTGGGTTCGGATACTCATTCTAGAATTCGCCAATCAATTCTTTCGCGTAATGAGTCAAATAGACCTCATGTGGCAAATATGGTTGCAGATTTTTTTAAAGAATATGAGTTGGAGCAAGGTCAGGATGGGAGAACCCTCAGTGAAGTTATGGATAGACTGTCGAGAAGAGTTTTACTCACAACCTATTTCGGAGCAGCAGTTATTAAACCGTTTGAAAAGTTTTATCATCCAAGTTTAACAAAAGAGTTAATCACTTGTCTTTTTAGTTTGGATCCTATTCAGGATGATGAGAAACAAAACCTTCTTTTTTTAAGAGATAAAACCTTTAAGCTAGGCTGTCAGGTTATTTTCTCATCAGATGAAATTACAAAACAATTAATGGAGCAGCAAAGTTGGCTTAATTATTTACTTAGAGTCCGAGTATTAATGAATTCGGATGTAAATAGTCAATTGGAAGAACTTGGGATAAATTCAGAAGAAGAATTAACGGCAGTACAATGTGAGCTATTAATAAAGTATTCAGTTGAACACGCGGACACTACACTGCTGTCTACCATGGTGAGAGACGTTGTTAATGAAAGTTTATTCATCCCATTATTAGGTTTTGATGCTACAGCTACTGCTTTGATTACCGCATTAAGAATTGCGCTTCAAGATAAGCGTGTCTACAGCATAATAAAACAGGAAATTCAGCAGAAAATTTCAGCAGGGGAGTCTTTTGAATTACATTCTCCTTGGGATGCCCAAATAGAGAAGGGGGTATCTTATGCAGAAGCTGTTCTGTTGGAAGCATTACGATTGGCGCCACCAGCACCCATTGTGCCAGAAATAGTCCACGAAACAATCGATCTTGATATGGAGGGTACCTCAATCACTTTACCTCCAGGAGCACTTGTATTCATTCCTATGCAGGGAGTACATACACACGCACAATATTTTCCAGATATTGTGCTTTCCAGTGAAGGACAACGAATTTTTGGCAAAAAAACAATAAGTGCCAACGATATTTTTCCCGAGCGATGGCATCCAAAAAACGGTAGAGGCGTCCTTTATAATGCCCATTATTTTGCTGAAACTCATTCATCTGATGTGCCAAGGATAATGGAAAAGGAAGGACAATTATTACCATTTAAAACAGGTGCACGACGTTGTCCTGGTCTTCGGATTGCAATGACAGAAATAATGGCATTATTTCGTATGCTTGCCACCTATAAATTTGAACTTACGGCAGAGGAGCATCTGGAATTACGGTTTAATTATGAGACGCCATTACAAAGAAATGGTGGGATGGGGGTGCTAAAAATTAGACCTCGTAAGCATTTAGAGCTACGTGAGGCACCATCACCTTATGCTGAACACAGTGTTCATGGGTTTAACTTTTTTCCTGAACCTCTTGTTGCCAAAGATAGGAAAATAGAACCTACTTCTTTTTCTATATCTAATAGCCGAGTGTAGTTGTGTGCTGGATGAAAAGCATAGCCTGGGATTTATATATCAATTTAAACCCAGGTTATGATTCGTTAGCCTAATTAAAAATTGGGAATTGATGCATAACATGCCAATAAAATACCCCATAGATGAATATAATCACCAATTAATATATTTTTGAGATACCATTTGGGTAAACGTCCATTTCTAATGTCACTCTGTAAGTATTTGATGATCGGAATAAATGCGACAAGAAAAAATATCATGAGCACGTGATAAATAAAAATCAGTTCTTGGGCATTACTGTATAAATAGGTTTTATATTTCATTTGCCAGGGAGTGATATAGATAATGACGAATGTAAACAAAAATACCTTAATGATACTGTTTAAATCAGTCATAAAAGGAAGTTTTTTACGACAGGATACAATTTCTTGTCCAGATGGGGAAAGTGCATTAAATGAAATCAATTCAATAACGGCGCTTACCAAAAAAAATAAGCAATAAATATAAATACTAATTGTCGTTAAGGTAGGCATGCTTAAATACGAATCGAGTCGTCTCAAATAATAAAAATATGTCTATAATTTTATCAGGATAATGGTTGGAAGTCGATCCTCCGTTTCTTAAGATATTTTAAATAGGTTGCAGTGATAGGAATAATTCCCTTAATAGGAGTTTTAATAAGAAGAAAAATAATTTGAGTCAAGACTGTTTTTTTGCTTTTTATTTGTTAACATACCAACGGCTAATTTCTTTTTTTTTCCTAGAAAATTCTTGTGGATATTTATTCAACGTAATATCAATTTAAATTCGAGCAGCTTAATATACTCTTTGGCGCATCAGTCTTCTTTTCATTTTTAAATGCATTTTATTGCGATGAGTTATACACATTTTCTGTGGATAAGTCTGTTTATAGTCTGTAGAGCTCTTTGTATACTTTAAGAAATTCAAAAAAAAGCACTTGCTCCCATAGGTTTTGCCTGCATAATCTTAATGTTCAGACAAGATTAAATCTTATTTGTTCTTGGAATGGATAACCTGCTTTGTGATGCTCGGTTTCTATCCAAGATCTATAAAATATCAATTTGTTGAAAAGAGGCAAGAAAATACAACAAAATTTAAATCACTTCCTGTACATGTAAATAAAACGCCCGTGGGTTCATTTGAGTTTTCCGATAATAATATTTTATGCATTAATTTCATTCCGCCAGCGGAATAACAATTATTTGATAAGCTGCTAAAAACATTACTTATGGTTTTAATTTGACCAGATCGTTCATAAGCTTCTTGGCATTGAGCTGATTGGCCGGTAGGAGGGGATAGTGCTTTTTCCGCGTAGGCATTTTGATAAATTAAGGATGAAACTAGAAATAATCCATGAAGAAATTTCATAAGGGTCGTCCATGTAAGATAATTTCTTTTATTATAGGTTTGAATTTAAAAAAGTGGAAAAATGCAGCTTCTTGAATAATTAATTTTTCTTTAAAGTGGTATCGCTATAGCGAATAGAGCGGCGGCTCGTTATTCGGAGATATTCAAAGCCTAGGAGTATCTAGGGCTTTGAATATCCAACAATTCATATTCTTTAGAGCATATTAGATTATCTGGCTACCCAGATAAATACTTGCAGCAGCTACTCCTGTTGTGACTACTATCTTAGTAAAGAAACCACACCATGATTCAGCGGTTTTCTCTTTCTTTTCTTCATGCTGTTCTACTTCTTTTGGCAGATGAGGATTTTTAACTGCTTGGTGTCTTAATCTGCCACTCAGGAAAGGACATGCTTCTATCGAGGTCTCATCTTTACTGGATTCTATAGGCATTAAAGGATTATTTGATGAATCTGAATGAATTTTGCTGGAAAGTTCGTTATATAGTGAAGGAGCAAGTTTTTGGATCACTACACTTAATCCGCCATTAATTCCTCTGGAGTTTGCTTTCCTCCCAGAAGTTTGTTCAAGTTGCTGTAAGATTTCACCAACATTGAATAATTCTTTAAGAGCGGCTACGGCATTCGGAGCAACATCGATAGGCTCACCGTTTTCTAATTGGTGAATGACCTCAATGAGATGTTTAGTGCCAAGTTTCTCTCTGAGTTGAGCAACGATTTCTTCGCAGTAAGAAAATTGTAACCCTAAAGTTGGCCCAGATTCATTTCCAGGTAAATGGGAGGCCTGCTCTCGAATCTTTAAAAATAGCTTATCATCCTTTAATATTGCTTTGAGCGCTTGCGCGTTGGGATGCTCTTCTCCGTAATGGACCGCATCTCGTAGCAGTTGCTCGATGATCATTTGCTCTGAAACAAGAATAGCAATTGATAATAATGAAGCTGCATTTTTGGGGTTATTCAAATCAGGATTCGTTAGCCGCCCATTAATCCGCACATCAATTAATCCCTCATCTATTGAAATTGGTATTTCCTGATTTAGGTGAAGAGCAGGGCTACCATTTTTTTTCTGTAAATCAAAAGCATAGATTACTGCTTTTAGCGTATTTTGATTTGCTGTATAGGAGTTGGTTAATTGTTTTAATAATCGATGTCTTGCACTTTGAGCTAAAGTCGTTTTTAGTGGTTGAATCATTTCAAAGGCAAGATTAATGGTTAACAGATCGTCAACAATATCTTTTTCTTTTGCATCTTTTTGCATCTGATCAAATACGCGTTTTGTGACGGTTGAGTCCATTAACTTTCCAGGATCAAAGCCATATTCTGTTTCCAGTATTTCAAGAAGAATATCCATTGCGTTGAATGATCGATTTTGGGTATGTAGGATATGTTCATTTCCTTTCATCAAACCTAGCATTAATAATTTTCCCTGATCTTCCGGTAATCGTCGAAAACCACTTTTTGAGATTCGTATCAGACGAATTACATCTTCAGCATATTCAGGTTGAACAAGCTTTTTATTGTCCTCTTTAATAATCCAACCCATTGGTGCTGCGTTATCATTTACATTAATTACAAAGCCATTTTCTTGATATGTTTGAGTGTGTTCAGGATCAAGGTCGATTTTAGTGTTTGATGGGATAGTCGCTGTTTCTATTACCATTCCAGAATGTGTTTTTATAATTTTTTTATCATGGTCTGCGATAATTTCAAATTCACCTTTATCTAATTCCTGAGTAATAAGGTAATATTGTTGCGCATCGACTCCTTTGGGATGACAAAGATATAAAAAACCTTGCTTCGATAAATGACTACTTAAATTGATTCCTGTTTGCCATACTGAGAAATGAATGGTATCCCAAATTGATTCACCACCACGAAGACCTTCTGTATTAGGATATTTGAGTGGCTGACTTCGCTCATTTAATATTTTTCCTTTCCCAACAATATAATGACTGGACTGTTCTAATAATTTAGTATCTTGTAACACTGTTGAGAGTTCTTCTGATAGGCCAAACAAATCAAGTTGATTTTTCCCTTCGGCAGTATGCTCAGTTGAGTTTTCTTTATAGTTTTCTTCACAAACTGGCTCAATTAAAGCAGCAAACTGAGCTAAACTTAATTGCAAACGAATCGCTAAGGCGCCCATTTCGGAAAAATTCTTTCTTAATGCTTCCATTCCATGAACGGAAGTATCATCATATTTAAATCGGGTACCTGTATATTTAAGGGTAAAACCTTGTATCGTAGAGTCATTTTTTTTAAACATTTCTTTCCTGCATTTTAAATCAACAAAAAGATTTAAAATTATACAGATTCATCCTTAGCAAATTATTAAGTATACAAATCTCATCATTTAAATATTTTGATTGTTGTTTTATTTGACAAACATGTACTGTTTCCCTTTCAAGTATTCAAGGGATTAGCCAATAAGTTGAGATAAGTGTCTGTTGGTAATTAAAAGGTCAGCAGGAACGTATTTACTGTCGGAGAATTTTGGCTCTTGCACTATTATTGAATCATTCATGAGTTCTTCATTTTGTGGAGTAGGCGTTGCGGCTGTTGCAGCTGATTCAAGGATAGGGCGTAATGCTGTTGAGTAACTGCCTTGGCAGATATCTGATAGTTCATGAGCATAATGATCTAATGCTTCCTCCAGGATTATTTCTTCATTTTCTTTTGTACGGTTCTCTAAGATTTGTTCGTCTACATTCTTTGCGTGCACTTCGACTCCCCACTTAATTAATCCAAATAGTGCAAGTCCAATACTAAATCCAAGCAAAATGGAGCCCCAAAGAGGCGGTATCGTAGCTGTACCTATAAGAATTATTAGACCAATTGTTGATAAAATAACACCTGTTCCACCTAGAACAAAATTTGTATAGGATTTTACTATGGTCTTATTAGCTAAAAGATTGCTTTCTTCTAGCTGGGACAATGGTTCTGTTATATTTGCAATATCTTTATCAATTTTAGCAATTTGGTGTTGAATATCGCTCACCTGTTCTATCAGTAATGTATTAGCCTCAAGCTCTTTTTGTTCATCAATTAATTTTGTGATTTGCGCCAGCTGCGCCAAGCGCTCTTTACGATCCTCATATAATAGTGTAAGTTTGAATACAAGGATGTTATCTAAAAACAAGTCAGTCGGTCCGATTTTACTGAGCATCTCACGAATAAACTGTACCTGTTTTGCTTGTTGTGTAGACAAATTGCTTAGGTGTTCTAGTTCCACAGCGTGGATTTCAAGTTGTTTTCTGTATTTGTCATTATTTAATGAACTATCAAATGTCTCCAGCAAATCCATAAACAGTTTTTTATCTCTATAGGCCTTACTTGTTTTGTATTTATTAATAAGTCCGCCTAAAAATGATATTCCCTCAATAAGAGTAGTTAGAGAGGCAAAAGCCAATCCAATTCCCGCAGCTACTATTCCTCCGAAAACGAAGGCAGCAATGCCTAAACCTGATGTAGCTAAAAGAACAATTATAGAAAAAGTTTTAATGGCAGCGGAGCTTTCTTTGTTAGTTAAAGTTGTAATCGCATTGGGAATAATAGAAAGCATCTGGAGGACGAATCCAAATATACGTAATTCTTTGACGGATGTTATGATGGAGCTTATTAAGCCAAATATTTTTTGTATACCCTCAAGTATGTATTTTGATAACTTGCCCTTTTTATGGATAATTTCAATAAATGACTTCTGGTTTTCCTTCGATAAGTTTATTCTTGTTTTTAATTTATCCATTTTTTCTGGTAGAACAACATGTTTTTTATGTGGATAAGTCATAGTTACTTTTCCAAAATGGTTTATGTTAAACACGATGAGCGCTTTATTATCCATACTGCGCATCTAAAATACAATCAAAATTGGTATAAAATCCTGTGAATTGCGAAAAAATTGATTTGCATAATATAAAATTTTATTGATACTCATTGATTAAATGGTTTTTTTAGAGCAGGGTGAGGGGGGGCTTGTGTCTGTAACTGCGCATATCGTTTTGTAGTGAGCCGTTGCATTTACTATTTATTGTCACCAACAAGGCTATGGATTGCCCTGATATCAGAAAATCATTTACTTTATTTTATTTTCAATGCGCTTATCTGGAATGAACCAAATTATTGCAACAAGTACATAAATCATTTGAGAAATCCACGTAGAAACATATGCTAGAGGGATTGCAAAAGCATATAATACGATGGACATATTTCCTTTAAAGTCATTTCCAATAGCCGTTGCTATCAGAGATTCTGCGCCTTCATGTGATATAAGCGCATGCACAAGTATCGAGTAGGAAATTGCAGCCAGTAAAAGTACTATTCCATAAACAGAAGTTGGTGTGGCTGTAAAATGATTTTCTCCCATCCAGCCTGTTGCAAAAGGAAAGAGTGAAATCCAAAACAAAAGATTCAGATTGGCCCAAAGGACTTTGCCTGAAATACTCTTGGCGGCGGTGAATAAATGGTGATGGTTATTCCAATAAATACCAATATAAATAAAACTAAGCATATAGCTTAAGAAAACTGGGCCAAGAGGTGTAAGACTGGTGAGGGTATCACCATGTGGAATTTTAATTTCCAACACCATAATGGTAATAATGATAGCAAGCACTCCATCGCTAAACGCCTCTAATCGTGTCGTTTTCATCCATTTTTCCCATATAACGTAACAATAACTTCATATTTATTATGGATATAAATCAATTGTAGAACAGTTTTTAATTTATCTTGTGAAGTATTCTGCAATATAAAAGACTGATTATTTAAGTAAGTTATTTTATGTTTATCTGGTAGTTAAACTGATTAAATAAATACATGATATTAAAGAATTTGTTTCAAGAAGGATCACTTACGTCCCTGTTTTTTGTTTTCGATTTGCACTTAAGAGACAATAAACATCCACCTCTTGTTTTATATAATAAAATTGAATATAAACAATAATTTATTTATTTATTAGAGAGATATATTTCTCATTTTTTTTGAAAAATTGGGGTTATCTATGTCTTTTTAACCACATTTTATATTGGAGCTATTGACGCTGACTGAAAAATATGCAAAATTGATATTTTGTTCTCACTTATTATAAAATGTGTATCTTTCTAAGGTAATTTATTATGGGTTCAAGTTGTAAGCATGCCAAAATTTCTTTATTTAGTGCAACTGCATTGTCTGCTACCGCGATGGTTGGTTCAGGATGGCTCTTTAGCGCGCAATTAAATGCTAAAATTGCCGGAAATTACTCTTTTCTTGCATGGGTTCTGGCTGCTTTGTTGGTAATGGCCGTGGGATTATGCCTTGCACAAGTCGCATCAATTTACCCCGTTCGTGGGGCAACTGCTCGCTCAAGTGCATTATCACATAATGGTATTTTTGGTATGCCATTTGCCTTTGCCAACTGGTTTGGATTAATGGTAACGATTGGTACCGAAGCTCAAGCAACGACACAATATTTAGCTGCTGCAATTAAAAGTGATTTTTTAATCGCAGATAATGTCCTGACCTTTTATGGTAAATTATTTGCATTGAGTATCTTAGTCATATATTTGTTTATTAATTATTTTGGTATTAAGTTATTAGCTAAAATTAATAATACAGTCACTGTAATAAAAATTCTTAGTCCGATTTTTACGATTGTTATTTTCTTGATTATGCGTTTTGATACCAGCAATTTCAGCTTGCCTACAAATACCCAATATGGAGTTGGATCAGCAATTACAGCAATCATTTCAGCTGGATTAATCTATTCTTACAATGGTTTTCAATTGGCAGTGGCTTTTGCCAGTGAAATAGAGAATCCAAAACGGAATATCCCTCTATCAATCGTTCTTTCAATTGTAATTGTGATGTTTGTTTATATGTTATTGCAATTATCCTTTATGGGCGCTGTACCTCATGACATGCTGGCAAGTGGTTGGAGTAGCCTCAATTTCCATTCGCCTTTAATTAATTTAGCAATGTTGCTTGGAGTGAATTTTTTAGCAATGATCTTGATTGCTGACAGTGTTGTGAGCCCATCAGGCACAGGATACTCTTATTTGGGTGGGGCTTCCCGGATGTTCTATGCTATGGCTAAAGAAGGTCAAATGCCAAGGAAAACGATTGGCAAATTACATCCTGAATATAATTTGTGTCGTCGTTCTTTACTCATTAATTTTACTCTAACTGCAATATTCCTTTGGAATTCAGATAGTTGGGCCTCATTAATGGTGATTGTGACTGGATATCATTTAATTGGATATATGGCCGCTCCAATTAGTATGGGGGCGATTAAACCAAATACCAGACTTTTTGGGTTAATCATCTTTTGTATCCTTGGGGTAATGATGAGCACTTTACCTGCTAGTGACTTTTTAAAGATGAATTTGTCGATTTCAATTTTGATGATAATCTATGGATCAATACAAATTGCCAGACGCATGAAAGTAACAACATTATTAGTATTATCAACACCTTTTCTGACTTATCTGTGGTTAATTTATTTTTATCAAAATATTTATTACATCATATTCCTGTCCGCTCTTTTTTATGCATTGATTACTCATAAAGAATACGTCAAATTATGTAAAGATACTCAATTAATTAGTGACGATGCTGCTGATATTACAGCAAACGCTGAAGCGCAACGAGCATAATATATGTCGCCTGTATCAGTGGAGCATGATACAGGCGACATTTGCTAGCATTTTTCGGCTACAACAAAGTAGGCAACGTCCCTAACTTTTTTTTATAGGATTTTCCAAACTGAATCTGAGCACGGAGTTTTCAGGTTCGTTCGATTTGCCCCCTCTCCCGCGCTAGGAATTTGAGTAGTATGATGATGCCTTTTCGCGGGACGAGGGTTGGGAGAGGGAATGGAACAATCTGTGTTAAGACAACGAGCTCGTGATTTAAGGAAAAACAGTACTGATGCTGAGAGGCATCTATGGTATTACCCTCGAGCGAATAGACTTGGATTTAAATTCAAGAGGCAAGTACCAATAGGTGAATTCATCGATGATTTTGTCTGTCTTGAAAAACGACTGATTATCGAGCTTGATGGCGGTCAACATGCGGACAATCAAATGTACGATGTAAAGCGTACAGATTGGCTAATGACACGCCAAAAAAAAACACAATGTTCATGAGCCCAAACATCATAAACCAGCGATCATCCTTACCATGACGTCCTTTTGGCTTTGGAAGCAACTTTTCTAAACGAAACCACCCCTCATCGTCAATAACCATCCGTGACATTCCCTCTCCCCAACCCTCGTCCCGCGAAAAGGCATCATCATACTACTCAAATTCCTAGCGCGGGAGAGGGGGCAAATCGAACGAACCTGAAAACTCTGTGCTCAGATTCAGTTTGGAAAATCCTATAAAAAAACTTTAGGGACGTTGCCTAATAACCTGGATAATGTCTCGAGTTGTAAAAAAATTCGTTATCTTAAGTCTGTTGGCCGCTTCATTATTCTTCGAGCCTCTTGTTTTAGATTACCTGGGTTTTGGGTGTGTTGTATTGCATTGAACAACTCTTCAAAGAATAGGGTCTAATTGTCCCTAGCAAAGATTATGTAGTTTTGTAATATGTTTATATAGTGTCGCAAGACCGCTATTGAGGCAAGCTTGGATTACGTTTTTTTGATTTAAATAAACGGGGTCTAAACTTTGTGAGACCCCATTGATCTATCCATTAAGTGATTTTAAACTGGATTTATCGCCTCAGAGCAGACTTTTTCCAGTTATTGGTTGAGTGTATACGCCGCTTTTATATTCTTGCCAATTATCGGCAGGTTTGATGGCACATTTTTTTGAAACCATATGCCATCCTGGTTGGTGTTGGTGGCATGCCGCATGAATTGGTCCGGCTGCAAGCATAGTAGTGGCGAGTATGAATCCTGCTGCTTTGATCTTCATATAGATCTCCTTGTACATGGTTACATAGATCGAACAAAAAAACATCAATATGATTATATATTACGCTTGCTCGATGTGCAAATTTGTACCTAAATAAAAAGCACTGCTTTAAAAATATGGTAGGTATTTTCTTCATTTCTCAAACAGTTATCAAGCAGTAGACTTTTCAATAACTTCCAAAATTTCGCCCATATACAACTCATCTTAATAAAACCTTAATATTAATAGAATAAAATATGTGCTTACTATTCTATTATTGAACATCATTTCAGTTAACGAAACTAAGGATACAACGTGAATAAAATTATGACTTTATCTCTTTTTATCATCTTTGGATTATTCTGTTCACAATCAAACGCCCAAAAAACGATTAAACTTAGCCCTAATGAAACAAAATTACTGGCAAATAATACACTTTGGACGCTCAATGCAAGATGTGTTGTTCAGTGTACCCATCAAAATAACGGTAAAATTAAAATTAATGTAATAAAAAATAGCGGTGTGATCAATGGAAGAAAACTGTCTACTGGTCAAGGAACTTTAATCCGGGTCAAAAACAACAGCAGTGTATCTGTGAGTGCAGAATCGGGTACTCAAATCAATCTTATCAATTTAGGATCAGATGAATTACAAGCAGTGTGTTCTATTTAAGATTGAAGTAGCAAAGTTTAAAAAACAGATTCTGAGATTATGAAAAATTTTCATCGGCTCCGGGGCAGATCAGCGGAGGCAGAAGATTTTTATCAAAAACTTGCAGCTCTTGATCCCAAAGATACAAATAAAATTGAAAAATTTAAGGATACTATGGGAGAAATTCTTCCTCCTAAGACTGAGGAAACCAGAGGCTATGGATGTTGGTAGTTCATTTACTCGTAGAAACTCAATAATGGATTTTCGCCTTCGCGTAAATGACAAAACAGGTAGGATAATGAAAAACAGAAATGGATATGACAAATCAGTGAACATATATCTAAGTATTGTTTAATTCAATTAATATGACGTTGCGCTGTGGTAGTGATTGATTTCTTGATGAGCTTTATGCTACGGTTATCAAATGTACAAATATCGTTCGCTAATCCTCTTTTTACTTATGAGTGCCATTTTTCTTGCGCCACTTAAAGTACCAACATGTCCAAAACAAAGCGTAAATATACCCGCTGCAGTTTCTTTTGCAGTAACCCCTTGTTCGGTGCAGCAAGTGATGAATAGTAGTTGTTTTTCAGCTTCTTATTGGCTCCAAAATGAGTTTCTAAGCTCCTCATGGATAGTGCGAAACCTCATAGGTTTATTAGGTTTTTTACTGATTTTCTCAAAATATAATTCTCCATTGGATACAATTTATCGTCCTCCTATTTGATTTCTTGTTTATTTTTAAATTCAAAAATAATTATTAAGGAATCAAAATGAAAAAACTAATTTTGTCATTATCGATGGCATTTATCCCATTTTCTGTTTTTGCAACAGGGATTAGCAGTGCGAATCCTGCCGATGCGATGCTGTTTATCCAAAGTCATGGCCCCGCCTTTTATTTGACTGCGTTCTTTTTTCTTGGTGTTTTATTGGCCTTTACACCTTGCGTTCTCCCTATGGTGCCCATTTTATCCAGCATCATTACAGGACAAGGAGCCAATACTGGACGCCAGGCTTTTAAGTTATCTTTGGGCTATGTTTTGGGAATGGCAATAACTTATGCCATCGCTGGGATGTTGGCAGCCTGGTTCGGGTCGACTGTACAAACACTAATGCAACAACCTCTGATTATTGGAAGTTTCAGTCTTATATTTACATTCATGGCATTATGGTTGTTGGGTGTATTTGAATTACGAATACCGGTTTTTGCCCGATTCACTCCAAAGCGTAAACGGCAGCATGGTATTTTGTCAGCAACCTTGATGGGCTCTTTATCAACTTTAGTTGTATCACCTTGTGTTACAGCGCCTTTAATTGGCATTTTAACCTATATTGCTCAGAGCCACCGGGTAGCTGAAGGGGGCTTATTGCTTTTTGTTTTGGCATTGGGAATGGGACTTCCTTTATTAATTGTTGGTGCAGGATATGGACGTTTCTTACCAAGTTCTGGCCCCTGGATGGTTCGGTTAAAACATCTATTTGCCCTCATGATGTTTGCCATGGCCGTCTGGTTATTAAGTCGTGTTGTTCCTCAATTCTGGATTGATTTGGCGTGGGTTAGTGTTTTACTCATTAGTGCATGGGTTTTTGGAGCTTTTCGTCAGGAGCATCGCTGGGGCGGACGGTTACTGCAAGGATTGGCTTTGTTATCTATGATGGGAGCGGGGGCTTTGGCGTATCAAGCATTTATACCCACTCCTATTACCCAGTCAGGAACTCAAGCTCCATTTATTAGGGTGCATACTCTTAAAGAAGTAAATGTCAAATTAGCTGAAGCAAAGGCAAATCATAAACGTGTTTTTATCGAATTTTTTGCCGGGTGGTGTAGTGACTGTCAGGCTATGGATAAACATGTCTTTAATCAAGAAGCTGTTATAGAGGCCATGCAAGGTTCAGTAAATCTTCGTGTGGATATCAGTGAAAAAACAAATGAGGTAGTTAAAATCCGACAGGCGTTTCATATTTATGGAATTCCAACGATGCTTTTTTATGATAAGCAGGGGCAACTACTGACTGATTTAGGTTCTGTAGGACAGTTATCTAAAGAAAAAACCCTACAGTTATTAGCAGAATTTGGGAAGTAGGGTCCTGTAAATCTGCGACCCACAAGTTTATTTTTATGATTGATGAATATAAGTTATTTGTTTATCAAGTCAGCTTGTGGGTTGTCTCCATCATCTTTTTTTCAAAAACATAAACACACAACTGCTTAAATAATAATCTAACTGTCTTAAATGTAATGCGCTTATTATCGTTATCGCGTATAATATTCAACCATGATTTGCTTAAAAAAAACAAAATTATCTGTTCGTGAATTGACAAAATCACGCATATTTTTTACGGGAATATAGATGAATGGCTACTAGAACGATAAATGAACTAACTACAGAAATTATTGCTTTGAAAAAAAAGGGGGGAATTGGTCTTGATATGTCAGGATGTAATCTTGGCCAAAAAACTGACTTAGAGTTGTTGCCCTTATTTGACGTTTTGAAAGGCTCCGGAGTAAAAATTCTTGGTTTGGGGAATAATTTTCTTTGGGAAAAAACAGCTACTGAGCTGACGGCAATGTTAAGTCTTATAAAAGATGCAGGAGTTATAGATCTTGATTTGTATGGGAATGATCTTTGGCAAAAATCAGCAATTGAGCTTGTAACTATGTTAGGTGCTTTAAAACAGTCAGGGGTGAGGAAGTTTTGTTTGGGTGGAAATAATCTTTGGAAAAAATCAGGGGATGAATTAGCAATCATTCTGGGTGCCTTACAGGGTTCTGGAATTGATCAGCTTAATTTATCTGACAACCATCTTGGAGAAAAAACTGGTGTTGAGCTCGCAACGATGATGAATGCTCTAAAACATTCTGAAGTATGCCACCTTAATTTGAGTAACAATAAACTAGGTCAGAAAACAGATACAGAGCTGGCTCTTATGTTTACTGCCTTAGAAGGTTCTGGGGTAGAGCATCTGGTTTTAAGAGGTAATAATTTGGCTCAAAGAACGGGTGCTGAGTTGGCTAATATTTTAAAAGCTTTGAAAAACTCTGGCGTTAAGTATCTTGATTTAAGCTGGAATTATCTTGGACAAAAAACAGGTTCCGAGCTAGCGACTATGTTAGACGCATTAAAAGATTCTGGAATAACTCATCTTGATTTACGTGAGAACCGCTTGGGACAAAAATCGGGTGCTGAGTTGGCTTTAATGTTAGGTGCTTTAAAAGACTCTGGAATAACTCATCTTGATTTACGTGAGAACCGCTTAGGACAAAAAACAGGTGTTGAGTTAGCTTCGATGTTAGGTGCTTTAAAAGGTTCGGGGGTTAAGTATCTTGATTTGAGTTGGAATGATCTCGGGCAAAAAACAGGGATTGAACTAGCGATGATGTTAGAGGCTTTAAGAGAATCAGGGATAACACATCTTAGTTTGGCTTGGAATGAACTAGTTGAAAAAACTGGAGCTGAGTTAATTGCTCTGCTCAGTGCTCTAAACAAATCAGGGGTGACGCATCTTGATTTGTCAGCGAATCAATTGGGTTGCAAAAAAGCCTCTGAGCTTGCTGCAATGTTACGTGTTTTAAAAGGCTCCGGAGTAACACATCTTGATTTGTCGGGTAATAATCTGGATGAAAAATCGGGAGCTGAACTTGCTCTTATTTTTGCTGAGCTTGAGGGTTCAGGAATAACTCATATTAATTTGAGTTGGAATGATTGGAATAATAAATCAATCATTGAGCTTGAAACATTAATTGCTGCTATTCCTAAGAGTGTTGTATCGATTAGCTTAATGTGTTCGGAACTTAACAAAATGGATGAAGCAAGAGTCAAGGTGATTAAAAATCGGTTTCCAAATCCTGAAAATCTTATCCTGATTGATAAAGAGAATAGACAATTAGATACATCTCTAAGAAAGGCTGATGCAAATGCTTATAGGAAGCTAGGCTATCAGACTACTATCCCGTCGCTTTTAAACCATTACGCCTTGTTTATAGCCCAAAATAAACAACTATTTAAAAAGCGATATCAAGAACTCCCTACAGACTTAATTGATTATGTTAATGAACTCAAAGTCTAGATAAAATTTAAATCAATCTAAAATTATTGGCCTAATTCATAAAATAGATTGTAAATTCTGTAGCCTCAGATTTTGATAAAGATTAGTTTATCGCGCCGAATCTGAGGCTGTAAAAATCATTTTCAAATGTACTTATTTTAATGTCGTGATAATGAATGATAATGATTTAGTATGGGGTTGTTCTTTGAAATCAAATTCCAAAAAGATTCATTGTCGATTTCCACAATATTAGAAGCCATGAAATCTAAATTGATAAATAGAGTATTAATCATTTCTATAGCCTCTTCGTCACGAGCAAGAAGATGTTCGAGTATTTCTTTCAAACCGATTTGATTTTCTTGAAACCCCCAATATTCGGGATTACTCACTACAAAGGCATCCAGAGCGAATCCAGATTTTAGATTCAGGGTTACTGAAACAAACGCATCAGTAATCATAACTGATTCGCGAGAGAGATCTTCAGGAAGCTTGTCGAGGTCAATTTTGGTTGAGATCAATGCAGTTAAACCGGTGTAATTTCCATCGGCATCTTTGGTTGTTGAAGTAACTACGCCCTTGATAAAAATCGCATCACCGTATTCTTCGGTATAGCTTTTTACAAGTTCTTGCAAAAATTCAATGGCACTGGGAATTATTTGATTGCTCTCTTGGGGGGTTAAAAACTTGGTGAGATCCAGGCCGACAGATCCTTTGAGAACAGTGGTTGGAGATGTACCATTACCATAGTCATAACTTAGATTGTCAACTTTTACTTCGAAGTTGTTTTTTGAGCCGACTTTATTGTAGAGGCTATTTAAAGCGACTTTGGATGCCCGTTCTTTATCAATTTCTACAGCGTCAAATTTAAGTTTTGCAACAGTAGCTTGATTTTGGAAGGGTGAAAGAATATTTGCAATTTCCAAGTTTAATAGGTCAAGTGTATTATCAACAGCAAATGCTCCGGAAATAAGACCAAAGCTTAACCCGAGCGAACAAAGCAGTTTTTTCATGGTAACATCCTGTTTTATCTGATTTATTTTTTATTTATCAGGTTTATATTTTTATTACAAAATGAAGTCAGAAAACCTCAACATGTCGTATAAGCACTGATGGCGTGTATTATGACATTCTTTAGCTGCAAGTCTATTATTTGGTGATTTAAATTGTGAGAAAGAGTTTTGGTATATGCTAAATAGTATCTTATTTCATTATTTCAAAGATTATAGATACAGTTCAAAAAAAGAGACGTCAGGACATCTGCAAAAGTTAGTACATTTGCCATACAGCTTATTTTAAATTTCGACCCTGTTACCAAGCCTTCTTTATTAAATCTGGAAAAAATACGTTTAACTATTGCAAATGAGAATTATTATCGTTTATATTGCAAATGATAATTATTCTCATTTTGTTGTTCTGATCGATGTGGATATCAGCAATTAGAATGTTGTTTTCAAGAATAAGAACTGCAACCGAAAGACAATAAAGAGGGTGGGTACATATGATTTTATCGAATTCTCATGTAAATGAACTAAATTATCAATTACGTTCATTATTAACGAATAATGATTTTCCTATTTCATCCAAACAAATGGGGCATTGTATCGTTGCATCTTATCAGCAGTGTTTTAATCGTTTACGAAGGTCTGCAATTTCAGAAGGATTAATAGATAAAAAAGTATCGAGTCAATCCATTACTGCTTATCTTGATCTGCTGAAGGTTTATTCTCAAAAGCAAAAAACTCACTTTAAATATTGGCATTCATTACATGAAGAATTAAATGAAAGTATTGTAAATCAAGCCTTAGCCCTTGCTTATCAATATCAGTGGCATAAAAAGATTAGGCAGCAGGCAAAAGGATATGCGAGTTTATGGTCTTGGTTAATCGAACATTGCGGCCAACAGCAAATACTTAATTTCTTAGAGCAATGGGGCTGTATGGGGCATCCATCGCACCCCAATTTTCGTGCCAAAATCGGTTTTAACCGGAACGAAGTTGTGCAATATTCCCCTGAATTTAATTCTGAAGTAACGATCGGTTGGGCTGCAATTCACCATTCACTCGCATTTATTTCTACTTCCAAGTCCGCATTCAATTGGCTATTTAGTAATCATTTTCCCAAGGAATACAGTTTGTGGAGTGATGCCTTACAATTAAAGAAATTGAGGCCTGAAGATTATTACCCATTTCCTATTCATCCTTGGCAATGGACTAATAAATTACAAACATTAGCAAAATCTTTATTCAAAGAACATCAGTTTATAGTCAATCCAGTACATCAACGAACCAAACCATCGATGTCCTTTCGAACCATGATGCCTCTTGAAAAGCATGGGCCTCATCTTAAATTGGCGGTTGGTGTCCATACTACCTCATCCTTACGTACGGTTTCTCCAGCTTCGGTAAGTAATTCCTCTGAGCTTTCCCAGTGGATAAATGAGCTACTTACCCGAACTCAATATTATAAGGGACAATTATTTTTAGCTCGTGATTTAGCTGGTATCAACGTATTAAACTCATCTGTCCCCAATGACGAAATGAAGCATTTTGGCCTTATTGTGCGGGAAAATCCGTTACAATGGATCCGGGTAAATCAAAAACTTGTTCCGCTTGCGTCACTCTTTAAACGTTCACCTCTGAGTCAAAGATCATTATTAAGCGAACTCATTGAGCTTAGCGAAAGTTGTCCCGTAGCTTATTTTATGGAGTACTGCCGTTGTGTTTTGGCAGGTCAGCTGCATTTCTTATTATCTTATGGGATTGCTTTAGAAGCACACCAACAAAATACTTTGGTTATTTTTCAGGCCAATCGTCCTTCAGGCCTTGTGCTGCGTGATTTGGGCGGCATAAAAATTTGTACTCATGCCTTTTATGATAAGGTTGCCAAACCATCACTACATCCTGATTCAACAATAACCTGCGCTGGTTTAAGTGAACTGATTAATAAATTCATACACGGTAATTTACTGAGTAATTTAGCCTATGGGATTGATTGCTTAAGTATGGATTATAAGATTTCTAAGTCGATGCTCTGGCGCAAGGTACGACAAATTTTAGATCATCTGTTAGAGGAGTTACGGACTGAAATTGAGCCCCGAATACATCAGTGGTATCGACGCCAATTGCTTGTTGAACCTTGGCAACAAAAAAGTTTGATTGCCATGCGGCTTCATGAAAATCAAAACCAGGATCTTTTTTCTATAATTCGTAATCCTTTGAGCAGAAATTATGGCTAAATCAATACAGTCGCTTCTTTTAATAAGTCAATTTTTTATGATTTTGGCTTTAGAAATGACGAACCCTTTTTTATCCTTGTTGATAGCATCCCAAAGCGATATATCCACACAGGATGCTATATTTTATAGCATGCTCAGTTTTGTATTTCCTATGTTTGCCAATATCATTATGACCCCAATCTGGGGGCTTGCTGCAGATCGCTATGGATCTAAGCCCATGCTGATGCGTGCCGCTTGGGCTTTAGTATTCACTCAATTAACTATGATTTTTGTGAACTCTCTAAATTGGATTTTAATTATTCGTATTTTTCAGGGCGCTTTTGCCGGGTTTATTGTATCAATGCAAACTTATTCGTTAAGTGTTTGTGAATGGCATAATAAAAGCCGACAGTTGTCACGCTTACAATCAGCCAAGGCGATTGCTACAACTTTAGCTGGTTTTACCGGAGGGCTAATCTTAACCACTACCAGTTACAAGGGATTATATGTAATAGCAACGGTAATTTGTCTCACGATTACACTTGTTATGCAATATTACTTGCCAACCTCCCCCAAAAAAGCAGGTAAAGCTCTAGATCAAAAATCCGATAAGCTGATCTTTGACTCACAACCTGTTTACGCGTTATGTTTTTTAATCACCTTAACCCAAATCATTAAATTTTTACCTGACCCAGGATTATCTTTATTTATTAATGATTTGTTTTCTCAAAATTTCATTCTTATTGGTCTAATATATTCACTTCCTGCAGCTGGCATGTTGTTGAGTTCCGAATGGTGTGGGCGTCAGTTTGATCGATGCAGGTCTGATCCGTTTTTAGTCCGAAGTTATTTAATTCGTTACAGTGTGTTAGGTTTTATTCTTATGCTATGTCAAGCAAGCATGAGCAACCTCATTTTTTTTGCATGTATCCGAATGTTATGGGGAGTCGTGTTAGCTGCTTTACTACCCGCATTATTTGCGCTTTTAAGTGATCGTTATCCTTTACCGGGATATGCACTTGGTCTAGCTAATTCTTTTGCCAAACTAGGGAATCTCATTGGTTTGTTACTAGGAGGTGTACTAATTAATTGGCTGTCCTATTCAACACTTTTTGTGATTATTGCAGGCCTTTATAGTTTATTTGCTTTGTTTGTGCCGTGGCTACCCGGATTTTTGATCAATCCACTGCCTCATATTTCCAATAATTATTCTGATAAAACATTATGACCAATAAAGTACTACTAGTTATATTATTTACCTGGTTTTTTGGAAATCTGGATATACATTTTCTGACCCCAGCTTTACCTGAGTTAGCTGCGTTTTTCTTAGTAAAACCCCAAATCGCTCAATTAACGATTAGTCTTTTTCTATTGGGTAAGGCATTGAGTATGATTTTATGGGGAATTCTTTCCGAGTGTTATGGTAGAAAGCCTATATTTATTGGCGGTTTATTATTGTATACACTCTCTAATTTTCTTGCAGCGTGGAGTCCTTCTATTGGTGCTTTATTGTTTTGCCGATTTATTCAAGGATTGGCTGTTGGAGCGACTTTGCTTATGGGAAGAGCAATGATTAACGATACCTATGATGAACAGCATGCGACTCAATACTTTGCCTGGCTTTTCACTTTGGGAGGTTTTTTTATATGTTTTTTACCTACTTTGGGAGGTTTAATTAATAGCCATTGGAGTTGGCAAACAGCATCCATAATCATTGCGTTGTACGCTTTTCTTCTCGTTCCTTTGAGTATCGGGATGCGGGAAACCAAATCTAATTATTCAATTAGTTTGAATTTTCAAGAAACAATAACTACCGTTTTCCGGCATCCTATTTTTGTGGGATATTTATTTATTTCGGGGTTAATGATGGCTGGAGAATCTGCTTTTAATACGTCGGCATCGTTTATTTTAATTAAAGGATCTCAATGGACATCTACCCAATATGGTCTTGCGAAAACAGCTATGGCAATAATGCATTTATTAGGAACAGCGTGTTGCGGTTTTTTGGTAAAATATTATACCAGTAGACAACTTACGGCATTTGGAGTTTATTTGTTCTCATCTTCAGCTGTTTTAATGTGGGTATTTAGTATATTTTCAGACATCATTTATCTTACCTTTGTTATACCGATGATGATCTATTATTTTGGTACGGGTTTTATTGTTGCGAGTGCGACTTCTGCAGTCGTGCGTCCTTTTCCGAAACAAATGGCATTGGCTTTGGCTTTAACTCTATTCTGTCAATTTAATTGCTCTGCTTTATTCAGTTTTATCGCGAGTATTGTCGGTATAACAGATTCTTACTCTTTTATGTTTTTGCTGTGCTTGATTGCCTTGTTGAGTTTAATTACTTTAAATCGACTTAAATTGTCCGAAAAAAAATTATCGAAACAAAGTCTAATTGCCCAATAAACAGTTTGTAATTTGGACAGTTGAAGAGATCATATATCGAGATGGCCTCTTCACTTTTTTAACTAACTTATATATCTATCTTCAATTCATCATGGCGAACCAAAGATGGCTCTTGATTTATTAAAAGCGCTTTTAGTTGCTCAATCTGTTTTATCTTCATTTGTAAGCGGTCGGCAGAATTTGAAAATAAAAAATGGAGAGACGTTTTATCTAAAGAAATTTTATCCAACTCAGTATCGAGCTTTTTACGTGCTATTTCGAGCACCTCATAAAGATGACCGCACATTTCTTTTTTATCAAGAAAAGAGGCATAGTTAATGGATGGGGTGATCTCAAAAAAACCATTCTCCCTGACCCAGGTACAGCGCTCACAGACTGTTTTTAGAAGTTCTGTCTTTTCTTCTAAAGGCATTTCAATTTTGGTTAATTTTAATAAATATTTTGCGTCGGTTAGTAATGCTTGAACAACGGCTTGATTTTGTTGCCAACTTTCTCTTTTATATTGTGATGTTGAAACTTCATAGCTTCTGCAAATTTTTCTTAGATCACCTAAAATACGTTCATCATTAAATGGTTTCTTTTTATTTAAACCGCCAATGGACCAAAATAAAAGAAAATAATAGGCGTCAGTTCCTTCCAGGGCATCTGCATGAGATAACTTCTGATGTAATCGAGGTTTTCTCAAATTCAGCAGTGTTTGGCTATAAAACTCATCATGCATTCCTACTTGCTCAGCAGTGAACAGATAGAGATGTCGCATACACGTTGAGAATTCAATTGGATTTATTGTATTGCGAAACAATTCGAGAGGGCATTGTTCTCCTTTAGGTTTTTGATAGTCATAAACATGTAAGATTCTTAACAAGCTAAAGTCAATATGCATATATTTATTCTCTATTTTTAATTCACGCAAAAAATAAAATGCAGAAAATATCAAAAATTGATAATCATGAATTTAAATATTACAGATAGCCGCTCATGAAAGCAACTATTTGAATTATGAGAATAAATGGAGCCATGTTGCCTCATATGTTTATGCATTCCTTTGCGCTTAGTTTAATAGCGATAATCTATTACTCTTAAATTAGCTTGCCCTTCCAGTTTGTTTTCTTTCTAATAACCAGTCCCGAAGCATATAAAACAACACCGGTAAGAATCAGAGATAATGTACGAATAATTGTAGGCGCTGATGATGCATCATAAAGTAATGCTTTACCTGCTGCAAAAAATAATACAATCAGTACGGATTTTGCTATAAGCACATCATTTCTCAGCGTTGAAATGCGCAATATGATAAGTACGTATGCAAGCCAGGAAGCAGATACAGCTAATGTACTGTATTCGATGGTCAGCTGGTAAAGACTCATAATTGCAAGGAGATGTGAGGCAGCCAGTAGAACATAGCAATATTCTTCTTTTTGAGCTAACTCCTTGTAATTTTGGATTAATAAAAACCAAATACTCGCAAAAGACACTCCAGCTACTAAAGGCCAGGATAGCTCATTGCTACTAATTAAGTGACTTAATATACTAAGGTATTCAATCCCTAAGATAGCTGAAAGCGCCACAAATGGAATTAAAAAGGGAATACTCCATTGAATCAGTTTAATTTTTTCATGTAAAAGAGCATACCCAAAAACGATTACAGCAAAAAGCCATGGCTTTAAACTTAAGGGCAAAAGGCCAAGATAAATCGAATGAAAACAAACAAGTGTTACAAAGGTTAGCAATACATTCCGACTATTAAAACGACGCTCAGGGAACCAACGTTTAGCGGAGCAATAAAGCCCGACTAAAAGAGCTGCTGAAGCTAATGAAACGCATGAAGCCAAAGTAGGGTCAATACGAATGAGATAATAATATTCCATTGCATAGAAAATTAATAATACAGGGAATAGACTCCAGGATTCTCTCTCTGTGAGATGCTTTTTAGTCAACTGCGTATGAAATAGGGTGCCTATTGAATAGATAAGAAAATTAATAACCAGTACTGTAGCAATTAACACATCTTGATGGAGTTTTAGTCCCACTACTGCGGTAATTGATATTGCTAAATAAGCTGAAATCATGGTTAAGGTGCGCGACTCCACCCAAATAGCAAGTGTGGCAAAATTCAACGAACAAATTGTGAAATAATACAAAGAAAATATAGCGTTATTTTCAACTCCAGCAACAAGAGGGGCGATGTATGCGCCTAAGGCAGCAACGATCGCATAAATATCATGTTTAAATCGTAAATAAAACCAGATTGAGACTCCGGAGATAATCGTTGATATGGCGATGACCGTTTGAAATGAAATGAGTAAATAATATTGATATGCAGCAAAACAAGTTAAATAAAGTACAGTTGCTCCTGCTGCTGGTAAAAAGCAGGCATATATTCTATCTGCACTAGAAATAATAATCCCACCCGTAAATAGGGCCATTCCAAGTAATGTAGCTACTCCAAGTTGCTTTTCATGGGTCAGCCATCCAGATTCAATTGATAATTTAACAATAAAGCAAGCTGCTAGAATAAAACAAACAGAAGCTACAAGCCCCAACCAATTACCTGACATGGGCTTCGGTGTTGATTTGTTTGTACTTCTTTTGCTTTTAATCGATTTAGATTGTTTTGACGTGGTCGAAGTAATGCCATTAATTTTTTCAACTATTGACACACGCGCTTCTAATGCGTGTAAGCATTTTTCAATATCAATTGGTTCCAAAGAAGTATATCCTATATATTAAAACTTGCTCAATTTTACATCATTGTGCCCATTTGTTTCGAGTATTATTTTAAAATTAATGTAAAATTTTTTTATTTAATAGATTTAGACAATTCAAAATAGTATCTGGAGATCGAGTAAAACGCAGGGTAATCTGGTAAATCGATACACAAACTGGGCTCCGCTGTGTTTCACCCAGGCTAATGTAGCGATTATTCCTACGCCAGCGTCGAATGATTGTTTAATCAGCCATATGATACACTATTACCTATAGACCCTCTAAAATCGTGCTGAGGAATAACTGTGAGATTACAAATTAAAGAAATTATTTATCTTTTATCCGCTATGAAAGATGTTGCTACGGCTCATGGGAAACAGACATTAACACCACTGCAACAATCTTCCCTTAGAGCAGTATATTCTCAGGTATTTGGACATAAAGATGAACTGCAATTAACACATCTAATTGACACGCCGCTTTCTAGTTTTAGCCAAGTTATTCCGGATGCGATAAAGGCAGAATATGTATTGCGTTTTTTAGTAATCACAGCCTTGATGGATAAAACAATTGATCGTGAAAAAATTTTAACTGTATTAGATTATGCAAAAGCCGCCAATATATATCCCCATTATCTAAACCAATTAAATAAAACTTTAGAAGGCGATATTCAGTGGCTTATTAAAGATATTATGCGTAAAAATCTTGAAAGTTTTGATATTTTTCCAAATATTCAGGATGAAAAAGATATTGAAAATTGGCTTTTTCCTTATCGCGGTGACAAAAAAAATCCACAACTTTCAGAACGATATGAGAGTCTTCGTTACTTACCCGAAGAAAGCTTTGGACATCATATTTGGATGCAATTTAAAACGAATAATTACAAATTTCCTGGCGAGGAAGAGGGAGCTAATTACGAATTTATCATGCCCCATGACTCAATTCATGTTTTAAGCGAATATGATACAAGTCCCTATGGTGAACTCTTGGTTTCTGTTTTTACCTCAACAATGCTGGAAAAAAATTCGATTGATGGTCATGTTATTCCTGTTATGTATTCTTTTTACTTGGGTATCAAGCTTAATGAACTTGCAGGTTCTGCTCAGGTAGAGATTGATCCTTTTGAGTTTTGGGATGCATGGTATCGTGGTTCGCAAATGCAAATTAACTTATATTCAAAAGGATGGAATATTTGGGATGTCGCTGAAATACCGCTTACTGATCTAAGAGCGCTTTATCATGTTTTACCTAAATCCCTAGGAAACAAGAAAAATTAGCTGAATTGAAAAAATCGATTTTTGCACGTAAGGCTTGCATTTAGTTTGGTGCTAAAGGGGCGAAACACCCCTTTGGAGACTTTACTTTTTTATTCCTGCAATGATTACTTCCTCATCATCATTATCGTCATGTGCTTTTGCAATTTTTTTGGCAAGTTTCTGGTAAAACATACTGCACGGCATTTCTTCGACGCCTCCCTTTTTATTGACATCAAAACGAGAACATTGAGTATCATCAATTTTTTCCACATAAATTTGGTGTCTGTCCCTTTCTCCATCTTTACGGACTGTAGGATAAGTGATTAATACTTGATCGTAATCTTTGAGTAAATCTTTTACTTTTTCCCCACTTTCACTTTCACTAGCTTTAACCTGTTTGGTTTTATATGGAATATTATGATCTACAAATACCGCATGCAAACCGTCTTTTCCCTGATGTATAAGATCAACCTGGTGTAGTTTTTCTTTTATAGCCTCTTCGTAAATATGTTCAGCACTTCCTCTCATAAAACTGTCATCTCGAAGGCCTAATTTTTTCTCAAAATATAAGTTGACTACTGGAGAGCAAATGCCATTCTCATCAGCGGATACACCTACTTCATCTAGGATTTCATCTTGGGTTGTAAATGTTTTTTCAGAGGAGGACGTTTCGGGGCTTGCAAGAGATGCCATGATTATTTTTGATGAACTCGAGTCATTTGATTCGTGACTGTCCTCTGCGAGAGAATGATTTATATCCAAACGATTTGAAACGGCATTTTTCAAAGCTGTGAATTGAGTTGCAGCAAAATTGACAACGAAATTTATTGGTGAAAACAATGAATTTGAACTTGTTCGAGGCTCTACTTTATTCATTTCATTACGGCTTATATTTGATGAGCGCTCATCATCGCCGTTGTTTGTTTCATAAATACTGGGCAAACCTTCATACGCCTCATGGAGCTCTTTCTCTAGGTCATTATCTGTATCTAAATAATCACTCACAGGAATTCCTGATTGATTATCAGACTCTAATGGCAAAGGGGGGGTAGCAACTGAGAGAGAGTTGTGAGCATCACTTACCAAATTTGGATCGCCAAATGCGTCTTCCATAGTCAATTCCTCCTATACTATTTACATCCATAGCATGTCACTATGTTAACACAGTGAAAAATTTATTACCACAAAGTCGCTTTATTCCAATTCGTTGATGGCGTGCATTCTAATAAGTTATTTACTCTAATAAAGATGCAATTTCTCGCTGTAGTTTTATGTTTAGAGAAATCTAATGAAGGCTTAAGATACCTTCATTAGATAATTATGATGCTAAACTTTCTTTACAGATGAAAGATCGCTCGAACTTTCATCAATATTTTCACTAGTAGTTGTGCTAGCAGTTGTATTAACATCCTTTTTAATTGCCTTATCAGAGCGTTCCTTGATTTTGCTTATTAAATAGGCGGTACTAGGAGATTCAATCACAAAACCAGGTTGTGAGGTGACACCACCATTAATTGGTTCTAAATCAAGAGCAAGTATTTCAGCAACACCTTTTCCTGTATGAATTATTTTGCCTGCCTGGTCATAAACATCATCGCCTTTTCCAAATTCATGAGCAACATCAAATTCTTTTCTCGCATGAGAAACTGCTTCGCTAGGTGGATGTATTTCCGAATTATACTCTTTAGAAGATTGTTGCTTCGCATTTGCATGTTCCTTCAATGATTTGCGAGCTCCAGGCAATAATGGTTTCCCATTTTTATCGAGAAAGACATTGACACCCACCATTTCAGTATTCTCTGCACCACCTGTTTTCTTATGAAGCTTTTCTCTGTCTTTATATCGAAATTGGTGGTTTTCGCATTCTTTGATATCTGTTGTTGCGGCGCCATGAATCGTATCAACGACTGCTACTAAAATTTTATTTGTTGAACCTACATTTTTTTGATGTTCCTGATAGTCTGCAGAATCAAAATTATTCTCAATTGGTGGTTCAGGAGTAATCTCATCTGGTGAAGATTGCTGCTCAGTACTAGAGGCTGTATTATTCCTTCCAGTGAAGGGAGATGCAATAATATTGGCAATATACGCGATAGGAGTTAATAGAAGTTTAGCTCCTGACCAAGATTCACCGCTTTTCTCGGGAAGACTGCTTGTATTTGATGATGGACTATTGTCACTTTCATAAGAACTGGATGATTCATATTGACTTTGCGAATCTTGCTCTTTTTTATCATAATCTGCATCGAATTTATTATAATCTGTATCGAAATACTCTTCTATGGGTATTCCGCTGACTTCTGGGCTCACTGAGGTGGTAGTTGTGGTGGTGTTGTTGTTTTCTACCGGAGGCTCACTAATAACCGGGCCAGACTCTTCTTTATTAACTTCTTGGATATCGTCGGAGTCAATTGAAAAATCAAACCCCATATCACCTTCATATCTTGATTGCATAATTCTACCTCTTAACTGGATTTTTACGGATGTAATTGATATTTTAACTGACCATCATTAAGGCATTATTAATATTTATTGCGCATCAATGGATTGTGGTAAATTTCACCATCATGCCCATGCTAAGGATGACGAGGGGAGGTTACATGGTGTTAATGTTTAGATGACGCTTTTATTCATGAGAGGTGTATTTCTAGATACATTAAACAATATTTTGAAAAGTAGAAATTCTGACAGGATTAGGACTCTGCTCTAAGAACAATACATATACGCATTTGATTTAGAATGGAAACAAAAATTACAAAAGATATAGTGATAATTTTTGTACTTAAATAGTAATCTAAATGAAATAATATAGCGTGTAATCTTATATTTTTTTACTAAAACTTCTAAAGAATAGTCCAGGTAATGATGCCACTTGTGTAGTAAGAAATATCACTTTGATTACCATACCAATACTGGGAAATAGGTAAAGAAATGCCAACCTGTACAATTAGTTTTGGTGTGGAAAACCAGAGCGAAGGGGTCGCATAAATAATATTTCCTCCTGTATCAGGAACAACATTCGATGCGAATTTGGTTTTATCGCTATACTCACCGTTAAATTCAAGTAATCCTGAAAGTATGTATTTCCTTTCTACACTTTTGATATTACGTCCTATTCCCAAATTATAATAATATTGAGTTCCTTCTTGAATTGAATCCTGCTTACTGAAAAATAAAGCTCCTGGAGCAATAAAGCTATACCAATCAATTAGAGTACGAGAATAAGTGGCTCCAATGAAATATGTCATTGCATTGAAACTGCTTGGAGAATTTTTTTTCGAAAATCCTGACACGCGCTTATCTGGATTCAGGCTTTTAGAAAATGCATTTAAATTGTTGATAGGAAACGTAGGAGAGAAAATAATAGTGGCTTGGTCAGAATATTTTGAGCTATTGTGATTATAAAAAGCATATTCTAAATCCAGCGAAAAATCGCTTATACCAGATAGATTTTGATTGTCATTTTTATAACTTAAAGCAACAGGTAACGTGAGTAACAAAGAAGCTGAGTCTGTTATTCCATAAAGCAGGGAGGGTGTAACATCTAGAATCTGCTGAGTTTGACTGTATAAGTAATTGGGATTAAATGAAACAATCAATTGATTTTTATCAATTATATTTTGACCAAAAGAAAAAAATGGGCCTGGCTGTTGTGACGTTGCCAAAGAAAAATTACCTACTGTTGGAGGCTGATTCGCTAAACTAGGGTAAATAGCTACTGATTCAGTTGTATAACTTAAGAATAATAAAAATAGCAATCTTCTGCACGAGCTTTGAAGATTGGTTCGTTCCTGCATCCCGCGCTCCCTAATTAAATTCCACTCGGCTTCTCTTTTGTTATATTTCTCCTAGCATAATCCTATGCTAGGTATAGAGCAAATAGTAGCCTATAGATACTAATACAGGCCTGTTAATGGGAAATAACTATCTATCTAGCATGCCTAATTTTATGAGATAGCAAATCACTGCCTCTCACTGTTGATATTTTACTCTGGTGGTTATAAAATGAACATATCGTTGAGCAAGATATGTACATTGACACTATATGAAAATTTATTTAGTGGGGGGCGCAGTACGTGACAAATTACTTGGTTTGATCCCCAAAGATAACGATTGGGTTGTCGTAGGTGCAACTCCAAATGATATGCTGACATTAGGTTATAAGCAAGTACCTAATGGCCAACTAACAAGCGGTTTTCCTGTATTTTTACATCCCGAGACTAAAGATGAGTATGCTCTTGCTCGTTGCGAAAAGCGAATAGGTCATGGGCATGGAGGTTTTGAGTTTGATATCTCACCTAATATCACTTTAATAGAAGATTTAAAGCGTCGAGACTTGACCATAAACGCCATGGCCATGTCATTTGAGCAAGGAAAACTGGGGGAATTGATTGATCCTTATAGTGGTCAATCCGATTTAGAGAAAAAAATATTACGGCATGTATCACCCGCATTTGTTGACGATCCTCTTCGATTATTAAGGACTGCGCGCCTTGCCGCTTGCTTAGGTTTTCAAGTAGCAAAAGAAACGATGATGCTTATGGAACAGATGGTTGCCGAAGGCAAAATCAGCGAATTAAGCACTGACCGAATCTGGAGTGAGCTAGAGCGAGCTCTTATGGGAGAGCATCCGGAAAATTTCTTTGAGGTGATTAAGAAATGTGGTGCAGATGGTATTTTATTTCCTTTTATGAATATATCAGATGCTAGCATTAAAGCCCTGCAACGAGCAGCAGAGCATAAAGATTCTGCTCATATACGTTTTGCTGTATTGATGCATAATCTGACCCAAAAAGAGATAATCAAGTTTTGCAAACAATTCAACGTACCGGGTCAATATCGTGATCTAGCCTTATTAACAAACCTTCATTTGGCACGGTTCCGACAGATTCATGAGCTGGATGCTAAAGAGCTATTTGACTTATTAACAAACATTGGTGCGTTCCAAAATAAAGAACGTTTTAGCGATTGCTTACATGTGTTTGAGCGATGCACGCAAAACTCGACCTATGTAGAACAAGCACGGTATGCTTTTCAAGCTGCCCAAACAATTGATACTAAAGCGCTCGCTGCAAAATATTTGGGAAGTGAAATTTCTAGAAAAATAAAGATAAGTCGTATTGAAGCAATCCAACAATGTCTCAATAATTCAGAATTAAACCTGCGTCCTTAAATAAAAAAATATCTTTTCCAACAAACTGCTCTATGAGTTGTTCTATAATATTTTGTAACCGCATAAGGATGCTAAAGACTGATACAACCCATGCTCTAAGTTTTGGAACTATTCTTATTCGCGCCCTTTATGAATCTTTTTTTACCTGGTTTGGTGGATGTTGAGGTTGCTTTCTTTTTGCTTACAAGAACATGTTTTTTGGGTTTTGGACAACTATTGGTTTGGGGAACAGTGTGATTGGGTTCAAAATCCTCGATTTCAATACGGTTTAATTTGCGTTGAATTAGTTTTTCTATAGCGTGTAATTGATTGACTTCATCAGCACTGACTAAAGAGACTGCTAATCCTGAGGCTCCGGCGCGACCAGTTCGACCGATACGGTGGACGTAGTCTTCAGCAACTTGAGGCAAATCAAAATTAACTACACAGGGTAATTGATCAATATCAATACCTCGAGCCGCAATATCTGTAGCAACCAAAATATGTAAATCACCAGATTTAAATTCTGCTAAAGCTTTAGTGCGCTGGGATTGTGATTTATTGCCATGGATGGCGGCAGCATGAATTTGTGCCTCAGCCAATTGCTTTACTAATTTATTTGCACCATGCTTGGTCTTGGAGAATACCAAAGTTTGACCCCATTTGTTTTTATGGATCAAATGGCTCAGTAAAGCGGCTTTTCGGCTTTTATCAACCGGGTGTACTGTCTGTTTAATTTTAACTACCGTTGTATTTCGTGGCGTAACATCAATTTCTACAGGATGGTTTAGAATAGTTTTGACAAGATTACGAATTTCATCGGTAAACGTTGCCGAGAACATAAGATTTTGTCGGTTTCTTGGTAAGTGTTGAATAATTCGTTTCATATCGTGAATAAATCCCATATCCAGCATTCTATCGGCTTCATCCAGAACTAAAGTATCCACCTCATCAAATTGTATGGCCCGTTGTTGATGTAAGTCCAGCAACCGTCCGGGGGTGGCGACTAAAAGCTCAACGCCAGAGCGTAACTTCATCATTTGAGGATTAATTTTTACGCCACCAAAGACGACTGCTGAGCGAAGTGATAGATGCCGTCCATATTGAAGGATGCTTTCATGGACTTGACTGGCTAGTTCACGAGTTGGAGTGAGAATGAGAACTCGGGTTCTATTGCTTTTTGCTCTAGGTTTTGAACTGAGCTTTTGTAAGATTGGCAATACGAAACTTGCAGTTTTACCCGTTCCTGTTTGTGCTGAAGCAAGAACATCTTTACCTGATAATACGCTGGGAATGGCTTGAGTTTGAATAGGGGATGGTTCCTTGTAGTTTAATTCGTTAAGGGCTTGAAGTAATGGTTCAATTAAACCTAACGATTTAAAACTCATGCTGTTTTCCTTTGTTTATTTGGTATCAGTAAGGGAGAGATAATATTGCTTACATTGTTCAAAATGTTTATTTGGAGGGCAATTATATCACAAATTTCAGAGAGTACGTTAGAATGTGCTTTAAATCAATAACAAATTGCAGCAATAAGGCTGTATCTAAGCTGGGTGTTATCAATATTCGGTCCCTTTTCTAAAATCAAAAGAAACTAAATTACTATCTGGGTTTGACTTCATAGGTTATTGATTTGACTTGAGATAAATCCTCTTTATCTGATTTCTCTTTTTCTTCAGTTTGATCAACCACGCGACTAACCATCTTCTCAATCTCTTTTTCCATCTCATCGTTATCAATGCTGCTCTTCGAATTATCGAAAAACAAAGGTACATTTTTGTTCTTATATTCGCTTGCATAAGCAGATACTTTAATGCCAGCAATAAATCGGCGATCTATAGTGTCAACATGTAATACATAGTTATAACCTTTCACAAAGACAGACCTATCTAATTTTGCGGCCTTTACCATATCAATTATACTTTTTAGCAAGCTCTCTTTAAGTTTAGGATACTCTGATTCATCTATCTTGATGTTATTAAAAAAACAGTAGAATTGCTTATTCGTTTTATATTCAGGATTTTTCTTACTGTATTTTTGACTCGCAAAAAAAATCTTATGAAATGCTCCAAACTCATTTTTATCCATTAACCTGGCTCCCTTGCCATCTCTTCTTAAATATCTATCAGAAGTATTCTCTTTAGGATTAGGGAACGGTATTTTTTTCCCATTTGGATAGAGTGTCTTATGAAGTTTGCCGACTTGATCATCTGATAATTTCAGCTGGAATCGATTTGTGATGCCATTTTCATTTTTGAGATATATAAGTGAATGTTCCTCAGCCTCCTTGACCCAAATAAAGGCATGATCACAATTCATCTCTTTTAATAAGGCGTTACATTTTACATCATCGGGCGTAGAGGACATTAATACCAATCCACAGGAGGGTAGTGATACCTTTGAGGTTCTATCAACCAACCTTTGGTTTATTATTTTTTCAGCTTCGAGTACTGAAGATTTTGCTGAGTTGCATGTTAAAAGGGTTATCCGATTTATGTTAGGGTAAGATTTTAAAAGTTCAACAATCTCTTTTTGATAAAGCCCTCCTATTTTCCTTTCGCCATCAAAATATGGATCATGTGCCAACAAAACCAAATTAATGGAGGGATTTTTCTTCATTCTGTCCAAGCAAGATCGAATACTATTGGAATCAACATGTATCGTTTTATTTAAACGTTTCTCGGAATTTGCGTATACAAGATAAGAATCTCGTATTTCCCCATCTGTCGCGAATGCTTCTGGTTTAGTTACTACTACGTGCTCACAACTGTCCAAGATTTGGTCGATAATACTGTGGTAAGCATTCGTTTCTGGAAAAAATGCAGCCGCTCTAAAATCTGCAGATAGAATTTTTTCTGGTGTGACTGCCTCAATGACTTTTTCCTTGAGCTTACCAGGAATATTTGCAAGAGCCATACTATCGTTGCGAACCCACTCAATGCAGACTTCCAGGAGAAATTGGTTAGGCACTTGCCTTATAAGAGCAGGGTTTTTCTTTACTGCGGCGAGACAAATTTGAGGGGTACACATCTCCCTAGGGAGTTTCATGAATAGACTCCCATCTAATCCTATCCCTAATAGCCATAATTCCTGACTATCAAATTGCTTCGGAAAAGATTTTAACCCCAATGCATGCCATTTATCTTTTAAAATTGCGAGTATATCTTCATCATGCTGTTGCGCTTCTGGTAGGTAAAAAAATGCACGCCAATCCTTTTGAACCCCCTCAAGGTAAACCGCTTTATAGCTTGGAGCGTTAGGAACCATGTCAATATTTTGCCATCTTTTTTTTACGGCGCTTAGGCAAACTTCCGGTGTTCGTAAATAGCGAGGAATATATTCTAATTCATCAACTTTATCCTTAACGGCCATCATTATTTTAGGGGTCATTTTTTCTGGACTTACCTCATTGACATAATCAAACGATTTATCCAGGCATGCAATTATAATGTCGTCATTCAATAGCTCATCGGGGACTTTGTAAATCGTTGACCAATTAATTTGCACTGCTATCAGGCATAACTGCTGTTTCTGTTCCTGACTAAAGCGATCTTGATCTATAAATACATCTAATTCATTGGGATTTTTTCTTATCAACGCCTCTACGGCCTCATAACTCATATTTAAATATTCTTGGGGTGCTCTCATATTCGCCTCGAGAAAATGTTGTTGAGATTTGTCATTCTGACAGCAATAAGAACGCAATGATCAAATATTAATTCTCATTAGGTAAGTATAGACAGAAGAGAGATATCGTGAAAAAAATGAGAGTCGTCTGATGAAAAATATGAAGATTGAATATTAGGGCGTGTTGACATTTGGTGTCACGGCCAAAAACCAAGCTAATTTGCGCAAACTTCAGCATGCATTCGTTAAATAGAGCTGGCTATTCGCCTCACTCAATTTAAAATTTGCACTAAATCATCCCGATTTTTGACTCGCACCCCCAAATGTCAACACGCCCTAAGATAGGCTCATTTGGCTATAGAGCACGAAATTAATGCGGTGAAGAAAATTGATTGTTTGCTTCAAAAAAGTTAAAAAATAAATATAATGGCCTGATTAGCTATGGGTTAAACAGGATGAACAGTGATGAGGGGGCTTGATGACTAGTGATAATTATTTTGAAAATCCATTTAAAGGTGTTCCTCTGGATCAACAAGTCACCAATCCTAACATTATTGTAGGTCGCTATAGTTATTATTCTGGCTATTACCACGGTCATTCATTTGATGATTGTGCGCGATATTTATCGCCAGATCTGAATGACGTGGACCAACTTATTATCGGCAGTTTTTGTTCGATTGGTACAGGCGTATCTTTTGTGATGGCGGGTAATCAAGGGCATCGTATGGATTGGATTAGTACCTTTCCCTTTTATTATACAGGTGCGCCAGAGTTTGCTGATGCTCTTGATGGTTATCAGCCTGCCGGTGATACGGTTATTGGGCATGATGTTTGGATTGGCGCAGAGGTCATGATTATGCCTGGTGTTACAATTGGTTCGGGTTCTGTTATTGGCTCTCGTTCGGTGGTGACTAAAGACATTGAGCCGTACTCCATTGTCACAGGCGTTCCTGCTAAGATAATTCGTAAACGTTTTAGTGAAGATGAGATTGCTCTACTGGAAGAAATGGCTTGGTGGGATTGGTCAGTTGAGCGCTTATCTCAAGCACAAAGAATACTATGCTCCAATGATATTCAAAAACTATATGATTATTGGTTAAGTTGGAAGTCGTGTTAATGGAGCAACATACTGGTATTATTGATTGGAAAACTCTCTATCTGAGTTCTAAGGGGGATTCGTAACTTTTGGCGTCCCGGAGAGGATTTGAACCTCCGACCTGCCCCTTAGGAGGCGCGTGCATATTTATCTTAATGAATCCACTATTATCCAGAAAACAATTGAATACAATAAGTTATTATTATTGATTTGTCCATTTGAATCCAATAGAATTCACCTAAAACCAGCAAATTGGTTATCCCCATGGTTAACCCTTTAATAAGAGTTTAGCTTGAAGAACAAATTAACAAAATACGAAGTTGACAATGCTCAGCCCAAGAACAAAGAGTACAATCTTTCTGATGGAGATGGTCTTTTTTTACGAGTTAGACCAAGCGGTGCAAAAAGTTGGGTATACTTTTTTCGTTTAGGAGATGATCGACGATTACATCGAATAACGTTGGGTTCATTAGATGATCTTTCAATGAAAGATGCACGCGAAGAATTAAAGTCTATTCGTAAATTGGTGAGTAAGGGTATTGATCCAAGAACGGCACGTGCCGCAGCCAAAGCAGAAAATTCACAAGCTATCACTATGCAAACACTATTTGATGCTTGGATTATTTATGTTAAAGCAACAGACCAAATGAGTGAACTTTGGGCGAAGCGCCACGAAGATCGCTGGGCTCTTCACCTTAAAAAGGCTCTTGGTAATCTTTTAGTAAAAGACGTTAATAGATATCACTTATCAGCTGTCTTGGAAAAAATGACACTTAGTGGGATTAAAGAAGAAACGCGTAAAGCTCTTACGACCCTTAATTTAATGCTTGATTATGGTTTGAAACACCGACATCTAACTGAAAATCCTGCTCGTTTGTTAAAACCCAAAGATTTTAATGTGACTGCTAATATTCCTCGTGACAGAGCTCTTTCTCTGGATGAACTAAGTAAGCTATGGATTGCATTAGACAAGGCAACTACGTCTTATAATTCCACTTCCATAATTACAGTGAGTGCTATTAAATTGTTAATCTTAACTGGTGCTCGGAGAGGGGAAGTGGCGAAAATGTCATGGAAAGAACTAGATTTGCAAAATGGTATTTGGTCTCTTCCGAAAGAGCGTACAAAAAATAGCCGAGCTCATATTATTTACCTTTCTGATCTTGCAATCAGCATTATTAGAAATCTTCAGCCAATTACTGGACAATCACCTTATGTTTTTGATACGTCTCGTAATGCAAAAGAAAGTCATATCCGAGAAGATACCTTAACACGCTATATAGCTAGATTAAGACAAACTCCCAAAAGTAATCGTCAAACACCGTCTCATGAAGATTTTTCTTTGGTTAATATGGAACCATTTACTGTGCACGATCTTAGAAGGTCTGCTGCCACGGCATGGGCCGAACATTTAAAAATTCCCCCTCACATTGTTGAAAAAATGCTAAATCACCAGCCACTTAATAAATTAGTGATTACTTACCAACGCGCAACGTACAGTGAGCAGCAAAAAAAAGCATGGCTAGCTTGGGATATTATGGTAAGGGATAAGATGGCGAGCTATGCCACAAATACATCAAAAGATTAATTACTTGATCGAGATATATGGATTTAAAAATGAAAATACCCCCAAGCCAAAGGCAAGAAAAAATTGCAGTAATAGATGATATCTCTAAAAAATGTACTTTAGATCAATTAAAGAGAATGTATGGAAACAACTGGAAATTTCCCTCATCAGGAGAGCGTATAAAAAGATTAAACATACTAACTGATCATGAGTTGGACTGTATTCTTGCAAGAACTGGGGAGTATAGAGATTACTATCAACAAGAAACTGAAAAAAGACGATTTTTTAATCAGCCGGATTGTAATGCTGATTTTGCATACTGGAGTAAACAAATTGTTTGGAGTATTGATGAGGGAGTTGCTTTAATATTAGGCAAAGATCCAAGAAAAGTTTATTGGGAAAATATTAAAGAATTTGTAGCCTATTCTCCTTTTGTGAAAAATTTTGAAGAAATTAGAACAACTGCAAAAGGATATGTAAAGTTCCAACAGTTATTCGATCCTGTAACTCCATCAGCTTTTCTAACATGGGTTCAGCGAATGAATTTCACTGATGTTACTATTCCTTCCGAACTTATCGAATCTGTTGAGGCTTTAGGAATTCAACTTACTGATTGGCATGATCTTTATACAAAAATGGAAAGTAGCCGCGATAAATTAAAAGAACAATACAGTGAAGCTATAAGCCTTATTGATCGTCAAAGTAAGCTCATCCAGATATTAAAAAAAGAAATAAATGAATTGGCTATTTCTCCTAAATCTGAAAGAACTCATCTAAATATAATTGGTGCATTAGTGATAACTATGTTTATGGAGACACAAGGAGGAAACCATATTTCCATCTTTGAAAGTCAGAGTGCTTTAATTAATTTTTTAATACAAAATTTTCCTGATGTATCGGGTATAGCAAAATCTACGCTTGAAGAGAAATTTTCCAAGGCTAAAAAGTTACTGGAAAAAAATAAATAACCCCAGCTGGGGTTTTGAAAAATTAGCTGCTACCCCAGACGGGGTGTGGGCGCATTGAGGCAGATAATTGCCTATTCTATCATGGCTCCTGAATTTATTTGGACAGGAGCAAATTCTAATGTACGAACTACCTCAAACTGGTTTTCTAAGAATCGATCAAATTCTTGGCAGCCCTAAACACCGTCTCTCTCCATTAATTCCAGTGGGAAAATCCACTTGGTGGGAAGGAGTTAAAACGGGACGCTTTCCAAAGCCTGTAAAGCTAGGCCCAAAGATCACTGCCTGGCGAGTTGAAGATATTAAACAACTTATAGAACAGGATTTTCCAGAATATAAACCTAGAAGGGGGCGATTATGCAAGACAAAAGACTTGAATTAATTCTTTCCTTGTTTTTGATAAGGATTTCAGGAACTAGTCAAAAGTATGGGATGGGGCAGGCTTATATCCAAGGTCAACTAGAAGAAGCATGCCACCAATTAACGCTATATTGCAAAAGGAACAATAAGGATTTGCATCATGGATTTTAATCAAATTATTAATCAATTCCAAGCAGAGTTCTTAGCAAACGGGATTACTCCTCCAGACGAGATCATTGCTGATGGGAAGCTGCATCGCTTCCACATTGAAGGAGATAAATTTAGATCTAAAAATGGATGGTATGTACTTTATCTTAATGGTGTGCCGTGTGGAGTATTTGGGAGTTGGAAAAAAGGAGTTTATTTTAAATGGAGTGCTAAAAATCAAGGCTGCATGACAAAAGCTGAACTCCGTAATCAAATGGAACGCATAAAAGAAGCCAGTAAAATGCGTAATGCTATGAAAGACAAGGAACAACAGGGCGCGGCTTGTCTAGCTGAGAACCTCTGGGAAGGTTATCCAAAAGCAAATCCACATCATCTATACCTGAAAAAGAAACACATATCGCCATACTATGCTCGTCAATTTTACCAAGAAATAGTTTTACCTGTGATTGATTTTGATGGAAAAGTATGGAGTCTGCAGTATATCAACGAACTTGGTGAAAAAAGGTTTTTGTTAAACGGGGCAATTAAAGAACATTTTATGCCTGTTCAGCATCAACCACATCATAATCAAAAGATACTAATTTGTGAGGGTTTTGCTACAGGAGCAACATTGGCTGAAAATTATCCTACATATTGTGTGATTGCAGCTTGCAATGCAGGAAATTTAAAACCAGTTGCTCTCCATATTCGTAAAAATATGCCTTGTGCAGAAATTACCATCTGCGCAGATGATGATAGGATGAGATCCGATAACCCTGGGGTAATAAAAGGACGTGAGGCAGCAATCGCATCTGGGGCATTATTTTGCAAACCCAAATGGCCCGAAGGTTCACCAGAGTCATTGAAAGATTTTAATGACTTGTATTGTTGGCTAGCTGACGCAGAGGTGTAGCATGCCTAACATAGATTTAGAAATTTATGAAGAGACAAAGGGAGCAGAGGGAACCGAGAGAACCATTAGTGATTACGTGCTATTTAATGGTTCCCCTAAAGATTTAGTTGAGGGAACCATAGATACTGATGATGTAGAAAATCTCCTAGATTTAAAGTTGGAGATAATCTCACCTAATCATGTTCCGCCAGAAAACCTCAATGAACCTGAAATCAAACGACCTGGATACATGGTTTATGACGATTGGTTTTCAATTGGTGGCCAATCTAAGCCACCAGGGTTGTATTGGCATGGGTTTACAAATGGTCAAGATCCTAAACCAATCGATACATGGGTGTCTTCACCTATTCATGCAAACGCAATTACAGCGGATGAGCGTAATGAGTCGTTTGGCCTATTATTGCGATTTATTCAACCCTTTGGGGGATGGCGTGAATGGTCAATGCCTATGCATCTTCTAAAAGGAAATGGCGACGAAATGCGTGGTGAATTACTAAATCTAGGGGTCAGAATAAATCTTGATGCTAAAAAGCATTTAAATACCTGGTTAATGCTTCAAAAGCCGCAATCCAGAACAATAGCCGCAACACGTACAGGATGGCATTCTAATGGGATGGCTTTTGTAATGCCTAATAAAACAATTGGTGACGATAATGTTCGCTTTCAATCAGAATATGCAGCACATGATGATTTTATTCAGCAAGGCGATATTCAAAAATGGCGTGAACACATTGCTACACGTTGTAGTGGGAACCCAATTTTATTGTTATCAGTGTCTGCAGCCTTTGCCGCACCGCTGTTATTAAAAGCAAAACAACAATCTGCAGGTGGTGGGGGTATTCATTTAATCGGCAAGTCTAGTAATGGTAAAACCACGGCATTACAAGTAGCTGCAAGTGTGTGGGGCGGTCCAGGTTATGTGCGTGCTTGGCGTGCTACTGCCAATGGTTTAGAGGCTACAGCAGCGGCATTAAATGATAGTTTATTAGTTTTAGATGAAATCAGTGAGTGTGATCCCCGTGAAATTGGTTCCATAATTTATGCATTAGCAAATGGACAAGGAAAACAGCGGGCAAAGCGTAATGGTGGAGCACGCGATTCATTCAGATGGCGGACGATAGTCCTATCTAGCGGAGAGCGTACTTTATCGGCTCATATGCAAGAGGCTGGGCAGAACATTAAGGCAGGTCAAGAAGCAAGACTGCTGAATATCCCTGCGACTGATCGAGCGTATGGTGCGTTTGATACTCTTCATGGATTAACCGATGGACGCGCTTTTGCTGATTCTATGAAGCAATCTACAAGTTTAAATTTTGGGGTTGCTGGTCCAGAATTTGTAAAAAAACTTTTGGAAGATAAGGACAATCTATCAGAGCTATATGCCAGATTTTGTAAATTAAGCGGTTTTTGTTCTTCAGATGGTATAGAAAGTCGCGCGTCCTGTTTATTTGCATTAATTGCTCTCGCTGGTGAAAAAGCAACTGAATATGGTTTAACTGGATGGCAAGATGGTGAAGCATTAGAAGCTGCTATTGAATTATTCAATAAATGGCGTGATTTTCGAGGTCAGGGACAAACAGAAATGCGCCAGATACTTCAAGGGATACGCCATTTCATTGATAGACATGGAGATAGTCGCTTTTCCAGAATTGATCAAAAAGCGATCGTATACGAAGGAGATAACATTGATCAAAGACCTGTAGTTCGAGACCGAGCTGGTTATTGGAAAGATACTAATGGAGGACGTGTTTTCTTGTTTAATTCGTCAGCATTGCAAGAAGCAGCAACAGGATTTGATTTAAAAATTATTTTACAGACATTGAATGATGCTCAGTGGATTATCGAAAAAGATCATGGGAAAAATTCTAAAAAAGTAAAAGTTGAAGGACGGACTCTTTCATTGTACTGGATTTTAGTCAAAGAGGAGGCTTAACTATGAGCGTGCTTAACTTATTAGCCAGTATGGAGTTAATATCAAGCTCTCCAGTTCCCCCTAAAGCAACGCCCGAGGTAACCCTGGAAATGCAGGTGGAACAAGAAAGTTCCCCTGATTCCCTGAGTTCCATCGATAATAATCAAGAAGAATATAGTTTTGTTGCTGGGGATACTCAATCAACGATAGTTTGCAAATGCGGTTATCGACAACCATTTTGTTCATGTGGTTTTTATAAATTTTCAGGCTAACTCAAGGAGAAGGATAATGGCTAGAAAGACCAAAGCTCAAATAATGTTAGAGCAAGATGAAAAGAAAAAAGCCGACGAAAAAAAGAACGCAGCAACTACAGAGTTGTACTTACATTGCCGTGGCCATGCAACTATGGCACTTAGTAAATTACATGGCAATGGATTTGATGGGGAAGCCGCACTTGAGCGATTGTCCAGGAGTGTGGATCGTATTCACAACAATGATACTAATGAAATTGAAGCCATGCTTATGACACAAGCTAAAAGTCTTGAATATCTATTCTATGATGCACTAGGTAAGTTACCTAGTTCAAATATGGAACACGCGGAGGTTTTTGCGAGTATTGCCCTAAAGGCTCAATCTGGCTGCAGAAAAACGCTAATGGCATTGGCAGAGCTAAAATACCCTCGGACAACGACTATAATAAAACAACAAAATAATGTTATTACTCAGCAAGTAAACAATAATGTAAAATCTGAAGCATATGAAATTGAAAATAATAAAAAAATTGCAAACGAACTGAATGCTAAGGTCGCTTATGAAGCAAAGAATATGGACATCGGAACAACGATTACAACAGGCACAGCGAATACGCCAGCAGAAGCCGTGGAAGTATTCAACGGGTCCTAGGACCATAGAAGGGAAAGCCATCGCTCAAAAAAATAGCTTTAAGCATGGTGCAAGATCTAAAGAGATCAGGGATATGCAGCATGAATTTGCTGAATGGAAACGAGAGCTAAAAGAGCTAATCAGTTATGTTTAAATGCTTTAATTATTTCTGCCAATTCATCTTCTTCAGCGTAAAAAAAAGCTGTTGGTAAAAGTAATACTTCAGCAAGTTTTTTTAAGGTTAGAAAGTCAGGAGTATGTTTTCAAGTTTCATATTGGTTTATTCTTGGACTGGCGGAAAAGCGATCAATTCCCGCGGCAATACCCAACTTTTTTTGCGAAAGTTTTGCTGCAACTCTTGCTTCTTTTAGCTTCTTGGGTCATGTGGAAATAAACATGTCTACTCAGTTTGCTCGAATATTTAAGCGCCAAAGTAAGATAATCTTAATTTTTTATTGACAGGATACTAAGCATTCCTTAGTATTCGCACCTCTGGTGCTTAATACATAATCACAAACATTAAAATTAATGCAAATACTTTATTGTTGGCAATTTGTTGTTTGTTTGTATTTCTAGTGTCTATAAGCTACGCATACCGTAGCTCACCTTACACATACAAATCCCAAAGTTATAATCTAGGCTATGGAAGAACACACTTTGTCAGACCCTACTTTTAAAAAAAGGGGTAGGTGAAATTGATTCAAATAACGGCGAGCAGGATGTAAGTGGTGAACTTACTGATGATGTGAGACTGCAGAGTTTGAAGATATTTGGGTGGGTAAAGGATTAATCACTTGTGAGATGGATGGAGATTTTACAATTGACTTAGAGGTAGATGAATAAATGAAAAAAGTAATAGCAGTTTCAATGTTAGCAATGGCCATGAATTGTCATGCCTTTAACTTAATTTCAGACGCAGATGCAAATAGATTTAAAAATATGTCTAGTAGTGAAATTAAGCCAGAGCTATACAATAAATTATTAGCATTTTGCGATAAAACTGCCCCAAATATTGATTCATGCCTGGAAAAACTAAAGGCTCAATCATCGGACAAGAAAGCAATTCAATCTAATATGAACTATAGCAATTGTTGCTGGAATGTATCTAATCAATATGGTGATTATCTCTATTATCAGGGCAAATCTTATTGTATTCCTGATTGCCACTAATATAAATATGAACAGGGCGGCCAATAAAGTCGCCTTTATATTGAGAGAGCAAAAATTATAAATAAAATAGCAACAATAGCATTATTAGCAATAAAATTTAATCAAGACTTACAAACAACTCTTAATAAATAAAACAACAGCGAAGTATTAGTGTTCTTTTTGATCAGGAAAAACTAAATGATTTGAATGCTCGGAAATATTAGAGGCATTGAGTTTCAGGTCTGATTGCAACATTTATGTTGCTCCAGCACATAGCTTTGTATCATTTCGTATATTTAGGATTTGAAAAAAGCATTATATCTCAGTTGCAGTGGCTTTATCTTACTTTATTTGGTGGAACCATAGCAGAAACTATATTTTATAGCGAGGTTGATTGTAAAATGTTTGTTTGCAGAGACTCCATATAAATCACATTCTGACTGAGAAAATAATGTCCTCTCTTTAGTTTGGTACAAAGAATAGTAATTTTTATTAAAAAAATATGTAGCAAAAGTTTTGGTTAACCCCTTGGTTATCCCTGAAAAACATATCATTCAAAAAAATAAAATTGTAAGCGCGTAACCCATTGATTTTAATGGCGTCCCGGAGAGGATTTGAACCTCCGACCTGCCCCTTAGGAGGGGGCTGCGCTATCCAGCTGTGCCACCGGGACTTTAACTAACGTCGTAAGTCTACCGTTATCATTAAAAAATCTCAACTTCCGTTGTGGCAAAAGAATTCTTCATTTTGAATTTAATCATTAAGAATGAGTTAATTATGAGCATTTTGTAGGCTCAATGTGGTATAATCATCAACCTTTTATTTTGAGCATGCATGATGGACACTTCAGATTTAAAATATCCATTTCATTCAGCCTGGAATTTTTTGTGGCAGGTCATTAAGCCTTATCGTTGGTGGTATGTGTTAATGTTTCAGGCGCCTGTGCTCACTGCGGTTTATATTTTTGCTAATAACTATTCGTTTAAGCTTCTGGTGGACGCGTTTTCCAGCGAGACGATTGCTTCATATCATCAACTGGTGTTTCCTATCACACTATTTATCACTGCACAAATTGTACTGGATGTTGTTTGGCGAATTAGTGATTATGCGGAGTGGAAAGCTGAGCCTTTTGCACGGCAAAGGTTATTGTCATCCGCTTATGATTATGTTCAACATCATTCCTATAATTATTTTCAAAATACGCCTAGTGGCACGGTAATTAGTAAGCTAAAAGGTCTTTTAGATGGATACGATAGTGTTTTTGCAAATCTCCATCATATCGTTGGAAAACATTTTTGTGTGGTTGCCGTTTCTGTTTTTGTTTTATTGGCAGTCAATTTTAGTGTATTTTGTTTTATGCTGACCTGGTGTGTATTAGTTATGGCAATTATGCTGCCTATGGCGCTTAAACTGAACCAGCTTTCTAATAATATGGCTGAGAGCAAACATCAGGTTATAGGTGCTTTCTCAGATAATATTACTAATATTTTCTCTTTGTTTTATTTCGCGAAACGACGAGCTGAGCATCGACGTGTTAATGAGTTGATGTCGGCTGATTTTGTGCCACGGCAAATTGAACTTTATCAGTATGATTTTAAATTCAACATAGTCGGATCCGTATTGTATTGGTTCATGCTGATTGCTGTTTTTATATTTATGATTTATCTGCGTATTCATGGCGAGATTTCTACTGGAGATTTTCTATTTGTTATGCTCACTGCCATTACCATTTCTTTCGATTTATGGTCGCTCATGAGTAGTCTTTGTACCTTTTTAAAAGAAATAGGAGATTTAAAATCGTCGTTTGGTATTTTGGCTATGCCCCATGATGAAGTAGATGCTCCTCATGCACAGCCATATCAGATAAATCAAGGAAAAATTGAGTTTAGACAACTTTCCTTTGCATATCGCGAGGGGGCTTCTTGTGTATTTAAAAATCTTAATTTACTCATCAAACCCGGCGAGAAGATTGGTTTGGTCGGACACTCTGGTGCAGGTAAATCGACATTAATTTCGTTATTGTTAAAAAACTTCAGTCCTACTGCAGGACAAATTTTAATTGATGATAAGCCGATTTCAGATATAACTTCAGATTCTTTGCGCCAACAAGTTGCTCTTATACCCCAAGATATAATGCTTTTTCACCGTTCTATTGGTGAAAATATTGGTTATGCAAAAGAGAATGCAACACACGCAGAGATTAAACGAGCAGCTGAAATGGCTAATATTGATGATTTTATTGAATCACTACCTGAGAAATATAATACTTTGGTTGGTGAACGAGGGGTAAAACTTTCAGGAGGCCAGCGGCAACGCATTGCGATTGCACGAGCATTTCTAAAAAATGCATCCATTGTTGTACTTGATGAGGCGACCTCAAGTCTGGATACGCTCTCAGAACAAGAAATTCAACAATCGATTGATGCCATGCTGGAGCAAAATAATGCTACGGTCATAGCGATCGCTCATCGTCTTTCTACTATTCGTCACATGGATCGAATCGTAGTGATGGAAGGGGGAATTATTATTGAGGAAGGTACATTTATCGAATTGATAAATAATGAAAAGAGTTACTTCAAAATGCTTTGGGATAGTCAAGTTAATGGGATGGTTTTATAAAATGAAAAAATGTATTGTTTTTTTTATTGCTTTTCTTGCGGTTAATTCAATGGCTTTTTCTAATAATAACTGTTTTATAGCAAAAGAGAACAACGTCACGCTAAAGCAAGAAGGGCGGTGTACTGAGCGACATTCGCCTTGCTCCACTTTTAAAATTGCGATTAGTTTAATGGGGTTTGATAAGGGGATATTAATCGATAAAACTCATCCTGAATGGCCTTTCCAGCAAGGATACAATGATTGGCTGGATGTTTGGAAACAACCACATAATCCAACCACTTGGATACAACACAGTTGCGTTTGGTACAGTCAGCTTATTACGCAAAAATTAGGAATGGAGCAATTTAAGCATTACATGCAAGTTCTTAATTATGGAAATCAGGATGTTTCTGGCGATAAGGGTATGAATAATGGCTTGGTTCGCGCTTGGCTTTCAAGTTCATTGCAAATTTCACCTCAGGAACAAGTTGAATTTTTAGAGGCCTTAACTCAAAACAAGCTGCCTGTGACTCGATTTTCGATGCAAATGACTCGTGATCTTCTATTTATTGAGAATTTGCCAGGCGGCTGGAAGCTGTATGGTAAAACGGGATCAGGGAATCCGTTCAAGAAAGATGGCTCACGTAATGTGGACAGGCAGCTTGGATGGTTTGTTGGTTGGATAGAGAAGGATTCACGTACTATTTTGTTTGCTCAATATATTGAAGGTGATGCTACGCCTGATTATTCAACGGGAAAACGTGCAAAAGAAATGGCGAAACAAAAACTATTATCATTGACTAAAGCAAATTGAGATTCTGAGTAACTTATAGCCTGTGTGCAGCGAAGCGGAACTCTGGGAAATTCGCGGGACCATTTCATTGAGCCCAGGCTACGATATGAGTAAGCGTGATTTTGCGTTTACTCTGCATCACAATATCTATCACTTCCACTTGGAATCCCAGCAGGTAAAATAATTGCATTGATGCTAACAACCTCTATTTTTTCTTTTAAGCATCGATATCCAGGATAAGTATAATAAAATGCTGTTTGTATTATTTCATTTTGCATCTCTACTTACTTATTGATCCATCTAAGATACATTTTTATGCATAAATATATCTAATTAATTACGTTTCAAATTGAGTGTAAAACTTGTGATTGAGGTTTCATATAAAATAAATAAAAAAATTGATTGGGTTAATTTTTTTAATCTTCCCCCAAAAATGAGGGAAAGACTGATTAAAAATGTTTATGTACGTGACTATCACCATGTCCGTGGACATGACTGCCACTATGTCCGTGCATATGGCTGTCACTATGCCCATGAACTGTTCCGCTAGTGGTATGCCCATGTGAGTGATTGCTACTTGCATATACCGTGCTGGTACCGTTATCAGAATAAGAAAAGCCGTTATAAACAGAAGAAGGAGGGTAAAAACTATAAATTCCATTGTATCCAGGAGTAGTCGTTCTTACTGTAGTATAAGTATTATTGTTACAACCAAATAAAAAAGGAACCACGAGCATAAGTCCAATTGCAAAAAGAGCAATGGGTAATACTGGTGCAAAAATAAAAGCTGATGCGAGTAATGTTTTCGCTGCGATTGCAGTTGTTGCTACTGCTGCTGATTTTAATGATACTGCAGCAATAATTCCTGCTGTGGCTATTGCAGCTGCAGAGAGCGCCGCCATGCATTTGAGTAAAAAGCTATAATTGGTATCATCTTCCTGTTGGTTATTCTTTTTAGTCATTTATTCACCTCATGTGTTGTACCAAATTAAAATAAATTTGAATTGAAATGTATTTTTTGAGTAATTGTCGAAATTGAATTTCCGACTGATTTAAGATTCTACTCTAGAGAAGAAAAATGTCATCTTTATTTTTTTTATTGAAAAGAATAAGTGATTTGTTCAGTTATTAATTGAGGAAGAAATTTAAAAGGAAAAGTTAGCTAGATGGAATTCATATGGTTTATCGCCTGGTAAGGGTTTTACCCCTTACACAGATTTATGAGATTACTAAACTAAATGGAGCTTGATTTTGAATTGAGAATTAACTCTATTCATCATCCCAGCTTAGTGTGCCGCCCGCTTGATATTCAATAACACGAGTTTCGAAGAAATTCTTCTCTTTTTTCAAGTCCATCATTTCACTCATCCAAGGGAATGGATTTGTAGCTCCAGGATATTGCTCTGGCAAGCCAATTTGGTTTAGACGACGGTTCGCAATGAAGTGTAAGTACTCTTCAAACATTTCGGCGTTCATTCCCAAGATGCCTTGAGGCATAGTGTCCTTAGCATATTGATATTCCAATGCGACACCTTGGCGGATTAGTTGAATCATTTCTTCTTTAAATTCAGGTGTCCACAAATGTGGGTTTTCAATCTTAATTTGGTTGATGACATCAATACCAAAATTCATGTGCATGGACTCATCACGTAGAATGTATTGGAATTGCTCTGAAGTTCCAACCATTTTATTACGACGACCCATGGATAGAATTTGTGTAAAACCAACATAGAAAAAGATTCCTTCAAAGATTACATAGAAGGCAATTAAGTCGCGTAACAAACGTTGATCGTTTTCTACAGTACCAGTGTGGAATGTTTCATCACCCAAGCTTTGAGTAAAGGGTAGTGCCCAAGCTGCTTTAGTCGCTACAGATGGAATTTCGCGGTACATATTAAACACTTCCGCTTCATCAAGGCCTAAGCTTTCAATAACGTATTGATACGCATGAGTGTGCAGTGCTTCTTCGAAGGCCTGGCGTAACAAGTATTGCCTGCATTCAGGATTCGTAATATGTCTGTAAACAGCGAGCACCAGATTATTGGCAACTAACGAGTCTGCTGTTGAGAAAAAACCTAAGTTACGCTTGATTATCAAACGTTCTGCTTCTGTAAGGCCGTTAGGATCTTTCCAGAGCGCTACGTCAGCGCTCATATTGATTTCATTAGGCATCCAATGGTTAGCACAAGCAGTTAAATACTTGTCCCAGGCCCATTTATATTTAAACGGAACGAGCTGATTTAAGTCCGCACGGCAGTTAATGATGCGTTTATCATCAACATGAATGCGCGCGGCCCCCATTTCGAGTGGTTCGTATCCAGTTGCACCAGTATGAATTGTATCTTGGTGTTGTATTATGTTTTCTGACATTTAAATTCTCCTGATTATTGGCACGCTTCACAGTCTGGATCGAGTATGGAACATACTTTAGGTTCCTCAGTTATTATTTTAACCGCATTGAGTGCACCATCAGTTACAGTAGATTTTTCAGCATTGGATGCGCCTAAACTGCGTAAGTAATATGTGGTTTTTAATCCACGTGTCCATGCATGCATATAGAGCTGATCCAATTTTTTACCCGATGGCTGAGCCATGTAGATATTCAGTGATTGTGCTTGATCGATCCATTTTTGCCGACGAGAAGCCGCATCAACTAACCAAATCGGGTCAATTTCAAAGGAAGTCGCATAACGCTTTTTCAATTCAGCAGGAATACGGCTGATTGGTTGGACGCTACCATTAAAATATTTCAAATCATTGACCATCACTTCATCCCAAAGATTCAATGCTTTCAAATCAGCAATCAAATAAGGATTAACTACAGTGAACTCACCTGACAAATTGGATTTTACATATAAGTTCTGGTATGTAGGCTCGATGGATTGTGATACACCACAAATATTTGAAATAGTTGCTGTAGGTGCGATCGCCATCACATTGGAGTTGCGCATTCCTTGAGTACGAACTTTAATGCGTAAGTTTTCCCAGTCCAGACGTTGTGAACGATCTTGCTCCAAGTATTTATTGCGAGCTTGTTGCAATAGATTAATTGAATCAATTGGCAATATACCTTTACTCCATAAAGAACCTTCGTAGCTCGAATAACTACCTCGTTCTTTAGCCAAATCACAAGATGCTTCAATTGCATAGTAGCTGATTAACTCCATAGATGAATCAGCAAACTCCACCGCTTCTTGAGATGCATAATCAATTTTCAATTCATATAGTGCATCTTGGAAGCCCATTAGGCCTAAACCAATAGGTCTGTGCTTCAAGTTCGAGTTACGTGCTTGAGGTACGGAATAATAGTTAATATCAATCACGTTATCCAGCATACGGATTGCAGTTGTAATGGTACGTTTTAATTTTTCTGCATCCAGTTTGCCATTGTTGATGTGTGCGGGAAGATTAATACTACCCAGATTACATACGGCAATTTCTTCTTCTGAAGTGTTGAGTGTAATTTCAGTACACAGGTTAGAACTATGCACTACACCAGCATGTTGCTGTGGCGAGCGTAAGTTACAAGGATCTTTAAAGGTCATCCATGGGTGGCCGGTTTCAAACAGCATGGACAACATCTTACGCCACAGTTTGACTGCGGATAGTGTTTTTGTGTTTTTGATGAGACCTTGGCGCGCTTTTTCTTCATAATCGCAATAGAGTGTTTCAAAAGCTTTACCATACTGATCATGCAAATTAGGTACTTCATCAGGTGAGAATAAAGTCCAATCCCCATTTTCACGTACACGCATCATAAATAAATCGGGTATCCATAATGCAGTATTCATATCGTGTGTACGACGTCGATCGTCTCCAGTATTTTTTCTTAATTCGAGGAATTCTTCTACGTCTTTATGCCAACATTCCAGATAAGCACAAACAGCCCCTTTGCGTTTACCGCCCTGGTTTACTGCGACTGCGGTAGCATCAGCAACATTTAAGAAGGGTACTACACCTTGAGATTTTCCATTGGTGCCTTTGATATGTGAACCCATCGCTCGTACTGGGGTCCAGTCATTACCCAAACCTCCAGCATATTTTGAAAGCAAGGCATTATCTTTGATTGCACTGTAAATTCCATCCAAATGATCGGGAACAGTGGTCAAATAGCAACTGGATAATTGAGGTCTCATGGTACCTGAATTAAACAGGGTAGGTGTAGATGACATGTAATCAAATGAAGACAGTAATTGATAAAACTCAATGGCTTTTTCATTTTTATCTTGTTCACGTAACGCCAGCCCCATCGCAACACGCATGAAGAATGCTTGAGGAAGTTCATAACGTATCCCGTGATCATGAATGAAATAACGATCGTATAGGGTCTGCAAGCTTAAATAACTAAACTTCATATCACGCTCAGGTAATAGCGCCTTGCCGAGTTTTTCCAAGTCAAAGTCGGCCATTTTTACATCTAAAATTCCTTGGTTGATGCCATGAGCGATATATTCTTTGAAGTAAGCAGGATAAAGTTTGCTCATTTCATCAAAAGTAGCGTCTGATTGAATTTCCAATTTACCCAAGGCTTCCATACGCAAACTGTCTAATAACAAGCGAGCGCTAACATAAGTGTAGTTTGGCTCCTTTTCGACCAATGTGCGTGCCGCCATGATCAGCGCTTTGTGTACGTCTTCAAATTTTGCTTGATTGTACAGATTGCGCATCGCATCTTTAATAACAGGTTCTGCTTGAACATGTTCTAAATCACGGCATGCTTCGGCAACAATTGTATTCATTCGTTCTGTGTCTAATGGTTTTAATTCACCATCGGGCATAGTAATTAATAATACTTTGCTATCAATAGCCTGTTGTTTTAATTCATTTTCACGCGCTTTGCGATGTTCTTCTCGATACAATACGTAAGCGCGAGCAACTTTGTAGTGGCCACTGCGCATCAGCGCTAATTCGACTTGGTCTTGAATATCTTCAATATGAACTGCACCGCCACTGGGTAACCGGCGTTTGAATACTTGGGTTATTTGGCGGGTAAGTTCTTCAATCTGTTGATGAATACGATCTGAGGTGGAGGCTGTGCCGCCTTCATCAGCAATGAATGCTTTAGTAATTGCGACTTTAATTTTAGTATCATCATAATTTACTACTTTACCATTGCGCTTAATGGTTTTTAATAAACCAGGGGCATTAACGGTCAATTCCAGTTGACTGGTTTGCGGTACATCATTTACCGGATCAAGAATTGCGGACATTTTTCCTCCACGCAGTTTTTATTGTTATGAACAGTCGAGTTAAATTTATTCACTATTGATTAGATTATAGCAGAAAACCCAACATATAGGGTCTTGTGTGGCTACTAATAACAAGATAATGTGTTTTTGGATGATGGTCAAGAGAATAATATGGGAGTATTTTGTGGATAACTTGTGTGTTTGTTCACAAATGGCTATTAGCTTGGGGGCAGAGCTCTGAATTTCTATTTTTTATGAAGCCGATAATCCTGGGTCCGCTACACAGTGTTCAGATTATTATTTTACATGGTATCCGTTTTATCTTTTTTTCACGATAACAGCATCACTGACATTGGAAAATCCATGGACATTTAATAGAAACGAACCAATATGTGCATACAATTGACTCGAGCTTCCTCCATCCAAATTGATTGCATCGATGCAGGACAAAGGTGGTGATCTGAGTAATTGCGCAAGCTTGCTGGTAGTCATTGCTGCATTGGTTGAAACAAGGATAATGACTTTCCCATCACCCGTAATTCCCAGAGCAGAACGCTCAGCAATACCAGGTTTCAGAGAAGGAATTTTTCGTTTAATTAATAATCGAGGACCACTTTGAATAGCAAAATCAATATCACTATCAAGGTTAAAATTTTTCAGACTTGAAATATAGGCTTTATTATTTTTTATGTAAAAAATTCCCCACCAACTAATTCGCTTTAAGGGGTTGATCAATTTTTTGTTATTAATTCTCAGTCCGAGTGAATTAAATTCATGATCAAAAAAGCCTCCATTAATACTTAAAAGTGCTTTGCTGTGTTCGGCAAATTGATCCGCAGAGGCATTTTTTAGAGATAATTTTTTTGCATGAACTAACGCCAGTTTATTTTTATTGAGATCGATACGAAATGCATAAATATGTGCCCAGGGCGAAAGTATTCCCCCAGCAAGATCCTGATATTCAATACCGGCGCTTAATTTACGCCAATACCCCTCAGCATAGGAATGAATTGGGGCGAATATGAAGCAAAGAACAAATAATAAATGGGACAAATATGATTTGTTTGCAGGATAAACATTGGTTTGTGAAGACATGTTATTGTATCCTTATGTACATCATTCAACACCACGGAATCTCTTATGCAAATTAGAACGCAACATAACAATAGTGAAGTACATAAGTCAACAACAGATTTAACTCGTTTGATGAATGATGTGCTTGAACTTGCAAAAAAAGAAGGTGCAACCGATGCGATGGTTGCAGTGAATAATGATAAAGGATTCTCAGTTGATGTGCGCATGGGAGAGGTTGAAACCGTAGCATTTAGTGAGGATAAAGGCGTTGGCTTGACTGTTTATATCGGTCAACGTAAAGGTGGAGCAAGTAGTACAGATACGTCACCAGCTGCTTTGGAGGCGATGGTTAAAGCGGCCTGTGATATAGCAAGAGTAAGTGCAGAAGATCGATGCTTCGGATTGGCAGATAAGGAGTTGATGACTAAAAATCATCCCGAGCTTGATTTATTTCATCCTTGGGATATAAGTCCGCAACAAGCCATTGATATGGCTTTAAAGTGTGAGAATTATGCTTTATCACTGGATAAGCGAATAGCCAATTCTGATGGAGTGAATGTATCCTCTTATGAATCGCACCATGGTTTTGCTAATACATACGGTGGGTCTGGATTTATTCACAGTACACGTCATAGTTTAAGTTGCTCTTTAATTGCGAAGGATGGGGAGGAAATGCAACGTGATTACGACTATACAACGGTCCGTAATCCTCACGATTTGATTGATTTTCATGTCATTGCTAAAAATGCTGTTGACCGTGCTGTGAATCGTTTAGGGGCGCAACAGATTGAAACCCAAGCAACGCCGGTTATTTTTTCATCACGAATTTCCAGTGGCTTATTTTCAAGTTTTATTAATGCAATTAGCGGTTCAAATCTGTACAGAAAAAATACCTTTTTGTTGGATTCGCTAGGACAACAAATTTTTCCTGAGTTTATTCGTATTTATGAGCAGCCACATTTGCCAGGTGCTTTAGGAAGTTCAGCATTTGACAGCGAAGGGGTTCCAACGCGTCCTAATCTAATTGTTGAAAAAGGTCGTGTGATGCAATATGTATTGGGAAGTTATTCCGCACGTAGGATGGGATTAAAAACAACAGCCAATTCAGATGGAGTTCATAATTTAACAATTGATCCGACAGCAGGTGATCTTGCCAACTTGTTGAAAATAATGGGTAAAGGATTATTGGTCACTGAATTGATGGGACAAGGAATAAATCTTGTAACAGGTGATTATTCACGGGGTGCAGGAGGATTTTGGGTTGAGAATGGTGAAATCCAATATCCTGTTGATGAAATTACGATTGCAGGAAATTTAAAGGATATGTTTAAATCGATTCTTGCTGTAGGTAATGATATTAATCCAAATATTGCGACACGTTGTGGCTCAGTACTTCTTGAAAAAATGATGGTTGCCGGGAAATAAAAAATGAATCCCTGCCTCGCGCAGGGATCTAATTTTTTAAGATTAAATCTCATCGTCTAAAATACCTGCTGACTCCATACGGAAATAGAGTCAGCATCCTATTATCTCCGATATGGTATAAGCCAAAATATGGAACAATTTAACTGCATATGGTGTATTTTTCGATTTTTTAGATAATATTCAGAGAACATACTGTTTTTAATTTATTCATCGCACTTGCTTTGTTGATTCTTTATTCTACTCTTTAGATAAGAGGATTGAATTGGAGTCGGCATGCGCAGGGTGATTTTAGCAGCATTGCTGGTAATGAATACTGCTTTCGCAGACGAAATTGTTGGTTTCGCTGCATATGAAAATGGAGATTATACTACTGCTTACCCTTATTTAATGCAATCTGCCCGGGATGGGAATGTTGAGGCAATGTATTTGCTTGGTCGTATGTTCCAATACGGAGAAGGTGTTGCTAAAGATTACACTCAAGCAATAAGCTGGTACCAAAAATCAGCAGATAAAAATAATCCTTTAGCACAACTAAGCTTGGGTTTTATGTATGATTTGGGGCAAGGGGTAAAGCAAAATTTTCCTGAAGCCTTTAAGTGGTATATGAAATCCGCAAAACAAGGTAATGCGATTGCTCAAAGAAATGTCGGTTTAATGTATGTGTCTGGTGATGGTGTTCAAGCTAATAAAAAAACTGCATTTGAATGGTTTGAAAAATCTGCAAAACAAGGATACAGCAAGGCACAAGTGAATCTCGCCTTTGATTACATTATGGGAGAAGGAACAAAGAAAGATGTTAATAAGGCGTTTTATTGGTATCAACAGGCAGCAGATCAGGGTGATGTGAGGGCTGAATATAGTTTAGGTCTTTTATATACCGGACAACAACAAGGTATTGCTCAAGATGATAAATTAGCGTTTTATTGGTTTTCGCAAGCTGCGAATCAAGGTCATGTTAAAGCACAAACCTATTTGGCATATTACTACCTTAAAGGATATGGCGTTGAGGCAAATCCAGAAAAGGCAGCTTATTGGTATCAAGCTGCTGCACAAAGCGGCCAGCCTGAGGCGCAAGCTGAAATCGGACAGTTACTTCTTACAGGAACCGGTATACCGCGAGATTATGAACAAGCGGTATATTGGTTTACTAAATCTGCAGTTCAAGGAAACCCTGTTGGACAAGCCAAATTGGGTTATATGTATCTTGCCGGATTGGGTGTGGATAAAGATTGGATTAAGGCATATGCCATGTTTAAGATTGCTGCGAAAAATAAAAATGAAGAAGCGATTAGAGAACTTAAACTACTAAAGAATAAGCTATCTGAGTCGGATATTAAAGCAGGTAACGAGTTAGCGGACGAAATACTCCATCAAAACACCATTCAACCAACGAAAAAAGAAGAGTAACTCAGCGATGTTTGAGATTAGAAAACATTGATGCTTTCTCTAAGGACATTGACAGAAATTTTTCCATTTTTATCACGGTTTCGTTTAAATAAGGTATATACAGTTAAATTGAGTTTATCACTCGTTGCCGAAGCGACACTGAGAAAATAATTACTCTCCAGGGATATTTGATCGTTCGCTATATTAAGTTTTTTGAGTATTTCAGAGATTTTGTTTAAGTCACTAATTCCATGTTCTTTTCTCGCTTTAATTAATTCATTAAATTGTGTTTCGCTGGTTGTACTGCTTAGCGATTTGAGTACTTGTATCGGTGCTGTGTTAATATTAATTGGAGTGGATTCAGGTAAAGCCGTAATTAATGGTTCTAGAACCAAATAAAGAGATGCGCTTACATCCTTGACTAGACGTAGTTCTGATTTACTGCTCATGAGTTGATGGCTAGGATAATAGGGTGGTTTTTGGCTCATATAATAAGATAGGTAATTATCTTTACCGCGCGCCAAATCATAAGAGGAAAGCCAATCAGTAATTGCAAGAGTCAACTTTACTTTTTCAGCTTCTGCATTTTGTGGTACAGCTGTACTCATGAGGTTAACGAATCCTAACATTGATTTTCTGTTTTCCAAATTATTAATATTATATCGAGCTTGCAAATCATAAAGTGCACCCTTTAAGGTAACTGTGCTGTCAATATGTTCCATATTAGGCGGGAAAAAACTTACCACTCCTTGCGCATTAGCTTTAGTGAATTTATTTTTTTTATTACTTAATTCCCCTAGGGCCCAGAAAGCAACTGCTTGTGAGGCGAGATAGATTTTATCGTGAGTGATTATAAGTCGTGTACGATAAATATCTAATTGAACTTTGGTGCTCATGGCTGTGGCTACAATCGCGACCAGCGTCATAATAAAAAGCGCGGTCAGTAAGGCACTTCCCTTCAGGGTTTTAACTTGAAACATAAAGTGCACCCGGTAGAATAAAAAGTAAATTTATTTCGCCCAGATCCTGAAGAGTCATATTAATTTGCACTGCTTTAGGAAAAGGCTCCTTACGTTGATTTAAGCTTACTGCTTGCTCCCTCCATTCAGGAAGTATTTGTAAGTTTTGATTTAAATAACCAAAATGACAGTTAGCAAGCTGATTTAGCAAGGGTTTATCTTCATAGTTTTTGTGATCAATTACGTCGAGACTATTCCAGGTTCTACGGATCAGCGTTCCATGTTGACAGAGATAAGCAACTCGCTTTAGGGTACTGCGTTTTTCAATGCTGCCAGGATTTACATTACCATCGCGAGTGAATTCAAGATAATTTGTTTGTCCTATAAATGCAGGTAATAATCGCATCTCGTTACTGCGAATAGGGCGCTCTACAGTTTGACTGGCATCTTGTTGAATGAGACTTATTGCAAGCTGTAACGCATTTAGACGTTCACTTTGTTCATTAACACGCGCGCGTGTGGTAAATGCGTTGTATAATACGGAAGAGGTGATCGATGCTAAAATGGCAAATACTGCAAGTGCAATTAAAATTTCAATCAGAGTGAAACCATTTATTTTTTTTGAAGTTATCATTTTTTTCATGGCACGAACCTGAATGCTTGCAGTTCCTCTCTAAATGGTCCTGTTTTTGCAGTGCTGACTGAAATAACAATTTTTTGAATGCTTTTTTGTGATGTCGAGCTTACTTTTGCTCTCCAGTACCAATGCTCATTCAACATCATTGTATCTTGGGTTGTTTCCTGATTTTGATTAATCTGTAATAAATTAAGCTGAATCATGGTCACACCTTGCATAGCAACCCAATGACTTACTGATTTCTCTTTTACACGGCGTGTTGTTTCGACATTTTGTGATATTGCCTTAAGCAACGCAGTTAAAGCAATAGCTATTATGGAAAGTGCTAATAATACCTCAATTAGAGTGAATCCTGTTTTATTATAATTAGGACTCATTTAGTGTGCACCACATTAAATTTTAAGTCTCCATTGCGTTTGCCAACAAGCAACGCTAAATTATGGTCCTGTTTGCTGCCAAAATTTAATGTAAAAGGCGTTAGCTCTCCAGAGGAAGAAATAATAATGGCAGGAGCTCCCACTGAAGTTGGATTAATTGTTTTTAAGGTAATACGTGTGTCTTGGGGAAAGTAAGTCATTTTGAACACTCCTTTATCGGAAATGGGCTTCCATTGAGCGTTGTTATTCAGTTGAACTACTTGATAGCCTAATTTGTCAATACGCAACCCAAGCGTGCTGGTTTCTAAAATAGCTTGCTGCTGGGCCAAACGAAGCGTATTCACGAGTTGTTCTGCTGAAAACAAGATACGCCGGCTCTCACCAAAGTCACCAAAAGCAATTAAGGCAAAACCAAAGGTAATGCCTATAATCACCAAAACAATCAAGATCTCAATTAGAGTAAAACCTTGGTTAGACCTCTTGGAAGCTTCTACTGCAGAGGGGAAATGTTTCATTAATCCAGTTCCATATCCTTGCCTGTATACCTTAGTTCTGTGCTCAGTCTCTCTTTGCACTTCACATTCTGTAGCGAATTTCCAAAGAAGTTTATTATTTGGGCTCATCCCAGTTACCAATTTCGGCATTAATACCTGTACCTCCAGGTTGTCCTTCAGCACCGTAGGTAAATACATCTATATCGCCATGTTGTCCAGGATTTAAATAAAGGTAATCTCTACCCCATGGATCTTTAGGGAGTGACTTGAGGTATTGTTTCCAATTATTTGGTAGTGGATTTGATGTGGGTTTTTCAACAAGGGCCATCAAACCTTGATCTGTAGTTGGATAATTACCATTATCCAATTTATATAAATCCAGCGCATTTTGTATGGCAAGCACGTCTTGTTTGGCTTTCACTCTACGTGCCTCATCAGGGCGCCCCATAATTTTAGGTACTACTATGGAAGCGAGAATGCCTAAGATAACAACAACTACCATAATTTCAATTAATGAGAATCCTTTTTGTCTATTCATTTTTACTCCGACTTAAACGTAGATTAGATGAGTGAAGTGTACAAGTTCAGCTTCACCAGACTACTGGTTTTAAAATTTAAGTAATTAACTGCTCCATTGAAAAAATAGGTAATAAGGTGGCTAAAACAATAAATAAAACGATCGCACCCATCAAAAGAATCACCATTGGCTCCAATAACGTTAATGATGTATCTATTAACCGTTTGACTTCATTATCAAGATGAACTGCTGCGCGCTCCATCATATTTGACAATTGGCCACTTTTTTCACCGCTAGCAATTAAATGGATTGCCATGGGACTAATATAACTCGTTTCTTTTAACGCTTCGTTAATACCACATCCTTCTCTAACTTTTACAGTAGCAGTGTCAAAGGCCTGTCGCATAACGACATTGGTTACTAGACTTGATGCAACACGCATTGTTTCCAGGACACTCACTCCTGCTGCGAAAAGTATACCAAAAGTATGTATATAACGCGAAACATTAACTGTTTTTACCAAATACGACACTATTGGCAGCTTCAACAATAGTCGATGCCAGGATGTTTTGATTTTTTCATTAGCGAGACTTTTTTTAAAGACAATGAATAAAAGAATAAGAGCAATTAAAGTGTAAAGACCATAATCTCTAATGAAGTGACTTATGTTAATTAATAATAGGGTCATTTCAGGCAGGGTTTGTCCACCGCTGGTGAATACTTCAATGATTTTTGGTACTACAAAACTAAGCAAAAAACAAATAATTGCAATGGAAACGATGATCATAATCAACGGATAAATCAGTGCTTGCTGAACTTTTTGTTTTGTTAGTTGTTGATTTTCAGTGTAGTCCGCTAATTTTTCTAAAACTACATCAAGGTGGCCCGTTTGCTCGCCTGAACCCACTGTAGCGCGATATAACTCAGGAAAGGCATGAGGGAACTGGGCCATCGCCTGTGCTAGTCCATAACCTTCAAGCACTTTTGCACGCACACCTATAATCAGTTCCCTGACTTTATCTTTTTCTGTTTGCTCACTCACTCCACGTAATGATTCTTCAACTGGGATACCGGCAGCAAGCAATGTAGCCAACTGACGTGTAAACAGGGCGAGATCCGCTGCTGAAATTTTGCTTTTAGTTTGATTTCCTGAGCGTTGCTGAGTCAACACACGAATTTGAGTTGGAATTAATCCTTGATCACGCAACAGCTGACGTGCATGACGTTCAGAGTCCGCTTCTAGGACGCCTTTTGCTGTGTTGCCATTTTTTTGAAGCGCCTGATATTGGTAAGCACCCATAGTTTTTTATGGTTTATGTTAAAACATAGAGTTTAATCTATTGGGTTTAATAAGTCACTTAAGGTACACTATACAACCAGACTATCCTGGAGAGCAATAATGAGCAAAAATACAGTACTAGAGGCGATAAAGGAACATGATGCCAAATTAATAGACCTGCGATTTACGGACATTCGTGGTAAAGAGCAGCATATAACAATGCCAGTTTCGGCAGTTGATAATGATTTTGTTGAAAATGGAAAAATGATTGATGGGTCTTCCTTTAAAGGTTGGCAAAAAATCCACCAATCCGATTTGGCTTTGATGCCTGATCTGCAAACAATCAAGCCGGATCCTTTCTTCCAAGACAACACTTTATTTATTCGTTGCAATGTAGTTGATCCCAAAACAATGATGGGATATGAACGTTGCCCCAGATCATTGGCTTTACGTGCTGAAGCTTATTTGCAATCTACTGGTATTGCAGACACAGCTCTTTTTGGACCTGAGCCCGAATTTTTCGTCTTTGACAGCGTACAATGGGAAACAACCATTGGTGGCTCTTTTTATAAAATCGACTCGGAAGAAGCACAATGGTTTTCAGGAAAAGAGTTAGAAGGGGGGAATACAGGCCATCGTCCATCGATAAAAGGGGGATATTTCCCGGTTCCACCAGTGGACTCCTCCCACGATATGCGTTCTGCAATGAGTCTAACTCTTGAATCATTAGGAATAGTTGTTGAAGCACATCATCATGAAGTGGCTACAGCGAACCAATGTGAAATTGCTACTCGATTTAATACATTAACTAAGAAAGCAGATGAATTACAGATTTTAAAATATGTAGTCCACAACATAGCTCATAATTATGGAAAAACAGCTACTTTCATGCCTAAACCATTGGTTGGGGATAACGGAAGTGGTATGCATTGCCATCAATCATTAGTCAAAGATGGCGTGAACCTGTTTTCTGGCGATCAATATGGTGGTCTTTCAGAAACAGCGCTTTACTATATAGGTGGAATAATCAAGCATGCACGTGCTTTGAATGCCTTTACTAACCCATCAACAAACAGTTACAAACGATTGGTTCCAGGTTTTGAGGCTCCAGTTCTATTGGCTTATTCAGCAAGAAACCGCTCTGCTGCGATTCGTATTCCTCATGTAAATAATCCTAAAGCACGTCGTATCGAAGTACGTTTCCCTGATCCTACAGCAAATCCATATTTGGCATTTGCCGCAATGATGATGGCTGGGTTGGATGGTATCCAAAGAAAAATTCATCCAGGTCAGGCTATGGATAAAGATCTCTATGATTTACCACCAGAAGAACTTGTTGATGTTCCTACAGTTTGCGCTTCATTGGAACAATCCATGGAACATCTACAAATGGATCATGATTTCTTATTACAAGGTGATGTATTTAGTCAGGATTTCATTAATAACTACATCAGTATGAAGGAAGAAGAAATAAGTAAGATAAGAAGCCTGACCCATCCTTATGAGTTTGAGTTATATTACAGCCTCTAGGAATGAATGGTGATGAATAAATTTTTCGTTTCTCTGTCATTGATGATGGTAATTTGCGCATCTTACGCTGCGCAAATTTACAGATGGACTGACAGCCAGGGTAATGTTCATTTCAGTGATACTCCTCATGAGGGAGCTGAAATTGTGACTATTCCTGATTCTCAAAGTTTTTCATCACCAGCCCCATCAAACTCTCAAACATCAACGCAAGAACCGGAGCAGACTGATCATAATGATACTGTGAAGTTAAAGCATTCTTACACCACTATAGCAATTGCTGAACCTGCAAATGGGGCAACAGTTCGTAATAATCAAGGCTTTGTCATGGTTACTGCTCAAATAGAGCCTGATTTGCATCCTGGAGATAAGTTACAACTACTTTATGATGATGTTGCTCTTGGTGAACCGCAAACAAATATAACCTTTGAAATAAACGGGATGTACAGGGGCTCTCATTCTTTGGCAGTACAAGTATTGGATGCAGAGGGGAATGTGATTGACAAGAGCGAAGCTATAACGATTTATGTTTTTAGACCACGGGTAGGTATGGTTCCTGGTACTGCACCACGTTAAGTTTCTATGGACTGATTATGCTAATTTTATTATCACCAGCTAAAAAATTATTAAATAGTTCGAAGCCATATTTTGGAACGACATCCAATCCTATGTTTGTTGATAAAACCAATACTCTAGTTAAACTGATGAAATCTAAATCAGTGGCTGACATAGCTGCTTTGATGGATTTGTCCAATGATTTGGCAGAATTAAATTATAAACGTTACCAAGACTTTTGTTTGGACGATAAAGAATCGTCACATGCATATCCTGCATTACTTCTATTTCAGGGAGATGTTTACCAAGGTTTAAAAGCTGCAAGTTGGGAACAATCGACAATTGACTATTCGCAAAATCATTTGCGCATCTTGTCTGGGCTTTATGGTGTGTTAAAACCTCTTGATAATATCCAACCTTACCGGCTTGAAATGGGGGTTCATTTACAGAATCCCGCAGGGAAGAATTTGTACGATTTTTGGCAAAAAACAATAACGGATGCACTGAATCAAGAGTTAGCCGCTCAAAAAAATTCAGTATTGATTAATTTAGCGTCTAATGAATACTTCAAGGCTGTAGATGCAAAAGGATTAAATTATCCGATTATTACGATCAATTTTTATGAAAAAAAGAATGATCAGCTAAAAATGATTGGTATCTATGCTAAAAAAGCACGGGGAACAATGGCTAAGTTTCTCATGCAAAATCAATTTGATGATCTGGAGCGGCTTAAACAATTTAATGAGTTGGGTTATACATTTCATGAGTCAACTTCAACTGATAATCATCTTGATTTTGTAAGAGATACTCATTGATGTGACAAAATGATTTATAGCCTGGGTGGAGCGCAGCAAAACCTGGGAAAGTAAGTTTTTATATATAAACCTGGGTTCTGCTGCGCTCTACCCAGGTTGCAAAATTTATTAATCTATGTGGAATTTATCCAGTCGAGTACATTGTTTAAATCAATTTCCTGATGAAAAGGTGAGTTGTTATGTTAAAAGAGATGATGAATTAGGCTGTGGAATTAGTGGTTCAAAATTACGTAAATATGCCAGCCTTTTTCCTTTTTTAATGGCGCAGGGGATTAAGCACTTAATTATTATTGCCGGACATCAATCCAATAATTTACTTGCCGCTTTGCAGTTAGCCCGAGAATTCAAGCTGAAAGTGACTGCGTTTTTGATTAAGCCGTGGAAGTTGGAACTGCAAGGAAATTATAAATTAAGCCGGTTATTTCTTGAGGAACAGGAAATTGTCTGGATTGCTCGTAACGATTGGCCTAAAGTTAATGAACTGGCCTCTGATTATTTACAGACACTAAATGAACCTGGATTTGTTTTGCAAGAAGGAGCGAGTGTTCCGCAAGCAATGAATGGCGCATCAACTCTTGCTGATGATATTAGGATAAATGAGCATATTTTAGGGTTAGCGTTTCAACATGTTTTTATTGATGCCGGAACAGGTTTTTCTGCCGCGGCCCTCATTCAAGGGATGGCTCGATTAAATCACTCAGCACAGATTTATGTATTGCTATTAGCCGATGATGAGGCAACATTTCGGAATAAATTAAAACAATGGCTTGAATTAATTCCCCAAAATTTTCTTTGCTTTTATCCTACTACAGCTAAAGCTTTTGGCTCCGTGAATCAAACCATTAAAAATGAAGTAAAACGTTTAGCGCGAGAAGAGGGTATTTTGGCTGATCCCATCTATGCGGCCAAATTATTTTACGAGTCTAGAAACTACATTAAAAACGAGCAATTGGAAGGTAATGTATTAATTATTCACTCCGGAGGGACCTTAACGATGCCCGGATTTGATTATAAATAATTTGTGGCATTAATTTCATTCAACTACCCCCTTGAAATTTACCGACTGAAACCCTATATGACAATAAATCATAAGAAATGTGTTAGTCATAGGAGAGTAGGTAAATGTCGAGTAAGCAACAAACCATGGGCTTTCAAACCGAAGTAAAGCAAATGTTGCATTTGGTAGTGCATTCGCTTTATAGCAACAAGGAGATCTTTTTACGCGAGTTAATTTCTAATGCTTCGGATGCATTAGATAAGTTAAGATTTTTGGCTTTATCAAATGGTTCACTTTATGAAAGCGATTCTGATTTAAAAATAACTATTGATGTTAATGAAAAGTTAAAAACTATAACTATCAAAGATAATGGTATTGGTTTAAGTTGGGATGAGGCTGTTGAAAATTTAGGTACAATAGCGAAATCAGGTACTAAAGAATTTATGAGTCATTTAACTGGCGAAAGTGCGAAAGACTCTCAGTTAATTGGGCAGTTTGGTGTGGGATTTTATTCAGCATTTATTGTTGCAGATAAAGTAACTGTCAAAAGTCGACGTGCGGGTTTGAAACCTGAAGAAGGAATTATTTGGGAATCTGCTGGAGAAGGGGAGTTTACCATTGATTCTGAGAATAAAGTAACTCGAGGTACTGAAATCACGTTACATATTAAAGATGATAATGATGAGTTCCTGAGTAATTGGCGTATACGCAGCGTTATCAGCAAATACTCAGATCATATTTGCTGGCCCATCGTTATGAAAAAAATATCTGAGGATGATAAAGAGTCGAAAGAATATGAAACGGTAAATAAGGCAACTGCTTTATGGACCATGCAAAAATCAGATATTACTGATGAAGAGTACAAGCAACTCTATAAACACATTTCACATGACTTCCAAGATCCATTGACTTGGTCACATAACCACGTTGAAGGAAAGAATGATTATGTTTCTTTGCTTTATATTCCAGCTCATGCACCATTTGATTTATGGCAACAGGAAACGAAACATGGCTTAAAGCTATATGTTAAACGTGTTTTCATTATGGATGATGCGACCCAATTTTTACCACGCTACTTACGCTTTGTAAAAGGTATTGTTGATGCAAGTGATTTACCACTCAATGTGTCGCGAGAAATTTTACAAGATAACAAACAAGTAGAGAGCATCCGTTCTGCATGTACAAAGCGTGTTTTATCCATGCTTGAAAAAATGAGTACCCAGGATAAAGAAACCTATCAAAAATTTTGGAATGAATTTGGGTTGGTCTTAAAAGAGGGGCCGATTGAAGATTTTAACAATAAAGAGACAATTGCTAAATTGTTGCGTTTTGCAACCACTGCAACTGCCTCTGAGAAGCAAGAAGCAACATTGGATGAGTACATCAGTCGCATGAAAGAAGGATAGGATAAGATTTATTATATCACTGCGTCCACTTATAACGCGGCCAAAAATAGTCCTCATTTGGAAATTTTTAGGAAAAAAGGAATTGAAGTATTACTCCTTAGCGACAAAGTCGATGAATGGTTAGTTGGCTATCTCAGTGAATATGCAGGAAAGAAACTCCAATCTATTTCCAAGGGTAAAGTGGAGTTAGGGGATGAGTCACCTGAACAAATTAAAGAACAGGAAAAAGCACTGGAACCTTTGTTAAACCACATTAAGAAGGTTTTAGATACACGAGTTAAGGATGTTCTGGTGACGAATAGGCTTACAGATTCTCCTGCTTGCGTTGTTGCTGATGAGCAAGATATGGGATTAGAAATGCAGCGTATTTTGCAGGCTGCCGGTCAACAGGTGCCAATGAGTAAACCCGTATTTGAAATCAACCCTGATCATCAAATCATTAAACGGCTACATGATGTCCAAGATGATGATTTATTTGAATTATGGGTCACTATGTTGTTTGAACAAGCTGTTTTAGCTGAGGGTGGTCAATTAGATAATCCAGCAGATTTTGTAAATCGAGTAAACAGATTATTGGTTTCATCTGCGGTTTAGAGATTAGTTTTATTTCTCGTCGTGTCCTGCCTATATCCTGCGTCTTATTCGTGGGATATAGGCTAAATTAAGTGCCATTCACTTGATCAAATTAATCCAAGGCTTCACTTGCGTATTATTAGTTATAGGTAAAAGCTTGCCCAGTTGGATCATCCATTTCTGGAGCTGTTGGTTGTATCAAAAATTGATATGCACCGTTGTTTGTCAATTGCGGAGTCAGTTCATTAGTGAATAGCTGAGTGCTTGGATAGGTAACCGTTACTTTTCTTGCCTGCTCCCATTGTAATTGTGCTTTTTGCTGTAAACTCAAATACTCCCTAGTTACTTTACTTATTTCTTGCTCCGCAATATTGAGTTTACTTTTTAAATCCGGAATTACCGTTTGTTCTAATGAAATCATTTCACTTGTTTGTTGAGTAATCTGTTCATGATTCGCTTCAATAGTTACTTTGTTCTTATTTAATTGATTGCTATCGATACTTGTTTTGATTGCATAGATCAATGCTGCAATGAAAATGCTAAGGGTAATAGCAGCAAGTACTGCAGCAGGGGCAAGAACTAAAGAAGTGATAGCGACTACCCCTCCTTCGATAGCGAGTCCAGTTGCTGCTGCCCCTCCTGTAAAGAGAAGAAAAAGGAGTCCTACTTTAGCAAGTTTATTTCTATAGTTTCGAGAATTCTCGGTCGAGGTTTCTAATTGTTTATTTGTCGCTGCTAAATTTAAATTTGTAGATGCCAACTGCGGATTTGAGGATTTAAATTGTTCGACCTTTTTTTCACTATCGCGAATTTGTTGTACTAATCGACTTTTATAACGCTGCTCTTCTTCTTGGACGGCTTTTCTATTGTTTTCCTCCGCTTTTGTTGCAACATATGCTTTCATGCATTGAATGATTTGTTTTAGCGCTTGATATTCCGGGTAATTCAGCTTGACTACGGAGGATAATAGAACCTCAAGCTTTTTGAGGTAAATTTGATAGCTTATCTCATTGGCTTCCTGCAGTAATTGTGCTTTTTTTTGAGTTAGCTTTTCATGTGCTAACTTAATGGCTTCTGTCACTGAAGTACGGTTTATTTGCGAAAGTTGTAGTAAGTTAGGATCATCCTTCGAACGAGCATCTTGTCTTACCTCTCGTGCACGAGCACGCTCTTGTCTTTGTTCCTTTTTTTTGGAAAGTTCGGCAAGCTCTTCGATTATTCTTTTGTACTGCTCAACCTGTTTTTTTAATTTTAATTGTTGGAGTCTTAGCAGGTTAATTTCGAGTGACTTTATTTGTTGAATAAGTTCATTTTTTTGAAGCTGAAGATCTTCTTGTATTGAATTTGGATGGCTATGAGTTGTTTCCAAATGAGGAACATTTTTTGGGTGAGTATGAGTAGTTGTTACGTGTTGTTGTGATGCTTCAGGATGTGAGTGCTCGTGTTTATCATGCTGTGTTTCTGGGTGAGTATGGTTATGAGGAGATGTTTCTGTTGCTGGATGGGCGTGATGCCGAGTTGTTTCTTCATTCTTTTGATTATTTATATTAATTTGTTCTTCAATCCGTTTTAAATGGAGTTGAAGACTTTGAATATGCTTTTGATCTTTGTTTATCTCACGTTCTTCTTCTCTTAGTTCCTCTTCAATGCGTTGCAAATTACTTTTTAATTGAGTTGATAGACGCCAATCATCTCGTTCTTGCTGCTCGTCAGCCTTTTCCTCCATTAAATCGTGTTGTTGTTGATTTTTACATGCATCTGAAATTAGTTGAGATGTTGATTCTTGTTTAGCAGTCGAAAGTATTTCAGAGAGTTCTATATTAACTTCATCAATTACAGCCGAAACAGGCGATGGGAGAATACATGGATTGCGTAGGTCAGAGTAGTCTCTATTATGACGATGAATGTAGTCCGACGTCTTTTCTTCAACTAACAGTTCAATATTTAATTTTGATAGCGACATACTCAATTATCCTTGTAAGTTTTTTTACACATTTTATAGAAGTACATTAAAGAGTCAACAAGTGTTATTTTTAATTGAGTAATCCTGAAAATAATATTTATAATTTCCAGGATTATTAAGAGCGAATATGTGGCGTTTTAAGCGTATGGAAGTACTAATACAGTTGTTCCTACATCAATAAAATTCTCGTTTAACCATTTAGCCGCACCAGGAAGGACACGGATACAGCCATGACTGCTATTGGATTTAGGTACTTCATAAGCAGCATGAATCGCATAGCCATCATGGAAATGCATACAATAAGGCATTTTAGCACCACCAACTACATGACCATCGCGGGCAATAGGGTATTCATTGGATTTGCAGTCAGCCCCCTTTTTATTGAACACATGATAGGTTCCTGTAACTGTGCGACACGTTTCATGAATATCATCACAATAATCCATTCCACCAGAAGCGCTACCTGTCATGACTCTGTTTCCCTGGGCATCATATGCAGCCCATGCATAGGCTTTAGGGTCAAAAACAAAGAGTTTCTTACCATGCACGTCTTTCTTAATGGGAAAAACATCGCGACCTCTTGTATCATCTTGATAGGGAGTTGTGTAATGTAATTGACCTGCATCATCTGCAATCACATCAGGCTTGTCAGTCACACAGGAGGCAATTAGAAGGCTAAGTAAAGGTGGGAGATACATTATTTTTTTCATTACATATAATCCTTAAAAACAATGAAATACTTACTGCAAAAAAAAGGCTCGAATATCGAGCCCTTTTTGAGAGACATAAGAAAACTCTAATTTAAAATTGATTATTCGTCAGTTAAACGAAAATATTTCGTTCCAAAATATCTTTGAAGTTTCTTTCTGATTGTGCCGCGGCTTATGCCTAGCATCTTAGCAGCTTGCAGTTGATTGCCACGACGTTTTTCCATTACTGCTTGCAGTAGTGGAGGCTCAACTTCAGATAATATCATATCGTAAAGATCGTCAATGTTTTTGCTTTTGTTTTCAGTGAGAAAACGAGAGACTAAATTGTAGACTAGATCTTGGAGACCTTGGTCTTGTTTAGTTATGCTTAAAGTAGCTTCAGGTGTTTCAATGACAGTCATCTTAACTTCCTTATTATTAATTAAATCACACATTCCAATTGCTAACATTTAAAATGAAAGCAAAATTAATTGTACATGAAGCATAATTGATATTCTATATTTTTAAGAGAAAACTATGCATTTTTTTCGAGCAATTCATCCACCACAAGATTAAATAATGTGCGATCGGATTTTTCTGAAGACAATGATTCTTTTACCTTATTTAAATTGGAAATCATTTTTGTCGGTTGGTTTGGATCTCTATAAAATTGATCAACATAGCGGGTTAATTCATGAGCATTACAATCATATTGCAAAAACTCGGGGACGATCATTTTGTTTGCTAAAAGGTTGCACAAACCAAAGAATTTAACTTTAATAAATCTCATAGCTAATACATAGGAAAGGAACGAAGACCTATAAATAATACACATAGGTTTTTCTAGTAAAGCACACTCAAGAGATGCAGTACCTGAAGCAACAATAATGAAATCTGCAGCAGCCATGCAGTTTAGTGCTTTCCCTTGTACAAAGCTAATAGGTAAATTCACATTGGAAAAATACTGTTTGATTTTTTCTGGGTTAATTGTGTCTGCAATAGGAATTACAAAATGTAAATTTGGATAACGCTGCTGCAAAATTTGGGCTGTATCACGTAGAACTGGCATATGGTACTTAATTTCGTTAGCTCGACTACCTGGAAGAAGAGCAAAAATGTTTGCCTCTTGAGGAAGACCTAATGCAGTACGTTGAGATTGACTTTCATCAACAGATGCTATTTTTTCTACTAGAGGATGGCCTACAAAATTGACTGGAACCTGAGCCTTTTCATATAAAATTTTTTCAAAAGGCAAAATAACCGCCATTCGGTCAATGCATTTCTTTATAAGGTGAATGCGATTGGCTTTCCACGCCCAAATTTGGGGACTGATATAATACAGGATCTTAATACCTAATTTTAGCTTTGCATATTTTGCCAGTCTCAAATTAAAACCTGGATAATCAACTAGAATCAGTAGATCTGGTTTTTGTTGAATTAAATGCTTTTTAATTGCCAGAAATGCCTTGCGAATCACATGAAGATTACGTATAACTGCTGTAAGTCCTGTCACACCAAGATGAGCCAAATCTGAAATCAAATGTGCTCCAGCTTCTTGCATGTGTCGACCGCCAATTCCACTAATTTCGAGATTGGGGTAGGCGGCTTTTAATTGGCGGATTAAAACTGATGCGTGAACATCTCCGGACTCTTCACCAGCAACAATAACAATGCGTTTAAATTTTTGCATGACGTTCAATTAAGTTATTGTGTATAAGCGAGGTAATTGTTTCTGCAACCTCCAGTGCCTGTAGTCCATCTTCACCAGTCACAAGTGGCGTGCTATCTTCTTGTATGCATTTAATGAATGATTTTATTTCTTCAAATAACGCATCTCCTTGTTCGTACTCTGTTTCTTCGCGAACAATATCAGGGATTCCAGGAAACATTTCGCCTGTTCCTTTTTTGAATACAGCCAGTTTTTTGTTTTGATAATCAATTGAGAGATAGGAGTTTTTTTGGAATATTCTTGTCTTACGTTCCGATTTAAAACTTACACGACTGGCTGTAAGATTAGCCACGCACTGATTGGCAAATGTAATGCGGGCATTTGCTATGTCAATTGCTTTGGTCAGTATGGGTGTACCTTGAGCCAGGATTGATACTATAGGACTTTTAACTATATTTTGAATTAAATCAATGTCATGAATCATCACATCAAGAATCACATTAACATCTGCCCCACGGGGTTTAAACGGAGCTAACCGTTCCGATTCAATAAATAAAGGTGTTTCTAAATATTCATCTAAAGCCAATCGCGCGGAGTTAAAACGCTCAAGATGCCCAACTTGAAGTTTTACTTGGTGCTTTTTAGCAAGTTGAATTAATTCATCCGCTTGGACAACAGTTTCAGTAATAGGTTTTTCAATTAAAACATGTATGCCATGCTCCAAAAAAGCTTTCGCGATTTCAAAATGCTTGTTCGTCGTTGCAGCAATACTTACCGCATCAACTTTGTCAAATAAGTCGTTATAATTATTATAACCAGCAACATTCAGTTCTTGTGATACAGTTTCTACCGCTTTTGGGTTTAGATCACAAACCCCAATTAGTTCTGCATTTGGAAGAAGTTGATATTTTTGTGCATGAAACCTACCTAGATAACCTACACCAATCACAGCACAACGAGTCTTATTCATTTATAATTCAGATATGTTAATTATTTGTGCGAATGATCGCATTTCCTGGATGATAAATCAATTTTAAAAGAGTATTATTGGTCAACATTAATGACTATGAATACACTGATTTTGGATACAGGAAATAAAAATATTATGCTTATAGCTGGAGTTGATGAAGTAGGGCGTGGTCCTTTGGCCGGTGCAGTTGTAACAGCAGCAGTTATTTTAAAAGAACCGATAGAGGGTCTTGCAGACTCAAAAAAATTAAGCGCAAAAAAGCGCGAATTATTAGCTTTGAAAATAAAGGAACAGGCCCTTGCTTATGCTTATGGCAGGGCAGAAGTAGATGAAATCGATACATTGAATATTCACCATGCAACTTTGCTGGCTATGCAGCGAGCAGTTGAAGCGTTACCAATTAAACCGGATGAAGTATTGGTTGACGGCATACATATACCCAAGTTAAGTATTCCTTGTAAGGCAATTGTTCAAGGAGATGATTTGATCCCAGAAATCAGTGCCGCTTCAATTCTTGCCAAGGTGCTCCGAGATGCGGAAATGGTAGCGCTTGATGCAATTTATCCTGGATACGGATTTTCAGAACATAAAGGATATGGGACAGTTGCTCATCGGGAAGCATTAAATCGACTCGGTCCTTGCATGATTCATCGTCGAAGCTACGCACAAGTAGCCGCATTGCTTTAATGTAATCGTCCACGCTCTATAATAACACTTCAGAAGCCTCATATACTGATGTATGTTTAGGTTTTCTATGTGTCATTATTTGAGTAACACGCGCTCAAATCCAACCGTTCCCTCTGATTCAAGCGTGCTTCTAGGCTACCTACTCATTTACAATCAATTTAAACTATTAAATAAAATTTTATGTGAGCTGATCGACATTAATATGCCAAAGCTTGCTAAAAAGGTAACCATTGCCGTTCCTCCATAGCTGACTAGAGGCAAGGGAATGCCTACAACAGGAATAATCCCCATAACCATTCCAATATTAACAAATCCAGACATAAAGAAAGACATTGCAAGACTCGCGGCTAAGAGACGTGTATATGTCGTTTGTGCATTCGATGCGATATTCAGGCTTCTCAGTGAAATTAATACAATGAGTGCAATAATAGCGAATCCTCCTGCAAAGCCAAATTCTTCACTTGTCACTGCAAAGATGAAATCGGTAGCATGTTCAGGCAAGAAATTAAGATGGGACTGGCTGCCTTGTAACCAACCTTTACCAGCAAGTCCACCTGAGCCGATGGCAATTTTGGACTGGATAATGTGATAGCCTGCTCCAAGTGGATCTTGTTCTGGATCGAGAAGGGTATAAACTCGTTGTTTTTGATAATCATGCATTACATGCCAGGCTACTGGAATAGCAGAACCTACGAGGATTATTAGTAACAAAATAACTTTAAACCGAATTCCGGCTAAAAACACAACACAAAGCCCTGCTGCTGCAACCATAATTGCAGTACCTAAATCAGGTTGTTTTGCAATAAGTAGTGCTGGGACACAGATAATCAGTCCTGCGATAGCAAGAGATTTAAAGCTACTGGGCCGAGCCTGTCGATCAAAGTACCATGCAGCCATCATAGGGACAGCGAGTTTCATGATTTCGGAAGGTTGAAAGCGAAATAAACCTAATTCAAGCCAACGCTGAGCTCCTTTTCCAATTTTCCCCATAAGCATCACAGCAATTAATAAGGTTAATCCGATACTATATATCCATGGAGTCCATATCTTATATTTATGCGGGGGGATAAAGCCGAGCACAACCATAATGAGTGATGCAAAAATAAGTCTCATGGATTGTCGTAAAATCATTCCTGAATTGGCATTGGATGCACTATACAAAATTAAAAGACCGAAGCTGATTAATAGAAGCAATAGTCCCAATAAAGGAAAATCCAAATGGAGTGATTTTGCTGTGAAGCGATAAACGGGTTTACTGTGTCGTCTGTTCATGAGTTTTCATCGGATAAAGGTGATAGTAAGCATCGAGTACTTTGCGTGCAACCATTGAGGCAGCAACATCATTCTCTACAACCACTGCAAGTGCAATTTCAGGATTTTCAACCGGAGTAAATGCAATAAACAAAGAATTATCGCGTAATGCTTCCGGAATATCCTCATATTTTGCTTTTTCATATTGTCTGCCGCTAAAGACCTGGGCTGTCCCGGTTTTTCCAGCAACCGGATAAGGTGGGTTGCGTCCAAATCGATAACCTGTACCTTCATTGCTGATTAAAACGTTGTGCATAGCATCGGCAACGATATCCCAATTTGCTTCATCTTTAAGGTAAATTGGATATTCTTCGACAGGTTTATATCGCTCTGTCTCGCCACTGTCACTATTTACAGTTTTTGTTAATAAATGAGGTCTGAATCGTTGTCCGTGTTGGCTCAACGAAGCGGTTGCATTAGCCATTTGTAGTGGTGTAGCGAGCATAAAGCCTTGGCCAATTGAAGTAATTAAGGTATCTCCGGGATACCAAGGGACTCCTTTGGTTTGTTTTTTCCATCGTAGGCTTGGAACGATACCTGAGGCTTCTTCATAAAGATCAATATGACTTAAATGTCCCAGGCCAAATTTTACAAGCATATCTTCAATATTAGAAATGCCCATTTTATTGCCTAGTTGATAAAAATATGTGTCGCAGGAAACGGTGATCGCTCTTTTAAAATTAATCATTCCATGTCCTGTTTTTTTCCAGTCCCTATAAATATGACTTGCCGTAGGGAGTTTATATTTACCTGGATCATAAATTGTTGTCGCCGTAGTAATAAATCCTTTATCCAAGCCTGCCAAACCGACAAATGGTTTAATGGTTGAAGCGGGTGGATATACTCCCCGTACAGCTCTATTAAATAAAGGTCTTTGCAACGTATTTGACAGTTTTTTGTATTCTTTAGAACTTACGCCTCCAACAAAAATATTAGGATCAAAGCTTGGTGAGCTCACCATGGCTAGAACTTCGCCATTTTTAGAATTTATCATGACCACAGCACCTCTCTTATCTTTGAGTGCCTCGTAAGCCGCTTGTTGAAGTCTGACATCAATACTTAAGTAGAGTTTTGAGCCTGAATGAGGATTAATTTTGTTAACAACTCTTAATGTGCGCCCACTTACGTCAGTCTCAACCATTTGGTATCCTACCTTACCATGGAGTACATCTTCGTAATATTTCTCAACACCTGCTTTACCAATAAAGTTTGTAGCACGATAATTAGTTGGATCAACGGATCTTAATTCTTCAACATTGATTCTACCAACATAACCCAAAACATGGGCCGTAACTTCGCCTAAGGGGTAGTGGCGCATCAGACGGGCTTTAATACTTACGCCTGGAAAATGATATTGATTGATAGCAAAAATTGCTACTTCTTCTTGAGTTAATTTTAATTTAACAGGTATTGGGACAAAAGAACGGTTTTGCTTTCGGATTCGTTTGAAATTTTGTATGTCTTCTTCTGTGATTGAAGGAATCAATTTTTGTAATTCAGCTAATGTTTGTTCCATGTTTTTAACATGTTCGGGAATTATCTCCAGAACATAAACAGGAATGTTTTCAGCAAGCAAGACTCCATTTCTATCAAGTATTACTCCTCTTGGTGGTGCAATGGGAATAATACTCATTTGATTTTTCAGAGACAAGGTTTGATATTTTTTGAATTCAGAAATTTGTAAAAACGCCAGCCTTAGAACAAGGATTAAAGATAAAATAATAAGAAAAGCAACCAGCAAATTAATTCTAAAAAGTTGATGCTGGGATTCCATCCTATAATTTTTAAAAGATTGATTTCGACTCATTGACGCACAGTCAGTTAAGCTGGACTTAAAGACGTGCATAGTAACTTAAAATTGAATTGTTTACTATAGCTTTCTGATGCGTGTAGCCTGAATGAAATGCGGTGAAATCAGGGCTTCTGGTCTTCGGACTAATACTTTGGTCACAGTGACTACAATGTGATAAATGCTATTTATGATAAGGATGATTATTAATTATAGACCAAGCTCTATATAAGGCTTCCAGCAAAATAATACGCACTAAGGGATGGGGAAGTGTGAGTTTTGATAAAGACCAGCGTTCATCGCATAATTTAAGTATTTCTTGAGAGAGACCCTCGGGACCACCGATTATAAAGCAAAGATGGCTACTTATTTGTTGCAATTGAGATATCTTACATGCCAACTCTTCACTGCTAAATGACTTGCCTTCAATTTCTAGGGCAATGATTCGTGCATTATTGGGTAGGGCTTCTTTAATCAGCACAGATTCTTTTTCTAATACTCGTGATAGGTCTGATGATTTACTGCGGCGTATTAAAGGTATTTCAGTTATTTTAAGTTGAACACCATCATTTAATCGTTTGGCATACTCATTTGAACCTTGGGTAACCCAGTCTGGCATTTTATTGCCTAAAGTAATGATGGTGATTTTTAACATAACGATTTAATATATTAATTAATTTTCGGGAAGTTCTTCCCATAGACCTTCTAAATTATAGTATTGCCTGTATTCAGGTTGCATGACATGAATGATAAAGTCATTAAAGTCAATAAGTACCCAATCACCGGTTTCTAAACCAGTGCAATTCATCGCTGGCGAACCTGAAGCTTTCATATCTTCCATGATTTTTTGTGCAATTGCTTTAACATGTCGAGAGGATCGTCCTGAGGCAATAATCATATAATCTGTAATGGATGTTTGTTTTTTAACATCAATTACTTTAACGTCGATGGCCTGATTATCATCAAGCAGCTGTAAGAGTTTCGTTAATATTGGGTTTTTATCTGACATAAATAAGCTAACAATTATAAAAGGCGCTGAATCATAACAGTATTTTGCCTATATAAAAAGAGCTATAGTGAATACACTCAATTCATTTAAAGGCAAAATCCTGATTTAATTAAAAATATAAAATAAAATTAATAACTTATATTTTCATCGGTTTGCTGTATAGGGAGCATGGGATCCAAGACTGAGTCTGAATAATCATTTAAAGGAACATGAGTTAATAAAAATTTAATCACTGCAAATAAAACCAGACAGCAAAAAGCTGCAATAAATAGTATTCCTAATTGTTGAATAAATGCCGCAGCATAAAGTGTTTTTAATACAGCTATATTGGTTTCTCCTGAAGGAATCGCTGTTAATGAAGCCAATTTGCCTGATAAAAATCCGCCGATTCCAAGAGAAACAAAAAAGATCCCCATTAAGGTGCTTACTTTGTTTTTATCTGCAAGAAGCGTAATTGCAGATAATCCAACTGGAGATAAAAGCAGCTCAGCTAATGAAAACATTAAATAAGCTGGAATGATTAAAAGGGGCGAGAGCAGGGTACTTTTATCAGTGAAATTACTGACAAACGCAATAACAGCATAAGCTGCAGTGGTAATAAATATTGCGAGTAGAAATTTTTTCCCAATACTTAATCCGCGCTCAACTATGTTAAGTTTTGGATTTTTCTTTGCCAGAAAGTAACCGATAAGTAGCATGCCTACGCTTTGAATAGTTACATAATAAGGTGCTGGAAATTGAATACCGCAAAATGTTGGTTCAACAACGCGTGAAATAAACAGGGTTAGTGACATAAACATTTGAAAGTAAAAAGACCAAAATACTACTGAAATGATACACAACAAGCCAATTACCAGAGTTTTTCGCGATTGATTGGCATTTTCTCCGTTGACAGAGTATAAAATGTATCCAGCTGAAAACAATACAACAAGTCCAAATATCAGATTAGCTAATTGAGGGGAATTTAAAATATAGAACGATAAGGACCATAAAAATATCATTAGGAAAACAGCGGCAAAAATCTTTTTGTATTGAAAAACAAAAGGATTATAGTCTTTAATATTGTATTTTTTGATGCCATATAAAAAGACGAAAAAGGCGACGATCATGCCAATTGCAGCACTTGTGAATGAGGCAATCCAACCCAGGTGCTCATTCAAAATACTAGGTAGGGTGGTTCCTAAAATAATACCTGTAGTAATTCCCATATAAAAAATTGTAAAGCCACTTTCACGACGTGCGGACCCCATAAGATATTCATTTCCTAAAAGAGATGAGATATTTGGCTTTAATAGTCCTGTTCCTACGGCAATTGCCGCAAGAGCAGCCGTAAGAGCGGTTGTGTTATCTACTAGTGATAGAACACAGTAGCTTGCAAAGAGCACAACTGCACCGAGTAAAACAGCTCGCTTTTGACCTATTAATTTATCTGCAATCCATCCTCCCACTACAGGAGATAGATAAGTTAATGCAGTGAATGACCCAACCAAAGCATAAACTTGTTTGTCTGGCCATTTGAAATGTAATGCTAAATAAAGTGCTAAAAGTGATTGAACTACATAAAAACCATATCGTTCCCACATTTCAGTTGCGAAAAAAATACGGAGTGACTTTGGGTGTTTTTCAGAGTTAGTATGCACTTTATTTAAATCGATAAGTAAACATGGTGCAATTATAACATAGTAATATAATCCAGCATAGACAAAGTGTATGCTTTTAGCTCATGTTGAGCTGATATTGGTTTATTTGAGAGCAAGCCGCGCGATTATTATAAAATATTCATCCTTGAGTGAATAGGATATAGTGTAAAATTCAGTTATTAAAATTGGTATCTATGCTCTGAAATAGCTCTGGTGTATGATGCTTTTATTTTAGTTCGCTATGGAGTACTCTTAATGGAAGAATTTAAGACAAAGCGTATAATTAGAGCAAGTAAAGGCAGCGAGAAACAAGCTAAAAGTTGGCTTACTGAAGCAGCACTTCGTATGTTGTGTAATAATCTTGATCCCGATGTGGCAGAAGATCCAGATTCCCTGATTGTTTATGGTGGTTTGGGAAAGGCTGCCCGCAATTGGGAATGCTTTAATAAAATTGTAGAAGTACTAAAAACATTAAATGATCAACAGACACTCTTAATTCAATCAGGGAAACCGGTAGGGGTTTTTACCACTCATGAGGATGCTCCTCGTGTCCTTATTGCCAATTCGAATCTCGTTCCGCGATGGGCTACTTGGGAGCATTTTAATGAATTAGATAAAAAAGGCTTGATGATGTATGGGCAGATGACTGCCGGAAGCTGGATTTATATTGGTTCGCAAGGCATTGTGCAAGGGACTTATGAAACTTTTGTTGCTGCAGCTCAGAAACATTATGCTGGAAGTTTGGAAGGGCGTTGGATATTAACTGGTGGCTTAGGAGGAATGGGAGGAGCGCAAACTTTAGCGGGTACGATGGCAGGAGCTAGTGTTTTAGCCGTTGAATGTGATATGTCACGAATAGAAAAACGCATTAAAACAAAATACTTGGATCGTTATACAACAGATTTAGATGAAGCTTTAGCCTGGATAAATGAATCTTGTCTAAAGAAAAGTCCTCTGTCAGTCGCTGTTTTAGGAAATGCTGCTGAAATTTTTCCACAGCTGATTCAACGAGGAGCCTCCCCAGCTTTAGTCACCGACCAAACCAGTGCCCATGATCCTTTAAACGGATATCTTCCTGCTGGGTGGACGTTAGAACAAGCAGTAAACATGCGTAAAACTGCGCCTGAAGAGGTTGTTGCTGCAGCGAAAAACTCCATGGCACTACAGGTTCATGCAATGCTTGAATTTCAAAAAAAAGGAATACCTGTTTTTGATTATGGGAATAATATAAGGCAAATGGCTTTTGAAGCAGGAGAAAAAGACGCTTTTAAATTTGAAGGGTTTGTTCCTGCATACATTCGCCCCTTATTTTGTGAAGGAATCGGACCGTTTAGGTGGGTTGCTTTATCAGGAGACCCTGAAGATATTTATGCCACTGATGAAATGGTAAAAAAATTAATCCCAGACAATAAGCATCTGCATAATTGGCTGGATATGGCGAAGAAGAAAATTGCGTTTCAAGGTTTACCTGCTCGGATATGTTGGGTTGGACTAAAAGACCGAGCCCGTTTAGCATTAGCTTTCAATGAAATGGTTCGCAATGGTGACGTCAAAGCTCCAATTGTAATCGGTCGTGATCATTTAGACTCAGGTTCAGTAGCAAGCCCTAATCGTGAAACCGAAGGGATGATGGATGGTAGTGATGCTGTTTCTGACTGGCCATTACTTAATGCGTTATTAAATTGTGCAAGCGGTGCTACTTGGGTTAGCATCCACCATGGCGGTGGAGTAGGTATGGGATTTTCACAACATGCAGGTGTTGTGATTGTCGCTGATGGTTCAGAAAAAGCCGCACAACGTCTGGCAAGAGTACTCCATAACGATCCTGCAACCGGAGTAATGCGGCATGCAGATGCCGGGTATGAGCTTGCAAAAAAATGCGCTAAGGAAAACTCACTTTGGTTACCTATGGAATCCTAGAATAGATTCGTAGTTGGGTTTTTGTCCCAATAAAAGTTCTTAGTTTGAGTTGTGTACTCAGGATGGGGCAAAGGCCCAACCTATTTTTAAGGAGGTAAATTAATGCAAGAGTCTTTTATTCTTCATCCAGGTGAATTGAACTTGCATTCAATCAAAGAAATTTTAGCAAAACAATTAGATTGTGTTCTTGCTAGAGAAGCATTTGAGCGGATTCATGCATCACATCAAACAGTTAAAAAAGTAATTCTCGACAAAAAAACGGTTTATGGCATCAATACTGGTTTTGGGTCTTTAGCAAATCAGACAATTTCAGAAGAAAATCTGAAACAATTACAACGAAATATCGTACTTTCTCATGCCTGTGGTACAGGCGAACTATTATCTGATGAAATTGTTGCTTTAATTTTATTGCTTAAAATAAATAATTTAGCCCAAGGATATTCCGGAGTTCGTTTAGAGTTAATCGAAGCATTAATCTCCTTATTCAATCATAAAGTATATCCTTGCATTCCAGCGAAAGGATCAGTAGGGGCTTCTGGCGATTTGGCTCCTTTAGCCCATTTATCTTTGCCTTTACTGGGTGTGGGAGATGTGCGACATCAGGGAAAAGTGATCAGCGCACGTGAGGGATTAAAGATTGCGGGGTTAAAACCAATTGAATTAGAGGCTAAAGAGGGGCTTGCTTTGCTCAATGGCCTGCAAGCCTCTACTGCAATTGCTTTAAATGCTTTATTTACCACGGAAAAGTTATTTGAAACAGCACTTATTGCTGGAGCTTTATCCGTTGATGCAGCTAATGGTAGTGATGTGCCATTTGACGATCGAATCCAAAAAGTACGAGGACATAATGCACAGAGAAATGTAGCATCCTATTATAGGGAGTTATTAGCTGGAAGCGAGATTCGTGAAGCCCATCGCCATTGTTCTCGTGTTCAGGATCCTTATTCGTTAAGATGCCAACCCCAAATTATGGGAGCAATACTGCATCAAATACGATTTGTCAGAGAGACGTTACAGGTTGAAGTCAATGCGATTTCTGATAATCCACTTGTGTTTAGTGAGCAAGAGCAAATAATTTCAGGAGGTAATTTCCATGGGGAAATAATTGCCATGGCGGCTGATAATCTTGCTTTGGCTATAGCTGAGATTGGAGCGAGTGCCGAACGACGCATTGCATTACTAATTGATAAAAATTTCAGCAAGTTACCTGCATTTTTAATTAAAGAAAGTGGTTTGAACTCCGGATTTATGATTGCGCATGTTACAGCAGCTGCCTGTGCAAGTGAGAATAAGGCGTTAGCTCACCCACACTCAGTAGATAGTCTTCCAACTTCTGCGAATCAAGAAGATCATGTATCTATGGCAACCAGTGCTGCACGTCGTTTACATGAAATGAATGATAATACTGCAACTATATTAGCTATTGAACTATTAGCAGCGGGACAGGGACTTGAATTTCATAAACCATTAAAATCATCGGTGTTATTAGATGAGATTTATCAGCAGATTCGCTCCCATGTACCAGCTTATGATACCGATCGGTATTTTGCACCAGACATTGAGATAATCAAGCAGCAAATCTTGAATGATAAATTTATTACTCCATTTTTCCATTTATGGGATAAAGATTAGGAATAAAAGTGACTATTGAAATTTATACCGATGGAGCGTGTAAAGGAAACCCAGGTCCTGGTGGCTGGGGTGTTTTGCTTCGTTATAAAGGACAAGAAAAAACCTTGTATGGTGCGGAAGCGCATACTACGAATAATCGCATGGAGCTCATGGCCGCAATTAAAGGCTTAGAAGCCTTAAAGCGTCCTTGTTCAGTTGATCTGTATACCGATTCTCAGTATCTAAGACAAGGAATGACCGAGTGGCTAGCTAACTGGAAAATAAAAGGTTGGCGTAACTCCAAAAAGGAGCCGGTCAAGAATGCAGATCTTTGGAAAATATTAGATGAATTAGCTTCTCGTCATCAAATAAACTGGCATTGGGTAAAAGGGCATTCTGGTCATGTAGAAAATGACTTGGTAGATGCTTTGGCAAATCAGGCGATTGAAGAATTAAGCGAGTAAAATGATGCGTCAGATTATTTTAGATACAGAAACTACGGGTATAGGGCCGGAAAACGGACATCGTGTCATCGAAATTGGCTGTGTGGAATTAGTAGAAAGAAAATTAACCGGGAAACATTTCCATGTATATCTCAATCCTCAGCGTCAAGTTGATGAAGGTGCTTTTCGTGTTCATGGAATAAGTGATGAGTTTTTGCAAGACAAACCACTATTTGAAGAAAAAGCTGAAGAATTTTGGCAGTTTATTGTTGGAGCTGAATTAATTATTCATAATGCCCCTTTCGATGTTGGATTTTTAAATTCAGAGCTCAAGTTGATTCAATGGAACAAAAAACTTGAGGACTATTGTAATATTGTTGATACATTAGTTTTGGCACGTGAAAAATATCCTGGGCAGCGAAATAGCTTAGATGCGTTATGCAAACGATTCGGCATAGATCACTTTAACCGTGAACTTCATGGTGCTTTGCTGGATGCTGAGATCCTGGCATATGTTTATCTGGCAATGACTGGCGGTCAAACCAGTTTATTTTCAGAAGTTGAAGAAACTTCTATTCATGCCAAAGTCAAAACTCAAGAAATTGTTCAACTTCAATTAGAAAATCCTATTGTTTTGCCTGCAGAACGTCAGGAACTTGAATTACATCAAGCTTTTGTCGAGTTTCTCAGTAAGAAATCGGGAGTTAATCATTGGGATGAAAACTGAAGTTTTGGAGCAAACTAATAATTTTTTCTGATTTCTATAATATACAGCTGACAGATACTAGATCCAATTAGGACCTGGTATCCATCATGATTCACTAATTTTAATTTCTATTGACTTTTGGGAATTAGGTATTTCATCGCAAAATCTTTACCAATACATTCTCCAAGCGCCTTTCCCCAAATACCTGCGTTCTCACTATTGATTTTATCAGGAATATTGGCATAAAGTTCTTGCTGACATTTACTGACACTGTCTGGAATCTTGGTAGCACATTGTTCATAAGTCATTTTAATTTCATCAAGTCGCTTTTTTAACTGGGGATCATTTTCAAATCCTTTGCAGATGAGATCAGGCAATAATGGGGTAACTGATTTTAGCCAACTGTCTTTCGATATATCAACTGGGTTATTAGAAGTAGCATTAGAAGAAGCATTATTATTTGAAGAAACACCGCTCGAACTGATACCTCCGGATGTATCTTCAGCATTTATTGTGAAAGAAATAAATGTACTACCTAACAAAATGTACAATCCTGTAAGCAAATGTTTAGTCATGATTGAATACCTTTTAATATCCTTCCATTAAATAGTAGGACAAATATTTTCATTTTGCTTAAAAACAACTGATGATGATCAAAAAATGAACTAGAATTAAGGTGAAGATGGATAAATCACTAGGAAATATTATGGAAAAACAAAGTTCTATTTCATTATCATTAGTTTATATTTTATTTATTCCTCTATTGGTTTTTCTTTTTTGTTCTTCCACTGCTTTAGCTAACACCTTTGTTTTCAATCCCAATACCTTGACTTGGAAGGCTATAGATTCTAATGGCAAAGTTGTGCGAACAGGAAGAGGATCTGGTGGTAGAAAATATTGCCCAGACATCCATAGGGGATGTAAAACACCAATTGGTGTTTTTACTATATGGAGTAAGGGTGGACCTGGATGTGTTTCCAGTCGTTATCCTGTAGGGCGTGGCGGTTCACCGATGCCATATTGCATGTTCTTTACCAAATATTATGCAGTTCATGGTTCTTACGAAGTCCCAAATTATAATGCGAGCCATGGTTGTATTAGAGTGCATCCAGGTGATGCTAAATGGCTAAGTAAAAATTTTATTAAAATAGGCACTAAGGTTGTTGTTAAACCCTATTGATCCTGCATGGTCAAGTAACGAGGCAAAACATATTTTGCTTCGTTACTCTAAAATTATACTGAGCATTATTATCAATAATCATCTTCATCATCAATACTAAATGACGAACCGCATCCGCAAGTAGTTTTCGCGTTTGGATTACGAATTACAAACTGTTCACCTTGTATGCCTTGGACATAATCAATTTCAGCATCGTGTAAATACTGATAACTCATTGAGTCAACTAGAAGTTTTACTGAAGAGACACCATCTGAACATTGCTGAATAACTACAGTATCATCTTCGTTGATTTCTTCATCAAAACTAAATCCATACTGGAACCCAGAACAGCCTCCACCTGTAATTGAGACACGTAGATTCAAGTTTAAATTATCTTCTTCTTTTATTAGCTCTGCCACTTTATCTGCTGCACTGACAGAAAAGTGGATGTCGCTGGCAGTAGGGGATATATCAATAGCAGCCATTTTAACTCCCGTTGTATTATATAAATTATAATGCAATTATCGAATAATTTGTTCAATTGTAGCACCACCCAGACATTGGTTTTTATCATAAAAAACTATATATTGTCCTGGGGTAACTGCTCTTTGTGGATTTGAAAACATCACATAATGCTGATTCTCATTCAGAGGTGAAATGATGCAGCCTTGTTCTGCTTGTCTGTATCGTGTTTTGGCATAACAGGTAAGTGGCAAATTATCCTTACAATCGGCTAACCAATGAATTGGGCTACAAATCAGTCCTTGTGCATAGAGCCTGGGATGTTGACTACCTTGAGCCACGTATAAAGTATTAGTAGATACTTCTTTATCGACAACATACCAAGGATCGTCGGTTGAATTTTGTAATCCACCGATGCCTAGTCCCTGGCGTTGACCTAAAGTGTAAAACATTAATCCATCATGATTACCCAGAACTTTGCCATCGGTGCTTTTGATTTCACCGGGTCTAGCTAAAATGAACTCTTTTAGAAAAGATTTAAAACGTTTTTCACCAATAAAACAAATACCAGTCGAATCCTTTTTTGCTTGAGTGACTAAACCCAATTTTTTAGCGAACTCTCTAATTTCTGGTTTAGTATAATCGCCAATTGGAAACAGAGTTTTTGCTAGCGCTTTAGGATCTACTGCATGAAGGAAATAGGTTTGGTCTTTATCCCGATCTTTCGCTTTGTATAAAAATCCAACTTCTCCTACAATTTTATTTTTAGCATAATGGCCTGTTGCAATATAGTCAGCTCCAAGTGTTAATGCATGATTTAAAAAAGCATTAAACTTGATTTCTTTATTGCACAATACGTCAGGATTAGGTGTTCTTCCTTTTTCATATTCACTTAAAAAATGGGTGAACACTCTTTGCCAATATTCTTCAGAAAAATTAACGGTATGGAGCGGAATATTTAATTGATTACATACGGCCTGAGCATCAGCCAGGTCTTGTGCTGCAGGGCAGAATCCGTCTCTATCGTCTTGTTCCCAGTTCTTCATGAACAAGCCTTCAACTTGATAACCTGCTTCTTGTAATAGCCATGCTGCAACAGATGAGTCAACGCCGCCAGACATTCCAACAATAACTTTAGCTTTCATAAAATTAAGATACCGCTTAATATTCTAAGTTTCAAAATCGTAACCTGGATTTCGCTGTGCTGCACCTGGGCTTCGATTGTGATGACAATATTCAAAAATATAACTCTTTAGGATACGACAAAAATGCTGCACTTACAAGAAATGGTTAAACAAGGCCAACAAACTAAAATGGTGACACTGAGTGAGCGCTTACCTAATTTTATTACCTCTTCCTGTCAATTGGATGTTACTTATCAAGTTGAAGCTAAAGAAGATTTTTATTTAATTCATCTACATGTTAAGGGGCAGTTACCCATACAATGTCAGCGTTGTCTGGACGAATTCAATTTTCCATATGATAATATAACTGTAATTGCTGTATGTCGAAATGATGAAAGGGCAGAACAGATATTAGAACATTACGAATGTATTGTTTCTGAAAATTTGCAGGTGAGTTTGGAAGATATACTAATTGATGAGTTACATCTCTACGCGCCACAATTTCATCCAAAAATTGATGATTGCAGCAATGAAGTAGATCAATTTTTAGTGGGAAAAAATGAATTTTATTGAAATTTTATCTAATTAACACTAATATTCCCGCTTTATGAATGCAATTTGTTTAGGAGTAATACAATGGCTGTACAACAAAATAAAAAGTCACGCTCACGTCGTGACATGCGTCGTTCGCATGATGCTTTGACCAAGCCAACACTGTCTGTTGATGAAACTACTGGTGAAACTCATCTACGTCATCATATGACACCAGATGGTTATTACCGTGGTAAAAAAATTATTGACACTGACACTGTTTACGAACAAGAGTAATTTTCTTGAAAAATATCACCATTGCAATTGATGCGATGGGTGGGGATCATGGTTTGAATGTTGTGATTCCTGCCTGTATTCGCGCAGCAAAGAATGATCCTGATTTGAAACTTATTCTTGTCGGAGTTCACGACAAGATTAGTGCTATTCTAAAAAAACAGGGCGTAGCGTCTTCAAATCAATTTTCCATAGTTCATGCTTCTGAAGTAGTTACTATGGATGAGTTGCCTTCACATGCTTTGCGAAATAAAAAAGATTCTTCCATGCGTGTAGCCATTAATTTGGTGAAAGAAGGTATGGCCCAGGCTTGTGTTAGTGCTGGGAATACTGGTGCTTTAATGGCTACAGCACGTTATGTCTTAAAGACGCTGCCTGGAATCGATAGGCCCGCAATTGTTTCCGAACTACCAACTATGAAAGGTAGAACATGGGTGATTGACTTGGGTGCTAACGTTGATTCATGTGCAGAACATTTATTTCAGTTTGCAGTCATGGGATCTGCGCTAGTACAAGCGGTGGCGAATAAGCCTAAGCCTAAAATCGCCCTATTGAATATTGGCGTGGAAGAAATGAAGGGAAATGATCAGGTAAAACGCACAGCCCACATGCTTGCTGAATGCGAGATTATGAACTATGTAGGTTATGTGGAAGGTGATCATTTTTATACCGGAGATGTGGATCTGGTTGTTTGTGATGGTTTTGTGGGTAATGTCGCCTTAAAGGCGAGTGAAGGTCTTGCAAAGTTGTTTGTAAGTTTACTCATGGAGTCATTTAACAGAAACTGGTTTACCAAACTTTCTGCTTTAATTGCGCGTCCGGCATTAAAGCATCTTAAGAAGCGCTTTGATCCTTCTCGTTATAATGGCGCAAGTATGCTCGGTTTAAATGGCATTGTAGTAAAAAGCCATGGTGGCGCAAATGAATTAGGATTTCAACATGCTATTGAACAAGCAGTTCTTGAAGTTAAAAATAACGTAGTAGATTTAGTACGTGTCCAAATAAATGATTTTATAAATCAGGGATTGCTGTTATGAATAATGCTGTAATACGTGGTACCGGAAGTTATATTCCTGAAAAACAACTTACCAATCTTGAAATTGAGTCAATGTTGGACACTACCGATGAGTGGATTGTTACCAGAACCGGCATCAGCAGCCGTAGCATCGCGCAACCTCATGAAACAACCTCGTATATGGCTTCCAAGGCTGCTGAGCAGGCGTTGATTGCTTCAGGTTTGAATGCTGATGAAATCGATTTAATATTGGTTGCTACGTGTACTCCGGATCATTTTTTTCCCGGAGTGGCGTGTTATGTGCAGCATGCTTTAAAAATCAAACGACCTATACCTGCTTTTGATGTCGGTGCTGCATGTAGTGGTTTTGTTTACGTGATGGATATTGCAAAACAGTATATTACATCCGGTACAGCAAAAAATGTTCTTGTTATTGGTAGTGAAAGCATGTCCAGAGCAGTAGATTGGACTGATCGATCAACCTGTGTTTTATTTGGCGATGGTGCTGGAGCAGTGGTTTTAAGCGCCAGTGATAAACAAGGAATTATGGGAAGTGTGTTACATTCCTCTTATGATGCTGAAAAATTATTAAATCTTAGTAATGCAACATTTGATAATCAACGTGCAACGATCAGCATGCGTGGTAATGAAGTGTTTAAAATTGCTGTCAAAATTATGGGCGATGTTGTTGATGAGGTTCTACAGGCGAGCCATTTGAAAAAATCTGATATCCAATGGTTAATTCCTCATCAAGCAAATATGCGTATCATTCAGGCCATTGCTAAAAAGCTTGACCTTCCTATGTCACAAGTGATTGTTACTATCGGTAGCCAGGGTAATACTTCGGCTGCATCTATTCCCTTGGCTCTGGATCATTCTATTCGGACCAATCAGATTAAAAGAGATGAGTTATTATTGATTGAGTCCTTCGGTGGTGGAATGACTTGGGGAGCTATGGTAATTCGCTATTAATAATTTATTTGAGTCAACTTTTTGAATTAAATTCTTAGTTCGGAGCTATTTTTAAATGGTAAAAACAGCATTTGTATTTCCTGGGCAAGGTTCACAATCAGTTGGTATGTTGGCTGATTTTGAGTTGCAGTATCCTATTGTTGTAAAAACTTTTGCGGAGGCATCAGAAGCAGTAGGTTATGATTTATGGAAACTTGTGCAACATGGACCGGAAGAAAAACTAAATCAAACAGAGCATACACAAGTCGCAATGCTTACTGCCGATGTGGCCGTATATAGAGTATTGATGGAACAAGGTGTTGCCCAACCAATTATTATGGCTGGCCATAGTCTGGGTGAATACGCTGCATTAGTTTGCGCTGATGCATTGTCATTATTTGATGCCGCATGTTTAGTAGCTCGTCGAGGACAGGTAATGCAAAATGCAATACCTTTGGGTCTTGGTGCTATGGCTGCAATTGTGGGCTTAACCGATGAGCAAGTAAAATCTCTCTGCGAGCAAGCCAGTCAAGAAAATGAGGTTGTAACACCAGCTAATTATAACGCAATTGGACAAGTCGTTGTTGCGGGACATACACCAGCCGTTACGCGAATACTCGGATTAGCTGAGGAAGCTGGAGCTCGTCTGGCCAAAGTGATTCCAGTAAGTGTTCCATGTCATTGCCCCTTATTATCTGAAGCTGCCGCATCTTTTGCTGAATATTTGACTAAAATTGAATTTAAAAACACAAAGACTGATGTAGTAAGTAACGTTGATTTAAGCATCTACCATTCTGTACAACACATACGTGAAAAGTTAAAAGAACAATTATATAGCCCCGTTCGTTGGGTTGAAACAATCCAGCTCTTTAAAAATAATGGTATAGAACTTATTTTGGAGTGTGGCCCAGGAAAAGTGTTGGGCGGATTAATTAAAAGAATAGACAGAAGTTTAACTACTATTAGCGTTTACGATACTATTAGTCTGGATCAGGTTGAAGAGCAATTTGCATAGTTTGTCCAAAGATATAACCTATAAAAAATAAACATTTTCTATTGAGGAAATACATGATGAGTCTAGAGGGAAAGATTGCCTTGGTTACAGGTGCAAGCCGAGGAATAGGTCAGGCTATAGCCCTTAAATTGGCGCAGCAAGGTGCTTTTGTATTTGGTACAGCTACTACAGAGCAAGGTGCTCAATCGATTAATGCCTATTTTGAAAAGGAAAAACTATCTGGAAAAGGCTTGGTCCTTGACGTTACAAATTCGGAGCAAATAGAACAAGTAATCGGTGAGTTGTCTCATGAGAATCAATCTCCGTCGATATTAGTGAATAATGCAGGGATAACATCTGACAATTTATTACTGCGCATGGATGATGACGAGTGGTATAAGGTAATTGAAACGAATTTGAATTCAATATACAAAGTGTCTAAAATTTGTATAAAGCCCATGTTTAGAGCACGATGGGGACGTATAATTTCTATTGGATCAGTGGTTGGTTCAAGTGGAAATTCAGGTCAGGTGAACTATACTGCAGCAAAAGCAGGTATTGTTGGTTTCAGTAAGTCCTTAGCTCAAGAAGTTGGGAGTAGAGGGATCACTGTTAATGTTGTTGCACCTGGTTTTATTGATACAGATATGACTGCTGCATTGCCTGATATGGTAAAGGACGAAATGTTAAAGAGAATTCCTATGCGTAAGCTAGGAGAGCCCAAGGATATAGCTGAAGCAGTAGCATTTCTAGCATCAGACAGTGCTAAATATATCACAGGTGAAACAATTCATGTCAATGGCGGTATGTATATGGACTAAATGCACTTGCGTTATCTGTATAAATGAATAAACTATACCACTTCCATTTAACTTTGGTTGTTTGGGATTACTTAAAAATATAATTGATTGATTAGGCTAAAAATGTATTTTGGTTTATTGACCAAGTAAAAAAAATTAAGTGGAAGTAGTATGTTAAATAATCCGAAGTTTTTTTAAATTTCTATCAACCGAAAGAGGAAAATCAAGTTATGAGTACAGTTGAAGAGCGTGTTCGCAAAATTGTTGTTGAACAACTAGGTGTTAAAGAAGAAGAGCTAAAGAATGATGCATCATTTGTCGATGATTTAGGTGCTGATTCTTTAGATACTGTGGAATTGGTTATGGCTCTTGAAGAAGAATTTGAAACAGAAATTCCTGATGAGAAAGCTGAAAAAATCACCACGATTCAAGAAGCGATTGATTATATTGAATCTAATTTAAATAAAGAAGAAGCATAACTATTTGCTTTTATCTCGTTCTCTCCCTTATGTACGAGGGAGAGAAATGGGAGCGTTTTACGAGGAGCTTTCATTGAATAAGCGGCGTATAGTCATTACTGGTATGGGTATGATTACCCCTGTCGGTCTTAATGTAGAAGAAACTTGGCGAAATATATTAGCTGGTGTAAGTGGTGTTGTTTTGGCAGATGAGTTTGATGCCAACGAATACAGCTCTCGCATTTGGGCTAAGGTTAAGAATTTTAATATTGAGAACTACGTTGCGCTTAAAGATGCGCGTAAAATGGATGCATTTACCCAATATGGTATTGCTGCAGCTGATGAAGCAATGCTGGATTCGGGATTGAAGATTGACGCAAATCTTTCAAATCGTATTGGTGTAGCTGTGGGTGCAGGTATTGGTGGCATCCAGACAATTACCAATAACCAGGATAAATTGATGGCGGGTGGCCCTCGAAAAGTTTCTCCATTTTTTATTCCAGCAGGTATCATAAATATGGTTGCTGGACAGATTTCAATTAGGCATCAGCTTAAAGGTCCCAATATTTCTGTTGTTACTGCCTGTACTACAGGAACACATAATATTGGTCTAGCTGCACGAATGATTGCTTATGGCGATGCCGATGTTATGTTATGTGGTGGGGCTGAAATGACCTTAACCCCACTTTGCTTAGCTGGATTTTCTGCAGTGCGATCTCTATCTAAACGTAATGATGAACCTGAAAAAGCATCAAGACCATTTGATAAAGATAGGGATGGTTTTGTTATGGGTGAGGGGGCAGGTGTTCTTGTGTTGGAAGAATACGAACATGCCAAAGCTCGAGGCGCAAAAATTTATGCTGAACTAGTAGGGTTTGGTATGTCTGGTGATGCTTTTCATATCACTGCTCCTGATGATGATGCTGATGGTGCTGCTCGTGCAATGGAAGCAGCCATACATGATGCAGGTATTGACCCTGAACAAGTTGATTATATCAATGCACATGGTACTTCGACCTATCTTAATGATTTAAATGAAACAAAAGCGATTAAGCGCATATTTAAACAACATGCTTATGATTTAGCTGTCAGTTCTACAAAATCAATGACAGGTCATTTATTGGGTGCTGCTGGTGCTGTGGAAGCAATATTTAGTGTTTTAGCAATTAGAGATCAAATTGCTCCGCCAACTATTAATCTGGATAATCCAGATGAGGGATGTGATTTGAATTATGTACCCCATACGCCCCAAAAACGATCTATAAATTATGTTCTGAGTAACTCACTCGGTTTTGGTGGAACAAATGGTAGCTTAATATTTAAGCGTGTATAAATGACGTTACCAAGACATAAAAAACTGGTACTTTATGTTCTAATGTTTTTTATGTCTTTTTTTATTTTCTTTTTGTTTACCTATATTCAAATTACTAAACCTATTGTTCCCAAGCAGAATTCTCCGGTCATTATTACTCTTGACCGAACTGCTTCGGCTTCACAATTTGTAAAAATATTAAAAGATAAAAATTTAATCCGTTCAAGTACAGTGCTTCTAACGATGATTCGTTTTTCAGGCTTGTCTTCTCAACTCAAAGCTGGCGTGTACCAAATAAATCCAGGTGAAACTGCAATGCAGTTAGTGCATCGAGTTGTAGCAGGAGATGTTTTAACGCAAAATTTTACAATTATTGCAGGGACAACCCAGCAAAAAATATCCCAAGATTTACTAAAAGCATCTTATTTGAATTATCGTCCAGAGGATTGGAATTTCATTAAAGATAATCATCCTAATGCTGAAGGACTATTGCTTGCTGACACCTATCAATATCGCGGTGGTAGTACAGGTAAAAGTTTGTTAGAGCATGCTCATCGTAATTTAATTAATTATTTGACTATGAGTTGGGTCAATAGAGCACCGAACTTGCCCTATAAAAATCCGTATGAATTGCTAATAGCGGCTTCAATAATTGAAAAGGAAACCGCTATTCCACAAGAACGCAAGCTTATTTCTGGCGTCATGATCAACCGTTTAAATAAAAATATGCCTTTGCAGATGGATCCGACGGTAATCTATGGTTTAGGAGCTGCATATAAGGGAAAATTATCTCATAACGATTTACTAATCGATTCACCTTATAATTCATACCATCATAGAGGATTGCCTCCAACACCGATTGCTATGGTTGGCAAAGAGTCATTAGATGCCGCAGCCCACCCTCAATTATCTAATTATTTATATTTTGTTGCTAAAGGGGATGGAGCTCATCAGTTCTCAGAAACTTACCAGCAACAAAAACAAGCAATTAATCAATATAAACGGAAGGATTTCTAATGTTGTTTTCAACCGGGAAGTTAATTGTTATTGAAGGATTGGAGGGGGCTGGTAAGTCCACTGCAATAAAGACGGTTATAGAACTGCTTGAAAAAAGACATATTAAAACCCTAACAACTAGAGAGCCAGGTGGTACAGTAATAGGTGAGATTCTACGTGATCTAATTAAAAATCCAGAATATAGGGATATTTTGGATGATCGAAGCGAGTTGTTATTACTCTATACAGCCAGAATTCAGCTTCTCGAGGAAGTTATTAAGCCTTCATTGCGTCAGGGAATTTGGGTTATTGCAGACCGGTTTGAATTATCAACTATGGCATATCAAGGTGGTGGAAGGGGATTAGATCAAGAAGTGATTAATCAATTATCTTCTTTTGCACTGCGGGGATTTAAACCGGATTTGACTTTATATTTGGATATTGGCCCTGAAGAAGGAATGACTCGAGTTAAATCTAGAGGCGAGATTGACAGGATTGAGCAGCAATCGATTGATTTTTTTCATCGAGTCCATGAAAGCTATATTCGGCATGTTGAAATGAGCTCGAATACGGTAACTATCGATGCGCGACACTCATTACAGGAAGTGCAACAGGCTATTCGACATACAATGAATGAATTTATAGAGCAGCAGCAATGAGTGATAGCAAGGAGCTGCAGAACCTTTCCTCACTTGATGAAAAGAACAGGTATCAATCACAATGGGACCAGATTCAATCTGCGTGGGTAAATCATCGTATTCCTCAATCGATGTTATGTGTTGGAGCATTTGATTATGCCTTTAAAGATTTTGTCAGAAAGTTAACTCAATTGATTTTCTGTAAAAAGAAAGAAAAGGAACCTTGTTTTCAATGTGCCGATTGTCAAATGGTTGCTCGTGGCGAACATCCTGATGTGCAGTGGGTTAAACCAGAAAAAAGTGGTGGACCAATTAAAATCGATCAAATCAGAGAATTACAAAGTTATGCTTATTTAACTCCCCAGCGAGCCCAATATCGTCTGATTGTGATTGAATCTGCCGAACGAATGAACACCGCTGCTGCAAACTCATTACTAAAAATTTTGGAAGAACCTGCACAACAAACCATATTTTTACTTTTAGCTCAACAATTAAGTACTTTATTACCTACAGTTTTAAGTAGATGTCAGATCGTACGTTTTGCATCGCCTGATGATTTATTACGTACTAATTTTTTGCGATTGGCTGAGTATTTTCCCGAAGAGTCGGAGCAGGCGATGATTATTAAACAATCTGAATTTATTTTGGATGGAATAATAGCTGTAATGGAACAAAGGCAACATCCAAGTATGGTGGCAGCCAAATGGAGTCAGTTTGAGTTTGGTGCATTACTGTGGCTTCTTTATTTAGTGTATGCGCAAATACAGGTGATGCAAATTAATGGCGCAGTAGCAACGGGACCAGCTATTCACCAGTTAAACCATTTAATGTCTAAAATAGATTCCATAACGATTTTTTCTCAAATCGACAAAATAAATACATTACAACGAAAATTAAGCCATAATATGAATGTAAATCAAACTTTGGCATTAGAAGATTTATTACTGGGACTATATAGTGAATCAAAGGTTTTCCGATAAAAAACGGGATGAACATTTGCTCTGATTGGAAATCCAGGATGTTTAAAGGAGATCTGTGATGGAATCTATACAACAGATTAGTTGCTCGTTTATTAATGAATCAGCGCTGTATCTGGCTTATATGCCTTTTGTAAAAGGAGGCGGGCTATTTATCCGAACTAATTCGAATTATGAGTTTGGTTCAATAGTCAAGCTCTTGGTTAAATTAATGGATGAAGATGAGCTCTATGTAGTTGATGGTAAAGTGGTTTGGATTACACCTAAAGGAGCCCAAGGTAATAAAGTGCCAGGTGTTGGAGTGCAATTTATTGGGGAAAATAGCCGTTATTTGTGTAATAAAATAGAGACCTATCTAGCAGGCATGTTAAAATCTTCTCAGTTAACAGATACAATGTAAATTAATTCAGCGTAAAAAAATAATTCCTATTGTCTTATGTTTGAGTTGATCAATATTTTATGAGGTTACTCCATGTTAGTTGATTCGCATTGTCATTTAAATTTTCTTGATTTATCTGATTTTAAAAATGATATGGCTAATGTCCTAGCGCAAGCAAAAGAAAATGACGTGCAGCATTTTTTATGTGTTTGTGTTGAACTAAATGACTATCCCAAATTAGAACAACTTGCCGCTGAATACCCTGATATCAGTATTTCAGTGGGAGTTCATCCAAATACTGAAATGGAATTTCCAGTTACGTCGCAAATGTTATGTGATTTAGCAGCGAATCCAGCATGTATTGCGATAGGTGAAACAGGTTTGGATTATTATCGAACCCATACTGAAGAAGCACGAGAGGTGCAGCGCAACTTATTTAGAGAGCATATAAAGGCTGCTTTAAAATCTTCGAAGCCATTGATTATTCATACTCGGCAAGCGGCAGAAGATACAATAGCATTAATGGCAGAGGAAAATGCCCAAAAAATTGGCGGCGTAATGCATTGTTTTGCCGAGAGCTTAGACATAGCACATAAAGCCATGGATTTAAATTTTTATATTTCATTTTCAGGAATTGTTACCTTTAAAAACGCAATTGCACTTCAAGAGGTAGCTCGAAAAGTGCCTTTGGATAGAATACTTATTGAAACAGATGCACCTTATTTGGCCCCTGTCCCATATCGTGGCAAACAAAATCATCCTGCTCTTGTGAAGTATGTAGCCCAGGCTATAGCAGATCTTCGTAATATGACGTTTGATGAGATAGCTGAAATTACCACAAATAACTTTTATACTTGTTTCAGATTGTAGGATATTTTTAGTTTGGATGAGTTTGGGCCTGGGTGCTCGCGACGCGAAACCCGGGTTACTCTATCAAAAATTTTCTAGGTACCGCTTCACTGCGCCCAGGCTAAAATCTACTCGTTCTAATATAATTTAGTGATGATGTGAGGAGCAATTAATGTCTTTGTATATAGGTTTGATGTCTGGAACAAGTATGGATGGTATTGATACCGCGCTTGTCGATGTATCAAAAAATATTCTGCTTTGTGGAATCACTAAAAAATACAGTAAAGAAGTGAAAACTCGTATTGAGAGGCTGCTTTCTGGCTCAGATTTAAGTCTTGCTTCTATTTGCCAATTGAATACATTAATCGGAAAAGAGTTTGCATATGCAGTTAATGAACTGTTGCAAAAAGTAAAATTATCAGCCAATGATATTTGCGCCATTGGAAGTCATGGTCAAACTGTGTGTCATGATACCACTTGCGATATTCCATATACCCTACAGTTAGGATGTGCCCATACTATTTCTGAATTAACGGGAATCACTGTTGTAGCAGATTTTAGGACTCGTGATTTAGTGTTAGGAGGGCAAGGGGCACCATTCGCTCCTCTTTATCATCAGCAATTGTTTAAAGATGAAAATAACTATATTGCTGTAGTAAACATAGGTGGCATTGCCAATATTACTTTTATTAATGCGAGTGAACCAATTAAAGGCTGGGACATAGGACCTGGAAATTGTTTAATGGATGCATGGATTATGAAACACCAAGGATTAGCTTATGATGCAGAAGGGGCATGGGCACAGCAGGGCGAAGTGATTGAACCACTTCTTGAAACACTAATGTCTGATTCTTTTATTATTTCTTCAGCCCCCAAAAGTATAGGTAAAGAATATTTTTCTTTATCATGGCTAGAACGTTATTTAAAAGAAGGATATCGACCTGTAGATATACAAAAGACCCTGCTTGCATTTACTGCTAAAACAATTACAGTTGCAGTATTAAACGAAAAAGAACATGTCAAAAGAATGTACTTGTGTGGCGGAGGCGCCCACAATCTTGCTTTATTACAATTGATTGCTCAATTATTGCCGCAGACTAGTGTAATGAGCATTTCTGAAGTTGGTATTAGTCCCGATTATTTGGAAGCGATGATGTTTGCCTGGTTTGCTGCTCAAACGGTTAATCGAATTCCAGTGGATTTAAGTACTATTACTGGCTCACGACGCCCTGTGATTTTGGGTGCAATTTATCCAGTAACCAAATAATTTTAAAGAAAAAATTTGGGTGCGGTGCAGCAAAACCCGGGTTAAACATAAAACTTGCCCTATATTATCTTCTATATGTCTTTTATGTATTAAGAACGTATTGACAAAATTAATACGTATAGGCTTAAATGTGGAATTTCAAACGGAGTGACCTTAAATTGAGCGAAAACCATTCAGATAAAACACATCAAGGAGCGAGCACAAGTCTTGCAGCCGCTTATTTTATTTTCTTCCTTGCCGCATCTTTTTATTTATACGAGTTTATTTTGCAAGTAGCACCAAGTGTTATGGCTGAATCCATGATGAAAACTTTTGGGGTTACCGGTCAAGGGTTTGGGGTTATATCTGCTTTTTATTTTTACGCATATGCTCCAACGCAATTACCTGCAGGTGTGTTATATGATCGTTATGGTCCACGTAAATTAATGACTTTTGCTATTATCCTGTGTGCGCTTGGGTCCGCTTTTTTTGCATCAACAGACAGTGTGCTAACGGCATGTATTGGAAGGTTTCTTATTGGAATTGGCTCTGCATTTTCATTTATTGGTGTGCTGGTCCTTTTATCACGTTGGTTTCCTCCTTATTATTTTGCCATTTTGGCAGGGGTAGCCCAACTGATGAGTTCGGTAGGTGCTATCTTTGGCGAAATGCCTCTTGCCTATTTAATTCAAGCTGTAGGATGGCGTAATGCAAGTTTTATTCTTTCGATTATTGGCTTTATTTTAGCAGCATTTTTTTGGTTGTATATCAGAGATTACCCACACCAGAAGAGTCAATCAGTTCCTGAGCATTACCTAAGGGATGAATGGAAACGACTTCTTGCTGTATGCAAACATAGTTATACTTGGATAATAGGATCTTATGCTTTTACGATATGGGCTCCCATCGCAGTTTTTGCTGCACTCTGGGGTGTTCCATATTTACAAGAAAAATTGCAAATAAGCGTGGTAGCTGCTTCAGGATTATGCAGTATGATTTGGATTGGAATAGGTGTCGGGAGTCCTCTTTTAGGATGGTTCAGTGATAAGATTGAAAGTCGACGTATTGCTCTGATTATTAGTTCAGTTTTAGGCTTGTTTGCAACATTGGTTCTATTGTATTTGCCTGGATTATCTTATGGATGGACTCCCATTATTCTCTTTGTACTGGGATTAGGAGCAGGTGGACAAACGGTAAGTTTTGCAGTGGTCAAAGAAAATAACGCACCTGATTTGGTTGGTACTGCTTCAGGTTTTAATAATCTTTCTGTAGTGATAGGCGGTGCTATATTCCAGCCATTGGTAGGTTACATATTACAGCATACTAACTTATGGCATGTTGTGAATGGGGCACATGTATATAGTGTTGCAAGTTACCAAATTGCCTTAATGGTAATGCCAATATGTTTTTTAGCCAGTTTGTTGATTGCTACCTTCTTACTCAAAGAGTCTCATCCAGCTCATCGGTAGCATTAACCTTAATTGTCCCAACTCATCTTTTCAATAAAGGAAAAGATGAGTTGGTCTATTCTCAAGATCCTAACTTAAGGTCACATAAAGGAAGTAATAAGTCCGAGTTAGGCGTGTCCTTTTTATCTTTCGGTGTAAACCATAATAAAGCACATTTTTCTTTATAAAAAATATAACTTGCTTCATTCAATCTACTTAAATATTTTTGCTTAGCATATGCATCATAGCAGTTTTCATCATGCGCGATACGATTAAATTTTTCATCAAAAGCATTTAACTTTGTGGCTAAAAATTTTGCTGCGTCCGAAGTGTCCCAAGCGCTGGACAGGATCGTAGTAATATTATTAGGGTAAGTAAAAATATGATCCTCAAAAGAGTCAAACAGAATATCCCATAAACTTAATCCTTCAAAAGGGCCTTTAATTTGTGAGATTGTTTGCACAAATTGGCAAGTTGTCTGAGCATACAATTTCAAAATTCCTTCTTTTCGTGCTTCTTCTAAAAGAAAAAACTGAATGGAGTGAGCCCATTTTCCATGCTTGGGACCTGCACCCGCGTCAGCAGATAAATAACCATTTCTTAGTAGGATGTTATTAAACAGGTCAGCTGTCAACTCACCATACAGAACAGGAGTGTGTTTGGGATATTGGAACTGCGGGCTGGTTTTAAATTCTTTACTAATCTCAAAAGATTCCGGCATGTTAAAATGATTTTTGCTGCCCCATTCATCGAAAAATTGGCGTAACGTTTTCTTTTCATGCTGGGTAAATGCAAAATATGCTATAACAAATTTTTTCAAGCCTTTAAATACCAGGTCTTCATTGCAAAGAAAACTCCAGATGGCAATAATATCTTCTTTAAGATGATTGTCTAGCTCAGTGTAACCTAAGTCTCGTAAGTTTTGTTCGTAATCATTTGTATCTTCTTTTCCTGTTTGTATGAGTTCAACAGTCATAATTTTTACTCCCTTGTAAAATATAACCTAACGAGCCTTGGTCTATTGATACTTAGATTGTTGCACAATGAGAACAAACAAAAACGATTCTCTTTGTTAATTGAAACACAATACTAATCATTAATTTTTATTTATGTAAAATGATTGATCTTATAGTATTTAATTGTTTCCGTAAATTCAATGATTATACTGATTGATGCTTAATTAAAAGCAGTAGATTTTATGCCAGCACAATAGCGCGTACTGTTCCTGCGAACGCGGGGGGTAAATGATTATCCTGACCAGGGGAGGGAATGTATGAAAGTGCCGGTTCTAGGTAAACATTAGCCATTAATTTTGCCTGGTAATAAATTTGATACATTAACTCAGAGGAGCGGTTCGTGATTCTGTGATTGAGCCAAGCAAGAGAAAATCCTGCACCTAAAGAGTCGCCTTCACGGTTTGCAATAAGGCCAAATAGAGTAAAGCCTGCGCCAATGGATCGCTTCATTGATAAAACACTGGAATTATTGATACTCAATTGATAAAACGCAGAAATACCGCTTATGTCATATCCAGGGTGGCGATACCATAAACGTTGAGAACCAAATAAATAAGCACCAGTCGCTCCCATTTCGGATAGATTGTGTTGACGAATCAAACCTGTCTGATGCCATACTCCTATTCCTGCCGTACCAGGTCGATGGTTCTTACCTAGAGTCCAGGCCCCACCAGTTTCACTTACCTGGAAATAGTTCCCATTGAAAGTTGGGCCACTTAAACCTGTTTGTTTGCCACTGGCTAAATTGCCATCATATATTCCATAAGAAAGATACCATTGAGCAATTGGAGCCCAGGTCGCAGTAATGCCATATGCTGTATTCGTATAGCCAGGCATGACTCCATCTACTGCTGGATTAATAAAAATCGGAGTATAAATTAAGCTTGTTACCGCAGGAATATTAGGTTCATCGGAGCTAAGAGGGGCGGGTTTGATTACATTATTAAAATCAAGCGTAGTGATGGTTTTGCCAATTCGAACAAACATTTTCTTATCAAAAAGTTCTTGTCTATACCACAGAGCATAAAGCTCGGAACGATTAAAAGGGTAAACATCGGGTAATGAGTTATAACCTTGAATAATGCCTGCTTGGGCATTTGTATTTTGTGCATTTTGTTGCAGAAACTGGGCACTAAATAACCCGCCTTTCCATCCATTAAATTGCTCCGTGTCTACAGTAAGATCCAATAAAAACACGCTGTTTGATGTGACACGATCAGCATCGGGTATTCCTCCTGAAAATAATTTATTCGTGTCACCAATCCAGGCACCCTGGACCATAATCCCGTGATTATTTTCAATACCTAGTTTTTTCTGTAAGTAACGTTGAATTGCACCCGAACCAGTGGTTACGTTGACTGCAGCAGGGTTGGAGCTGATACTGGAGTTGTTAGTTACATATTTGGGTTTAGTTGATTTTGACGAAATGGACTCGGAGGTTTTTGCATTCACAATATCAATGCAATTTATCAGAATAAACAAGATAAAAAATAGAAATCGAATCATAATTTTTCTTTTAAAAGCATTGATATACACATGTTTTTTTACATCTTTTACCATATCGCTTTCTAAAACCAGATTCAATATCTTTAGGCTAAATCAGATCTTAAAACCATGGTACTTAGTACATATTAATGACTATTTATAAGCCTGCAGACTAAATAGTCCACAAGCTTAGATGAGTATTGATGGACTAACAGCCGGCTCCAGAAACCAGTACTGCTGATGCAAGTTGGTCCTGATTTAAAATATAGGTTTTATTGGGAACAATATTGACCCAGTTTGTAAGTAAGTCGGGCTCCTTTTGGTCTGTTGACCATACTACTACTCTAAAGTACTGTGCCTGATTAGGTAGATTGAGTTCGATTTGCCCTTTTTGAGAAAGAGTCTTTAGGGATCTAGAGTCCAATTTTGAACCATTGATGATGGATCTATTGCGCTCTTGAATGGCCTCTGCTGATGCTGCCCATTGTATTGCAATTTTTCCTTCATTATTTTTTGCAGGGTAATTTGTTTTATTATCAAGCACAATTGGGGTGGCTAAGGCAGCTGAAGCCATCAAATATAAGTATAAGTAAACTGAGATCTTATTCATTATTTCACCTAAATGTTACTCAACAATTTTGCCTTCTTGGGGCTCACAGGTTGCCTTTTCATTGACCTTGGGCACTGTTAGCGGGAACTTGCCTTCAGAGCTAAGCGTGGTTGTCTTCCCATAGCGTATGAAGGCTTCTTTAGGAATATGAACAGCTACGTTTTTAATGACATTAACCGCTTCGGGAATATTGAAATCTCCTACCATACTTAAAAATTGATAACTTTCTTGTGGAGTGAACCCTTGAGTGCGTACTAAAAAGTCAATTGCATTCCTGGAGGCAAGCTGCATCGCTTCAAACAGGTTTTCATGTAACCCCATTATTATCCATTCCTCAGCATTTTCGACAATAGGCCATGTGAATAAATTACTTCCATTTCGTTTGGTTTTATCAAATACTCCTTCGGCTTTTAAGTCTTTTCTTACAATAAATTGCAGGGTTATTCCTTCATAGGAGGTCTCCAGTGCTGTGACATCAATCTCTCCATTACTCTGCATCGCATGCGAATCACCTGTCCAAACCAACGCACCTTTTTGAAAAACGGGCAGATAAAGAATGGATCCAGCTTGCAGGCTTGGCTGATCGAGGTTTCCTCCAAAAGGACCTGGAGGGACTGAGTTAAATTGTCCTGGAACAGGTTGGCCCATATGAGTTTCTAAATTCACAGGCCATCCATCAGGCCAATCTCGAGGCGGGGCAACTGCAATAACTCCTGGAAAAGGCTTTAGGCGTAAGCATATGCCTTTGGTGAACTCGGTGGAGTTTTTTTCTTTGTTATATTTGAAGTACATAATTCTTGGTTTAGTAAACTCTGATAAAATTCCTTGTGTTGGGCTTAAAAAGTTGTATCCAAAATCATTTAATTTGATATCTAATACTCGAATCTCGAGTACATCCCCGGGCTCTGCTTCTTCAATATAAACAGGACCGGTTAAGCTATGCATACCTCGTCTTTTTTGAATGTCATGTTTTGTATAGAATTTTGCAATTTCAGCCGGTGTTGTTTTATTAAAGACCATTTCATGCAAACAACTATTCCAAGTTTCTAAAGACACAGAATCTCCAGAGTGAACTTTAACTACAGGTGTTTTATCCATTGTAAAAAGGCCGAGTGTTACAGTGTCTTTTGTGGCTGCAACTCTGTATGTTTCTGCCGAAACAGTGGAGATAAATGCAGTTGCAATGAATAAAGAGAATAGTTGGATTTTCTTTAGCATTTCTTGTCCTTAAGAATAAATGATGGCAATAAAGAGCATTGGATAACTTAATAGATTTAATATGAATTTAATAAAAATTCAAGTTAGAGTTATCGTTATTAAAACCATTATGAGTTGTCTTCATAATTTAAGCTTGTTTTGTTCTATTTAGCTTATATGGGAGTCTTTGTGCAGATACTTTAAGATCTTTAACTCTATAGTAAAGAGCAACATTAGGATACATAGTGTCTCGACTATGCGTTAAATTGTATCACCCAAATCGGCATTACTTTTATCTGCAACCGGATTTTTGGGTAAAAAAGTTAAACCTATAAATACCAGGAAGATAAACTCGATTGCATTACAATAAAGACCAAAATGAAGGTTATTATGCTGCTTATAAAATAAATTGGCTACTTCTGTTCCTATCGCACCAACAACCATGACACATAGGCTAACTAGTGCAGAGGCAGTACCCTTGCTTACCGGAGTTACAAAAAGGCAGTATCTGTTTAAAGGCGCACTAATAACACTCAGTGCAAAAAAGTAAATAATTGTTCCAGGAAGCAAATAATAATAGGCATTACCAAAAAGATAGGGAAGCAAAGAAGTTAAAACTGCTCCAACCATCAGGATAATACATCCTAGAAAAACTATTTGTTTAATTTTGTACTCATACGTTAATTTGTGTAAAAACCAATTGCCTAAAATGGTTGCACCAAATACTGGAAGTTGCCAAAGCCCATATTGAATTACTGTAAGTTTTGCCTCAACAATAAAAATAATAGGTGCTAATGCAATCCAGGCAATACAGGGAATGCCGACTGTACCTGCCGCTAAAGTTGCAAAACAAAATGTTCTATTGGTAAACAAGTCCTTATAGTTCCGTAGCACTTTATTTGCTGAGAATTTAGTTTTGGGCGTTAACTCACCATTTCTCTTCATTTGGCCTATCGGCTCAGGCATATATCGCCATAATCCCCATAATACAATAAGAGCGCCTAGTGCAATAGCCACAAAGATGTAACGCCATGAAGTATAATGAATGACCATCGCCCCAATAAGAGGTCCAAGTAATGGCGCAAGGATCGCAATATTAGCCATAATGGCTATTAAGCGAATCGCATCCATTTCTTCGAAAATCTCCTGAATGGTTGCATAGCCTATTACTCCAATAAAGCATAAGCCCATGCCTTGAAAAAAGCGCGCAATTAAAAATTGACTCATCGAATTCGAGCAAGCAATAAATAAAGTGAAAATAAAAAATAGAAATGCTCCAAGTATCATCATCGGTCTACGTCCATAACTATCGGATATAGGCCCTAAGAGAATCTGTAAGCTTGCGCCACCGAGAATATAAACGCTCAAAGAGGTAGCTACAGCCGATTCTGGTGCATGAAATGAACGAACTACTTGAACCATGCCAGGCATGATCATGTCGTTTGCTATATAAGTTAGAAACTCATACATGACAAAAAAGCAGGTAAATATAAGCGCCTGTTTTTTTGTTATAGGAATAAGGGGTTCAGTCATAGCAAGAGCCCTTTTTGTTTAATTTTTTCTTTAAGTGTGCTGTCTTGTAATTCTGTGTCTAAATTTTATATACTCGTTTGATGTTCAATTTTGCGAAAAAATCTTATGAAATGGCATTTTTTTGACGAAGATAGTGGCAAACCCAGAATCAATGAACATTTAATCATTTACATCCTTAGTCTACTTGATCCAACCTCGCAGTTCAAGGCGTCATTGGTAAATCACAAATGGAAAAATATGGTGGATTTAACTCAAAAGTATATGAGTTTATTGCCAACGATTCATCGTATTCCATTGCTTTCTAAAGTGGGACTCGATGTATTAAGATTAAAATTAATGTCAGGTGGAATGACAAATATTGTTTATAGAGTACAAACTGAACATAACTATTCTAAATTGCTCTCAAAAATTTCTGGGATCAACCCGGCCCTTATTGAAAGTAAAAAACCGTCACGGTGGGTATTACGAATTCCTGGAGATGTATCGTCATTTTCAGTATCGCGTAAGGATGAAGCAGATAACGCGCGTAAGGCATCCATATTAGGTCTTAATGTTCCTATAGAGCACATTGAACCAGATGGATTACAACTCACGAAATTTATAGAAGGGGTGCAGAATTTAGATAAGGAAACATTACAACGAGTTGATATATTGCACACCTTAGCTGGTATGGCAAAAAAGCTACATACCTCAGAACGCTTTGAGAATGACACTGCTGTATTCGATCGTAATGAGCAATTGCTTGAACAATTAAAAATTAAAAGTTTTGTTTTTCCTGAGAAAGTTGATTTTGTAATAGAGCAAATGTCTTATTTAAAGAAACTATTCTCTTCTTATAAAATTGAAATGTGCCCATGTCACAATGATTCGACGCCTTTAAACTATATGAGAGCACTTGATGGAACAAAGAAGCAAGAAATGTTCTATCAAATTGATTGGGAATACTCAAGTAATAACGATTTTATGTGGGACCTTGCTTATTTTGCTATAGAGGCGAAGCTCAGCAAAGAGCAAGAATTAGCTTATTTAAGCGCTTATTTCGGGAAAGAAAAGCTCTCGGATTCAATATGGGCATGGTATAACGCTTATAAACCTGTTGTTGAGTGGTGGATTACTCTTTGGTCATGGACCCAATTGGCAAATGAAGCAAAATCTGTAAGTATGGATGAGTATAGAAACTTAGGAATAGAGCGTTTTGCAAAGACTTTGGAGCATTTGCAAAGTAAAGAATATAAAGATGCACTGACTATTATTGAGGCAGACCGCTTAGAATCTACCTTTGAGGGGCATCGGCCTTTTTAAAAAATCAATGTAGCCTTGGCTTAGCGAAGTGGAACACGGGAATACAGTGTGTCTCATATCCCGGTTTGGCCATGCGGCACCCAGGCTATGAACACTCTCATCACGACAGTTTTATGCCATGTTATTTAAAAATTCTTGTAGGTGTTTTTTTTCTTGCTCGGATTTTAAATACATTTTAAGTAACTCGAGGGCATGGTTATATTCTTCATTTTGAAGCACACCACGCATTAGTTCAAATCGTAAAAAAACACAGTATGTATTGAGCACATCGGTCTCACAATAATCCCGAATACTTTTTAGTTGACCTAATGAATACTGTTCCCATACTTTAGAACCACTCATACCCATTTTCCCAGGGAATCCAAGCATGCTGGAGATTTCATCCAGGGGAGCAAAGGCTTTATTTTGATATCCTGCAATCACATCCATGAGATCAATATGTCGGTAATGAAATCGACTTAAATAATTGTTCCAACGAAAATTCTGTTGATTTTCACCGATTTCCCAATAGGTAGGTGCTGTAATTCCGTGTAACAAAGCGCGGTAATGCAGCACTGGTAAATCAAAGCCACTACCATTCCAGCTGACTAACGTTGGGGTATGTTTGTCAATTCCAGAAAAAAATCGGGTTATTAATTCTTTTTCATCAGAAAATTCATCACCTAAAGACCAAACTTTTATCTGTGAACCATGACTCATAACTAAAGAAATAGCGCAAATTTTTTGTAAATAGTGAGGTAAGAAATCGTTACCTACCTTAGCTCGACGCAATGCAAACATTGCTTCTGCAGTGTCCTTATCTGATAGTCCATGTAAGTCATATAAATTACGGCCAGCTTCAACATCAGGAATTGTTTCTATATCGAATACAAGAATGGTCATTGGTTTAGCTTAACTTATTTTGAATAAGCTCTATATTAGCATGGGGAAAAGCAGGGCAATAGTAGTTTGTTTTTAGAAACAAAAGCATATCCTGAGTTCATCATGCAAGCGTAGATTGTAGTTATCAAATTTGTTAAAATGATGTTTTTATTGTTTGGTTGCTCATGGACGCTTTATTACAATTTTTTAAGAAATTACGTATCGTTTTTTTGTTGTTTACTTTTTTTCTTACTGCTTGTGTTAGTCATCCCCCTGCAGATATAAACAACCTGTGTAGTATATTTAAGCAGCATCCCAAGTGGTATCGAGATGCTAAGGATGTTGAGCGCCGATGGCGGGTTCCTATTCCTGTACAAATGGCTATTATTCATCAGGAATCAAAATTTAATGCTCGAGCTCGGCCGCCACGTAAGAAACTCTTTTGTGTCATTCCCTGGAAAAGACCTTCGTCAGCTTATGGGTACACCCAAGCATTACATGGAACTTGGAGTCATTACAAACAAAATTGTGGTGGATGGTTTGCTTCACGTGATAATTTTGCTGATGGTGTGGATTTTATAGGTTGGTATGCAAATGAAGCGTATAAAAAAGCAAGAATTCCTCGAACTGATGCTTATGCGCTATATTTGGCCTATCATGAAGGTATAGGTGGTTATCAACGTAGAACTTATATGAGAAAGTCATGGTTAATGCCTGTTGCACGTAAAGTAAAAGCACGTTCACAACTTTATGCAATGCAACTCAATTCGTGTAAAAAATCATTAAAATCAGGATTTTGGTTTTAGAGTTTTAAAAGGTGGTAACCCTGGATTGATGAAATAGAATCCGGGTTGCATTTGAATTTATATAGTTTAATAAGTAATAATATATCAGTAATTAAAACTGATATAGATCACTAAGGAGTTTTTAATGCGATTAATGCTTTTGGGTGGGCCGGGCGCTGGAAAAGGAACCCAGGCTTTGCGTTTGATTGAACGTTATCAAATTCCGCAAATCTCCACTGGTGATATGCTGCGTGCAGCTATTGCGCAGGGAACGCCCTTAGGACTAAGTGCTAAAAAAATTATGGAAACAGGTGGTCTGGTATCCGACGAAATTATTATTGGATTAGTTAAAGAACGTTTAAAAAAGAGTGATTGTACTAAAGGGTTTCTGTTCGATGGTTTCCCCAGGACAATTGTTCAGGCAGATGCTCTGAAACAAGCTGGAATTTATTTGGATCATGTTATTGAAATTGCTGTGGATGATGAGGAAATTATCAAACGAATCAGCGGGCGACGAATCCATCAACCTTCAGGACGTGTTTATCATATCCAAAACCATCCTCCCAAGCGTGAGGGGCTAGATGATATTACTGGTGACCCTTTAATTCAACGTGAAGATGATAAAGAAGAAACGGTAAGAAAACGGCTCGAAGTTTATCGCAGTCAAACGGCTCCCTTAGTTAATTACTATAAGTCATGGGCAGAGAGTGGCGATCAAAGCGCTCCTGAGTTTCATAGTATTAGTGGTACTGGTGATGTAGATGATGTTTTTCAAAAAATTGTTAATTCAATCGAAATTAAGGAAGCAATATGACCAGTCTCAATGTATCCAGTGCGGAATTCCAATCTTTAATTGATGAAAATAGCATTGTATTCATTGATTTTTGGGCTGACTGGTGTGCTCCATGCAAACAATTTTCTAAGGTTTATGAGCAAGTAGCTGAGCAGTTTCCTAATATAAAATTTGCTAAAGTTAATATTGAAGCAGAACAACAATTGTCTGATTTTTTTGAAATACGCTCGATCCCGCATCTGATGGTGTTCAAAGAAGGAATTGTTATTTATTCGAATGCTGGCAGTATGCCAGCTTCTACATTAAAGGAACTGGTTGAGCAAGCAGTAGCAGTTGATGTTAGTGCAATAAAAGAGGAACTTCAACAGAAGGAAACGAAGTAACTCGTGATAAGTAATTTGCGAGTTCTTTCTTGCCTCGTTCATCAATTATTAAATCGAGCTTGGTTCGTCGTTTGAGTATATCATCACAATTTTGTGCCCATTCTTCCAAAATCAAATAATCTACTTCGACCTGATAAAGGTAAGTGCAGTATTTTTTCCCCAAGGACTCCTGACTAGTACAGTTGGCAAGAAATAGCTCCATGCAACTTCCATAAGTATATAGATAACGGTTAAGTAAGATTGGATCCATCCATCTGTATTTCTTTTCAGCATAATGCACATACTGCTCAAAATTCATTCCTTCAAAAATTGCCCCTGGTAGAGGAGTTGATGCGCTAATCGACGGACTAATTTTGGGAAAACATTGATTAAGCTGGTTTATAACTTCTTCAGCCAATTGGCGGTACGTTGTAATTTTGCCGCCATAAATTGTCACGATTGGTGCTGGTTTATGGTGGACTATATATGAATAGTCGCGACTTAAAGTCCTGGCCTCCTTATTCTCATCAGCAAGTAAGGCGCGGACGCCACTCCAAGTATAAATAATATCATCTTTGGATATCTTGCATGTAAAATATGAATTGACTAAATCAACTAAATATTGAATTTCTTGATTGCTAATACTCGCATCATCAGGTTTATCAGTTAATGGGATATCAGTTGTGCCTATCATACTAAATCCGTGATAAGGAATCACAAAGATGATGCGTCTGTCTTGGTGTTGTAATAAATAGGCGTGATTCCCTTCATAAATCTGGGGTACGATAATATGGCTTCCTTTAATTAAACTGACTTTTTGCCGATCTGGAATTTTCGTAAGTTCTTCAACTGATTTAACCCACGGACCTGCTGCATTAATTATTGATTTTGCGTAGAGCTTATAATTTGGACCAGTTTTAGGTTGTATTGTCAACTGCCACAAATTATTAACTACTTCCGTATGAATTACTGTTGATTGAGTTCGTATGCTTGCCCCATGATTTTTTGCTTGAAGTGCGTTAACAATAGTCAACCGAGCATCATCAGTAACTGCATCATAAAATAGAAAACCCATATTGAGTTTATCGATAAGGGAGTCAAAATAACCCTTTTTACTTTTCCTATAAATCATTTTGCATTTAGGTAGACGATTTTTTCCACTTAAATGATCGTAAATGAATAACCCAAAACGCAAAAACCATGCAGAACGCATGTGTTTTTCATAGGGAAGAACGAGAGCCTGGGGATGTACTAAATGTGGTGCCAGATCTAAAAGTCTTTGTCGTTCAATTATTGCCTTTTTAACCAGACTAAATTCATAATTTTCTAAATATCTTAATCCGCCATGAATAAGCTTGGTACTGCTTGAGGATGTTTTAGATGCTAAATCATCCTGTTCCAAGAGCACCACAGATAATCCTCTTAATGCTGCATCTGCAGCACAGCCACAGCCATTGATGCCGCCTCCAATAATTGCAACATCAAAAACCGAATTCATATTTTGGTCTCCAGAAAAAAGGTATACACTTATCAATATACACATAATAGCTGGGACAAGGAACTCTGCAACAATGAATTATTTACTTGCAATTGATCAAGGAACGAGTAGTACGCGTGCCATGATATATAGCGTATCGGGAGAGTTAGTTGCTAGTAGTCAATATCCACTCACTCAATATTATCCTCAAACCGGCTGGGTTGAGCATGACCCAGAAGAAATATGGCAAAAAACCATAACTGCCATGCGTGATGTGGTAGCTAAAATTCCAACAGATCAAATAGTCTGTTGTGGTGTAACAAACCAAAGAGAAACTACAGTAATTTGGGATAAAAGAACAGGAAAATGTCTTGCTCCGGCTATTGTATGGCAAGATCGCAGAACAGCCGAATATTGCCATAGCTTGGCAATTGATGAATCTATGATTCAAGAGAAAACCGGTTTAATTCCGGATCCTTATTTTTCTGCAACCAAACTAAAATGGCTTCTAGAAAATCATTCAGAAGCAAAAGAGCTCGCGGATAAAGGTGATTTAGCGTTTGGTACCATTGATAGCTTTCTGATTTGGCGCTTAACTACAGAGCATTTGCATTTAACCGATGTGACCAACGCCTCGAGAACCATGCTGTTTAATATCAAAAAAGAACAATGGGATTTCGATTTACTTGATTACTTTAAAATACCCGAATCGGTATTACCGAAGGTTTGCGCGAGTGATAGCTGTTTTGGGGTGATTGATAAACAGTGGCTTGGTACTGAGCTGCCGATTACAGGAGTTGCGGGTGATCAGCAAGCCGCTTTAATTGGCCAAGGCTGTTTTAAAACGGGAATGGTAAAAGCAACCTTTGGAACGGGTGCGTTTTTGTTACTTAATACAGGTAGCAAACCAGTATTATCACAACATAAACTTTTAACAACAATTGCTTATAAGATTCAAGGAAAAACAGTATATGGGTTAGAGGGGAGTATTTATCATGCAGGTACAACTGTACGATGGCTGCGTGATTCAATGAAGTTAATAACAAGCTCTGATGAAACTGAGGCCCTGGCAAGCTCATTAAAAGGAAATGAAGGGGTTTATTTAGTTTCAGCGTTTACAGGTTTAGGTGCTCCACATTGGTTATCATCACCTGGTGCATCTATGGTCGGTTTGAGTTTAACTACTAATAGAGCCCATTTCGCCCGCGCAGCATTAGAAGGTGTTTGTTATCAAACGCGCGAAGTATGTTTTTGTATGAGAGAGGATAGCCAACTGGATTTATCGCTATTGCGAGTTGATGGTGGAATGGTGGTTAATAGATGGTTTTTACAATTTTTAGCAGATCAATGTCAACTAGAGATACAAAAACCTAAAGATATCGAATCAACTGCAAAAGGAGCGGCAATATTAGCGGCTTTGGGCTACGGAATTTTTAATTCGTTGGATGAGCTTCATGCAATTTGGGATGTAGAGCAAGCATTTAAACCGCAAAGGTCTTTGGACCAAGTGGAACAGGACTATCGTGGTTGGGGGCAGGCTTTACAAAGAATAAAAGAGTAGACATGCCTAATAAATAGGATCCTACGAGTAGAACGACCCAGAGTTTCAGAACATTGTTTATAGAGAATAGTAGCTTGTAGCTGATGTGGCCAGAGGAAACCCGTTGATCCTTCTTAGGACCTGCATTCACTTCCGGAGTTTTGTCATTCCCCCGAAGGAGGGAATGACAGCTCTTTAACTTAACGACAGTAGGAACCTGAGTTCAGGATATACACCTAAATATCAAGGAACATTTCTAGTTTTTTCACCAGTATAAAGCTGGCGTGGTCTACCAATTCTTGATTTAGTGGCAACCATTTCCATCCAATGGCTCATCCAACCAACAGTACGAGCTAAAGCAAAGACTACTGTAAACATATTTGTTGGAATTCCTATAGCACTTAAAGTCAGACCTGAGTAGAAGTCAACATTGGGATAAAGTTTTTTCTCGATGAAATAATCATCTTCGAGGGCAATACGTTCAAGTTCCATAGCAAGCTTGAATAGTGGAGCATCTTTTGCACCTACAGCTTCCAATACATCATAGCAGGTTTGGCGCATCACTTTTGCTCTGGGGTCGTAGCTCTTATAGACACGATGACCAAATCCCATTAATCGGAATGGATCATCTTTATCTTTTGCGCGCTTGATATAATGTTGAATGCGATCAACGCTTCCAATTTCTTTGAGCATATTGAGGCAAGCTTCGTTTGCACCGCCATGAGCAGGTCCCCATAAGGCACCGATTCCTGCAGAAATACATGCAAAAGGATTCGCTCCCGTTGAACCAGCAAGACGAACAGTGGATGTAGAAGCATTTTGCTCGTGATCCGCATGTAAAATAAAGATGGTGTCCATAGCGCGCACCAGAACTGGATCAGGAGTTGATTCTTCTGTGGGAACGCTAAACATCATATGTAGGAAGTTCTCGGCATAAGACATTTTATTTTGCGGATATATATAGGGTAGTCCTATTGAGTATTTATAGCTCATTGCTGCAAAAGTCGGCATTTTTGCAACCATGCGTATCGCAGAAATAAAGCGATCTTCCGCATTATTTAAATCCATGGTGTCATGATAAAACGCAGATAAAGCACCAACCATTCCTACCATAATTGCCATAGGATGTGCATCACGACGGAAACCATTTAAAAATTGGTACATTTGCTGATGTACCATAGTGTGGTTGTTAATCAAATTAACAAATTTTTTCTTCTCTTCGGCGTTAGGCAGTTCGCCATTGAGCAAAAGATAACTTACATCAAGAAAATCTTTTTTCTCAGCTAACTGTTCGATTGGATAGCCTCGATAAAGTAATATCCCTTTATCACCATCTATGTAGGTTATTTTAGATTCACAGGAGGCAGTCGATAAGAAACCTTGATCAAAGGTAAAAACGCCACGCGCACCGAGTTGAGTGATATCAATTACATCATTCCCTAACGTAGGTGTATATACAGGTAATTCAAGTGGCTCTTGGCCTTCAATGCTAAGTTTAGCTGTTTTTTTTGTCATTGCTTCTCCTGATAAAGGATTCATTTGTTTGTGCCGGCACTATATACAAAATGAGCACTTACAGTCAATTTTATTATGGTTTAGAATTTCAAAGAATAACAGTAAAAAAATAACAAATTTATCTCTGTTATGGCGAGAATCCAAATTTAGCGTGTATTTTATCACTTGTCCCGGAAAAATACTGCTTGTTATGCAGTACTTGGGTTACATTTTAGTATAGATGATTTAATTAAATCCGTCTGTATGGTATCCTTTATCATTAAAATTTATCGTCAAGGATACGTCCAAACTATGGTTTATCTAGCTAAAGAAATCTTGCCAGTTAATATCGAAGATGAGTTAAAACAATCCTACCTAGATTATGCGATGAGTGTTATCGTAGGCAGAGCATTGCCTGATGTTCGCGATGGACTGAAACCGGTTCATCGACGCGTACTTTTCGCAATGAGTGAATTAGGCAATGACTGGAATAAACCCTATAAAAAATCTGCACGTGTCGTAGGGGATGTAATCGGTAAATACCATCCACATGGCGATACAGCAGTTTATGACACCATAGTTCGTATGGCACAACCTTTTTCGATGCGTTATCTTTTGGTTGATGGTCAGGGTAACTTCGGTTCTGTTGATGGCGATGCACCTGCGGCAATGCGATATACCGAAGTAAGAATGTCTAAGGTAGCTCATGCTTTATTAGCGGATCTTGAGAAAGAGACGGTAGATTTTAGCCCTAACTATGATGAGACCGAGTTTGCTCCTGTAGTTTTACCTTCACGAGTACCCAATTTGTTAGTTAATGGTTCTTCAGGTATTGCTGTAGGTATGGCGACGAATATCCCACCTCACAACCTCACTGAAGTAATTAATGCCTGTATTGCTCTTGTTGATGATCCTGAATTAAGTTTGGACGACATTATGGAAATTATCCCTGGTCCAGACTTTCCAACAGCCGCTATTATCAATGGCCGGGCCGGAATTATTCAGGGTTATCGAACAGGAAAAGGGCGTGCAATTATTCGTGCCCGAACAGAAATTGAAACAGATGAAGATACGGGTCGACAATCCATTATTATTACGGAGCTTCCTTATCAAGTAAATAAAGCTCGTCTGGTTGAGCGTATTGCTGAGTTAGTACGAGATAAAAAAATTGAAGGCATTTCTGGTCTTAGGGATGAGTCTGATAAGCAAGGCATGCGAGTCGTTATCGAGTTAAAACGTAATGAAGTAGCTGATGTCATCTTAAATAATTTATACGCTCATACTCAAATGCAAAATGTGTTTGGAATTAATATGGTTGCATTGGTTGATGGGCAACCACGCACATTGAACTTGAAACAAATTCTTGAATATTTCATTAAACACCGTCGTGAAGTCGTAACCAGAAGAACCTTGTTTGATCTGAAAAAAGCCCGTGCTCGAGCCCATTTATTAGAAGGCTTGGGGATTGCATTAGCAAATATTGATGAAATGATTGATTTGATTAAAAAATCACCAACCCCTCAAGACGCTAAAGAAGCATTGCTTGCCAAGCTATGGCAACCAGGCATGGTTAAAACGATGCTGGAAAGGGCAGGTTCTGATGCTTCTCGGCCTGATGATTTGGCGGCAGAATTTGGATTAGGGGCTGAAGGTTATAAGCTATCAGAAGCTCAGGCGCAAGCTATTCTTGAATTAAGACTCCATCGCTTAACAGCTTTGGAACAAGATAAAATTTTAGGTGAGTTTGAGGAATTACTGAAGCTAATTCGTGAGTTAATGGAAATATTGGCATCTCCGGAACGACTCATGCAGGTGATTCGTGATGAATTCCTTGAGATAAAAACTCAGTTTGGCGACGAACGTCGTACTGAAATTACTGCATCACAAGAAGATTTGACAATCGAAGATTTAATTACCGAAGAAAATGTAGTGGTTACTCTATCGCATCAAGGCTATGTAAAATACCAACCGCTAAGTGCATACCAGGCCCAACGTCGAGGTGGTAAGGGTAAATCCGCAACAAATGTTAAAGATGAAGATTTTGTTTCTCGGCTAGTTATTGCAAGCACGCATGACACATTGCTTTGCTTTTCTAACCTTGGAAAACTTTATTGGTTAAAAGCATATGAACTTCCTTTAGCCAGTCGTATTTCTCGTGGTCGTCCGATTATTAACATATTACCACTCGCTGACGGCGAAGAAATTAATGCCATGTTGCCCGTCCGAGAATATCAAGAAGGGTATTATGTCTTTATGGCTACTAAAAAAGGAACGGTTAAAAAAGTACCTTTAAATGCATTTAGCAGACGAAGATCTAACGGAATTATTGCTGTAGATCTGGATGAAGATGACAGTTTGGTTGGTGTTGATATTACCGATGGTAGTAAGGATATCATGCTATTTACCGATGCAGGTAAAGTGGTTCGTTTTGATGAAAATAAAGTTCGACCTATGGGGCGTACTGCTCGCGGTGTACGAGGTATTCGCATCGAAGAGGGGCAAGCAGTAATATCCCTAGTTGTAGCTCATCCAGATGGAACCATATTGACTGCAACAGAAAATGGATATGGAAAACGTACATCAATCGAAGAATATCGGGTTTCTGGCCGCGGTGGACAAGGAGTAATCTCCATTCAGGTAAGTGAACGTAATGGTAAAGTAGTGCGTTCAGTACAAGTTACCGATGCAGATGAAGCAATGCTAATTACGGATAAAGGAACGTTAGTACGATTTAAGGTTGATGAATTGTCTGTAATTGGTCGAAATACTCAAGGTGTCCGATTGATTAACGTTAGCCCAGGTGAAAAAGTAGTGGGCATGCAAAAAATTGAGGATTTAGGCGACGATTCTAACGAGCCCGATGATGTAATTGAACCTGATGATGTAATTGAACCTGAAGAAAATGGCGATGACAACTAGAGTCTATAATTTTGGTGCGGGACCTTCAATGCTTCCTGAGGATATTCTTAAGGAAGCTCAAGAAGAGTTTCTTGATTGGCAAAATCTTGGCGTTTCTGTTCTTGAGGTTGGGCATCGTAGCCCAGAGTTTTCAGCTCTTTTAAATCATGCAGAGCAGTCCTTAAGAGAATTACTCTTTATACCCTCAAATTATCATGTTTTATTTTTGGGAGGAGCTGCCCGTACTCAATTTGCCATGATCCCAATGAATCTCTTAAGTCCAGAGGAGCAGGCAGGCTATCTGGTCACAGGAGTATGGTCACATATGGCTTTATTGGAGGCTCAGCACTTAAAAAAGGCCTATTGTATTGCCAGTGATGGAGACAATGGCTATAAAACAATACCTGAACCCAGAAATTGGGACATAAAAGAAAATACATCCTATGTTTATTACACTCCAAACGAAACCGTTAACGGAGTTCGATTTCCTTATGTTCCTAAAACAAAGGAAATTCCTTTAATTGCTGATATGACATCTGCTTTGCTTAGCGAACCCGTAGACGTCAGAAATTTTGGTTTAATTTTTGCTGGAGCACAGAAAAATATAGCGAACGCTGGGTTAACAATAGTAATTATTAGGGATGATTTATTAGAAAAAGTACCCACCCCTCAAGTGCCAACAATGTTAAATTATAAAATTCAAGCTGAGCATCATTCGCTTTATGCTACTTCACCAGTGTTTAATTGCTATTTAGCTGACAAAATGTTTGATTGGTTAAAAGCTCAAGGCGGGGTTGAAGAAATATACCGTCTTAATTGTCAGAAGGCAGCCAAATTATATCAATATTTAGATAACACAGATTTTTATACAACTCATGTAGATCCTGAAGTTCGTTCTATAGTTAATGTCTGTTTCTCACTTAAGAATGATAAATTAGAGAATGAATTCCTACAATTAGCCCAGCTACGAGGTTTGTACGGTTTAAAGGGGCATCGACTCGTGGGTGGCATTCGCGCCAGTCTTTATAATGCAATGCCCATGAGTGGAGTTGATGCGCTCATAGACTTCATGTCTGAATTTGCAAAGGAAAATAGTTAGTGAGAATACATAATTTTATAAGTAAACCTGCTCGGTCTATAAAAGGTGAAATCACTGTACCTGGTGATAAATCGATTTCACATCGTTCTATTATTTTTGGTTCTTTAGCTAAGGGAACTACCATTATTAATGGATTTCTTGATGGTGATGATTGCATGGCAACCTTAAAAGCATTTCAAGCAATGGGAGTCAACATAGAGGGACCTGATGAACAGCAAGTAGTAATATATGGTGTTGGCAAGTATGGATTAGAAAAACCAGAACAGGTTATTGATTGTGGAAACTCTGGAACCAGTATACGTCTGTTAGCTGGATTGTTAGCTGCACAATCTTTTGATAGTCAGTTAACAGGGGATGAGAGCTTATTAAAACGACCTATGATGCGGATCAGTAAACCATTAACACAAATGGGTGCTGATATCACTACTGTAGATGGCAAACCTCCTATCACAATCAGAGGAGGCCAAAAACTTAAAGGTATTGATTATACAATGCCTGAAGCGAGTGCTCAGGTTAAATCATGTATTTTATTGGCAGGCCTCTATGCTGAAGGTGAGACACGAATTACAGAAGCAGGTGTGAGTCGTGATCATACAGAACTTATGCTCAAAAATTTTTCATACCCTGTTCACCGCTCAGGTAATACTTTGATTGTTAACTCTGAAAGTGAATGTATTGGCACTGAGATAGATATTCCTGGAGATATTTCCTCCGCGGCATTTTTTATTGTTGCGGCCACTATTATTCCTGACTCTGATATTCTTATTCGTAATGTAGGAATTAATCCAACACGTACTGGAATATTGCATATTTTATTGGAAATGGGGGCTAAAATTACCCTTTTAAACCAGAGACAATTGGGAGAAGAGTGGGTTGCTGATTTGCGAGTTCAGTATGCACCATTGAAAGGTATTGATATTGATCCAAATATGGTACCACTAGCAATTGATGAGTTCCCTGTTATTTTTATTGCTGCAGCTTGTGCACAAGGACAAACTACGCTGCATGGTGCAAGCGAACTACGCTTTAAAGAAAGTGATCGAATTGCTGCTATGGTTGATGGTCTAAAAGAATTAGGTATTCATGCGAATGCACTAGACGATGGTGTGCTGATCGAAGGAGGGACCTTACACGGAGGTATTGTTGAGAGCAGAGGCGATCATCGAATTGCCATGTCCTTTGCAATCGCTGGGGCTGTAGCTAAAGAACCTGTTACTATTAAAAATTGTGTCAATGTAGCTACCTCATTTCCTTTGTTTGTAGAAACGGCAAAGGAGCTTCAATTACAAATAGAGGAAACCGTTTATAATGTACAATGACACGGTACCAGTTATAACCCTGGATGGTCCAAGTGGCACTGGTAAGGGCACTTTATGCCAATTACTTGCAAAACATCTTAAATGGAATATGCTTGATAGCGGTGCTATTTATCGTGTTCTCGCTTATGCCGCTAGAAAAAATAAGATTGACTTTCATGATGTGGATAAATTAACCACATTAGCACGATCGCTAAATTTACGTTTTGAATCTTCTGATGATTATGCAGTGCAAGTCATTTTGGATGATATGAATATCAGCTCGGAAATCCGAAGCGAGCAATGTGGTCAGGATGCGTCTCAAATTGCTGCAATTCAGGATGTAAGACATGCTTTACTAGAGCGTCAACGTAATTTTGCTCAACCTCCCGGGCTTGTTACAGATGGTCGAGATATGGGTACTGTGGTCTTCCCTGAGGCTGTTTTAAAGATTTTTTTATATGCCAACGAAGAAGAAAGAGCAAATAGACGTTATTTACAGTTGAAAGAAAAGGGAATTAATGTTAGCCTCGCGCAGGTTGTAGAAGAATTGGCTAAACGTGATGTAAGGGATACAGCTCGTACGCATGCGCCATTAAAGCCTGCAGATGATGCAGTGCAAATTGATACAACCAGATTATCCATTGTACAAGTGTTTAATATTGTATTAAAATTAATAAATGAACGTTTGTATCGTGCGTAAATATTTGTTGGGGGAAAGATGAGTGGAACTCATTCTTTCATTTTTTTACTAAAGAGTTTATTAACATGTCTGAAAGTTTCAAAGAATTGTTTGAGCAAAGTATTGCCGGCGCTCAATTTTATCCTGGTGCTATTATTAATGCCAAAGTTATTGGTATCGATAGTGACTATGTCATTTTAAATGCAGGTCTAAAATCGGAAGGTATTGTACCCAAAGAAGAATTTTATGACAAAGATGGTGCCTTGGAAGTTAGCCTGGGTGATACTGTAGAAGTAGCACTGGATTCTGTGGAAGACGGCTACGGCGAAACGCTCCTTTCAAGAGAAAAAGCAAAACGTCAGGAAGCTTGGCGTAAATTATCTAAATCACATGAAAACAATGAAACAGTTACTGGTCTTATCTCCGGAAAAGTTAAAGGAGGCTTTACTGTTGAAATTGGTACTATACGCGCCTTCTTACCTGGTTCATTAGTAGACGTCAGACCTGTAAGAGATCCTTCTTATCTAGAAGGAAAAGAGCTTGAATTCAAAGTTATAAAAATGGATTTAAAGCGTAACAACATCGTTGTATCGCGCCGGGCAGTTGTTGAAGAAGAAAGTAGTGCTGATAGACAAGCATTGCTTGAGTCCCTGCATGAAGGTCAAGAGCTCCATGGTATTGTTAAAAACCTTACCGATTATGGTGCGTTCATTGATTTGGGCGGCATAGATGGCTTGTTGCACATCACTGATATTTCATGGAAACGTGTAAAACATCCAAGTGAAGTATTGTCAGTTGGCCAAGACGTAAAAGTAAAAGTATTGAGCTTTGATAGCGAAAGAAACCGTGTTTCTCTAGGTATGAAACAATTAGGTAACGATCCTTGGGTTGACCTGGTAGAACGTTATCCAATAGGCAAAAAATTACAAGGTAAAGTAACTAATATTACCGATTATGGTTGCTTTGTTGAAATCGAAGAAGGTGTTGAAGGCTTAGTCCATATGTCTGAAATGGATTGGACCAACAAAAACGTACATCCAAGTAAAGTAGTTTCTCTGGGTGATGTAGTTGATGTTATGGTTCTTGAAATTGATGAGGAACGACGCCGTATTTCTTTAGGCATGAAACAATGTGTTGGTAATCCATGGCAACAGTTTGCTGCCTCTCACAATAAAGGCCAAAAAGTAAGTGGTAAGATTCGTTCAATCACTGATTTTGGAATATTTATTGGCTTGGATGGAGATATTGACGGGTTGGTTCATTTGTCTGATATTTCCTGGACTGTTCCTGGTGAAGAAGCAGTAAAACAGTTTAAGAAAGGACAAGAGTTGGAAGCTGTTATTCTTGCTATAGATCCTGAGCGGGAACGTATTTCTTTAGGTATTAAACAACTTGAAGGCGATAACTTCGCAAGTTTTGTTGATGAATACACTAAAGGTGCCATAGTTAAAGGTACAGTTGTTGCTGTAGATCCTAAAACAGTTACTGTAGCTTTGGCAGATGACATTACTGGTACGATTCGTGCAAGTGAATTGTCTGATGAGCGTGTTGATGATGCGACTACTCTTGTCAAAGAAGGTGATGAGATTGAAGCAAAAATCATAAATGTTGATCGTAAAAACAGGTCAATTACGCTTTCGGTAAAAGCGAAAGATGCTCAAGATGAAGCTGATGCCATCAAGAAATATTCTAGAACCGAAGGTGCTTCAACAACAACCTTAGGTGATTTGCTGAAAGAAAAAATGGCAAGTAAAGAAAGTGATTAATTTCTTTATTGTCAATTAGTTAAAAAAGCGTAGATTTTTCTACGCTTTTTTGTTTGTATATTTTAATACCTTGAGTGGGCGAAGTGGCGCTCAGGTTTATGATAAAGTATCATCCTGGATCGATCCCGGGTTCCGCTTCTAATTGCCCAGTAAACACAAAAGGAAGAATTTATGCGCATATTAATGCTGGTTATTTATATAGCCCTTATCATTATTGGCGTTAGTTTTGCTGCTTTAAATGCAACTTCAGTGGATGTTAATTTATATTTTAAAACGATAACAATGCCTATCTCTGTTCTCATGACAATCATGTTAGGTATTGGAATTTTAGTAGGCTTTATACTTTTTATTGGTCGATACTGGCGTTTAAAAGCTGAATACCACAAAATTAAAAACCAATTAAAATTAACAGAAAAAGAAATTAAAAACTTACGGTCAATTCCATTGCAAGATCAACACTAATTTTTTTATTATTAAGAAGTATAACATGCAGAGAGGAGGGTAATAATGATTGATTTATGGCCATTACTATTGCCTGCTGCTGCGTGGTCTGGATGGTGGATGGCAAATCGTAGTAAACCTAAGGAAGATCCTACTCTTAATAATCGTTTATCTCGTGAGTATGTTGTCGGACTTAATTATCTTTTAAATGAACAACCCGATAAAGCTGTTGATATATTTATTAAATTATTAGAAGTTGACAGTGATACGGTAGAAACTCATCTTGCGTTAGGAAGTTTATTTCGACGTCGCGGAGAGGTTGATAGAGCAATACGCATTCATCAAAATTTAATCGCAAGACCTCAATTAAGTATTTTACAAAGAAAAGAATCATTAATGGCCTTAGGCCAGGATTATATGAGTGCTGGTTTATTCGATCGTGCAGAACGAATTTTTTTGGAGGTTGTGGAGTTAGGTGGTTCGAAAGAAACCAGCAGTTTGCATGGTTTATTAGCGATTTATCAACAAGAAAAAGCATGGGAAAAAGCTTTGGATGTTATTAAAAAATTAGAAATTTCAACGGGGACAAGTTTTCATAACCAAGCTGCCCATTATTATTGTGAAATGGCCAATCAAGCTTTAAAAAGCAATGCGATTGATAGAGCTACATATTGTATTAAACAAGCCATAAGTGTTGATAATGAATCAGTTAGAGCCAGTTTAATGAATGCAAGTCTAGAAATGAAAGAAGGGCGTTACAAACATGCAATTCGTTCGTTAAAACGTGTGCCTCAGCAAGATGCAGATTTTTTAACAGAAATTATTGAACCTCTAGTTGTATGCCATAAAGAATTAAATACAATGGATGAGTGTATCAAGTATCTTGAAGAGACATTAGAGAAGAATCCCAGAGCTTCAGTAATTTTTGTAATAGCGGAATATTTAAGACAACAAAAAAATATGGATGCTGCTATAGATTTCGTAGCGGATAACTTGAGCAAGCATCCATCAATTCGAGGTTTAAATCAGTTAATCTATTGGCATCTTGAGTCTGCTCATGGGAAGGTACGTGACAAGTTGCAAATGCTTTATGATATAACGAGTAAATTTTTAGACAATAAGCCAGTTTATCGATGCGTTCACTGTGGTTTTGGTGGAAAGCATCTCCATTGGCATTGTCCCAGCTGCAAAAACTGGGGAAGAATGAAACCTGTCCATGGACTGGAAGGATATTAATTAATTTTTTTAGAGATTATGATGCAATTTATCGATTTAAAAAGACAATATTCAATAATAGAAAACGAAATTTTAGCCAGTATTAAAAACGTTTTGGATCATGGTCAGTATATTATGGGGCCTGAAATAGCGCAGCTTGAAAGGCAATTAGCTGATTTTATAGGAGTTAAACATGCCATTGTTAATTCAAGTGGAACAGATGCTTTATTAATGGCATTAATGGCTTTGGAAATTCAGCCAGGAGATGAAATAATAACTACTCCTTTCAGTTTTTTTGCTACTGCTGAGGTGATTAGTCTTTGTCAAGCCAAACCTGTTTTTGTAGATATTGATCCACTGACCTATAATATGGATCCTAATAAGTTAGAGGCTGCAATTACCAGTAAAACCAAGGCGATAATGCCGGTTGGATTGTATGGTCAATGTGCTGATCATGATGAAATTAATGCCATTGCGGCTCATTTTGGTATCCCGGTTATTGAGGATGCAGCACAAAGTTTTGGTGCCACTTATAAAGGTAAATATTCCTGTGCTTTATCAACGATTGGATGTACTAGTTTCTTCCCATCTAAACCTTTGGGGGGATATGGAGATTCTGGAGCCTGTTTTACTAATGATGATATTTTAGCCCAAAAGCTTCTTGAAATAAGAATTCATGGCCAAAATGCGCGTTATTGCCATAACCGTATAGGAATTAATGGACGAATGGATACTATTCAGGCTGCTGTTTTAATTGAAAAATTGAAACTTTTCCCTGATGAAATTATTATGCGCCAAAGAGTCGCCAAAGCGTATGATCAGATTCTTTCTCCTTTGGTAAAAACACCTTTTGTTCATAGTTATAATACAAGTGTTTATGCACAATATACTATTGAAGTGAATAATCGAGATGCTTTTCAAAAGGCAATGCAAGAATCAGGAATTCCAACGGCAGTACACTATCCAGTCCCCCTGCACCAACAAGCTGCTATGGCTTATCTTGGTTATAAAATCGGTGATTTTCCTCATGCAGAATATGCAAGCAGCCGTGTTATAAGTTTACCCATGCATCCTTATTTGCAAGAAGCAGAACAAATTAAAATAGTTACAGCAGTTAAAAGTGCTCTAAAAATTCATGAAGAAGAGGCTATGGTATAAATGATGCCCAAATTAATTGTTGCACTGGATTTTGATAATGAGCATGATGCTTTAAATTTGGTTGAAAAGCTTGACCCTAAAAGTTGCGCTTTAAAAGTAGGAAGTGAACTTTTTACATTGCTTGGCACAGATTTTGTGAGTCAATTAGTTAAAAGACAATTTAAGGTTTTTTTAGACTTAAAATTTCATGATATTCCTAATACTGTTGCAAAAGCGTGCAAGGCAGGTGCTGAACTCGGTGTGTGGATGATGAATGTCCATGCTTCTGGGGGGATGAGTATGATGCAATCAGCAAGGAACGCCATTGATTCATATGGTGCTAGTAGACCAATCTTAATTGCAGTAACTGTTTTAACCAGTTTTAATCAAATCGAATTAACTTCAGTTGGTATCAACACTCCTGTTATTGACCATGTAAAAAAGTTAGCTATTTTGACTAAGGAATCAGGTTTGGATGGAGTGGTCTGTTCTGCTCAAGAAGTGCAAGCAATTAAGAATACTTGTGGTCAGCAATTTATCACAGTTACTCCAGGTATCAGAATGCCAAATAACGCCAAGGATGATCAATCTCGAGTAATGACACCGAAACAGGCTATCGAAGAAGGTAGTGATTACTTGGTGGTAGGTCGTCCAATCACACAAGCAGTTAATCCTGAGCAAGTTGTCGCTGAAATTTTAAAAAATATTCAAGATAATTAATCCTATTAATGCCCTGGCTACATTCTAAAATGTGGCTAGGCTAATCATGAAAGCCCAAATACAATCAAATCATCATAATACAATAAGAACGTGAATTTGGAATAATTTAATCTATTTAATTTATGATAAATTTGTGTTAATTATATTTGTGATGGTTAAAAATAATAAATAAAATGGAATCTAATCTTAATCGTATTATTTGAACAAAAGGTGATGGAAACCAGCAAGACTCGAGTTAAGTATAGCAAGATCCATTCAGCAATAAATTAACGGAAGTAGGGAATGCTTCGATTATTTTGCTGAATGAGTTAATGGATTATCATAACTTAAGGATAAGTGATGACACCACAACACGTAATAAGTCAGCTGCTTGAATCTGACGCACACCCATATGCTCAAAATCTTGATTTATTAAAAAAAATTATTATGACGGCCTATTTGGGGCGATTACAAATTAATGGTTTCCCTCCTGATAATAAGATTGCTTTTGGTAGTTATCTATTTGATAACGAACAAATAATGTTCGATTTTACTCGGGTGAGTGATGAAAAAAGAGCATTGTTTAAGCAATGGCTTTTGGATCCCCATCAAAAGGATAAAAATAAAGCATTTTTAAGCGGCGTAACTGTAAACGAGTATCGTGGTTTTACAGCTGAGGTTGCTTTAACCTGGTGGGGAAGAATAGTAAGCTGGTTTCAGGGACAATATCTAGAGCATTGGAAAATAAGTGATTTAGATTTATCACTGAAAAATATATCTCATTATCAATTGACTGGTATTCAAATGTGCCATGGTCACCATGGGATATTAATTGGTTTTAATCAATTTTTAGTTCCAGGAACCGGGACAAAATACAAAGATCCTAATGACTCACAGCAAGAACCTTTAGGAAATACAAAACGAGTCTTTATTACCGATAAATTGGTCGATCAGCTTATCTCGCTTAATATAAAAAATATTAACTTTGAATCAATATGCAAAAGTGCTCATCCTCAATCAATAGAGGTGTCCGATCCACAAGAACGCCTGGATAAAATGCATGATTATCGAAAGATGCAGCGATTTATGTCCTTAAAACCTTGGTATGTTCGAATTTGGAGTTGGTTTTTTCCCTGGATAAACGAAGAAAACGTTAAAAGTAAATCTATTAAAGAAAAACATGTGGTGCCTTTATATCAAACAAAAAAAATAGAGATATTTCGGTTTTTAAAATCACATGAGATTCTAGTACGGGAAAGAAAACCTAATATTGAAAATATAGTTCTTTGTGGTGGTGGTGCAAAAATTTTTGCTCATATTGGTGTCTGGAAAGCATTAAATGAAGCCAAAATATGCCCTGAAAAATTCGCAGGTAGTTCTGCAGGAGCCATTATGGCTTTAATGTGCTATTTAGGGTATACAGCGGCCGAAATTGAAGCACTATTTAAACATTTTAAACATGAGCATTTAGTTCATTTTGATATAAATATCAATGGAATTTCTGAAGCACACTCATTAAAAACGGCTCTTGATTATGCTATTGCCTATAAATTAGATCAAATTGTCTCCAAATATCAAATACCATATCCCCACGGAACAATTACGTTTGCTACCTTAGAGGAAATTCGGCAAAAATGCCCAGGTTGTGGAATTGGAAAGGAATTGGTAGTTACAGCAACGAATAAGAGACAAGGGAAAACTCGATATTTCTCCTATTTTCGCTCACCAAATTTTGAAGTGAGCGAAGCAGTTAAAACATCCGCCAGTTTTCCTGTAGTTTATAGATCAACCCTTATTGATGGTGAAGAACATAATGATGGAGGTATACTAAATAATTTTCCTACAGAGGCGTTTTTTGATGATCACTCTACATTACTGGAATCAGAATACGGCAATAACTTAAAAGTATTAGCCGTTAAGTTTGATGATGGTCCAGAAAGAAAGGCTATCGACCGGGTGATGGATAGAGTTTATAGAGAAAATGTTGTATTAAACTGGATATATAGATTATTAACTGGTGTTAGTGATCCAGCCAGCGGTTGGGAAAAAGATCGCTTGAAATTGAGAAAATATGCATGTCAATCCATTATTATTAACGTCGATAATGTATCTACATCATCTTTTACCGTGGGAGAGGAAACCAGAAAACAAATGATTGATTCTGGATATCAAGAGACTATCAATTATTTAGATATGCGTTATCAAAAAAACGACTCTCAAGAATATGAAAATGAAGAGTTTATGTATACAACATTTAGTTCCCTGGGTGAGTTACTTTCTTATTGTTGTTATCGAGGAGATAGGCCCTGGTTTGAAATAGTGTATCGACTGATTGAAGAGTCTAGTGCTCCTAATCAAGGCGAATTAATGCAACAAGCGCAGGAGTTGCAAAGACTTTATTTCAGTACCAAAACTACCTCCCCCAAAAGCCCTTCACCTAAAACGCCTAAACAAGATGACAATCAGTTGACCTTTTTTGGCCATGAAATGCCTCATGCCTCATCTTCCTCTATTAGAAAAGACCATCACAAGATCCTGCTTGCTATATACCCTGTGTTTTTAAAATTATCGCAAGATTTATTAAAGGATAGTACGGACAAAAAGATTTTTGATTATGCGCGTCATGCTTTTTCGTTAAAAGCACCTTTTGATTGTTTGAGACATTTTGCAAAAATACGTAATGAAACACACATAGTTTTTCATATTGCAATTAATTTATTAAGAGAGCTTAAAAGAAATCCTAGTGAGAAAGTATATGGTGCGATGAGTCAATTGCTTGATTTGCTTAACAGCAATAATAATTTATGTAGAGAAGAGTATTTTTCACGTTGGGATTTATCTTTCTCTCAATGTTCACGCATATTAGGATTATTGAGTAAGAACTCTGAGATTAATCCTCGGATGCTTCGTTCATTAAGCAGAAAATATGAGCCCATGCAAACAGTGATTTCTGGCGTTTATTATGAAGATGATTACGGCGATTTGGAGTCTGATGATTCATTTTCTTTTAGTATGTAATATATTCATCGAACTATGGTATTTTATTAGGTAACTCGCAAATCAAGAAATGGAAACGGGATAATTTTTTATTTATGAAAATAAAGGGTTTTACGCTGCTTGAGTTACTTATAACTATGTCTGTGTTTATAGGTTTATCAATAATAGGGATTGGTTCATATACTTATTTTGTGAAAAAAAATGAGGAGAAGACAATAATTGATGAACTTCGAACAGCAGTACAATATGCCAAGATGCAGGCTATTATTCTTGGCAATCCTGTATATCTTTCTCCTCAAGATACGACATCGAATTGGTCAAAGGGCATTGTTTTAAACTTTTTAAATAAAAAAACGAATCAAATGGAATTGATTTATCAATGGCAATGGAGTCATCCTCGTTGGGACTTGCATTGGGATGGAGCAAGTTCAACAAAGAAGATCACCTTTTCAACGTATCCTGGACAAGCGATTAGCAATGGACGTTTTATTCTAATGAATTTAGATACCCATGAACAGATTGTTATTATTTTGAATCGACTGGGAAGAATAAGAGTTAGCAATAACTTGTCGCTGATGCGTTAATTTTGTAAGATCATTCTGAAATATATTTTGTAATAAGTAGCTAAAATACATGTCTATTAATACCCATTCGATTTTCACAATTAATGAACAAAGTTCGGAACAACTTACAAAATGGCTTAATTATAACGCTTCATTAACTGATAAACTGCAGCAAATTAAAGGCGAGGCATACATTCAGCTTATTTCTCAAGGTTGGACAAATACAGACTGGTGGGGTAGAAGCCTTCTAAAAATTCAAGATAACCTCGTTTTTCAGCGTGAAATCATGATGAAAAGTCATGATGTTGTCTATTGGTATGCACGCAGTATTATTCCTAAGAGATGTTATGATCTTGATCCTGCTTTTTTTGGACGATTAGAAAATGAATCAATAAAGAATTTAATTTTTAATGAAGATCGAGTGCATCGTGTTCAGTGTACAAGCTATCCGGTGGATCAACAATGCTTGGAGTATTATTGGGTTAAAAGAAATCTGCACTCAATTAATGGCGTGCTTTGGGTTCGGCTCACTGAATTTTCATTTCAACAGAAAGAATCATTTTATTTGGCGGAAATTATGTTACCTGAGCTTGAGAATATTAATTCATGAAATGGAATGCATACTGGCGATTAATGCGTTTTGATAAGCCCGTGGGTATTCTATTGCTCTGGTACCCGACGGCATGGGCTTTATGGTTGGCAAATAAAGGGATGCCATCACCTCGACTGTTACTCTTTTTTTTATGCGGTACTATACTGATGCGTTCCGCGGGCTGTGTGATCAATGATATTGCTGATCGAAATATCGATAAACATGTTGCACGCACTAGATTAAGACCTCTAACTGCTGGCGAAGTGAGTTTGCCAGAGTGCTTCCTTTTATTATTGACATTACTGTTAATTGCATTATTTATATTAATTCAGCTTCCTCGAGAGTGTTTTTATCTTGGATTAATCGCATTGGTTATTTCTCTTTTATATCCCTTTTGTAAGCGCTTTCTCGATGCACCCCAATTTGTTCTTGGTTTGGCATTTTCTATGGGAATACCTATGGCTTATGTTGCATCCGATCAATTTTTAAATAGTGAATGTTTCTTATTGTTTTTAATAAATTTTTCCTGGATTATCACTTATGACACAATGTATGCAATGGCTGATAAAGCGGATGATTTACGGATTGGGGTAAAATCGACCGCAATTTATTTTGCTAGTTATGATCGAGTGATTATTGGTTTGTTACAGGGTTTATTTCATGGCTTGTGGCTATTTTTGGCATTTATGAATCAAATAAATTTATCGTTTTATATTTTTTGGTTTATAGCTGGTGCTGTTTTGATTTACCAACAAAAACTGATTAATAAAAGAATACCTCAAGATTGCTTTAAAGCCTTTATTGTGAGTGCGTATTATGGTGCATTAATGTGGTTCGCTGTCATTGGTACTGGTCTATGATGATCGTTCTGGAGATGTAAGACAATGTTCTTAAATTGATATCAAAGTATAATTAGCCTGGGTTATGTAAAGCTTCACCCAGGCGCACATATAGCTTGGATTTAGAAGGCCTCACTACCGTTATCTGCAACAACTCGAGTATGTTTTCCATAAATTACAAGTATTTTTTGCTTTGTTTTCAGTTTGAGATCTTCCGCTTGCACTACAGAAATAATTCCTCCTGAATTTAACTTAATGACATATTCAACACCACGTGATTGGTTATAGCCATTGTCTTCAAAACTATTGTTTGTACTTTTGGTTACATTGCTCATGTTTCGATGTAAATTCACAGGACGTTTGGAAATAATTGTACCTGGAATTACTTTTTTAATCTTACCCACCTCATTTGAATCATATTCACCAGGGGGCAATGCTTTATTACAGCTTGATAAAATAAGACCAAAAAATAGGACTAAAATAGGTTTAAATAAGTTTTTTCGATTCATAGATACTTAAACTCCAGTAAGGAACATGATTAAGATAATAGCCCCATATCGAATGCAACTGTGAGCTAATCTTGAAGCAAATAGGGAATTATCTATGTCACGTACAAATTAATTTTGCGGCGGTATGAAGTATAACCGAGAATTAATTTATTTTTAACAGTTCCTCTAATAAACTGCTTGCTCCAATGCGAAACCAATTTTTATTAATTTGTTTGCCAATCATCAACTCTGCGAGTATTGCATAATTATATGCTTGCTGTGGCTTTCTAATGCCGCCTGAAACCTTAATCCCACAGGACGTACCTGTATCTCGAATAGCACTTAAAATAGCAAATGCTGCAGATAATGATGCACCTGTAGATATTTTACCTGTTGATGTTTTAATAAAATCGCAGCCTGATTCAATTAACTCATTGCTCGCATTGTAAATAGTTTTGATATCAGGAAAAGAGCCAGTTTCTAAAATAATCTTTAAAATAAGCTCATTCTTTTTACATAATTGTGCAATAGCATGGCATTGATTTAACGCTTTTTGCTTTTGTCCCTGCAGAAACATTTGGTAAGGGAATACATAGTCAATTTCGCTAGCCCCTAGCTCAATTGCTTTTTCTATAGATTCAAGTGAAATAGTTAGTTCTTCACTTCCATGGGGGAAGTTAATAACCGTAGCCAAATCAATACTATTTTGTGAAAAAAATTGATCCAGATGCTGTATATAAACGCATAGCGCAGCAACCTGACTCTGATTTGCATTGTGTTTTAATTGTAGCAATGATTCAGAAGTCGCATGCTCATCCAATAAAGTAAGATCAATGGTTTGCATAAGTTGCTTGGCGGGAATGATCCTTTTGGAATAGTCACCAAGCAACGCTGCCATGACCTCATCAAAATGAGTCTCTAAAGTCACTTTATACTCGCAATGTATTGTTTTAGAATTAAATTAAGTTTTTCTGCAGCACTTTCTGCCATCGCGACTACCGAATCATGGCTGTGTGCTGTTTTTGAAAGTCCCGTTGCGTAGTTAGTAATCATAGCAATGACTGCAACGCGCATCCCACAGTGATTTGCAACTAATACTTCCGGTACTGTAGACATGCCTACGGCATCTGCCCCCCAAACTTTAAATGCTCTGATTTCGGCAGCTGTTTCGTAATGTGGGCCTAATACGGAAATGTAAACTCCTTCAGTAAGCTTAATTGAATTTTTTGCAGAAATAGATAATAGGTCAAAACGCATTTGTTTGTCGTAAGCATTATCTAAAGGATAAAATCTTGGCCCAAATTCATCATCGTTGGATCCAATCAAAGGATTGCTGGGTTGTAAATTTATATGATCCGAGATAAGCATTAATTCTCCGGGCCCAACATCTTCTCTTAATGAGCCTGAGGCATTAGTAGCAATAAAATAATCGCATCCTAACAATTTTAAAGTACGAATATAGGTTTTAACTGTTTCATAGTTCTCTAAACCTTCGTATGTATGTGCTCGACCCTGTAAACATACAACACCCACATTATTCCAATATCCTAAAATGAAATTACCACCATGCCCTTGCACGGTTATTTTAGGGAATCCTGGTAGCTCTTCGTAACTGATTTTTATTGAATCTTGTAACTCATCAGCAAACTTCCCTAATCCTGATCCCAAAACCACACCAATAGTCGGTTTAAATGAAGGATATAATTTTTTAATATAGTTTGCTGCTAAATGGGCATAGCTCTGCTTTGGTGCAGTATCTGTCATACAAATTTTCCTATTAATTAAGGGTTAACATCAAAATTAAATGCCAATGGCAGGAGTTCATTAATCTTTAAGCTACGTAATATTGAATCTTTATTACATAGATGAATCATAGTATCAGCTGTTGAGAATTCATGGATCCTTTGTCTGCATGCTCCACAAGGTGGACACAATAAATTTGTCCCAGCAAGTATAACCATACTTTTAATGTGTTGTTCGCCTGCAGAAACCATTGCGGAAATAGCAGACGTTTCAGCACATACAGCTAAGCCATAAGAGCCGTTTTCTACATTGACACCTGTATATAAATTGTCTTTATCTGTGCAGATACAGCAAGCCACACTAAATTTGGAATAGGGCGAGTATGAATGAGAGAGCGCCTTATGTGCATTTGAAATCATTTTCGCAATTGTTTGATCCATAATAAATCTCAATTAAAACTGGCGGTGTTTAAGTATAAAAGAGTATTGTCTTTAAGACTATCTTCTTCTTTATGTTCTAGGCCAATAGTAACAGATGATTCAGTGGATTCAGAGGATTGTTGCCTCGGATTTGAAAATAAACAGTTGAAGCAACTTGGTTCTTGTTCGGGTGACTTTGAGTGTTCTACAGAAACTGAAGGCCTTAATATGTCACTCATTTCATAATAACTTTCAGGCGGTTGGTCGGGTTCATGTTGTCCGAAATTGCAATTTAACCAGAATTCAAATGCAAAAGCACCAAGCCCCACGCAAACGAGCAGTGAAAAAATAGTAATCGGTATTGCCATCGGCGGAAAGAAAAAGATCAAAGTTGCTGCAGTTGCAGCAACAAGGCTTATGGCAGTAGATGTTATAGCGTAAGATACATAAGCCTTTTGACGTGTCGAAGAAAAACTTTCATCACCAGGAGGGGGATTTTTAAATTTATGATACTCCCCAATTGACCATATTATATTACCAAGAAGGAACAACCATGCTGCAGGAGGAAATAAAGCCGGTACAAAAACGGCGGCAACACTGATTATTGTTGCTGTAAATCCTATAATTGAGGAAAAAAGAAATTGCTCTTTAATTTGTGCAAATCCATACCATTTGCGATAGTGTTCTGGATGATCTGGATGAAGATGGCATGCTATAAACCAAGAGAGATAAGCTAATGAATAGACGCCCAATGAAATAAATCGAAAAATAGCTGATACGAGTGGAAAAGGAATATACTGGAGCTTTGAAAGCAAAAAGCCAGCAAAGAAAAAGATGCCACTTGCTTTATCTAATTTCTGGGCTACGGTCATATAAAAGTAATCCTGAAGATTTTTAACCCTGCAAATTGTAACTTAATTAAACAGAAAAAAATAGTTTATTTAATATATTTAAGAGCATAAGAATGAATAAATAGCAGCATCAATATATATTTACTTTTATAAATACAATTTTATGTATTTATATCTGGGCTTGATTCAGTTTGGGGCGTTTTTATATCTGGTCTTGAATGAAGAATAATGCGTATAAGCAATCCTCCTCCAGGATTATTTAGAGCCATAATTTCACCATGGTGTAATTGAATTGCGCGATAGGCGATGGCTAACCCTAAACCGTATCCACCAGTTTTTTTTGTTCTTGACGTATCAACACGATAAAATGGACTAAATATTCTGTTTAACTGATCTTCTGGTACACCTGGTCCCTTATCACTAATATCAATGTAGACATGTTCTTTAGTTTCATCATGTTTTAATGAAACAACCACTTGTTCTGTAGCAGGCGAATAATGCAGCGCATTGCGAACTACATTTTCTATTGCTCTATGAATTAATCGTTCATCAATGAACAAATAACACGGTTCAATTACACCCGCATTGACTCGCGGCGTTTCTTCTCTAGCCTCATAATTAGCATCTCTAATTATATTGGATAAAAGAGCGGCAAGATCAATTTTATTTAAATTGAGATCAGTTGTTGATTTTTCCAAACGAGCAAAATCCAGTACCTCAGTAATTAAAGCATTTAACCTGGAACATTCAAGTTCCATACGATTAAATTCTGTGTCTGCTAAATGTTGCGTTTTATTGCGACCTAATTCAATGGCAATTTGTAGTCGAGCAAGAGGAGAGCGTAATTCATGTGAAATATCTTGTAACAATCGTTCCTTTGAATTGACTATTGTTTCCAGTTGTTCTGCCATACGATCAAACTCATTGCTCAATTGAGCTATTTCATCATTATAATGTCCTCTTAAATGCCCAACCCTTGTATTTAACTTTCCAGTAGCAATTGATTTAGCTGCCATTCCCAAAGATCGTAATGGTTGGGTTAAGTAGCGCGATAATAAATAACAAATAAGACCACTAATAAATGTTGCCAAAATGAGGCGAATCGCAAGACCAGCCCAAGGGACGCCAACAAAATGATAGATTGGTTTTTCACTTACAGCAGCAAGTCGATAAAATTTTCCTGAAGTGGATAAAATTTCATGACTCACGATGAGTTTTCCTGATTTTAAAATACCTTCACTTAGCTGATCTTGAAGTAAGTTTTCTGCAACTTTTTTTACATTTTCTGGTGCAGCTTGCGTTCCAATAATTTCACCAGTGCTCGATAATAAATAAATTGACATATGGCGTGAAATACCAATTTTATTAAGCCATTTTAATAATGCAGTTTGTCGACCTGATTCGTACGTTGCTACGGCCGCATTTGCATAACTATCCATAAATAGCTGTTCTTGGGCAGGCAATGATGATTTTTGTACAATATGACTAATTACCCAAGCTGTAGTGAAAATAATAAGTATTGTGGCGAGCCAAAATGAAATGAAAATTTTCCAATACAAACTACGCATTAAACATGTATCCAAATCCACGAACAGTTTTAACTATGGGTTCGCCTTGAGGATTGTCTCCTAACTTATTTCTTAGGTTACTAATATGAACATCGATACTTCGATCATATGCAGTGTATTTTCTGCCTAGAGCATATTCAGTAAGTTCTTCCTTAGAAAATACTTGTCCTGGAGATTTTATAAGCATTTCTAAAATATTGAATTCAGCATTAGTCAGCTCAAGATAATTTCCACCCATAGTTACATGGCGTTTGGAACAGTCAACCACTATATTATGTTGTTCAATGATAGGCCTTGATGTGGGAATTTTTTGGGTACGTCTTAAAATAGCGCGTAAGCGAGCTACTAATTCGCGAGGATTGCATGGTTTAGGCAGATAATCATCAGCACCAATTTCAAGGCCCACAATACGGTCGATATCATCACCGCGAGCTGTAAGCATGAGAACAGGGGTTTCCAAATGTTCGCGAATCGCTTTTAATACTTCAAAACCATTCAGTTTGGGTAACATGACATCGAGGATAATTGCATCAAAAGTCTGATTTAAGGCTTTTTTTACGCCGTTTTCACCGTCATGAACACAAATCGCATGGAATCCCTCGGGTTCCAAATATTGGGCTAATAAATCTGTCAGTTCTATATCGTCATCAATTATGAGAATATTACCATTCATTCTTCATTATGCCTTACGTTTATCAATACATTCCATCAACTTGATTCTTCTAGCATCTGCATTAATAATTTTAAATTCAAAAGAATCGATCGTAATCGTTTCCCCTCGTGAAGGTAAATGACCAAAACTATTCATTACAATACCACCTATTGTATCATAAGTTTCATCACTAAAATCTGCTTTAAGTTGTTCATTAAATTCATCAATAGGCATATGGGCTTTGACAATATAGTGTCCGTCTTCATGTGCCTTAAGGTAGGCATCTTCATCGATATCGAACTCATCTTCAATATCACCAATTATCTGTTCGATAATGTCTTCAATGGTTACAAAGCCTGAAACTTCGCCATATTCATCTACAACTATAGCCATGTGATTTTTGTTGCTGCGAAATTCGCTGAGTAAGCTATCCAAGCGTCTGCTTTCAGGAACAAACGTTGCCTGACGACAAATATCTAGTAAATCAAAGGAGTCGAGATTAGCAGATTGATAGCGTAATAAGTCCTTTGCATGTAATACCCCAACGATTTCGTCTGAGTCTGCGCCAATCACTGGAAATCTTGAGTGTCCAGTTTGAGTGACTGTATTTATGATATCGCAGAATTGATCATCTTGCTTAATGCAAATCATTTGGTTTTTGGGCAACATGATGTCTCGTACACGCATTTTAGAGAATGAAATAGCTCCTTCTATCATTGCCAACGTTTCAGCGCTAATAAGAGAGCGAATCTGTGCGTCCCTTAATAAACTAACAAGTTCCTCTTGATTCTGTGGTTCTCCCTGTAAAAACTGCTTAAAACGAGCAAACCATGTGGTGCTATCTTCCTCTCTATTCAAGTTCATTACCCTCTGCATCGTAAGGATTAGGAAATCCAAGCTCAGCTAATAATTTAATCTCAATAGCCTGCATTATGGCTGCCTCATCATCCTTAATATGATCATAGCCTAATAAATGCAATATTCCATGGATCAAAATCAATGCCCAATGTGATTCTAAAGTTTTTTTAAGTTGCTTGCTTTCTTCTAATAAAACCTGTGGGCAAATGATAACATCGCCTAATAATGGGCATTCCAACTGTATTTCTGGAGGTAATTCACTCGGAAATGCCAAAACATTCGTGGTTTTATTTTGCTTTCTGTATGTATGATTTAAATGAATCATTTCTTCTGGAGTAACCAGGCGAACGGTGAGCTCCGCTTCTTGTTGATAATCTCTTAAAGCCAGAGATGCCAAGCGGATTATTTCGTCTTCGCGGACGGGTAGTGATTCATTAGTTGCGTTTTGAATATCGATATAATAACTCATTTATTTTTTTCCTGTTGATGCATGATCATAGCAGTCAACAATTTTAGATACTAGCGGATGTCTTACTACTTCACGACTTGTAAATGTATGAATACTAATTTCAGGTATTTTTTTGAATAATCCTACTGCATGCGCAAGCCCGGAATCAATACCTTTTGGTAAATCAACTTGAGTCATATCTCCAGTTACTACCGCTTTTGAGCCAAAACCAATACGAGTCAAGAACATTTTCATCTGCATAATGGTTGTATTTTGTGCTTCATCAAGAATGATAAATGATTCGTTTAACGTTCGACCACGCATAAATGCTAAAGGTAAAACCTCGATAATATCCGATTGAATAAGTTTTTGTGTTTCCTTAAAACCTATCATTTCATATAGTGCGTCATAGATAGGTCTTAAATAGGGTAGTACTTTTTCTACTAAATCTCCTGGAAGAAATCCTAATTTTTCACCTGCTTCAACTGCCGGTCTTACAAAAATCAATCTTTGTACTTCACCTTTTTCAAAACATTGTATGGCTTTAGAAACAGCTAAATAAGTTTTGCCAGTTCCTGCAGGACCAACAGCAAAAGTTACATCAAAGCGGTCTATTGCATCGAGAAAGTCAGCTTGTTTGTTATTTCGAGCAACAATTGATTTTCTACATAATTTAACATGATGAACATTGTGAATCATTATTTTTTGGTTTTCCTTAATAAAGTAATATATTATCAGTATAGTATTTATTATACTTTTTGGTCTTATATAGTATAGGCTTACAAGAATAGTGCAGAACGCTCATCTTCTGCAAGATTTATGCTACAATCATTCTTTTTGATATAACACTAATTCATGATCGATCTTCATTGTCATAGCAGTTTTTCTGATGGAACCTTAAGTCCAAAAGAATTAATACAAAGAGCACAAAGCCAACAGATTCAGTGTTTGTCGCTTACAGATCATGATACAGTCGCAGGTTACCCCGAATTATTGCAAGCGGCTTCTACAACATCAATTAAAATAATCAATGGTATAGAGTTTAGTGTCCGATGGAAAAAGCACGAATTACACATTCTAGGTTATCAAATTAATCATTCTGCGGGTTTCCTTGAACTGATTCAACGACAAAATTTCAGTAGAATAGAGCGTGCGCAACAAATTGGCACGGCATTAGGTTTGTTTGGTATATCGGACGCATATTTAAAGGCATGCGAATTAGCAGGACATGAGCGAGTGGGGAGACCTCATTTTGCACAACTTCTTGTTAATGAAGGTAAAGTGCAAGACCTCGCTACTGCATTTAAGCGATTTTTGGGGAGAGGTAAAGGAGCCTATGTTCCGACTCCTTGGATTAGCATTCACGAAGCGGTTGAGGGAATTATCACAGCTGGTGGCCAAGCAGTTATCGCTCATCCACTTAAATACGGATTGACGCGCTCTAAATTGCATGAGTTAATTAACGAATTTAAAGAAGCTGGTGGCGTAGGAATAGAAGTGGTTTCTGGTGAGATGACCGTAACTGAAATTAATGAAATGGCAGCGATATGCCTACGGTTCCATTTATTAGCTTCTTCTGGTTCTGACTATCATAGTGATATTTCTTCGCGAGTTAAGCTTGGCGGTCAGAGGCAGCTACCAGTAAACTGTACACCTATTTGGCATGAATGGAACATTTAACAGGGGACTTTATGAGTCAGTTTTTTGCATTACATCCTGATAATCCACAGGCTCGTTTATTGAGAAAGGCGGTTAATATTATTGAGGACGGCGGACTAATTGTTTATCCTACGGACTCAGGTTACGCATTAGGTTGTAGTTTAGGTAATAAGGGCGCACTCGAACGCATTAGAAAATTACGCCAATTGGATAAAAATCACAACATGACTCTTGTATGTCGTGATTTATCTCAACTTGGTACTTATGCCCGTGTATCAAATCCAATATTCAGATTATTGAAAGCTTTTACGCCAGGTTCCTATACTTTTATTCTTAATGCAACACAAGAGGTTCCTCGCTTAATGCTGCATCCCAAAAGAAAAACTCTGGGATTACGCGTTCCTGATAATATGATTACACTTGCTCTATTGGAGTGTCTTGAAGCACCTTTAATGAGTACTACGTTGATTCTTCCAGGTGCTAAGGCCCCATTGAGTGAACCTGAAGCAATTCATGATCTGTTAGGGCATCAAATTGATTTAGTTATTGATGGCGGTAACTGCGGGCAAGAGCCCACAACCGTAGTTGATTTAACTGGTGATTATCCAGTGATAATAAGAGAGGGTAAGGGTGATCCCGAACCTTTTAAGTAATTAATTAACATTATAAAGAGGATATTGATGTCAGCATTATTTAGTTCCAATAAACGAGTTGTTTCTGGAATGCGAGTCAGTGGAAGATTACATCTTGGGCACTACCATGGTGTAATAAAAAATTGGATTAAATTACAACATCAATATGATTGCTTCTTTTTTGCAGCTGATTGGCATGGTTTAACCACGCAATATGATCAACCAGGTTTTATAGAAAACCATTTATGGGATATGATTGTGGATTGGCTGGCTTGTGGAGTAAATCCAGGATTATCACGAATATTTATCCAATCTTGGGTTCCTGAGCATGCTGAATTGCACTTACTTTTATCTATGATTACTCCTTTGGGATGGTTGGAACGAGTACCGAGCTTTAAAGATCAGCAAGAAAAATTAAAGGAAAAAGACTTATCAACATATGGCTTTTTAGGTTATCCCTTATTACAAAGTGCGGATGTTCTTATTTATCATGCTGATTATGTACCTGTGGGCGAAGATCAAGTATCGCATATTGAACTTACCAGAGAAATTGCGCGCCGTTTTAATCATATATATGGCAAAGAACCAAATTTTGAAGAATTAGCAGCCGAAGCAATTAAAAAAATGGGGAAAAAGAACAGCAAGTATTATACTGAGTTGCGTCGGCAATTTCAGGAGCATGGAAATCATGAAGCAATTAAAACAGCTCAAGCTTTGTTAGAAGATCAACCTAATCTGTCTATTGGTGATAAAGAGCGCCTCTTAGGTTATTTAGAGGGTAGTGGTAAAATTATTCTGCCAGAGCCTCATCCATTACTTACCGAAACGGCCAAAATGCCTGGTACTGATGGACAAAAAATGTCTAAATCCTATCACAATACAATTATGTTAAGGGAACCGCCTGAGCAAGTTGAGAAAAAGATACTGACTATGCCAACTGATCCGGCACGAGTCAAACGAACCGATCCGGGTGAGCCAGAAAAATGCCCAGTTTGGCAATTTCATAAAATTTACTCAAATAATGAAGTAAAAGATTGGGTGCAAAAAGGCTGTCGCTCAGCAGGAATTGGGTGTATTGAATGCAAACGACCGGTTGTTGACGCGGTTAATAAAGAGTTAAAACCTATTCAGGAAGCAATTACAGAATATGAGTCTGATTTGAGTTCAGTAAAACGAATTGTTTCTGAAGGAAGTGAGGCTGCACGAGAAGTAGCTTGCAAAAATTTGAGTACTGTACGCGAAGTTATGGGGCTTGATTATTGATGTTTGGACGTTATATAGGTACTTTTGATAAACAATCCTGGACGAATATAATAGCGTCCAGGTTCCACGTTACCTCATCTATTTTTACATGCACCGATTTATGTCGATCTTTGAGAGTGTTTCTGTGAAGAGCCTCATAAGAATGAGATATTAGCATGGATACTGAATTAGCAAGCAAACCAGAAGTAAAAGCAATTATTGATGGTAAGGAGCTTACGGAACTCCCGGATGATTTATTTATTCCTCCTGATGCCCTCGAGGTTCTGTTAGATTCTTTTAGTGGGCCTCTGGATTTGCTTTTATATCTTATCCGCAAACAGAATATAGATATATTGGATATTCCAATTGTAAGTATTACAAAGCAATATTTGCATTATATCCAACTGATGGAATGTAGACGCTTGGAATTAGCTGCTGATTATTTACTGATGGCTGCAATGCTTGCAGAAATTAAGTCACGACTGTTACTACCGGCCCCTCCTGCTAGTGATGATGAGGAGGAAGAAGATCCTCGTATGAGCCTGGTACGAAAACTCCAAGCCTATGAACAAATAAAACTTGCTGCAGAATTGCTTGATGCACTTCCTCGACAAGAGAGAGAGCATTTTCTAGTTCAAATAGCTCCTTCTGAGCTTGAACGAGTAATAGTTCATCCTGATGTGCATTTGGAAGATTTAATTGAGGCAATGAAATCACTATTACAAAGAGAAGAGCAGACAAGCCATCACCAAATTTCACGAGAAGTGTTATCGGTACGTGAGCGGATGAGCCACGTCTTGTCACTACTCCAGGAGCACAATGTTTTGGAATTTAGTCAATTATTCTCGATTGAAGAGGGACGAATTGGATTGGTTGTTTCTTTGTTAGCTATCTTAGAGTTAGCGAGACAATCACTCGTTGTGATTACACAAAACGAAGCATTTTCTCCAATACATTTACAGGCAGCATAAGATGGATGAAAAGGAATTAAAAAACATAGTTGAAGCATTACTTTTAAGCTCTAATGAACCAATCTCTACAGATAAACTGTTAGAAGTTTTTGATGAATGGCAAAGACCTACTAAGGAACATTTAACAGTTATTATTAATGACTTAAAAGAAGACTACACATCACGATCTTTTGAGCTTGTTCAAGTTGCTAGTGGTTTTATCATCCAAACCAGAAAAGAATATAGCAACTGGGTTGCTCGCATGCAAATTGAAAAGCCTAGTAAATATTCTCGTGCTTTGCTTGAAACTTTAGCCATTATTGCTTATAAGCAACCTGTTACCCGAGCTGATATTGAGGAGCTACGTGGTGTTGCAGTGAGTAGTCAAATAATAAAAACATTATTGGAAAGAGAATGGATTCGCGTTTCTGGCTATAAAAATGTTGCGGGTAAGCCCGCTGTATATACGACTACAAGAGAGTTTTTAAATTATTTTAATTTAAAATATTTAAAGGAACTTCCAACCTTACCCGAGGTTACGGAGGCCTTAACTTTACATAATCCTAATGAAGAGTATATTACCGAATGAGCAGCGAAAGGTTACAAAAAATATTAAGTCAAGCTGGCCTTGGATCTCGACGAGAAATGGAGCGTTGGATAGAAAATGGCTGGGTTCAGGTTAATGGCAAACCAGTGAAATTGGGTGACTCAGCAAGTGCCGAAGATAAGATCACTGTAAAAGGAAAGTTAATTCCTAATCCACTTAAAGTAAGACAAAACACACGCATTCTGCTTTATAATAAACCTGTAGGTGAGATATCTAGCCGTCATGATCCTAAATTTGAGAAGACAGTTTTTGATCATTTACCTCATTTGCGACAGGGGCGTTGGGTTCAGGTAGGTCGTTTGGATTTAAATACTTCTGGTTTACTCATTTTTACCAATAATGGTGATTTAGCAAATCAATTAATGCATCCTAAATATGGACTCGAAAGAGAGTACGCAGTTAGAGTTCATGGTCAGGTTAGTCCTGAGGCGTTAAATAATCTTCAAAAGGGTGTTGAGCTAGAAGATGGAATAGCTAAATTTACCCGCTTGGAATTTCGAGGTGGGGAAGGTTCGAACTCCTGGTATCATGTGACATTAAATGAAGGACGCAATAGGGAAGTGCGGCGATTATGGGAATCGCAAGGTGTGGAAGTAAGCCGATTGATACGCATTCGCTATGGTGTATTAACTATGCCAAGATATTTGTCACGGGGACAATGTTATGAATTAACACCTAAAGAGGTTACTGATTTTTTAGCTTCTTTGCCCAAAGAGTGATGGTGCTTTTTGTAGCCCTAGATTAGCGCAGCGTAATTGCGTGTGCTCCCCGGATTACGCTGCGCTAACCCGGGCTACGAGTTTCGATGCTACATTAGATTTTAAGCAGTATAATTTTTTTCCTTATCAAAAGGTTTTAATGATTCTGCAATTTGCTTATATAACTCAGGAAGCCATCTCGGTTGTGCAAATGTAGTGGTAGACGGCTTGCCCTTACGTAAATCGTTAGGCGCGATAATTACCTGAATATTATTTAAACCAACGCGTCGTGCCAAGATAAAAAGCTGATCTATGGCTAGATCACCTACAGCTAAACAACCCACAGATAAGTTTTTCCCGTGAATAAAAATATTATTGCCTAAATTTCTTCTTCCATCTTGATAACCTTTTTGTTTATCAAAATTATTGGGATAATTAATCATCATAGACAAATGCATGCTACTGAATGGATTAAAATTGACTAATTTATAGACCCCCTCAGGAATTTGTTTATCATTTTCACGTAACTTGGGGCCTAGACGACCACTGAATCCGGTTAAAGGGTAGTCATGAATATGTTTCCATGATTGGTTAGAGTTTTTAGCCCAGAGTTCCACTTTTCTTTCTGATTTAAAAGCAAGTAAAGCAATATTACTTGGCGGGTAACTTACCTTTGCTTTGGAGAAATAAGATTTAAGTTGCGGTTCAACACGCAAGCCATATCGTTTTATTGCTCGGTCTACTGCTTGATCCCAATTAAGCTTAGGAGCCATAGCATAGCAATTAAGGCTAAATATCATTATGACAAATGCAAATAACCGTTTCATAGAAATACTAAAGTGATGGATTGTTGGCATGTTATCAAATATTAATACAAAGAACAATTTAACCTCCCAGACTTCTCGCTTAAATAGGATTATGTAGCGCCTATTCTATTCTATTTTATTGACTTTCTACTTTGAACGTATCAATACGTTTAACTTTTATTTTTTTGCTTTAGTAGCATTTGTTTTTTTATTGGCAATGATAATTGTGTTGCAATGAAATCTGGGCTCGTTGCTAAATGTCCAATGGAGGGTAATAAGCCATAATGATTCGGACAAAGGTATGCGACTGAGTTGTCATGATCAATTTTATAGAATACATACTTACTATCGCAATACCCAGGTTTGTCAAAGAGGGCCACTTGCATTATGGGCGTTCCTTCCATCTTATTTTCTATAAAAAAAGCATTAATCCACAGGTTACTAATAACAACAAATGCTCCTACAACTAAAAGTGCATTAATCAAGGTATATGTGTATTTAAAAGTAGTGGTATTTATACTTAAATGCGATATGACTACTATTAAGGCAAGTAGCAATATAATTAAATTAAACGAATATATTCCCGAGTTAAGATAGTTAAAATAGGTTCCGAAAATTTGATTTCCAGAGAACTGAAAATGAATGAGGAGCGCAATAAGACTAAGCCAAAGAGATGAAATGATGTAATAAATAGCTTTTCTTTTAATTCCAATAATAAAGAGTATTAGAGCAATTAATGGAAAAAGACTTTGTATTAATTTTCCCAGCGTATACATTTGAGCCATACTCTTAAAATTAAGTGATATTTACTTTAAAACTATATAGTTATAACAGTATTTTTAGAATATGTATAGATAATGAGAGGCTTAAGGTTTGGTTTTATAAGCTATAGCCACATTGTGCATGCTATCGTTTTTAATCAATATATCGTGATAAAACAACAAGACGCTGAAACATATCCGGACAAAGTGTTCTAATAAGTAACTTTAATGAGTTTAGCCGTAACTCCACACGTCATCCCGAACCCGATCGCAGCGAGGGTGAGGGATCTCCTGCGGTGTATCTCGGATACAGTCATGTAAAAAAACATTT
>NZ_FTNL01000047.1 GCF_900156395.1 Fluoribacter gormanii | reverse complement strand
TGGAGTTGCCCCTATAAAACCGGACCACTTAGCCAGCCAAAGCACTATTGATAAATTGTCTTGGTGCCATCATATTTAACCCTTTATGGGGCGCATGTTCATTGTAGTCATTGAACCAATCGGGTAACTGCCTCATGAGCGTGAGAGCATCAAATGGATCGCTAAATGCGACATAGTCTCTCTTAAACGTTTTGACGAATGCCTCAGCCATTCCATTACTTTCAGGGCTATAAGCTGGGGTGGTTCTCACATCAAAGCCAAGTTTCCTAGCAAATGCTACTGTTTCGCGAGCTGTATAACAAGGCCCATTGTCACTAAGCCACTGTATCGGCTTTGCTAATACGTCGATTTTGCCAAAACGATACTCCATACTTTCAAGTAGCAAGTCTCTAATAGTTCTGCCATCTATACCGATAGTTGATGAAACGTAACTAATAACCTCTCGGTCACAGGTATCCATAGCAAAAGCCACATGCACTCGATCTCCGTTAGCACACTGAATGGTAAAGCAATCAGAGCACCAACGCGTATTACTTTTTAAAGTAATCACCTTACCGTCGTGAGAACGTGTTGGTTTTTTCTTAGGAGCCAGAAGCAATAAATTATTGAGCTTCATAATGCGATATACACGTTTATGGTTCACTTTTAATCTGCCTTCAGACTGTAGTCGATGGTTGAGTAAAACAGTGACTCTTCGATAGCCATAGCTACAGCGTTTGTCCGTGATTTCGCGAATATAAGGGAGCAGTTCATTGTCCTCTGTTTTAACGTAATGGTTCTTTTGTGGTTCCATTTTTTTAAGCCTTTCTGTTAGATTTGAACGGGATACTTCTAGAGCACGGGCTATCGCTCTTATTCGAAATCGCTTATTCCGAGCAAGGGTTGCCGCGAGATCAGTTTTTTTTCCCGGCCGAGCTTTACCGCTTCACGTAGTATTTCGTTCTCTAACGTTTTTTGGCCTAACACTTGTTCTAGTTGCTTAATTCGCCTTTTGAGTTCATTCGCTTCACTTTGGGGTACCACAGACTCTTCAGCCTTTACTCCAGTCAATGCACTGCTCTCCATTAATTTACGCCAATAAAATAATTGGCTGGGCGGTATTCCATGTTTTCGCGCAACGTAAGATACCGTTGCTCCTGAATGATAGGTTTCATGGACTATTTGTTGTTTCTCTAACGGCGTCCAACGACGTCGATTGCTGCTTGAATGGATTATTTCATTACATTCTAATGGTGTCGATACAGTCATATTACTAGTCCTATTACTAGTCGTTAATTATTGGCTAGGTGGACCGGTTTAAATTGGGGGCACTACAGTCAGTACCAAATTTACCTTCATTAAGAAGATAGTTTTTAGCAACTCCATAGCCTATTTTATTGTCCAAATCAGCAAGTTGCATATGGAGCATGGGTTGTGTATACACACGTCCTTTTACCTCGATAGCGGCATTAAACAATGCAACATCAAAGCTTAGATGCCTCCCCTCATCAGTAACTAACTTGCCATTGAAATACCACCATTCAATCATGTGTTCAAATGAGTATGGTATATTTTGGTAGTGTGCTGCCTCATCTCTGGGAAACTCTAATGGAACATAAGGTAAGTTGGCATGAGCCACTGAAACAAAGAATCCAACTAACATCCATTTCATATGCATTAATCATTCCTTTTTAAAATGTTTAGAGGCGATTTCTGTTGCGATGATATAGGATGTTGGTGTGGATTATCAATCCTGAATATTCTGGGAAATAAGAAGAGCCAGGGATTAAGAAATGTTTTTTTAGGCTGAATTCACAAGAGAACTCCGCAGCCTCGGCTGCGGAATATGAGTTTACATTTTAAAGTGACTGTAACCGTACTCTTCGTTGTTTTCTTCCTCGCTCTCTTCATCCTCTAATTGACCTTTTCCTTCGCTCAGTTTTATTGGTTCTTCTTCCTGCTTTTGCTCAGTTTGTTGGCCAACGTTTTCTTCCAGGTCATTTTCTTCGCCTAAACCTAGAGCCTCCAATAGTGATGCGAGTGCCATCAGACGCATTAGATCTGGTTCGGCATTTAAAGTGATGAAAACCATTGTGTTTTCATTAATAAAATCCATAAGATGTACATGGCCATGTTCACAAACATAGACTTGGGGGGCACGTGGAGCAAAACCGAAGAGCGTGTTAGCATTTCTTCGCTGTGCATTATTCTGTGGGGATTGTGTTTCTTCGGTAGACTCCGAAGTGTGTTGCGAACTCTCTTCAGAAGTTTGTTCATTATCTTCATCTTCGCTAAATTCGGAATTTTCATCTGCGCTTAGTTCGGAATTCTCTTCAACGCGCTCATCAAAACCACTTTCGTCAAAACTACTTTCGTCAAAACTGTTTTCATCAAAGCTACTGTCCTGTGAACTGTTTAAACTTTTCTCTTCTTCAGTTTGTCTTCCAACTCGAGGTGAGGCTGGTGGTGTGTGAGGCATGTCATTGCTCCTTTAAAATAAATAATTAAAATTCCGATAATAAAAATACCTCTGAAAAGAGCCTGTATTATTACAGGCCAGCGAGAAGTTTACAGTTAATTTACAAATTTTGGTAGCACAAATGTACAAATTAAAATTATTTTTCGTGTTGCTTTTTCAGAAAGAAAAACTTAATAAATCAACCTAATAAATTGATTTTAAATAAATATATTCAAAACAGCAGGCTTGGATAATTTTGACTCAGCCAGCAATTTGGGCTATAAATTGATAATCAAGTTGATATTAAATCAATGAACATCTGAATCACCACCATGATTGCAAAATATCTAGATAAATATGTAACAATACAAGCCTGCATCGGTACAGCAATTCTCGCGCTCACGCCTTTTGCACATCTCGATATTTTGGTATTAAAGATTATAGGTCCAGTTTTGTTCATTATTGGACTTTTGATCCTTATAATTGCCATAAAACAATTAGGAGTCGCTTTTACGCCCGTTGTCACTCCCATAGACAATGCTCAGTTAGTTACCTCAGGAATTTACGGCCTTATCCGCCACCCTATCTATGCGGGAATAATCATTATGGCTGTTGGATGGTGCTTATTCTGGGGCTCAATATTGTCCTTTATTGCTTCGCTTGCATTAATCATTTTTTTTCATTTCAAAGCAAAAAAAGAGGAAGCCTTATTAAGTAAGAAGTATCCTGAATATGCGAAGTACATGTCTAAGGTTAAGAAAAAGATAATTCCTTTTATTTATTAAAATTAGAAGGATAAATTTATTTGAATCATTTGAATATGGATATATATTTAAAAAATGCCTACTAAAAACAGAATAATGAGAACCATTCATGAATGCATACCAACAATTAGAACAGCATTTTAAAAAATATTATGATTTTGAAAATCTGGCAGCAATTGTTTCCTGGGATGAAGCATCAATGATGCCGGCTGGCGGAGGTAAAGCTCGAGCGGAAGCTTTAGCTACGTTAAGCGCTGTGCAGCATGATTGGTTAACTGATAAAAAAGTTGGTGAATTGATAAAGCAAGCAAAAGACATTGACAGCTTATCATTATGGCAACAAAAGAATCTTTATTGGATGGAAAAAGAGTATCTGCAGGCAACCTGTATTCCCGTAAATTTAGTCGAAGAATTTACTAATGAATCCTTAATTTGTGGTCAAGCTTGGCGCGAATTACGCGCAAAAAATGATTGGAAATCGTTTAAACCTTATCTGGAAAAATTATTTCAAAAAGTAAAAACGATGGCTGAGATTAAATCACAAACATTTAATAAGCCTACTTTGGATGTGTTAATTGATGAGTATTCCCCGGGTTTAGATTGTAAAACAATTACTCCGATTTTTAATTCATTAAAACATGAACTTGCAAAGCTTATTCCCAGCATCATTGAAAAACAAAAAACCAGGCAAATAAAAACGCTTACAGGAAATTTTCCGGTAGAAAAACAAAAACAACTTGGCATGGAAATAATGACTCGTCTGGGATTCGATTTTAATCACGGGCGACTGGATGTAAGCCATCATCCGTTCTGTGGCGGTATCTCCAGTGATGTGCGCATTACTACACGTTATAACGAGCATGAGTTTTTATCGTCCTTGATGGCGATTACCCATGAAACTGGCCATGCCCTATATGAACAAGGATTATCAAAAGAATGGAGTACACAACCTGTCGGTCATTCTTTAGGGATGGCTGTTCACGAAAGTCAGTCCTTGTTTATTGAAATGCAAATATGTAGAAGTCTCGAATACATCCGTTTTCTTGTACCTATAGCGCAGAACTATTTTAGAGATGTAGCGAATATCACGGCTGAAAATATTTTTTATCATTACACAAAAGTACAACCCGGTTTAATCCGTGTTGATGCGGATGAAGTGACTTATCCCTTACATGTAATACTTCGTTATGAAATAGAGGAAAAACTGTTTTCTTCCGAGATTACTGTTGCTGACTTGCCAGAGGTATGGGATTCATTAATGCAGAACTATTTAGGCTTATCCACAAAAGGCGATGATAAAAATGGGGTGATGCAAGATGTTCATTGGCCATCAGGAATTTTTGGGTACTTTCCTGCTTATACATTTGGAGCATTAATTGCCGCTCAATTATTTTCAGCAGTAAAAAAGTCAATTCCTGATCTTAAAGAGCAATTACAGCAAGGTAATTTCAAAACGTTGTTGTCGTGGCTTAGAGCAAATATCCATCAAAAAGGAAGGCTATTAACCTATACTGAACTATTACGGCAAGCAACAGGCGAGACATTAAATCCTGATTATTATTTTGCACATATTAAAGAACGATATCTATAAAATCCAAGCTGGATTAAAAGCATGAATAAACGCAAGATTCAAAATAGTGCCGTTATTGCTGCAGCTTTAAGTGCGTCACTTGTTTCTTTATATACCAATACCGATTGGCTGTCTGAAAAAAACCAGACAGGAGAGTTTGAACGATGTTATGGAGTGGCACGTGCAAGTAAAAATGATTGCGCTACATCGAAACACTCTTGTGCCGCGCAAGCAACAAAGGATGGTGATCCAGAGGAATACATCATGTTACCTAAAGGATTGTGTGAGCGTATCGTAGGAGAAAAAGGTGCTTAGTTATACTCAATTACCGCCGCGTATCCGAGATGATATGAAAGCACAACAGTATCGGAGCGAATTGCTGGTTGGAGGAGTGCAATTAGGAGTAATACTTTTGTTTATGGCCATAGACTATTTAACTCCCGTCGGCTATACCCCTAATGCACCAGTACACTCTACTTCTTTGGGTTTATCATTATTTACTATCCTGATATTAACGCGGTTATGGTTTGCTTATACAAATCAATTAACACCTAGGGTACTTGGATTATTCGTCATCACCGAAATGTTTTTGCTCTTATTTGTTATCTGGACGTACTACCTACAATATGAAACATCACCAACCATTAATTTAAAAAATACCCACATCAATTATGTTTATATTTTGATCGCTCTTCGCGCGCTGCGTTTTGAACCAGAATGGGTATTACTTTCAGGCTTTTGTGCCGTGATAGGTTGGAGTATTATTGTTTGGCAAACCTTATCCAGCACAGGGATGAATGTTATTACCTGGGACTATGTAACCTACGCATCCACCCGTAGTGTCTATTTGGGCGCTGTATTTGATGTACTTTTGTCTATTTCATTAGTCACAGTGATTTTGGCTTTAGTACTGCAACGCGCCCAAAAGACACTGTTCCAAGCAGTAGAGCAAACCAGTGCAGCAAAGGATTTGGCACGTTTTTTTGACTCAAGCGTGGCTGAAAAAATTATTCACTCTGACTCAATAGTTCAGGCAGGTTATGGGGAAACACGACGGGCAGCAATTCTGTTTACTGACTTGCGCGGCTTTACTAAAGCCTCGAAAACCCTTTCACCAACTGATTTGATCAAATTACTGGGAGAGTATCAACGCTTACTCGTGCCTATTATTCAAAAACATAATGGCACGATTGATAAGTTTATGGGAGATGGCATCATGGCAAGTTTTGGTGCAGTCACACCTTCAAAGACTTATGCAGCAGATGCCTTAAGAACGGTAGATGAGATTCTTACTATGCTGTCAGTATGGAATGAAACACGTAGAAAAAATGGAAATTTTGTGCTTGATTTGGGTATGGGGCTTGCGGCTGGTGAAATTGTTTTTGGGGTTATTGGTAATGCAGACCGACTTGAATATACTGTAATCGGAGAGACTGCAAATTTAGCCGCTAAATTGGAAAAACACAATAAAGTAGAACACTCAAAAGCATTATCTACTGCATCGACTCTAGCGGAAGCGCTAAAACAAAATTATAAAAGTGACACAAAAAAGATTGAACGCAAATCCAGAGATGTTGCAGGAGTTGATGGTCCCATGGATTTAGTAGTTTTAGCTGAGTAACCAACACCTGCTCAATTAGTTGCTTAATGCAACACCCTCTGAAATGGGTTATTTCAATTGAAACATTTCCACAGCAAGCGGTTTTTTAACATAAATTGTAAACCAGCAATCAAATCAAAATCAGGATTTATTTGGCACATGCCTTCATAAGATTGCATTAAAGTAACCCGATTTTGAATGCATGTGAACCAATGAAACAAATCTTTAGAAATCCAATGAGTCACTACTTGACTGTTTTGACGAGAAATCACTGCATAACAAGGTATATGTTGTAAATTAATAATCTTTTTTTCATCTGGCCACTCAATGAAGTCAATGATTTCTTTTAATGAATATAGTGATGAAAATAAATGCACTGATGGATTAAAAACCAAACGTAAAGCCCCTGATTGCTCCAACTTTTTTTGTAATTTCACTGGATTAAGTGTTTTGAAATCTTGGGCACGATAACTTTTATGTTTCAACCATTCTAACTCTGCTATATCTCTCAAATAAACAAGATGTTCAATCGAATTGACCTCTTGTAAAAATCGGGGAAAATTTGCCCCCCAATCATCAAGACAATTGGACGCAGGCAAATTTTTTTCTTTTTGACAAAACATATAAGCGATTTGATTCGCACACTCCTTCCCTATCAGCTTCCAGATAGAGGGGTATGTGATTTCTAGTGCACGACATAAGTTTTGCAAAATGTTGTTTCGATAGATGCTGAACCTAACCTCTGGGTTTATCTTATTTTGGCAGATGTGTTTCATCAGTTCATTATCGTTTTGATGAAACACAGCTTGAGTAAAATCACTCTGTATTTGCTGTATTATTGCTATATTTGACTGATTTTCTTGCTTCATTTATTAAAATCTCCAAGTCAGGTAGATCAGTATCCCACTCCATCAAGGTTGGAACATGGCCAATGCGGTTTACCGCATAACGATATAGCTCCCATACCTCATCACATACAGGTCGATCATGGGTATCTAAAAGCAAGCTGTTTTTTTCATTAAGCACATGAGCTGAGTGCCCAGCCAAATGAATTTCTTGTACTTTTTCAAAAGGAATTGCTTGGATGTATTGATAAGGATCCCATCCATGATTAAAACAAGAGACATAAATATTATTCACGTCCAGTAAAATTTGAGCACCAGTGCGTTTAACCAACTCCGCTAAAAACTCAGCCTCCGAATAGTTTGATGTTTGGTACTCCAAATAAGAAGATGGATTTTCAATAAGTAATGTTCTTTGTAAATAGTTTTGAGCTTCATCAATATGCTCGGCAAGCATCACTAAACTTTCTTCATTATAAGGAATAGGCAATAAATCAGGTAAATAAGCTTGTCCTGTATTGCTCCAGGATAAATGATCTGAAAGTAAAACTGGCTCAAAACGCTTAACCAAAATTTTAATTCGTTTTAAATGATTTTTGCTTACCCCATGCACAGAGCCTAAAGATAATCCTACTCCGTGAAAACTTATAGGATAACTCTCCCGTATAGCAAATAAGAGATCTAATAATGGGCCTCCATCGATCATAAAGTGTTCTGTATGCACTTCCAACCAATCAATTTTAGGCTTTTTCAAAACAATTTGCGCATAATGCGGAGGTCTTAACCCAATACCTATCTTATCGTCACTAATTACCATTATTTATAAAATATTATGTAACTCCCCACGTCATCCCGAACCCGAGCGCAGCGAGGGTGAGGGATCTCCTGTCAGGTGGAACAATTTTTAAAGAATCGATTGATACAAATCATTCTACTCTGGGTTCAATGCATTAATCAAATCATGCTTCTTTTTTCGTGACCAACCCTTGATTTGTTTTTCTCGTTCAATGGCTACAATGATACTCCCACAAGCTTCATAGTATACCTATCGATCCACGCTGTATTTTTTGGTGAATCCAGCAACTAGCTTATTTTTGTGCTCATAGA
>NZ_FTNL01000038.1 GCF_900156395.1 Fluoribacter gormanii | reverse complement strand
TGGAGTTGCCCCTATAAAACCGGACCACTTAGCCAGCCAAAGCACTATTGATAAATTGTCTTGGTGCCATCATATTTAACCCTTTATGGGGCGCATGTTCATTGTAGTCATTGAACCAATCGGGTAACTGCCTCATGAGCGTGAGAGCATCAAATGGATCGCTAAATGCGACATAGTCTCTCTTAAACGTTTTGACGAATGCCTCAGCCATTCCATTACTTTCAGGGCTATAAGCTGGGGTGGTTCTCACATCAAAGCCAAGTTTCCTAGCAAATGCTACTGTTTCGCGAGCTGTATAACAAGGCCCATTGTCACTAAGCCACTGTATCGGCTTTGCTAATACGTCGATTTTGCCAAAACGATACTCCATACTTTCAAGTAGCAAGTCTCTAATAGTTCTGCCATCTATACCGATAGTTGATGAAACGTAACTAATAACCTCTCGGTCACAGGTATCCATAGCAAAAGCCACATGCACTCGATCTCCGTTAGCACACTGAATGGTAAAGCAATCAGAGCACCAACGCGTATTACTTTTTAAAGTAATCACCTTACCGTCGTGAGAACGTGTTGGTTTTTTCTTAGGAGCCAGAAGCAATAAATTATTGAGCTTCATAATGCGATATACACGTTTATGGTTCACTTTTAATCTGCCTTCAGACTGTAGTCGATGGTTGAGTAAAACAGTGACTCTTCGATAGCCATAGCTACAGCGTTTGTCCGTGATTTCGCGAATATAAGGGAGCAGTTCATTGTCCTCTGTTTTAACGTAATGGTTCTTTTGTGGTTCCATTTTTTTAAGCCTTTCTGTTAGATTTGAACGGGATACTTCTAGAGCACGGGCTATCGCTCTTATTCGAAATCGCTTATTCCGAGCAAGGGTTGCCGCGAGATCAGTTTTTTTTCCCGGCCGAGCTTTACCGCTTCACGTAGTATTTCGTTCTCTAACGTTTTTTGGCCTAACACTTGTTCTAGTTGCTTAATTCGCCTTTTGAGTTCATTCGCTTCACTTTGGGGTACCACAGACTCTTCAGCCTTTACTCCAGTCAATGCACTGCTCTCCATTAATTTACGCCAATAAAATAATTGGCTGGGCGGTATTCCATGTTTTCGCGCAACGTAAGATACCGTTGCTCCTGAATGATAGGTTTCATGGACTATTTGTTGTTTCTCTAACGGCGTCCAACGACGTCGATTGCTGCTTGAATGGATTATTTCATTACATTCTAATGGTGTCGATACAGTCATATTACTAGTCCTATTACTAGTCGTTAATTATTGGCTAGGTGGACCGGTTTAAATTGGGGGCACTACACATATCAACTGCACGCTAATTAAGTAGTATCGTTTCTTTTTTTGATGTACTATTGCACACTTGGATAAAATTGGAGCATTTTATATGGAATATTAAATTTAAATAAATTGAATTTGAGGGTACGTTAGGATGAAAAAAATTATATTTTCCAAGTCTTCTATTGTCACGATCATTTTATTTTCATTAGTACTTGGAAGTTACTATCATAAAAAAGAAACGCTCCAGCAATCAGATAGCCCTCTACCAAAATCAGAAAAAATCCCCGATCAAAAACAAATTACGGGTGAAAAAAAAGAAAATCCATGCCAAGAATCAGAAAATATCATCAATGCATTAGTTAGAAAACTATATAAGACTCTGGGATCTAATGAAGAAGAAGTTAAAAAAAATAGAACACTATTTCTTCATCAGGATGAATCCTTAAAAAAAATACTTATTGAAAATAATGAATGTGGAGCAAATTCTGCATCAAGGTTGGCAAATATATATTCACATTTCGGCTTTAAAGATAAAGCAAATGAATATCATAAAATTGTTTTAGACTTTGCTGAAAAAGGCAATGCAACTGCAATAGAAAATTTGTGTGACTATGATTCAGTCACCACTGAAGAACAGAAAGTGCATTTTTGCAAATTGGTTATCGAGAATGCAAAAGAAGATTCAAAAATCTCCGCGGTTCATTTTCTAGGACAATTGTATTTTGAAGAAAGTAAAGAAGACGACTTGCTTGAGCTATGCAATAAAGCAGGTGATAACAAGAGTCATTGTCATATGTTGTATTTGTTTCCTCTCGCGGATAAATTCTATAAAGAAAAACAATATGAACGGGCAATTAAATTTTATGAAAAAATTGAGCCTTATGATACCCAAGGCATTTATTTGATTGCCAACCAGCTTGCCGAAATATATGCACACGGCATGGGAACAGGCATTAATTACTCAGCCGCTATAGCATGGTATAAAAAAGCATTAGAAAAAAACTACAATGACACGCTATATTCAGCGATTATGAATAACATGGGTAATGTCTATAATCTTCAAAAAGACTTTGTTAATTCATTTAAGTGCTACAAGCAAGCTGCAATTATGGGTAGCGCCCAAGGAAAGAGAAACGTCGCCATACAATATCTATATGGCCACGGTATAATTCAAGATTATCAAGAAGCATATGCTTGGATTAATGTTGCCATAGCCCAAGGATTAGATGAAAACCAAGACAGTGCAGAGCAAATGAAAAATTGGCTTAATTATAAACTAATAGAGCAAGATAAAACAGGAAATGAATTAAAACATGCAAAAGAGTTGGCACAAAAATATTATAAAAAATATGTGCTACACGAAAGCCCTACAGCAACTAGTAACTAAAAGTTGTTATTCTACATATGTAGCTTGGAGATGCAAATGTAACACTTGGATAAACTCATAGTGGCTTAGACTGGCGAAGTATTTGTGTATCTTCTCTTGATAAAACACTATCGCTATAGGAAGTGTAGCCCAGCTGCAAGCAACCGGGCTATTTGCTATTCGAAACCCATCAGTCGTTTTAGCCAAATTAGGCAAAACACACCTTTACAACGAAAAATATATAATGTTTTCAATTCAACACCAATTTTGACCATTAGATCAATTACCTCTATATTAAAAAGAGTTAGATAAATATGGACGAGTATGGCTAAATCGCGGAGCAAAAAAATCGCAGAAAAAACTATTTTTGCGGCATTCAACATACTTAAAAATGCCGGAGGTGAATTAAGAGGTAAGGAAGTTATTGACAAAATTCGTGAAACTGTCGAATTTGATGATTATGAAAAACAAATTTATGAAAAAACAGGTAATGTAAGGTGGGAATCAATTCTCCATTTTTATACAATTGACTGCATGAAGGCAGGCTATTTAAGAAAAAACAAAGGACTCTGGATTTTAACTAACGAAGGGGCTGAAGCAATAAAATTAGGTCCAGAAAACCTCCTCAACAGTGCTAACAAAATTTATCGCGAATGGAATGCAGTAAGAAAAACAGAAAATCCTGAGTCTGAAATTGAAGATATTGCCATCGAACAAGCAAGTATAGATACAGGAACAGTACAAAAAGCACTTTTAGACCAATACGAAGAAAACGCTAACGCAGGAATTAGAGAATTTATTTACAAAAAAAACCCATACGAATTTCAAGATTTAGTCGCAGCTCTTTTAGATGCAATGGGTTATCACATTTCCCATATCACTGAACGAGGGCCTGACGGCGGGATAGATATAGTTGCTTATACGGATCCTTTAGGGACTAAACAACCAAGAATTATCGTACAAGTAAAACATCGACCTTTAGATTCAGTTGCGTCAGATGCCATACAAAAACTCTCAGGAACACTTAAGCGAAATACAGATGTAGGCATATTTGTAACATCTGGTCAGTTTTCAAAACCAGCCATTAAGGAAGCAATTAACTCCAGAGAACATATTGAATTAATTGACTTCGATAGACTCATTGAGCTATGGATTGAGTATTATCCCAAAATGAGAGATGACCAAAAAAACCTTCTGCCTCTTCATCCTATTTATTTTTTAGGTAGTAATGAGTAAATAAGTTCAAGTTCGCTAACAAAACAACATTTGAACAAATAACCGAATTAAAAAAAACCTTACTTTCTAATAACGAATAATATTAAGTTTAAATTATGGTACATTATTTCGTTACTTAAAAATAAATAACGTATATTCGTATCGAATTACTTTGCATTTTATATTACTCACCATTACATCGCGAGTAGTCATTTTTATGAAAACCGAATAGCTTTTATATCTTTTTAAAATTATTATGCACTGTTATCTCTATTGATTTTTTGCTTAAAATAGAGATAGGTGAAAGAACTATTGAGCCTTGAATTTAAAAAAACTATAATTCTTAAAATTCGACGAACAGGCTAGAAATAATGAAAAAAGGTCCTGTTATTAACGAAAAAAAAATTAGTAGTATTTCTATTCGTGAAAATAATGAACCTCTAGTCGATCTAAAAGAACAACAAGAACTTGCTTATGGCCCTCCTCCAGATACACCTTTAACCCAAAATGATTACACTAAATTAAGAAAAACCGTTTATGAAAAACTATGTCTTGCTCAAAAACAACTTCCACATGATTGGAGATTCAGAATTTATGAAGGATTACGAAGCTTAAATGTTCAAAAAATTCTATTTGATGAATACTATAACAATTTGAGATTAAAAAACTCCAATAAGTCAGAGGAAGAACTTTTCAAAGAAGCCAGTTTATTAATTGCCCCTGTAAGCTTTTTTAAAGGAGCGCCGAATATACCTCCTCATAGTACTGGCGGTGCAGTAGATCTTGAAATTATTGACTCCAATGGAAATTTAATTGATTTTGGTATGGCAATTAAAGATTGGTACAAAGTCGATCCAGATATTTGTGAAACCTATTCTCAGAATATTTCAGCTGAAGTATTCCAGAATAGAAAAATCCTTCTTGATATAATGTATGAACATGATTTTGTTAATTATCCGCGTGAGTGGTGGCATTTTTCATATGGCGATCGTTTATGGGCATTTTTAAAGGGAAAACAAGAAGCCATTTATGCTGGAATTACTTTGGCAAATTCTGATGAGCTGGAGAATGAACTAATATAGCTTATTTACCATGTCATCATACAAGTAGTCATTTTCATGAAAACCGAATGTCTTTCCCAGCAAATGCCATTAAATTAGCTAAAATAGCTTTGCGTGAGATTTGCGTGTTTGAGTACGACATTGTTATACTCTGTACGACATTTGTAGTGGTATCCCGTGACATATTATTACTTTAAAATCAACATGTTATTTTATAAGATCAGGGCTCATAATCCGTTGGTCCTAGGTTCAAGTCCTAGTGGGCCAACCAATAAAATATATTAAAATCAATCAGTTACACTTGATACCCTAAATCCCAAGAAACCCACTTCGGGACCTGCGTGCAAAATCTAAAGCGAAATTGCACTTACACCACCATTTGCTACCTTCCTGGTTTTAAAATTGGTGGCTCATCCCCATTTCCGGGGCACTAATCAAGAACACAAAACTTTAACCCTTAACCTATAGGCCCCCACTTGTCCCTTTTGTCCCTATGCTTTTTTTACCTGACCCAAGAAATCTATTCTCATTCCATTTTGGACGAGCTTATATTCCATATTAGCCCAACCTTTAATCCATGATGGACGTATTTTTGAGACTGAACATGACTTTTTTGTTATTCCCCCACAAATTTACCGCGATAACAGTAATTTTTAGGAATTTATAATAAATATATATGTGAAAATCAGAAAATCAGTAAAATTTACCGCCATAACAGTAATTTATGGTGAATTAATGCAAAGAAATGAAATAATAAATTTATTTTTATCATTTTTACTGCTATAACAGTAATATATGATTAATTTTTGGTGTTCCATGCCCACACACAAGATTGCCAATTTAGTCCATTACTACCGCAAACACAGCGGCTTATCACAACAAGAATTAGCCCGGTTAGCGGGTGTCGGCAAGACGGTTATCTATGATATTGAAAAAGGGAAAGAATCGGTGCGTCTAAATACATTGCTAAAAGTGTTCGATGTTTTAAATATCCAAATAAAATTTGAAACACCTTTTCCTCAAACAACGGATAAGAATACATGAGAAAAGCATACGTATCAGTGAATGGCATTAGAGCTGGAATATTAGAAGATTTAGACGGTAAAAAATATCAATTTACTTACCTTAATGATTATCAGGGGGCTCCTGTTTCTCTCACCATGCCGTTAACAAATAAGATCTATGATTTTGACGTATTTCCCCCTTTTTTTGAAGGATTACTCCCTGAAGGTATTATGCTTGAAGCATTATTACGCAAATATAAAATCGATAAAAATGATTATTTTGGCCAATTGATACGAGTTGGCCAAGATGTCGTAGGGGCAGTGACGATTGAGGAACTGAGATGAAACGCTGCCCTATTACTTATGACGTAATTAGTGACCAAGAAAACTATTCTCAACGTGGATTGCATTTGCTTTCTCCTCAATTAAAAAATCTTAGTCCATTAGATTTAAGTGCTGATGAGCAGCGACAGGAAGCAATTGCTCGGGTAGGAAAGATGTCTAAGGCGTCCAAAAGAAACTAAGTGCCAAACTAAAGATAAAAGAGGGAGGTTTTGAAATCGTTGATCAAAAGGGTCACTATATTTTAAAACCACAAAGTGAAATTTATCCAGAATTGCCGGAAAATGAAGCCATTACGATGACCCTTGCAAAGACCATTGGCCTCGAAGTTCCTGTTCATGGTTTAGTTTATTCTAAAGACAACAGTTTAACCTACTTCATTAAACGCTTTGATCGAATAGGCCATAATAAAAAGTTAGCTTTAGAGGATTTTGCACAGCTATCAGGTGAAGATCGACATACAAAATATAAAAGTTCTATGGAACAAGTAATTGCAGTCATAGAGCAGTTTTGTACATTTCCCAAAATTGAATTCGTGAAATTATTTAAGTTGACGTTGTTTAACTTCCTGGTCGGCAATGAAGACATGCATCTAAAAAATTTTTCCCTGATTACTAAGGATAGAAAAATTTCCATATCACCAGCCTACGATTTACTTAACTCAACCATCGCTCAAAAAAACCCCAAAGAAGAACTGGCTTTGCCGCTAAAAGGAAAAAAAAATAATTTAACAAAGAGTGATTTTCTTAAATACTTTGCCATTGAAAAATTAGGATTAAACCAGAACGTCATCGATGGGATCATACAAGAGTTCCATCAGGTAATACCAAAATGGCAAGTGCTGATTGGTTTCAGTTTTTTATCTCAACCGATGCAGGAAAAATATCTCGAATTGCTAGAGCAACGGTGCGAGCGATTAAATTTTAAGGATTAGGTTTAATAATTATAAAAGATGCAAAGAATAATGAAACGCGCTATTCTTTTTATAACTTTAAAATAGAGTTAGTTATGAGCATTCCCGCATCAATGTCTGATTATAGATTATTGGCAAAACGCAAGCTTCCAAAAAAAATCTTCGATTATATTGATACGGGAGCTTGTGACGAAATAACAAAACAAAAAAACCGTGATGCATTTGACTCTCTTAACCTAAGACCGCTGTGTTTACGAGATGTTTCTAATAGTACATCATCTACTCATCTGTTGGGTTACGAGCTGTGTTCCCCATTTCTAATAGCACCAACTGCTTTTCATCAATTAGTCGATAAACAAGGGGAAGTGAGTACAGCCAAAGCGGCTAATACTTCAGGTATACCTATGGTGGTAAGCGCTATGTCGAATAGATCTCTTGAAGACATTATAAACTTATCGGGGCATAATAATCTTTGGCTTCAGACCTATATTTTTAAAAATAGAGCCCTCACCGAATCATTAATCCATCGTGCCGAAAAAATAGGATACAAGGCTATTGTTGTGACAGTCGGTGTTCCCATTTCAGGAAAAAGAGAACGGGATATTCGCAATCAATTCGTGCTGCCAAAAGAATTGTCTACCGGTAATTTTAATAGCACGGTAAATAGTGAGGTACTTTATAATTTCACAGCTCATGAGCTTGACTCTTCATTGACCTGGCATGATATTGAATGGTTACAAACTATTACACCTTTACCTATTATTTTAAAAGGAATTCTTAATCCGCTAGACGCAGATAAAGCATGTCAGTTGAATATCGCATGCATCATTGTATCCAATCACGGTGGCCGACAACTTGATACATCCGAAGCAACGATTTCAGTATTACCCGATATAGTTAAAACAGTTGCTGGACAAATCCCTGTACTGCTGGATGGTGGAGTTCAACGTGGAACAGATATATTCAAAGCAATTGCGTTGGGAGCCGATGCTGTTTTAGTAGGCAGATCAATCCTTTGGGCATTAGCTGTGGATGGAGAAAAAGGAGTTGAAGCGATTCTAACAATATTGAAAGATGAATTTGAAGCCGTAATGAAGTTAACCGGTTGTTGCACCATTCAAGAGATTAAGCAATTTGGTAGCTCTATTTGCTCTACAGGTCTCAAATGACTAAAGGAACTATAAAAAATAATCAAGAAGGCATCTATCAGGTTGGTTTAAATAGAAAAAGTGAAGCCGTTATTAGTGCTCATTTTATGCATGATATCAACCAAAATGCCAATTTTCACCTTTATAGTGCCCAAGAGTTTTCAAAGAAAACCTTATCCGTCAGTTCAAAATTAATTTTAGAACGCCTGCTTCCCTTACTTATGGAAGCATCAGATAAATTTGTTTTAGAACGTGTATCTGCCGCTAAAACAAGATTAAAAAAAAACTATAAAAAATATGGGATAAATACGCCACAAGATATTGGTCTTGCAGAAAAACTGACTGAAGTCATGTTTGATCGACAATTTTTAAAAGGCTCAAAATCAAACGTTTCACGCCTTATCCTGGTTAACAAAATAAAAGAACTGGTTGCAAAACAAAAACCCATAAAAATGATTATACCCGCACTACCTTATAAATCATCCTCTCCCCTTAAGTCCAGAGGATCTATGCCTGATTTATCTGAAATAAGTTTCTTGCTTGGATTAGTTGAAATAGCAAAAACAATTGATTTTATTTATCGTCAAGAAGTTGCAGTTCCTGATCAATGCATGGCTTCATTTACAATAATTTGTGATGGCAGACGCTTTAATTCCTTTTTAAATGAGGCTGATGAAACCATTCAACACTACCAAGATTATCTAAATTGGTGGATAAAAAAATTGGGGCTCATAAATTACTTGGAAATTATGGATTATCAATACGTCATTTCCAATTATTTACCCCAAAAAATGCAATTAGAAAAAGCTGCTATTAGAGAAAACGTGCGCGCTTTTTATAGTAATTTGATGTTACCCCTATTAAACCCTTATGATATGGTTGAAACGATGAATCAGGCAATCAAGTCAGATCCCGAGCCTGAAACATCTAATCCTGAAGGACGATATATCCCATTATTCAAGTCATTAATGTACATCGTCAACTATAAAGAACTGGCGCATTATGCTAGTTTATATGGAAAAAATTATGTTGATTTATATAGCGAACTCACCAGAAACTTATTTGAACCCTACACAAAACTTACCGATAATGATCTTTTTCAAATTGAGCTCTTTCTTGCCAAAAATCAGTCAGAAAGTACGCCAACCCCATTAAAACTTCTTGAATATTTGCGTCAATCGATGCTCAATGAAGCTTGGGTTGCTACCATAAACTATTTGGCAGAAATTCGCAGTGATAGAGATTTACTTCTCGAGCCAATCAGTGTCTGTTTTCCCGATCACATTCGCTGGACTATCCATGCAAAACCTGGGCAACTGGCTGTATTAACAAACACTGCATTGGGTGATCCGATTCAACCATGGCATGGTGTGAGTGTATTTATGCGAACGAAACATAATAAAATAAAATTATATACACTCCCAGTCTTATTATTGGAAGGAAATAACGCGACGCCTGTTACCGTAGAGGATAAGGAAAATGAGTTGGGCTTAAACGAACAGCCATTATTTTACGTGTATCCAGATATAAAATTTACAGACATCAACGACCTTTTTGAACAAATTAAACAAGGACTGATACGGAAAAGAAAACATTAGGATTAATGATGTTCAGTATTAAGTTTGATAAATCGCCTCAACTTACCTGAAGGTGGGTAATCAAATTGGGGCACTCTAATTACGTTAACCTTGGGTTCAGACAAACCTAATTTGATTAATTGATTACAAATGTAATTTTGTAATTGCTTCTTATCAACAAAACCGATTGTTAAAATTTTGATTGTTGCCCCCTCCTTTGTCTGGATTACCTGATATTCTCGAATATTTTTTTCCAATAGGAGTGGCGTTACAAAAAGCAAGTGATGTACAAAAATATTTCCAGGATAAATAAAATCAAATTCGGGACGTCCCTGAGGTTCAGCAATAAGTTGATGTTCTACCCCACATTCACAGGTTTTATCTAGAATTAACAACCGATCAGACCATTCATAACGAATGAGTGGTAGGGTATAATTATATAAATTGGTGACAAAATGTCTTTGAGGTAGAGTTCCTTTGCACACTGGATTATTAAATTGATCAACTGATTCGAGGATGCATAGATCATCATTTAAATGCATTTCATTATTATTTGCGTGGCAGCTTATACCTAATAAGCCTTCTGATGAACCAAATTGATTAAAAATATTCACATTAGGCCAAACTTCTTTTATTAACTTGCGGATGGGTTCATACAATGACTCCCCACCTATGTTAATAATTCTGGGTTGAATCTTGAGTCGCCCTGCATGAGCCTCTAAACATAACTTATGCATCGTCGTAGGTGTTCCTTCCAGGGCTTCCGGGCGAAACTCATTCAGACCTTTTATAATTTGGTTTATGGGTGAAGTAATGGGGAAAAAAGACTTTTCTATATTAGAGAATATAAATGATTTTGAAAAAGAGTACATTGCATAAACAGTATTTGTTACTACAACTTGCGCTATTTTGATTTTTTGAGTTGGATCAATTAAAAGTTGGGAGCGATCCTGGTTGTAAAGTGGATAACGTATAATGGATAAGAAAAATGTGATCCATTCATTCCAGTCATATACAAAGACCCCCCGCAACCCGCTCGAACCACTAGTTGACAAAACATGATAACGGTCAAGTAGATATAAAGTATCATTATCACGGCTCATTCTTGCAAGATGTTTTTCAGCACGAGCTAATGAGAGTTTCCTGTCAGTAACAATAGCATCCCAATTTTCCATTAGAATCATTTTATTTATTACTGGAAGTTCGTTTAATCGCTCTTCTGTGAAGTTATAAACATCAATGTGGGCTAAAGTTTTCTGGTACCACGGTGATTTATATTTTGCATAAATAAGTAATTTTCTAAGTCGTTGATTACGTATTTGTTGCAGTTTTTGCCTAGAGTAATTTATCGCATCTTTAGCTTTTGGGTACTCTAGCAGCATGTCTTGGGTCTGCTGCAGAACCAAACGTTCTCTATTTGAGTGACGATTTGAAAACGGTCTAAATCTATAAAAAAACCGATTTAAATACGACGGTAAGTCGAATAAGGCCATTTCATCTCCTAGTACTCATTCCCAGAATCTTGTCTAAGTCATAACGGTTTCTGTTTAATATGGCATGTGAGGCTTGTTTAAACTTTTCAATTTTTTCATTTATTTCAGCCATTCAATAAATCCTATCGAGACCTATGCAGTCACATCCTTGTTACTTAATTATAGATGTCCGGTAAACAAATACTAACCATAGATAAATTAACATCTTCTAATCCTAATGGCACCAGAGTCATAGGCTCGATCAGCGACAATCTCTTTGATAGAGTGAGAAAATTTAGCGTGAAACTCTTGAATCAGTTGTATAAATCGTTGTGAGTCTCGCATGATAGGCGTGTATAGAGAAGCGGGTAATTTCTCGATATATGCTGAATCACCTGAGGGAATTGAACATTTTTCTATAAATCGAGGAAACAGTCTTGATATGGTGATATTAACAGATACTTTAGTTGGAACATGGAGATATAATCAATTACTAAGTACAGTGGAACAAGCAGCCCAAATTCTAGGTTTAAGAATGAGCGCTCATGAGTACATCGAACAATCTGTAACCCGAAATGAATTCGATCAATTCAAAGATGTATTTATGCAAGCTTGTAAAGACGAAATAAGCACGCAACCTGAAATTGAAAATTATCTCCAAACCGCCTTGGGTAAGTCAAGCTAAGACTATTTCCCTTATTACGCATTGGCTAATACAGGCTACGCTTACTTTCATTACCTTTAACATCATAATAATTCAACCCCAAAAAATATATATGCTAAAATAACCAAACAAATAACTTAGACAAGAGCAAAAATGTGGCAACGTTTTATTAAAGAAGAAGATTTACCCCTCGATGTAAAAATAATGAGTTTTTTTCTTATGGGTAAAGATAAAATCTATCGAACTCAATTAGCAGAGGTTGTTCAAAACTATGAACAACACAGCTCCAGTTACAGAGAAGCTGCGGCAAAAAATCTACATGCCTGGAAAAAAGCCTCCAGACGTGACCACTCAGCTTGCAAAATTTTTGTGTCCACAAACGATTCTTTAACCGAAGCACGTATCCAGACACAAAAAACAGGCGAACTCCAAGCCGTTGTTAATTTTGCAAATGCTGATGATGTAGGAGGTGTTTTTCAATATCGTAAAGGAAGCCAGGAAGAGGATATCGCTCGAAGAACAAATTGGAGTTTTACAATCAGAGAAGAAGATTTAAAAGATTCTCGCCATTATTCGCCTGAGATGTCTTCTTTAATTAATGCAGAAAAAGGCAGAGTTTATTTTAACCCTACACCCCTTACACTGATTCGAGATAGTGATGGTACACTTCTTGATCCCCAAAAAGATCAAGGAAAAATTTTTCCTTTTTATGAATTGCGTGTTGCAGCTGATGATTTACGTCGAAGAATTTTTGGAATTCCTATTCCTTTTTTTCCACACCCGTTTAATGAAAAAAGTATGAGAAGAAAAATACATGCTCAGCTGGATACGCTTATCGAAAACAACCAACAAAATATCATACTAGGCGCCTTCGGCTGTGGTGCTTTTTGCAATCCCCCTGATAAAGTAGCGAATTTATATCATGAAATCTTAAACCAGAAAAAATATAAATCCTTTTTTAAAAATATTGTTTTTGCGATCAAAGGAAATGGTACTGATGCTAATTTTACAGCTTTTCAAAAAAAATTAGGTGATTGGAATAATACCGCTGATTCTTATAATCCCATGATGCAAATCATGCCAGGATCCGAAGAGACTTTAACAAGAGAAATTAGCCAGCCTTTGCACCATGATGTATTTAGACAACAAGGAAAACCCCAAAACGTTGCATCGGAAGATCTGCCATCCTCATTAACCTATTAATAAAGAGGCATTATCAAAGAATCCCATTCAACCCAATGCTAGGCTAGCCAAGAAATCCCATCACGAAGCAAACTCAGATTTGCCTGAAAACTCTGATTTACGATACTTTGGATGGGCTTTCACATGCCAGATTGGCAGCATCATAAAAAATGGAATTAAGCAGCAAATAAACAAGGTAAGGAAGAAATTATCCCAGCCGTAATTTTTGATAATTGCACCCAAAGGAGCACCAGCCAGAACAGCCCCTAAACAATAAGCAAAAAATCCGGCAAAACCAGTTGCCGTCGCCGCTGCTTTTTTATGTGCTAACTCCGCACACGCCATACCAATCATCATTTGTGGCCCGAAGATAAAAAAACCAAAGAAAAAGAGAAACAAAGAATCGAGGAATGGTGTATATCCCCTGGTTAAGGTAAATAGCAATAAAGTGACAAATACCCCTGCTGTAAAAAGCACGTTAATGGGGTTGCGTTTACCATGAAATATTTTATCAGAAAGCCAGCCGGCAGCCAGACTTCCAAAAAAACCACCAACCTCGAACCATATGACACAACTACCTGCTGTGATTAAGGAATAATCCTTCACTTCCGTTAAGTACAGCATGCTCCAATCATTAATGGCCGTTCGCACAATGTAAATAAACAAATATGAAATGGAGAGTATCCAAATATATGGGTTGCTTAACACATAATTCCAAAGAATTTCTTTGACTGAGAATTCTGTTTTTTCTTGGTGGTGATTTGATAAACCAGAAAAATCTTCGCGATATTGCTCTATCGCCGGTAAACCAAGGGACTGCGGAGTATCTCTTAAACGATTGATTAGAAAAATACCGCCTAAAATGCAGATTACCCCAGGCACAAACATGGCTGAACGCCAGCCGTAATACTGCGCGCACATAGCAACAATCAATGGAATTAACGCACCACCAACGTTATGAGATGTATTCCAAATACTCCACCAGCGACCGCGTTCGGATTGAGAATACCAATGTGTTAATAATTTAGTACATCCAGGCCATCCCCATCCTTGAAACCAACCATTCAATCCCCAAAAAATGGCAAATAACCACCAGGTGGAAGACAATCCAAACAAAATATTAGCAACACCCGTCAAAATTAGCCCAATCGCCATTAAATAACGCGGATTTGACTTATCACCAAGAATTCCACTTAAAAATTTGCTGATGCCATAACTCAAGCTCAAAATACTCGCAATCATTCCCAGTTCAGTTTTGGTCATCCCTAAGGCGCTTTGTAATGCGGGCATCGCGAAAGTAAAACTTTTTCGCGTAAAATAAAACAAAACATACCCTATATACATGGCATAAAAGGTGCGAATACGCCAATAACGATATTGCTGTTTAACAAGGGTTTTATCCTGAATTTCATCTAGGTAAGGAGCAGGTTTTAGAAAACTTAAAAATGCCATGATTGTCCATATCATGTAAAAAAAATAAGATTAGAATGGAACTCACACAGTATGTCAAATTTTTCTAATAAAAATAATCGCGATATCTTTCCTATTGATAATTAATTTTTTAAAAATTTATTGGAATTCTTATGAAATTATAAATAAGCTACATGCTTTGCATTCAGAAGGGATTTATCGCAATGGAACAAATAGTTAGTTTATTAGAAAAAGAACAAATCGATTTTGCTAATTATAAACGTCCTGATGTCATAATGGTTTTAAAAAGAAAATTTCGTACCCAAAAAGATTGGATTATTGCTTCGTTTAACCAATATCAATTTAATAAAAAAGAATCACAAAAAGTTCAACAGGCCATTCTAAATGGGGATCTTCGAATAACAGATCTTCTAGAACGTCCGTTTTCTCATTTTTTTTGGAGTTTCCTTACATTTAAGTGGGGAGAAATACTTTCGGGTGGAAAAAGATTGTCTAAACAAGAGGTCTTACAAATTGCTACCTGCTCTAGCAAGGGCCAAGAATTTACGAGAACCCCCATTCAAAATAGAAATAGGTTGATAAAAGGAGTGCCCTTGGTCATTGGCAAAGTCGTTACCTCTATGGCGCTTTGTATGGTATTTTGCCTTGGATTATTAAGTACTTTGGGAGCTCCATTTGGGGTTAGCCTCGGCTTAGCAATCGTACTTTCCTTATGTAATGGAATAGTATGTTTGTTAAGTCGTGGGCAAGCCATGCTTGATAGTGCTGGCTTTCAGCCTCAAAAACAAAAAACGTTTAAGACCCTTGAAGAAAATATAAAAGAAAAGACGGTATTCGATAGAGGTCAGAAATTATTTTTTGGTATTGTGACCTTATTGGCATGTATTTCTGCGGGCATTTCTGGTTATGCTGGTCTTGTAGGCCTTCTCAATTTTTTGGGGGCGGGTATGCTCGCCTCTAACCCTCTGGTTTTGGCAGTTACAATTGGGTTAGCTGTGATTGCAGCGATTTCTTTTTATTCGTTTCAAGCTGTAGGCATACGTGAAAATTATACAAAATTTAAAAATCTTTTTATTGAAGATTATAAAAAACCCTATGGACTTTTGCGATGTATCTTACTAGGAGTCGTAAGTACAGTCTTTTTAGCTGTGTATGCAACACTAACCTGGTTTACTACTATGTCAGGGGTTAATAAGCTTTTCAATGCGTTAGGTGCAAGTCCAGATACCCTCTTAGCACATTTTATCGCTATGATATGTACTTCGACAACCATGGTTGTTAATACTTTTTCACAAGTATATAAAGTCTTTAATCCGAAAACGTATGTCGACCTAAAAGAAAAATTTGAATCAATATATCAACCACTGGAAGAAGGCCAGACAAAAGCACAAAAGATAAAATATGGAACCATCAATATGCTCAAATTATGTGCTTTGATAGGTGATTCTCTTGCTTATTCTGTTGCCGGTGGAATTCGAAGTGGAATTCATGTTGGTGAAACGTTGGGAGAAGCAATCGGGGCAAAAATTGCATTAACCATTACCATGGCAATATTGTCTCCAGTCATTTTAGTATTCGTATCGATAGCGTTTACTTGGCCTACCGTTTTCCATAGCAAAAAATCGCCCCAATGTCCTAAACAGATGGAGCCATTGATAGAAAAAATGAGTCAAGGCTATACTCCAAATACGCCTCAAAATAATACTTCTCCCAAACCTACTGATTCTAAAATTAAGCAAGCTGGACTAAGATTTTTTGATACGGGGTTGAGTGAAGAGAGCAATGATGACCCTACTTTAGATAAAAGAACAGTTTTGACCTCATCCTTGCTATAAATGATGAGTTTTTGAGTCACCGAGGTACGTATCGATTGATTTAAATTGGAGAGGATTTCTTCTAGTACTTTCAGATAAAATTTACCTTAGAAAGAGTGAAAAGATGACCAAGATTTTAAAGAATAAATAGAACAAAACAGCCACGGAATTGTTAGAGAAAGAAATGGAGAAGATTTTCAATATAAATGGGCAAGAGCTTACTTTTCTTGAAAAGCGTTATAAAGTAATGAATTATGCAATTAGTCTTAATAAACTGTATAGATTGATAGTCATTATTACTTATTTGTACCATACTGAATATTAGTTGTCCTTACAAAGCAACAAAGTATAGAAAGGAGTCAGAAAATGAAATGGCCGCATTGGTGCACGCTTGTTGTTTTTTGTTTCTCATCCATGGCTTTTGCTGTTAATAAACAGGAGTTTTCTCCTAAGCTCGTCTTGGATCATATAAAAATGGTAAAGCAGGGAGAGCTGCTTGGCGATGATTTATATTTTGATATAAGTGTATTACGCGTCAATCAGCCAACACAATATATTCGAATCCCGGAGTTTCCACTTCATTTGCCATCATCAAAAATCAATACGCTTAAATCGGCTCCTCTATGGTCTGAACCCATCAAGAGTGGAGAAAAAATTACTCTGATTGTCTCTCTGATGGATCAAGATTCAAAACCTTTAAATCCAGATGATCTGATTGGCTTGATTCGCGTTGAATTAAAAAATGAAAAGGGGAATTTGCAGGTGCAATGGAGTATGCCCAATCAAAAATCAGTTCCGGTGACTTGGGCGATTAATACGACTCAAAAATTTTTACTATCCAATGCTAATGGTCAATACGAACTGTATCTGTCGATTGTGTCGCAAAAATAACAGGTGTAATCCTGAGTTATGTTGATTTTATTGCAAATCGACTTGCATGGTAGCGCGCTTACGATCGCGCAAAGGCCCCAAGGACTGATTGTTGCTAAGTAAGGTTGTTGCGGTAATTAAGGTGATAGCGGACATAAAAATTAGGTAATAAGCCGGTAGGATAAGACCTACTTTTTCTGTCAGTAAAGTAACAACCAACGGCGTACTGCCACCGAATAGAGCATTTCCCAGGTTATAAGAAAAGGCTACGCCACTGTAACGAACGTTCTCAGGACAATTTTCTACAATAGCTGTGAGAGTATTCCCTTGTTCTAAAGAGCTTAGGATAGTTGCTGTACCTAAAGATAATAGCACTAATGTTACGGATTTGAACTGCAGTAAATAAAAGCAGGGTAAAGCCAAAAATATAATAGCGATTGCAGTACTTATCAGCATTTTTCTTCGGGTAAAATAATCACCACACATACCAGACACAGGCACAGTAAAGAGCATTACAATTAACATAGAGCTCTCAATGGTTAGCGCGTCCGCGAAGGAAAATCCAATATAGTGTTCTAAATAAGTGGGCATATATCCAAAAAACACATAATAAAAGGTTGAGCCCATGCAAGTAAGACCTAAAATTTTTAGTAGCTGGTAGGGTGCAAATTTAATAGCTGCAATAAATGGAATAGACTCAAGGCGATGATTTTTTTGCAACTGAGAATAAATCGGCGTTTCAGATAATTTAAAACGATAGTAAATGATTAATGAGCCTGGTAACCCTATGAGAAGAAAAGGTACCCTCCATGCCCAATTTGTAATCGCTTCCTCAGTAAAAAGCAAATGCAGCAGCATCAATGTTACTGTGGCCAATAAAAAACCCAAATTCGCACCTATTGCTGCAAAACTCGTAATAAAACCACGTTTGTTAAGCGGCGCTGATTCGGCAAGGTAGATCATTATTCCACTGTATTCCCCACCAATAGATACTCCTTGTATCAAACGAAGTAAGATAAACACGATTGGGGCAGTTATTCCTATCTCTTCATAAGACGGAATAACACCCACTAAAAAAGTTGACATAGTGATAATTAAGATAGAAATTCTTAATGTTTTGGCACGACCGCGAGTATCTCCGAAATAGCCAAAAAAAATACCGCCTAATGGTCGACAAAGAAAACCAGCAGCAAATACCATTAAAGCCTCAATGGTTGCATTGCCAGCCAATGCTTGCGGAAAAAACTTAGCTCCGATTATCGGCGCCATGAAAATGAAAAGTCCAAAATCAAACCATTCTATGGTATTGCCCAGACTCGAAATGATAATTTTCTTTTTTATCAATTGATGCTCGCTTCAGGCGATTATTAATAAATTCGTCATCTAGTAAATACATTGTCTGCTTGCCCAATAAGGGGGCTCGCTGCAATAGCTAAATAATTCGCCATAGATCCATATCGTTAATAATAAGAAAGTCTACTATGAAACGCCTTTTCCTCAAACAACAGATAATAATTCATGAGAAAAGCATACGCATCATTGAATGGCATTAAGACTGGAACATATCAATTTACCTACCTGGATGGTTATCACGACGTACCGGTTTCTCTCACATCACTTTTGAGCTTTTTTTATACAACAGCTATACTGATTATTATTATCCCAACTTCATTAAAGAGCTAAAATGAAACTAAATCTGGTTTTAAAATCCGGTTCTCCTAGTAAATTAATCATTGATATAAAACAACAGCCAAAACCCTCAGAGCAAATTAATGAATTTCTTCGCGCAAAGAGTCATTCTTTCGATGACTTAAAAGAAATAGCTTTTGAATATTATACCATTGATGACTTCAATCAACTGGATGATTGGTATTATAAATTGGAACATTTAGTCACCTACAACCAACGCCGCCAAAAAGCATTAATGCCTGATGAATCCTTTGCAATAAATCCGGTTTCTACTTCCGAGGCCCTGAAAATGTTTCGGGATAATTACCCCAAAAATAGACTATGGCAGTTAGCCGTTGATGGAAATCTCTATGCCAAGACAGTGGGTGCAATTGCTGGTGAACGAAATGGCGGCGAAAATGGATGGGTAAACTATGCGATAAGAGAACCTAAGTCTCTGGAAGCTTTCTTTCCGGCCCTGGAAGTAGCTTTAGATAATATTGAAGATAAATTCATATCTCATGATCTAATTTTACAACTTCATGACTTTGTCACCAAGGATGTGTTCTTCGGTTATGGAAATAACGGTACTGAAAGAGGGGCGTATAGAAGGCATCCTCCAACTTTCGATTTGGCATCTTCATGGATGACGGTTGAAGGGCTTACTGATTTACTTAATAAAATGGAAAGTGGAAATTTTGCTTTAGTTGGTGAAGCTGACTCGGATGGCGAATCGCAATATTTATATTCTCATTTAGAAGATAATGAAAAAATTTTTTTATCACACTCTACCATTTTTGATACACGAAACAAAATTGCAGAGAAATATAAAATTGAAAATAATAACTCCGCTTTAGCAAAATTCATGATAGAACGTTGTGAGAAGATCAGATACCAAGCACCTGCAGCCGCTGAAGAGGTCATGGAACAAATCATAAACAACTACAATGAACAAATTAAGACTTTAAAAGAACCTGATGAAATTTTACAATTAATTGGTGAAACAACTGAGGCCTTCGAACGTACTCATCCCTTTGGAGATGCTAATGGCAGAACATTTGTCAATTTATTACAAAATCGTTTATTAATTCAAAACGGCTTTCCCCCGGCTACTCTCTTCCAGCCTAATCTCTATGATGCATTTGGGAATCATGTTGCGGTCCTTAAACGTGGCATACAAAATACCATGGCCATTTACAATGGCGAGGATATTTTTGGGTATCATATGCATATTCTGCACCCAATACACAGCAAAGAAGCCTCATTTATATCAGTAATGTCAGCTCAGGATTATTTTGATAACAATGAAAACTTAAGAAACCACGCATTACAAGTAAAAGAAAACCCCTTATTGTCTGAGCAAGGAGATGGCTTAACATTGGAGCGTATCTATAATGCGTTATCCATAACAGACAATCTATTATTAAAACTGGACTATATAGACCAGGCCTTGAATAAATATGAACAAGATACTAACGATATAGCCCTACTAGATAGAGTTTATAAAGAATTAATTTCTACCATTCCAGCACCTCAATACACCCAAACTCCTGAGGATTTTGCATTGCAAGAATTAAATTTGCAAATTGTACGCCGTGTGAAAGAGCATGCTCGGCATCCAGCCATTCAAAGACTATTAGAAAGGCATTCCCTGGAAGTCATAAAAGAAAACGCTCAGAATGCCCCAGAGATTCAAAAAGAAAAATTAGATAAAGATGCCATTGCAAAACTGCAAGTCCAAACTGTTGTTGATGATTCCTTACAAGAAGCAGCTGAACTAAAGATACATGAATCCGCTCTCGAAGTCGAAGAAAAACCTTTGCCTGCATCAGAATTTGAAGCACCAGAGCTTTCTAAAAGAACATCCGAATTAATTGATATTTTAGAGCGTTATATAAAAACAAGGGAAGCAGACCTTAAGGCAGAGGTTGAGGCATCCAAACATTTCAAAACCAAACTATTTGGATTCAAATTTGATTCTAGTGCTGAAGAAAAAATAAAGGCAGCTCGTCATTTAATAGACCTTCTTGAACATAAACCTGATACAAAACCATTAGACGACAAAGAATTTAGTGCACTCACAACATCTCGATTAGGTAATAAAACCAGTAATTATATTGATTTAATCGAAAGGTTCTATAAACCGGAACTTGGCGTACATCGGTCTGCTAAGGGCTAAACGCTTTGCCGGGTAGTCATTATTCCCAAGGATTTAACCTCTAATCGTCATAATTCCCTCAATGAAAATCGTTGCTGGGTGTAGCTAACTCCGTTACTTGCAAAGAAAATTTATTAGCCCCCATTAATCTACCTACATCCAACCTATTGCCTCAATGAAAGGTGTTGCCGAAGGACAAAAAATATACTGAGTCGTTGCCTCAAAATAGGTGTTGCTTTTGAGAGGTTTTGTTGCAGTTAATAAATAGTTGCTATTGGGCCTGGTGGATATGTGGACGAGAAGCCTGTGAGTGTGAGCAATAGCTGTGGGTAACGTCTTTTTGTTATCCATGGCTTTGTTCACACGTCCCATAGGGCACAGGCAGGTCCGAAGGACTCGTCCATCATATCCACAGGCTTTATCTCCAAACAGGTCTAATGCAATGTTTAATCTTTTCATTAAATAGCCTTTCTCTGTTT
>NZ_FTNL01000037.1 GCF_900156395.1 Fluoribacter gormanii | reverse complement strand
AAGCATGATTTGATTAATGCATTGAACCCAGAGTGGAATGATTTGTATCAATCGATTCTTTAAAAATTGTTCCACCTGACAGGAGATCCCTCACCCTCGCTGCGCTCGGGTTCGGGATGACGTGGGGAGTTACCTTAGTCACAATAAATTCTGATGATTACAGAGCTAAAATTTTTTATTTTCAAGGAAATAATATGTTAAGGAAAATGAAGTTACTTGGTACCGCATCTTTATTATTTGCAAGCCCTTGTTTTTCGGGGTTTTACATCGGTGCAGGGCTTGGACCTGAAGGAGCCCATTTTACGCAAAAAGCACATGTGGTGAGACCAGGTTCTTTTGATGTACTAGATACGCAGCATTTTTCTGGTCTAGGAGTATTTGGAACTCTATTTGGCGGTTATGGTTGGCGACATAAGCGTTATTATCTTGCCGGGGAAGTTAATGCCAATATAAGCTCGGTTGAATACAAACTGACTAACGACGAACTCCTTCATGGAAATTTTTCCAAAACCACCTTTACAGTTAAATACAGTGAGGGGGTGAGTTTATTGCCAGGTTTTTTTCTTTCCGACATTTTTTTAGTCTATGGACGAGCGGGATATGCAAATGGTTGGGTAAAAATTAATGAGTCCGATCCATCGATCAAGAGTTCCTCCTCAAACCGCAGCGGCATTCGATATGGAGCAGGAGTTCGTTATAACATGCTTGAACGGTGGACATTGATGATGGATTATAGCCAAATTAATTACAGTAAGATAAAAAGCCATATGTTTGATCCTTTTGGCAACGTTACCAAAGACACCAAAATTTATCCAAATACAGCACAGGTCGCTTTTGGAGTAATCTATGCTTTTGATGCACCTAAAAAACTTTTTATTAAATAATAAAGGAGTCTCTCACCTGGACTCCAATAATTTCCTTATCTCCGCATAGGAACTACTCATGTTTTAGAAAACAATTGAATATGCAAAAGTAAGGGCAATGGTGTAAGCCAATAAGAGCAAAACTCGCTGTAATGTCTTAACAGATACCGCAAAGTGAACAATAAGCAAATGAACCAAGAATAATGCACAAAGAACATAGAAGTTTATACGTTCCGCCACTGGATAAGAATAACTTTTAAGAAATCCATCAGGAAAGGCGTTCAAACGAGTTATAACTGTGCCCATAAGAATGATTAAATAAAATAGATACAAAACAAGAACATAAGTAACAAAAAATATAGATCGCTTAAATTTTTCAGCTCTTTTTGTTTTATCCAGATTTCTAATAAAAATTAATGCAATTAAAGAAACAATAATCCCGATAAAATTAAATCGTACAAATGGGGAACTGATTAAAGGAAAGAAATTCACCTGGCTTAACAATGACCATTCATACTCTGCGAGCAATCCAATAAGTACAATAGGTAAAAAGAATACTGCCTTCGATAATATTGCAGATACCTTGCATGTTTTATTAAGTGACTGAAATAAAACATTGCTATATCGCAAATTAAGGAAAATATTCCAAACGAATGCAGTAACAAAAATTAAGAAAAAAGCCTCAATAAGAAACAGCCACGTGATGGGACTCAACAAGTTAGAAATAAAATTTTCGTGCATCGCGGTTCCAAACAAAGTGTTGGGTTTTCATAAGTATAGAACGTGTCTTTAATCGAAGTTTCTCCTCGTTACAATTTCCCTGTGTTAATTAAAATTCCCTCTGCAAGAAACAGTAGCAATCATCCCCCTTTAAATTGACCAAATCATAATCGACTATACTATTAACAAGGCCAAATGAATCTTATTTGATCATGGCAGAGAAAATTAAGGCTATTTCCAAACAATTATCTGGGTTGGGCATTAACCATCAAAGTGAGTTACCTCAGGGTTATGATCATGACTTAATGCAACGAGCCGCTTATATTGATCAGTTAAATCATGTGGCATACGAAGCAATCGAAGCGCAATATGCACACTTTAACCCTGAAGCCTCGAAAGAGGAGCAAATTATATTTTTCAAAAAAATTCTCGCGATAAAAAATATCTTGAGGGACTTACAAGTGGCCCATAATGAATTAACAAAGAATTTATATGCAAATTCAGCGCTCTATATTCATGATGAACAAGAAATTTCATTAAACGACAAGTACATTCTTCCTAAATTAAAAGGGAAAGAGCCTAAAGAAATTGTACGAGCCAATTTTTATCAACTACTCACTAATATAAGTAAAAATAATTCACTTACTAGCGAACAATTTAATTATATTAACTCACTCTTAATGCAAATTGCTTCCAGACCCGAAGGAATAAAGTTGATTGTAAAACTAAATTATTTGCTAACAACCAAGGAAGCTCAATTAATCCTAAAGCCCAGCAATAATTTTGAATGTTCAATGGCGGCAGGAGGGCTCGCAAAAACAAGCCCGGAATTTTCCAGAAAATCAATAACACCCGAGCAAGATTTTAAAACGATTTTTAAAAGGGAGACCCTTCGCGGAGTCGGTTCTGGGAAGGTACACATTGGGGTAGATTATCGCTATAATGATAAACTTTCTTCGTTGAATTTGGAAGTATACGCCTCAGCTGGCAAGGGACTAACTGATCTTGGCCCGCCCTTTATTTTATTAGGTCATGAGCTTATTCACGCCCTGCACAATCTTACGGGCAAAGCCAGAGATAATTTTCGACCTTTTTTCCAGGGGCCCAAATATAGTGACGATCCCTTGATGCAGTCTTTATATCCTACAAGGTCTATATATAGTTATGGGCCTTCGGCTGAGGAATATTGGACCATTGAAGGTGGAACTCTTTGTGAAAATTCGCTTCGCAAAGAACACAAATTATCTAATAGAACTGGCCACATCAGCGCAGAACCAGGGAGTCGGGCAATTCGCGATCTCTATTATCTTGGCTTGGCTCGAAGTTATACTGAATCTGATTTGGAGACTTTTGCAAGTTATATACATGAAGCCGAAACCATAGACGAGCTCAGCGAAGAGGATCAAATCGTTGAACGAGTGCTACAACTTGAAAAGTTTAATTATTTGACTTACTCCTTAACTAATCTGATTAACTTAAGCAAATTTCCATCTTACCACCTCAAAAGAACAGAAAAAATCGTCGAACATTTGAAAAATTCAACAGCTGGGTCGAGTGATGAAGAAACATTACACGCATTATTAATGCTCGCACCGCCTAAAATAGCCCAGTTACTTATTGCCATTACAAATAGTAACGATCTGGATAGTGAAGAAGAAATCGATGCAACAGTTCTTAATGAGATCTTACCCAACCTTCAAAGAATGGGTGACTTGATAAAATCCCTGGATTTACCCGAACAGTTCCTCAATTCCTTTAGTAAATTCACTGAACATATAGAAGCACGAGCTACCAAACCTTATTATTCCTTATAACTTTTGCATTCCAGACACACTATAGTTTACATATTGAATAAGTTAAGATGGCATTGAGTTCTGCATTACACTACTTGAATCCAATTGTTCTGGCCCACCTTTTTCTCTATTATTGGCGAGCTCTTCTTTAAAACTCTTAATCTTTTCTACACCCTTGGTTATGATATTATTATCAAAAATCGAAGCGACTTTTAAAAAAAACTCAGATATTTTTCTTAAAACTCTGGGTAGTTTGTGTTTTAAGCTCGAAGCAAAGTGTAAATCAACCTGATCTTGCAATGAGTCTTTGTTCTCTATTCTATCAACAAGTACATTACAAAATGTTTTCAGCTGATCTTTTCTCATAATTTTATGGGACGGGTCCATGCCATGGATTTCTTTATCGAGTAGCGACACTAAATTAAAAATATCCTTCTTATATAAAACGACCTCACTAAGACTATGAGCTTTTTCTTTTTCCTCTTCCTCAAGCCTATGATTAACCACCTCTAACAATCTGCTTCGAATGCCATAGGTAAAAGCCCCCCCTTTAGGTATGCCGGTAATTTCACTTAATACTCGGATTAATTCCTTGGCTTTAAAATTAAATTTTGTATTTTCTTCTACCAATTCCGCTATATCTTTGGGGACTTTTACGTCTCCAAGTACAAGACAACATCCCAGCTCCAGACTTTCATAGATTATCTCCCTATCCGTACGACTGTAATCATCTATGTTCGCCAATAGCTCTCTTATCTTGTCCCATTGTCCTGCTTGTGCATACAATGGCATTAATTGCCGCTGAACTTCAATATTATCCTGGGTTCCAAGGTATTCTAAAGCCTTAATTTTCTCAGTGCGACTATGTAGGTGATGAATCCGGTCAAACCCCGTTTTAATCTCCGGTGTAACATTGGGAATAATCGATATTTTTGAGGGGATCATTAGCGCTTTTTCTTTAGGTAATTCTTCGATCATATCTTGTATTTGCTTGGCTGCTTGATACCAGGTTACTCCATTCTCATGCTTAAACGCCTGACTCAATAATTTATTAATTTTTTCATATCCAGGCGTACCTCCGATGATATTCTTTACATTCAAACAATAGGCTTCAGGAGAGCAATAAGTGCTATGTTGCAAATCATCTATCTCTCGAGCGCGAGCACGGAACATAAAGCTCATGTAGGGATCTTGACCAACAACCGCTGTGCCCACAAGCCCTACATTCTTTTTCCATACATCAAATGGAATGGATGCTGATTCTTCCCGCCCCCAAGTCATAATGCGGACGTTTACCATATCGTTTTGTTCATCATAGTCGATATTTCTAATAATAAAAAAATGACCATCCATAAAGCGTTGTATTAAATTTTGACGCTCAGGCTCCCCTTCATCGGGATCGAGAATATATGAAGCGAGACTCCCTGTTCCTGCAAAACCAACCTTGTAACCATCCTGGATGAGTAATTGTAATTGCTTTACTGCTTCCCGATTATGGATGGGAATATTTTGCACATGGTGATAACCGGCTTGTTTCATCCACCGATTTATTTCCTGGTGGGTCGTAACACCAAACAGCTGTTTGGCCAGTTCCGCACCTTCTTCGCTATAACGAGCAATAGAATTTTCCGAAGAACGTATCCCATTTAAAATGACATGATCTACATCTCGAATAGTATCTCCCTGGTCACTTTTTTTATTTGCGACCGATTCAGTAACTTCGATGCGCAATAGGCCTTCTTTGCCAGCAAATTCTTTAAGATCACAGACTCCTTTTGAAGCAATCTCAGATACGATTTGTACGTATTTCAATGGATTAAATAAGGCGATATTATGTACAAAAGCATTGACGCCGCAAACCTGCTCATCTCGTTGATTGATATAACGGGGATCCAATACGCGAATCATCATTTGTAATGCAAGTAAATTACGATCAAAATTCTTAAATTTAAGCGGATCCATATTATTTAAAAAGTTATCGTACTGATACGCTTCATAATCAAATTTTACAGAGTTCAACAAGGGGAATTCTATAAGTATTTTTTTAATTGCCTCTTGTTCTCCTGTTAGATAAGCAAAAGCTTCCAGCTGTTTCGCTACGGTATATAATTGAGAATTATTTTTATCGTGCCAATCGTTTTGCGTCTTTCTAAGATGTGCTTGATATTTTTGCAACAAAATTTTTGCCAAATTTCTCACATGCGCTGGAGATAAGGGAGCATCCTCTTCATTTTGACTGATACGCGTAACGCTATCTAAAACATGTAAATAGTCCTGAAAGGAAGTGGCCTTTTTTCCTTCAATTCTTGCATCCAATGTCACTTTCCCATCACTACCATAATCTAAAAAATCCAATAGTGCATATCCCATAAGAGGCCTCAAATAAAAACTGCATTTATTAATGAGCAAACACCTGGAATGTATTCGAGTTTAAAGAAAATTTATTATTTTTTACCACAAAATTTCTAGGTCGCTCCACTCCTCGCTTATAATGTTATTATAGTTGAATATTTAGGTTTGAAATTCTTTTAACAAGGGATGACGGGGGAATTACGGATTAAAAAGGATGCAACAATTGACACAGATATGCCTTCTCTTTATTTTGATGCGCAAAATAATGGTCTAGATTTTCTTTGTTCAACTTTCAGTTAGTGAAAAAATCCTACCCATCCATGGAACTTATTTTTGCAGTTAACCAATTAATAACTAGGATCCGTTGACAATTCGTTAGATTGAGCCCAAATCATATCGATTAAAATCTGGACCTTTCTCTCCTATTTTCCTGCACCCAAACGAGAATTTTTTTACTCAAGAAAATAACTTTTACTATCGCTCACAATGAGTTAATATTAAGCACAATGATTACCTTAACTATTTTCATGGCTTCATTTTGAATTCTAAATTCCTGCAAATCAAATTGAACAATTTGTTATGAAGACTTCGTAGAAATTATATTTTTAATAATGACGACAGAAGATATCGCATATAGGAAAAAAGGCTGTTGTTATTGAAAAATAAACATATTTTTCATCAGCCTATCATTTTGACATTAGTGCTTTTGCAAACAATGCTGTGAACGGAAGAATGGATGTCCTCAAAAACAGACTGTAACTTTGAGGATTTTTCTGGCTAACTAAACAAGAGAGGGATAATGGGCATTTTTAAGGATATGACAGACCGTTATTGTCAAAAAATATTGGAAACCTATCAAACGCAAGCGGATGAAAAAACCTATAAAGGTAAAGAAGCTGAATTATTGGTTCAAAGGAATGATTTTGCTAAATGTTTAATCACAAAAATCAAAGAAATAGACGTTAATGATAATGATTATCTTGACTACTTTGAACGAATTTTAAAAGAAATCAATTTGAATCTGAAAGAAGTTAAAGCCGCAGTCAAAGAATACAATAAAGAATGCAAGACAGAATTTACAACAGATCTTTATGAAAGCCTTTTTAATAGCAGCCTAATCAATTTTATTAATGCACTTCGTAACCTGTTTGAAAGTAGCCCTTCTCTCATTACTGACATTAAAGATAAATCGTTATTCAGCAACGAGAGGAATGTTCCCTGGATTTGTCAGTTTTCATTTATCTTATATGAATATATTCTTGAAAGAGAGTTTGACATTGCAGTCAATAAGGCAGATAGAGATATTTTTGATGCAAAAAAACAATTGATCTTTAAGTATATTCAAAGCGTGGGCGATCTTTGTTCTCGATTTAACAAGAAAGAAGATGATGTCAGCTATCAGGAGTTGATGAAGGCGTTATTAAAGAACATGCGTTCGGAAGAGCAAAAAATACAACGACGCCAAGAGGAAAATCCAACCAGTTATAATGTCATGTCTTATTTTTATAAAGCCTCTGAAAAAATAGTAGGAAAAAACCAATTAGGACAAAAAATTGAGCTTTTGGTTAACGAATTTGATGGTAGGGCGTTGCAGGGATTAGTGTGTAAATAATCCCTGGTTATGCACCTTCAATAAAATTTGTTCTGGAGTTTTATTTCTTCTTAAGATATTGCTGCAAAAAATCAAAGGCTTTTCGCGCGTATGCAAGTGGAGGCGCTTTAGCGGGATCTTGTTCTGCTTCAACGATCATCCACCCGGAATATTGATGTTTTTGCAGCATCTTAATGATAGGAACAAAATCAATGGCGCCATCTCCAGGAACAGTAAATACCCCTGCACGGACTGCATCCATAAAGTTCATCTGATCATTCTTAACTCGGTTGAGAACTTCAGCACGAATATCCTTTAAATGAACATACAAAATGCGCTCATTATATTTATTGATTAAATCCAGCGAATCAATATCAGCGAACGCTGCATGTCCGGTGTCAAGTAATAAAGAAAGCAATTGAGGGCTTGTGTTTTCCATTAAATAATCGATTTCATGCTCATAAAAAACTCCCGTGCCTGCATGATAGTGATAAACTAGCTGCATATTAAAATCATGGGCAATACGGCCAATGGCATGCAATCCTTGAAGCAATTTTCCCCACTGCGCCTCACTAAATTCGGGCTTATGCGGACTTAAAATAGGTAGTTCTGTTCCTTGAATAGCCTGTCCACATTCACACACATTGATGAACGATGCCCCCATCGCTCTCATGAAACTTAAATGCTCCATAAATCGCGATAAAGTCTGTTCATACTGTGTAGGATCGGTAAAAAAAGTACTGAACCAAGCACTTGATAACTGCAATCCACGCTCATTTAACGCCTTTTTTAAAACAGAAACTTCGCGAGGATACTTAGTACCAAGTTCTGTCCCTACATAACCTGCTGCCGACATTTCGCTAATGCATTGTTCGAAACTAATTTCTTTTCCTAATTCAGGATCGTCATCATTGCACCAATTAATTGGCGCTATTCCCAGTTTAATAGGCATACATCTTTTCCTTAATATTCTCTGACCTGTTTTAATTGTTCCTGCATCACATGATGCGCCTTATTTACTTCTTCAGAATTGGATATTTCTGCAACGGCGACACGCCACCAGGTTTGATAACCATTACTCATGGTTTTGGGCCGTATTGGCACTACAATCACTGAGGAATGTTGTTCATTGCGAGCCGCATCCATAGCAACACTCAGCTGCTCATAAGAATCTACCAAAAATGTTTTAGCGCCGAGTCCCTCGGCATATTTACAAAAATCAATCGGTAAATAATCCCCTGATAATTTATTGGTTTTAGCCTCTCGATAACGAAACTCATTTCCAAAGCCTTGACTACCCTGACTTTCCTGTAAACTCTTAATGCATTGAAAACCATGATTATCAAAAATAATAATGGTCATTTTTTTTCGCTCTTGAATACTCGTCAACAGTTCTGAATGCATCATCACAAAGCTGCCATCGCCCACCAAAACATACACCTCACCAGGAGCATTTTCTCGAGCTAATCGTACCCCTAAACCCGCTGCGACTTCGTAGCCCATGCACGAATAAGCGTATTCCAGGTGATAATCTTTGGGCTTTTTGGATTTCCAAAGACGGTGCAAGTCACCGGGTAAACTGCCCGCAGCACCGATAATAACATCCTCTTCAGTTACCATCTCATTTAACAAACTAAGGACCTTAGTTTGTGATAATCCACCTTCTGCAGATTGCGGCGAAGCACCAATCCGTTTTAACTCCTGCTGCCATTCATTTTGATAACCCTGTATCTGATGCTGATACTCTTGGAGTGTTTGATACGCACCCAATTTCCTCCCTAATTGCTCCAAGCCCGTTTTTGCATCTCCTTTCAACATCAAACCATTCATTTTGATCGCATCAAAACGAGAAACATTGAGATGAATAATTCGGCATTCTTGATTTTTAAAACCCCATTTAGACGCGGTAGTAAAATCTTGCAGACGTGAACCAATCACTAAAATCACATCAGCTTGTGCACACAAAACATTTGCTGCTTCAGAACCCGTAACACCTACTCCGCCTACATTCATAGAATGACTTGCTGGCAAAGCACTTTTCCCTGCCTGGGTTTCAGCAACGGGAATTTTATGATGTTCAGCAAATTGCGATAACACCTCAGCCGCCAATGAATAATGGACGCCCCCTCCTGCAATAATGAGAGGCTTTTGGGCTTTAAGAATAAGTTGCGTTGCTTCCTCAAGAGCACGTTCACTAATCGGCGATCTATCAATGTGCCAACAACGTTTTTCAAAAAAAGAATCATCATAATCATAGGCTTCAGTTTGCACATCCTGCGGCAAACATAAGGTAACTGCACCTGTTTCAACAGGATCGGTAAGCACTCTCATTGCATTAATGCACGCCGTCATCAACTGCTCTGGACGCGTAATTCGGTCCCAATATTTACTCACCGGCTTGAAGCAATCATTAACAGACAGGGTATAGTCGTGTGATGTTTCAAGTTGTTGTAATACTGGATCCGGTTGTCTGCAACTAAATATGTCACCAGGAAGCAACAATAAAGGAATTCTATTGGTTGTTGCAGTAGCTGCTGCAGTAATCATATTGGTCGCACCTGGACCTATAGAAGAAGTACAAGCAAAAATACTTAATCTATTTTTTTGTTTCGCATAAGCCGTCGCTGTATGAGCCATTCCTTGTTCGTTATGCCCTTGATAATAAGTCAACCCATAATTGTCGTATTCAAGGGCCTCGCCTAAACCAGTCACATTGCCATGCCCAAAAATTCCAAATACGCCGGCAACAAACTGATGTGATTTATTATCCAACACGACATATTGATTTGCTAAAAACCTCAATAAGGCCTGGGCCATTGTCAATCTAATCTTCATGAATGCTATCCTATAAGATTATTATTTTTCCATACCCGATTATTTGCCTTGTGCGTTCTCGTCCATTCGTGCTCTTTGATAAAGGTTGGTGTCGTGTAAGGGTTATCCTTTAAATGACGTATAAACCAAAGTGTATAAAGAGCATACCCAGGGGCCGCACAATGAGCATGGGTCTGACCGTTCGCAATGCGATACGTATCATAATTTTCGATACGTAAAACCTCGTTTCCATTTTCACCAAACGCATAGCCTTGTGGTTCTGAAAAACGATAATGATAGATTTCCGGTTGATCGTGATAATGGGAGGGATAACTTGACCATCGCCCTTGAAAGGTAATAATTTCGCCAACGACCAGATTAGACTCAGGTCTGTTGCGCTTATCAAATACCGTCCTTACGATGCGATACGAGGTATCGTCTAAAATGTCTTTTCCTCGATTATCCAACTCCAAAAGATTAGACTGATTAAATAATAAAGGGTCAAATGAAGCATCATTCTCTGTTTCAATCAATAAAATTTCACAATCCGTCAACGCTTCAACAGCCGCTGTTTGGCCTGAAGAGCAATGCAAAACTATAGGTTCTTGAGAAAAATAATCGTATCGCGCGACATGCTGACGTTGATGCGCAAAATGAAATTCCACGCTTCCCGTCATTAACAGCGCCGCAAATTCATAATGCTCATTAAATAAATATTTTTGACCCGCATTTAATTTGATCGAGCTAAAATTCATGCTGTCATTCGATAAAGGATTTATAGTGACAATCGAATTGAATCCGCTTGTGAACCCTTGTGGATTCTTAATAAGCAACTGAGGATGCGCCTTTTTTTGGTGCAATCGCGTTAAATGAGCACTGTTCCAAATCTGCGGATGTTCATCAAAATGGTGAATAAAATATTCTAGTTCTTCTTTATAGGGAATGGCGGGGGCACAACCATGACGCGTGACGACTAAGGCACCACTGGCATTTGCATAAGTAGTAGCAACCTCCCAGGATTGTCCTCTTAAAAGAGCCGATAAAAGACCCGCCATAAATCCATCTCCAGCGCCAAGAACATTAAGTACTTGGACAGGAAACGGTTTAGTTGGCAGGTTCTGGCGGCTGCGGGCAAAATTAACTTCACATCCTTTTTCACCTTGTTTTATCACTACAGGCGCCTGAGTTAACTCCCGTATTTTCTTTAAAGCACTATCAACATCATCGCAGCCACCGGCAATACAAATCTCCTCTTCCGTACCAACAATTAAATCACAAAAAGGCAAAATGCGTTGATAGGTTTTACTCACCTTTTGACTCTGAAGGTATCGTGTTTCCCCGTCGCCCAATGCAGTTAGTCCCCAAAGAACTGGACGATAATCCAGATCAAGAACTACTGCAGTTTCGGCGTGTCGTGCAAGTTGAGCCACTTCTTCAGTTGTTTGTCGCATGGCTGCTGTGGATAAACCCGTGCCTGTAATTAAAATGGCTTTCGCCTGCTGCAATACATCTTGGTTTATTTGATGTGACTTAATTTGCATATCCGCACAATCAGTGCGATAAAACATCAAAGGAAATTCATGCGGCGGCTTAATCCCGAGCAATACAAGACCGGTCAAATGATGCGCCGTTTCCTGCAATAAATCCGTATTAACCCCTTCCGTTTCGAGTTCGCTTTTTAAAAAACGCCCCATCTCATCCTGGCCAATACAAGAAAACATCATACAGTTTAGGCCAAGGCGGGCCGCGCCTACAGCGATATTTCCCGCACAGCCGCCTAAGTATTTTTTAAAACTCTGGACATCGCTAAGTGCAAGGCCAATTTGCTCTGCATAAAGATCAACTGCCACACGCCCCATACAAATCAAATCCACAGGTCTTGTGGCATCAAAATAAAATGATTGATGAATCATGCCGTCCTCAACTCAAAAAAACAGGTAATTTGGTTACTAATGATTGTTTCGCTGCTTGCGCGATGCGTAAAGCGAGCAACCCATCTCTCCCAGACACAGGACTTGGTTGATTATGTCGCCATGCATCATAAAATGAACTTAATTCTGCTCTAAATGCCTGGTGATAGCGCTCAAGGAAAAAATATTCCGGATTGGCTTGTTCAGTAAACTTATTGGCATAATGCATCACTGAGTGTTTCAATTGATTATTAGCCAGCAACATTCCCTCTTGACCGAAGACTTCAATCCGTTGATCATATCCATAAACGGCCTGACGACTGTTATCGATTACTCCCAAAGCACCATTGGCAAAACGCATTTGGATGATTGCTGTATCCACATCATCCAATGCCTCAAAATCAGGATTAATAAGAACGGCTCCTGTTGCATATACCTCAACAACTTCTGATTGGGTCAGAAAACGCGCCATATCAAAATCATGAATGGTCATATCCATAAACATACCACCGGAGGTAGCGCTATATTCTTTGGAAGGACAAACAGGGTCACGAGAGGTAATCTTAACCAGATGAACAGCGCCAATTTCACCTGCTTGTACCTGTTTTTGCAGATGAGCAAAACTGGGATCAAAACGTCGATTAAAACCAAGCTGCAATAACGTATTGTTTGCCTGTACTGTGTGTAACGCGTCCAAAATTTCTTCTTCATTCAAACCAATTGGCTTTTCACAAAATATTGCTTTACCCGCTTCACTTGCTGCTTTAATCTGCTCCACATGTAAATTCGAAGGTGAGGCAATTAGAATCGCATCCAAATCTTGATGAAACAGTACTTCCTCAAAATGAGTGTATTGGCCTGCAATAGAACATTTATCTGCCCACGCTTTATTCAAATCAGGATCGGCGATGGCTTCTAAATCAAATTGCGGTAAATAGTTTTTGATATTCTCTGCATGTAATTTACCGATTCGTCCCGCACCAATGATTCCAATACGACATTTTCTTTGCTGATTTTCATTATCCATTTTTTAATCCCTCACTAATTCAAATTCATTTGTTTTTATTGGTGATACTGGCTTGCCAATGTCTCTGATTTTTTTACCTGCCAGCAAATTTTTTTCTATTTTTTCTAAAGAAACTCCTGTTGTTTCAGGTACAAAATGATAAATAAAGAAAAAGGCCACTAAGCATAATGAACCAAATAAAGCAAAAGTAAGTACCTCTCCTAAATTCTGGTAAATCGCCAAAAAGGATATAGAGACTACAAAATTAGCGCCCCATTGCACTACAGTGGCAATGCTCATCGCCAGGCCACGCACCGATAAAGGATAAATTTCAGAGATTAATACCCAAAATAAAGACCCGACACTAATGCAATAACCCATCACGTATATTGATAAAGCCCCCAATATCCAGAATTTTTGACCTGGTAATGGCGTATTAAATAACAAGCAAACCACAAAAAGACTCAATGCAGCAATCATCGTACCGCTTAACAATAAGAAGCGTCGACCTAGGGTATCGATATAAAATAAAGTCAGAAGCGTAAATAAAAAATTAACTGCACCCATGCAAAAAGTGGCAAAAATGGCATTAGTAACGGGATAAAAACCTGCTGATTCAAAAATCACTGGCCCATAATACATTACGGCATTAATTCCTGAGAATTGCTGAAATATCCCTAAAGCAATCCCAACCGCGAGAACGAACATAATTGGCGTTTTGGATAATAAATTATTATTCGATTGAATTTGTTTTAAATTACTCTGAATTTCATTGATTTCTTTTTGAATGTCATAACCCGAAGGGCGGATACGCTTTAAAAGCCGGAGTGTTTTACTCACTCCATACTTCTTCATAACCCAACGTGGCGAATGGGGAACAAAATGCATCCCGGTAAATAGAATCAAGGCAGGAATACTTCCCATACCAAATAACAATCGCCAACTGTTTGCAGAATAATCATGAAGGAAATAACCGATTAAATAGGCTAAAGCTTGGCCAAAGGTAATCGTTAAACCATTAATCAGAACTAAAGTTCCTCTTCTATTGGGAGGAGCAATTTCCGCGATAAACAACGGAGCAATATACGAAGCAATACCGATACAAATACCGATGATGAATCGACCTGTTAATAACAATATGAAATCATCGGTGAGCGCACATAGGGCAGTCCCCAAAATAAAGCCCATTGCAACTGTTTTTAGTAAGAAACGCCGACTTAGTCTATCAGCAAAGAAGCCGCTTAAAGGAATACCAAGAACACAACCTAGGATACTAATGCTCACTATCTGGGACCATTGCCACTCAGAAAGAGACAATTGGGTCATAACTTGATCTTTGACATCCGCAATGACGCTCGAATCAAAACCAAATAAAAACCCTCCAAATCCAGCAATTAGGGCTATAAAAAAAATAAACGAATTGACTCCTTCCTTCATGGTATCACTTTCCTTAGCTTATCCTTAATCGTTGCTGATGTTATCACCCTCCATAGTGAATAAACAGATGCAAATAACATGGATAATGAGTATTTATCCAGCAAATCCACCTCAACGCATGCAGAATAAAGACAGCATTTGATCTCCAGAGCGAGCCGGGTCAAAATAACGCTTTTCATGTGTGGTTACTTTTAATTTTTTAGGAGAGATTTACTTCCTATGAGAATTTATTTGTTCTTGTTTGTCTTAGTGCATTGTGTTTTTGCGCAAGCTAAATCCATGATCGCTTTTGAACGTTATGGTTCGATTTGGACTGCCAACATGGATGGCAGTAACGCCAAAAAAATTACTGAAGGATACATTCCGGAAATTTCTCCGGATGGGAAATACATCGCCTACAATGTAGTGGATAACAGTAAATCCGCAAACCGCTTCCTGGCAATAATAGCACTTGCAACAGGTAAAGTTACCTTATTGAAGAATGTCCCTTCCTCAAACAGCTTTAACCCGGTGTGGTCGCCCGACAGCCAAAAGCTACTGTTCAATACCTTTATAGGCAGTGATTGGCACCTGGCATTAATCAATGCTGATGGCAGTGGTTATCGCATCATAAAAAACACCCAAAATGAATACAGTCCAGCATGGGCTGCGAATGGAGCATCTTTTTTTAGCCATGATCTGAATGCAATTTATTGGATGGATTTTGAAGGAAATCTAATAAAAAAATGGCGCCTTAATGAGATTATTGCGCATTCAAGCATGAGTAGCGGTTCGCATATCCACGTCGCTCCTGATGGAAAAACGCTAATTATGGATGTAGATATGGATGAAAACATTCATAGAAAAAATTGGAATGAACCCCCACTTGCATTATGGACATTTGCTCTTGATTCCGAAAAAGCAATCCGAATTACTCCAAAGGGCGTATTGGCATGGAGTCCTTTTTGGATTAACTCAGAAGAGTTTATTTTTTTAGAACAAGGAATAAAAGAGAAATCCCCCTCGTTGTTTCGTGGTTCAATAAAAAGTCCCTCTAAAACACAGTTATTAGAGAATGTTCAAACCCCAAGTGTTTCGCGCTAGTACGCATCCGTTACTGAGTTTCTTTCCAGGATTATTGCAAAGCATAGCTCGTATTAATGCTAAACAGCTTCACATGCCTCGTTTGCAGGCTAGGAAATAAAATAGAGACAAATCAAAGTAAAATAGTTTATAAAGAACTAAAGGAAACTATAAAAAAATACAATTATGGATCGTACGAAGAGAAAAAGTATTTTTGCCGGTTTATACGGAAATACTTTAGAATGGTTTGATTTTCTTCTTTATGCCAATTTTACCCCCTTATTTGCACAAATATTCTTTCCATCAAATGTCTATTTTATTTCCCTCCTTCTCACCTTTGGCGTATTTTCGGTCGGCTTTTTTATGCGTCCATTAGGAGGGGTGTTATTAGGACATTATGCCGATCATATTGGCAGAAGAAAAACCTTGATTCTCTCCATGTCTATTATGACAGGTTCTACAGCATGTATCGCTTTGGTACCGGATTTTCATTCTTTGGGCATCCTGTCCCCGATATTGTTTGTTTTCTTTAGATTAATTCAAGGGATTGCCGTGGGAGGAGAACTTCCAGGTTCGACCACTTTTCTTATTGAGCATATGGCAGGTGATCGACGTGGCTTTGCGGGAAGTTTAGTATTAAGCACTGCTTTTCTGGGTATTTTTTTAGGTTCATTTACTGCATCGTTACTCAGCGTTTTATTGACTGAAGAGACTCTTCGCTCTTGGGGATGGCGTTTGGCTTATTTAATCGGAGCCCTACTTGGATTAATAGGAATTTATTTACGTCTTAAAAGTATTGAACCTGAAACCTTTTTGCAAACCAAACATACCAGCGAACCTCCAGCAAAGATTGTGCTCGTTTTCCATCAGCGCAAATTATTATTAGCCATTATTTTTACGAGTATATTAGCAATGAGCAACTATTTACTCATTGCTTATGTAACCAGTTTTCTCGTGAAATCAGAAGGATTTTTATTAAAAGATGCTCTGGTCGCTAACTTTATAGCACTATTGGTGTTGACGATATTAATTCCATTGATGGGCTTATTATCCGATTACTTTGGCAGGAAACCCATTTTTTTATTGGGGGCTGTTGGTATTTCCGTTTTTATTTACCCTCTCTTTGTTTTTTTGTTGAGCGGCAACTGGTGGCATATCCTTGTAGGAGAAATAATGTTAGCAATCATACTTGCACCACTAAATGCTACAGTCCCTACGATGCTTGCAGAAATGTTCCCTACTGCGATTCGCGCCAGTGGCGTCTCTATTGGATATAACATTGGTCAGGCAGTTTTCGGCGGCACCATGCCCCTAGTTTCCTTAACCTTGGTTGAGTTAACTGGAAATAAATATACTCCTGCATTCTATATTATATTTTGGGTGGTTATAGCGATTATTGCGGCTCGATACACCAAAGAAACTTATCTTGATAAATTGGACTAATGATTTGCAAAGGAATGTGGCAAGCCCATTTTATTTCACAAAAAAATTGCGAACATTCAAGTAAGCACTTTATGATAGCTTAATAAAATAAAACAGGATCACCACGACTATGAGCCACAGATTTATAAAAAGTACCTTGTTAAGCCTATTAATTGTTTACTCAGCGTTGGGTTATACCGAAACCCATAGAGACAGTGTCTCTAAAGAAGAAGTAAATGGGACCTTCATAATGAAACTTCCTGCACCACATAATGATGTTTCCAATACCCTGACAGTTCGTGCCTTGGGAGGAGGAAAACTTAATATTTCCTTTGAATTAGTTTACCCTTATAAAGTTAATGGAGAGCTTCAAGCCAATATGGGAGAACTATCTGGCGTGGCTAATATTAAAGGGGATACAGCTGTATATTCCTCCTCTGAATATGGCTCATGTACAATCACCATCACATTCATCAAGCCTGGAATGTTGATCGTCAAGCAAGAAGGCTCTGATGCAGATTGTGGTTTTGGTCATAATGTTTATGCCGATGGGACTTATTATAAAAAGAAATAGTAGATTGTTCTCCTCATTCTCAACCCTGCAAGAACTGCTCTGCGTGTTTGCCCATATGCAAAACTCCTTGCAGAGTGGGTGCTATTTTTTATTTCCTTGCAACATAACGCCCCACCATTTGTCCAATTAGAACTGCCAAATAAAATTGGCCTATTAAGGACTCAATCCACGAAAGCGTTTGCGAGATGGGTTTGACTGGAACAATATCACCATAACCTACCGTCGTTAATGTGATCAATGAAAAATATACTGCTTGCGACTCATGCTCTGTTGTTAAACCAGAAAATGACGCAGGGCTTAATAATTCCAAAAGTAAAAAAATATAAGCAAAAATAAGCCCAATAAATAAATAACCGGAGATGGATCCGAATAAGGTTGTAATACTGATTGTTTTATCTTTTAAAGTGAAATAAAGGCAAAAATAATTCAGTATTACTAGATAGACAATAATAGAAAAAGTTCTAAAAGCATCGATTAATTGTTTACTACAACAGAAGTGCAACACAAATAATACAATTTGAATCAAAATAATTGATGTTATCAAAGTGATAACTAACTTTTCTTTATGTCCAATGATTAAAAGACATGAACCAATAAGTAATGCAAAAACAATCTCATGCAGTTCCCACCAGTGCAGTTGCGTGGCAATCGATTTAAATAAACAAAATACAATGAGCAAAATAAAAAGTAACATAAAGCGTAATTTATTGATTAAATAAAACATGCTATTCCCTGTCCTAATATTTTTAAATGCGTTGCTGCATCAGGCAGCCAACAGATTATTTTATATAAGATATCCAGATTAGTGTCCTGGTAAAAGGTATTTTAAAAAATTTCCTACAACGATCTTTAAGTAGCGATAGATAGCAGATAGAGAAATCTTGTAAACAAGATTTCATATTTTGAATACTTGCACTTCTGCGAAACATTCAATATAGTGAAATATCAAGCTGGTATGTAGTTCCACATTTAGACTAATGGATTTAGCTTTAAAAGGAATTATACATGACAAGACTAGAAGAATTAATTTACTCCCTGACCGCAGTCATAGTCCGCTATCATGACAGTCAGCCAAAAGTAAAAAAATTGGTTAGTGAAACTAATGAGGAACTACTCAGAGAAAAATCACTAATTCGCGCTAAAGAAATCATTCAGAATAAAGAAGTTCATTTTAAAATACGCTTGAATGAGCTCATCAAGCAATGCAGCGATAGCGGTCGAAGACCCTTCTTATATTATATTTTGCATGAAATAACGTCACTAAAGGAACTTCTGGACAAAACAGCTTCGCTTGAGTCTACCAAATTAGAAGAGTACAAAAATCAAATTTTTCAATTGCTTGTTGATCTTAGAGTGCTGTTGGATACACCAAAGCACAAAACCTATAGAATGACTTATAGCAAATCTGAAGACACTGAGGAAAGGACCATTGCGTTGTCTGGTTTAAAAAATGATGGTTATATTGGTGGTGATCTATGTAATTCAGGGGATATTTTAAACGATAGTGTTTTGAGACTTTTTAATATAAGCACACAAACTTCCAATGCTCGAATTGGTGACATTGCAGAACAAATATGCATGGAACATCAACATGCTCTTTTAGTACCTGAACTTTTGGAAAAAAATGCCCTACAAAAAAAAGTAAATTCAGAACAAGAAAAAGAGCTTGGTTTATTAACAAATGAACAAAAAGAAACTCACAAAAAACTAGCCAGTCTTACTGCAAAAGAACGCACGGCTATTTATGTGTTCTACATTTTATTCAAACGAATGCAAGCAAAAGAAGAAAAACAAAAAACGGTGATTGAACAGCAGCAAAATACCATTGGCGAGTTACGGCAACAAATCAGCAACTTAGCGCATCAAGTTGACTCAAAACCATTAAATCATAGGTTTTACTCTCCCTCCTATTAAGGATTAAGGGTTACATTTTTGAGAAATCGCTCGAAGCGTGTAGATTAAAGATAAAAGCCTGGGTGTAGCAAAACAAAAAACCAGGTTTTCCTGACACAGATTTCCCGGTTATGGCATGTGCTTTCATCCAGACTTCACGGCGTTCAGGAATAAACTTAGGTTCGGGATGACATATCCTCCGTTCAAATGCACGATACGTTCGATGCACATTAATTGTGAGACGTTTCAGGCAGAGAAACTTTAGACTTTTTTGCCCTTAACTGGATCAATATGTAGCTACCAATAACCGCAATAATTAACAAACCAATCGACATGAGCGGTCGTGTAGTAAACCAGGCAATTGCGGTAACAATAAGCCACACACTAAAACCTAATAAAAAGGCTACAAATCCAGTGCCAAACCCTACAACAGCACCTATAAAGGGAACTACATCGGCCAAAATAACTAATGGTTTCAGGATGAGAGAGAATCCGCCAATGAGCAGGAGTAAAGAAAATAAACGCAAGACCCATGCAAGCAACGTGTTTTGTGATTGGGCCTGGGCAATCATTTCGTCAGCTGAATGCTGGCCTGTTGATAATAGAATGACACTTTGTCCAGCCGGTGCGAGATATTCTTGCAGCGTATCTCCGGTTTGCTGTGCAATAATACTGACTGTTTGCGGTTCAACAGCCGTTAGATTAATACGGATATCACCCAGCTGAGGATTTTGAGGATCTTGTCCTAAATACAATTCATTATTCATTGAAGTCACTGGCTTATTAAATTGCTTTTTTAAGGTTTCTTTATCAACCCGGGCCAAACTGATTGGCTGACTGAGATCAATCTGTTTAATTAGAGTATCAGGCAGCAAAAAGTCCCCCACAGTTACTGTTTTTGCGTAATGCACCTGTGATTGAATTGGCATAGACTTTGGATTTTGATGCCCTTCGGGAGTTTTAAAATTAGAACTGTCGATTAAACGTTCCGACCAGACTTTATCATAAGTATAAGTTGTTATATGTTTTTCTGAACCACCTAGTTGTGATTCTGTACGCGTTTGAGTTTTTTGTTTCCATTGATACATTTCAACCTTGCGATTAAGATTAATCGCATTTACAGTTATCCCCAACAAAGAGTCATCCAAATTATCTTTAGTGGTGGCTAAACCACTTAAATAAATGACCTTGAGATTATTTTGTTTATTTATTGGGGTATTGGGCACAGCAATTAGAACATTTCTTGCTTGTGCCAACGATTGTGCCATATGTAAACTGTGCTGTTCATTCCAAAACACAAGAACAATCGCCCCAATAATTAATGCAATACCAATAAAAATGCCCAGGAACGCTTCTTTTAATCGAGAGAACCATGAAGTTGTTGTTATTTCCTCATCTGCCATGTTTTCCTCTCCCTCGATTATTTAGTATTTCATTCTAATAATAGTACTAATTTTACCAATAGATAGCTCACCTGGGATGATAAAAATCCACTTCAAGATAAGAGTAGATTTGAATAGATAAGAGAAATCGTATGTGCGGATTTTGACAAAAATCGACCTAATTTTCTTGGTTTGTCAATTTGCAACGAGCACATAATCCTTTGATTTCTGTAGTGCAATTGATAATTGAAAATTGAAGTGAGTTTGCTAATTCTGTGATGCATGTGAAATCAATAATGCATTCTAATTCTCGGACGAAATCACACTGGTTGCAAATTAGGAATTGGGCTTGCCCCAGATGATGCCCATGCAAACAAGCAACATAGGATTTAAGGCTATCAATACAATGAATAAATCCCTCTTGATGCCAAAACTGAATCGCACGGTAGACTGTAGGCGGTTTGGGATTTTCAATTTGTGTAGATAATCTTTGCAAGATTTCATAAGCGCCCAGAGGCTTTCTTTCCTCTATCAATATTTTGAGGACACGCTCTCTCGGCTCTGTAAACCGATAGCCATGCTGCATGCAATGCTTATAAGCCTTGTCCAACAAATTGTATTTCATCAATCGTTTTTTAAATGGATAATTTAGTCCTATTATACCATAGTCCTTGTTTTACAGAAAAATTATCAAACAAATGCTTCTAAATATTAGCAAAATTTTCTCGGTTTAAAAATTATTTAATATGACTTGTTCTTTGGCAAGATAATGTTACAATGTAACACTTTCTACAGGCTAGGACGCATTGTAACAAAATACCAGACGCTGTTTTATCGGTTTTTAGGACAGAAAAACCTTATTTGGTAGTACCACTGTCTGTAATTACCAGTAACAGGTCTGAAATTAATATTGATATACAACTGAAGTGGGCGTTGCTCCTCTTTAACATTTATGTTGTCCTTTAAATGGAGGAAACCAATGTATTTTAATTATAGATTCCGCCTTTCTGATAACGTGTCGCATTCCGATTTGGAAAGCATCCAAACAAAAATCGAACAGATTTTGCATTCAGCCCAATACTTAAAGTTAGTACGAGTAGCAGTCGATTTAACCAGTCCAGAAAAAAGCGTCAGTTTGTTATCGAAGTCTAAAGATTCGAGTGTTGTACAAACAATCGTGACTCAGCTTTTATCAAAGGAAGGAATTGTTTTAAGTGACATGATGGACGTGGAGGTAATAGCGTATGAAGAAGAAATAGTGCCTGTAGATCATGCATCGACCACCAACCCCGCCCTCCCTGGCCATAATAAAAAGACTAGAAAAAAAGCAAAACATTCTCATTCTCACGGTCACTCTCATGATCACAAGCACTCTCATGGCCACAGTCATCCTCATGGTCACTCCCATCATCCCCACGACTCTCATGGAGATGAAAATCATTGGCTTAAAGCTGCGTTAGGTTTGATTTGGGGAATAGGCATGCTCGTTATTGCTGTAGGGAGTTTTAATATTCCGATGATTGCCTATTATATCATAACAGGGCTTACCACCTTGATGACCTTATATTTGGGATATAATGTCTATCAATCAGCCTGGCATACATTGCTTGAAAAGGAATGGGATACTACAACCTTATACGCAATTAGCACCCTGACCATCGTTGCGGTGTCCATCGCAAGCCTGTTTATTCCTGGATTACCGATGATGTTTGAGGCAGCGCCATTAGTCTTGGGTTTCTGGCATTTAGGCGAGGGGATCGAACATACCTTAATTGATGAAATCAACAAAAAATTAGATGTGCGCGATTGCTTGCCTCAGTTAGTACTGTTAAAAGGGAAGTCAGAGAAGGCCATTTCAGCCAAAAATTTAATCCCTAACGATATCATTATCATTAAAAAAGGAGAGGTTATTCCTGTCGATGGGATATTAACAACAACCGCTCTACTTTACACCACGCGCATCGATGGTTCACCACACCTGCAAACATTTTATCCAGGAGAGAAGGTGAAGGCGGGAATGCGTTTGGCGGATCATATTCCTTCATTGGAAATGCGCGTTACAAAAACATACCAAAACTCCTACTTATCATTAATTGCAAAAAATATTGAGCAAGCAAATGCTGAAAAAGCACCTATTGAACAATTTGCCAATAAAGTATTGAAATATTTTATTCCCGGTTTGCTCGCAATAGCACTTATCTCCGGCATAGTCATAGGCTCGGTATTTAATCCCGCCATAGCTATTCAATGCGTCATCTCGGTGCTGGTGAGTGCATGTCCATGTGCTTTGAGCCTGATTACGCCTATGGCAGTCCAAATCGGGATGAAAAAGGCATCCGAAAACGGGATTCATTTTAACAATGGAAAAGCATTACAAGCAGCCGCTGATATTGATACCGTTGTTTTTGATTTAAATGGCACTCTGACTCAAGGAAACATTGAGGTGCAGACATTGCAGATTGCTGATAAAAAATTCTTGCGCCATATCGCATTATTAGAAAGCCAATCGGACCACCCTACGGCACAAATTATCAGGTCTTATATAGAAGATCAAAATATCACTGCGGAGGAACCTTTAGAAATCACCGCCATTGATAAAAGCCATCACTCAGGAATAAAGGCAGTGATTGAGGGCGAAACATTCATGATTGGCAACAAAGAAATGCTTTTTGCAAATGGAATTACTGATATCAATGAGCCTTTTGATGATCCTGAAAACGGAGGCGTATATATTGTACGCGGCTCAACTGTAATCGGACAAGTTGCTTTAACTGACCCTTTGCGTATAGATGCTATTGCCACCGTAAAACAACTACAGCGCCTGGGTAAAACAGTTCATATTTGTACGGGAGCAGATAAAGCCACGGCAAAAAAATATGCCGCTTCATTGGGTATTTCGGAGGAAAATATTTGTGCCAATACAGTAGGCGCTGTTACTGGCCCATATGAGGTATCCAAAATAAGCTATATTGAACTGCTAAAACGAAAAGGTTGTAAGGTAGCTATGGTTGGAGATGCTGCCAATGATGTGAGTGCCATTGCCTATTCCGATCTTGGAATCGCGGTTAAATCAAGCATTGGGGATACCATCACTCAACAACATGCCGGCGTGGTAATTCAGCAAGGAATATTATTTCCCATTGCAACTGCATTTGATGTCGCAAAAAAAACAAAGCAAAACATTATCCAAAATCTATCCATAAGCTTGAGTTATAATTCAATCATTACTTTAGTCGCAGGCGGATTGTTTGTGGCGCTAGGTTTTGCACTTAATCCCGCCGTGGGTGTTGCATTAATGGTGCTTGAATCTGCGATTGTTTTAACTAATTTGTATCGTTTCAAACACCAGGAAGTGATGTCTGCGGCTGCAAATAATGCAAATGCAGGAATGGCTTTAGAAACTGCTGAGAATCAAAACGTCTCTCTCTTGAGTAGATTAGGTTATGTAGCCGAACCAACTCCTGCCATTAGCAATTCCATTCCCCCATCTACACATTCCAAGGCTCTGAATTTCTTTGAGTCTAAAGAAGAGAATCATAGTTCTCCAGGAGTTCGACTCGATAAAGGATGTCTTGTCAATTGATGAGACATTTCTATTGAAATGGAATCCCACGGAGGTTAAGGCAGTTTAACGCTTAAGGCATAACTGACTCGATGCTCTCGTTACTACGATCTGACAAAGGTTCCTTTTCAATCTCTAATGTAACTGGCTTCATGCTGTCCTGCCAAAAAAGGAGCTTATTACCTATAGGCTCGTTATGGGATGAAAGGCATCGCTCCTCAGTGAATTCTTCCCAAGTCAAATAACAGGGATTCTCAAGCGGATAATCCGCCAAGTTGGTCTCTGGAAGCAATTTATTTTTGAATCGATCCCCATATAAAAGACACTGATACACTGAAATATATTTTTGATACTCATTAAAAGACAAACGATCATAAATTTTACTTCGATAATCATAAAGAATGAGCAATAACTCCTTCACTGTCGTTGTTGGTTCCAGCTCTAGCGTTATTGAATCCCCAGTATTTTTTTTATTCATTATCAGTTTCATTGGTGACCATTAATTAATAAACCCTATCTATTAATATATTTTGAAACAACAAGAAAGCAATAGCATCCAAATTTAAAAGTAACTCCCCACGTCATCCCGAACCCGAGCGCAGCGAGGGTGAGGGATCTCCTGTCAGGTGGAACAATTTTTAAAGAATCGATTGATACAAATCATTCCACTCTGGGTTCAATGCATTAATCAAATCATGCTTCTTTTTTCGTGACCAACCCTTGATTTGTTTTTCTCGTTCAAGGGCTACAATGATACTCCCACAAGCTTCATAGTATACCAATCGATCCACGTTGTATTTTTTGGTGAATCCAGCAACTAGCTTATTTTTGTGCTCATAGACACGACGAATCAAATCATTGCTAACGCCA
>NZ_FTNL01000046.1 GCF_900156395.1 Fluoribacter gormanii | reverse complement strand
CAAATCTTTTTAAGCGGCTCCAATAATATACTAGGGTCATAAATTTTCTTTTTGCCTGGTTTTTTAGGTTTTTTATCAGCGATGGGTAACTGCCTTAATAACCTAGCTGCAGCTTTACGATGATAACCATGGGTTTCGCAAAACTCATCCAACATACGTTTTTTTACAGCACGATTACCACAGCGATAACGCCAACGTTGTGTTTTTAAATATAAATCCATCCTCAATTCTCCCATGCCATTCTCCCTCCTTCGGCAACAGTGATATTGAGGCAACGATGCAATTTATATGCTTATCTGGCTTCGGCTTCGGCAACAGGTAATTTGAGGCAATGCGGTAAAGCTTAAAAAGCGTATCACTTAATACTCACTTAATATTAATACAATATGATATATGCATGGGCAACGTGTTTTTTCGCGGAACTTGAACCCTATTTAAATGGATGTTTGACACGCAATCAGATAATCAGGGGGCATTTATGAAAAAAAAATATGATTTTTTTTCTGATAAGTTAGAGACAACAAAATATGACTTTTGGACTAAATTTCGTCAGGCACCAAGCTCCAGTAACGCAACATTTCAACTAAAAACACTTGCTAAATTATCAAAGGCTGGTTTTTTTGCTACTTTAGTTGGATGCACATTACTGTATGGATGGGATCAGTACGAGCAACATAAAACTCGGGTTATCTTTGACTCGACAAAACCCAAGGGGCACACTACTTTAGAAAAAGATACTGCTCTTACCTCTAAGGATTTGGATACTTGGGACTATAGCAAGGAAAATAACCTGGTCCAAAGGTATGGCCCAGGAGCCATGGTAAAGATTGGAGGAGGAAAAAAGGAAGGATTTAGAGGCATAATTCCATTACCTGCATGGTTGCAACCATCGGAGGAGCTTCGTTCCAAACCATTAGAAGTATCTGATGTTTGCCATGTTGGTATTGTTATTGAACCTGTCGATGGTGATAAAGAAAGTCGTCCATTGATTATCGGGCGTCAAAGTCCGATGGGCCCATTACCAACCCTAAAATCAGCAATAGAAGCTGGATGGAAACAATATACTAATCCAACTCCAGGATTGACAATTACTTCTGTGATGACAGAAGCATTAAAAACTACCATTGCCAATGAATCTCCACATATTGCTAAAGGAACTTCTTTCGATACCACGGTAATTCATGATTTAGCAATCCCTATTGAGTTTGTCGAACAGGCGATTAAGGCCGCCGAAGAAGATTTGAACCCGGTAATGACATTTGCATGGGATAATTGCATAACTACAAAAACATACGTTTTATTAAAATTAGCGCGAAGTGTTGATGAGTGGGCTGAATCTGGAAAAGAAGATGCACCGACCCGGGAAAAGGCAAACAAATTTATAACTGGCTGTTATACAATAATCAGTGATGATATGCATAGAGGCTATGGTACATTGAATAATGCCAAAATAGCCCATGAACTAGAAGACTTTGGTAAAGTAACAAAAAGAATTGGACATGATGACGAAAATAAAGAGGCTAAAAATAAGTCTGTTCCAACTCTTTAATTCAGAGTCAAATAGTTAATTCTTGTTTTATTCATTTTAGTGAAAATGCATTTCTCCTGAATTACGGTCCAACGCAATCCAGGAGAACGCTTACTCTGTTAATTGAGTATTATCGACCAGCCAATGCTATAGCTGCAGGTGTATACTCATAACCTAAATCACGAGCAACTGCATCAAAGGTGATCTTACCCTGATGAACGTTTAAGCCATTGAGTAAATGCTTATCATTCAATAACGCCAGCTTCACGCCTTTAGTTACAATACTTAAAACAAAAGGTAATGTTGCATTATTTAAAGCAAAGGTTGAAGTTCTTGGCACCGCACCAGGCATATTGGCAACACAATAATGCACCACATTATCAACAACATATGTAGGTTCTTGATGTGTTGTGGGGCGGCTTGTTTCAAAACATCCACCTTGGTCAATAGCTACATCAACTAATACCGAACCAGGGCGCATTGATTTAAGCATGGCTCGAGTTACCAATTTTGGAGCTGCTGCTCCAGGGACTAATACTGCACCAATCACCAAATCAGCACTGGCAACATATCGTTCTATAGCGTCAGCAGTGGAATAAATCGTATTGATCTTAGAACCAAATTGAAAATCCAATTCATTTAAACGTTGCAAAGAACGATCCAAGACAGTCACTCGAGCTTCCATACCCATAGCCATACGTACTGCATTGGTACCAACCACACCGCCACCAATAACTACTACGTTTGCCGCTGCTACTCCAGGAACACCACCTAATAAAATACCACTACCACCTTGAGCCATTTCCAAGCAATGGGCACCTGCCTGAATGGACATACGTCCGGCAACTTGTGACATGGGAGCTAATAATGGCAAACCACCACCTTCTTCAGTTACTGTTTCATAAGCAATAGCAGTAACTCCAGATTCTTTAAGCATACGCGCTTGATGAGGATCTGGGGCCAAATGCAAATAGGTAAATAAAGTTTGGCCTTCACGAAGACGCTTGCACTCAATAGGTTGTGGCTCTTTTACTTTTACAATGAGTTCGGCTCTGGAAAAAACTTCATCTGCGCTATCCACAACCTCAGCACCAGCATGTCGATAATCATCATCAGAAATGCCAATTCCTACTCCAGCACCCTTCTCAACTATAACAGAGCTCCCTACCCTTATAATTTCCCTAATACTAGAAGGAACAAGACCCACACGATTTTCTTGAGGTTTAATTTCTTTTGGAACACCTACTAACATACTTTTTCCCCTCTAACGGTTTTTTAATTGTGCTATTAACTGCGGCACGAGCTCGAATAAATCACCAACCAAACCATAGTCAGCGATTTGAAAAATAGGGGCATCTTCATCCTTATTGATTGCAACAATAATCCGAGAATCTTTCATCCCAGCCAAATGCTGTACAGCCCCAGAAATTCCCACAGCGATGTAAAGCATCGGTGCAACTATCCTTCCGGTTTGCCCCACTTGATAATCATTAGGAACAAACCCGGCATCTACAGCAGCGCGGGACGCTCCCACAGCAGCACCAAGCACATCAGCTAACTCTTCGATCAACTGAAATTTCTCAGCACTTTGCAGCCCTCTTCCACCAGAAACAACAATTTTGGCACTGCCCAAATCAGGTCGCTCAGACTTATTTAACTCATGTTTAATAAATTGGCTCTCTTTTACGACGAATTCTTTATCAATTTGTTCGATGAAACAACTGGCCTGACTTGCAGTAACTGGATTAAAAGCAGTTGATCTAATGGTTAAAACTTTTATAGAGTCAAGAACTCGTACTGTTTCTATTGCATTACCTGCATATATTGGATGTTCGAAAGTATCTTTATCAATTATTTTACTAACATCAGAAACTTGAGCAACATCCAGTCGTGCTGCAATACGTGGAGCAATATTTTTACCAAAAGTGCTAGCAGGAACAATTATAGCATTGAATGAATTCGCAAAAGAAAGAATCAAATCGCTTAATTGCTCTGCTAAAGTATGTTCGTAACAAGGTTTATCAACGTACCAAACGGCAAATGCTCCAGCAAGAGTTGCAGCCTGTTCTGCTATCGCCTTGCATTGATGTCCTACAATAAGTAAGGTCGGTTCATTATCCAACTCCAATGCCGCAGCTAAAGCATTACGAGTAGATGGGTGTAATGTTTGATTATCATGTTCAACAAGTACTAAAGTGCTCATCACTCCCCCTTATCAAAGCACTTTGGCTTCATGCTGTAATTTATCCAATAATTCGGTCACTGAGTCAACTTTCACTCCACCACTACGGGTTGGAGGAGCAGTAACATTTAATACCTCAATATGTTTTTTAAGTGACAATCCTAGACCATCCAGTTTCCTAATATCCAACGGTTTCTTTTTGGCTTTCATAATATTGGGGAGGCTGGCGTATCGTGGCTCATTTAAGCGTAAGTCCGTACTCACTACTGCAGGCAAATGCACACTTATTGTTTCAAGACCTCCGTCTATTTCACGAGTGACTTGAAGATGATCGTTTGTTGCTTCTATTTTAGAAGCATATGTAGCCTGCGGCCAATTTAATAACGCAGCCAGCATTTGAGGGGTTTGATTATTATCTCCATCAATAGCTTGCTTACCCATCAATACTAAATCCGGTTTTTCATCATCAACAATCTTTTTTAATATTTTAGCAATATTAAGGCTTTCCAATGAATCTTCAGTTTGAACCAAAACGGCTCTATCAGCACCTAATGCCAAAGCATGTCGTAATGTTTCTTGGGAACTATCTCCACCAATACTTACTGCAATCACCTCGGTAGCCCAATTTTTTTCGCGTAAGCGTAATGCTTCCTCTACAGCAATTTCATCGAACGGATTCATTGCCATTTTAATATTTTGTGTTTCAACTCCGGAATGGTCCGATTTGACCCGTATTTTGACATAGGGGTCGATTACACGCTTCACTGCCACGAGAATTTTCATAATTCCTCACTGGATAATCAAAACAAATGCATCTTGCCAGAGATACCGTGCCAAATTCAAGGGGTTATTTTTATTTAACCGAATTCAATAATGATATCGTCATCAGATATAATGCCTAAAATTTGTTATGAAACAAGATATCTAGCGCAAAATTACTTTCATACTCCCCAAAATACTAAGACCTACCCAATAAAGAAAGTTGTATTTCAGAGTCATCTTTTAGGAGATTAATTACACGTTCGGCCCGATCAACTGCTAAGGCGGTTTTTCCTCCCTCACTATAAACACTGGGATTTTCTTTCACTATTTGTAACGCTTCATAAGTTTGAGCAATTTTCTCTTCAATCTTTAAATCATCGTCTTTATCTATAACACGCATTCTCAATAAAAATGCATCTAATGCACGATATTTTCCGCCTCCTGCTCGCCAATTTCTAAAAAATTGCTGTTCTAATAATCCAAGGTACGATTCAATTGGCGCCGCAATCATTTTTAATTGTGGGGTTTTGAAATTTTCACTAACACTTTGATTTTGACTCGCAAGAATTAAGTCGCGACATAAATTTTCATCGACCATTGAGGCATCAAATTTCATTTCAGGAGAAGCACAAATTAATGGCGTTAAAAGAGTGGAACCTATTTGCAGACTCACCTCATAGCATTGTCTAGATGCCCAAAAAGTCATTTCAAGTAAACGAACTAATAAAGTCGTAGTGGCAGTAGCAGAAACCACAGTAATTTTTTGCAAGGTAGTCCCAAGTTTTTGCAATTCTTTTGAGTTGCTCGACTCAATGTATTGTCCACCTTTTAATAAAGCAAAATAAAGTGCATAAACAGCAAATAATTCTTCGGCAAAAACAAAAGTACCAAAACTAATGAAAACCATTGGAAGAAATGAAATTAAAGCACGTATCCCCTTTGGTTTTATTTTTCCGACTTCGTCAAAATATCCTGTTGACTGGTCAAGCAATCCCATAAGGCTTGCATAAAAATTACGCTCGGTAAATGTTCTAGAAGTATTCCTTAAGTTTTCTATCCATTTTTTAAGATCGTCCCGAGTTGTAATCTCATCAAATTTAATGGATTTAAAATCCTGGGGTGAGATCAGTTTTCCATAACAGAGACTTAATGTTTTAAAACAAGCCCCATCATTGCGAGCTTCTGATAAATTGTTCTCAATCCATTTGACTTCTGGACTAAATTTCTCGATAAGGTCTGGATGAAAACATAAAGACAACTTCTTATAATTTTTTTTAATTCTTAATTTATCTGGACCATCCTTAAGCAACAACTTATTAATTAATTTAATAAAATCAGCGTCCAGCCGCAAAAGAGCTTCTTGATTCAATTCGCTGTTATAACATTTTTTTTCTTCATCATAACTGGCATAGATACGAACCAGAGTTTTTAATTCAGTCTCTATAGTCATAACCTCTCCCTAGATTGGCTATCAGGATTCGATACTGCTAAAACTCTGGTGGCCTCCAGAGATTCAGTTATCGTACAGTACAATCCATTTTATCGAACCAATTCTTCCGTTTAACATATTCATTAAAAATGCCAACAACCAACAGACTAATATAAAATGCACTCATCACATCACTTAAATAATGAAAGCATAACAAGATTCTTGATGCAGCGACTAACAGAGCAACAACAAGTAAAATATAAAAATAACGAGGAAAAAGAACTCCCAATCCTGCCGCCAAACTCATGACTGTTGTTGTATGTCCTGAAGGAAAAGACCAATAATTTGAGCTCAATTTAAACCAATAAAATCCAAACTCATTACTTGCAAACAATAACTCAGGACGAGCACGACTCAAACCTACTTTCAAAACCAAACAAACTAAATTAGCTAAAAACACACAGCCAAGTAAATACCAAGATCGATTTTCATAGACAGTATTAACGTGTATGTATCGGAAATACATTCCTGCAATAAAAAACAAAACAATATAAGCAACCGATTTGCCCAAGGCAGTCAATACACCCAAAAAAGGTAATTTGGTTTCAAGATCCAACTGATGAAAAAAAGTTGCCAACGACCTATCTACAAAATAATAGGCTAAAATTACAAAAATTGCATAAAAGATAATAACCCAAGGTTTTTTCATAAAGTTAAACAACTTTTCAAATTGCGTCATAATTCAAATCCTTCTTTTTAGTTCTCACGTAAATACCAAGGGATTGTAATAACAATCATACGGGGATCTCTCTCTAAAAAAAGCAATGCACGTAATCCTGGAGCATGAATATTATGTAATAAGTACTCATACCATTTAGGTTCTACTAACTCAGGTATAATAAGGGCAATAAGCCTATTTTTCCTCTCTTTTCTGATTTTTCTCACAAATTTTAATAACGGCTTATAAATGCGACGATAAGGTGATTCAATAATTTCTAATTTTGGGATTCCTTTATCTGCCTTTTGGGCCGGCAATTCAATTTTTTCATGCCAAAGCTGCTTCAAGCGGGCAGCCCCTCCAGAGCCTGCATCAATGAAAACAGCTGTAACATCATCCGAAAGCAACATTCCAAATTGAATTGCTTTTTCTGCAATTAAATCCAAACCATGTATTGGAATAATGACTACTGGAGGTTTTAGTGAAAGAGGATCTATTTTTATCGGATTCTCAATTTCATGAGCAATTCGTTCATAATGACATTTAATACGATGCATTAAAAACGCTAAAATAGGTGCAAGCAAAACAATTATCCAGGCACCTTCGATAAATTTTGTGATAACAATAATAAAAAGTGCAATCGCGGTTACTATAGCACCCAATGCATTGACAACTAATTTATATCGAACTTTTCTATTTTCCTTACGCAACCAATACATTACCATACCAATCTGAGAAAAGAGAAAAGCGCTAAAAGCCCCAACCGCAAATAATGGAATAAGATTATTCGTAATTCCTTTAAAAACAATCAAGATGGCCGCAGAAAAGAGTGCCAGAATAATAATTCCGACTGAGAAAACCAAGCGTCTACCACGCTCAGCAAAAAAATGAGGTAAATAATTATCCTCAGCAAGCAAACGGCACACTCTCGGAAACCCGGAAAAACTGGTTTGCGCCGAATAAGCAAGAACAATAAAAATGCTGGCAATTGAAATATAGTAAAAAATACCTTTACCAGCAGTTGCTTCAACTAATTGTGACAATATGGTTTGATAACCTGGCTGATTTTGATTCATCGCTACAATATGGTAAGCAGGACAAAGGTAACCGATAAGTATCAAAAATAGAGCCAGTGTGCCGACAATAATAGTTAAGGTCCATTGTGCATTTTGAACTGTGGGTTTGCGGAATAAAGGTACTGCATTACTGACAGCCTCTACTCCAGTCATCGCGGTTAATCCATTTGCAAAAGCAGTTAACAGCATCCAATAAGTTAATGTTTCAGTTGTGTTTGTTTGCATTTTTGCTGATTGATTTGCAAGATGTGGATGTCCGCCAGTACTCCATACTTCTAATAAACCTATAACCATAGCACTTAACATACATGTCATAAAAATTACTACAGGAATTAAAAAAAGTGTTCCTGTCTCACGAATACCTCTCAAATTAATTACAGTGAGCATTAATAAGATAGCAAGACATAATATAAGCGTATAAGGATGTAATGACGGGATTGCCGATACTATGGCGCCAACACCTGCCGATATTCCGACCGTAACATTTAACAAGTAATCCAATATTAATGAAATTGCTGCACCCAACCCATATTTCCGCCCCAGATTATCACTGGCAACAATATAAGCCCCCCCTCCCTTTGGATAGGCTGCAGCTGTTTGCCTATAAGAAAAATATAAAGACAAAAGAACAAGAACTACTAATAAAGAAATAGTAAAAAAATAATGTAATCCGATTATGCCTGCTGATAATAACACCGTGAGTGCAGCTTCAGGACCATAAGCTGTCGAAGATAATGAGTCTAATCCCAGTGCAGGAACTCCTGTTAATACTGTTAACTCTTGTTTTTTTCTAGACTTTGAAGAAAGAGGTTTTCCCAAAATTTTATCTATTATTGGCATGTCCCTATAACCTAAATATTTTTAACCATTGTACCCATTCAATAAATCTTAATAAAGTCATCTTATTACAAGCAATCAGCGATGGGTTATTCATAAAAGCACATTGTCGAGCCAGTTATTTGTTCTGGAATGAAAGTTATGCCCGTCATGTGATGGGACAGATAGACCACTATGGGGCCATTAATAAAACAAAACGTAACTCCCCACGTCATCCAGAACCCGAGCGCAGCGAGGGTGAGGGATCTCCTGCGGTGTATCTCGGATACAGTCATGTAAAAAAACATTTCAAAAATTATGTGGTTGTGATCAAATAGCTGCATGAAATACTACGAACAAATCATCAGCACACTATTGGCTAGGATTGCGAAACTAGAAAAGAGAGTGACGCAACAGGCGTCAAGGATAGCAGAGTAAGACAACAGATAGTCCAACTGAACAGGAAATCTATATGCATAAGGAATCATA
>NZ_FTNL01000041.1 GCF_900156395.1 Fluoribacter gormanii | reverse complement strand
ATGCACCTATTGCGATGGACGAAGGTTTACGTTTCGCAATTCGGGAAGGTGGCCGTACTGTTGGCGCCGGTGTTGTCGCTAAAATTATCGAGTAAAAAAGTTAAATTCTGTTGGCATGGACTCGATTGATTCATGCCAATTAATTTAGGCCAGTAGCTCAATTGGCAGAGTGGCGGTCTCCAAAACCGCAGGTTGGGGGTTCGATTCCCTCCTGGCCTGCCAACTTACAAGTGAATATGAAAAGTTCGAACGAAAATCAAAGTAATACTAAAAATATACTTTCATGGATGTCTGTGGTTCTTATAACTGCAGCAGCCTTTTTTTGTACATATCACTATACTTTCTCAGGTCCCATCCAGTCGATAATATGGCTAGTATGGTTACTGTTGACTTTATTTTTTGCCTACATGACTTCTGTAGGTAAACAAGTATTTAAATTTGCTCAAGAATCAAAAGTTGAATTGTTAAAAGTAGTTTGGCCAACCCGCCAAGAGACAATACAGACAACAACTATTGTTATTGTTATGGTTACCGTAACCGGATTTATACTCTGGGGAGTCGATTCAGTGATGATGTGGGCAATTGCTAAAATAACGCATTTAGGGTGAATTTGGTGGAAGAACACAAATCGAAACAATGGTACGTTGTACATGCCTATTCAGGTTACGAGAATTTCGTTATGCGCGAAATAAAATCTCGTGCACAGCACCACAACTTAGAAGATAAAATAGGTGAAGTTGTTGTACCTTCAGAAGAAGTTGTTGAAATGCGTTCAGGTCAAAAACGCAAAAGTACACGAAAATTTTTTCCAGGCTATGTCCTAGTAAACATGGTTATGGATGATCAAACCTGGCATATGATAAGAGCAATACCAAGAGTTTTAGGGTTTATTGGCGGAACCAGCCAAACACCTACACCCATTACAGATAAAGAGGCACGTGCAATTATGCAACGTGTTGAAGATGGGGTTACTAAACCAAGACCTAAAATTCTCTTTGAGCCAGGCGAAGTGGTTCGCGTCAAAGAAGGTCCATTCGTTGACTTTAATGGTGTAGTAGAAGAAGTCAACTATGAGAAAAACAGATTAAGAGTAGCAGTTCTAATTTTTGGACGATCTACTCCAGTTGAACTTGAATTTAGTCAAGTAGAGAAAACTTAGTTCGCTAAGGTGCCCTGATAAGTCTTAATAAACATCTTGTTTAGATAAGAGTTATCAGGGCTGTTTTGTGTAAAAAGGGGAGCTAGGAGAAACTAAAAAGTAAATTCATACTTTTTTTAATAACCTGGCGTATGACCCATAAGGAGTAAAGATGGCAAAAAAAGTAGAAGCATATATAAAGTTGCAAATTCCAGCCGGAAAAGCAAATCCGAGTCCACCAGTCGGTCCAGCTTTGGGTCAACGCGGTGTTAACATTATGGAGTTTTGTAAGGCCTTTAATGCTGCGACACAACAAATGGAACAAGGGTTACCTACTCCTGTTGTTATCACTGTATATAGTGATCGTAGTTTTACCTTTATTACTAAGACACCACCAGCTTCAGTTCTTCTGAAAAAGGCTGCCGGTATTCAAAGTGGAAGTGGTACACCTAACACTAAAAAAGTGGCAAAACTTAACGTCAAGCAACTTGAAGAAATTGCGAAAATTAAAGAACCTGATTTAACTGCAGCAAGCTTAGCAGCAGCAGTTAGAAGTATTGCAGGTACTGCTCGCAGTATGGGTATTGACGTTGAAGGTTTAGAGTAAGGGGGAGATGCCATGCCAAGAGTATCGAAAAAACAAAAAAAGATTTTAGAGACAATTAAATCCAATCATTTATATAGCGCTAGTGAAGCAATCAATCTTTTAAAACAATTTGCTTCAACTAAATTTCGCGAAAGTTTAGATATAAGTGTTAATTTGGGTGTAGATCCTCGTAAATCAGATCAAGTTGTCCGTTCATCAACCAATTTACCTAAAGGTACAGGTAAAGTTGTGCGTGTAGCAGTCTTTGCTCAAGGTGACAACGCAACTAAGGCAAAAGATGCTGGTGCTGATATCGTTGGGTTTGAAGATTTGGCTGAAAAGATAAAAGGTGGCGCAATGGACTTCGATGTTGTTATTGCAACACCCGATGCGATGCGTATTGTTGGTCAGTTAGGACAGGTCCTAGGCCCAAGAGGCTTAATGCCAAACCCAAAAGTTGGAACTGTGACTACCAACGTTGAAGCAGCAGTTAAGGATGCTAAATCAGGTCAAGTACGATACAGAACTGATAAGAACGGTATTATCCATTGTACTGTTGGAAAAGTAGATTTTAATGTTGAGGACATCATTGAAAATATCGTAGCTTTAATTAGCGATCTTAAAAAGGCGAAGCCTTCTGCATCTAAAGGTCAATATTTAAAGAAAATATCTTTGTCTACAACTATGGGCCCAGGGATAGCTATTGATATTTCATCAATACCTGTGTAATATACCCACCCATTTTTAGGAATTCACGGCATAGATTTGGTTCCATGCCGTCGAAGACCGCAGGTGCTAATGCTTAATTTCCTGCGCAGACGGTGAACCGGCTCCAACTTAATGAAAGAGGCGGCCACCATAACTGGCAAATCCTTGTGATTTGTATAATTAGGAGGTCAGTAACGTGACATTAAATTTAGCTGCAAAAAAAGCTGTTGTTGAAGAAGTGACTGCGGTCGCCTCAAAGGCTATTTCGGCAGTAGTTGCTGATTATCGTGGTTTAACTGTTAATCAAATGACGCACTTACGTAGTGAAGCACGTAAATCTGGTGTTTATCTTCGAGTTGTAAGAAATACTTTGACAAGAAGAGCGTTTAAAGACACTGAATTTGAGTGCTTGAATGACTTGCTTGTTGGCCCGTTATTCATTGCGTTATCACTAGAAGCACCTAGTGATGCAGCAAGACTACTTAAAGAATTCACTAAGACATGCGACAAACTTGAGGTCAGAGCATTATCCGTAGGCGGAAAAGTGTACAGCGCAGATCAAATTGATGCTGTAGCTAGCTTACCGACTCGTGATGAAGCAATTGCCAAGTTAATGTACGTGATGAAAGCGCCCGTTGAGAAATTTGTCAGAACTCTTGCTGAGCCTCATGCTAAATTAGTAAGAACCTTAGCAGCGGTAAAAGATAAAAAAGCAGGTTAAATCACATTTAATCATTAAATTAATTTTAAATCAGGAGCTAGTAATGGCTGTGTCAAAAAATGATATTTTAGAAACCATAGCAAATATGTCTGTTATGGAAGTTGTTGAATTAATCGAAGCAATGGAAGAGAAATTTAACGTTTCTGCTGCCGCTGCTGCTGTTGCAGTTGCTGCTCCAGCTGCTGCTGCTGCCGCTGCTGAAGAACAAACTGAATTTACTGTTGTTATGACCAGTTTCGGTGCAAACAAAGTTAACGTTATTAAAGCAGTTCGTGGTATTACTGGTCTTGGCTTGAAAGAAGCTAAAGATTTAGTAGAAGGTGCTCCTTCAACAATTAAAGAAGGTGTATCTAAAGATGAAGCTGCTAACATCAAGAAAGAACTTGAAGAAGCTGGTGCTTCAGTAGAAGTTAAATAATAAAGTTATATCAGTGAGATAGGACCCAGCCATGGCTTCATGGCTGGGTTTACGTGTTTGAAGTCATCAATAATTTACAGAGGAAACACCATGGCCGTTGCAGAAGCTAAACCTCAATATTCGCATGCTGAGAAAAAACGATTTCGCAAAAGCTTTGGTACGCAGGCCGATAAAATGGCAATACCAAATCTGCTTGAAATTCAACTCAAATCCTACAGGGATTTTCTTCAGGCTGATAGCAAGTCAAATGAACACTTTAATACAGGATTACATGCTGCATTTTCTTCTGTATTTCCGATTGAAAGCTTTTCTGGCAATGCACGATTAGAATATGTTGGTTATAAGTTAGGCGAACCAGCTTTTGATGTTCGTGAATGCAAATTAAGAGGCCTAACATATTCTGCGCCATTAAGGGTTAAAATAAGACTTGTTGTGCTGGATAAAGACGCAAGCGAAGAACCTAAGCCAATCAAAGATATTAGAGAACAAGACGTTTTTATGGGTGAAATACCTTTAATGACAGACGTAGGTACGTTTGTAGTAAATGGTACTGAACGAGTAGTTGTTTCCCAATTACATCGTTCCCCTGGTGTTATATTTGAGCATGATAAAGGTAAGACTCATTCATCAGGTAAGCTGTTATATTCCGCACGCATTATACCCTACCGTGGTTCTTGGTTAGATTTTGAATTTGATCCAAAAGACTGTGTTTATGTTCGTATTGATAGACGACGAAAATTACCCGTAAGCATTCTCTTAAGAGCTTTAGGATACGAAACAGAAGATATCCTGAGTGAATTTTTTGAAATGACCAGCTGCCATCTTAAAAATGGCGAATATCATATCGATCTCATCCCACAGCGCTTACGCGGTGAAATTGCTTCATTTGATATTCATGTTCCTGAAACAGGGGAACTAATTGTTGAGCAAGGTAGAAGAATCACTGCACGCCATATCAAATTAATGGAAAAAAGTCAGATGAAAGATCTGATAGTGCCTCGTGATTATTTAATAGGTAAGACACTATCAAAAAATATAATAGACACTCTTACTGGAGAAATCATTGCTCAAGCAAACGATGAAGTGACTGATGAGTTGCTTGACGTAATGGCTTCTCACGGAATTCATGAATTTGATATGATTTATACAAATGATTTAGATCATGGTTCTTATATATCGGATACAGTGAAAATTGATCCAACCTCCAGTCAGTTAGAGGCACTTGTAGAAATTTATCGTATGATGCGTCCAGGCGAACCACCAACTAAAGAGGCCGCTGAAGCTCTATTCAAAAATCTATTTTTTGTCGATGAGCGATATGACTTGTCTGCTGTAGGAAGGATGAAATTTAACCGACGTGTAGGCAGAAAGAATGATGACGGTCCAGGTACTTTGACTAAAGAAGACATCATGGCTGTTATCAAGACATTAATCGACATAAGAAATGGCATTGGTATGGTTGATGATATTGACCACCTTGGTAACCGAAGGGTACGAAGCGTTGGTGAAATGACTGAAAACCAATTTAGAGTCGGCCTTGTTCGTGTTGAAAGAGCTGTTAAAGAGCGTTTAAGTTTGGTTGAGTCTGAAAATCTGATGCCTCAAGATTTAATTAACGCAAAACCAGTATCTGCAGCGATTAAAGAATTTTTCGGTTCCAGCCAATTGTCACAATTTATGGATCAAGTAAACCCCTTATCAGGTGTTACCCATAAACGAAGAGTTTCTGCATTAGGCCCAGGTGGTTTAACTCGTGAGCGTGCAGGGTTTGAGGTACGTGACGTACATACAACACACTACGGACGTGTCTGTCCTATTGAAACTCCTGAAGGTCCAAACATTGGTCTGATTAACTCATTGTCTGTTTATGCTAGGACTAATGATTATGGATTTATCGAAACTCCATGTCGAAAAGTAATCAATGGACGTGTGACTGATGAGATTGAGTACCTATCAGCTATTGAAGAAGTTGATCAGTATATTGCGCAATCAAGCGTTGCTCTTGATAAAGAGGGTAATATCCTTGCAGATCTGGTTCCGTGCAGACATCAGAATGAATTTTCATTAACTACCCCCGATAATATTAACTACATGGATATTTCTCCAAAACAGATTGTATCTGTAGCTGCTTCTTTAATTCCATTCTTAGAGCATGATGATGCGAACCGAGCTTTGATGGGCTCAAACATGCAACGTCAGGCAGTGCCAACTCTCCGTTCTGAAAAGCCTTTGGTAGGCACGGGAATGGAGCGTATTGTAGCTTCCGACTCTGGAGTTTCTGTAGTCGCAAAACGAGGTGGAGTAATTGATCTTGTTGATGCATCACGTATCGTTGTTCGCGTCAATGATGATGAAACTACCGCAGGTGAAACAGGTGTGGATATATACAACCTCACTAAATACTTCCGCTCCAACCAAGATACATGTATTAATCAACGTCCAATAGTAAATACTGGCGATATTATACAAAAAGGCGACATCTTGGCAGACGGTCCATGCACAGATATGGGTGAGCTGGCCTTAGGTCAGAACTTATTGGTCGCTTTTATGCCTTGGAATGGATATAACTTTGAGGACTCTATTCTTATATCTGAACGTATTGTGCAAGATGATCGATTCACAACAATTCATATAGAAGAATTAACCTGTATCGCTCGTGATACCAAATTAGGTACTGAAGAAATTACTGCAGATATCCCTAATGTTGGTGAGTCAGCACTTTCTAACCTGGATGAATCAGGAGTAGTGTACATTGGTGCAGAAGTTAAGGCTGGTGATATTCTCGTAGGAAAAGTGACGCCTAAGGGTGAAACACAATTGACTCCCGAAGAAAAACTATTACGAGCAATCTTTGGTGAAAAAGCTTCTGATGTAAAAGATTCTTCACTGCGTGTTCCATCAGGAATGAACGGAACAGTTATTGATGTACAAGTATTTACGCGTGATGGTTTAGAAAAAGACGCACGTGCGAAAAGCATTGAAGAAGAACATCTAGCACGAGTTCGTAAAGACTTAGTTGATGAACGACGTATTCGCGAAGAAGATATCTACCATCGTGTTGCAAATATTGTTCTCGATAAAGTGGCAACAGGAGGTCCAGGTAACCTGAAACCAGGATCCACGATTACTCAGGAATACCTTGATAAACTAAGTAGAGACAAATGGTTTGATATTCGTCTTGAAAATGACGCAACAAGTCAACAATTAGAACAACTTTCAAAACAACTTGAAATGTTGTCTAAAGAGATGGAAAAGCGCTTTAACGACAGTCGTAAGAAAATAATTCAAGGTGATGATTTAGCTCCTGGTGTATTAAAAATTGTCAAAGTCTATCTTGCTGTGAAAAGACGAATTCAGCCCGGTGATAAAATGGCGGGTCGTCATGGAAACAAAGGGGTTATCTCTATTGTTGTTCCAGTCGAAGATATGCCTCATATGGAAGATGGAACAGCTGTGGATATCGTTCTTAATCCGTTGGGCGTACCATCACGTATGAATATTGGGCAAGTACTTGAAACTCACCTAGGTTTAGCCGCAAAAGGATTGGGTAATAAGATTGCTCAAATGCTTGATACAAAACAAAATGCAACTGAAATCAAGTCATTTCTGAATAAGATATATAACCATGATGATGTACAACGAGTACATTTAGATTGTCTGAATGATGATGAAATACTTAGACTGGCAGACAATTTACGTGCGGGTGTACCCATGGCAACGCCTGTTTTTGATGGTGCTTCTGAAGAAGAAATCAAAAGCATGTTGCAGTTAGCGGATTTGTCTTCTGATGGTAAAACCTTCTTGATTGATGGTAGAACTGGAAACAAATTTGATAATCCAGTAACTGTAGGTTACATGTACATGTTGAAACTAAACCATTTAGTTGATGATAAGATGCATGCTCGCTCAACTGGCTCATACAGTCTAGTAACGCAACAACCATTAGGTGGTAAAGCTCAGTTTGGTGGTCAGCGCTTTGGGGAGATGGAGGTTTGGGCTCTCGAAGCTTATGGTGCAGCTTATACATTACAGGAAATGTTGACTGTGAAATCAGATGACGTTGGAGGTAGAACAAAAATCTACAAAAATATTGTCGATGGCGATCATCGTATGGACCCAGGAATGCCTGAATCTTTCAACGTACTATTGAAAGAAATCCGCGCATTGGGAATAGATATCGAACTCGAACACGATTAACTTTTTCAGCGATACATACTGATTAACAAATTTTTGGAGGCATAGACTTGAGTACTCTAAACGACGATCCAATGAATGAACCAATGAGAAAAGCTCCTGTAATGAGCGATTTGCTTGGCATCCTTAAACAACAGGGACAAAGTGAAGAGTTCGATGCAATTAAGATTGCGTTAGCTTCTCCCGAGCTAATTCGTTCATGGTCATATGGTGAAGTAAAGAAACCGGAAACTATAAATTATCGTACATTTAAACCTGAGCGTGATGGTTTGTTCTGTGCCAAGACGTTTGGACCAGTAAAAGATTACGAATGCTTATGCGGTAAATACAAGCGTCTTAAACATCGTGGCGTAATTTGTGAAAAGTGCGGTGTCGAGCTTGCGTTGGCTAAAGTACGCCGTGAACGTATGGGGCATATTGAACTTGCAAGCCCAGTTGCACATATCTGGTTTTTGAAGTCATTACCTTCCAGAATAGGTTTATTACTGGACATGACCTTACGAGATATTGAACGTGTACTTTATTTTGAAGCATTTGTTGTCGTTGACCCTGGAATGACTGAATTGGAACGTGGTCAATTGCTCAATGATGAAGTTTATCTTGATGCAATGGAACAATATGGTGATGAATTTGATGCACGTATGGGTGCCGAAGCAATTCGTGATTTACTACGCCAAGTTGATTTGGAAGATGAAATCAGGAATTTGCGTGAAGAATTACCAACTACCAGTTCTGAAACAAAAATTAAGAAAATTACAAAACGATTAAAACTACTTGAAGCTTTTTATGAGTCTGGAAATAAGCCTGAGTGGATGATCATGGATGTACTACCTGTTCTACCGCCTGATTTAAGACCTTTAGTTCCATTAGATGGTGGTCGGTTTGCGACATCTGATTTGAATGATTTGTACCGGCGCGTTATTAACCGAAATAATCGTTTGAAGCGTCTTCTGGATCTGAATGCACCAGATATCATTGTGCGCAATGAAAAAAGAATGTTACAGGAATCAGTAGATGCGCTGCTTGATAATGGACGTCGTGGCCGTGCAATTACAGGTACAAATAAGCGACCACTAAAATCATTAGCAGATATGATTAAAGGGAAACAAGGTCGTTTCCGACAAAACCTGTTGGGTAAACGTGTTGACTATTCTGGTCGTTCAGTTATCGTAGTTGGTCCGACTTTGAAGCTGCATCAGTGCGGCCTTCCCAAGAAAATGGCTCTTGAGTTATTTAAACCATTTATATTCAGCAAACTTGAATTTAGAGGCTTAGCTACAACAATTAAAGCTGCCAAGAAAATGGTAGAGCGCGAAGAGTCTGTTGTTTGGGATATTTTGGATGATGTGATTCGTGAACATCCTATCCTGTTAAACCGAGCTCCTACATTACACAGATTGGGCATACAGGCATTCGAGCCGGTACTAATTGAAGGTAAAGCAATACAGCTTCATCCTTTGGTTTGTACTGCATACAACGCGGACTTTGACGGTGACCAAATGGCTGTTCACGTTCCGTTGACTTTGGAGGCACAATTAGAAGCTCGCTCATTAATGATGTCTACAAATAACATCTTGTCGCCTGCGAGTGGTGAGCCAATTATTGTTCCCAGCCAGGACGTTGTACTTGGTTTATATTACTTGACTCGGGAAAAGGTCAACGCATTGGGCGAAGGGAAAATTTTTGTTAGTGCCCAAGAAGCACAAAATTTTTATGAATCAGGTCATCTTGATATTCATGCAAAAATTAAAATTCGTATGCCTAAGGAAGACGGAGAAGGGCATCATTTAGTTGAAACAACTGTTGGTCGTGCAATTCTTGCTGAGGTACTACCCAAAGGTATGACTTTTGCGCAGATAAACCGTACTATGACCAAGAAGGTTATTACGAAGGTTATCGACACTTGCTATAGAAATTTTGGTTTGAAGGAAACTGTTATTTTTGCAGATAAGCTTATGTACACTGGCTTTAAATATGCAACACGCTCTGGTGTGTCAATTGGTATTGAGGATATGGAAATACCTGATGATAAAGCCAACATCATTGAACATGCAGATAATGAAGTTCGCGAAATTGAATCACAATTCCGCTCTGGTTTAGTAACTAATGGTGAGCGCTACAATAAGGTAATTGATATTTGGTCCAGAACTAACGAACTTGTTGCTAAATCGATGATGACTAAAATAGCAACAGAAGAAGCTTTTGATGCAAAAGGCAATAAAGTTCGACAAGAATCATTCAACCCAATCTTTATGATGGCTGATTCTGGTGCGCGAGGTTCCGCAGCGCAAATCAGACAGTTAGCAGGTATGCGTGGATTGATGGCTGCGCCAGATGGCTCGATTATTGAAACCCCAATTACAGCTAACTTCCGCGAAGGTTTGAATGTATTCCAGTACTTTATTTCGACTCACGGAGCGAGAAAAGGTTTGGCAGATACAGCGTTAAAAACGGCTAACTCTGGTTATTTAACAAGACGTTTAGTTGACGTAGCTCAAGACGTAGTAATTACTGAAGATGATTGCGGTGTTGATACCGGTATCCTAATGCAACCTCTGATTGAAGGTGGTGATATCGTTGAGCCATTACATGAGCGAGTTTTAGGTCGTGTTGTTGCATCAGATGTTTATATTCCTAACCAAAGTGAGCCTGTTGTAACTGCAGGAACATTGCTGGATGAAGAGTGGGTGGAAAAACTCGAAAAACAAGGTGTAGACCAAATTATGGTTCGTTCACCGATTACCTGTCAAACACGCTTTGGATTATGTGCCAAGTGCTATGGTCGAGATTTGGCAAGAGGTCATCTCGTTAATACTGGCGAGGCAGTAGGTATTATTGCTGCTCAGTCAATTGGAGAGCCTGGTACTCAGTTAACAATGCGTACTTTCCATATCGGGGGTGCTGCTTCCAGAGCAACTGCAGCAAATAATATTCAGATCAAAACGAAAGGGGTTATTCGTTTACATAATATTAAAACTGTGACTCACGAAAACAAAAACTTGGTTGCAGTGTCACGATCTGGTGAAGTTACCATTCTTGATGAATTTGGACGTGAACGTGAACGTTATAAGCTACCCTATGGTGCTGTAATTTCAGTTCAAGACAATTCACCGGTGGAAGCGGGACAAGTTATTGCTACCTGGGACCCTCATACTCACCCAGTTATTTCTGAGGTAACTGGATATCTGAAATTTGTTGATTTGATCGATGGTATTACCATGAATCGACAAACAGATGAGCTAACTGGCTTGAGCAACATTGTTGTTATTGATGCGAAACAACGTAGTGCAGCAGGTCGTGATATGCGTCCTATGGTAAAATTAGTCGCAGAAAATGGCGAAGATATATTCCTTGCTGGTACAAACGTTCCTGCTCAATACTATCTGCCTGTAGATGCGATTGTTAATTTTGAAGATGGCAGTCACGTGGGTATAGGGGATGTTATTGCTCGTATTCCCCAAGAGCGCTCCAAAACGCGCGATATTACAGGGGGTCTGCCAAGGGTGGCTGATTTATTCGAAGCACGTAAACCTAAAGATTCAGCAGTTATGGCTGAAGTTTCAGGAATGGTTAGCTTTGGTAAGGAAACAAAAGGTAAGAGAAGATTACTTATTAATGTTTCAGAAGATCAATGTCATGAAGAATTAATTCCTAAATGGAGACATATTTCTGTCTTTGAAGGAGAGCATGTTGAACGTGGTGAAATAATCGCTGAAGGCGCGCTCAATCCTCATGATATATTGCGCTTGCTAGGTGTTGGAGCATTAGCTAATTACATCGTAAATGAAGTGCAAGACGTATATCGTTTACAGGGTGTAAAAATTAATGATAAACATATCGAAGTAATCGTACGTCAAATGCTACGTAAAAGAGTTATTACTTTTGCTGGGGATTCTAAATTCTTGGCAGGAGAGCAAGTAGAAGAAAGTGTCTTGTTGCAAGAAAATGACAAACTTATTGCTGAAGATAAACAACCAGCTCGCGGAACTCCTATATTGTTAGGTATTACAAAGGCTTCTTTGGCTACAGAGTCATTTATTTCTGCTGCTTCATTCCAGGAAACAACAAGAGTTCTAACTGAAGCTGCTGTAAGTGGTAAAATTGATGATTTACGTGGTTTGAAAGAAAATGTGATGGTAGGTCGTTTGATTCCTGCAGGAACAGGCTATGCATATCATCAAGGCCGTAAGGCAAAAAGAGCTAAGGCTGCAGCCGGTGAGCACCCAGTGCATACCGTTACTGCAAGTGATGTTGAGCATGCGTTAAGTGAAGCACTGAACGCAGACAATCAAGAACACTAGTTCGGATTCGAAAACGGCAGATTAAACTTGACAAATCTGCCGTAGCTATATAGAATCCGGCCTCCTTATGCATTCGAAATAATCAAAAGAGACAGATCGGAGTTAAGTATAAATGGCTACTATTAATCAGTTAGTAAGAAAGCCTCGTGTGGACGTAAAGAAGAAAAGTAACGTGCCTGCACTGGAATCATGTCCACAAAGACGCGGTGTGTGTACACGCGTTTACACTACTACACCTAAAAAACCTAACTCAGCTATGCGTAAGGTTGCTCGTGTACGTTTAACTAATGGATTTGAAGTTTCATCATACATTGGTGGAGAAGGCCATAACCTTCAGGAACACTCAGTTGTTCTAATTAGAGGTGGTCGTGTTAAAGATTTGCCTGGTGTACGCTATCACACTGTACGAGGTAGCTTAGATACCTCAGGTGTTAATGATCGTAAGCAAGGTCGTTCAAAATACGGTACAAAAAAACCAAAAGATAAAAAATAACTGATTGTAGGAAATCGAAATGCCTAGAAGAAGAGAAGTCCCCAAAAGAGAAATTTTGCCAGATCCTAAACATCATAGTGAATTATTAGCAAAATTTATCAACGTATTAATGGTTAGCGGTAAGAAGTCTACTGCTGAAAAAATAATTTATGGTGCTTTATCCGTAATGGAAGAGCGCGTAAAGAAACTTAAAAAGACAGATGAAGACGAAGGTGAATCAGGAAGCGGTTCAACAACAGTTCTTCGTTATTTTGAAAATGCTTTAGATAATGTTCGCCCAAGCGTTGAAGTTCGTTCTCGCCGAGTTGGTGGTGCAACATATCAAGTACCTGTTGAAGTAAGAACCGATCGAAGCATTGCTTTAGGAATGCGCTGGATTGTACAGGCAGCACGTACTCGTGGTGAGAAGGGTATGATGTTACGATTAGCTGGAGAACTGATGGATGCATACGAAAGTAAAGGTTCTGCAGTGAAAAAACGCGAAGATACACACAAGATGGCAAAAGCCAACCAGGCATTTGCGCATTTTAGATGGAACTAATAGAGAGGTAATCCCGTGTCTACTCCATTAAAGCTATATAGAAACATAGGTATTGCAGCGCACGTTGATGCTGGGAAAACCACAACAACTGAGCGTGTACTGTACTATACCGGAATGTCTCATAAAATTGGTGAAGTTCATGACGGTGCTGCAACTATGGACTGGATGGTTCAGGAGCAAGAGCGCGGTATTACTATTACGTCAGCAGCAACAACCTGCTATTGGTCAGGTATGGACAAGCAATTCGAACCACATCGAATCAACATTATCGATACCCCTGGGCACGTCGACTTCATGATTGAAGTTGAGCGTTCACTGCGAGTACTCGATGGTGCCGTTGTTGTGTTCGATTCAGTGTCTGGAGTGGAGCCACAGTCTGAAACTGTTTGGCGTCAAGCAAACAAATATGGTGTGCCACGAATCGTATTCGTCAATAAGATGGATAGAATGGGTGCGAACTTCCTACGTGTTGTTAGCCAAATCAAACAAAGACTCGGTTCAAATCCAATCGTGGTTCAATTACCAATAGGTGCTGAAGAAGAGTTTAAAGGCGTTATTGACCTTATTAAAATGAAGGCTATTCATTGGGATGAAGAAAATAAAGGGATGACTTTCCAATACAAAGATGTTCCTGATGATCTCAAAGAACAATGCGAAGAATACCGTGCTCTACTTATAGAAGCAGCTGCTGAAGCAAATGAAGAACTCATGGAAAAATACCTTGATGGTCAAGAATTTACTGAAGCAGAGATTAAGAAGGCACTACGTCAATTGACTATCAGTAACCAAATCGTTCCTGTGTTCTGTGGTTCAGCCTTTAAAAATAAGGGTGTACAAGCAGTTTTAGATGGAGTGATTGAATATTTACCATCTCCAACTGACATTCCTGACGTTCAAGGCGTAGACGAAGATGGTGAGCCAGCTTCTCGTAAAACAAGTTACGAAGCTCCCTTTTCAGCTTTAGCGTTTAAAATCGCAACTGACCCATTTGTTGGTACTTTAACTTATTTTAGAACATACTCGGGTGTTTTAAAGAGTGGAGATACTGTTTATAACTCAGTAAAAGCTAAAAGAGAGCGCATAGGTCGTTTGCTTCAGATGCACGCTAATTCACGCGAAGAAATTAAAGAAGTAAGAGCTGGTGATATTGCTGCAGCTGTGGGACTAAAAACAGTAATGACTGGTGATACTTTATGTGATACTGAGAATGTTGTCATATTAGAAAGAATGGATTTTCCAGATCCGGTAATTGCAGTAGCAGTTGAACCAAGAACTAAGGCAGACCAGGAAAAAATGGGTATTGCTCTTGGTAAGTTGGCTCAAGAAGATCCATCATTCAGAGTCCATACTGATGAGGAATCTGGTCAGACTATTATCGAAGGAATGGGGGAGCTACATCTGGAAATTATTGTTGACCGCATGAAACGAGAGTTTAATGTGGAAGCTAATGTTGGTAAGCCTCAAGTTGCCTATCGCGAAACATTGAAACAACCTGTTGAGCAAGAAGGCAAATTTGTAAGACAATCAGGTGGACGTGGACAATATGGACACGTTTGGTTGAAAATTGAACCTCAAGAACCTGGAACAGGTTATGAGTTTGTCAACGCAATTGTCGGTGGTGTTATTCCTAAAGAATACATTCCGGCTGTTGATAAGGGTGTTCAAGAGCAGATGCAAAATGGCGTAATCGCTGGCTATCCAGTAGTGGATGTTAAAGTCACATTGTTTGACGGTTCGTTCCACGAAGTGGATTCTAGTGAGATGGCATTTAAAATCGCTGGTTCACAATGCTTCAAGCAAGGTGCATTAAAAGCTAAACCGGTATTGCTTGAGCCTATAATGAGTGTTGAAGTCGTAACCCCTGAGGATTATATGGGGGATGTTATGGGTGACCTTAACAGACGTCGCGGTCTGGTTCAAGGAATGGAAGATTCACCAGCAGGTAAAATTGTTCGGGCTGAAGTTCCATTAGCAGAGATGTTTGGCTATTCAACCGATTTACGTTCTGCGACGCAAGGAAGAGCAACATATACAATGGAGTTTAGTAAGTACGCGGAAGCACCAAATAACATTGCTGAAGCAATTATTAAGAAACAATAAAGTTAACGAGGTTATTGAAATGGCGAAGGAAAAATTTGAACGTAAAAAGCCACACGTAAATGTTGGCACGATTGGTCACGTAGACCACGGTAAGACAACATTAACAGCGGCTA
>NZ_FTNL01000027.1 GCF_900156395.1 Fluoribacter gormanii | reverse complement strand
TGAAGAAGTCTTGCGTTTTTTGCATGATGCAGTGGATCGATTGGTATACTATGAAGCTTGTGGGAGTATCATTGTAGCCATTGAACGAGAAAAACAAATCAAGGGTTGGTCACGAAAAAAGAAGCATGATTTGATTAATGCATTGAACCCAGAGTGGAATGATTTGTATCAATCGATTCTTTAAAAACTGTTCCACCTGACAGGAGATCCCTCACCCTCGCTGCGCTCGGGTTCGAGATGACGTGGGGAGTTACAAGATTGGTAATAATTTCAGCTTTGTCGCAAAAACAATTCCAGGAGAAAAAGCGTAGAGCCACAATTAAATATTCCCAAAATAGGCAAAGATACATACAACTCTTGTCTGAGTAAAATGAAAGATGGACTTCCCCACGGTTATAAAAAAGACCTACGAAGTTTCGAGCAATTAAAGGATATTGCAGTTGATTCAAATGAGAATGATTTAATAGGCTCCACTATGTTAATAAATTGAACGAGTCCGCACTTTATGCGCGGAATCCAGTAAAGGCCCATTAAAAATAGGTTCATTTTAGTTTTTCTCTATATAGATCCCACGTATAAAACGCGGTAAGCAGATGGAATTAGATGAAATGTCAACGGACTCTAAACTCGTTTTCCATATTTTTAGTTAAAAGCTACTTTGGAGAGGCTTTGAATTGCGCCGACGCTATCGGCACTTTTTTATAGAAATGGTTAAAACATCAATTTTCAACTAGCTAATACTGGTAATACATATTCGGGATCTTTATTTATTGCGCGAAAAAGGGCTTTTCAGGGTGTGTAAAACTCTCCTCTGCCCTGCTCCCAATTTCCTAACCTGCAAATATTTACATCAATTAAATGACAAAATTTTAAAAATAAAAGCTGGAATGGAAGTATCTGTATTGTGCCATTGATGAACATGGCAATACCATTGATTTTTACTAGCCCCATAGGCGTAATGCCAAAGCGGCTAAACAAAACTCATTAAAAAGAAATATTTTAATATTGGTTTTATGAATATTTTATTCAGAGAATAACTGAATAATGAAATGCTCATTTTTCATCTGTTCTAATAACCATCTACCTCCTTTACCGAGAGACGCTTTGTGCCATGCTATATAATATTTAGCGCTCTGTTTTTCTTGAATTACTTCTTTTTGAATAAGAACTTGGTTGTCTAGTTCCTTGCCGATTAAATGTTTAGGTAAAAAGCCAACGCCTAAGCCTTCTATTTGAGCTTGTTTTTTTAATGCCAGACTGGAAAAGATAATACTATTCTTTGGGGATTGTACGCCTGTTGATCTAGGTGCCATAGCTAAGGATGAATCTGAAGCAATTATGGTTGTATATTGCTCAATCATATCTGTCGAAATTGGTCCAGATATATTTGCTAGCGGGTGAGATGGCGAAATAGCAAAAATAAAAGAGACCTGACCAATCTCAAAATAGCCAAGATTGCTGCTTATAGGTATTTGGCCAGATAAGCCAATAACAATATCAGCGCGATGATGCAGCAATGCATCTAAGCAACCATTTAATCGATGAGCCTCCAAATGAATATTTATATCAGGGCAGGTTTGTTGGAATTTTTTTAATAGCATCAATATTGGAGAAACATTAACCAATTCATCATAAGCAATATAAATATCGGTTTCCCAACCACTGGCTATTTTTTTAGCAAGATTCAGCGCATGATGCTCGGATAATAAAAGCTGACGTCCCTGTTCCAATAACGCTTTTCCTGCTGCAGTCCATTTAACACGGTGTTGGCTTCGATCAAATATTTGAATGTCATACTGATTTTCAAATGTTCTGATGGTATAAGTCAAAGCAGATCGGACCTTATGTAAATGATTGGCGGCAGCCTCAAAGGTTTGAAATCTATCTATAGCATCTAATATTTTTGCCAGTTCCAGTAGTGTCATAATTGTTTAAAAAGTTTGAACAACTTAGTCAAGTTAATTTGCTTACTTTTCAATTAAATCAAAATATATAATTATACATGAAGTAATTAACAACTTAAAATTGATTAATTTTTTTGAACATATAGGACTAATATGAAATTATTGACTGAACAACAAATGACTTTGTATTTTGCACGAATAGGTCATACAGGTTCTACTAATGTGACATTAGAAAATTTAGAGTCTTTGCATGAGAGCCATATTTTTAATATTCCTTTTGAAGGCATATCAGTACATTTAAACCCGCCTGAGATCGAGTTTGATGCTATTTATAACAAACTTATAAAACAAAAACGTGGCGGTTACTGCTATGAAATGAATGGTTTATTTTATATCGTTTTAAAAACGCTTGGATTTGAAGCTAATTTATATTTAGCTGAAGTTGTATATGATACAGATACTTACCGTCAAAGAGAGCCTAGACATGCATTTATCATCGTTAATATTGATGATAAACGTTATTTAGTTGATGTGGGATATGGCCGAAATGGTTTAATTCGACCATTGTCAATTGATCATCATGATCAACAATCGGTTTATCATCATGATTATCGTATTTTATATACCCCTGAATTTGGTTATCAATATCAGTATAAAATAGGGAATGTATTCAAAACAGAATATCGATTTGATTATCCTGCGGATGGCTTAACTTTAGATCAGCTTAAACCTGCAAACGAATGGGTTTCGACATCCAAAGACTCGAGTTTTGTGAAAAATGTCATTGTCATGCAGATGACGAGAGAAGGAAAAATAACATTTGTTAATAATACAAAAACTTCTTTTTCTAAAGGTGTTATAGAAAGAGAAGAAATTAAATCATTGGCAATGTATGATAGGCAATTAAGGGAGGTTTTTGGGATATCACTTAATAGTTTAAGTTTGATAAAATTAAAAAATAAACTTGATCTTAAAACATTAAATTCTAAAAATAAGACGGGAGACATAAATCAAAGTAGTTTTTTTATTCCAGGAAATAATACCAGTGTGAACGTTGGTGAAATTAATAATTACGGGGAACTCACGGGAAAAATTAACCAAAAAAATTTCTGATTTAAAAGGGGATTTGATGGTCGGGACGGAAGGATTTGAACCTTCGACCACTAGCACCCCATGCTAGTACGCTACCAGGCTGCGCTACGCCCCGATTAGGTGGCAAATGATATCCAAGTCTGGACGAAATAACAAGGGGTTATTGGATGAAAGATGTTTATCGCTTGGTGCGGTACAGTGGAATCCGGGCTCTTTGTTCCTCTGAACCCGGGTTGATCTGCGCAGCACCAGGATACTGTTACTGCATTTATTTTTGAGAGATGATTCATTTAGTGCTTTCTGACAGAGTAATGCCGCAGGCATTTATTCCTGAATTACACAGTGCTTGCTTTTCTTCCTTTTGAATTGTCCAATATACGCCATAAGGCTTCACACTTTGATTTACCGAGGGCGATAAATGTATGGTCATCCATAAATAAGTACCTTTGTCTTTTGGACTTGGCCATTGGTAATAACAAATCAAATTATTATTTGAATTAATAAGTGCTTGCATAAAACCTATACTCTCAGGTGCTTTCCAACCCTGATACTCCATCTGCCAGTATAATTTTTCTACTTGAAATGCTTCAGGATCATATTGATGTTTTTGCACAATGTTAGGTGGAGGACAAAAATGGACTTCTTCAGTTATCTGCTCTCGAGAGAGCTTATGCCAAATTTCTTCCGTGTACTCATGAATTGACCGATGAAAATGAACTCCTGCCGTAACGCCAATAACAAAAATAATAAGCGCTAAGATAATAATTTTTAAATATGAATACACTTAAAGCTCCTAACAACTCTTCAAGGCTTCTGTAAGCACTTGAAGAGTATCATTATTACAATAATGTTTTAATCTTCTGAGCTTCAAATTTAGAGTGTGCAATTTGAATGTATTGTTTGCAGCTAAGTAATTCTGCATATTGCAGAGCTGCTACAGCATTATTCAATATCTCTTTTGCTACATCAGAAGTGTCTTCCATAATTAAAAGGGATGCGGTGCTCATTTGTACGGAAGCCATGTAAAGCTTGTTAATGCAAATCTTTTTTTCCTGATTATCTGCCAAGGATAACACAACTCGAGAAAGCTCATAGCACTGATTGGCTAAAAACTCCTTGCTTGGCCCGGACTGCACATTCATACTTAATACAGGTAAACTAAATACTAACGCTCTTTTTAAAATCATTTTAAACATAGATACTCCTGTAAGTTGCCCAATAAACCTGCTTTACTTCACACAATCCCATTGCATGAAGAATAAGTTCCACTTTGAGAAAGGAACCCCTGTTAAACTCTACCGATGCCAATGACTTTACTGGGCGAAACAAAAGGTAACCCGGGTTGACTTTCCGGGTTACAATTAAAGTCATTGATTTTGGTGCTTAACCGTTTCGTGCCTGGTTTAAGCAAAAGCATTAATTCCTGTAATATGTTTTCCTAATACCAGGGTATGAACGTTATCTGTACCCTCGTACGTAAAGACTGATTCTAAGTTAAGCATGTGTCGAATCACATGATATTCAAGGCTGATTCCATTTGCTCCCAATAAATTCCGGCATTTTCGCGCAATGTTTAATGCTTCACGACATGCATTACCTTTAGCCAGAGAAATCATCACGGGATTTTCACGATGATTATCTTTTATTCGGCCTATCTGTAAATTAAGACATTGCGCCTTAATAATTTCAGTATACATATCTGCCAGATCTTTTTGAATAAGCTGAAACGATGCCAAAGGCTTGTTAAATTGTTTACGCTCTAAAAGATAATCGCGAGTAATATCAAAACAGGCCATTGCAGCGCCCATGGCGCCCCAAGCAATACCATATCGCGCCTGGCTTAGGCAACTTAAAGGAGCGCCTAAACCTTTGTCACTGCCAGGAAGATAATTTTCATCGGGGACAAAAACGTTATCAAAAACCAATTCACCGGTAATTGAGGCGCGTAATGACATCTTTAATTTGATTTCAGGACATCTTATTCCTTCAGATTTAGTATCTACAATAAAGCCACGAACACCCTCATCTGTTTTTGCCCAAACAATGGCAATATCTGCAATTGGTGCGTTGGTGATCCACATTTTTGCACCATTTAGAGTCCATCCACCCTTAACCTTCTTTGCAGTGGTTCTCATACCGGCCGGATCAGAACCAAAATCAGGTTCAGTCAAACCAAAGCAACCAATGATCTCACCGGCAGCCATTCCTGGTAAAAAGCGTACTCGCTGTTCTTCGGAACCAAAACGAAAAATAGGATACATACATAAGGAACTTTGTACCGAAACAAAGCTACGTAATCCGCTATCACCGCGTTCTAACTCTTGGCAAACCAAACCATAAGCGACATAAGAGGCTTCCGCGCCACCATATTCTGCTGGTAAGGTCAAACCCAACAATCCCATTTCTGCAGATTTTCTAATAAGCTCACGTGGAAATTGAGCATGCTCAAAAGATTCAGCCATCAAAGGCATAACATCATTGGAGACAAAACGCGCGACACTATCACGTATCATGCGTTCATCGCCATTCAACTGCTCATCAAGAAACAACAAGTCGTCCACTTTCCTTCTCCCTTTTATCAGACTGTAACGCAATAACCGCTTCAATAATACTTTCTTTACTGGGTAACAAATATTGCCAAGCATTACCCAAAGGAATAAAGCAATCTTTACCGGTAATGCGTTTGATTTTCAACCTCGATGAGGCTTCTTCCAATAGCAAGGTCATCAAGCCTTCGCTTACTGAACCACTTTGTCTGCCTTCATCGACAATTAATACCTGTTTTGCTTTGGCTATTTCTTTCAAAATTGCTTCGACCGGTAGGGGGCTAAGCCAACGTAAATCTACTATTTTCACAGCAATATTGTGTTCCTCTTGCAGCACCTTAGCCGCTTGCCGTGATAAATAATACCCATTAGCATAGGTTAAGATTACTGTTGGCCCTTCTCCAAAAACACCTACCTCTCCCGGCGCAATAAAAGCATCGGGTGCTGGATAATTAAATAGCCATCCGTTATCACCAGGCTCATGCAAATCTTTGGTCATATATAAAGCAATAGGCTCTAAAAAGACGACTACCCTTCCCTCTTCATAAGCCAGACGCATGCATGTACGCAACATTTTTGCTGCATCTGGACCATTTGAAGGACATGCGACAATCACTCCAGGCAAGTCACGTAATACAGCAATCGAATTATCATTATGGAAATGACCACCAAATCCCTTCTGATAGGCTAATGAAGCAATCCGCAAAACCATGGGGTTTTGATATTGACCACTGGAAAAGAAGGATAAAGTGGAAGCTTCTCCACGAAGCTGGTCTTCTGCATTATGCAAATAAGCCAAAAACTGAATTTCTGGGACTGGAACAAATCCATTGTGCGCCATACCTATTGCAGTTCCTAAAATGGTGGTTTCATCTAAAATCGTATCAAATACGCGACGCTGTCCAAAACGTGCCTGTAGATCAGCAGTCACTCGATACACCCCCCCTTTTTTGCCTACATCTTCCCCGAACACCAACATATTAGGGTATTGCAGCATTAAATCAGTCAAAGCAAAATTAATCTGTTGACATAAATTTCGTTTTTGAGTTAATTGTGAAAATGCATTGGCAAATACCTCTGCACGCTTAGCTTCACTTGGCAAGGGAAGTGGTTGTTTCTTCGGCATGCTGGGAATCAATGAAGACATTACAGCTTCAGCACTGGAGAGCTTGGGCTGTCTTATCACATCCACCGCTTTGGCTTCAATTAAAGCTTTATTATCTTGATAAAGACTCAGGATGTCTTGAATACTCATCCAGCCTTCACGATATAGAAGACCTGCAGTATGCAATAAAGGATCTTGAGCTTCCCTGGCTTCAATTTCAGCTTGCGTACAATATTGTGACTCAATATCAGAACCCGCATGGCCCAATAAACGCACACAACGCATATGTAAAAAAACAGGCTGTTTTTTTACGCGCGCCAAGTATTCTGCTTCTTGTGCACTCGCATAAGCATCAGCGATATTCAAGCCGTCACAAGCAATATAATGCAAGCCTGGTCGAGCACTAACTGAGCGCTCAATCCACTGTGATGGAGTGGGTACAGAAATTCCTATTCCATTGTCTTCACAAATAAACACAATCGGTACAGGATAATTTTGTTGAGCAATCCATGAACAGGAATTCAAGGTCGCTTGCGCCGAAGCATGGTTCGTTGAGGCATCACCAAAGGAACAGATGATGATGGAGTCTGGATTTAGATTGCTGTGAATATTTAATTCTTTGGCTCGCGTAATCGATAATGCAGCCCCCAAAGCTTTGGGTAGGTGTGATGCGATAGTCGAGGTTTGTGGTGGAATATTTAGAGGAACACTTCCAAAAACTTTATGGCGTCCTCCTGAAATGGGATCAGTCGCTGCGGCGACTAAAGAAAGTAAAATATCCCTCACACCGTCAGTAGCTTGTAATTTCTTGGCACGCTGCAAATAGAAAGCACCGCTCCGATAATGCAAAAAGGCCATGTCATCGGGACGAAAAACTTGTCCCCAAACCGCATTACCTTCGTGCCCACTGCTGCCTATAGTATAAAATGATAAACCTTTTTCTTTAAGCTGCCTGGCAATCAAATCGAGCAGGCGTGATTTGATTTGCGAATCAAAGAGCTCTATAGCAGTTTTCTTATCCAACTCGGCCGTATCCGGAGTCATTGTACTATTAGGTTTTGGAAAATCGGCTTGTTGTACTCGATTTAAAAATTGCTCATCAACTACAATGGTCCTGTCTAACATCACTACATCCTGTTTGAGTTATTTCTAAGAAGAAGATGTTGAGTATATACTGATTCAAAATGAACAGGAAGAATGTGTTTGTATTCAATGGGTATAAGTTTTCTTACCCCTAGCTCCTCTCTCGTTTATGGGAGAAAAGGGCTTTTTGTAGTCTGGATGCAGAGCAGCGAAATCTGGAGTTAAAAATAGCTCAAAATTTCCCGGGTTTGGCTGCGCTAACCCCAGGAATTCAAATAGACCAATTCTTGTGATTTATGACCAAATAATCTACACTTTTTATAGGCATCCATTAAAGGGGGCTACATAATGAAATGGATTATTTTGCTAGGAAGTATTGTTTTGATGGCAGGATGTTGCTGTACCACAGCATATACACCGGTATACACTCCGGCAATCTCATATACATCAGCAGTGACATACAAACCTGTAGTTAGATATAGACCTGTAGTTTCATACAGACCAGTCGCTGTTACACGTGTTGTTACGCCTGCTGTTGCACCCGTTGTTGAACCCGTATCAGTTTACTCTTATCCCGTGGGTCCTTTAGATGTGACTACGACTACTATTGATTTTTATTGATCAAAACATTGATACCTGAGTGCGGCAAACGCCGTACTCAGGCATTAAGATATCTTATTTAATTGCCTCTGGTTCTTCCTTGGTAGAGTAACCACATCCATCCTGTGGGCAAAGGATCTGTCGACCGAATTTTTTGCTTTCTTTTACAGTCAAAATTGGCCAATTGCAATTTGGGCATGGATGGTTAATCGGTTCATTCCACAATGCATAATCGCATTTAGGATAATTACCACAGGAATAGAAAATCTTCCCTTTTCTTGATTTGCGCTGCAAGATTTTTGCTTCATGACACTTGGGACACTCCACCCCTGTATCAGCAGGTTTTTCTATGGGTTCCATGTGTTTGCATTGAGGATAATTACTGCAGCCAATAAAACGACCATAGCGCCCAGTTTTTACATGTAACGAACTGGAGCATACCGGGCATACTCTTCCTTCAACAACTTCAGGTTCATTTTTTTCATTATCTTGGCCTGCGATATCTTGTGTGTAATCACACTCTGGATAGCCAGTACAACCAATGAAGCGTCCGCGTTTACCCAATCTTATTGACAATGGTTTTCCGCATTTTGGACACTGTTCATCTAAAACTTCAGAGGTTACATCTTTACGCTGAACCTGTTGATCTGTAGTTTGAATTTGTTGCACAAAGGGTTGCCAAAACTCTTCTAAAACCGGAATCCATTCTTTCTCACCCCGCGCAATGGCGTCGAGCGTATCTTCAAGTTCTGCAGTAAATTTGTAGTCCACGTAACGTGTAAAATAACCCGTCAAAAAGCGGTTTACTATGCGACCAACATCCGTTGGAAAGAATCTTTTCTTATCAACAATAACATATTCGCGTTGTTGCAATGTGTGAATAATGGACGCATAGGTTGACGGTCGTCCAATATCATATTCTTCCAGTGCCTTAACCAAAGTTGCTTCCGAGTATCTTGGTGGGGGCTCGGTGAAGTGTTGATTGGCTAATATATCCTGTACTTTGACTTTTTCACCGACGGTCAATGCGGGTAATAATGAACCTTCATTTTCATCATCTTTAGTATCATCTCGACCTTCCTCATACACAGAGAGGAATCCAGGAAAGGTAATTGTAGAACCATTGGCGCGAAACATATTGCCTTCGCCACAGCTTAAATCCACAGCAACTGTATCCAATATCGCATCAGCCATCTGGCAGGCTACGGTACGTTTCCAGATTAAACTGTACAGTTTGTATTGATCTGCGGTTAATGCTGATTGCACCATTTCTGGTGTACGTTTAATCGATGTGGGACGAATCGCCTCATGTGCTTCTTGAGCATTCTTAGATTTTGTTTTGTAAACTCTTGGGCTTGCAGGGCAATTATCGGCACCATAACGTTGTGTAATAAACTCCCGTGTTTCCTCTATTGCTTCCGTCGATAAATTCACCGAATCGGTACGCATATAGGAGATAAGACCGACAGTCCCCGTTCCAATATCTATCCCTTCATATAATTGTTGTGCAACCATCATCGACTTTCGCGCGGTAAAACCCAATTTTCGTGCGGCTTCTTGTTGCAAAGTCGATGTAATAAACGGAGGTGATGGTTTACGCTTACGTTGTTTTTTCTCAATTTGAGAAACGATTAAATAGCCTTGGGCTTGACGAATCAAATGCTCTTTGATTTGTTGGGCCTGCTCTTCCTTGGTTACCGTAAATTGCTGTAATTTTTCATTTTTGTAATGCGTCAAACGTGCTTCGAAGGACACCTTCGTATGAATACATTCAGCTAAAATCTTCCAATATTCCTGAGGAACAAAACGTTCGATTTCCTCTTCTCGCTCCACAATAAGTCGCAATGCTGGACTTTGCACTCGTCCTGCAGAAAGTCCTCTTCTCACTTTCTTCCATAACAGGGGAGATAAATTAAATCCCACTAAATAATCCAACGCACGCCGCGCCTGTTGCGCATTGACTAAATCCATCGAAATAGAACGCGGGTTATTGATTGCATCCTGAATTGCTGATTTAGTAATTTCATTGAAAAAAATCCGGTGAATGGGCTTATCTTTGGTTAGATTTTTTTCTTTCATTAATTCATAAATATGCCAGGAAATGGCTTCACCTTCTCGATCAGGGTCCGTTGCGAGCAATAAGGAATCTGACTTTTTGAGCATTTTAGCAATCGTTTCGATATGACGTGAGTTCCTTTCAATAGGAACATAAGTCATTGCAAAATGATTTTCGGGATTAACGGACCCCTTGCGGGCTGGCAAATCACGCACATGTCCATAAGAGGCCACAACCTCGTAATCACCACCCAAATATTTTTGAATTGTTTTCGCTTTAGCGGGTGATTCAACAATCACCAAATGTTTACTCATATAACGTTAACCTTATCCTTTTCACTTCATCCCTAAGCATCAAAAATAGCCGTGCCTTAGAACCAACACGGGATATTGGTGCTGAAAATGAAATATCACCAACTTCTAGTAATATAGGTAATAGACGATCTTTTAATGAAATGTCAATTCATCTTCTGATTGATAAAGAACTAAATCAAGAAAAGCCAATTGTTCTTCATTTAAAGAACTCGATAATGCATTTCTTATAGTCCATTTGGTCTCTTGAAGAGTTACGATGCGAGATTCAGAAAATTGCAATTGATTCATAATCATTTCAAATGATTCTGGATTAAGAACTTTCCATAATTTCATACGCATGAGAAATTGATAACTGGCCTTAGTCAGTTTCATTTGCTCATCATAGGTAAAGACTCGTGTTGATGTATTTTGTTGTAATTTCAAATGTAAAACTTGTTCTTCAGAAGCTAAGTTCTCATCCTCATTTAGTTGTTCCGTTGCATCCTGATCAGCGGTTTTATGGCTTTCTTGTAGTTGGGTAAGACTTTGTTCAAATAAACTCAATAACATCTCAAATAAGTTATCTTTCATATACTAACACCTCATATAGCCACCGGGCACAGATACAACAGCCCCATTTAATTCTAACTCTGCAAGCTCACTAGTGACTTGCTCAACGGTGCATCCGCTACGCAAAATGATCTGATCCACTGTAGTCATTTCAAAGCCAATGAACTTTACTAGGTTTTTATTCCCGCTGGCAAGAGGTAAAATAGCTTTATCAGCTGTTTGTTGTTTCGAATCAATCCGTAATTCTTCAAGAACATCGGCAACTGAAGTAACTAATTTGGCTCCTTGCTGCAACAGATAATGACACCCTCGAGCCAGAGGATTGTGAATGGAGCCAGGAATCGCTAAAACATCTCGGTTTTGTTCCAAAGCCATTCGCGCTGTGATTAACGAACCACTCTTGATTGCTGACTCAACAACCAAAATGCACAATGATAAACCACTTATTATACGATTTCTTCGGGGGAAATGTCCAGCGATAGGAGGACTTTTCAAAGGAAATTCGCTCACCAAGAGGCCATTTTGCGCAATTTCTAGTGACAATGAACGATGCCGATGAGGATAAATACGATCAATTCCTGTACCCAGCACCGCAATTGTTTGTCCCCCGGACTCCAAACATCCTTGATGAGCTTGGGCATCAATACCTAAAGCCAAGCCACTCACAATAGTCACTCCATGGGATGCGATTGCCTTTGCAAATTGCCGGGCGTTTTCACTTCCAGTTACCGTCGGATTACGACTACCTACCACAGCTAATTTAGGTTGTTTTAAACAGGCAAGCTGTCCTTTGGCATACAAAACAATGGGAGGATCGATAATTTCCTTCAATAAAGGAGGATATTCAGATGAGTCCCATGTAAGTAGATGGTGATCGTCTGCTGCCGCCAACCAACTCAAATCCTCTTGAATCACATTCAAATCAAATTGAGCTATAGTATGCGCGAGAGCAAGCGGTAAGCCTGCTTGCTCAAGTTCGATTGCTGAAAGCTGGAACATGTGCTGCAAATCGGGCCAACGCTTTTGTAGTTTAGCTACGGTTCGCGGCCCCACTCGTTCCATTCGGTTTAAAGCAAGATAATAAGGTAAATTACTCATGGATTAGCCACATAATTCAATAAATAAACAGCACGGGTTGACCGAACAATCAAGGCAAAACTGGTTTTGCTAAATACCCGGAACACCATAAGCTCGCCAATACGCTCAGGCGGTAATCGAATAGGCATGATAGGATTTTTAGGGTCATTGGCTGTGCCTGACTCTCTATAGATACCCAGAACATCCCCAGCTTCCAATCCATCACGGGCACCCAAACTAATCACCGCCACACCACCTGCAGCTTCCTCGACATTTCCGTTAGGCATACCATTAGGCATATCGATGATATATCCTCTTACGAGGAATAGAGGGGCTTTAGGCTCAAAGTACAAATTAAATTCAGGACTATTATTAATCAGAACACTATCGTGTACCCGAATACCCTCATTAATGCTGGTTAGTAAAATAGTTGCCGGTTCACCACCCGCAATCAACTCTGCATAACCAACCAGATCAGCTCGATATCCCAAGAGCTCTTTAGTTTTCGGATCCACATAATCTTTCCCCCCTCTGAAAATGGAATAAGCAGGAATCCCCTCCGGCGGTATTTCTCGAGATGGGTGCAATCCTTTAACATAGGCCTCATCCCCCTGACCGCCCATCATGCGTTCCCCGACTAACGCAACAATATAAGGTGCTCGACTGACCACATCCTGATCCAATATCAGGGATTCATTTAGAAAAGGCTTAATGTCGCTTAAAGGTATAGCAGGAATGGGATCATCTAAAGGCAGGGGCCGGACGTTGGGTGATAGTTTTATTGTGCCATTTGCTAATACCCTAAGGTACGGTTTGGTTTTAAAATAGCCTAAAACGAGCACTGCCCCCGGGTATAAACGATTGGGATTTTTTATTTCAGGGTTGGCATGCCAGAGTTCCTTCCATTCCCAGGGATTATTCAGGTACCGATTGGCTATAGTCCATAAACTATCACCCGGTTGGACAACATAACGTGCCGGAGCATCTGTTTTTAAGCTTAGGGCATAGTTCAAATTAGCGAGTGAAAAAAAGAATATAAAGAGAATAAATCTCATTAGAGTCAATCCTTTGTTGGAATATCTTGCAGCCTTACAATATATAAAGGATAATATTAACACGATATTTGTACAGAGAACCAGATAAACGATGGCTATTCATACGATTCTATATTTACCTGACTCTCGATTAAGAGAAGTTGCAAAACCGGTTATGCAGTTTGATGATAAATTGCAAACGTTAATCGACGATATGTTTGAAACGATGTATGACGCACGTGGTGTCGGACTTGCAGCACCTCAAATTGGAGTCGGATTGCGTTTGTCTGTGATTGATATTTTGGGAGATAAGCAGAATCAACTGGTTATCATCAACCCTGAGATCATTGCTTCTGAAGGCGAAAAAAAATTTGAAGAAGGCTGTCTTTCTGTTCCTGGTGCTTATGATACAGTTATCCGTGCAGAAAAAGTTACCGTAAAAGCTTTAGATAGGAATGGAAAACCTTTTGAGATTAAAGCAGAAGGCTTACTCGCCGAATGTTTGCAACATGAAATTGATCATATGAACGGCAAACTGTTTATTGACCTGCTTTCCCCATTGAAAAAAGCGATGGCACGAAAAAAATTAGATAAATTCAAGCGCCAACATGCACGTAAATAAGGTCTTGTATTTTCCAAAAGATTATTCATTAAGATGCGTCATCTAAAGACGCTCCTTGATCGAAACAGGTAGTTACCATGAGCACATTGAATATCGTTTTTGCTGGAACTCCAGAATTTGGCTTGCCTTCTCTTGAGGCATTATTGCATTCAAAACATCATATTAAAGCAATTTATACTCAACCTGACCGTCCTGCAGGACGTGGTAGAAAATTACAAGCTTCTGCAGTTAAAGAATGGGCTTTAAGCCAGAAAATTGCAGTCTATCAGCCAGTTAATTTCAAGAATCCTGAGGCAATTGCAGAGCTTGCAGCATTAAATCCGGACGTAATGGTGGTTATTGCTTATGGATTAATTCTACCTAAAGCAGTGCTTGAAATACCTCGATTAGGCTGTATTAATGTGCATGCCTCCTTGTTACCTCGCTGGCGTGGCGCCTCCCCTATTCAATCTGCTCTGCTGCATGGTGATACAGAATCTGGGGTAACGATTATGCAAATGGATGCAGGCATGGATACAGGCGCGATGCTTCATAAGGTTTCCTGCCCCATAACTACATCAGAGACCGCACAAACACTACATGACAAGCTGGCGCAGATCTCCGCGCACCCTTTATTGCAAACTCTTGATGAATTAGCTGCTCAAACCGCAAAACCCGAAATCCAAAATAATGAATTAGCCACTTATGCCAGCAAAATTAACAAAGAAGATGCGTGCATCAACTGGCAACACTCCGCAACAGAAATCGACCGAAAAATTCGCGCATTCAATCCTTGGCCAATCGCCTATACAACCCTTAGGGAAGAAACTTTGCGCATTCATCAAGCCAAAGTCGTAGACCAATCATTTTCACAAGCACCAGGCACAGTAATTAGCATCGATAAAAAAGGGATGTTGATTGCAACTGGAGACCTAAGTTTGCTTGTAGAACGAATCCAACTTCCTGGTGGCAAAGTGATCTCGATTGCCGATTGGTTAAATTCATCCAAAGCACAAGTAGATGCAGGATTTGTGTTTTAATGAACAAGAATGAACGCCTGCACGCCTTAAAAATTTTAACTCAGTTATTAACTGAGAAATCATCATTATCCCAGCTTATGCCTGCAACAGCCGAAGCCACACCAATGACCAAAGAGATTTGCTTTGGCTTTTGCCGTCATTATTTTCGTTTACAAGCCTTGGCAGAATGCTTGCTTCAAAAAAAACCTAAAGAACTGGAAATTTGGGTTGCGTTACTCATCGGTCTTTATCAATTGCACTACATGCAGGTACCTGATTATGCTGTAGTCAAAGAAACGGTATCCTTACTTGAAAAAATCAAAAAACCCTGGGCAAAGGGTTTAGTTAATGCTGTTTTACGCAATTTCTGCCGTCAACAAAACGAAATTCTGGAACGCCTAAGCAATGATCCCCGATTCATTCATGGTCAGCCTCAATGGTTACTGGAACGCCTGCAAGCAGATTGGCCTGATGACTGGCAAGCAATCGCCCAAGCAAATGATATGCATCCGCCTATGACGTTACGCGTTAATGTGCAAAAAAACTCGGTTGCTGAATACTTACAGATTTTAAATCAAGAAGGCATTGCGGCCGAACCTCATCCTATAGCAGCTGCAGGAATTACTTTAACCAAACCTTGTGATGTACGCCAACTTCCCGGATTTGCAGAGGGTCGAGTTTCTGTACAAGACGGTGCAGCGCAATTAGCAGCCTCTTTACTGTCTTTAAAACCAGGTTTACGCCTTCTCGATGCCTGCTGCGCTCCTGGTGGTAAAACCTGTCATATTCTAGAAAAGGAACCGAACCTGTCTGCATGTATTGCTCTGGATGTTGATCGTAAGCGATTGAAACGAGTTCAAGAAAACTTAGATCGCCTTAACCTGCATGCAAATTTAGTAGAGGGTGATGCCTTAAATCCTGCCACATGGTGGGATGGCCAACTCTTTGATCGTATTTTATTAGATGCACCCTGCTCTGCAACAGGGGTCATTCGACGACACTCGGACATTAAGCTATTACGCAACAACGAGGAAATCGTTACCATAACCAAAATCCAACATAACATGCTGAATTGCTTATGGCCCTTGCTCGCAAAAGGGGGATTGCTGGTTTATGCCACCTGTTCGGTGATGTCCGCTGAAAATGAGCAGCAAATCGCAAATTTTGTTGCAACCCATCCAGACTGTACGATAATAAAAGAATCTAGGACATGGGGCCATGCCACTGGACATGGTCAACAAATTTTACCTGGGGAACAAGGTATGGATGGATTTTTCTATGCGGTTCTATTTAAGGATAAAAAATGACAATCAATTGGCCTGTAATTACTGTTTTGTTCTGTTTATCCATCCCTGGAGTAGTCATTGCAATCAAACGCTTGATTTATTTTTTATTGCCTGACAATTCCGAAGAACTAAAAAAAAGGATGAGTCGTTTTGCCATTTTGCAAACCTTGTTCATGATCTTTATTCTGAGTTTTGCAGGCTCCGTGCTATCTCCTATGACGGGTTTACATGATGCAAAACTTGAGGCCCTGTTACAGGGTAGTGCGGGAGTAAGTGTATTACTTCCTATTTTATTACCTACCGTTTTGTATGCCTTTTTTGGGCTATTGTTTTTTTTAGTTCTCTATTATGGCCTCATCGCACGCATCGTCGATAAAAACAATATGAAAATCATGACTCACCTCCGTACAGCCCTTGGTGTTGATGGTTGTGTCCTTTATGGCGGCGTAGTAGAGGAAATTATTGGACGATGGGGGTTAATGAACCTTGCAACCTTTTTCTCACTACTCTTCACAAAGCAATATCCTACCTTGGTCATCTGGATATCGATTTTTATTAGTGGATTGGTATTGGCAATAAGCCAACTTCCCGCGTACCTTGCTGCAGGTTGTACTTCAAACCGACGTTTCATTTACTCGCTGCTTATACTTAGCCTTTATCAATCATTACTTTTTGGGTATTTATTTTGGCAAAATGGGCTTATTGCAGCGATATTGGCACATATGTTATTCCATATAGGCTGGGCTGCCTTTGAAAACGTAAAAAAATCGTAAAGCCTTTCCCCCTTAATCTTGCCTTAACCTTAACCTTTTATCCTACAAGGGAATGTAGTCAACGTTAGGGGGTAGGATATGGCCACTTCAAGTAATGAGTTTGCTGCGCTGGTAAATCAATTACACAGATCACCTAACGATCATGTTTTACAACAAGCAGTGCTCCAACATTTACCTAAAATGATCGCTTTAGCTCGGGATAATCCTATGGCTTTATACCATTTAGCCCATATTTATCCACCAACATCTTCTGAGTACAAACAAACCATGCGCCAGGCTGCGAATTTGAAATGCACTAATGCCATGCTGGTTATGGTACAAATATTGGGGAACTCAAATGATACCAATGATTTGCAAACAGCGACTTATTATTTCAATATGATTAATAAATCTAATGATTCATACATTAAAGAACAAGCTCGATTGCTTTTGGATGAATTCCCTGAACTTTCAAAAACAATACAAGAGCAAGAGAAACCAAATTTAAGTTACAGTCATGCTCGCTTCTTTACACATCAACGAAAAAGAGAAGAACCAGTTGAGTATATTGAGACCGTGGCGTGTAAGGCTTAATTATAAACGTCTTAGTCCTGGGTGAAAGCAAGGTCTGTAACCCAGACTCTCCATATTGGATCTGCGGGTTTCGCTACGCTACAGGCTATGGGGCCTTGGTACTTAAAGGAAAAAACTTTAGCCTGAGTGAACGCGGAGCCGTTATGCTGGGTTTCCCTTACCCCCAGGTTCCGCTGCTCTTCAAAGCGATGGGAAGTCTTAAACGATCAAAAAGCGAAAATTCTTTTGGATCTCATTTAAATCAAATTGGTTCAAATACAAAGAAAAACTCATCCACGCACTTAAGGCTGCCAAATCTTGGAATGGAGGGGGAAGATAAACAGGATTGGTTAAAATTCCTCGCTCCTTAAGCTCAGTGAGTAAAGGCAAATCATCAAGCACTAATTTCCCGGTAAATAATAACGGTATGGACTCCACATGCTTGCGGCTAATCGCAAAACGGATGTAATTGTAAATCAATACAAAGCCCTTAGCATATGATAAATCTTTGGTGAAAGGACCACCTGTTGGTGTACTTCCTCTAAAGACACGCACTGATTGATTGTAACTGTCTTCTTCGCTTAAACCACAATCCATAAAATAATTATAAATATCGAGAAAATCGGCCCCTTGTGTCACCATATCCAAAGCAATTACGCGATTGGTAATTTTTAACATGCGGCTAGGGTATGAAGAAAAAGTTACAATCTCCGTAATCACTGCCAAACCTTCCTGAATGACGCTGCTGGAAGGCGAACCTTTGGAAAGAAAAAAGCAATTGGGCTGCATGGAGCCATTTAAGGTTGTTCCAACGTGAACCCAGCCTTCATGTACTTCAAGATAACGAAGATCGCGATCACTAAACATTGCTTGTTGACTCAATTTAATGCTGTCTGCTCCTGCAGAAGCATCCGCAATCATATCATCGCTGACCATCACGGTTACCTTGCCAGGATGTTTATCAAAAAATTGACCTAAACGCGTTTGCAAAATTTCTTGAGCTTGTTGCGGCGTATAACGTTTTACATCGGCTTCAGATTGTAATTGGACACTAAGGCCTGTTAGCACATCAAAAAGCAAAGTGCCCATTTCTGACATACGTGGTCCGCCCGCATAGAAGACATCGTTCGGACTGCCGTACAATTCCATTGCCAATTCGGAAAATGCAGGAGTGCCTCGTTTGGCAAGCATCTGTGTAGCCCGACTGTATTCTTCGCACTGACGGCGTATTAAACGAGTTAAAGTAGAATACTGTCCAAGTTGATTCTGGGTATCACGCAAAATAATCCGGAACTCTTCTTGTTTATCATGAACATCAAAAGGTATGGGCTTCTTATCGTAATATTCTTTATCAACAGCTGGAAGCTTCTTTCCTTTATGTTTAAAAAATTCCTTTTTTATCGATTCATCCCATTTAATACTATCAAGAATCCTGATTTTACGCTGCGCCTCCACAATACGCTGCGATAACTCCTGTACAATAAGTAACTCAGCTGATTCTGATGGTGTCATAATAAACCCCTTATGATACAGGTGGTGCGATACTTACACGTGCATCCTGGTTCTGTTGAGGCAAATCATAAAAATTACTAATGTTTGCTTTCGTTAATGGTGGCGGAACCTCCAATGGGGGGCCATTACGGCTACTCAAGTAAAGATGTTCACCATTACTGGCATAACGACTACAACCACAGAGCACAAGTGTTACAAAAATAAAAAAACCAAACTTTTTCACTTAAATCAACTCCAAACTCTTCATCATTTTTTCCAATGGCTCATGATGCTCTTTTGATAAACGAGTTAATGGCAATCTTAATTCATTTTCCATTAGCCCCATTCTATTTGCTGCCCATTTTATTGCAATCGGATTCGTTTCAACAAACAATAATTCATATAAAGGCATTAATTGTTCGTTTAAACGTAAACACGCTGCATGATCACCATCTAATGCCGAGTCGCATAATTTAGCCATCAATTTGGCAACCACATTAGCCGCTGCTGATATATTTCCTTTCGCCCCAGCCAACATCCAAGATGCGGCAGTAAAATCATCTCCACTATACACATCGATACTGCCTTCTGAAAGACGCAAAATTTGTTGTAAGCGCGTCATCTGCCCTGTAGCATCCTTTATTCCCACAATATTGGAAATCTTCGCAAGCCTGGCTACTGTTTCAGGCAACATATCACATGCAGTTCTCGTTGGCACATTATACAGAATAATGGGTATAGCAACCGCTTCTGCTATCTGACTATAATGTAAATATAGCCCCTCTTGAGTCGGTCTGATATATGCAGGGGTCATAATTAACGCAGCATGAGCACCACACTCCATAGCTTCAAGGGTTAATTGAATACAATCCCGGGTTGCATTCATGCCAGTGCCTGCAATAACAGGAATTCGTTCTTTGGCTTGATCAACTACTGTTTTAATTACTAGAAGTTTTTCTTCATGTGATAAAGTGCCTGATTCTCCGGTAGTGCCGGCTGCGACAAGACCATGGCTCCCCATTTCAATATGAAACTCCACCAATTCTCGCAAACGTGGGACATCCACCTGATCATTCTTCATGGGTGTTAATAAAGCTACAATGCTTCCTTTAAACATAGAGTCCTCTGTTTTTATTATTCTGCATAGTACTAATACTACTGGAAAATGCAGGTAAGAGTAAAATCAGATATTTAAAAAATAGCACGCAGAATATTTTATGATCATTTATTTTACATAAAATGTTTTTTTTGTACTAAAATCATAGTGAAGATGAAGCAACCAGGATTTCTTGTATTGAATCGTGCTCTATCAATGCAAAAATCCTGAAAACTATAAAAAGGAGTTACACTATGAAAAAAATGATCGCTCCCTTATTTTTTATTGGTTTATCAGCTTTTATGCTTGGGGGATGCACCAATACTCAAGTAGGTACTGCCGCTGGCGGTGCTGCCGGAGCAGGTATAGGGTATGCTGTATCAGGAGGCAGTGCAGTTGGAACTGTAATTGGCGCAGGAGCTGGAGCACTAGTAGGCAATGCAATCGGCCAAGAACAGGATCGTCGCGCATACTATTATCATCATCGTTACTATCGTCCATATTACTACTAATATAAATGAAATTTCCTCTTAACCTCCAAAAGAGGTTAAGAGGACTGTTATAAAAAAAGGTTATTTTTTATAATTTTCTATGGGATAACAAAAATCTTAGGAATATGAGGCAATATCAAATTTCATTGCTATACTTTAAAAATAATTTTTAGATTAAGCCTAAATGGTTGATCACTAAATCAAAATAATACTTATACAAGGATTGTAATCATGCGCTTAAAAAACAAGGTAGCAATAATTACTGGTGCAGCCAGTGGCATCGGTAAAGAAATCGCCCTAGTCTACGCAAAAGCAGGAGCTAAAGTTGCCATTGCGGATCTTAATCTGGATCAAGCAAATCTTGCAGCCGAAGAAATAAAGTCTAAAGGTGGAGAAGCCATAGCCGTTGCCATGAATGTCACCGATGAAAACCAGGTTGATAAAGGCGTGGATGATGTTGCTAAATACTTTGGTGGTGTTGACGTTATGGTCAGCAATGCAGGAATTCAAATTATCAGTCCAGTGGAGCAACTGTCTTTCTCTGACTGGAAAAAATTAATATCTATTCAATTGGATGGTGCATTTTTAACAACTCGAGCCGCACTGAGACATATGTATGCGTCTGGTAAGGGAGGAAGCATCATCTATATGGGTTCAGTCCATTCTAAAGAAGCGTCTAAACTGAAAGCACCTTATGTGACAGCAAAGCATGGTTTAATTGGTTTGTGTAAGGTGGTCGCCAAAGAAGGAGCAGCCCATAACGTAAGAGCTAACGTGATTTGTCCAGGATTTGTACGTACACCACTAGTCGACAAACAAATTCCTGAACAAGCTAAAGAATTAGGAATTACTGAAGAACAAGTCATTAAAAATGTCATGTTGAAAGATACAGTGGATGGAGAATTCACTACCACGGATGACGTAGCACAAACTGCGTTATTTTTTGCTTCTTTTGAATCAAATGCTCTTACAGGTCAGTCTCTGATTGTTAGTCATGGATGGTTCATGGAGTAAGGCCTATGGCTCGAACAAAAAAAAGTAAGACTACATTGCGCCATCATCATGTTGCTTGTTGTTTTCAAGGTGGAGGTGCCCTAGGCGCCTACCAGGTAGGTGTTTTGCATGCTTTGGATGAGGCAGGTTATACTCCAAACTGGTTTGCTGGAACCTCAATCGGCGCGATAAATGCGGCAATTGCAGCAGGTAACCCCCCAAAAGTACGTGTTGAAAAAATGTATCAATTTTGGGAGACCATAGCTACTCCTTCTTTTATCGAGAGTAGGCTACTTCCAAACGATGATGAAAGTCGTAAAATTGAACATATTCTATCCGCCCAAACCGCATTACTCTTTGGCCAGCCAGGTTTTTTTACGCCTCGTTTTCCGCCATTACTTACGGGATATTATGACACACCTGATACATTGAGTTTTTACGACACCAAAGCTTTAAAATCGACGCTAGAACAATTTATTGATTTTGAGCGGCTCAATAACTCTCATGAGACTCGCATAAGCATTGGTGCTGTTGAAATTTGCACTGGTGAAATGGTGTATTTTGATTCACAAAACACAAAAATCGGGCCTGAGCATATTATGGCCAGCGGGGCATTACCTCCTGGTTTTCCAGCCGTTGAAATTGAAGGGGAATATTACTGGGATGGAGGCATCTCCAGTAACTCCCCTGTATCTTATATATTGTCTGCAAATCAATGTCCCCATAATTTACTATGCTTTTCAATTCATTTATTTGACTCTTATGGTCTCTATCCCACATCATTGGATGCCGTAATGAAACGAAAAAAGGACATAGAGTATTCCAGCCGTTTTTCCAAAGCCGTACAAATGTATCAACAGATTCATGCTTTAAAAAATACCATTCATATTCTTTCACGTTATATTCCTGAAGAGGAAAAGGGCAACCCGGAGCTTCAATTGTGTATGGCACGTGGGCATCAATCTACAATTTCTTTAGTTCGCTTTTTATACGAACATGATGAGACTGAGTTTTCTTCAAAAGATTATGAGTTTTCAAAAAAAAGCATCATGGAGCGCATAAAACATGGCTACATTGATGGGAGAAAAGCCATCAAAAAATCCCCTTGGAATAAAAAGATGCCGGATACAACGGGTATTGCCGTATATGATATGGCATCAAATAAACATCTAAAAGAGGAGTCTGAAAATGAATGAAGCAGAGGTACTACAGCAAGCATTTGCCATGCCACTCATTAGTCCGTCTTATCCTCGTGGCCCTTACCGTTTCATCAATAGAGAGTTTTTAATTATTACCTATGAAACCGATATAGATGTGTTACGCGAAGTGGTTCCTGAACCGTTAGAAGTGGTAGAACCTCTGGTCAAGTTTGAATTCATTCGCATGCCCGATTCAACGGGATTTGGAGACTATACGGAATCAGGTCAAGTCATACCGGTACGCTACAAAGGTACAATGGGAAATTACACACATGCTATGTTTTTAGATGATCTTCCGCCTATAGCTGGTGGTCGAGAAATTTGGGGCTTTCCCAAAAAGCTGGCACAACCCAAGCTGGAAGTCGTACATGAGACGTTATTAGGCACTCTGGAATACGGGCCTTGTCGAATCGCTACAGCAACTATGGGTTATAAATATGAAGCGCTGGATGTAAAAAAAGTAGCGGCATCGCTCGCTACGCCAAATTATTTACTTAAAATAATCCCTCATGTCGATGGCAGTGTTCGAATTTGCGAGCTTGTTGAATATTATCTTGAAAATGTGGTCATCAAAGGGGCTTGGCAAGGGCCTGCTCAATTGGAAATGAACCATCATGCATTGGCTCCTGTAGCAAATCTCCCCATAAAACGCATCGTAAATGGTATACATTTATTAACGGATCTCACCTTACCTTATGGTCGTGTTGTCCACGATTACCTTAAATAAAAAAATTTGTAAGAATTTAAAAGGAATTTGGAGTTTAAATAAAAATGTTAATTCTATTTGGCTATATCGTCATACTAGTCTGTGTTTTTGGGGGGTTCGCTTTGGGTGGAGGCCATCTTGCTGCGGTCTTTCAACCGATTGAATTGCTTATTATTGCAGGAGCAGCCATAGGCTCACTGATTGTTGGGAATAGTGCTACTGTTTTAAAATCATTGTTAAAAGCACTACCCAAGGTTTTTCGTGGAGAAAAATCCGCTAAGCAAACTTCCAGTAATCTTTTAAGCTTATTATACACTCTGCTGAATAAGGCACGCCAACAAGGACTCATGTCTCTGGAAAGAGATATTGAAGCACCTCAAGAAAGCGCTATTTTCAATGCTTATCCCTCAATAATGAAAAATCATCATATTGTTGAGTTCATTTGTGATTACTTAAGATTAATTATTACTTCAAACCTCCAACCTTTTCAGCTGGAGGCCTTAATCGACATGGAAATTGAATCGCATCATGAGGAAGAAATGATTCCTGCTAATGCCTTATCAAAACTTGCCGATGCCATGCCCGCCTTTGGTATCGTTGCGGCAGTTCTCGGTGTAGTGCATACCATGGAATCGATCAATTTGCCGCCGCCAGAATTAGGAGTACTCATTGCACATGCTCTTGTAGGTACCTTTTTGGGTATTTTAATCGGTTATGGATTTATTGGTCCTGTGGCTTCAGCAATGGAGCATCATGCCAATCAGGAGCAATTAATGCTGCAGTGCATAAAAGCTACCATATTGGCGAGTTTACACAATAATCCACCTATTATTGCAGTGGAATTCGGGCGTAAAGTATTGTTTTCCGCACAACGTCCCTCCTTTACCCAACTCAATGAAGAAATTAAAAATTTCAAGCCAGCAGCATCCTCACCTGATTCAGGAGAGAGTTCTTCTGCGGAAGCCACTCCAGGCTAATGAGGTTATAGAATGAATGATAACAGCAATAAAGGAAAATCTGGTGCAGCACCTATAATTCGAAAAATAAAAAAAAATCAGCACAAGCATCACGGAGGATCGTGGAAAATCGCTTTTGCTGACTTTGTAACAGCGATGATGGCATTTTTTTTGTTGATGTGGTTGATTGCTTCACTGAATAAAGCTCAAAAAGATGGTATTGCCGAATATTTTAAACAACCCATGAAAATCACTTATTTTGGCGGTGAAAATGTGGGTAATCAGCAAATTAATCTTAAGGGCGGTGGGCCTAAAGTAAAAGACACTAATGGTCAAGTTTCAACAACAGATCACCCATCTGCTCCGGATAAAAAAGCCCAAGACATTCAAGTAATTCAATCAACTGAAAATGAAACCCAAAAACTTGAAGAATTAAAGTCAAAGATTAATTTAAGTATTAAAGAAGATCCTTCTCTTGCTGGATTAAAAAATCAATTACTTATGAAAGTAGTAAAAAATGGATTGCGCATTCAATTAATCGACAATCAAAATAAACCTATGTTCGATGTGGGTTCGGACAAACTTAATCCGGGCATGGATCAGATCTTCGTCCAGATTGCAAAACTACTTCAGAACGTCCCCAATAAAATTACTATTGAAGGGCACACCGATGCACATCCGTATCATAATCCGGATGAATTGGAATACACCAATTGGGAATTATCGGCCCAAAGAGCCAATGCAGCCCGTCGTGCTTTGGTTAAAGCAGGTTTGGATCCTGATAGAGTCGTGCGCGTATCCGGTTTCTCATCAACCGTGCTTCTTAATCAACAAGATCCCTATAGTCCTGAAAACAGGCGTATCAGCATCATCGTCATGAAAAAAGGCGCCGAAAAGGAAACGATAAAGAACAAATAACAGATTGTAGCCAGGTTAAAATGAAGTGAACCGAGAATATAACCCGGGTTCCGCTTTGCTTCCCCCAGGCTAAGAATGACTATAAATTATTTTTAGCCAATAGACGCATTCAACATCCAGCGTGCTTTTTCATGAGCCGCAATTCGTTCACTGAGCAAAGCAATCGTCCCTTCATCATCATGCTCCTGTGCGAGTTTAACTGCTGTGTTTAAATCTTTAACCAAAATCCCATGATCTTGAGCCAGTTCGCTCACCATGTGATTCGCATCAATATTTGAGTCACCATCTTTAATTGTTTTTAATTGATTCAATGCCGTAAACGTAGCCGGAGCCTTATGTCCCATAATTAAAATGCGCTCTGCAATTTCATCAACAGCCTCTGCCAATGCTTTATATTGCATTTCAAATAATTCATGCAAACTTTTAAATTGCATTCCCTTAACATGCCAGTGATAATTTTGTGTTTTAAGATACAAGGCATATGTATCAGCTAAAACCACTTCCAACTTTTTAATCATTGCTCCCATCATGACTCCTGACTTTATTATTCAACATCATTTTGGATGATACACGGCAAAAATTCCATTATTTTCAATAAAAAACCCGCCATATAGGCGGGTTTTTAAAGGAATGGAAATGGAGAGAGGCTTACATCATGCCGCCCATGCCTCCCATACCGCCCATTCCACCCATGCCGCCCATATCACCAGCAGCTTCATCTTTCTTTGGTAAATCAGCAACCATACACTCAGTAGTCAGCATTAAACTTGCTACAGAAGCAGCATTTTGTAATGCCATACGAGTTACTTTAGTTGGATCCAAAATACCCATGTCAACCATGTCACCAAAATCACCAGTCGCAGCATTGAAACCATAGTTGTCTTTGTTTTCAGAAACTTTGTTTACAATTACTGAAGCTTCATAACCAGCGTTTGATACGATCTGGCGCATTGGTGCTTCAATAGCACGACGTAGAATGTTGATACCCATGTTTTGATCGTCATTGTCGCCTTTTAAAGAGTCCAGAGCTTTTTGTGCACGGATTAAAGCAACACCACCACCAGCTACGATACCTTCTTCTACAGCAGCGCGAGTAGCATGTAACGCATCTTCAACACGAGCTTTTTTCTCTTTCATTTCTACTTCAGTAGCAGCACCAACTTTGATGACCGCAACACCGCCAGAAAGTTTAGCAACACGCTCTTGTAATTTCTCACGATCATAATCAGAAGTAGTTTCTTCGATTTGAGCACGAATTTGAGCGATACGAGCATTGATATCAGCAGCTTTACCTTCGCCATCAATAATTGTCGTGTTTTCTTTAGTTACTACGACACGTTTTGCAGTACCTAAATCTTCTAAAGTAGCAGCTTCTAAGCTCTTACCAATTTCTTCAGAGATTACTTCACCACTAGTCAGAATTGCGATGTCTTGCAACATTGCTTTACGACGATCACCAAAACCTGGCGCTTTAACTGCACATACTTTAACAATACCACGCATGTTGTTAACAACCAGAGTTGCTAAAGCTTCACCTTCAACATCTTCTGCAATGATTAACAATGGACGGCCTGATTTTGCAACACCTTCCAATACAGACAACATATCACGAATGCTGGAGATTTTCTTGTCAACCAACAGAATGAATGGATGCTCAAGCTCACAAGTCATGTTTTGTTGATTGTTGATGAAGTATGGAGAAATATAACCACGATCAAACTGCATTCCTTCAACAACAGATAATTCGTTTTCAAGACTGTTACCGTCTTCTACAGTGATAACACCTTCTTTACCTACTTTATCCATTGCACTAGCAATAATAGCGCCAATCGCCTCATCAGAGTTAGCAGAAATAGTACCTACTTGAGCAATTGCTTTATTGTCTTTGCAAGGCTTGGACATTGCTTGTAATTTTTTAGTGATTGCAGCAACTGCTTTGTCAATTCCGCGCTTCAGATCCATAGGATTCATGCCAGCAGCAATTGCTTTATAACCTTCAACCACAATCGCACGAGCCAATACAGTAGCGGTAGTAGTACCGTCTCCAGCAGTATCAGAAGTTTTAGAAGCAACTTCTTTAACCATTTGTGCGCCCATGTTCATGAAGCGTTGATCAAACTCGATTTCTTTAGCAACAGATACACCGTCTTTAGTTACAGTTGGGGCACCATAAGCTTTTTCTAAGACAACATTACGACCACGTGGGCCCATTGTTACTTGCACTGCATCAGCTAATGCATTAACACCAGCTAACATTTGTAGACGCGCATCGTCACCAAAACGTAATTCTTTAGCCATTATCTCTCTCTCCTAATGAAACGATTACTTCTCAATTACACCCATGATGTCGTCTTCACGCATCACAACCAGTTCTTTACCGTCGATTTTCACTTCGGTACCTGAGTATTTGCCGAACAGAACAATATCACCCACTTTTACTGCTAACGCACGAACGTCACCGTTGTCTAGTACCTTACCAACACCAACAGCAATGATTTCACCACGCATTGGTTTTTCAGTAGCGCTATCTGGAATAACAATACCACCCGCTGTGGTACGCTCTTCTTCCATACGACGAACAACAACTCGATCGTGTAAAGGACGAATTTTCATGCTTTTATCTCCTGATTAATTAAACTTTAAAGTCAATTTGCAATGTCACTGACAGGCATATGGGGGCAAGGAATTTACTTTCAAGGGTTAAAATAAAAAAAATTTTACTGGTTAATTTTATTCACACTACATGATGTTCTGATATAGTTACATATATGTATTTTAAGCTCCGTATTATAAAGGTTTTCAGAATGAGAAAATGGTTTTTATTGTTATTTTGCTGCATAACTACATTTGCTCTACACGCAAACCCGCTTCCGGCTGCTGAAGTATTTCATGTAAATGTAAGCAAGGTTGATCCCAATACATTTGCTATTAATTTCCAGATAAAACCCCATTATTTTCTTTATAGCGAACGCATTAAATTAACAACAAAAAAGAATGGTACATTTCATTTAGGAACCCTGCGTTTCCCTCCCACAGAGAAAAAAGTAGACCAATTGGGGCATGAGTTTACAGTGTATCGCAATCAAGTCTCTATTCCCGTTGGAATTTTAGGAAATAAGCCAGGAGAGGCCTTGATTGATTTACATTATCAGGGATGTTCTGATGATGGTTTTTGTTATGCTCCTGAAACCAAGACAATCCAACTGTCCATCGATAACGATTTGGCTTTAGCACAAGCGAGTATGGAGCCCACCTCCAATATCCAGCCCGCAGCCATTGAAGAATCACAAGATGGAGTAACTAAAATCTTTTCGAGCCACAATTGGTTCTTAATTTTATTTTCCTTTTATGGCTTTGGTCTACTTTTATCATTCACTCCATGCATTTTACCTATGGTTCCCGTTTTATCTGGAATTATCGTGGGTCATGGCAAAGAAATTACGACAAGAAAAGCATTTTTTCTCTCGTTAAGCTACGTGCTTAGTATGTCGATTACCTATTCAATCATCGGAGCTGTAGTTGCTTTGCTTGGAGCCAATCTGCAAATTAGCATGCAATCACCCTGGGCTGTTGGGGTGTTTAGTCTGATTTTTGTTGTGCTGGCCATATCCATGTTTGGATTTTATGAGTTCAAGCTACCCCATTCTTGGCAAGCGAAGATACACGGCTCCAGTAATCAAAGAGGTGGTCACTATCTTGGGGCCGCAATCATGGGCTGTTTATCCACTCTGATTCTTTCACCATGTGTTACAGCGCCACTCATTGGAGTATTAACCTACATTGCTCAAACCGGGAACGTTCTCCTGGGCTGCCTGACTTTGTTTGTTTTAGGCCTGGGGATGGGCACACCACTTCTACTCATCGGTACTTCTGCTGGCAAATGGTTACCTGAATCAGGAAGCTGGATGAATACCATCAAGTCACTGTTCGGCATTATTTTTATTGCAGTAGCCATTTCTCTCATTGCTCGGATAGCCCCCCCACTGATCACCATGCTCTTATGGGCAAGTTTACTTATTTTTTCAGGAATTTACAGTGGCGCCCTGACCTATTCTGTAACCCATCGCGAAAAATTCAATCAGGGAATAGGACTCATTCTACTCGTCTATGGTTTCTTGATTTTGGTCGGCGCCAGCATGGGGGCAACAAATCCCTTACAACCATTAACCATACAATCAGCAAGTGCTGCATCAATTAGTCCTCAACAGGAACAAAGCTTGAGCACGATAAAGCAGGCCATAGCCAATGCCAATGGCAAACCAGTGATGCTAGATTTTTACGCCGATTGGTGCACCTCCTGCAAAGTAATGGAAGCAACTACATTTAAAGATCCTCAAGTGCAAGAAGCCTTAGCGCGGTTTGTTGTAATTAAAATAGATGTCACAGCAAATAATGCCGAACATAAAGCCCTACTCAACTACTTTCATGTTGTGGCGCCACCAACTTTTATCTTTCTGGATGCCCAAGGTAAAGAACTCAATAATCACAAACTGGTTGGCGAAGTTTCCGCAAATAAATTTTTAAAAACCTTAAATCAAATCGAATAAACTTAATGAATCACATTAATCTTAATCACTGCAAATGAACCGTTTTCCATTTTTCTAGGAATAAAAATTTTCCTTCATGGAATAAAACCATGGTTAAACTCGATCCTAAAGTTTTTTTATAGGATTTTCCAAACTGAATCTGAGTACGGAGTTTTCAGGTTAGTTCGATTTGCCCCCCTCTCCCGCGCTATGAATTTGAGTAGTAAAAAATTAAAAAACTTGAGGATCGACTATAAAGTAAATCCCTGTCTTTGTTTTTTATTGGTAATAAATAAAAAAGATCAGAGGCAACAATGCTGATTTTTTTACTTCGACAAAACGGCTGTAACTTAGCATATTGAGAAAATAGGGGGTTAGAGCTTTACTCAAAATATTTTCGTAATAAGCTTTGAAGTCACGATAATGCGATTGGTGGAAATGAATCACTATGGTCATAATTTTTGACATTGGCATACTACACTTAGTTCTCCAAATCTTTGCAGATACAGCCAATAAATGACTCTCAAATTCAGGCATAAATTCATTACAAAAATCATCGACAATACAGAATAATCCAATTAATTTACTCATCTTAAGACCTTTTGTTCTTATCTATTGGCGTTTTCGGCCAAGAACTACGCTATAAGATCATAGAAGATCCTATTTTTCAAATAATTATACTTATCAACATGTTCGTCAATTATACAGTTTTATCGAATTGACGTTATTCAACTAAGATCAACCCTGCTCCATCCATTGAGTCTCATTTAGATTGAAGCCATGAAGAGGAAGGATTTACCTCTTTTAAGAAAAACAGTCACGGGCATTTCTTGCGGTATGTTGACAACAGGGTGATAGGGATAAGCGTTCCTATAATGAAAGCAATTGAACTGTTAGATAGGTTTAATCATAACCACAAATATTACACTTCCTTTTTTACCTGGTTTTCATTGTTGATGTTGACTCCTCTTCCAAAGAGGGACTTTCTGTTGGTTTTGGAGTGGATTCCGGCTCTTTTGCAAGCTTTTCAAAGTCTATGGAATCAAACCAATTTTTTGCTCTGGAAATGAGACTAGTAATACTATTAGCTGGAGAGCTAAGCTCGATGGAATTATCTGGATTTTCATCCGAGCCTATGTCTTTTACCTTGTCTATAATTTTATCTATACCACTTACAAGTCCACGACTAATTGCATCTTTAACAGAGCCTAGAGTATCTTTTAACGCGCCAACAGCTTGACCCTGTTTGCTATTTTTAAGGTCATCCAGTTTTTCGCCTACTTTATCCATTAGCTCTTGTTTCAGTTCATCTCCCTTCTGTGTTATTGCATCTGATAACCTACCCAGGGATTGCCCTATAGCTGTCTGTTTGGCTTTATCAAAGCCTGCTTTCGCCAAATCTTTTAATCCGTCGTTTATAATTCCTTGAATTTCTGCAACAACCTGAGCCATCTGGTCATTTAAGGCAAGATAAGGATTTTTTTCCTTTGGTGTTGATTTAGGCTCAGACTTAGCAGGCTCAGACTTAGCAGGCTCAGACTTAGCAGGCTGATCTTTTTTCTGTGCTAAATTTTTTTCTGCATCCCGACGAGCTTCATGCTGCAAATCGAGTTGTTTTTGTACCAATGATTGTTCGACTTTATTTTGCGCCATCCTTGTTGTGTTAAAATCTAATTCTTCAGTCTTAACATCTTCAACTACGTCTTTTACAACTTTGATATCCATTTTCGCACGTTTAAAATCTTCTTGAGCTGTCTTCTTTTCCTCTGGACTCATGTCGTCAAATTTTTGTTTATCCTTCAGGAGATAATAACTACCCTCCTCATCTTTAGCTATATTCTGATCTTTAGCAACAACAAAAGCTGCATTTTTGAAGTTAATAGGATTTCCATTTTTATCTTCAGAATTTCCATCAGCATCAATAAATTTTTTTCCCCCTTCTTTGACAGCGACTATTTCCTTTAAATTTATGATTTTCTGGTTCATGCTATTGAGATCATTTGCAAGTGCATGAGCTTCATTATCGTCCGTTGCATTCATCATTTTTTCTGCAATCGTGTCTTGTTGTTTCTCGAGTACCGCAATATCAGCTTTAATTGTCTCTATACTTTTTCATCAAAGTTAGCATTATAAAATTCTTTAGTGTCCTTATCATAAGTATCATATTTTGCAGTAAGTAATCCCCGCTCTTCCTTTAATTTTTTTGCACGCTGCTCAAGATCTTTTTTATCATCATCAAGTTTTTTAATCGATTTATCATAAGGTTCTAGTGGGTCTTGAGCATCTTTTTTGGGTTCATTTGCTTTGGTCTTTTTTTGTGCATTAGACTCTGCTTTAATTTTTTCTTCTTGTTGCAGCGCAATTAACTCATCTTGAGCTTTCTTGGATTCCGTTTCGTCTTCAAGAAGCATACGAAATAGAAGAAATTTTATTTGCTCCTCCTTCATTAATTGTTCTTGAATTTGTAATTTTTTTTCTTCTTTGATAGTTTCCTGATGAGCTTCCTCAACCAAAATTTCATGGATTGCTTTTTTTCCAGAGGATGATAATAAAAATTCCTTAACATCATTGGGGGTATTTAAACCTAATCTAAATGAGCTCAGATCGAGAAAACTATTTTTATTTGAGTCTTCTGTTGATGGAGAAAATCCAATCATCCCACCATCTTTTTTTGATTTTATTGATTCATCCAGTTTTTTATTTATTGCTTTTAATTCATCTGAATTGAGGTTTTCTGAAGAATCGGTTAAGGATACTTTTTCTGCCGTCATATTTAATTCCTCAAAGAAATCATCAATAATTTAAGTATATAAGAAACTAAATGGATCATAATGCATTAGCACTAGCAACCCATTTCTAGTTTAATTATAGCCAACGCATAATAAAATGATTATTTATAATCTCGATCCTCAAGTGTTTTAATCTGACAACTATTATAGCTCTTTGATAAATCAACACTCTCAGTTAGATTTGTGCGCATTATATTGGCATGAGAAAGGATGTTCTTCAAAGAACCTCTTGATTTTGCAAAAGAATTTATTGAGTCGATTAATCAATGTATCGAAGTCGAAAGTCCTGGGGAAAAAAATTACACGGCGTCAGCGCTGGTGGTTATCATTTTGCATCACTGCCATTATTTTAACGAATAGTGTTTGCTGGGCTCAGTTTGAAAGAATTAGTCTCGGCAAGCTAACTTGCATGTTCAGTGTATCTTAGCTGATGCTCTTTACGGCAATAAACAATTTATGAATGAAGCTAGCCAAGTCTTTGGCGTAGGAACACAAGTCATAAGCCAGTTGAGGTCTAACCAAGTTATCCGAAGCAACGGTCATGAGAAAAAGATAAGTACTTATTTTAATTCATACCCTAGTTTTTCCAAGAATATTGCCATCCGGGTGGTGAACAGAAAGCAAGTGATTCTTCTTGCTCCCTCTGGTAAACAACTTAGTAATAGAACCCCAATTCGATTAGAGTCAACAGACTCTTTGAAATATAGGAGGGCTTCTTAATTGGTCTTATCTGATATGTCAAATTAAAAAACTTGGGGATCGAGTTATAGCGTATACTTTTTTTAAACCAAAATAATCAGGTACGTACAACAATTAAAAATGATTTAAATCATCATAATCCTGTCGACAATAAGACTCATTAAGATGTATAATTCGTTCACTTTTTTTACAGTTAGAGTTTTATGAATCATAAAGTAGGTTTTGTTAGCCTGGGATGTCCCAAAGCGCTGGTCGATTCAGAACGCATCATTACCCAGCTGCGTGCTCAAGGATATGAATTGGTATCCAGTTATCAGGATGCAGGTGTGGTGGTCATCAATACCTGTGGGTTTATTGATAGTGCCGTCAAAGAATCATTGGATACAATCAAAGAAGCAATGGCAGAAAATGGACGTGTTATTGTCACAGGTTGCTTAGGCGCTAAAGCAGAGATTATTAAAGAGACATGCCCAGATGTTTTGCATATTAGTGGCGCACATGCCTATGAAGAAGTAATCAATGCAGTTCACCAGCATTTGCCTCCACCTGCGGATCCATTCACACAACTTATTCCGCCTCAAGGAATCAAATTAACTCCACGGCATTATGCCTACTTGAAAATATCTGAGGGATGCAATCAAAAATGTACTTTTTGCATAATCCCTACCATGCGTGGAAAATTACAAAGTTACCCGATGGCCCAAGTTTTAACTGAAGCCAACAAATTGAAAGATGCAGGTGTTAATGAAATCTTGGTAATTTCTCAGGATACAAGTGCCTATGGAGTAGATACACGTTATCAACCAATAACCTGGAAGGACAAAACAGTTAACACACGCTTTTATGATTTGTGCGAACAATTAGGAGAGTTAGGCATTTGGATTCGTCTGCATTATGTTTATCCTTATCCGCATGTAGATGAGATTATCCCTTTGATGCGAGATGGATTGATTCTTCCATATCTGGATATTCCATTACAACATGCTAATTCGCGAGTACTTAAAGCAATGAAACGCCCGGCAAGCAGCGAAAATACCTTATTACGTATTGCTTCTTGGCGAGAAACTTGCCCTGATATTACACTGCGCTCAACTTTTATTGTTGGTTTTCCCGGGGAAACAGAAGAAGAATTTGAAGAGCTGCTCGACTTCCTTGAGGAGGCACAGTTAGACAGGGTGGGTTGTTTCAAATACTCTCCAGTTGAAGGGGCCAAAGCGAATGAATTAAGTGCTCCAGTTCCAGAAGAAATTAAAGAAGAACGTTATCATCGCTTCATGCAATTACAAGCAGAAATTAGCCGCAATAAATTAGAAAATAAAATCGGTAGTACCCAAACCGTATTAATTGATGAAGTAAATCAGGAGCAGATTATTGCACGTAGCCAAAGTGATGCCCCAGAAATTGATGGTCTTGTTATACTACCACCGACCCCAGGCATTAAAGCAGGATCTTTTGCGGAGGTTTTGATTACTGACAGTGATGATTATGACCTCTACGCCGAATTCAAAAAATAACATGAAACTAGCCTGGGTGAAGACGCACCATAACCCGGGCCCTCTCTTCTTATCCTCGAGTTTCGCTATGCTCACCGATGCTACAGGAAACGATTAAAAATTTCTTTGCACATTGCCAATATCTGATCCTGCATGTTTTTGCTCTTTACAGCGCCTGGCCGCAGTAAACTCTGATGCAATAACTGATGGTGTTTCTTATATGCTTTCTTAAAAAAAATGTACTGCTCTTTACTTAAAGCACCTGCTAAAAACAAATGATGTAGTTGACTTAGAGTATTGGTATACCGAGCAAAAGAAGGCTCTCCCAAATGAAGCATTAAAAACTGAACTAAAAATTCCAAGTCCAACAAACCACCAGAAATAGAATTCCGATCTTGGTATTGTTCCATTTTGGATCTCATCGACAATACATCTTGCAACAATGTAGGCTTATCTCGGGTCAATAACAATACAGATTTTTTCAATTGCAAAAAGGTATGACGGATCCTCGCATTTCCCGTCAGAATACGTGCTTTTAATAACGCTTGATGCTCCCATGTCCATGCCTGATTTTTTTGATACGCAACAAACGCGTCAACATGACTCACCAACAGTCCCGCCGCCCCCGAAGGCCTGAGACGTGTATCTACTGTATAAAGCACCCCCGACTGGGAACGAGTAGTCAACATGTGGAGAATCTTTTGAGTTAAACGAGTTATCAATGCTTCTTCGGAGGGTTTGGCCGAATGTAAAAATACCAAATCCAAATCAGAGGCATAATTCATTTCGCGACTGCCCAATTTCCCATACGCGATAATTACAAAATGTGATTTTGCTTGTCCCATTTCAGGGTATCGCAAACATAATTGTTCGCTCGCGATCAATAAAACATGATTTACAATAACTTGCGCCACATCCGACAAAAATTGACCAATACGCACTGCATTACAAAACCCATAAAGTTCGGCACGTGCAGCCATTAACCAATTGGTTAGCTTAAATTGGCGCAATAGTTCTTCTTGTACTTCAACATCGGGATGATGGGCTAGTTTTTCTACTAATAGCCTTTGTAATTGATGCATCGATTGAGGCCGCCATTCTTGTCCCTGATCCAGCAATACTTCTAACAAAAAGGGTTGGTTCACTAATAAGGAAGTAATAAACGGACTTTGGGCAAACCAAAACAACAACTCAGTTAAAACCTGCGGATTCTCGGCTAACAAAGCAAGATACGCACTACGCCCCACAATATTTTCGAGCAAATGCATAACCTGTAATAAAACTTCATCCGTTTTTTCAACATGAGTTAGTTCAGCAAGCAACATCACCATAAACCGGTCCAGACGCATTCGTGCACCTTGTGTTAAACGTCGACAACGAGGGCTATGACGGAAGGAATGAATCATTTGATAGCAATGGGTTGCATTGGCAAAACCTAAACTCGTTAACAAATTAATTGCCATACTGGTTTCAACATGTCCTTGCCAAAGGCTAGCTAATTGATTGGCTAATAATCGTTTCTCATCTTCATAATCTTTAACAGTGCCAAGCACTGAATGGAATGCATAACTGATAATACGTTGATATTTGTGTAATTTATTTATTAAATCGTCCCAGGAAGGATACCCCATAGCTAAAGTAATTTGTTTTTGTTTCACCGGATCTTCAGGCAAGGAGTGAGTCTGCTGATCATTTAAACTCTGGAGTGTGTTTTCGAGTTTACGTAAAAAAAGATACGCTTGCTTTAAGGCATCGGTATGAGACAAGAGCTTCTCATGTTTTAAAACAGCAAGTGCCGCCAAAGCATTTTGCTCTTGTAATTGCGGCAAACGACCGCCCCGAATTAACTGAAAATTTTGAATAACAAACTCTACTTCCCTAATTCCACCTTGCCCCCTTTTTATATCATCCAATCGTGGATTTAATTGAACTTCTCGCTCAATCATGGCCTTCATACTACGTAAAGATTCAATTACACTAAAATCCACGTAACGTCTATATACAAAAGGAACTATTAAACGTTCAAACCATGACTGGACCTCATCCACCTTCTCAGCAATAACCCGTGTCTTAACCATGGCGTAACGTTCCCAATCACGGCCTTGTTCTTGATAATAGGTTTCCATTGCCGCCAAACTTGAAACCAGTGGACCACTATCACCATGGGGTCGTAATCTTAAATCGACTCGAAATACGAATCCATCCGAGGTTACTGTTTGCAATGTTTGAATAAGTTGTTTAACCAGTAGACTAAAATAATGCTGATTATCGATATGCTCCTCGCCATCAGTTTCTCCGACAACCGTATAAGCAAAAATAAGATCAACATCTGAAGAGTAATTTAACTCCCGGCCTCCCAGCTTTCCCATTGCCAGCGTAAATAACGCAACTTCATTCCCAACTTCATCACGCGGAATACCATAGCGTGGAGCTAATTCTTGTTTGCAATAATCAATTGCATGCAAAATAAGCGCATCAGCACAATCAGACCATGCACGCATAATCTGTTGGGTATTGGCAATACCAGATAGTTCAAGAAGAAGTAAGCGCAAAAAATGTGTATTACGAAATTGACGCAGTGAACGCCAATAAGTGGCCTGTGGCACTTGAAAAGACAGACTCTTCAAATTATGAAAGTACTCTTCGCGTGACAGCAAAGAACAACACTCATCCTCCATAAGTAACGCTTTTAATAATTGAATCTGTCTACATGCATAATCACTAATAAGGAGTAACTTGATGGCACTCTCACGCAAAGGATGGCTGATATCTGAGAGATGTTTTTCAATGAACCATGTTTTTGTTTGCAATAACTCAGGAATTTCTATTTGCATAAATTTATTATTTTTCATTCCCAAAATTAATACTCTCGTTATAATATAACCTATAAAAATCAATAAATTCTATAGATTCAAAAATGATCCGATTAATTCTGATTGCATTTATTTGTTCCACTTCCGCGCTCTTTGCTCAGGGTGAACCTTTAAATGTAGGGATTGAAAGCTTTGACCCCCCATTCGTCATGCAAGGAACACATAATGAAGCCTATGGTTTCGATGTTGATATGATGAATAGCCTATGCAAAATCATGAATAGAACGTGTGCATTCCATGTGATGCGTTTTGCTCAATTAATTGATGCCGTTGCAAACAAAAAACTGGATGTGGCTGTCAGTTCGATAACGATAACTAGCGACCGCGCAAAAATAGTCAATTTCAGCTTACCCTATCTCCTTAGTTATTCGCGGTTTTTAGAAAGAAAAACTATTGCAAAAGAAGCGTTTAGCCTGGAGCTATTAAATACTAAAACGATAGGATTAGAATCGGGTACCGTGTTTTTAGACCAACTTACGGAGATGGGAGTAAAAAATCCCAATATTAAAGAATATAGTGGCATTGAAGACCAACTCACAGCCTTGGCTAGAGGAGATGTAGATATTATTCTGATGGATAATGCAACTGCTGTTTATTGGGCATCTAATTCATCAGACTCATTTAAATTAACAGGCCCACCTTATATGTATGGTAATGGCTATGGGATAGCCGTCAACCCTGCTGACCCCGACTTATTAACCCAACTAAACCAAGCCCTCGTCCAATTCCAAAATTCTGAGGATTATAAACTAAATTATAATAAATACCTGTTTGAATTCTAAACATGCATAGCGAATAGGTAAAATCCGATAAATTTATTTCCGTATCCCTTTAGAGGAATGATTGAATCTTGAGCAACGGTTGAATTTGAGCGCAGGTTGCTTGAAACCATACTGAGTAAACGTAGGGATAACCCAGTTTGCGAGACTTTTTAAATATTTTTTTGCGCAATATGTGCCAGATAAATCTGTGTAATGAATAGCGATTTCTTATTTTTTAACGTGGAAAGCCTGGATTAGACCCTACGTACTCTCATAAGCTTCTTGAGAAAGTCCTATTAATGCAGTGTTTGTCCTTGAGTAATGCAACGTGTAATGACTTGTCGTGTTACAAAATCACCCTGATTCACACCATACATTGAATTATAATGTTTTGCTAAGGTGACGACCCAAGCGGATAAACGAAAGCTCATTTTTTTTTCCGCTTGATCCACAACAATTTCAAAAAGACCTAATGAGTCACTTTCGCGCTCACTGGCGTATTCTTCCATGATCACACGGGCGGCTTGTAAATCTTTGTCTCTGGTAGGCCAGTTCTGACTCATATTATTCTCCCTAAAAAGCATGATTAGGTCTCTGTAATTTCGCATTATCTTGAGATAATTTTCAAAAACCGCAAGAGCAGAAATAGAAACATATTGTCTCATATTTTGACCAAATTTTCAAGCTGCAGAGAGCATTGCAATGGCTTGCTTCGACGAACCAAGAACAATAAAATGCAACAGTTTGTTGAACATCGTAGAATGTTTTCTCAAGACAGCATATGATATACGTACTTATCCAAATTTAAAAAATTTCATATGACTTATCATATTTTACCCTCGATTTTATCTGCTGATCTCACGTGTCTGGGCGATGAAGTAGAATCCGTGATGAACGCAGGAGCAGATTTTATTCATTTTGATGTCATGGATAATCATTATGTGCCCAATTTAACATTTGGACCGGCGTTCTGCGAAGCGTTTCTTAAACGGTTCCCGAAACTGCCTATCGATGTTCATCTCATGGTTGAACCTGTAGATGCACTAATTGAAGCATTCGCAAAAGCAGGGGCAAAACGAATTAGTATTCACCCTGATGCCACCATACATCTTGACCGAAGCTTAAAACTCATCAAAGATTTAGGGTGTGAAGCAGGTCTTGTATTAAATCCGGCAACCCCCATTGATGTCTTGACCTGGTGTGCCCATAAACTCGACTTTATCCTGATAATGACTGTAAATCCCGGCTTTGGGGGGCAAAAGATGATTACTGAAATTATTGATAAAATCCCTCAAATCCACAAACTCTACCCCCAACTTGATCTGTGTGTCGATGGTGGAGTGACTATAGATAATATTGCTACTTTGGCGCGCGCAGGTGCGAATCAATTTGTAGCCGGGGCGGCGGTATTCAAGAGCAAAAATTATAAAGAAACAATTGATGCCATGCGAAAACAATTAGCAAATATCAAAGAAAATTAATTAAGAAATGTTATGAAAAAAGTAATTTTACTCATCTGTGGATTTATTAGCTCTCAGGTTTGCCTTGCCCTCTCAGGGGAAGCCTATATGGAACGTTTTAATACCTACTTATCCTTTACCCAAAATCTCCCAACTTCAACGCCCAGTACAAGCTTTTTGGATTTTATTAATGGCCCAATGCCTTTATCAACCAAATTACGTGAAAAATGGCTGTATGAATTAGCTAAAAATAAAGATTGGACGCACTTTAGCCAATATTATCAACCCTCTAATGATCTAAATCTCGTTTGCTATGAGCAAATTGCCAACTACAATACAGGCAAAGAACAAGAAGCATTAAAAGCCTCTATTCCATTATGGCTAAGCGGTGATTCAAGCCCCCCCTCTTGCAACAGTTTGTTTACTTTACTTTTAAACGATACTAACTTTGACCAAAATTTAATTACTCAACGAATTGATTTGGCTTTAGATCAACGCAATATCCAATTAGCTCGTTATTTATTAAAACAATATAAAACACCCCACACCGCTGAGCTAAATAATTTAAATGCCGTTTATAAAAATCCTGAGAACATCATTAAGCTACCCCAAGGTGGATTAAATAGCAGCATCTACCTTTATGGCCTCAAGCGTATGGTTTCCATTAATATGAATAAAGCACTTAAGCTATGGCAACAAAGCAAAACTCAAAAAATGCTTAATCAAGCCCAGCAACAGGCCTTTTTAGCCCATGTCGCACTTTATAAAGCCATGCGTAATGATGAAGATGCATTACAATGGTTCTCCAAAGTCAAACCGCAATATTACAATGATGTATTATTGGATTGGCAAATACGCTTTGCTTTAAAAAGAAAAAGCTGGACTCAAGTCACTGAGTTAATTAATGATTCAAAACGTAAAGATGAACCCTGTTGGCAATACTGGTTAGCACGTTCTTTAGAGGAACAAGGAAAAAATGCAGAGGCACGGATAATCTATGAACCTTTAGCAAAAAACAGACAGTATTATGGTTTTCTTGCCAGTCTTCGCCTTAATAAAAAGCCAAGCTTTACCAATGAAACTCCCACAACAAACCTGGATGTATTGAAACCCTATCAAGCATTTATCGAGCAAATCCAAACACTCTACATGACCAAGCAAACACTTCAGGCATCACGTTTGCTCAATGATTTCATCAGCGAATTACCTAAAGATGAAGCAAGCGCACTGGTCTATTGGATCGATCAAAAACTGCAATGGCATGGTAAATCGGTCTATTTAAGTAATAACGAAACCTTAAATAATCAACTTTCGTTAAGATTTCCATTAGCTTATAAAGACAGTATTTCCCTTTATTCCAAAAAATATGCTATTGCACCAGAGTTTATTTACGCCATTATTCGACAGGAAAGTGGATTTAGAGATGATGCCACTTCTTCAGTTGGTGCTCGAGGTCTAATGCAAGTTATGCCTTATACGGCGAGAGTAGTATCAAAAGCAGACAAGATTCCTTATAGTGATCAAAAGCAGTTGTTTGTATCTCAAAAGAACATCAATATTGGTGTGGCTTATTTAAAACAGCTTGCAAAGCGATTTGGCAATCACCCAATACTTATCGCAGCAGCATATAATGCTGGGCCAAAGCAAGTAGTTTATTGGTTAAAAACTCACCCACCTAAAGAGATTGATGTGTGGATAGAGACACTACCCTGGCAAGAAACACGTAATTACTTAAAAAATATTATGGCGTTCTACATCGTATATCAATATCGCTTAGGGCAAAAACCTAACCTAGGTAATTTCCTGGAGCCATTATAACTCAGTCCTAGCCCGGGTACAGCGAAGCATAACCCGGGTTATGCGAATTATCAGATAATCAAAAACACACGCCGCTCAGAGCACATCAATAAAAAATAATCGTAACTCCCCACGTCATCCCGAACCCGAGCGCAGCGAGGGTGAGGGCTCTCCTGCGGTGTATCTCGGATACAGTCATGTAAAAAAACATT
>NZ_FTNL01000026.1 GCF_900156395.1 Fluoribacter gormanii | reverse complement strand
CGTTGTCTTAACACAGATTGTTCCATTCCCTCTCCCCAACCCTCGTCCCGCGAAAAGGCATCATCATACTACTCAAATTCATAGCGCGGGAGAGGGGGCAAATCGAACGAACCTAAACAATCTGTGCTCAGATTCAGTTTGGAAAATCCTATAAAAAAACTGTAGGGACGTTGCCTAATTTGTTTCACTACTTTTGGCTCATTAATACCTCGACTAATGAGTTGATCTTTGTCCTTGATAATTGTTACTTGATAAACGAACTTCAAGTTGCAACTTTTGAGATAGAATAATCATTGATTTGACCAAATAGATTTATTTTGGTACAATTGGCGTTAATTTCGAGTTGGCTTGTGGATTCAATCTGAATCGAAACTTGAAATACAACGACTTATCTTCTCCCCTAAGGATAGCTGGAGAACTGATTATCTAGTTTTAATGAATAAACGGGTTTGTCGCTGAGATAAAGGTCAGGTATAAATAAATTCAGGTTTATTTAGTCCTTAAGATTTTAATTCAGTGATAAAACGACTCGTTTTAATCCATCAAGTCTTACTTTATCTCCTGTTAAAACAAGTTCCGCTGCTCGTGAAGTAGTAGTTTTAAATTTTTTCTAGGAGTATTGACCATGGCAATAATGAAACATGAATCAATAAAGCCATCCCCGGCTGTTGAGGGAATGAGCAGTGGCTGGATCACCGTTCGCGTTGTAAATAATGATGTATACCATTACCAGATGCAGAAAAAAGCAATGTCACCTACTATTGATATTTTTGTTTCTGTCGAGGAATTTAATGAAAATCCATATCAGGCTATTGAAAACGCGATTAATGAACAGTCTAAAATCTGCCCCGTTTTATTTACTAAAGAAATGGAACGTACCAGTACCTGTGGTCAGGAAGCAACTTCTGTATTTTTTGATAGTTATCTTGCGACTTATATAGTAGAGGTCCAATTTCCATCCTCTACTGTGAACAGTGCAAAAAAAGCGGAAGGTACCGTTTATGAAAACGCCTTTGAATTACCTCAAGGAAGTCAAATTCAATCCGACCAGATGAAACGTATGGTGCTCGATGTATTGAGGTTGGAGCGTCATTTAATCGTTTCTTTGCACAAAACAAGTAAAAATTTGGAACGCCATGAAATTTGTCTTTTCAAAGAAAATGACAGCTGGTTTTATTGTCTCCCAGGGGAAGATCAAGCCCATATAGTACCAGATGTAATTTTGAAATTTAATGAGCGATACATTTATAAGATTCTCAATATCATTGCAAAGAATTTACCCGCTCGTACACCACAATGGAAAGATCTATCAAGTGGACACTATGGAGAATTGGGTATGGAACTTACCATGGAGCTATTCGAATTGATGGTTTCTGCAGGGCATATTCCCAAAGATTTTGGACTGGATTATCATTTCCCCTTGGAATTAGATTGGAACTATGATCCTACCAATCTGGCAATGATGTTGAACCAAGGTTCCATGCAGCCAAAATCGAACTTATCCAAATTACCTGCGGATCTAATCAATAGAATTTTTGCAGACTCTGTCGATCAAAAGCCCGAAGAGGTCAGTGCTTACATAAACACAGTAAGAGAATCTGTTAAGAATACTTATGCTGCCAGTATTGTTCCCCAGCTTATTTGCAAAGGAAGCTGGAACAATACTCCAAGCATCAGTATTTCTTGTCCCAATGATCCATCCCTTATTGATAAATTCTATCAATCGAACCTGCAGTCGTTCCATCACATGGTGCATCTTGATCCGAAAAATCATCAAATTATCATGAAAATCTCCAAGGGCGTTGGTGATCATGGTGTTTATTCAGCCAATGCTGGACATGAACTGGCTATTGCTTTTGCATCCCAGGAAGAACGGGACAACTGGGCTGAATTAATGGGTTTTCAACATGATTATTACAATCAAGGAATTGGAATCTGGGCTGATCACCCTCAATGCATCTATTTCACGCGCCGGTTTTTTCTGATTCAGGAATTAAAACAATACATTCAGGAACAATCCCAAAAGGCTGAAGCCATTGTGCAAGCACTTGATGCCCTCTCAGCAGAACCTACCAGCATTCTTACGAAATTTAGTCTCTTTGTGCAGCAATTTTATAGGAATGAACAAGAGGAAATGAAATCAAAGCTGAAATGCTGCAATGAGCAAATTTTAGCTGCAAAACTATTGATCGAAATTCTAAGTAATAAAATCGATGTTAGCGAGTTAAAAGAGGAATACCCTGCTTATGTTTCAATCATAGAACAAGATGAAGTGCTTCATGATATTCTGGCGCAAATTGAGGAGAACAGTTCTGCACCGCAACCAATGTAACATAAAATACAGACTGATTCGGTTTTATTTAGCCATATTAATCCATAATATGGCTGAATAACTGTCCAGTCAGCACCGGTTATTTTTGCAGGTTATTGGGGGGATATTCGTGAATTTGAAGCAGAGAATTCAATAAACGAGCTGTAATGTAACCTATTGATTTTATGTTTTTAATTATTCCACCTTCCTATTCTTGCATTTCTCAATGACGCCAGGCAAAGACTTGAATTTTACTTTTTGGTTGATAATCTACTAATTTGTTCGGCTACTTCGGGCTGATTAATACCCCGAATAATTACTTGCTCCTTGTCCTTGATGTTTGTTACTTCATAGGTAACCGTACGCCCTAAGGTTTTACCCAGACTCGTCAAGAAATCTGAGGATTTTACCTGGCGTGTCTGTTCAATTTGTCCGAGAGGAATAAGTGCATCGACACGATGTTGACCGTCTTTGCGCAAATGGGCTGAAACTTCTGGACCTATTAGCGATTTCAAAATGGATGCGGTCGATGTGTGAAGCTCCTCTGGTTCGTAACTATAACAATGAGCACTTATTTGATCCCATAACTCTCCATCCAACATTGGATCGGAACTTTGGAATATATTAATTCCTAGTGGAAAATAAGCGCCATAACCCTTTCTTTCATAGGCCGCAATCAATTCTTTATGAGCTAAAGTTTCATTAGCCGGATCATGAACATGGAACCACAGGAATTGATCTGCATTTTCAGCGTATGCTTTAATCATTTGTTGGAATATGCAATGACCAATTCCCAGGACAACGACAACCCCGCCGTCATTTTTTTTAACTTCTGTTACGGTATTATCAGTCAGTGTTTTTTCTCTTCGTTCCGAATTCAAACTTTTTTCTTTAAGTTGCTCAGTGACAGGTAAATCAATCCCACCAAGTTTGAATCCTTGCTCTTTCATTGCCTCAAAAAGTTCCAGTTTAGCAACAACGCTTCTTAATTTTTCAGCTTCTTGTAAATGCTCTGGGTGTGTAAATGCTATTTGCGCTAATCTTTTTGCTTGTATATTGATGAGCGTTTTCATTGTAAAAATATTATGTTCCAGCGATGCCCCAGGCTCCATTCCATCGACACAAACTGTGGTATAACCTGCTTTTTTTAAATGAGGCAGTTGTTTGATAAGAAAATCACTTGTTGCTCTATCTGCATGGCTTTCGTATAACACAACCGGAGGAAGCGCGTATTTAGCATACATGATATTTCCAATCTAATTGGATTACTTTAATTATAGCAGGTGTAGGTTCTGAGGGATCGTCACTTTTTTTGTGGCTTTTTACAAGTCATTAATAGGCAAATTGCTTATGTATGGTGTCATTGCATCAAATATTCTGAATATGCAGAATGAATGTTCTTGCACGATGAATCGAACAAGAACGAAATTCATTATTTTTAAACAATCGTACAACATGAATATGAAGCGGTTCTATCTGCATCATCTTGATCATCCTCATCATCTGCAGCACTCAAAAGATTTAATTCATTCTGTAAGTCTTTTGGAAGATTGGTTGTAGGCAACCTATATGCTTTCACCGCAAATAAAGAGTGACTCAATAAAGAAGACGAATAATTTGTGTTAAAACACAAAAATTGTTCTTGGTTCCATGTACGAAAAGTATCACCAGCAGGTAAATCTGGAGGAATAAAATCATTACCAAGCTGTAAGTAATATTCAAAAAATAAATTTAAAGTGTGAGAGAGACAAGGGGTGATATATAAACCACTCTTAGCAGCTCGCTCAATAACCGGGATTGCTAATATCAATGCATCCTGATCGGATAATCCCTGATAATTTTTTAATGCCCTATTATAACCTGTAAACCAATAATTGCTTTCACGAAGGTATTTATCATAAACATCCTGCCCTACGCTTTCTGGGGAAATAGTACCATATTTGGAAATTTGCAGGCTTATTGCCATATTCATGGTTCCTATCATGATTTGATCTAAGCTGATACCTGTATATTTTCCTGGTTCTTTCAATATGGAAAGAGCTGCATTTAATACTTGATGATTAACTTCTGCACTATGGTCACTTGTGCTCATATCAAGCTGAAGTGCTTCAATGAACTTTGGATAATATGCGTTTTCTAATTGATATAAAGGGATTAAAGGCATTGTTTAAATTTAATTGGCTCAAACGGGCTAGAATTATATTGTTTTGAAATCAAGTGGTCAATAAATTATTCTCTTTGTTTATTTAAAGGGCTGCTTCAATTATCCATATGAACGTATCATGACCTAACAATAGATGCAGGCAAATTAATATAACTTTATAAAATCTTCTTAATAAAATTCGAAAAAAATTGTACGGATTACAAAAAATGTACTTAAATTTTTTAAAGAGCATGACAAATATTGTTATGAAGTCATGAAGCAATGGAGTCATTATGGCTAATCGAATCTGTTCGGCATCAAGCAGCATTACCTTAAGAGCTCGCGTAAAAAATACTCCAGGAACTTTTGGCAAATTAGCAGCGGTTATCGAAAAAGAAGGAGGGCAACTCAATGCGATTGATACTGTTCGTGTTGAGGATGGGTACCAGATCCGTGATTTTACCATTTTTACATGTGGGCCAAAACATGCTGAAATCATCGTAAATCAATTGAGTATGATTCCTGAAGTTGAGGTGCTCCAAGTTTCTGATCGTACTTTTCTTGCACATCTCGGTGGGAAAATTAGAATTAAAGGTCGTATTCCATTAAAAACCCGAGATGATTTATCAATTGCTTATACACCTGGTGTTGCGCGAATCTGTGATGCAATTCATAAAAAGCCGGAAGATGTATTTAATCTGACTATTAAAAAAAATATGGTTGCAGTGGTTTCAGATGGAAGCGCTGTATTAGGTTTAGGAAATATAGGTCCTTATGCAGCGATCCCAGTTATGGAGGGAAAAGCATTATTGTTTAAGGAATTTGCTAATGTTGATGCATTTCCTATTTGTCTGGATACTCAAAATGTAGATGAAATCGTTGCCGCCATCAAACATATTGCTCCTGTATTTGGGGGGATTAATTTGGAGGATATTTCCGCTCCTCGCTGCTTTGAAGTGGAAGAACGACTTAAAAAAGAGTTGAATATCCCTGTATTTCATGATGATCAACACGGCACAGCCGTAGTGCTGGCGGCAGCGATGATTAATGCACTCAAATTGGTTCAAAAAAAACTGGAAGAGATTAAAGTAGTTGTAGTAGGCATTGGTGCTGCGGGTACGGCGTGTACTAAAATGCTACTCAATTTAGGGGTGAAAAATATTATCGGTTGTGATTGTGACGGTGTGCTTTATCAAGGTAAATCAGGATTACACCCTTCGCATCAATGGTATGCTGAACATACCAATCCTAATCTTGAAAAAGGTACGGTGCATGAAGTAATCAAGGGAGCTGATGTTTTTATTGGCGTCTCCAAACCCGGAGTTATTACTGCCAGAGATGTAAAAAAAATGAATAAAGATGCAATTGTCTTCGCAATGGCAAATCCCATACCTGAAATAATGCCAGAAGATGCAAAAAAATACGCTACTATTGTTGCAACAGGGCGCAGTGATTACCCTAATCAAATTAATAATGTATTGTGTTTTCCTGGTATGTTTCGCGGTGTTTTAGATTGTATGGCGACTGAGATTAATGAAGATATGAAGCGTGCCGCAGCTTATGCTATTGCAAATTCTATAGAAGAGCAGTATTTAAGTTGCAGTTACATTATTCCCAGTGTATTTGATACTCGTGTTGTCAAGAATGTCGCTCAAGCGGTTCAAGATGCAGCCATTAAAACAGGAGTGGCTCGTAAATTAATAAAATACAATTTTTAGTCATCATGTAAAGCAAACCTTTAAAATAATTGCACCTACAGAAAGGGTGTATGAAGGACATCAATGAGAAAGGAGCCTCCATAATGCCAAACATTGAAATCAAAAGAATTTATGAGGAACCAAAAAAAGCAGATGGATTTAGAATATTGGTAGACAAATTATGGCCACGTGGTCTTAATAAAGACGATGCTGCTATTGATTTGTGGCTTAAAGAGATTGCACCTAGTGATTCGCTACGCAAGTGGTTTAACCATGAGGATCAAAAATGGACGGAATTTCAAAAACGTTATGCAAAAGAATTAGGAGATAAGCACGATCTACTCGATTCAATTAAAGAAAAAGCAAAACAACAAAAAGTAACCCTGCTGTTTGCATCTAAAGAAACAGAGCACAATAATGCAGTAGCATTACTCAATATGCTTCTACATCGTATCCAGTAGTATAAGGAGAGAGTAAAAATACCAATAAAAAGGGGGGATGGGCTTAATAGTTCTAAATCTAAAAACACACAGCAATATCTTCAATGCAAAGGTATTGCCGCAAATATCAATTTTATGAGTGATTAGAGATTGGTTAAAGAAAAGGATCGCTATAAATATATTTAGACGGAACCCCGGCAATAAAAATAGTGGTTTTGAGTTTATTAGTCGTTTCTTTAGGTCCACAGACATATACCCTGGTATCATGAGGATTATTGATGTGTGTTAATGCTCTTCGTTCAATTAACGCTTCAGGATAACGTCCCCGGCTTTGCACCACACAAGGGTCATAAACAAAGGAACTGCATGTTTTCAATAACGATTCCAATTCTTCACGATAGTAAATATCCTCATCGGTAAGACCGCCATGAATTAAAGTGATGCGTCCTTGATGATTTTGGCTGAGTGCGCTTTTAATAATAGCAATGAGCGGCGCAAGCCCCGTACCTGTTCCAGCCAATAACATATCAAAAGTTAACTGGTCGGGATTATAGTAAAAACAACGGCCAAAAGGTCCTCTAAGTTTCACCCCCATATTCTTTGTTGCCTTACTCGCAAGCCATTGTCCCATACTCCCGCCCGGATAGATTTTAACGTGTAACTCAATAAATCCTTCTTGCATAGGAATGTTGGCGATTGAATAACTTCGCATAGTGCCTTCGGGATTAATGAGGCTAAGATATTGGCCAGGGATCCAATGTTGTAACTCGTCCACACTAAGTTTAACTTGCACCACATTGTAGTTAAGTGGTTTAAGCTCAATTATTTTCGCATTGACTTCACACTCCACACTCTCTGGAGCAACAACCTGAAGCGCTGCTTCAGGTTGTGCCAGACATGCTAGAAAATAGCCTTGAGATTTAAGTGTTTCAGGTAGTCCTTCTTGCCAGGATGGATGAACTACACCATCTTTAGCTTTAATCAGGCAGGACTGACATATTCCTGCCTGACATGAGTTAGGGTAATCCACACCATGACGTAGAAGACACTGTAATACATTTTCTTTGGGTTCTAAGATATATGATTGATTATTAAAGTCTATGATACTCATCATCGCCCCAACACATCATCACGAACACTATTGGCAATAGCAGCCACTTGTTTAATATCTTCTGTTGTGACTCCTAACTCCTTTAGCGTTGCCCCTAAATGTTCAATAACAATATCCACGTGCATATCATTTAATCCGCGCTTGAGTAAATGGGCATGTCCTTCGCGCATGCTTTTTCCACTGTAATGATTAGGGCCTCCAAAGACCATGGTTAAAAAACCTTTTTGCTTCAAGATTTGTTGATCCATATCAATATCATCAAAAAAATGACTGACGCGCTCATCCATTAACATTTTGCGATAAAAAATATCAACTGCAGTATTTACTGCATCTTGGCCTCCCAAACGCGAAAATAATGACTCAGACATGGTATATTCCTTAAAGATGTATTTGCAATACATCTTATAAAAAGAAATAATCTGAGTCAACTCACAATTTGGATTTATTTATGCAACTGACACAGTTTACGGATTACTCATTACGCGCATTAATTTACATAGCCCTTCGAAAAGAATCTTGTACGATTAAGGATATAACCGATGCTTATGATATTTCGAACAATCATATGATTAAAATCATTCACAACTTATCGAAACTGGGGCTGATTAAAACCATCCGGGGGAAGAATGGCGGTATTTTAATGGCAGCCCAACCTGAAGCGATTAATTTAGGCCAACTCATTACTCAGCTGGAGCCTCATTTTGATTTGGTACCTTGTTTTAATAAAGAAAAAGCCAACTGCTGTATTGCTCCTGTATGTAAATTAAAGGGGCTCTTGCATGAAGCTCAAGCCGCATTTATGAATATTTTGGGACGCTACACTTTAGCGGATGTGTTACACAACAAAAATGAGTTGTCTGGTTTCCTGAATATTAGAGCATGTTGACATTGGGGGCGCGAGTCAAAAATCGGGATAATTTAGTGCAAATTTTAACTTGAGTGAGGCGAATAGCCAGCTCTATTTAACGAACTCAAGCTGAAATTTGCGCAAATTAGCTTGGTTTTTGACCGTGACACCAAATGTCAACACGCCCTAAATAAGGCAGACTGGAGTTATACGATTTTTTGTGCGAGCAAAAAACCAAATAAACCCGATATGGGTCTTCCCTGTTCATCTTGTTTATGTAAATGACCTACTGATTCTTTGTATTCAAGTATCGACCATCCACTGTCTTGATACACATGATAGAGTTCTTCTTTTTGCGGAAGAAACGTGAAGAATTCTGGTAGCGAATAAAGTTCTGATTGAAGGGGAAATACTAAAAAATGATATCCATCTTTCTTGGTTACGCCTTGAAGCTCGGCGAGCAATTCTGGAATGCGTTGAGGGTTTAAAAACTGTAACGTGACTGTTGAGAGTACTAAATCATAAAATTCGGATCCAAGACTTAAGGGTTGATTTAAATCATGCAGTAGCGTATCAACCCCTGGTAATGTTTCTTTATGGACAATCTCTTCAATCGTTTCTAATGCCGATTGATTATGATCAATTCCAATAACACGATGTCCCATTTGGGCTAAATACAACAAATTTCTACCCGAGCCACAGCCTACATCAAGAATTGATGCGTTCTTCAAGTGGTGTAAATAAGTTTGATAGGCATACACTAAGTCACTATGCGCTGCTCCTAAACCGTATTTTTTATTGAAATATCGCTGGGGCATGCAATAAAACTCAAGCTTTGCTTTAAACGTTTCACCGATTGGAATAATTTTATGCCATGCCGCAGGGGGGATCAGTAATTGAGGGTGCTCTGAATCGATTCGAGTTCGTGAACATTCATGCCCCTGGCCATTTAGGAATACAAAATCAATGATTCCTTCCTGGAGAGAGAGCTTACCCCAAGTTCCTTCTTTGGTACTGTGTTTTTCCAAGAAAAATTTCAGTTTTCCATGGCTATCAATTTCGATTTGCTTATAGCACATTAACTCGCTGTATTCTGGTATCATGATGCTCCTTTTATTTCTGTTTATCGATAACTCTCTTATTGATTGGTATTTTTATTCTCTGTAAGTTCTGGTTCCAGTCTGGTTAAAAGAGTATGCTCGTTCGCTAATTTATCAGCTAACTGATGATTTACATCTCGATGCTCTTCCTCATCAATACGTACTGCCAATAGTACGTCTCGCAGACGAGCATCAGAGGCTAATCCCCAGTAGTTTTTAGCAATTTCGGGAGCAGGGCAATTTTCAATGCGGCCATCATCCAACTCCTGTAAATAATGGGTGTAGCTAATCACTGCCTCTTCTTCAAGATAACCTACAAATCGATGGGCTGTCTTGGAAGAAATAACATACATCAACAAATATAAAACCACAAAAATAGCTTGTGCTACAAAAATGATAAATCGTTCAAACCAATTTGGTTTGGCAATATACATAAAAGTAATCAAATGCATCCGTTCATTTTCTGCTTCATCCAGCAACGCTTTAATCCAGCCCTCATCATTTTTGATTTTTCTTAAGCAACGCAAATGCAGCAAAGCAGCTCCAACCATGCCAGGCACTGCCGCTACTGTTTCAAGTACTATCGCGCGATTTCCATAGCGTTTTTGAAAAAAAGTATCAGCAAAAAAGCGGAAAAACTTCACAAGACCAAAGGCAAATTTATCACTGATGGTTTTAGCCGGTTTATGGATTGCTGACATGATATGCTCCCTTAGAGTATGTTACACCAGATCATTATAATAAAGATGTATTTAAAATACAACTTTAAGTGGGTGCCTATCTAAGAGTGGTTATCAGAGATAAAAGGTCTTGCATCTGTTCGTTTTAAAAGAACTTAAGATACCCCGTCTGATGACGTCTAGCTGCGCATTTTAATGGGGGGAATGCTGGACGTACGGATGTTTTATTTTTATCGAACTCAGATGGGATGGTTTATGTTTTTACTTGTCTAAGTATTCTAAGTTTATTACAAAAAAATCAGCTGATGCTGTTCGATTCAACTTGACGCTAAAGAAGTCATGTTATCGTTCTCTGGATTAAATCCATCCAAATAAGCTATGAACTCCCGAACACTTTTAGCATCATCAACTTTAACGCTTGCTAATTTCTCATAAAAGTTTTCAAGCTCATCAGGTCTTCCCAATTGCTTGTGAATTTCTTTGGTAAAACTACAAGATCCTTTTTTCCAGTCGGCTAGTTGAATCATTTCAATCAATGCTTGTTCTGGTGACAGAGCCCCTGCTATAGTGCTCATTTTAGATACCTCATCTGAGATGTTGGAAAATTTTCCTAAAAATTTTCCTATTTTGTCGCATGTTTGTGTGTAGTCATCTTGGGAGGGCTTTTCTTTAGTAACATAACTCCTAAACTTGGTAACACTATCAGGATCATCAAGCTTAAGATTGGCTAATGCTTGATAGAACTCTTCAACCCTAGGATCTCTTCCAGCAAACTTGTGATATTCTCTGGTAAAATCCCAAGATCCTTTTTCCCAGTCAGCTAGTTGAATCATTTCCTTCAATGTTAGTACTGGTGAATCTTTATTTGTTACTGACGACGCCGCAGTTAAAATTCGAGATAAGGTACCTTCTTTCTTTATAAAAGGAAATTTTCCTAAAAAATTAGCTATTTCTTTACACATTTCTTTTAAGTTTGGTTCATTCCTTAAGTCTGTCATAATATCTTTATATTTATGGGTATGCCCTGATGTTTTTTTTAATGCTTCAATCGCATTCTGAAATTTCTTTGCCTCTTCAGCTTCATCTAGTTTCTTTAATAACTCGATAACATCCGAAGGCTTGGTGTAATCAGCGCTATATGTACCAGGCTCCGCAGGATTATCAGTCACGGTTTTAGCAATTTTATTTCCAAATAGCAGGTTTAAATCGACATCATCTTTATAATAATCTTCCTCATCGATTTTAAAGCTCACCCCATCGGTATTGGCAGTCCACTCACCTTTAAAACGTAACTCTTTCATTTTCTTACTTAAAATCTTAGCAATTTCTTGATGAATTTTTTCTCTACTCATAATTGGCTCATAGAATTAGTAGGATACTTTTTATAAATATAGTTTAAATTTTGTTATATTGTGTGGTATCTGGTAGAGCAGGGGCTTGGTTTTTGTCTAAGATTGTATTTTTTATACATTTGCTGATTAACTAAATTATATGAGAATTATTGCTACAATAATCGATACGAGATCCTGAAAGCTGAATGACTTGATTATAACAATCTTTTCAAGATATATCTTAATTCTCAGCAAGAGTAATAAAAGTACGTTTTAGATCATGGACAGTGAAACAAAGGCCTGATGCTTTGGTCACATTTACCATTTGTTTCCGTGATTTAATAATAGGACTCGTAGCGCCAAATACCAGAGGAATTTTCTGCTTCTGCCGTACTTAGAATGTCACGCGATTGGCTGAGATCGGCAGTTCTCACTTCATCAAGGCGGCTCATCGCTGCTAAATCAAGTGCTGCCGAGGGACCTCCGCCCACACCGCTACCCAACCGTCTCAGTAACCCCGATGCACCGTTATGCCATCCCCCGCGAATTAATGCAAAATCGACACCAAGACCAGAAGAATCGGAAAAATCCAATGGGAACAGGGCTCTATCCTCATGCATTCTATAATCGTAGTATATTAATACGCGTGGCAGTGTCGGCTCATCAAACTCGGGTTTTGGGCTAAATGATCGGTCGGGTCTGCAATATTCGTTAATGACATGAACCGGAAGTTCACGCTGTGCAAGCCCAACCGCCATCCATGCTGCGTTCATCGCCGTATAATTGCCCGTGTTAAACCAATTATTATATCCCTCAACATAATGGGTCAGTGCTTTTTTGAGTGGCGTAAGGTCAAAATGCTTTGAACCCTTCACTTCAACTCCATGTTGCTTATAGGTTAATCCATCTTTCTCTATCGCTTCGCAACGTTTTAGCATCGACTTTTTTGTATCCGTGTCCATCTGTTGCTCCAGCATCCGGCACATGTGCGTGTCTTTTGCCCAGTAGGCGTATTCATAAGCGGTGCAGTTAAATGTCCGACCTGAGTAATCCGTGAAGAGTGTATCGGTTAACATTAATTCTGACACACTAGCCGTCAATGAAGAAACACTAATTTTCAGTAATAATTTTTTTGCTTCTTCTTGTTTTCCCTGAGCCACAAGGGTTGAAAAATGCTGGACTTTGTTTTGCATTATATTAAGTTTAGAGAAAATGGACTTTGAAGATAAGCCTAAGAAAATTTGGGTTTTCGGATTAAGATCCATTATTTGAAATTGCTCTTTATCTAATGAATTAATATTGGTAGGTTCTTGTTTTTCTTGCATCGGTAAATCTTTATATAGTTTTGAATGGCCAGAATTAACACATGGCGATCATATTATGTCAATTAAAATGTGTCACATTGCGCCTGATGAAGAAGGGAAAGACAGTAAGTATGGCACCGGCTCGATAGATTTTGTTCGACATTGGTATTTAACGAATCAATCGAGTCTGAATCTATTGACTCCTTCAAGGATTGTTCGCGTTTAAAATCATGTTTTTTCCTATCGTTGCTATTGTAGGCGGGGACTTAATATAGCGTTTTAAGCTTCCATCGGTTTTTGCTGCTCCAGTATTGAATAAAACTATAATTCCATATTGCTGTTGCATGGTAAAACCAAGAAAACTGCGGAAATCCTTATGGCCACCGATTTTTCCACAAATGACTTCTCCGTTAATTGATTCACAGACCCAAGCATAGCCTTGACCACCAACGATTGGTTCTTGTATTCCAATATTGGGTAGAACAGTCTTTCCAGCAGGCACAGGCAGATAATTATTGGGTGCATGAGCGATTTGCATCCCTTTTAAGAGCGCTAGTTGCTTGGGATCCTGATTGGTGCTTATATTCAAATTGGCACGAATAAAGTTAATCATATCGCTAGCATTGCTGCGAATACATCCTGCACCTGCCCAGGGCACATATGGGAATGGTTTTCCTAATTCATATTCATGAGTGAGCTTGTCAATATGATATCCAGACGCATATTGAGCATTTTGCCACTGACTTGTATTGCATTGAGTTGCACCGGCAGGAGTAATGACAGGGCAGGTTCCATTATGTGCTTCGTCTGGAAGACAAGCACTTGTTAAAGGCATGTTGAGAATGTTGGTAATATTGTTACAAACCCATCCATTAAAATCGCCTTCCAAAACATTGGGGAATCCATCTCGGTTCATGAGCGCCTGAGTGATCAAGCCTACGCTGCTGTTAGAGTAAAAATTATGGGTTGGCAAATGATGGGGAGAGCCGTATACCAGGCGCACTTGTGGTTTGCCATCACCAATACAGGTGGCAAGTGCAGTATTCAGTTTATTTACATCTTTAACGAAGTTAGATTGATTTAAATTCTGATTGCTACTGTTTTGATCAACGCTTGGAGCATCTGAAAAACAGAAGCCTCCCGAAAAAGTAGCGAGCTCTTGATAAGTCACTGGGGATTCATGGGGAGTTAAATCAAAACTTCTTCCTACCCAACTTTTAGATGGCAGATCGGGTTTGATCGGCGACAGTGGATTGATTTGCTTTTTATAGATTGAAGCACCTAGACTCGCTGTAGTAAATGTTTTAGTGACTGAGGCGAGTTCAAAAAGAGTATTTTCATCTGGAGGAGCATCGTTTAAAGCACGAAGCCCGCAACTTATATAACAAATCTGTTCTCCAGAAACCGTTTTTTTATAAATACCAAACATTCCTCCTAAGGTTTGTTCTTCGACAACTTTTAGATTTTCAGTATTAAATACGTCGGGTGTGAACGTTAAGGCATGTTGATATTGAGCTTGGCAAAAAGAGGTTTGCCAACTTTGTTTTTTTAAGAGGGTACAAGCAATATTCTTATCGATATTGATATTGATTGTATTCACTAAAGGGGCTCGCCCTTGATAGTTTATCCTAATAGTAAGTTGTACTGATTTAGCTGTATTGGGTGCGTGATAGACAACAGATATCGTACAGTCGCTATTTGCATTGATGAATGTACCACAGCTGCCTAAGTTGGTATCAATCGACGCAAAAGGGCTCGATAACTTAATGCCTAAAGGCAAATTAACCTTCGTATTATTCCGCACTGTGTAATATAAGATAAGTTCTTCCTGAGGTAAAACCTGTTGCGAAGTTTTGGGCGTATTAATGAATTCCAACAGTGGAGTAGCACTATAAATTTGTTCGGTAATACCAAACATCATTAAAGCAAAAAGAAACAGGGTTATTTTTTTCATAAATAAGACTCATCAATGATTGAAGCTTAGCCCAATATAAAATGCTTGATTATTGAGTGAAAGCTTAATTGGTTCTAATAAATTATGATTATTTGATAATGATGAATGTGCTGTATCACTTTGTGTATAGAGATAACGAGCGAATACATCAAATTGTTTATTTAGATGCACTGCAACTCCAGCACCGGCTGCTCCTGCAAATTGGTTGTTGATTTTAGCAGCAAGTTGCAAGCTGCTTTGAGGCTCGATACCAGGGAGTGCCTGATCATGATAGGTTACCTTGCTGACACTTAATCCCACGCCTAATGTAATAAAAGGTGAGACTCTCTCGATAGGGGAGAATAAATACAAATCACCCTGGAGTAATATATTGAAGATATTTCCAGATTCTTTATAGGTGTAATTAAAAAACTCAGGATCATTGAGTTCATAAACATCGCCGGTGAATCGGGCTTGCTGATAATAAATAGCCGGTCCAATGAGTATTTTTTTTAGCAACTGGCTATCGACAGTGACGTTTCTTTGAAAGGAAAATGAATAGGTTGCTTGCGTTTTCTGGTGCGAATTAACCAGCGAATCAGTAATGTAATCACTGATGATAATGGTTTGGTCGTTACTTTTTGTAAAACGACTTGCACCGACTGCAATAGAGGTGCTCCATGAACTTTGATTTGCTATGACAGATGAGGAGAGCAAACCGCAAAAAATAGAGAGCAGGTATTTAATGTTCACAAACGATCCTTCAACATAGGGAATGCATCCATTCTCATTAATCACGAATTAATTTTTTCAAAGCGTCAAAAGTGGCTTTAGATGATCGCCAAAAACACACCCTTTAACTACTTTAGAACTATAAATCAATTTATAATGTACTACCAATTTTATGAATGATGCAAGAGCACATGGAGTCTTATGGCTACAGCTCTATGAGTTCGATGAGCATCATATTCTGGTTGCTACGCTAATTAATTTTATGCACCTCACTCACTGGCTGTTTTGCCGGCTTGTATTGAATGTGACAATTGTCTGCACCGGTTGATTCAATAGTGATTTCATCTTTATCCGCACTAATTGTCATTGGGCCGGTGTAATACTTGCTCATTCCCTTAACAAAAGCTTGTGTTACCTCAGATGTTGTTGGAATGGCAGGAACAAAATGAGTCAAAACTAAATGCTTTACATTAGCTTGCTGCGCCATTTTCGCAAGCTCTAGTGAATCAGAATGGTAGTTCTTGGTTTCCAGCGAGAATGCAGCATCCAATCTATCGCCTTTTGTCATCGCTTGTTGGTAGATTTCTTGGTTTAAAGGATTACTAAGCACTTCATTAATCAAAAGATTGGCGTCTTTAGCCTGAGCTGCTAGTGTAGGAGTAACTTTGGTATCACCACTGATGACTATTTTGCATCCTTTATAGTGGACAACGTAACCCAGCGCTGGATATACGGGTTCATGCGAAACCGGAAATGCGATAATTTTAATATCCGAGTTATCATAAACGATTTTATCGTGTTTCACTGCATCCACTAATTTGGGGATCCCAAATCCCATTTGTGGATCGAGTCTTCCGTGGCTATTTGAAGCTCGAAAAATGACATCCAGTTGATAGGCTTTAGCCAATCCTTTTACAACTTGCTTGACTCCGTATGGTCCATAAATATTGATGGGTTCGTTACGTCCATTATTCCAGGTAGCGTTAATAACCTGACCCAAGCCACTGAAATGGTCAGAATGCCAATGTGTTATAAATACATTATGAATTGCAGGGTAAGGCAATCCCATCGAAGCTAAAGTTTGAATCGCTCCTTCACCTGCATCAAATAGCATAAATTGCTTATTGGCAATCAGAGCAAGGCAGGCTGGTTTGCGAATCTCTTGCATGGTAACTTCCGGATCTCCAGTGCCACAGAGATAAAGATGCATCTTACCATCGGTCAATAAATCTTTTTGAATGGGACTCTCTAAATACAAAGCAGCGAATGAATGGCTTGCATAAGCAAATAAAACCAAGCTAAATGTTTTTAAGGATTTAATGAGCATGGGTAAAAGTCCTTTAAAATTGAGAGTATGGGAAACATTCAGTCCAGTTGGAAATTTTCCAATTCCCTAATCGCCAATTTTCAAAACCCTTCAACACGGGTAGGCAGGAAGGAACATCCATACGAATAAATTCTACATTGACTACTGCTTTAGTCGGAATCGGTTTTCCTTTGAATGCATTATCTTCTTTTAATTCTACTTTTAAAGTCTTTAGTGCATACAAATGTGCAATACCTTTAATCAAGTCAATATTGACTTCAATATTGGAAACTTGAAACCTTAATTTCGTAAAATTAGAAAAATTCTTTTGAGTGAAATTAATAATATTGGTTTTGCCTTTAATGGGCGTATCGAAAGAGGGTACAATTAAGCAGCTTTCTGCTTTATCTAACCATAGTGCATCGATATCAGTGATATTTTGATTTTCCAATCCGTGCACATATTGCATAAACAAATGCGATATATATTTTTTTGTTTTCTCAAGCTTGTTAAGGTAGTTCTGATAATAATCCAATGTTTCTTCAATTAAGGTTTGCGTAATAGGATTAAGCTTATTCTTTATGTGGAGTAAGCGTTTAAGTAATTCAGGAGATAGTTTATTAGGGTATTGCTGCAACATCAGCAATGCGGGCATCATTCGGCCTTCTTGTTGCTCATCCGCTAACCAATCTGCTTCTGGGAAAAAAGAAAAATATAATCCTACTGCCATCATATTGGTAATAAATCGTTGATCATTTATTGCAGTTTGAATTTCAGGATGAGCGATGTCTTTTACACCGCTATCGATTAATGCTTGATATTTTTTAACATTATCAAATGTCGCTAACGATGTCCCTTTACGATAAAACGTTCCATTATCAGTAATCATGCCTTGTTTGTTATCAGGAATTAATTTATCTGGATCTATTGCAATAGATGAATCGTTCATGCTGAAAACTCCTCTATAATTTCATCAACCATTTTTTGTAAAGTCGGAGTGAGCGTTGAATATTTTTCCTTTAATCGTTTCACAATTTCTGGAGTAACTGCTTCAGGTTGTTGAGTAAAATAAAGCAAAATAATCATTAATCTGCCTTGATGTTCGCTATGCAACCATTCCTCGGGAGAGAAGAAACCAATGATATCCAAGGTCTTTAAGGAAGGTACAAGTTTGGATTCGGTCTCGATAATGTTCAGTAGATTTTTTTCTTGGCCGATAGGGTCTAGTTGTGTCAATTCATCAAAGAAATAAGCATTGATCATGCTTACACCATACGAAGCAGCACGAGTAAAAGAGCCATCATTTTGCAATTCACCAATTTGGTTATCCGGTATCCACTTTATAGTCATAGAGAGCTCTCAGGTGAGTTAGAGAAAATTAGCTGTAAAAAGAGAGTAATTTGCAGTAATAACAATAAATTAAACTATAAGAGTAAATTTTTCTAGTTAAATAGAAAATGAAAGACCAAGATCATAATGTGGTCTATAAAACCACCTTAAGATGAATTTATATACTACATTTAGAGTAATAGATGGGCATATGAATTTCTTCAGAGGTGTCCGCAATGCCACACCCATTATATGAAATGTTAAAAAGTATTATTCTGGATGATAGGCTTATCTATGATGAACAATATGCCTCAGAAAAATTACCTTGTGGGCTAACGAACTTGCAATTTGCGGGATTACTGTTGTTAGCAGAATATGATCTTCCGCATAAGCAAAAGCAAGATTTTAAAATCGATCTGGAGGTTTTTCATAAACGCAGAAGTAAAATTATATCCCATTATATTAATGATGTTATTGGTAATCTCGATCTGAATGAGTTGGCTGGAAATCTTGCTCAGGTATTATTCACAGGTACTGAATTGGATTTATCAAAAGAATTAATGCTGAATAAAAGCAATAGAGTCCACCAAGAGTTGGCTGAGCATTTACGGGAACAACTCATACTATTAAAGGAATTTACGTATCTCTCTCGCCATCATCAACATTGGCAGCGCATACAAGAAAAAATCAGTGCAAATGGGCAATCTTTCGAAGATCATAGGTTAAGCTTGAGCGAGTATTCTTATGTTATGAATGCATCTAAGGCGAGTGCATATCTACAAAATGTTGATGAGATGATGGATGCAGCGGCTCGATTTTCTTCAAATGTATATTACTCTCCAGAAGAACAATTCGTCTTAAATCTATATAGAATTTCTGTAAATTTTCGTACATATCAACTCAGATTAGAAGAGGATCTTCGACGAGAAGTTGCTAATAAACGAGATCCATTGTTATACGTTGCTATCATGCGCTACCAAAGAGATCCCAACAGGAGTGAAGAGCCTCTATTAAATAGTTCAGTTGGAAATACAATAAAAAGGATTTCTGGTGGTATGCATGCTTCTGTTTTTACTGATCTTGGAGGTGATGAATTAAGAGAAGTTCATATTTTAAGATCAGGTCCAGTTAGTGATCCTACCAATGTTGGTTCGATAGCGCGTAATGATGTATTTGAACTCGATATTATGGCTATGGTTAGTGAATCGATGAAGGAACGGTTAAAGGCCCGATATGGTCCACAATGGCAAATTGCTGTTGAAATGAAGTTTAGAGAAATACAACAGAATGTCTATGCGGATGCTGTAGTTAAATATGCTCATGTAAGGGCAATAGAGCCCAAAAGTTATAAACAACTAAGGTATGGGATTACAGGGCATTTATTTGGAAGAAACACGTTGTTTGCTAATACTACTCTAAAAAACGAGGAGTTAAGGGCGCAAAAACTTTATAATGGAGAGAATTATGAACAAAAAACTGAGATGTTATGTTCTGAGTTTGTTTGTCTCACACTGAATGCTGTATTTTGTCAATTAAATAAGTGTCTTCAGGATGAATTAGCAACTAATAGCGTTGTAGTAAAGCCATTATTACCTAAAACTGAGATTACGGATTATGTAACACCAGCCAGGTTAATCGAACTGATAACTCAGAGTGGATGCGCGAAGAAAGTATCTTTAAGTGCAACAGTTGATACCCACTTTAAATTCGATGGAGGTTCAAGCCATGCACCCGGTTAAATTGGAGTTAATCAATTCAGTACTTAATGAAACTAAGTTCCTTTGTAATATGGAGCATAAAGATCTTAATGCCTCGACGCAAGCAGTTTTACGATTGACTGATGAACAACTCTATGAACTCATTTATAAAATTATGCTTAGCGTACCCGATAAATTAATTTATCTATCTGACAAAAATAAAGTCAACTATTATGTGAAGTTAATCGCCAGTGAATTTGTATTGTTTCAGGTTAATGAGGATGTAATGGATCTTGATTATCCAGTTTGTTTCTCGAATTTTATTGTTGAATTGAATGGTACGTTAGTTTCTGATAGGGGAACAAGAACAAACAAGACTACTATTGGCAATAAAATTTGAAATGTGATTATAATGGTAAACGGATAGTTTTTTATCACATGGAAGGTGCTAAATGAGAAATATATTTCAATGGTTAATTGAGTTTCTTGATGTAATTGTTGGTGTTGAGGAAGAAAAATCGAACAAACATTGTATGAATGCTTATGAAGCTCAAGAAAAGTATAATGCTGGCTTAATCCCAATGCGCGAATACAACAAAGAATTTGAACGCAAGGATAGGTTTTAAGCGGTAACTGAATATCATATGACTGTTACGTAGTTCATTCATTGGGTTATGGAACTTCAGTAAGTACAGCCTGGTTGCTTGCAACTGATTTTTGCTCAAATCAGTGCATGAACCCGAGGCTTGTCCGCGAGTCCCATTATTTTAGTGCGGATCTTCTGAGAAAAATTGCTCATCTGCTCTCAAGGTGAGAACTTCATATCCATCCTCAGTTACTAAAATTGTATGTTCCCATTGTGCGGATAATTTATGATCTTTGGTGACAACAGTCCATCCGTCTCCCAATATTTTGACCCCTCTAGTACCCAAATTAATCATTGGTTCAATAGTAAAGGTCATTCCTGCTTGTAATTGTAATCCTGTATTGGGTTTACCAAAATGCATGACATCAGGATCTTCCCACATTGTTCTGCCAATCCCATGTCCCCCAAACTCACGAACTACAGAATATCGATTTTTTTCAGCATGCTCTTGGATTACGCTTCCTATATCTCCGAGTCGAACCCCTGGACGCACTATGGCTATGGCTTTATAAAGACACTCTTGCGTAACGGCTACTAATTTTTTAGCAAAAGGTTTTACATCGCCAACGAGAAACATTTTACTTGTGTCACCGATATAACCGTCTTTTTGCACAGTAACATCAATATTAATGATGTCACCGTTCTTAATTATTTTATCAGAAGGTATTCCGTGACATACAACATGATTAATAGAGGTGCAAATGCACGCTGGAAATCCATGATGATTTAAAGTTGAAGGTATGGCTTGCAAATCTTCAATAATATATTTGCGACATATTTGTTCCAGAGCACTGGTTCTTACACCAGCAATAACATAAGGTTCTATCATTTGGAGTACTAATGCGGCCAGATTTCCTGCAACCCGCATTTTTTCTATTTCTTCATGCGTCTTCACTAACATCGTGTATTTCACCTAATGATGCTTGATTTATTAAAATTTTGAGAATTTCAGGATAAGTAATAGAAGGATTTTCTTCTGCCAATTTTCCTATTCTAATCCAGTATTCAGCTTGTGAGTTTATTGAGCGGCTCATGGCTCTAGCCATCAGCTTTGTCGCTTCATGTAGTTCATTGGAAATTTTTACAATACCCATATAGTCCTCCTAAAAAAATGGATTGTATAGCGATTTAAATTAAATTGCTACAATATATAGCATAATATATTGTATGTTATTCTAATATAACCTTAAAACATTCGACCTCCAATCATTTTTGATACTGAGTCAATCAAGAGGAAATATAGGCTGTAATTGGATCGTTATTCAGGTACTATTGATAAAATATAAATGTAGATAAAAAGGAATAATTTAATGATTAATCATATTGTTGTATTAAAATTTAAAGCAAATTTAACAGAGTCGGATATTTATTCTGCCGTAAATCAGCTAGGAAATTTAAAGGAAATAATCCCATCTATTAAAGACTTCTCATTTGGAAAAAATTGTAGCCCTGAACAATTAAATAAAGGATTTACTCATGCATTTGTTATGAAATTTGATGATTTGAATGGACGGGATCTTTATTTAGAGCATCCAGAGCATAAACGAATCGCTACAGAGGTATTAGTTCCTATGTTAGAAAATGGTTTGGAATCGGCTGTTGTTATTGATTATGAAAGCAAATAGTAAAACTGGCAACTGTATCTGGTTCTTTGCAACCAAGATATAGTTGTTGCTACCGAGCCTATTAATTTAAACTCCATTCAGCGACTGGAATTTCTGAATATTGATTTTTAATATACTGCTCAAGCAGGCTATTAAAATCATTTTTGTGTTTCGCAAGATAGTTCTCTTGCCATATACTTCCATTTTGATTTCTATCAAGCCTGCTTTTAATTATATCCAAATAAAAATGCGCCTCCAGAGTGTTGACTCCCAAATCTTCAAGACCTTTAGAAGCCAAGGGTAATAAGTTTTTTAAAAGAGTACTCGCCTTAATCTTGCCAGAACTCCAATTTAGCCTCGCTTCTAATCCGTAACGAGCTGATTCATAAAAATTTTTCAAGATGGAATTATGAGAAATTAAAGAGGATAAGGAGGGCGGGTTATTAGCATAATAATAGGTTATGCCATAAAAAAACGCGGCATTTGCTATCATATCTACTACAGTTGGACCAGAAGATAATACACGGTGTTCTATTCTTAAAAAGGGTTCATTCTGTCGATTAAAGTCCAAAATGGGTCTGTTCCAACGGAAAATACAACTATTTTGACATCTTACATGAAACATCTGATTAATAGATTCTTTATATGCAGCAAGTGGCAAGAGATAAGGGAAATTATTTAAGTTATTTTTAAAAATGGAAAATAAAGTGTTTTGTACATAATTCGGTTCAAGAAAAACGGTTTTTTGCAGTGGAAATGGAAAAGTATAAAGTTGTTCAAAAATGCTGATTCTTGTTTCACTCCATAAGTGTTTCCCACAAAAGTAAGGTGAATTACTACTAAGAGCTAATAACGGGGCCGATAATAATTGAATTATATTAAAATAATGAGTTAATTGATGTTGAGGAACTTCTAGATGAAGTTGCAAAGAACATATTAAACCTTCTATAGCTAAAGATTCTGGATATAAAAGAAGACTTTCTTTTGCTCCATTTATATGAATGGATAAGGGTTCTCCTTTTCGATATTTAGCTACAAACTCATTCATTAAGATATAAATTTTTTCTGGTGTAATATATAAATGGCTAAAAAGAGCCGGATCTGCCTGGGGTATTGAACCGAGCAGCGCCAAATGATGTTGGGAGTTAAGGGCCATTTCACAACATTTATTCCATATAGCTAAAATACTTTGATGTAGAAGAGATAAAAAATTCTCTTTTAAAGGAAAAACAGGCGTATTAATTTCTAATTGAGTGGTTCCTGCTTCTCTTACCAATTCTTGAATATTTAGTTTTCTCGTAAAAAAAAGATTATGAGGTGATAATCGATAGTCCTTATCTAAAATAAGAAATTCAATTTCTGCGCCTCCATTGATGGATTCAGATTTAAAGCAGTCTTTCGCAAACCATTCTTTTAAGAGTTGTGTTTCAGCAGCTAAATTTTTTTTAAATAATTCGCAATCAATTTTATAGTTTCCAATTTTTTTAATATGCATTGTTTAGTCCTTAAGTATTTAGACTAAAGTTTTTGTAATGAAATACTTAAATTCGATTCAACCATGAAGCAATGATTCACTGGTATAATTTGCCATTTAAATCCATTAGTTGACAATTTTTCGGAAGCAATAATTACATATTTGTAAATGCCTTCTTCGGTTGCGCTTTTTGCTAAAGCCTCACTTAAAGAGAAATACATTGTTTCAGGTTTGGTTCGTGACGAAGTGCAATAACGAAAAGCGACGATACGTTTCCCATCTGTGATGCAAATATTAAAGTAGCTCACTGCTTTTTTATGATATTTTTTTACTAACTCATTAATTATATTCAATGTTTTTAGTAAAATGTTGTATATATCATAAGAGTTCTTTATTTTTAAATTTTTTGCCAATTGTAAAAATAATGCGAAAATCAATTCTGAGTCGGTGCTTCCTTTAACCCAGCTATAAATATCTTCATCTAATAAATTACTCATTTGACGTTTAATTTTTTTGAAGTATGGAATAGATCCGTTATGCATAAATAGCCAATTTTTATATATAAACGGGTGGCAATTAAAATGAGAAATACCGCCAGTACTTGCTGCGCGTATATGAGCAAAAAAAAGCTGAGCCCTGGTTTTTTTTGCTAGATAGGAAAAATTGCGATCATTCCACGCAGGAAAAAGTGAAGTGAATAAAGCCGGCGTTTTATCAAAAGGAGTATACCATCCTAAGCCAAATCCATCTCCATTGGTCAGAGTACGTGATTCTCGAGCCAAGAGGCTTTGTTTTATAAGCGAATTGTTAGGTTTTACTAAAAGATTAGCTAATAAAATATCCTCTTTTCCTATGTAAGCTACGAACCGACACATGATTATTGTCCTTATCGAGGCTTAAAACCATTCATATCATTGTAATTTTAGGAAAGGAGAAATAAGATGTCCAAAATAATATTCAAAATAGTCACTTTTTATTCATTTGTGACGGTTGCCAGGATGTGAAAAGATGTCTTCTAGTTCTGAAACAATGTTCAAGCATTTTATTGCGATCGGTGCTTTATCAGCAATGGTTGCCACAATTTTAGGCGCTTTTGCTGCTCATGGCCTAAAGGCACAATTGAGTGACTATCAGATGCATATTTTTCAAACAGGAGTTTTTTATCAATTTACTCATAGCCTGACCTTATTATTCGTTGGGGTGATTCTTTGGCATATTAATAACCGATTGATCCGAATTTCAGGATGGTTGTTTTTTATAGGAATTTTGCTATTTTCAGGAAGCTTGTATTTAATGAGTGTGTTGAACGTAAAAGCTATTGGAATTGTCACTCCCATTGGCGGTACATGCTTTATCTTTGGCTGGATTTTACTGGTTTTGGGGATATATAAAACAAATGCTTAAAAGGATTGGTATTATGTGTGCAAATTCATCGTGATTTCAGTGAATTATCCTGTTTTTAAATTCCTTTTAAAAAAGTTGTAGAATTTATGTATTTGTTATAAACATCAAGCGATTATTTTTATGAAATTAAACCATCAATTAAAAGTCATTCTAGCCAGCGCATCCCCAAGACGGTTACAAATATTGCAAGAGTACGGATTGAATGTCGTTGTCATGCCTGCTGATATTGAAGAAATCTTACAAGAGGATGAAGGGGCTAAAGCCTATGTAACCCGGTTGGCTCAAGAAAAAGCTCAAACTATTTTGTTACAGTCAGCGGTAGATACTGCGGATTTTATTTTGGCAGCAGATACTACAGTAGCTTACCAGAATCATATTTTAGAAAAACCCCAAGATTACGAAGATGCGTATAGAATGTTACGTATGCTTAGTGGCAACTCCCATGAAGTTTATACGGGTTATGCGCTAATTTTTCTACCAGAACAAAAGTGGTGTATTAACTATGTGACAACCCACATTACTTTTCATAACCTTACAGAGCAACAAATTCAAAATTATATTGATTCAGGAGACCCTTTCGATAAAGCTGGAGGGTATGGCATTCAGACAGTTCGTGATACATTTGTTAAAGAAATAAAAGGTTCCTATTACAATGTTATGGGCTTACCCATTGAGGAAATTTTGGAAAAAATTTCTTTTGAGTATTCTAAGGATCATACTTGAGGCCTATAATCTTTACTTAACTTTTTCTTGTTATAATGACTCATTCATTTTTTTAATCTGGAAATCAACATGATTGAGTCAGTGAAAAAAGCTCTTTTGAACAACAACGAGGAAGTTTTTAAGCAAAAAATTCGATTATGTAGCAAGGAACGTCTCAACGAAGTTGACTGGCAAGGCAATACGCTGCTCCATTTGGCAGTGGAGAAAGGTTCTTTGTATTTCGTAAAACAGTTACTTGCTCACGGTGCGGATATTTCTCTGAAAAACAGGGAAGGTAACAGTGCATTACACCTTGCAGTGCAAAGGGGCTATTTTAATATAGTCAATGAGATGCTAGGAATTTCACCAGCAGCAAAAGACAGAAAAAGAAAAGAAAAATGGATTGATAAAGATCGTAGCGTTAAAGTAGAAACACTTAAAGCGTCTCAGAGTAGAGCAATAACCCTGCTTAATGTACCAAATAATAAAGGTGAAATACCGCTTGTTATTGCAGCCAATTTAAAGGATGACCTGATTTATAAAAAACTTCTGCTACTTGAACCTGCACCTGGCTACGCAAAAAAGCATATTGATAAGGCTTTAAGCCTGAGGCAAAAACACATAGGCAGTTTGCAGAGTAAAAGTCTTTGGGCTGCATTGTTGGAAACATTTTGCCCTTCCGCATCTCTAGCAGAATTAACCGAATCGTTTGCCTATACTGGATTATTGGCTGGAACGAGTGCCGCGGTGGCTTTGGGCTTCAATATTGCGTTTGCCATTATCTCCATTTTGGGATTTAGCATGATTATGTATGCTAATTATAAGAAAAATCAATCTGAAAGGAATGCCATTCGTGAACTGGAAGAATTACAAGCGGAACTGGCTTTTCTGCAGGGAATTAGAAAAAGAATAGCGAAGCTTGCCTCACAACAGTCGTTAACTCCCGAAGAAAAAAAGGAACTGGCATTAATGAGGGAAGAATTAACCAAGACCATACAAAAACCTACCCTTGTTAAGGGCCATGAAAAAAATGCTGCTGATTATGTAACCAGGAATGATAAAATACTCGTTGCATTAAGTTCGGTTGGCAGTTTTTTATGCACATACTCGGGAGCTTTAGGTATTATGGGGCTGGGTTTGGCAGTGGGTGCTGAAATTCTCGGTACCAGCTTGGCTGCCCTTATCATTTCTACAGGTCCAATCGGCATAGGTGTTGCTCTAGCTGTAGGATTAATTCTGGCCGGAGCCCTTGCTTATTACCACTATGAAACCAGAACACAAGACTATTTGATTTTTGGAGAGCAAAGAGCCTCTATTCATAAGTTGCAGTACAATATTTATAAAGAACAACACGATCTGATTCATGGCTCAGATATGGTTCTGAATAACATTGATCGTTTAATTGAGACACCCCAAAAACCGAAAGAATCAGAGGGTGATAATAATTTAGATCAGAAAAAAAACGCTCCAGAATCTCTAGCCAATAGATATGACCATGGTCATAAACCAGGAGAGATTTGTTCTATAGAAACAGGGCAGCTCAGTAGTCATGGCCTCATGAAGACTCGGAGCTTACCTGGGCTTTACACGCTAAATGAACGTTCCGATTTAAGCAATAAAGTGTGAGTTGCTCAATTTATAACTGGGTTCAGTGAGATGCTCTTTAGACTTTATATGTCTTTCATTGAATCAATCCGCATATTATAAAAACATATTTTGAATCATCTCCTATAATTAATGGTGTAACTAGCAATTAATTATTGAGGTAATAAATGCTTAGTCGCGATGAGAATGATTTGCCAATACCCCAATCAACTGGCGTTACAGTTACCAGGCAGGTAAAGAACTTAACTCAAGACCCTACCTATAAGAGTGCAGATTTTTTTGATAAATGTGCGGTAGAGCCGAATTTCAAGGTGGATAAAGAGCAAATCACGATTCAAGCATCAAAGGCGCCTCCACCAACTGTCACAGAGGATGATTTAACAATCCCCGATTTTTTTTTAAATGATCTGACTCCCGATGAAATAGTAAAAATTGCTAATCAACTAATAGCTTTTGCTTATGACCCATTAAACGTGGCGCATCACCTTAAAGACTTAGATATGGTGCTGGGAAAATTAATGGAAGAACAACAAATTTTACCCTCACAGCAAAATTCACTTCCTAATTATTTAATTGCTGGAAGAGGAAACTACATACCTGGAGCTCCTCCACCTGACTATCAACCTTTGAAAAAGGGAAGAATGCTTGATACGTTATTATTAGAACGCGAGAGTTTGCGGGATGTAAATAAACATGGTTTTATCGTTAAGTTTATTGGTTTTGTCAGTAGCATGATAGCGGATCGCATCGTTTCAAGTGGTCAACTTTTTAATGAAAATAAACAAGTCAATCGTGTACTTTTACATGGTTCTTATACTCATCGACTCTTACTTGAAGCATTTGCCCATGCGATAGAAAAGGGCGAGATCGATTTAAATATTAAATCAGAAAAGAAGCTGAACTTTGTTCAATTGTTACATATCCTTGTTTCAGTAAAAGCAAAAAATGGTCAAAGTCTTTGGGAAATGGGGTTAGATTCTGTAGATGATTCTCAACGTTCTTCCAATGCACCATTGGATGCAAAGCAATTTAGTTTTAGTTGTCGCTCACCTTTTGTTTTCAATTCCCTATTATTATGTTTTGGTAAGGAGCTGGGATTACCTAATCTTCAAACATATATGCTAGACAGTCATTACAAAGCTGCATATGAAATGGTTTTACGCTCCAAAGAAAAGATGGCAAAGGCAGATAAATTGCCTCATTATTCAGAGATTGATATTTCGAATGAAAGAATATATGAACGTTGTATGGAGTATTTTTCTATAATGGCTGAAAGTTATGGGGAGGTCGGCGGTAACACTCCATTTACAATCGATGAATTAGCAATGCTCTCTGATGAGCGCTATATATCATCAATGTGGGGACCAAGTGTACGGATGAAAATATCATCCCCTCATAAACCAGGGGTTTATACAGGTTGGATGGAATTTTTTCAAAGTAAGAGCGGTGTAAAAGAGCCTATTCCAAATCAATCTAAAAAGCACGAACGCTCTGAAGAAGATGGCGAAGAGCGATATGGTAAAAAAAGGTAAAGAATATTGCCTGGTATCAGATTTGGGGCTAAGGTATCCATAGGATTATCTCCTCATGTCTCAACCCCATAAATTGTACTCGGATGCTTAGTTCATTTCTTATTCAATTGATTGATTAATGACAACAATTTTTTATCTTCTTTAGTTAACATAGTATCTGAATAATCAGCATTAGGTTCATACCACCATTGCTTTATGAAGTAGTTTTGCAAGTCGGGGGAATTGAATCGACGACCGTATTGGGCATAAATGGTATTACGGAGAATCCGTAATTCTTTGGCGCTTAATTTTGATAAAGAGCTAATGGGATTCTCTGAATTTAACATGGGATAAATCATTGTATGGCGAACATAACTTTTTGGGGTGTATAAACAAAGTTGCAAATCAGCTTTAGGCTGAAAATGAGCCAAATTCCATACATATTTTCTGTCTTTGCCATGACCCATAATCTTTATGCCAGCAGGTTTAGGCTTAAGATATTCAGATTTGGGATCTACCTCAGAACACAAGCGTGTGGGAGTGTTGGGAATGACCTCTAATTGAGTGTGGCCAATAGTATTATCACGCCATAGTGCTCCGGTTTTGAGTACATAGGAAACCCAGTGAAAACCCATCACATCATAAGTTGCTCCCGTTTCATAATCATGGTGAATGGAAACGGTTGCTGAAGCTGGGAACCTAGTGTTCCATACATAAGCATCATTATAATACAAGCCTTGCTCCTCATTAGCGGCGATTTTTTCTTTATGGGAAGAAACAGGTGTATTATCAACTCGAACTTGGAAGTTATAAACCAGAGCTTTTCCTTCAGTGGTTTTTTGGCCTTGGGGAAGGGCAATTGCACTCATTCCATTATTTATTGGAAAAGGAAAGCCCATAGCGACGTCGATTTGTTTATTTAAAGTATTTTTAAATTGAAAATCACAACTGTAATGCCAGGAGCCATTCCATTCGGAAGTATTTAATTGTTTACCGGTTATAATTATAACTTCTTTAACCATCTTAATATCAGGCTGTGAAACAGGGATAGGTAGCGATCCATTGCCTCCCAAAGCAGTATCGTTAGCGAATAGGCTTTTAGAACAGAACAGAATAACAAATAGGAACAAACGCTCTGATTTTTTGCTTGAATAGCGATAAAGTAAATTCATGTAATTTTCCCTGAACAAGAATAGAGTACTACTTTATTTTTTTATATGGTTTATAGCAAGTCTAAGTGAGGAGCCTTCCTATCAGAGTTTTTCTTGAAGTGATGATAATCATAGACAGTATCACCAATGCTCTTCGCACCTCACGGGATTGGATATGCTATAAATAATAAGATTGAAGAATTTAGCTGCTTAAAATTTAGGGAGAATGATAATGCATACACGGATTGATTATACTAAATTTGCTCCTGATGCGGTTAAAGCGATATTAGGTCTTGAACAGTATGTAAATAGTAGTGGATTAGAACAATCTCTTCTTGAACTGATTAAGCTACGAGCGTCACAAATTAACGGTTGTGCTTACTGTGTTGATATGCATAGTGCTGATGCCCAAAAAGCAGGGGAGTCTGAGCGTCGTCTTCACTCAGTCGTTGTATGGAGAGAGTCCCCTTTTTTTACTGCTCGTGAACGAGCAGCTTTAGCTTGGACTGAAGCAGTAACTTTGTTATCAGAGACCCATGTTCCTGATGATATTTATAATGAAGTTTTAACATGTTTTGGTGAAAAGGAGATCATTGCTCTTACTATGGCAATTATTTCTATCAATAGCTGGAATCGTATTGCAGTGAGCTTCCGTAAATTACCGAGCTAAGATATTTGCAGTGAACGGTAGCAACTGTCTGGAACAGTTGTTACTTTCTCATGATTCGAAGTTGTCTCAAATAAAGCTGATTTTAAAGAATAAAAGAGTGAAAAAGTTTATAGATGCTTATTTTTAAAGTAATAAAATAAAAATATCACAAGGAAATAAACGAATAGTGGTTTAATAAATATATTAAATATCAAAATCATTTGTAAAAACAAATTGTTTGAATGCCATAACATCTGACATAGTTTTAAGATATTGAGTGGTTGGTAGGGTTTTATATATAACAGTAATGCAACGTACTGAATGATAAAAAAACCAACTATTGTACAAGAAATAGCAATCAGGTGCCTAAACGAATAGAGAATATGAAACCATGGATGTTTTTTCATTGATTTTCCTTGGATTTACTGCCACCCAATGTCCTCCATCTTTTCGGCTTTATAAAGATGTTCCGCGTTTTCAATAGATTCTTCAATTGTAATACCTGCCTTAAGATGCGGTATATCAAATGAACTCTGAGCGGATGAATTTATTAATAAGATGTTGAAAAAAATTGATCCTCAAATGAATGCACGTAAAATAGTTAAAATATCATCATACTAGTTTTTAAATTCAAAATTCAATGCCTGATCTCATGTGGGTGTTGCCTATGTGTGTTAATATCTATCCTGCAAAAATAATTGTATTTCATGGAGAGGGTGTATTATGTTTTCACGATTTTTTTCATCAAGTTGGTCACCATTTAGTGCTTTATTTTCAGAAGCCCATTCTGAAACCAATAATGAAGAACAATCGAACTTCCAATATGAATTAAATGCTGATGAAAAGAGACAGCTAAGGAATTCAGAGGCTAAACCAAAAATTGTTGCGCTTTATGAGGAAAATGATGGTGCAAAGAATGCTGACCTGGCGATTGAGCATTTTGAAAATGATGGATTAGAGGTAATCAGGGTTTCTCCTGATGAAGGATTAAATCATCCTACGTTTACAAGTAATTCTTTTGACGGTATTTATTTGCCTGGTGGTTCAGATATCCCTGTGCACGATGATAATGATCCGCGTAAAAAGTTTGAAGGCCAACTGACACGACTGGCACGCACTCAGGACATTCCTCTTATGGGGATATGTCGCGGTGAACAAGCTATTGGGCATCATAATAGTTTGGAGGTAAAGGATTTGTCAGACTATGAGAAGCATTATGCTGTTGAGAATAACGCGAGTAATCCAGATTTAAATAATACAGTCGTTGTTGAAAAAGGAAGTCAATTGTATGCCGCATTACAGAGTGAATTTAAGGACAAGGATGGGCCTATGGAGTATTCGGTTACCTGCCTTCATCATCAACATATACTCGATAATTCAAGTCATAGTGAGGTACAGGCAACAGGTCGTAATAAATTTGATAATACAATCGAAAGCATTGAAATAAAAACAGGAAAGTATTATTCATTTGGTGTACAGCATCATCCAGAAGTACTTATACATTCTTTTGAGAATGCAAGAAAAGAAAAAATTATCCAGGCAGAAATAGAAGCTGAAGAAGGCCGATATAAAGCGAATTATTTTGATCCTGAGATGGCTTTCGAGACAGAACTTACATTCGTTCAAAAACTAAGAAACGCTCGTTTAGAATCAATAGATGAACGAGCTGCCAAGGCAGAGATGCGTTTTTTTACCAAGCAAGTTAAAAAGCACTTTCTTGAACAAGAGTCGAAGCAAAAAGAAAAACAACCTGCTGATGTAGATTCAAGTGTACATCATACTCTCTGGATATAAATCTCATTACTACCATATGCCTCTTATAAGCCAAGGAAGGCAAAGAGCGAACTGTTAATACCACTCCATACGAAAGTAAGCTGCACTCATTGCCTAGGCGCGCAGATTCCTCCTATATAAATTTTTTCTAGTACATCAATGAGGGCATCCATCTTGTTGTGAGTACTGCACAGAATAAGCATCAACGAAATTTATAAATATTTAATAAAAATTAAATGAGCTAATAATAGTTACTTAATATTCAAGGAGTACAATTTGTATATTAGATGGACACGCTTGGTATGTTGTCTAAATTATGAATTGAGGTACGCTATTATGTTTCAGAAATTTACTGATTATTTATCCAATCTTGGCTCTGCAAAAAATACAAGCAAAGAGAAGCCAAAATTCGAATACACTTTAAATAGGGATGAAAAAGAACTATTAAAGCATTCGGAAGAAAAGCCCAAAATTATCATACTTTATGATCGCGAGGGAGGTACAATCTATTGCGACCTTTTGATTGATTATTTAAAAGGTAAAGGATTTGATGTTATTCCAGTTACACCCCAGGAAGGATTAAGTCATCCCGCTTTTAACGGTAGGGTAGATGGTATCTATTTACCAGGCGGGCCCAATGTTCCAGTACAGGATGATAGTGATCCGCGTAAGAAATTTGAAGGAGAACTTACAAAATTAGCCGAGAGTCGGGATATCCCTCTTTTAGGTATATGTCGTGGACAACAAACAGTTGGACATTATCATGGTTATAAAGTAACTGACATACCCGAAGATGCTGAGCAGCATGAACTTCATTATGAGCATTTTGATGCCGTTTATAAAGAAACCCAAGATGCCACCTTTAATAATAAAGTAGTCGTTGTAGAAGGAAGCCAATTGTATAATGCGTTACATTCTAAACTCAAACATAAAGATAAGAGTAATATAGAATATAATGTTACTTGTCTTCATCATCAACATGTAGAGGAGAATCAAGATAATAACAGTCTTCGAGTTACTGGACGTGGTAAATTTGATAGATTAGTTGAAAGTTTTGAAAAAAGGACAGGGAAATATTACACCATCGGTTTCCAACATCATCCTGAAGCGGTCATAAGTATTTGTGGTGAGGTAAGAAAGATAAAACTAGATCAGATAGATAGAGACTCATTGGAAGCACTAGCTGATGTGGATCCTGTTTCGGATCCAGATGAGCTATACCGTGTTCGATACCAATGTGAGAAAAAAGAGTCGGAGGTTCTGGAAGAAACTTGGAATGAAAAAGCAGCAAAAGCTGAGATAGGCTTTTTTTCAAAACAAGTGAAACAACATTATCTTGATAAAGCTCCCAAAAAAGAAGAAACACAGGATACGAACGATTATTATTATCCTCCTTGTATCTAATTTTCAACTCATAGCATATTTCCCGAACCAAGGAGGGTTTGTTGGGAGCTCTTCATCAAAATAGCTTCTCTCATACGCAGCCGAATCTACAATTCCTAAAACCAATATTTTTTTGATGTTTTGTCTGAATTTGATCTGTCTCAAAAGCCTTAGATACTGAGATCGATACCGCCAGTGAGTCCATATGCACTCTTTACTTGCGTTCCGAAGTAGTGTTGTATTAATGGGATATTAGCACCTAAATAAAAGGAAACATCCTTATGTATATTTACTCTTAAGCCCGGTAATATAAAAATACTATTTCCACCACTGTTTGGATCTGTTAGTCCTGCGATATGATCTTTTGCTGCGTATTCGCCATTAAGCTCTATAACTCCATCAATGTGCAATTTATCCTGTTCACTTTTATACAGCTCGATAACCGTCGCAAAATTATAATCAAATAGTGAGCCTATGGTTGTCTGCTGTGTACCCTCGGTACTTTGGGTGTAAATTAAATTTGAACTTAATGAAAAGTTGTTAAATTTTTTTGAAACAATAATTCCTGCAAATGGAGTCCAGGCGCCACTCCCTGGTTGATCCGATGCGGAAAATAGTATTCCATAGTTATCTCTTGCTGTGGTTTTACCCGTTGGGGCATTAATTCCAGAAAGTAAAGCCAGTGAGGCAGGATGATTGTTCTCATCTAATAATCGCCACAGAGAAAAGAAGTTGGTATCACCTATTCCAGAAGAATTTCCTAAATCAATAATGTTTCCAACATTTGTTTCTTCATTAAAATTAACCGCAGAGATGGAGGAGTTAAGCACATAAGGAAGGCTGGCGCCAATGGTTATATTTTTTTCAAGTCCATAAAATGCCAGAATATAATTCGCAAAGTTAGACTTTTGGCTTTCGGCTAAAGGATGCTGCAAAAGAATGGTATCAGAAAGAGGGATACTGGGATAATATTCTAGTCTTTGACTGATGCCTATTTCACCTTTATCCAGGGTATCAGCGGTTGCGGTAGTTATTGGTGCGCCGATCCCGGTAGAGTAACTAATCGATTTTTGAGGAAAACTAACTGCATAGAGTTTTAAAGAAATGCAGCAGTATAAACCTATTACCCGCTTTAACGTTTTTTTCATTTCATGAATATCGGTTAAAATTTTATTCTAACTTAGAATGTTAATTATGCCCAATAAACGATAAAAGATAATCAGTAACCTCAGATTGGTGTAATAAAATAAACAAACTGAGAACGAAGCAAATGTACCACTGTACAAGTGTGATCGCCAGGTTTAAGGACTGTAAATAGACAATCAGAACTCTTAAATTACAAAATAAGTGACTAATAATTAACATTATTATATTATCGCATTTTTTTTTGCAGTGAGAGAAAAATGCCATCAAGTCAATTAGCAGTTTTATGTCAACACATTGAAAATCAAGATACCGACCATTTTGGTAAATTTTATATGTATGTCAGTTTGCTAAATACCCTGACAGCAAGAAATAATTCATTTGCTGATGGATTGCCTCAATATTCAGGGGCTTTTTTCAGGGGAAAAAAAGCACTAAACGTTGGAGACATACCCACTGAATTTACCAAACAATTAAATAGTTATGCTCGAGAGTTTATTAATTTAGAGCCTCACTGGTCTAAATCACTGCATAATCTTGTTATGGCTTATATCCGTAAGGGGAATGTTTCAGATTTAATCTATATTATCGATCAAATGCTCAGTCATCTTGCGTCAATACATGGAAAGCAAAGTCATAATAATGATATTTATTCTGATATTAAATTTGACAAAAATAAGGAAAAATTAGCTGATTTCATTAAGGAAATTTCAGCTTTTAACCAGCAATTATTATCCATTACTGATAATAGTTGTAATGCAGCATTATCTTTATTGGCAGTTACTACAGGATTCGTATTGGTTTTTACTATTGCACCTCTGATTATTAGTTTGCCACTTGTATTCGGCGGATTGTATGGTGTCTATCATTTTACAACAGCAGCAATAGCACAAATAGAATCATTGGAATCGCAAATGGAGCAAGTAAGTAAAAAAATGAAAAACCTACCAAGAGATAGAAGTTTTTTTGGTAATCCTAATCACCATGCTTTTTATACCGCAGCAATTAAACCGTTACCCTATGCAGCAATTACAGCGATTGAGCAATTTATGGTTGATGAGTCTCAACAGGAAGAATTAAAAAGCTTTCGGGAGGGGTTGGATTTGGCATTTCACCCAGTCTTCTTCGGATGAATCCAGGAGTTTTATCAGAGCATGCTGTTGCCTGCTCTGATAAAAATGAGGCAAATTACAACTAAATTAATAATGATTCATTGACGCTCTATGATAACTTGGCTAAAGGCCTTAGCTCATTTTCGTGAATAGTACGTTCTGCTTCTGCATTTCCAAAAAAAGCATGACGCATAAGATGATAACCTGCCCTGGTAATTTTGCTTCCTAAGAAACTGGCACTCACTGAAGTACCTATAGTGATTGAGGTTTCGGTAAGACTCAGCGGATTGGTTAATAGATTGAGACCTAGGGCAATCCCTGTAGAAATATAGTTAGATTGTTCTTTGCTATAGCCGCCATAAGAATGAAGTACGTATCCAGCAAGAGGTGTCGCAATGGATACAATCGCTGAAGAACCCATTGCCATAAGTAAAAGTGCACGAATGCTTTGATTAATCCAATAAATCCTGTCGGGGTGATAATGCAAATTCTTCAAATAATCGGTAGCTCCCTCATTGACTAAAGTAATTAACATGGAGATCAAAAGGCCTTGTTGCGCTGCATCGGTAATTAATTGGATTAACTCAGGGGGAAGGAGTTCTGATAAATATGTGGAATCACTAAAATTAGTGGTGCTACTTGAATTATTAAAATCAAAAGAATGTTCTGTATGCTCTGGAGTTATCGACGAGATTAAACTCGTGGTGGAAAAGGCTTGTTGATTGTTCACAAAACATTGATCTGGGGTGCAGTAAGCTCCAGATTCTGGCTGAACATTAAAAATACTATAAAACCAGCCGCCAGTAGATTTTTGTTTATCTTTTTGTTTTCCTTTAGTCACCAGTGTTTCTCCTTAAAATAGTAAACATCGAAAAGAATGAGCCGATGTCATTTTTTATGAATCAAAACTATAAATGCTAATTTCATAATTACCAAGGTCAAATTTCATTGAGAACTCAAAGAGTTTTGAAATGCTACTAACAAAGGGGGAGTTGTTTGGATATGATACTCGAATTCTCTTGTGCTGATATGAGTGTCCTGGTTCTACATTCTTCGTTGGCTTACCCTTCATTGCAGTGCTTTTTGAAAGAGAGGAGAGGGATGTGAGTTTTGTTGAGATACTTTATATACGGTGTGCATATATTTTATTGTTTGAATTAGGTATGATTATCCTATCAAAAAAATATATTTATGAGTCAATTATGAAAAAATTAGTTCTTATTATGGCATTATGCTCATTGAATGCATATGCCGTTAATTCAGTAAACCCAAATAATAATAATTGTGACAGCATACAAGATCCCGCGGAACGAAAAGATTGTTTTAATATTGAAAAAAAGAATGAAGCGGAAGAAAATTTTAGAAACTTTCAAGAAAATTTGCCCGATTCTTATCAAGAAGAATTCTAATAAAAAGAATTAAATAAATGCAGGTAATGCATTAAATTGAACAGTTATAAATCGACTTGGATTTAAAGCATTACCTGCTATGGGTGAGTCATCTTCCCAATGTCATTACAATTAAGTACAGACGCCAAAACTTAAGTAAATTTCGGAATGTTATGATTTAATTCCTTAATTTTTATCAATGTCTCAAATAAATATTTTCTCAAAAAACCACTAACAAATGATTAATTTATAAACTATATATACATATAGAAGTCATTTTATGGGGTCAAGGAGAAAATAATGAAAATAATCGTTACATCTTCAGCATTGCTCATGTCTTTAAGCTTGGTTGGTTGCAATACAATGGATCAGGCCAGCCAATACAGCAATTCAACTGTAGGTGCCGGTGTAAAATATGGTGCTAATGTGGTAGGAAAAGGCGTGGGATTTATAGCCGATACTGGAGCTGCTGTAGGTCATGGGGTTGGTAAAGTAGTTGATACCGGCGTTGGTGTTGTGACCGGACATAAAGTTTCTTATCACAAAACAAAACCACAATATGTTGATTACAATGGCCATCGTTATATGTTACAAAATGGTCGGTATGTTCTTGTACACTAACCTTAAAAGGCTCTTCATTACGAAGAGCCTTTATCAATCTTATTATCATCAATTTTAAAAGCGGTAAGACTTATTACCATTAGTTATTCTTATTAATAAATACCGCATTAGCTTATAAGATAGTACAAGTCCATGGATTAGTCGGTTCCTCTTTAATTTGTACTTTCTTATTTTCTTGAGCATACATGCTGTATGGATTAGGCTCAATTGGTGCTTTGGAACGTGATTTGCCTGCTGACTTTCCAAGCTGTACGCCATCTAAATATTTTTGAAACACCTGGAAGTTAGGTCCATTCTCATTATTTATTATTGGGAATACAATATGTTGAAAGTGCTGTGCCCGTTTTTCAATTTCCTCGCGATATATACTGGCAATTATCTCTGGATCATTTTTAAAACTTCCACATCCCCAGGCTCCCATGATTGCTTCAGTTTTTCCTTTCAGAATTAAGGTATCTAGTTGCGCGCCGATACGACGACTTAGGTCTTTAACATATTCTCTTACAGCATGTTCATCCTTGAAGTCAATTTTTCTATCCACAAGTTCAGGAGCAGCCGATCTGAATTCATAGAAAGGAAATATTTTGTTTTTAGGAAGGAATGTATAACTCAGTGCACTGTCCGCTATAAATTGTTTTCTTGATGTGAGTTCTTCAGAACCTGTTGGAACCAAAATTTCAGGTCCACGAAAGCAAATCTGTGGATCATCATTCATAAAGACTTTATAGGCTTCGGGTAGTTGCATTCCTCGTCGTATGCTTAAGGATTCCAGTTCTTCGGGGCTCATTTTTTCTTGGGCGCTTAAAAGTTTTCTGGTTTGTTCATCATAAAGAAAACATTTTCGAGTTTCATCGTAATATATGCCTTTAGAGAGTAATGAACGGACACAAGATGAACGATGCCACATATTTTCTTCCTGAGCATTTCCTCCTTCTAGAACCGCCCCCCCTGGAAACAAAGAATTGGCCATATTGAGAACTGGATATATTTTTCCATGCTTTCTAGTTACTTCCAGAGCAGCATCTCCAAAGTCTTGGTAAACCACCTCAACTTTATGAGGCGGATCTACTCTTTCATTTTTCCATAATTTTAAATTAGCCGATGCATGTGATTTTAACTCATCATATAACCTTGGATCTGTAACATGTTCTATTGTTTTTCCCATGCTCTTATGACGCCAACCATTTCCAGAAAAAACACCTAATAAATAACTTGGTTTGTTGTAAAAATGAACATCCTTTATTCTTGATAAATGAAGGGGATTGGGAAGGCGGCTTAATTCTCTATATGCTCTCATAAATAACTCCCTTAGTATTTAGCCTCATTTTGATATTTGTAAGACAGATCCCGTAATATGCTGATATAAATTTATCAATAATGCTCCATAATTTACATCATTGTTTTTTTTATATCGTCGTTGTTATCTCACATATTGTCCTATTTGGTCAATAAAAATCTTTTGTTAAATTGAATGACAGAAAGTAAAAATATTGATTTTTTCCTGGGTGAGAATTGCATAGAATATGTTCTTTATTTCTATGCTCCATTTTTATTTATTGGTTAAAAATTACCAAATAAGTGGGAGCGATCTATAAAAACTATAAATTAGCGAGTTAAATCCCTGGATTTTTTTGTCCAATTCTCTCTAAGTATCAAATTTTGAACTAATATATAAACAACTACGATATGATACTTTGCGCGTCTCAAGTTTGGTTGAGGTCTTAGTTTTGTTGATTTTTGACTGCAAGAGATGATTTATTAAAAGGAAATTACTTTGAAAAAAGTTCATGTCTGCTTTCAGCTTGTTCTATTAATGCTGTCTTTTATCTTTTGTGAAAGAGGGTGGTGCGCTCAAAGATTACCAGTTTTAAATGATTATATGCGAATAAAGACCGTCGGAGAGCCAGATTTGTCGCCGGATGGGAGATGGGTAGTTTACACATTAGAAGAAAATGTTAACAAAACAAGTGCAATTCGAAATATCTGGATAGTATCCTACGATGGCAAGATCTCAAAACAACTCACCAATGATAAGGAAGCCAGTAATTATTTACCTAAATGGAGTCCAAATGGTCAATGGATTGCTTTTTTATCTGATAGTGATGATAGTCTTAGATTATTAAATAAACAAAACGGTAAAATTATCAGGCTGACTAATAATCACTATGATGTAAGTGATTTTACTTGGGCTCCTGATTCCCAAAGTATTGCCTTTATTGCCAGTGAAGCAAAGGAAAAAGCTTCTAAAAATAAACCCATAATCATTACAAGATATCTTTTTAAAAAAGATATACAGGGGTATCTTAGCGAAAAAAGAACGCATCTTTATCGTATAGCACTTCAAAGTAAACAAATTGAGTTATTAACTCCCGGTCCTTATGACGAATGGGCTCCAGCTTGGTCACCTAACGGAAAATATATAGCATTTATCTCTAAAAGAGGGGCAGAACCAGACAGGAGTTATAATTCAGATGTGTATGTTATAAGCAACAAATCTGGAAGTAAGGCAATACAATTAACTCGCTCCCCAGGAGCGGGCATGGATCCAGATTGGGAATCTACTCCATCATGGAGTCCTGATAATTCTCAAATAACCTATTTAAGCTTTAACAATAAGTCGCCTATTTATGCACCCACACAATTAGCGATTGTTAGATTGGACAGTCGTCAGGAACGGATTATTGCTCCTTTAGATCGTTGGTTTACAAAACCTGAATGGTCCGAAGATGGTAAAAAAATATATGCCTTGATTGAAACAAGCAGAAATACCCATCTGAGTGAGATTGATGTAAGTACAGGTGATGTCAAAGCATTAACTAAAGGGAAGCACGTTGATAGCGAATTTTCAATAGCACAACAGCATATAGTAGTTGTTTCTTCTGATGACCAACATCCACCAGAGCTCTTTGCAGTAGAAAATACTTTGAGGCCTTTAACCAACCATAATCAAAAACTTTTAGATGAGGTTCAATTTCGTCCTGTAGAGGATATTGAGTTTAAAAGCGCTGATGGAACCCTGATCGAAGGTTTATTGCTCAAACCTGCAAATTACAAACCCGGGACACCGTATCCCGCTCTTTTGAATTTACATGGGGGACCCGTTTATCAATTCAGTCATGAGTTTAATTTTGATTGGCAGTGGCTTGCTGCTCAGGGTTATACCATTATAGCGCCCAATCCACGAGGAAGTTCTGGAAGAGGGTTTGATTTTTCGAATGCGATTAACGCAGACTGGGGGAATCTCGATGTAAAAGATGTTCTTGCTTCTGTGGATTATGCAATTGAGAAAGGCATTGTCGACCCCAATAAATTGGCTGTGGGAGGCTGGAGCTATGGTGGTATGCTTACTGATTATGTTATTGCGAGCACTCAACGCTTTAAGGCAGCTGTGAGCGGAGCAGGAACCGGCAGTATCTTGGGCAACTATGGAGTGGATCAATATACTTTAGATTATGAGACTGAATTAGGAAAACCCTGGTTAAATACGCAACTCTATATGAAATTGAGTTACCCATTAATGAAGGCGAATAAAATTAAAACACCTACTTTGTTTATGTGCGCTAGTTTCGATTTTAATATGCCATGTATTGGTTCTGAACAATTATATCAAGCCTTAAGATCACAAAATATACCCACAGAATTAATCATATATCCTGAACAATACCATTCTCTTGATAGACCTGATTTTCAAATAGATCGTTTGCAACGTTTTAAAGATTGGATGGATTTTTATCTTAAAAAAGTCAATTAATTCAATGGAATTAAAAATTTTACTAAAAGTAGGTTGAAATTTCTTTTTATTCCAAGTACTGAAACTAGCCAAAGTGATATCCAATGGACTATAAATATCTATAGGGCTTGAATGCTTCTAAAGAGCTTTTATGGATAAAGAGACATGTAATATCCTTTATGTTGATGACGAAGTGCATAACCTTACTGCATTTGTCGCGACTTTTCGCCGTCACTTCAATGTATATACTGCGACTTCAGGACGCGAAGGTATGGATATTATGCGCCATAATAATATTCAAATTGTTATTACTGACCAAAGAATGCCCGAAATGACGGGAGTACAATTTTTAGAATCCATTATTCCAGAATATCCCAATACAATTCGGATGATCTTAACGGGTTTTACGGATGTTGAGGCAATTATTAAGGCCATCAATACGGGGCGAGTTTTTCGCTATATTACCAAGCCATGGGATCCAGTTGATTTAAAGATCAATATTGATACGGGCTTGAAGATGTTGAATCTTGAAAAAGAGCGCTTGTATTTGATTGAAAAACTGAATCAGGAAGTATTATATCAAAAACGAATCATGGAGTTGTTTCAAAAATACGTGCCTAAAAATATAGTCGATGAAATTTTAAATGCTCAGGGGGAGGAATCCCTGATTCGCGGTGAATATCGTATTATTTCAGCAATGTTTGCAGACATACGTCAATTTACTTCCATATCAGATAAATTAGGCCCGGTTAAATCTGTGGAACTATTAAATGCATATTTTGAATTAATGACTCAAATAATTCGAGATCATCATGGTAGCGTTAATAAATTAATTGGCGATGGAATCTTGGCTTTATTCGGTGCGCCGGTTTCGCATATCGATAATCAATTAAACGCTGTATTTTCAGGGTTAGCAATGATTGAAGCATTGCGTGAATTTAATGAAAAATACCATGATGCAATTGGCCGTGACATCACCATAGGAATTGGCATTAATACTGGCGAGGTAATCGCTGGCAATGTAGGTACTAGTGAACATATGGAGTATACAGTTATTGGCGACACGGTGAATATTGCATCACGAATAGAAAAGCTAACCAAAAATAAACCCAATACTTTATTGATCAGCGAAAGCACCTATAAACCTATTGCTAATGAAATTCTGGTTGAAGAGATAGAACCCCAAGTAATTCGAGGTAAAGAAGAAAAAATCAAACTTTATAGAGTTCTTGGAAGGAAAACATGAGCTTTGATACGTTAAAAACGTGGCAATTTTGGTACCAGAATTTAATTATAGTTTTACTTTACACAATATCTGGGGTTGTAAGTAATATTTGGATTGTCCCCGATACCTTAGTAACCCCACTTTGGCTTCCATCAGGGGCAGCATTGGCTATGGTGCTTTGGTATGGAAATAATATTTTTTTCGGGATAGTTATTTCTGAAGTAATTCTAACTGCATCACTAGGTAACCTTATGTCTTGGCAAAATTGGGTTGCATCTACCATGGTAGGGGCTGGAGCGGGGCTACAAGCAATATTGGCTGCTCAATTTATTCAACATTACACTCATACCAAAACCCCATTCTATACAGTCAGAGATGTTTTAATTTTTACTTTTGGAGGAGATTTTCTGTTGTCTCTTACCAGTTGTACTCTAGGTATCATTTCGCTGGTATTATTTGACTTAATTAAACCCGAACTAATTATAAATAATTGGTTTGTTTGGTGGATAGGTGATGTTGTAGGTATTATCGTTATAACTCCCCTTATTATGACTTGGTATCATAGTAAACTTACCTTTAACTGGAAGTCCTTTCTTGAATATATGATCTTAATCCTTTTATTATGCTGCACTATTATTATGATCTATATGCTGCATTATCCATTAGCTTATATTTTACTCCCTTTTTGTGTATGGTCTGCTGTGCGATTTAGTGTTCGATTGGCGCTAATTACGGCATTTATAATTTCAATTTCTGTGCTCTGGCTTGAGATTCACGGCTATCAAGAATTTAGATTTGTAGGAATTTCAACTAGCTTGATATTTTTACAGGCATTCGTTGCCGTCATATTTTTTACTACCTTAATTTTGTCCGCAGTAATTACCGAACGAAAAAAAGCACAAGAAGAATTGCTGCAAGCGAATATCAAACTGGAATCACGGGTGGAACAACGTACGCAGGATCTGAATAAAAAGAACGTTCAACTTAATAAGGCATTAGAAATTTTAAAACAGGCTGAAACTCAATTAATTCAAGCAGAAAAAATGTCTTCATTAGGAGTATTAACTGCAGGGATTGCGCATGAAATCAATAACCCGGTTAATTTTATCTCGGCCAATATTGGCCCATTAAAAAACGATATTGATGATATTATGCAACTATTAAAAAAATACGAAGAAATTACACCTGACGCACCAATAAAAGATAAATTGCTCGAAATTTCAAAATACAGTGAAACCATTGATTTGGCTTTTACCCTCCAAGAAACCCATAATTTACTTGATGGCATTGAAGAGGGTGCAAGACGTACTGCAAATATTGTAAAAGATTTGCGTACTTTTTCGCGGCTTGATGAGGGAGAGCTAAAACACGCTAATATTCACGAGAATATCGACTCCACTTTAACTTTATTACACAATCAATTTCGCGATCGAATTATTATTAATAAAAACTATGGCGATATTCCTGAAATAGAATGTTTTCCAGGAAAAATCAATCAAGTATTTATGAATATCCTGACAAATGCGGCACATGCAATTCCTGAACATGGGGAAATTACTATTACAACCACTAGGAAACAAGATGACATTTTAATAAGTATTCGTGATACAGGCACAGGTATGACTAAAGAAACAATAGCTAAGATTTTCGAACCGTTTTTCACTACGAAACCAGTTGGAAAAGGGACGGGTTTAGGTTTATCGATTTCCTACAGTATTATTCACGAACATCATGGAACCATTTCAATTAAGAGTGTTTTAGGACAAGGAAGTGAATTTATAATCACTCTACCCATTAAATATGTCACTATCTGAAGGAGTGGCCATGGTTTAGTCTGGGGGGATGCGAAGCGGAATCCAAGGATACTCTGAACTCATTTTAAACCCAGGATCCACTTCGTTTTGGCTAAACTACAATTTTTGTAGCCTGCTTCCATTATTGATCGTTACATATTAGCCATCGTTAAAACAAAGTTTGGAATATTAGGTGAACCTATACCAACTCCATCATTCCAAAACTGATCTTCTGGCTCAAGGGTAAGTGATGAATCCCATCCAAAAGTTTTGTTCTTAATGGTAAATGCAGAGGCTGGGGCAGGGGTACCTTGAATTGTGGTAGATGGTGGTGGTGTTGCGCCACTAATAATAAGCGCTGGCGGAATAATAAGATTAATTGCTCTGTTGGCGAGCAAAACATGATTCATTTGATATAAATAAGGTGCTGCCTGGCCTATAGGTGTCCCTTTATTCAGTAAACCACGTGCTTGATTTACTAAGACTAAAGTTGCTGAAAATAAAGGACAAGCTAAGCTTGTGCCTCCATCTTGAATTTGTGTTCCATCAGCAATAATCAGTAATCCTGTTTGTGGATCACCTAGCATCGCAATATCAGGTAATGCACGGCGATTTCCAAAATTATTAATAACTCCATAACCACCAGCAGTGAAATTGCTAATCGAGCTCTGCCAGGCAACTGGACCATAAAATTGGCTAATGCCTCCACCAGTACCCCCTCCATAGGCATAGGTGCCTTGAGACGCTTTAACTGATCCCCAGACGGTTTCAAATGCATAACGGTAATTTACATCTACAAATAAGGCAGTTGCTCCAACTGCAGTAGCATAAGCTGAGCTGGCAGGATAATTAACTTTTGGCGGTGAAGTCCAAATTCCAGTACATTTTTTTTGAGTGCTGTACGTAAAATCACCACAATCTCCAGAAGAAAAATTAACACTGATTCCTGCAGCAGCAGCTAATTTCAAAGTTTGCTCGAGTGACGTATCTAAAGTCTCTTCGCCACCCCAACTATTAGATATAACGTAGGCATTAGAAAAACCAGCAATCGTATTTTTATTCTGAATCAATGTATGAATCACATCAGTTAATATGCTCTTTTGATCTTTACCTAGTACCAAAACTGTATTATCTCCAGGCGCTATTGTATGAGATGATTCAATATCCAAGAGGATTTCATGACTCGAAGATGTGGCATTAGGACATGTTGTGAAGGGGGTTCCGTCAGGATTGATTATTGCAAAATTCTTTGATGGCCCTGAGGTCACAAAGGGTTTTATCTTGTTTGCTTTAAAATATTGATTTGCATCCCTCAAAATTTGATCTGGCCTATTAGTTCCACACGCATCGACAATAACTAAAGTTTGTCCTGTTCCATCGAGATGTTGACCATTAATACGAGGAATGTTTTTTAGGTTATATGTCTTTTGCAAATGTTCACCTGTGAAGCCTTGCAATGAAATATCTGTAGGAATTGCAAAAGGAGTAAAATTATTCCAGATAAAATTTAAATCATGAACTTCTTCAGAATTGTTGTTAACACGTTCTATGTCCGAGTGAAATTGAGGAATAGTGCTAAGGCCAGTAATTTCGGCAATATATTGGGCAATTTCCTGATTTAATTTAGGATTACTTGCATTGGCATGAGCTATTTTGTTTTTATATCGATAATAATTTATTTGTACATGAAGTGTTTGTTTGATTTGTGCCACTGTTCCAGTTATACGTAAACTATGATTAACAATGCTTGCCTGCATTCCTTGAGCAGAAAAAAATTGTTGCACGGCCTCTTCCGCTTCTTTATTTGGTGCAAATTCTTGTTCATAAAGAGCGGAATTTAAAAATTGATGATATCGAGAACTATTTGGATCATAAATATCTTGAACAAGCTTATCTAATTCGGCTTGATTGCGTATTTTTAACCGCGCTATAAATGAAATTTTTATATCAGGATTCATAGGTCGAATCAGGGTGGCCTCATTGAGTAAGTTTAGTCCTGGACTATTCACGCTCGATAAGTCAGTTGCTTGCTTTGCATAGGAAGTTGTTGTCACAAAACTAAATGACAATAAAAGAAATACCACTTTTTTAAGTTTCAACATGAATTATCTCCCTATGTTATCCGAAAAAAAATAGACTACTAATTGGACTGTATGTGATAAATCCCAAATCATCGCCTGTTGTTAAAGAAAACACATGACCATTCTGAGTTCCTGCATGGATCACGGTTGCATCTGCATTTACAAACAAGGTATATGTTATTTGGGATAAAAGAGTCCATATCGGATTGGAATTGGTTAAACTGTTAGTGAAATAGGCGTATTCAAAATTGATGGTTCCAGGTGGTAAAGTGCTATTCGTCGAGGTTTGCCGAGTATTAACATAAAGTTGGTTATTTGTAGCAAAAACATTTTGGATGGGCACTGGAACACTTGCTTCTGGTCCATTAATTCTATTCCAAGTAACGCCATCATTTATTGAATAATAGACATTGCCATCTGCACTTCCTGCATAGATAGTAGACGGGGTTAAGAATATGCTGTTGACAGCTCCATTACCTGGATTTGTTGCAGTCGATACCCAAGTAGTACCCTTGTCGCTTGAATGATAAACTGTTCCCTCTTGGGTTCCGACATAAATTTTCGACGTAGTTGTAACCGAGACACTATTTACTGCTGAAGTACCTGGGGCTGTTGTCGCACTCCAAAAAGTACCATTGTTGGTTGAATAGTAAACTTTACCATCTGCACTTGCTACGTATAAAGTACTCGGTGTTACAAATATGCCATTCACTGTATTACCCGGCGATGGTACCGTTGGCGTGGCAGCCCAGGTTAAACCATTATTAATAGAAAAATAAACAGAACCGCTGGCAGTTCCTGCATATACTATTCCTGACCGCGTAAATGTAACTTCTACTGTATGATTGCTATCAATATTGAATAAGGTGAACGTTGTTCCACCTTTTTGCGCGGTGCCTCCATCCATCAACCATTCATTAACTTGATAACCCGGGCTAGGCGTTGCCGTAAAAGTCAAACTACTTCCCGCGATGACTGTTTGTGGTGTATTGGGTTTAATTTTTCCATGGGCGTCTGCAGTAGGAGTAATCAAATATTTTGTTACAGGTATAATAGTGATATTTAAAATGTTAGCTAAGGCTGGTCGATAACATTCCAATCCATTTCCTTGTTCACATACAATAGGACCACCTTTAATATTGCCTGGTAGTTTGCTTCCATTTACAAGCAAATTAAGAGTACAGGATTGATGATAATTCAATTTAAATGGATTAGGGCAATTTCCGGTTGAAGTGATCTGGGTAATCCCTGTCATGGGTTTCATAGATAAGGTATGCGTTTTGCGCGATTGATTCGTAATCGTATATTTAACCGTTGCTGATCCTATTGGTGTTATAGAAATTGTTGGTGGATAATTTGGATCCGGTGTAAAAGTCCACACGGGTTTACTTGCATGGCCTGCTGTAAGGAATAGAAAAGCAACCCCAACGAGAAGAAGCTGGGGCAAAGTAGTTTTAAATAGTCGCATCTTCAAATCCATTTTCGGATATTTTAGTGTTTATCTTAAGTCGATTACTGATTCTAGATCAATAAAAGTTGATAGATTTTTCAATGGGTTGAAAGGATTACTTAATACAAATAGATCCTATTCAGTGGGTACATTGATAATTAGCTATAGTAAGAAGAGGGGGTAACGATTAATTTCTAAGTCGAACTCGTTAAATACACAATCAATCAGTATCGGCAGTTTTTATTTTTAACAAGGCTGTACTAATTGCCAAAATATTTATGATAAATAGCTAAATAGGTCCCATCAGTTTCTATTTCTAACAAGGCTTTATTAATTTTATCAATGATCGCAGCATTCTTTTTAAGTGCGATTATTCCATAACCGTTTCCCATGACAATAGGTTTTCCTACCAGTTGGAATCCTTTGAGAGCATTGTTGAGCAGATATTTGGCAACATTTTCATTTACTAAAGCTACATCGATGTCATGATTACTCAGTGCTCCTATTAATAATGTGATTTGGGAATATGCTTTAATATTTTGTTTGGAAGTATAATTTGGCAATACATTAGATTGGATAAAGGTTGCTCGAAGTGCGCCAATTTTCTTGTTTTTAATATCATCGATTGTGTTGATGTTTGAATTCTTTAATGAGATAAATTGCCCTCTACTTGTTATATAGGGCAGACTGAATACGTAATTTGTTGATTCAGTTGAAGGGAGGGGGCTCGGTAAAAAAGTAATGTCGATATAACCTGAATCGAGATCTTTAAATTGTGAATCCAAATCAGTTGGTTTGTAGATACAGGATGAAGCAATACGTTTACATATCTCATCCATAAGGTCGACACTAAAACCAAAATAATGATTGTCACTGTCGGTTGATGAAAAAGGCGGGGCAAATTTCAAAACGCCTACAGCAAGCGGATCGCCATAAGCCAAGAGACTACTTGCTAACAGGATTATAAAAACAATGTGCCTAAAAAGCTTCATGTTGTATATCCATATTATGTATAGTTAAACTCTAGAATGTTCGAAAAGGGTTGTCAATGAAGTTGGTAGAAGAGTCTTTAGTTCCCATTTCTTGGTTAACATTGTTTTTTTGTATTCATATATGCGAAAAACTTAATTAAATCATCCAGGTCATTATCAGATAAAGATTGTTTATCTGAACCGCTCATTCGGCTTTGTGGAAGAGTGCGAACTGATTTTGGATCACGTATAAATTTTTTCAATTGGGTGATGTTCGGATAATAATTCAATGGATTTTTAGGGCAATTTAAGTCTGGACCGATATCGCTTTTTCCAACATGATTTATCATGTGGCAACCCTCGCAATGGCTAATATAAATTTTGTACCCATTAGCAATCGATGCGTTCGTTGTTTTGGGAGGCGCAAGAACGTGTTGATAATTGAGTTTTTGACTAATTTTTATCGTCATGACACTCCATGCCCAATATTCGTTGGATATATAGGAACGCTCAGGATAAAGCCAAATAATTTCGTAAGGTCCCGCTGTAAGCCCGGTATGATTGTCAATTACTGGCCATTTTGATATGGGTTCTATAGCCAGCATTGCAATGGACGCATTTTTGCTGCAATCCATAATTTTGTGTGCGGGTACATAGACATGAAAATTATCTTTGGCTATGAATTCGATGATATCTTGTTGTCTTATATGAAATGGGGCAAGGAGCTTGCACAAAGGAATAGCCTTATGGTGCATGACTTTGTTTGGATAAGCGCGGTCATTATTAATCGTTACTTGGGTTAGGTCAGGATGGGACAGCAATTCAGATTTGGTCAAAGTAAACGATTTATTCGGAGAAGCGATATGAAGTGCGCTGTATGATGATTCGCTCGAAGTACAAGCAGTTTCCGAGATTAGCCAGAGACCAATCAATAAAAAACTATATTTCAATCCTTTCACTTATACTCCTGGCTTTTATAGTTGTTTTATTTAGAGAGCTTACGAAAAAAACCAATCTCTTTAATAAAAAATGCTTTTAATTTTGTTATTTAGTTTATCTAAACTCCCTAATTATAAACATTTTTGCCTCGACCTAGTTTTTTTCATAAGTCCTGTAAAGCCGAATTACTTTTACATAGATGTGAGAATTTTTCCAGAAAAAATAGCACTACTTGTTTGTTTTTAATGTTTTTATTAAGAAATCTCAAAAAGAATTTAAATAACTGGAGCAGCCGATTTATAAATAGAGCCTTGAAAATAAAATCTTGATTTTTGCATTCATACTCATCATAGTGCAGAGCTAAAACTTATGATGAAAAGTTATAAAAACCTCTATTCGACAATAATATATTCTTAACAAGGAGTATGAGAAATGGGTTACAAATTTCGTTTGAGCTTTGCATTATTACTGAGTGTGCCATCGCTTTTATTTGCAGATGATACACTTATTTTTGCTGTTGATATCATTCGGCATGGAGATAGGACACCGATTGTTCCTCTTTCAACAGTAAATTATCAATGGCAAGAGGGACCTGGACAGCTTACGGCCGAGGGCATGCAACAAGAATATAAAATGGGCATGCAGTTTCGTAAAAAATATATCGAGCAAACACATTTATTGCCTGAGCAGTACGAGCATGGAACAATGTATGTGCGCTCCACTGATTATGAACGCACACTGATGAGCGCCCAATCATTATTAATGGGATTGTATCCTCCTGGGACAGGACCCAATACTACAGGATCTTCTCTTCCAGCTTTGCCTTATGCTGTTCAGCCCATTCCTGTTTTTAGTGCTCCATCTAAATATGATGAAGTGATTATTCAGCAGATAAGTTCCGCGGAACGAGCAAAATTAATGGAGCAATATGTGTACTCTACGCCAGAATGGCAACAAAAAAATAATGAACTCAAGGATAAATACCCTCTTTGGAGCACTCTGACAGGAGTTCAAATTAAAAACTTGGCTAATCTTGGATTATTAGGTGATGCCTTATACATTCATCAAATACATAATGCACCAATGCCAATTGGATTGAGTAGTCAAGATATTGAAACAATCATTAATGCCAGTAATTGGGCTTTTATGGCACAAGAAAAACCTCAAACTCTGGCGGCTGCCTACAGTACGAAACTCATGACAAATATTGCCAATTATCTGTATAACGGTAGTCAGAAAAAATCCAAGCTTAAATACGTTTTATTATCTGCACATGATACGACAATTGCGAGTGCATTGAGCTTTTTAGGTTCTCCTTTGGAAATAGCACCACCGTATGCCTCAAATCTCAATTTCTCACTTTACGAACATGATGAAAATTATTATCTTGTAAAAATCACTTATAATGGAAATCCTGTTTCGATTCCAGCCTGTGGTGGAAATACCTGTGAGTTGCAACAATTTATAAACCTGGTAAATAGTTCCAAGAATTATTCGATTTAAGATTCATTTTTCTCTCACACCAGGCATTTATTAAAAAATCTTATGTCATTCCCGCGATGGCGGGAAGCTATTCATTAAGAGTACTACATCAAGTTTGTGGATAGAGTTCTGCCTTCAAATGAGCTCTACTCTCCAAACTATTTGAACAGAGGAGAAAGTGGATATAGCAATCCCAAGATAAACTCATTATTCTCAATTAATTAGAATAATATTGTAACTCCCCACGTCATCCCGAACCCGAGCGCAGCGAGGGTGAGGGATCTCCTGCGGTGTA
>NZ_FTNL01000052.1 GCF_900156395.1 Fluoribacter gormanii | reverse complement strand
AAATCAAAGCGGCCATCATGGCCAGCGAAGATCAAACCTTGGTGCGTGGTGTTGGCACAGCGGATGATACGCAGCCAGCTTTTGCTGTGGCTTTAGGTAATCATTTTGGGGTCGATATACGTAGTATTGATGATCTTTTGCCTGCAGATAGAGCGAGCCTGCGCAAAGTGGCGCGACAACAGATTAATTATCTAGTTGTAAAAAGCAAAATCGATGCGATTACTCCTAGTAATAGCAATTCAGCTCTTCTGCAACTCCTTAAAGCGATAAAAGATGCTCCAAATAATCCTGATGATCTTAGGCTGGTTTTAAGCAACAAGACAAGTCTTGGAATTAACGAAGCATTAACGATAAATCATCTCAGTGATGAGCATCTACGTAAATTACAAACGCTCACAACACAAAAATATAATGCCCTTATTATTAGAGATAAAATTTCAAAAATTACGGATCCCAGTGTATTAGAACATTTTATTCATAATATCGGACCAGGGACTGAGAATGATGTTCGAAGGGAACTGAGAAATCCTGCGTTTGGCGGACTTACACTCCCTAATTCCGATGCGTTATCAGATACTGATGCGAATAGCATAAAACTGTTAATACAAAGCAAATACGATACTGTAAGAGGAAACAAAATAGCCGCAAATGCCTATGTACAGAACGCTCCTGATCCTCGACTGCGACATTTTAGTGATCAATTGGTCAAAAAAGATGCTCCAAGACCTAATATTCCTCTTTCAGTTGCGGCTCCGGATGCTATAAACTTAAGTGCACAAAATGATCTCGATACTCGATATAAAGGGGCAAAATTACACGAAGGAGATCAGATTTACTCAATAGCAAATTTCCCTAAAAAAGTCCGAACCGGCGTTGATGTTGGAGCGCAAGGGGTTTTAGTTCAGGATCATGTGGGTAAAGTAACCGACATGACAACTGCGCAAGAAAAAGCAAAACTGACCTCTGAAGAAAAAGTTCAAATGGCACTCAAACAAGCTAAAATGTTCCTAACTAATTTGAAAGGGACAGGCGAAGAAACCATTTATCTTGCTGGAGATGACCCCGAACAGGCAAAAAGAGTTTGCGCTGCAGTACTTTTATTAAAGGGAAGTTTGAATGTGAAAATAGAGTCCCAAGTACCTGGGTTTGATGTCCCTAAAGCTAAATGGAATGAACGTCAGGCAACAGTTGATAAAGAGTTTATCAAAACCCATTTGCCGGATTCGGCAATACCTAAGTCATCGCTAGAGGGCATACAAAAAGAGACTCATAAGTTTATTGAAACCACAAAAGCACGACGCGAGCAAATGTCTTCTTTGAGACAGAAAGATGTAGTGGGAGATGAGTTCACACATTCCGGAGCGAAAAAACCTTCAGTATAAAATAACCTGTAAAGTAATAGTTTGATATGATGAGAAAAATTTAGCAAAAGCATAATAAAGGGGTTATACAATTGAATTCAAACCAACTGGCGATTGGTGTATTTGACTCAGGGATGGGCGGCTTAACTGTTTTGCGTGCATTGCGGGAGGGTCTACCGCAAGAGTCGTTTATCTACCTGGGTGATACCGCTCGGCTTCCTTATGGTACTAAAAGTCCAGACACGGTAAAACAATATGCCATGCAAATGGCAAAATTGCTGGTAGAGCGGCGAATTAAGGCTTTGGTCATTGCCTGTAATACAGCCACTACCGCCGCATTACCGTATTTACAGGAAATGTTACCTGGTATGCCGGTGCTTGGTGTGGTTGCACCAGGTGCTGCGGCAGCCGTTGCGGCCACTGAAAACAAACGCATTATTGTTTTGGCTACTGAAACAACGATTGCATCTAATGCATACCAAAATCTAATTACCCAACATTTGCCCCAGGCAATCATTAATACCCGGGCGTGCAGCGTTTTGGTTGCTTTAGCAGAAGAAGGGATGGTGAATAATCAAGTCGCTCGTGAAGCATTAAAACATTACCTCGATGGTTTTACTAACGAAGATACGGTGTTACTCGGATGTACACATTTCCCAGTATTTAAGTCTTTGTTGAGCGACTTGTTACCTAAAGGGGTTGCTATAGTTGATTCAGCGCATGCCACTGCCGTTGCCCTGTATCAGTTGCTCGAAAAGCAGGATTTGTTGAATGATGTTCCCTCATTGGGTCGTTCCGTAAATTATTTGGTAACGGATTCAATCAAGCGCTTCCAGATTGTTGGCGAGATATTTTTAGGCGAGCGGTTGGCTTCTGAAGACATCGAGCTTGTGGATGTGAAAGCTTAAACAGAATTGCC
>NZ_FTNL01000025.1 GCF_900156395.1 Fluoribacter gormanii | reverse complement strand
GAATGATTTGTATCAATCGATTCTTTAAAAATTGTTCCACCTGACAGGAGATCCCTCACCCTCGCTGCGCTCGGGTTCGGGATGACGTGGGGAGTTACAGAAAAAGTAAAATTTAATTCTTTGTATTTTTCATGGATTTTTTTATCCCATAAACCCAAGTTCAACAATACGTTATTATGATGTAATTGACCAAAAGCGTTATAACTGGTTGAATCAGTTTTTTTAATTAATTTGCTTTATAAGCAGTCTAGTTAATGATGTCTCATTAAGAAACCAATTTACCCGACCGCATGTCTATAACTTGGAGTTTCTTCATTCATTTCGATCGAGTAGTTATGCAACGGATACGATAAGTGTAAACTAATTTATTCAAGAAAAAGTCACAAATCATTTAGCACAATATGAATACAATCTTTCGTTTATCCGACTTTTATGATAGAACACTGCTTTCGAAGAGTTCATGAGGTTTTTATTGTGTCGATTAAATCAGATAGATGGATAGAAAAAATGGCGCTTGAACATGGAATGATATCTCCATTTCAACCAGGGCAAGTACGTGAAAATGAAAATGGAAGAATTATTTCGTATGGCGTTTCAAGCTATGGATATGACGTTCGATGTGCGAATGAATTTAAAATCTTCACCAATATAAATTCTGCGATCGTAGATCCGAAGGCTTTTGATGAAAATAGTTTTGTCGACGTACAGTCTGATGTATGTATTATTCCCCCCAACTCGTTTGCATTAGCAAGAACAGTAGAATATTTTCGAATTCCACGAAATATCCTGACTATTTGCCTTGGCAAGTCGACTTATGCACGTTGTGGGATTATTGTGAATGTGACACCTCTGGAGCCAGAGTGGGAAGGTCATGTGACTCTGGAGTTTTCAAACACTACTACATTACCTGCTAAGATTTATGCGCATGAGGGGGTGGCACAAATGCTGTTCCTGGAGGCCTCTGAAGTTTGCGCTGTTTCATATCGTGATCGCGGCGGTAAATATCAAGGACAAACAGGGGTTACTTTACCTCGCACGTAATTTAGCGAATAAACGATAAATGGTGTAGTCCGATCGCCAGATAAAGAAAAGCTGTCATTCTTGCGAAGGCGGGAACCTATTTCTCGTAAGGCACAGCGCTCCTAGAAGAATAAATTCCCGCCTTCGCGGGAATGACAAAAAATCATTAAATTAATCAAGCTTTTCCCCTCATGGATTTGGATACAAAGCTTCCTGGGGCAATGCTCAGGCTAATAATAGTGATAAAACAAGCGTACCTTATTCTTCATCGGGCAATTCATATTTATCACGCGATGCATCAACACGCTCACGTAACTCTTTTCCCGGTTTAAAGTGCGGACTATATTTTGCTTTAGTCACTACTTTTTCACCCGTTTTGGGATTATGGGCATTACGTGGCGGTCTGTAATGAAGTGAAAAACTGCCGAATCCCCGTATTTCTATTCTTTGATTTTTAATGAGTGCTTCACTCATTAATTCCAATATTCTATTTATGCCATCAGCCACTTGCTTTTCAGTAAGATGCGTCATTCGAGCAGCGATGTGTTCAATGAGTTCCGATTTGATCATACCCACCTCGTGTTGTCGCGTGTATCAAAGTCTGCAACCAATACAGATTAGGTGCTGACAATTGTCCCTTGTTTTATAAGTATAGACTGGGAAAAAAATTATTCAATATTTTCAAGACGGTTAGTCAAAAGTTGTTTTTCGTGTATGAATATAGGCGAAAACGACGCCCCAGCTCATTTGAACTTTGGTACGTGCTGTCACTATAAAATGAGGACAAGATAATGTTTTGCTGGTTGTAATTACTGTATTCAGATGCGGTAGCTTATCCAGTTTAACGCACAGGCTTTCCCATATTGGACCAAAAAAGGCAGTGGAATTAATAAATACAAGCGTTGCATCACTTAGATTCGCTTCAAGAAAATCACCTAGAATAAACTGAATCTTTTTTGCTTTTGCGGTATAGTTCTTCATTGCTGCCAATTGCTCGACACGTTTGCATGCATCGAAGTAGAGTTCGGGAAATAACTCTACTCCAGCACTCTTGCGGACGGGGAAAACCATACTGCAGGCTAATACTGCTTTGCCAACACCCGAGCCCAAGTCATAGAATATGGTGTTTTCATCCGGGTTGGTTAAGGACAGCAGCGCGATAAATGATAAAAACTCAATTTCTCCATAAGCATACTCCATTGCATCATGGTTCTGGCGAGCATTCTGAGAAAGCAGAAAGCCGTTGGCATCCGTATAAATTTGGCGAAACACTTGGGCGTGCTCTTGCAGATTTAATGATTTTTGCCAACGGTTCACATTTCTTTGTTTCCTTTTGCACCTTAAATGAAGAAGCAACGTTAAGAGCACAAGGAGCAAACAAACAAAATAAAATATCGAGTGGCTCAAGAGTAAATCCTTAATTAAATATGCAGCTAATTTTAGCTGTAGCTCCGGAACCTTAGAGAATAATACCATTATATCTTATTAGAATGTTGAGCGGCTATCTGTTTCCAACGTAAGAGTAAGTAAGGTGTTTAGATGATTTGTCTTTGTCCTTTTTGTTTAAATTTAATTGTTTTAAGGAGGGGAGTACCAGTTTACACTCATTATCTCGATCTTTTAATGCATTTTCTCTCATTAACCCCATATAATCATGATGTATAAAAACAGATAAACTCTGTCTTATTGCAGCATAATCGAGTAAAATTTCTTCATGTAGTATAGAATTATAGTGTTAAGTATTATTTTTGTTACATGGTTCTGTATCTAGAACGAGAGTAGCTGTAAATTTATGACTTATGATGTTTATAGTTAATATTTCCTTAATTTTGATTCATTAGAATGAAGTTATATTGAGGGGTAGGAGAGCATTATGTCTGGTTTTTTTAGTAATCGAGCATATGTACATCATGAACCTAGGCCACGCGCAGAATACAATTTTATCAGCGTTGGTAATGAACAATTTCATGCTGTTGCTGTAGCACTGATCGATTCCTTACAAAGCATTTCCCAGCGAGGCAATGATGCTACCTTGAAAAAAATTTTGGAGCGTTTTTATCTTCATTTCCCAAAATATATTAGTAATCAGCCTTATTTAACACTTTCAGAACGTATGGGTATGTTACTCAATACTTCTCGCAAGTCAGAGTTAGTGGAATGTATGGCTTATGTGCTACGCCAGCTTGCAGTGGATGAGATCTATACTCATCCATTAATGTATCGTGAAGTATTTGATGGGTTAAGTGCCGACACGCCGAAAAGTTATTTGCGTGATCCAGAGGTCGAATTGCCATCAAGTGCTTTAAAGGCCTTGGCTCAAGTGCTGGGGATTAGTATTACGCTATCTTTTAAAGAACTTGGAAAGGAACTGAGAAAAAGAGATGTATATGATGGAGAAGCATGATGTCTAATAAAATAAATTTAGTTATTCAAGTTCAAGGGGATCAGTATTTCCCCGCTGTAAAGCATAAAGCAGATTTTGCATATGTTGGTCAATTAGCCATTAATGCTCCCAAACCTGTTGAAAATACAAAAGAGCAGGGAGAAACTCTAAGCGATATTATGGCGCTGATTGCAGAAGACAATAAACAGCTATTGCAGTCTTATGAACAATGGCGCAAGACTATTTTAAGTATGGTTGTTGCTGGCGAATTAACCCGTGAACAATTAATGGGACTCTATATTACCTTTTTACCTGCGCAAGCGAACAATACAGTAGCGGCTGCTCTTGAGCAATCAAACCGCAAACCTGTTATTGCAGGTGTTCCCCAAGAGCGAGAACAACAAACGATTGAACTGCTAGCAAATGCCTTATCGAGTTGGATTAGTACCAAACAAGTTGAGCCTGATAGTTTATTTGATCAAATTGAAAATCAGTCTACTGTTACGTTGAGATAAATTGTTGAGTATAGCGAAGCAGAATCTGGTTTACATACACTACATTCCCTCTTCTGCTTCTAGCTAAGTGTTAACAATTCACCGAACTGCTTCATTTTGATATATCTTGCGCGAAAATAACATTTCACAAGCCTCACATACTGTGCTGTATGCAACGTTTCCTCAGCATCATTTTCGCGCAACCTACGCTAAAGGCCAACCGTCCCCCAACACCCTTAAGTTACCTTCTAGGTTTGTGATATCACATATATCCGTGCTCTTTCATCCATTCATCATTAGCAAATTTAGACATATAATTACGAATTGAGTCAGGCAAAATAACCAGGCATTTTTGACCTTTACTTAAGGATTTTGCAGCCTGTAGAGCCGCCGACATTGCCGCGCCAGAAGAACCTCCTACCAGTAAGCCTTCTTCCCGAATTAAATCTCTTGCTGTTCGGAATGAATCCCGATCATTTGTTTTAATGTACTTATCAATTAAACTATTATCTAAAACTTGTGGGAAGAAATCATAACCTATCCCTTCTACGTCATAAGATTTAATTTCAGTGCCACCACCAAGAATTGAACCTTCGGGATCAGCACCAATGATCTGAATCTCTGGATTATATTCTTTAAGTCGTTTTGCAATACCGGTAATAGTACCTCCAGTGCCAACTCCCGCAACAACCATATGCAAGTCTTTGCCAAAATCATCAATAATTTCTTGGGCGGTACCATGATAGTGGGCATTAGGATTATTGGGATTGGCATACTGATCCAGGATATAAGAATTAGGAATTTCTGCTTGCAGCCTTTTCGCTAACGAAATATGGCTTTCCGGATCGTCGTAAGCCGCTTCTGTTGGGGTACGATAAATCTTTGCCCCCAAGCGCTCAAGCACAGACTGTTTTTCCTGGCTCATTTTTTCGGGCATAGTGATGATTACTTTGTAGCCTAGAACAGCGCCTGCTAACGCGATACCTATTCCTGTATTCCCGGAGGTAGGCTCAATGAGCGTATAACCAGGTTTGATATGGCCATCTCGCTCTGCATGAATAACCATTTCATACCCAATACGATCCTTAACAGAGCCGCCTGGATTAAAAAACTCACATTTTGCATACAGTTCGCAATCGAGAGCACCGCCTAGGCGATTAATTTTTACCACAGGGGTTTGTCCAATGGTGGCAAGTATATTGGGATAAATCATATTAAGTCCTTTATTCAGAGTGATTTGATTTTGATTATATGGTTTTTAAGCGAAAAAAAAAATTCTTGATGGATTTGGGTGGTGATTTTAACTTTTTTAATTTATATTTACTTTTCGAACCAACAAAGCAGGGAGCTAAATATGATAAATTTAAAGTCATTTAAGTGGGGTTTGGGTATTGCTTTAACTTTGGGATTGTGTGCTTGCATGGATATGCAGCGTTCAGAGCAAATGAATACCCAAGGCTATGAACAAATGAATACTCAGAACAAGCAACAAACAATGAATAAGCCTAAAGCGCAAAAGACCTACGCCTCAAAAGATCCTACTCAAAAAGCAACTCCAGGGCCTAAACGCAATGCTGCGCCACAAATTCCTGTAATACAATAATGTTGTGCGTCTAAGCCAGCTTTCCCGCTGTGAAAGCGGGAAAGTAATGTTCTATCTTTTAAAACGTACAGCTTCATCATCTCTGGCTATACGGTCCTGTTCCTGCTCTTTCTTTATTTCCATTAAATCCAGCCCATCTTTAATCATTTCGTTTCGCACAGATTGTCGAGAACCATAATCCCCAAAGAAACTCATTTTTTTCTTACCAGCTTTTTCAATGCCGCGATGAGATGTTCTTGCGTTTTTATGATCCGGCGTTATCGTTTGAACGGGACGAATAATTCTTTTTTCTTTCATACTTAAACCTTATTTTCCTATAGATTTTTAATAAGTCGTCCCTGTATTTTAAGAAGCTAAATCCATTTTTGCTTCGAATAAGTTAATGATTTTAATGAGGCATGATTATATACATAAAAGGTACATACCCCAAATTAGCAGAGCAACTATGCAATCGATTCACCTAGGTTTTTCAAGCGAAAAGAACTACTCGGGTGCAATCATTTTTTCTGGTCTGACTAATTCCGCAAAACGTTCTGCTGTTAAAATACCAAGTTTCACTGCTGCTTCTTGCAAGGAAGAATTGTCTTGATGCGCAGTTTTAGCAATTTTAGCTGCTTTGTCATAGCCTATGTGTTGATTGAGGGCTGTGACGAGCATTAAGGAATGATGAAGGTAATAGTCAATAACCTTGCGATTGGCTTCGATCCCTTCGGCACAAAACTCTTGGAATGAATGGCACGTATCAGCCAGCAAGTTTAGTGAATGAAGTACATTAAAAATGATCACGGGTTTAAATACATTAAGCTCAAAATTACCTTGGCTGTCGGCTATACCCACAGTTGCATCATTTCCCAGAACTTGTGCACAAACCATAGTCATGGCTTCACATTGAGTAGGATTGACTTTCCCAGGCATAATCGATGATCCAGGTTCGTTTTCTGGGATAACTAACTCACCAATACCACAACGTGGACCAGATGCTAACCAGCGAATGTCATTTGCAATTTTCATCAAGGCGCAAGCCAGTGTTTTCATCGCACCGTGAGCATTAACTAATGGTTCATGAGACGCCAGAGCCGCAAATTTATTATCTGCACTAACAAATGGTAATTGGGTAATTTGCGCGATATGTTGTGCTACTTTGGTTGCAAATTGAGGATGGGTGTTTAACCCTGTTCCTACCGCAGTTCCGCCGGCAGCTAATTCATATAATTCGGGCAATACACCTTCAAGTCGATGGAGGCAGGCATCAAGTTGGGCAACATAACCAGAAAATTCCTGTCCTAACGTAATTGGAACCGCATCTTGTAAATGAGTGCGACCTATTTTGACTATATCCTTGAATGCGACCATTTTGGCTGCGAATGCATCACGTAAGTTTTTTACTGCAGGGATAAGTTTCTTGTTGAAGGCAATAGCAGCCGCAATATGCATCGCGGTTGGAAATGTATCATTTGAAGACTGAGACATATTCACATGATCGTTAGGGTGAACGGGTGATTTACTCCCCATGGTTCCACCAGCCAATTCAATTGCACGATTTGAGATGACTTCATTGGCATTCATATTAGATTGGGTACCGCTTCCTGTTTGCCATACATGTAAAGGAAAATGATCGTCTAACATTCCTTTGCTGACTTCATCGGCAGCTTGAATAATTAAATCAGCTTTGTCTTTAGGTAATTTACCTAAATCCAGGTTGGTTAATGCAGCAGCCTTTTTTAAGATACCAAAGGCATGGGTGACTTCGCGCGGCATAATGTCCTTGCCTATATTAAAGTGATGTAATGATCGCTCAGTCTGGGCTCCCCAATACTTATCGGAAGGAACAGCAATTTCACCCATGCTGTCAGATTCTATGCGTGTTGTGCTCATGGTTTTTAATTTCCTTAACGCGTTTAGTGAAATAAAAAATTCTATCACAAGGGGCAAAAATAAGTAATTTTTGTTATAGTATTGGCAATTATAGATGCGCAGCCGGATGCAAAGATGCGGAAACTCGGCTACGTAAGAGAACTAATAAACACATGAGAGCAGTACGCATTTATCAATCTGGAAAGTACCATCCAGGTCAGCTTTTGGAATTATCTCCTGAAGCCAGTCAGCATGTTGGTGTTGTTTTGCGCATGCAGGCCGGTGAGCACCTTACTTTATTTTGTGGTGATGATCACGAGTTTGCTGCAACCATAGAATCAGTGAAGAAAAAGCAGGTTACTGTACTTATTCATTCGAGTAAACAGGTTAGCCGAGAGTCGCCATTAGCTATCCATTTAGCACAAGCCATGTCCAAGGGCGAGCGTATGGAATTTGTAATGCAAAAGGCAGTTGAACTCGGTGTAGCAAGCATTACTCCTCTTATTACAGAGCGTTGTGTCGTCAAGCTGGATAAGGAACGAATGGCAAAAAAACTGCACCAGTGGCAGGCGATTGTCATTGCTGCCTGTGAACAATCGGGGCGTAATACAGTTCCCATGGTACATACTCCCATACCCCTAGAGGACTATATGCATACGGCTCAAGCTGAATTAAAATTTATCCTGCATCCAGGTGAAAATAAAAACTGGAGTGATTATACAATTGGCTCGTCTGCGATTGATTTGCTTATTGGTCCTGAAGGAGGGCTAAGTGAGCATGAAGTTCAATTTGCTTGTAAGCATGGGTTTCTGCCTTTATCCTTAGGCCCAAGAATTTTACGAACGGAAACCGCTGCGATTAGCGCGCTAAGTGTGTTGCAAGCCGTAGGTGGTGATCTATAATAGAACTTGTGACCAGTTTCTCCTGCTGCAAAAATCACGAAGAACTGTGTGCTTGAGTGCAGGTTGAATAACAAATCTTTTGCCTGTGTTAAAGAAATATGAGTCGATTCAGAAGATTTTTTCATTCAAACAATGCCAAATATCGGTGACACAGAAGGATATTTGGCAATTAACGAATTTTAAACAACAGAGGTTGAACATGAGTGATCTTATTAAAACGATAACAGATGCAAGCTTCGAACACGATGTAATCCATGCAAATAAGCCTGTATTAGTTGACTTTTGGGCTGAATGGTGTGGTCCATGTCGTGCATTGACACCTATATTGGAAGAAGTGGCTGCTACTCATGGTGAGCAAGTAACTTTTGCCAAAATTAATATTGATGAACACCCACAAACTCCAGCAAAGTTTGGTGTGATGAGTATTCCTACATTGATTTTATTTAAAAATGGCCAAGTTGAAGCGGTTAAAATGGGCTTGCTTTCAAAATCTCAATTAAGTGCTTTTGTTGAGAGTCACGTTTAATTTTTATTTTTCTATATAAAAAATGTTGTATCTTTTACTAAAGCTGTGATAGCCTGTCTGCAATATGTGATATACTATGAATATATCACATAGGCAGCAGAATCCTTAGCTGCTATTCTTAATAATATTTTTCCCGGATACCCAATTCGATTAATCAACAAATCAAGTGAGAAGTATGAATCTTAGTGAACTTAAGCAATTGCCTATTGCCGATCTTTTTAACATCGCACAAGAGATTGGTGTCGAGAATCCTTCCCGTATGCGCAAACAAGAAATTATTTTTGCCATTCTTAAGGCTCATGCCTTAAAGGGTGAAGACATCCACGGTGACGGTGTTTTAGAAGTCCTGACCGATGGATTTGGTTTCTTGCGTTCTGCCGATGGTTCTTATTTGGCAGGCCCTGATGACATTTATGTATCACCCAGCCAAATCAGACGTTTTGGTTTGCGTTCTGGCGATACGATTTCCGGTAAAATTCGTCCTCCCAAAGACAGCGAACGTTACTTTGCTTTGTTGAAAGTTGATGAAATCAATTATGATTCACCTGATAGTGCCAAAAGAAAAATTTTATTTGAAAACCTTACTCCTCTGTTTGCTACAGAGCGCCTGGTTATGGAGCAAGGAAATGGCAGTACTGAAGACTTGACCGCGCGAGTCGTTGATTTATGTGCTCCCTTTGGTCGAGGACAACGTGGTCTGATTGTTTCTCCTCCCAAAGCGGGTAAAACATTAATGTTGCAAAACATTGCGCGTTCTATAGAAAAAAACTACCCAGAATGTTACCTCATTGTCTTGCTGATTGATGAGCGTCCTGAGGAAGTAACCGAAATGCAACGCTCTGTAAAAGGTGAGGTGGTTGCCAGTACTTTTGATGAACCCGCTAACCGTCATGTTCAAGTTGCTGAAATGGTGATTGAAAAAGCCAAGCGCCTGGTTGAACACAAACGTGATGTCGTTATTTTACTTGACTCAATTACTCGTTTAGCTCGTGCGTACAACACAGTGATTCCTTCTTCTGGTAAGGTATTGACTGGTGGTGTTGATGCGAATGCATTGCAAAGACCCAAACGTTTATATGGTGCGGCACGTAATATCGAAGAAGGTGGTAGCCTGACTATTATTGCTACGGCGCTGGTGGATACAGGTTCTAAAATGGATGAGGTGATTTACGAAGAATTCAAGGGAACCGGTAACATGGAAATTCACTTGAGTCGTAATATTGCTGAACGTCGTGTTTTCCCTGCAATTAATATTAACCGCTCAGGTACACGTCGTGAAGATCTATTATTAAGTCCAGAAGATCTGCAACGTACCTGGATATTGCGTAAAATTCTGCAATCTATGGATGAGTGCGATGCGATTGAGTTCTTGCTTGAGCGCATGAAAAATCATAAAACCAATGCTGAATTCTTTGATGCAATGAAACGTCAAGAGTAGCATCTGTTATAAAAATTGTAGCCTGGGTGAAAGCGGAGCCGTAACCCGGGAATGTTTAATTCTTTTCAAAACTGTCACGTGCAACAATAAATCAGATAAAAACTGAGTCATCAAAGCAGTTTTGAGCTTGAAACGAAGGTTTATTTTTTAGTTTTTGCCATAAACTTTCTCCGGGTTACAGCTGTCCTTACTGCCATTAAGTTAATGGACTAAATGTTTTAGGTCTTGCGGCTTGTCCAGAGGATAAGTCAATGGCAGAGCAGTTACGCCTTTACCCAGGCTACTCTAGGGGATAATTAATGAAATACTCTGATCTAAGAGATTTTATTGCACAATTGGAATCACGTAATTTATTAAAACGCATTACTTACCCTGTATCGCCGAATCTTGAAATGACTGCCGTTAGTGATCGGGTGCTTCGTTCTGGCGGCCCAGCTCTTCTCTTTACTAACCTCCCACACCATCAAATGCCGGTTTTAACCAATTTGTTTGGAACCGTTGAGCGTGTGGCGATGGGAATGGGGGAAGACAATATTAGTGCATTGAGAGAAGTCGGCAAATTATTGGCTGCTCTAAAAGAACCCGATCCTCCCAAAGGATTTAAGGATGCATTTAATAAACTTCCGTTATTAAAACAGGCATTAAATATGGCGCCCAAATATGTCAGTGGTGCAGAATGCCAAACTCATGTCTGGGAAAAAGATGAGGTCGATCTTACTTCCTTACCTATCCAAACGTGCTGGCCTAAAGATGCGGCACCCCTGATAACTTGGGGGCTCGTAACTACCAAAGGACCTCACCAAACACGTGAAAATATGGGCATTTATCGACAGCAATTATTGAATAAAAATCAATTGATCATGCGTTGGTTATCCCATCGAGGAGGAGCCTTGGACTACCTGGCATGGCAACAGGCTTATCCGGGAGAACGTTTTCCAGTTTCCGTGACTTTAGGTGCCGATCCTGCAACGATACTTGCCGCAGTAACACCTGTACCTGATACTTTGTCTGAGTACGCTTTTGCTGGATTATTACGTGGCCAACGTACTCGATTAACACGGTGTATTGGGAATGAGCTACATGTCCCGGCTAGTGCGGAAATTGTTTTAGAAGGTTATTTAGAACCTGGAGTAGAGGCTCCTGAAGGTCCCTACGGAGATCACACCGGTTATTATAATGAAGTACAATCTTTTCCAGTGTTTACTGTGGAACGTATTACTCATCGAGATAATCCTATTTATCATAGTACCTACACTGGACGACCACCTGATGAGCCGGCTATTTTAGGGGTTGCATTGAATGAGGTATTTATTCCCTTGCTACAAAAACAATTTCCGGAGATTGTTGATTTTTATTTGCCACCGGAGGGATGTTCTTATCGTTTGGCTGTAGTCACAATGAAGAAGCAGTATCCTGGGCATGCGAAGCGGATTATGATGGCGGTATGGTCGTTTTTAAGACAGTTCATGTATACCAAATTTGTAATTGTTTGTGATGATGATATTGATGCACGCAATTGGCAGGATGTGATTTGGGCAATGACTACGCGTATGGATCCTGCACGAGATACTGTTATGATGGAAAATACACCGATTGATTATTTGGATTTTGCGTCGCCTATTTCTGGTTTGGGTTCAAAAATAGGAATGGATGCGACGAATAAATGGCCAGGTGAGACTCAAAGAGAATGGGGTGAGCCTATTGTGATGGACGAAGAGATATTAAAAAAGGTCAATGGTTATTGGCCTTCTCTGGGGTTAGATGAATGAAGGAAAAAACAATTAAAGCGCTTGTAGAGGATATTTCTCCGTTAACAGACAGCATTATGCGTTTGCTTTTAACTCCTGAAAAATATGTAGCTTATCAGGCGGGACAATATCTGCAGATACTCTTTGGTGAAGAAGCGTTTAGTTATTCCATTGCTAATGCTCCATTGGGATCCCATAAATATGAGCTTCACATTCGCCATAGTTTGGATAATCCTTACAACCAACGATTATTTGCGCATATAAAACAGCATGGTTCGGTAAACATCCGCTTACCTTTTGGCGAGTGTTCTATTGACCATTTGCACCCACAACGTCCGATATTGTTTATTGCTGGCGGCACCGGGTTTGCGCCTGTAAAAGCGATGATCGAGCAGTTATTATCTACTTCCGATACTCGGCCTTTTGAGTTATTTTGGGGTGCTCGTTTGCAAAGTGATTTATACATGGATGAGAAAGTAACGAGCTGGCAGGCACATGTTAGCCATTTTACTTATGTTTCTTCAGTCTCAGAAGACAACGCGGTGCCTCTGGTTTCTCTTGTACTTGCAAACCATCCGCAGGATCTCGGCGAATGGCAAATAGTCATTAGCGGTCCTTTTGATATGGTATATAGTACACGTGATGCATTAGTACATAGTGGTATTTCACCTGACCGCTTATTTTCAGATGCATTTAGTTTTGAAGCAAAATAAGGAAGAGTTTTATGGAGACTTTATATCAAATTCTAGGTCTTATTGGCGCCGGAATGATCCTTTTTATTTTATACCGGACGATAAAAGGAAGTCCTGAACAATTTAGCAAGGAAAATCTAAATAAAAGTTTTTATACGATGGGTATTTTGGCGCTTGTTTTAATTGGTTTTATAGCGCTCTTGGTTTTAATTTTAAAAAACACCTAGAAACACATAGCCAAAGTGGAACTCCTGGGGCTTTATTACAATGTTCATACCCCTACAGGAGATCCCTCACTGACGTTCGGGATGCTCTCTTCTTGTGAATCGCTCGCCTGCCTTGCTGCACCGAAGACCAATGAGTACTAATGTGAGGGATTTGCATTCCTATAACGACCCTCCATTTCTTTTAAATAACATCCAATATGTGGATTATTAATTGGCATTTTGCTTGTATCTGCAATCAGCATACACTCTTCAACATATGTAATTTGACTGCTGTCATCAACTAATAATCGATACCAGGGGTTTCGAGTGGCAAATTCGCGTTTAGGTGCTTGTGGATTATAACGTCCGGAGGCCTGAAATAAGGGGTCTACATCCACTACAATTGCTCTGTAGCGGCTGTTTTTGTGAATCACTAAATCTCCAATGTTGAATTGCGCAATTTTATTCATATAAGCCTCTTTGTTGGGCGTCTTGAATAATATATCGGTAAAAATTATAGAAGCTTAATAGTGTAGAGTAAGTGAAAAAGCATATTACACATATAAAATTGAATTTTAATTGACGGTAACCATCTAAGCCTGGCATAAAGCACAGCTCAGCCCGGGTAACTCAGTATGGAATAACGAAGTCCCGGGCTATGGTAATAGCACTAAAGGTTATATGCTTTTTGTATTGTATTAGCCGCCTGCTAAAAATCTACCCAGATTTTCTAAGGCTACATCAATAGGGGCTTCTATTTCTTTTTGTTCTTCAGTTTTATCAAAGAATAAAGAGGCTCTTCCAGATGTTGCTTTTGAACAGATCAATTTACCTAGTGTAATGACGCTAAGCAGCAGATTGAGTATGGTGTCTGACCATGATGTGTGTCCACTCATGAGGTCATCATGACTATGTAATCGTGCTTTAATGTTCATTTTAAATTTTTGATAGGATTTATTTTCTGGCAGCTGTTCCGAATTTTGCCAGACAAATTGATTGACATCTTTTTTAAGCGCTTCAATAAGCTGATTAATTACTTCCTGCTCACGCTTGGGTAATGTTTTTGCATAAGCGTTTATTCCCTCAATTTTGTTATATATGTTTTTCATTCTTACAGCATATTCTTTATACTTGCCTTTTTTGGCTTCAAAGGATGAAAGTACTCCCTTGGCCTTTGCGGGGAGATCTTCTATCTCTACCGGTTTGGACTCAGCCTCTATCAGCTTAACTACAATCCGGTTAAGAGTAGCTTGCATTTTGATGCCGTGGAAATTGCTTATTTGAGCGGTAATGGTATTAAGTAGTTCATTACTATTGCCAGAATCTACATATTTTTTTAATAACCCGTCTTTTGCATTAACAATCTTGTCAATAAATTGTTCGCGAGTTTTTTTATCTCCAGGAAGAAAAAAATCTTTAGTAGAATAATGTTGTTTTCGACCATCGATATACTCGATGAGCAGCTTTTTAAGTTCGAGGGCGAGTGTTCCCCGTTCCTTTTTTTCTTGCTCCGCCTTTTGTCTTAGGCGCTCTCTTTGGTTTGCTTGTTCTTGTCGTTGTTGTTCTCGTCTTTCTCTCTCTTGTTCTTGTTTTTTTTGCTCTTGTTGATCAAGTTCTTCAATTTGTCGCTCTAGTTCTTCTGCTTGAGCTGTAAGTTCTTTAACTGTAACTGTTTCTATCTGTCTTATTTGTTCAGCTAGTAGAACAACTTCTTCGGAAAGTTTATCGTGTTCATCATAGTTTCTAACCAGTTGTATTTGAATTTGCTCCAATGTTTCTAAGGCACTAGTCAGTTCTTTTGACGTTTCCTTGTCTACCCCAAGAGCAAAAGCAACGCTTTGAATTTTTTGGGGAACAACTTTTAATAAGTTTTGTCTATCGGTTGAGTCCCTGGTCCAAGTGTATTTACGGGGATCTTCTTCAAGTATTTCCAGTAATAAGGCAAATCCACTATTTTGGGGGGCTTGGGTACTTGTAATACCTGATTTATTAGTAAGATCTGCAAGGGTATTTTTGTTATAACCTGCTTTTAGATGCTCGAGCACTTGTTCCAATAAGTCATTTAACTTTTTTGATTTTTCGAGGAGTTCTTCATTGTGTTGTTTTTCCTTGCTGAGGGTGCTTAGTTGTTCTTGGATATAATCCAAGACTGCTTGTTTCTCTTCTGGATCTAAATGTACTGGGTCAGGGTTAATTTTAGCTGTATTTAAAGCGGAAGGTACTTCATTTTCTATGATTACCTTATTTTTTTGATTAAATGTTTCTACAGCTTTTTCTTTTTCAGTTTTCATTTGCTGTAAATGCAAAATTATTTCTTTTTGTTCGTCAATTTTAATTTTTTTATCTTGATACTGACGACTTAGCTCTTCTTTACTGTTCATTTCTTACATCTCACATCTAAATGATTAAATCGGGTGCATTATAGGGTGTATTTATTAACTGATTATTAAGAAAATCTTAATGTGTTTAAAATATGGCCATAAAGATTTAAATAAAGTAAATGGCTAAAATAATTCCTATTTCATAGAGAAGGCAGAGGGGTACAGCAAGCATGATTTGCGAAAAAACATCGGGTGGAGTCAGGAGCATGCCTACGATAAAAGCGCCAACAATGACATAAGGTCTGATTTTTTTTAAGGTGATTATCTCAATAATTTTTAAGCGTACCAGGACAAAACAAAGCAAGGGTACCTGAAAGCAAAATCCAAAGATCATCAGCATTCTGGTGATAAAATCCAGAGCATATGCCATGTCAGGCATATAACGCACTCCCTTAGGTAAGGCGTGTGCAAAGAAATGAAACATGAATGGCAATACCAGATAAAAGCAAAACAACGCTCCCGCAAGAAACAGTAAAAGACTAAAAATTAGGGCAATACGTAGCGTAGTTTGTTCTCTTTGATAGAGTCCGGGACTGATAAAACGCCAAATTTGAAACAAAGCAAAGGGCGCGCTCAGTAACATGGCCGCGTCAGCAGCAAGTTTTAGTGGGGTAAATATGGGTGATGTCACATGCGTAGCAATTAAACCTTCTTGAGCTGAAAGCGTATGAAGTAGTGGGTGAACCAGCGCTTGGTATAAATCATTCGCGAGGAAAAAGAAAATAAAAAATAAGCAGCCGAACCAAATGAGGGTTTGTAATCCACGCCGTCTTAGTTCTAAAAGGTGATTTAACATGGGATCTGTAAGAATATAAATGGAAGCTTTTTATTCCCCCTCTCACGCATTGAGAGGGGGAGGTTTCTAAGCTTCGGCAAGTTCTTTAATTCCTGTGTTTTTAGTTCCAATTTTCTCGGGTCGAATTTCTCTTAAACGATTAAATTGATCGACAAAAACTACGGTAGGAACCAGGCTGGCGCATTCTTCTTCTAATACCTGAGTAAAGGAGGCAATAATGATTAAATCGCCGGGAGTTACCAAATGTGCTGCTGCTCCATTAACACAAATTTCAGTAGATCCTGGTCTGCCGGTAATCGCATAAGTCTCAAAGCGTGTACCTGCAGTGATATTCCAGACATTGACTGCTTCATAAGGTAAGATGTTTGCTGCCTTAAGCAGTTCAGGGGAAATAGTAATGCTTCCCTCATAATCCAAATCAGCTTCAGTGACACACGCACGATGGATTTTGGATTTTAACATTTTTCTATAAGCCATAGTGATTCCAGCATTGTTCATAGTGGGCGAATTTTACACCAAATTTTGACGTTTATGCTATATAAATTTGTCACTTGTATTCAAAGCATGCTGCGCCCAGCTTGGGGAAAACCGGGAGCTTTCTTCTCCTTATCCAGGCTACTTTTTATTGAGGATGCGCGTTATAATTGGCTTTTACTTTACGGGGATCAATAGTGAGGCATAGCCCGCGCAAGCGTTTTGGCCAGAATTTTTTACAAAATCGACATATTATTGATGGCATTCTACGCGCTATTAATCCACAAGCAGACGATAATATGTTGGAAATTGGTCCTGGGCTTGGCGCTATAACTGAGCCATTATTGCGCCGTTTAAATCGTTTGACAGCGGTTGAAATCGATACCGATTTACAAAAATATCTTGCAGCGCTGCCTATTGCACAAGGTAAATTGCATTTGATTGCTGCCGATGCGTTAACTCTTGATTACAGCCAATTTGGTTCTCGGTTACGTGTGGTAGGTAATTTACCTTATAATATCTCCACACCGTTACTTATTCATTTATTGCAGTATGTGTCCTGTATCGAGGACATGCATTTTATGTTGCAAAAAGAAGTAGTAGAGCGAATGGCGGCACAACCAGGTAGCAAAGCTTATGGGCGATTAACAGTAATGTTGCAATATCATTGTGCTGTAGAGCATTTGTTTGATGTTCCCCCTGAGTCTTTTGAGCCACAGCCTAAAGTAGATTCAGCGGTAGTTCGTCTTGTGCCCCATCGCGTTTCCCCCTTTGAAAAGGTTTCTGTTACGCAGTTAGAGCGTTTGGTGGCTAGTGCATTTTCCATGCGTCGTAAAACGTTGAATAACAACTTAAAAGGAATCCTAACGGCTGAGCAATTATGCACTTTGGGTGTTGATGGAAGTAAAAGACCAGAACAAATTTCCATTGCGGAATATGTTCAACTAGCGAAATTTATTTCTAATTAGTGTAAAATTAATCATCATGGATATAATTTTTCCAACTTGGAGTTATTAAATTATTATGGAGATGGCTTTGTTTCATCGTCAACGTCAGCGTAAAGGTTCTTTGTCCTCACAAGGTAAATCTTTAAAAGATTTAACTCGGATCGTCAATACGAATCTTCTTTTGTCGGAAGACAAAAGACAGATCTTATTGAAAAAGATGCGAATGTTATCTGGTCTGGAAACGGCTCGGTATGATAGTTTATGTGGCATTCTTATCGATAATTTAGTTCACTATTGCCAAAATTTGCCCGAGACAGCGAACAGTTATTACTCGCAGCAAGGCGGTTTGATCGATCATGCTCTGAACCGTACAGAAGCGGCATTGAGTCTTTTTCAGGAATTCATGGTGCAGGAGCAACCGGATTTACTATCTGAAGAACAAAAGCTTTGGCAATATGCTCTTTTTTCAGCCGCACTTCTTCAAGGCATAGGCAAGTTATTTGTTGATTACCGGGTTAGTTTTTATGATCTAAACGGTCAGTTTTTAAAAGAATGGAATCCTTTGCTTGAAAGTATGACCAGTACAGGGATTTATTACTTTTACGAGTTTCAAAAAGAACCTGAAATAGAATTTCGATGTCGTCTGAATTTGTTATTGGCAAGAGCAATAATGCCAGGAAGTGGTTTTGCCTGGATCGCTTCTAATTCTGAAGTGCTTGCAGTTTGGCTTGCATTATTGAATGAGGATGAGCGCTCTGCTGGCACTTTGGGTGCCATATTAATTCGAGCCGAAGCAATAGCGATTCAGCGTTATTTGCTTGAATTTATGTCACGAGGTATTGTCGCAACTTCTGGTGGAGGGCGTTATCGGGCTGGTACTTTTTCTGATGGCCAGCCAGAAACCTTATTAGAGAAGGAACAGGCCGTCGGTATGGATTTTATCCAATGGATGATTAAGGCTTTAGACTCAGGCCGGATTATGATCAATAAAGCTCCTTTATTTATGGTACCCGGAGGTATGTTGATGTGTGCGGAAATGTTTCAATTATTCGTACGCGAACACCCTGAATATAAAAATTGGCAAGCGGCACAAAATGGATTTGTATCTTTGGGTTTACATAATCGTGCTGCTGATGGTGGCGTATTAAGTCGATTTGAGACTAAAAATCAAATGGAGACAGGAGTTGTATTTTCCAAGTATGCACTTGCTTTACCTGAATCTGTAAAAGTGGTTAATCCAAATACAGGTAAAGTAGAGTCCATGTCGGCAACGGAATTGATTCATAAAGCACAATTTAGCAGTCAGTTTATCCAGCAACAAAATATTGGTTTGACTAACTCGTTGCATAAATTAGATGCCGCAGGAAAATGGCATGCGATTGAAAACGAAGGGAGCGCATTGAGGCCAGGAGCAAAAAACGGTGCCTGATTATGCAATTGGTGATGTGCAGGGTTGTTACGAGCCGTTACAACGACTGTTGGAATTAATCGATTTTGATGATAAGGCGGATCGCTTATGGTTCGTTGGCGATTTAGTGAATCGTGGACCTGATTCCTTAGCTGTTTTGCGTTTTGTCAGTTCCTTACCTGTTATGCCAAGAGTTACTTTAGGCAATCATGACTTACATCTATTAGCCTCATTATTTGGTAATCGGCCGTGGAAAGGTCATGATGATACATTGCACGAAGTCATGCAGGCCAGAGATGGTGAAGCACTCGGGCATTGGTTGAGAAAGCAATCCATTTTGTATTACTCACCAGAACTTAATGTGGTGATGTGTCATGCTGGAATTTGTCCTTTATGGGATCTGCCACATGCAATCCAATTTGCTAAAGAGCTTGAAGAAGTGCTTGCGGGCGATAGATACCGCGACTTTTTATCGCATCTATATGGCAATCAACCGGATATATGGTCTGACGATTTGCAAGGGATGGACAAACTGCGGGTGATTACTAATTATTATACACGCATGCGTTTTTGTGATGCCAAAGGAAAACTCGAGTTGAGTTATAAAGGGACTATTGCTCAAGCGCCTGCAAATCTTTATCCTTGGTATGAAGTACCCCATCGTAAAGAAATTGATGTGAATATTGTTTTTGGGCATTGGGCTGCTTTAATGGGGAAATGTCCTCATCCTAAAATTCATGCAATAGATACTGGATGTTTGTGGGGTGGCCAATTAACTGCATTGCGCTTGCAGGATATGCAACGATTTGCAGTGTGGAACAAAAAATGATGTTACTAAAAAAATTTAACTCCGTTCGTTTATCCTATAAGCGATGGCCTGTTTTTGGCAGCCTGAACGATATAAAAACTTTGTTTTTTCGACACTGCTTATCTGCGAATTACGTCCCGCTCCCACGAGTTGTTTTCGGGGGTGCCGGCGGAATCTGGGAGTCTCACAACGCCATTGGATCTCGTGTACAAGCCACGAGACGTAGGCAAAGAAAGGCCATTACTTTGTTCTCACTCTGTTGCCTGTTTGGATCTAACTCCTGGTCACTTCCTAGTGCAGAAGATGTAAACGTAAAACACGCAGAAGAACGGCTACAAAAAGCGATAGAGAATCCAGAGTTTATGTTGCACAACTGGATAGAGCTGCCAACCTCTCCTGCCTCTCGAAATAAAATCATCCACCAATTGAGCTTAAGAGAAGCAATTTTATTGGCTTTGCGATATAACCCCAATATTCAAAATGCCGAATTGGATCGAATTGTACAGCGTTATCAATTGCGTTTGGCACATAACCAGTTTGAATTGCAATATGCGTTGGGTGCTTCTGGAGTAATTCAAAAAAGTAAGTTTAATGGCGTGGGTAGTGATACCACACATACGCTCCTTGGCAGTCCTGAGTTTAATTTGAAAACAAAGCTTGGCACAGAAGCTAATTTATCGATAAATAATAACGTCAATGAAAATAACAATTACAATCCTGTTTTGAATTTTTCTTTGACCCAGCCTTTATTACGTGGTTTTGGAAAGGCAGTGAATGAAGCAGCCCTTTTAGATGCTGAGGATAACGAATGGCTGAACAAATTGAACTTGCAGCAATCTGTTGCGGATCAAGTCACCCAAGTTATTGTGGCCTATCGCATGCTTATTTTAAGTGGAAATAATTTACAGAATCAGCGTTTGCAATTAAAAGAGGCAAAGAAATCGTATGAAATTAATGAAAAAAAAATAAAGGCGGGCCAATTAGAGCCAACGGGTAATATTCAGCAGTCGTACCAAATTGAATCATTAAGTTTGATGGTAGAGCAGGCAGAAAATGATTTCGAAACTTCAGCGCAGGATCTGTTGCAGACAATTGGACTGGATCCGGAAATGCATATATCTGTTCCTAGCGACGTCGCGCTAGATAAGCTTGCCGTTCCTGATTTGCAACAATCTATTGAACAAGCATTGAGTCATAATACGGTTTATTTAGCACAAAAGATGACATTACGAGCTGATGAACGAGCTTATAAAGTGGCTAAAAATCAACAATTATGGCAGCTGGATGTGTCCGGTAATATACAAAGTGGGGTTGTTAATGATGTGACAGGCGTGAATGGTGGATTTAATGGCATTTATAATGGAAATAATATAACGGAGGCCGCTCGTGTGACATTAACGGTCCCTTTGCATGACATCAGCCGCCGCAGTCAATTAATTAATGCCAAAGTGCGCTTGGAAAAAGACCGGTTAAACTTACTTGCTACAAAACGAGCATTAATAACCAATGTAACTAATACCATCAATAATATAAGAAGTTTAGCCAAACGTTATCAATTAGCTCTAAAACAAGTGAAATTAGCGGAGCAATCTTATGCATTGGAGAAGAAGAAACAACAAGCGGGTATATCCAGTGCGTTGGATGTGAATAATACTCAAAATCAACTGATTCAAGCACAATCTGGATTAATCAATGCAAAAATTGCATATCTAAATCAGATATCAAACCTGCAAAGAGTTTTGGGAACAACGCTGAATCATTGGCAAATTAAATTAAGGTATGGTGGATGAATAGGTATTTAAACACGTCAAAAGTCATCATTTTATTTTTAATCGGGTTTCTTGTGTCTTCATGTGGTCACCATGAAGAGCAAAAAAAAGTAGTATTGCATCAGTATAAAGTCGAAGAACAGACTTTGCATAAAACACTGCATTTTACCGGAACAGTACAACCGTTACATGAAAATACTATAGCCAGCCCAATGGAGGCGGTGGTCGAAACAATGAATTTTCATTATGGACAATTAATCAAAAAAGGCGATGTGATTTTAACTTTAAACTCAACCGAATTGCAGCGACAGTTTAATGATACTTTAACAGAATACTTAAAAGCCAAAGACAGTTACACCATAGCTAAAGCCAAATTTGTTGGGACTCAGGATTTATGGGATGCGGGTTTATTATCCAAAAATAATTACTTGAGCGAGAAATCAAATGTGGATACGGGACGGGTTACTTTAATGCAATCCACGCGGAAACTGATGGAAATGTTGGAAAAGCTTGATGAAAATAGCCCCAAAAATTTATCTGCATTAAGTTTGGCTGATTTCGATAAGATAAAAAAAATTTTGGCCTCAAATCATAACGTGATTCGTTTAAAATCACCGCGAGATGGAATCTTGTTATACCCACCTAAAGCAGGTGAGGATAAAAGTGTACGTGTTACTGTAGGCTCGACAGTTAAGTCAGGCCAGGTCATTGGCTTGATCGGTGATTTATCCGGAATCAGTATTGAAATTGACGTCCCAGAAATCGATATAACCCAAATCCAAACAGGTATGGATGCTCTAGTGAGTGGAGTTGCCTTTGGTAAATATCAATTAAAAGGACAATTGGTTGCCGTGAATGCACAAGCATCAAACAATAATGGATTACCCTTTTTTACCGCAGTAGTTGAAGTTAAGAAATTAAGCCCTCAAGAACAACAATGGATCAAAGTAGGTATGAGTGCATCCATCGAATTAAGTGTGGATAATGGCAAGCAGCTCATTATCCCTATTGCTGCGATAAAGCGAGAAAAAGGGCAAAGTATCGTTACGTTACAAAGCAAGTCAGGGGCTCTAGAAAAACGAGTAATTACAACAGGGGCAGCACAGGCAGACTCAGTTGTTGTCGAGACCGGTTTAAAAGTCGGTGATGTGGTGGTTTATGAGTGATCTTGTTATTAACTCCAGTCCAAGTAATACCTCATCTGATGATGTGTCAGAGGATACAAATATTCTTGAGAAGCTGTTAAGTCGCACAATGACATCGAACCTTAGTCATACGAAAAAGACTCAGCAACCGCTTATGATGCTTTCGGATATTGTAAAGACTTATCATCTCGAAGGAATTAGTACCACAATATTAAAAGAAGTGTCTCTGACGGTCTATGAGGGCGATTTACTTGCTATTGTAGGCGCTTCTGGTTCAGGTAAATCGACGTTGATGAATATCCTGGGATTACTGGATAAAGCAGATAAAGGAACCTATCTATTGAAAAATCGTAATGTGGCTGCTTTAACAGATGATGAAGCCGCCGAATTACGAAATCAAAATATTGGTTTTGTTTTTCAGCAATTCAATTTATTACCAAGATTTAGTGCGATGCAAAATGTGGCGTTGCCGTTAATTTATCGCGGTGTTGGGGCTGCTGAAATTAAGGAAAGGGTGCTCGCCGCACTTGAACGAGTAGGAATGCGTCAATATGCACAGCACCGACCCACCCAATTATCTGGGGGACAACAGCAACGTGTAGCCATTGCTCGTGCATTGGTAACCGAACCCCAAGTAATTTTGGCAGATGAACCAACCGGTGCACTTGATTCACGTACCGGTACTGAAGTAATGAATTTATTTTTAAGTTTGCACGCACAAGGGCGTAGCATCATTATGATTACCCACGATGAACAGATCGCTGCTTTGTGTCAGCGAAAAATTACTCTGGTGGATGGTGTGGTAATGACGGAGACGGGTTCATGAATTTTTCCGGACATTGTCAGCAAGCTTTAGTGAATTTGACTGCCGCCAAGTTGCGTTCCTTTTTGGCAGTTTTGGGCATTTTAGTGGGTACTGCAGCAGTTGTTGCATTAATAAGTTGTGGTCAGTTGGCTACAGAAAAAGCATTAGCTCAATTTAAGGCCTTAGGTACGGATTTATTAGCAATAGCTGTTTATCCAAAAACCACAGATAAATCTTCTGGCAGTATGGAATCAATCTCTGCCGCGCAATGGGAACAGATGTCGGATCGTATACCCTATATTATCGACATGGCACCTTATAGCACTGCCTATCAACCATTAAGTTTCCAAGGAAAATTAATGCAAGGAGCAGTCATCGGGGCCGATGAGCATTTGCCGAAAATTGTTCATATCAAATTAGCCGCGGGACATTTTGTTTCTTTTGTTGAATCATATGAGCATTACTGCGTTATTGGTGCAGGTTTAGCACGACAAATCAAGGAGATAAGTTTTGATGATCCAATAGGAAAGCAATTACGTATAGGGCATTCTTTATACACAATCATCGGCGTGGCTGAACCTTGGAAGGAAAATGGGTTTTTCAATGAAGACATCAATCAGGCTGCAATTGTTCCATTGGCTGGCATTAGTCTGATTAGTAAAGAAGCGAAAGTAAATAATGTGGTTCTGGAATTGAAGCCTGATAGTCCCATAGATGAAGTAATTGAGGAAATAAAGCAAATGGTTGGCTCAATTGCTCCCAAACTAAGTGTTTTTTCACGTAGTGCAAAGCAAATTATTGCCAGCATGGAAAACCAGGGGCAAATTTTTACCTTATTACTGGCTGTGATCGGAGGAATTTCGCTGTTGGTAGGAGGAATTGGCGTGATGAACGTCATGTTGGTTTCAGTAAGCGAACGGAGAAAAGAAATTGGTATTCGTAAAGCGGTTGGAGCCAAAAATAGTGAAATTCAAGCTTTGTTTTTAGTCGAATCGGTCATACTTTCTTTATTGGGAGGCATACTTGGGGTTATTCTAGGATTAATCTGCACCCGTATTTTGGCTTATTTTAGTGATTGGAATTTTTCAATCTATCTTTTGCCTCCTATAGCAGGCTTTTTGGTATCAGCTGCCACTGGAATTTTCTTTGGCTTTTATCCTGCCCGGCGTGCTGCAAAGTTGGAACCTGTGGTTTCTTTGCGTAGTGAGTAAGATGTATGCGTTTACGCTCTATTGCACGGAATTTATAAGTACTTTATGATGAAAAAATTATTTTCATCTAAATGGACTTATATATGGCAAAAAGATCTCTAGGAGTGCTGGTCCTAACAGCAGGTATTGTCTCCTCTGCTTTTGCTAATACTGTAGAATTTTTTAACCTGGTCTTGCAATTACAGTTAACCCAAGAAGAAAAGGCGGATTTAACAGCTTTTATGGAAGCACTTTAATGCTCACTGTATAATTCTTGACGTTGGTGGCCTGGACAGAGGCCCAGTAGAACTGCCACGACTTAGATTTTTAGTCGTTCCCGCGCAGGCGGGAACTTATTTCTAATCAAGCACAATAGCGGTGCGAGAATAGATTCCTGCTGTTGCGGGAATGACAACAATTCATAAGTCAATGGTAGTGAGGTACAGCGGCAACTTGAGTTCTTTCAGGATTTTACTGTTCAACGAGGCGGCTTGTTTTTATAATAAATGGTCTATCTTAAATATTGAGATGGCAATTAAGTAACAAAAAAATCAGGGGGATAGGCTATGAAAAAATGGGGACTTGCGATAATCGCATACGTTCTGGTACATCATGTTGCCTTCGCACAACAGAATTGGAATGATTGGGTCGCTGGTGTTCGAGCGGAAGCATTGCAACAAGGAGTTTCACCAGAAACTTTTGATAAGGCGTTTGCAGGTATCCATGAGCCAAGCCATCAAATTAAGGGTTTTTTACGCTCCCAACCCGAACATCGACTCACGTTCATTAAATACCGTAATACACGCGTTGATAATTACAGAATTGCTATAGGACGTAAGGAATTCAAGAAGAACCAAGAGGTCTTGGAAGCTGTGGCCAAAAAATATGGGGTAAATCCCTGTTTCATCGTTTCATTTTGGGGAATGGAAACCAGTTATGGTACTTATATGGGTAATTTCCCTGTAGTAAAAGCGTTAGCCACCTTAGCTTATGATTCCAATCGTAAAGAGTTTTTCCGTAAAGAATTATTTATTGCTTTGCATATCTTGGATGAAGGGCATGTAGATTTAGCCGATTTCAAAGGTGAGTGGGCAGGTGCCTCAGGTCAACCCCAGTTCTTACCTTCAAGCTGGGTGAAATATGCGGTTGATTATGATGGTGATGGGCGAAAGGATATCTGGAGAAGTAAACCTGATGTCTTTGCTTCAATTGCAAATTACATGAAGCAAAATGGATGGCAAACAGGTGAGCCTTGGGCTATCCAAGTCAAATTACCTCGTAAATTCGATATGGCTCTGGAAGGCAAAACCATTGTGAAGCCTGTGAGTGAGTGGAATGCACTGGGTGTGCGTACAGAAAATGGTGAACCATTGCCTTATCAGAATCTGCAAGGCAGTATTGTTCAGCCATTAGGTGGCCCTACCTTCCTAACCTTCCCTAACTATAAGATGATTTTGCACTATAATAATTCAATATATTATGCAGGAGCTGTAGGTTATTTAGCGGATAAAATTTGCCAAGGGCAACAAAGGTAGCAGTATGGACAATTATCTTGATAAATCAGCCAGTTTAACCCCTTTAGCTAAAAGGATAATCTGTGATAAAGCCACAGAATATCCCCACACCGGAGCATATAATTCTGTCATGACCAATGGCACTTATTTATGCAAACGTTGTGGTTTAGCCTTATTTCGCGGCTCAAGCCAATTCAGCTCCGGGTGCGGCTGGCCAAGTTTTGATGATAATATTGTTCATGCAGTAAAACAGGTCCCTGATCGTGATGGCCAACGTATGGAAATCCTTTGTGCGCGCTGCGACGCTCATTTGGGACATGTCTTTACTGGAGAATACTTTACCCAAAAGAATTTACGTCATTGCGTCAATTCCGCTTCAATTGATTTTGTTGCAGACAGTCAGGTATTGGATACCGAGGAAGCCATAATGGCTGGTGGATGTTTTTGGGGAGTAGATCATTTTTTAAAACAAATGCCCGGTGTGCTGCGTGTTGAAGTGGGTTATACCGGAGGGGTTACTTTAGAACCGAGTTATGATCAAGTCTGTCATGGCAATACTGGGCATTATGAGGCAGTACGTGTTATTTATGATAGAACTAAAACCGATTATCATCATGTATTAAAGCGTTTTTTTGAAATCCATGATCCCACCCAGAAATCGGGGCAAGGCCCTGATATAGGCCAGCAGTATCAAAGTGCCATATTTTATTATGATCAGGAGCAATTAGCTGAGGCAGAAACTTTAATCCAAATGTTGCAAAAAAGAGGCTATCACGTTGCAACTCGCCTTTTTCCAGTACAAACATTTTGGCCGGCAGAAGAATACCATCAGGATTATTATGCCAAACATCATAAAGCACCTTATTGTCATCAACCAGTAAATCGTTTTGGCTAGGATCTTGGGGTGTAGGGGTACGAATATGGAATTTACTTTTCGAATTGCTAAGAAAAAAGATAAAGAACAAATTTTTGGTCTAATCAAGAAGCTCGCTGAATATGAAAGAAAGAAACCGGAAGAGATTCATTTGACCTTGGACAAAATTGAATCGCATGCTTTTGGCCGCAATAAATATTTCTATGTTTTATTAGCTGAATATAAGAAAAATCCAGCCGGTTTTGCTTTATATTATTTCTCTTATTCCGCCCCATCAGGTGCACCTGTTCTTTATGTTGAGGAGCTTTTTGTTGATGAGCTTTATCGGAATTATGGCCTGGGTACGTCATTGTTATCTCATCTTGCACAGTTGGCACTTGAGAAGGAATGTTGTCGCATGGAAGGGCATGCGTTTACCTGGAATAAAAAAGCCATTGAATTCTACGAATTTATCGGGGCTCATCCGCGTACGGATTTGTTACAATTTCGTTTATCGGGCGAGCATTTGCAAAAATTAGCCGCACAAAAATAGAGACTTTACTGAGTTCCGCTTTTTCATAGCCATTGCCAAGAAAGCAAATGCAAACAATTAGATTGTAATGGAAAAATAAGTAACGCAAGAATGTACATGTCATAGAGTATGCCAATTAAAATACGATATCCAAAAACCATCAAAGCCAGTGTCCTTGATCATCAGTTTTTGTCATCCCCGTGAACGCGGTAATTTTTTTACATGCAGCACTGAGCCACTCTAAAAAAGGATCTCCGCATTCGCGGAGATGACAAAGGGAAATGGATTACAAGCATCTTAGTGAGTATTTAAATGCATATGTTCAAATCCTGAAAAAGATAAACTATGATGTTTTCTTTGAGCCGGTATACTTGCATCAAGACACAACGAGGGAAATTGTGTCAACAGGGCTTTAAAAATACTGTGCATCTCAATGCGTGCCAACTTTGCACCAAGACAAAAATGACTGCCGTAGCCGTAGCTGAAATGCTGAGCTTGCTTTTCCTCGAGGTTTATGGTTCCTGGGTCTTTAAAATAATGTGGATCACGATTAATTGCGTGTGTTGATATGAAGATCACCTTGCCTTTTTCAATCAACTGATCGCCAAGCATCGTTTCATTTTTAGTGACCCGGAAAATAAAAGTTACTGCGGGATCTAGGCGATTGCATTCCTCAATATACCCATCGAGTAGATTGAGATTATTCCTTACTTGTTGCCAAAGCCCTGGTTCATTGAGCAAAATGAATAAATTATTACACAGCTGATCGGTTGTTGTTACTTGCCCTGCAACCAGCATCATAATGGCTTGAGAAATAATTTCATCATCCGTTAACCCAAAATGGGCTTGATGCTCTAGTAAGATACTCAAAAAATCGTGTCCTGGTTTTTGTCGACGATGGACAATTAAATTAGAAAAGTAACGATACAGTTGTTTGGCACTATGATTTACCTTAACACCATCATCATCTCTATAGCTGGTTGAGCCACCAAAAAATTGAGTCATATTATTGGACCAATGATAAAAATCAAGACGTTCACTATCTGGAATTGCAAACAATTCCGCAAGCGTTACCGAGGGGATGATTTGAGCAAGTCCAGTAACAAAATCAAAAGGTTGCTCTGCAGTAAACTCAGCCAGACAGTTTGATATTGTTTTTTGAATTAATGGTTTTAGTTGTTCCAAAAAGTTGTTGCTAAATCCATGATAACAAATTCGTCTTCGAGAGGTATGTTCTGGTGCATCACTCATCACCATCATCTGGCTGACCACTTTAAAAAAATCAGTAATTAACGACAAATTCATCTCGGGCATGCGTGAAATAAAAAAAGGTGAGCGGTCGCAAGTAAAATCCTCGCTTGTGAGGATCTGCTTGGCCAATTTATAGGAAGTAATCACGAAAAATTTACCGGGTTCCCACCAAAACAATTCACCCATTTCTCGTAAATGATTGCTGAATTGTTCCGGAGTAGTAGTTTGCTTTAATTGCATTAAAGTATAGGGCTTCATAATATTTGGATCCTTCTTAAATGTCTTGGGCTATGACGATGAATGGCATTGCGACCATGTAGGAGTGAAAAATTATCGGCAAGTAAAAAATCACCTTGTTGCCATTGGTGTTGATATAGATGTTGAGGAGCCCGCATGCTCTCGCATAAAGCGGATAAAATTGCATCTGATTCATCCTTATTTTTACCAATTATTTTAACGTGTACGGGATTCAAATAGTCTTCGCCTACTGGTTCAGCAAATCGTAAGATAACCTCTTGTGTGTCTGGATGAGTGTTGATTAAAGTACGAGTAATTGTCCCTCCATAATGTGCCAATTTCTCGGTATGAAAGCCGAGGGAGTAGAGGTGCCATTCCTTTTTTTGTGCGTCGCTTGCACTCTGCCAAACCGTTTCTGTGTTTACAAATAGGGTTTCGCCACCACTTCCAGGACGAGGCGCTTGCAGGCAATGAAAAAGCAGAAAACGAGGTTCTTGATGAAAAGCCCCGTCCCAATGCAATGGGACATCTCCCTCTGTAAATAGATAGTTTTTGGGTTTTTGATCAACTTTCATTTCCATTACCGGGCCAAAATCCCATGAAAGCAATTGGGCTTGCTTTTGGCAATAATGGAGCAAATCATCACGTTCCAGAAGATTGAAACCACGTAGAAGGACGATTTTATGCTGAGTTGTCAGGTTTAAGAGCATTTCCAACGATAGCTCAGTCAGATTGCGATGATGATCTGCATGGAGCAGATATGGGACAAATTGTTTAACATTACTCATCAACAGGCCTCCAATACATAATGATCATTGTTTAATCGTGCTCCCAATTGTTCGGCTTCTCGTCTTTTTATGAGCTGCCAACCATCGGCGTTTTTAAGTAAAACATTATGCCAAGGCGTGCCCCACCGATTCGATGTGGGAAGAAAGTGAATTCCTATTTTCTCTGAGCCACAAGGTTGAGGGTGTATCGACAACCGAACGGATTGTGGGAAATAATTAGCTAATAATCGTGACCAGGCATTGGATCGGCGCATTACTTCATAAGCAATTCGTTTCGCTTCCTGCCGTGTTTTGCTTTTTGTTTGTTGTGGTTTTAAAGCAAATTGATCCTCCGTAATAAAACGGTGAATACCATTAAATTGATAGCGAGTGCTCGGATCAGTTGCTATATGTTGTTTTAGTTCATCTAAAGTTTGGCCAAACTCGATCATTAATAATTCACGCATAATCTGATAGTTATGGCAGGGATATAACTCATCAAGTGAAAACGTTGATAGATGAGTTAGTTGATAATCTTCGATGATTTGTTGAATCCCTTTTTGGTAGACATCTACATGAAGATCGCTTACCAAAACCAAATCGTTAAATACGCGACCATCAGAACAAATGATTAACTTAATACCAACAGGATAAATTTCTTGCATGGTATGACAGATTTGATTCAGGTTGCTCAAGCTAATGATTTCACCTCGATCAGGCTTTTCTGAAAGCGTTTTCTGCCTATTGGCTGATTTTGCAGGGAACGCAGGAAGAATCAGCGTTAGGGGTCGTTGCTCCCTTACTGCCTGTTGAATTTTTTCTTGCGGATGACGAATGCATTCAGAACATAAAATTCCGGTGCACTTTGTCTCGGCTAACTCACTAATTCGTCTTTGATTGAGCAATACGTCTAAAAGCGCAGTTGTTGTTTTTTGTACCGTATTTATGGACATACTTTACCCTCCAAATTGTTTTCCTTAAATGTAACCAGATGGCAGTGAAGTGGAACCTGGGATAAGAACGTTTTTTCTATTCATACCCGACTCCTTTCTCTGCACCTAGGTAAACGTTTCCACATTCCATTGGAGTAAACAGATTAGGTAAAATCTATATAAATTGATAATATTAAGTTTTGATAAACTTAATAAAAAATAATTATGGATATTGATTTTGATGTGCTACGGGTTTTTGTTGTAGTAGTCGATTGCGGCGGATTCAATGCTGCAGCACGGGTCTTATTTAAAAGTCAGCCGGCGATCACATCATCAATTAAGAAATTGGAAGAACAGTTAAATTTGGTATTGTTTGATCGCAATCATTACCGACCGGTACTCACAACAGAAGGAGAAAAATTATATCGTCGGGCTCAGTCTTTAATTGGTCATTGGAAGAATATCAGCCAATTTGCAGAACAACTGCAGTCTGAGGCAGAAAGTGATATTACGATTGCCATTGATGTATTTTTTCCTTTATCAAGCCTGAAAAATCTTCTGAGGCATTGGATTTATTCATTCCCCAATACCCAATTTCATTTTCTCTCTGAATCAATTGGAGGCGCTTGTGAGCGGTTATTGCGAAATCAGGCTGATTTGATTATTAGCGAAAATTTAATCACAAATAAGGCAGTCGAGGTGATTCCGCTTCGTTCGGAGTTTCTGGTCGCAGTTGCGTCTCCTGAATTTATCCAATATTACAATGCGCAATTAGGTGATTTAGATACACTTTCTGAATGCATGCAAGTAATTCTGCGTGATTCATCACAATCTGATTTTTCATTTGGTGTTATTGAACACGGACGCCGATGGACAGTAAGTGATGTAACGGCTAAGAAAGATATAATCGTTGCGGGTCTTGGCTGGGGTAGATTGCCGTTGCATCTGATTACCCAAGAGTTAGCTGATGGCCGGTTAGAGTGTTTACAAGGGCATCATTTCGATAGACGATTAATTACTTTAGCCGCGATTCGATTACAAAAACCAGCCAGAGGACCGGTTGCAGAAGTACTGTGGCAGGACTTAAATAATAAGAATATTGTAAAATTTGAACCATAAAATTTGAGAGTAAGAAACCCTTCCTCTCAATGCTATTGGAGGTAATTAGCCCATCAGCTTAAACTTTGCAAAGCTAAATAACAAATTCGTTAGGGAAACAATCAAAGCTTAAAAGCTGAGTTATACTTATACATAATGAGCTTCGTGTGCAAATAACTATATTTTAGAGGAAATGTATTATGTCTCCACCAAAAGACGAAGAAGACATTCCATTAGTTCCCCCGCAACAAACTGTGCAAACATCGACACAAGTAGAAGCTTTAAGAACGGCTGAAGAAGAAGAGCTGGCGAGCAAAAAAAAGAGCGTTCGTATTCAAAGCGAACAAGCTGAAGCGCTGCTGGCAGCCTATAAAGAACATTGTGGGGCCAAATGGTTCAAAGATCATCCACCTGAGAGGGATGAAAACGGTCGATTGAGTTTATCTTTTAAATCAGATGAAGATATGGCTTCATTTTTTGAAAAGCAGGCAAAATCAGGACAAAGCTTTATTATGATCGATGCGGAAACCAATAAAGTTATTGCCTATTCAAATGGCGATGGGAAGCTATACCAAACAAGCAAAGATGGTCCCAAAGAATATACAGGGGGTTCTTTGACGCCTAATAAAGAAGCGATGAACGATCTTCCTGATTTCGATGGTTTTACCCTGCCTGCAAAAGGTGAGCCCCAGGAGGAAATGGGGGCGAGGCTTCAGTAAAACTAAAGCTTAAGGCAACGGTTCTTTTTTATATTGCTCGTCGGCTTCTTTTGCTTTGCGCTGATTTTCTTGTAATTGCAGCGCATTAAGTTGTTGTTGCCAGAGCATAGCAGCCTGCATTTTAAGCTGGTTAAACGTTTTTACCAATAATCCTAAATGAGTCGCCAGCATAGGGAGTTTTTTGGGGCCAAATACAATGAAGGCAACAATAAAAATGACCAGAAGTTCGCCGCTGCTCATGAGGGTTTGTTATCCTCTTTGGGGGGCTCATTGGTTTGATTATCATTCAAAGCATTGCGGAAATTTCTAATCGCTTCACCAAGATCTGTGCCTATAGTTTTTAATTTGGAAGTACCAAAAAGAGCAATAATAATGACTAGAATTAACAATAAAGAAAGAGGGCTGATTCCACTTAATCCCATGTTTAGTTCCTCGTGTTATGGTTAATAAGTACAAACAGTCCTGTCAAAATAGCTCCCGTAAGGGCAAGAGGAGTGAGCTGTTTGTGATGGATAAGATGCAAATAGTCAAGCAGGCTTACTAACAGTAAAGAAAGTCCAGCGCCGATTGCAATACTGTTCCAATGGACTGCTGGTTTTTCATTTTCAGGCTGAGCATTAGCACGTTCTTTATTTATTATTAATTCTTCTTTTTTAAGCTCTAGAAAATCAAAGAGCAGTTTCGGCATATGCGGCAATTGCTCCGCAAGAAAAGGCAGATTTCGTTTTAATTGGGTGAAAAAAGCTTTAGGTCCTATTTGATCCCTGAGCCATTTTTCAAGAAAAGGTTTGGCTGTAGCCCATAAATCCAGGTCAGGATAGAGTTGGCGTCCTAAGCCTTCTACCGCAAGAAGCGTTTTTTGCAATAAAATCAGTTGCGGTTGTACTTCCATATGAAAACGGCGAGCAACCTGAAAAAGACGCAATACCACTTGTGCAAAAGAGATGTCTTTTAAAGGTTTTTCAAAAATAGGCTCACATACAGTTCGAATAGCACTTTCAAATTCATCAACACGGGTATTACGTGCAACCCAACCGGATTCAACATGCAGCTCGGCTACCCGCCGGTAATCTCGATTAAAAAAGGCCAAGAGATTTTCTGCTAAATAACGTTTGTCATTGTCATTTAATGTACCCATAATGCCAAAGTCAATGCAGATATATTGTGGGTCTTTGGGATTGTTATAAGAAACAAAAATATTTCCTGGATGCATGTCTGCATGAAAAAAACAATCACGGAATACTTGGGTAAAGAAAATTTCTACCCCGCGCTCAGCCAGTTTCTTTATATCAACTCCATGTGCTTGCAGGCTTTTGAGATCGGATACAGGGATACCATGAATTCGTTCGAGCACCATCACATTGGAGCGTGAATAATCCCAATAGATTTCTGGAATATACAAGATAGGAGAATGCTCAAAATTACGTCTTAATTGAGCTGCATTAGCAGCTTCTCTTAATAGATCAAGCTCATCAATTAAGGTATGTTCAAATTCTGTTACAATTTCTTTTGGTTTTAAACGTCTAATCTCAGGCCAATAGCGATCTGCCCATTTTGCAATAGTATGCATAATGCTCAAGTCTTGCTCAATAATGCGTCGCATGTTAGGTCTAAGCACTTTGACAATCACTTCTTCGCCTGTTTTCAAAGTGGCTGCATGCACTTGCGCCATAGAGGCCGATGCCAAAGGTATCGAATCAAATTCAGCAAAAACCTCATATGGAGACAAACCATAAGCTCTTTCAATAATAGTCATCGCCTGCTCACTAGGAAATGGCGGGACTTTATCTTGTAGTTTGCTAAGTTCAATCGCTATATCCATGGGCAGAATGTCAGGACGAGTAGACAGTGCTTGACCGAATTTAATAAAAATAGGCCCCAATTCTTCCAATGACTTACGAAGCGCTTCGCCATGCGTTAACGGTTCCTTACGAAACCAATTCCATGGATTTAAATAAACAATGAAGCGTAACGGTGCAAATAATCTCAATGACACGACTACATTGTCTAGTCCGTTTTTGGCCAGAATGTAATTAATATGAATAAGACGGATGAGCTTTTTAATTGATTTCATAGCGGCTTATTAGTTGATTAACATGAGCTTGCAAGCGTTCAACGCTTAAAGATAACTCGTCGACTTCAGCAAAAAAATCTTCCAGTTCATATTTTGTCGGCATGACTCGTAATTCTTCTTGCAGATATTCCGATACATTTTGCTGCAAGGATTCATCCAGTTTCTTTTTGAATGCCATTCCCTTGCGTACAAAAGAACCAATTTGATGGGCAACGACATCACCAGTAAAATGGGCGAGATGTCCCTCCCAATCAATATCCATCTCGTCAAACAGTTTTTTTACTTGTTGACCTAATTCAGTATCTCCCGTCATGCGAATTTTATCATTAAACAAAGAGCGGGCCTTTGATGCTGGTAATAAACTCAAGCGGATTAAACCTAAAGGGTTACTGTGAATTACCGTGTCTGCTTCTCTATCGTAGCAATCCAGTAAGACAATCTCTCCATCTTTAAAATGAATGAAAAAATTAACGTTTAAAGGGCTGATAATTATTTCAAGGGTTTTATTATCAAAAGCGTTCAGCCTGGCTGGCATCTGTTCATCCAGTTTAGCAGCTTTGTTTATGGCTATTTGGAGAGCTTTTAAGGAGTATTTTTTTAACATAATGCACTCAATATTTATAGGCAATGTGCAAGGCAACGATACCACCACTGAGATTATCATAGTGACAGTCTTCGAATCCTGCATTCTCAATCATTTCTTTTAGTTTGGTTTGATTGGGATGCATGCGAATGGATTCAGCAAGGTATTGGTAACTGGCTTTGTCTTGCGCAATAAGCCCCCCTATTTTAGGTAAAATATTAAACGAATACCAGTCATAAATAGGTTTTAAGCCAGGGAATGTGGGTGTTGAAAATTCAAGAATCATCACTTTTCCGCCGGGTTTGCACACACGATACATCGAACGAAGTGCTTCTTCCTTGTCGGTTACATTTCTTAAGCCAAACCCCATAGTAATACAATGAAAACTATTATCAGCAAAAGGAAGGCATTGAGCGTTACCTTGTACGTAATCAATATTCTTATACAAGCCTTCATCTAATAAACGATCACGTCCTACATTTAGCATGGCTGAATTAATATCAGCGAGAACAACTCGGCCAGTATCACCGACTTTTTTACATAACAAACGTGTTAAGTCGCCACTGCCACCTGCTAAATCCAAGACAAATTGTCCGGGACGTACCTGGCTATGACCTACAGTGTAGCGCTTCCACAGGTGATGGATGCCTAAAGACATTAAATCATTCATCAAATCATAGTTTTTTGCCACGGAATGAAAAACTTCAGCTACTTTCTGTTCTTTCTCATCCCAGCCTACAGTAGAGTAACCAAAATGGGTTTTTTTTTCTTGCTCAGTCATCAGGGAACACGGATTTGTTATTTAATGCCCCATATTAACTGATCTTTGCCAAGATACCCAGCCCTGCATAGATACATTTTCAATGTGGACTCAGTCAGGATAGGAATTTATAAATTTTATGTCATGGTATTTGATTGTGATTGAATTATTAATTTTCATTAACTTATTAATCAATAAATAATATCTATAATTAAATATAAATTTATTGTTAAACAATAATTATTGGTGTAGTCTTAGCGAATTATCACTAAAGGATATTTATCATGCAAAAAATAAAAAATACAAGCCATGTTCTTTATTTACTTTTTCGTGGCCTTTGTTGGCTTATTCCATTAACAACAACAGTTTTGATTTTATTTAAATTCGATTGGATGTGTTCTATCGGTGCTTGGTCTTCTTTGATTTCCACGAAACAAATTCATGATCCATCCCATTTTTCTTGGTTGCATCGAGGTATCCTGTTGGCAATTGAATGGATACCAATGACCATTACTATCTTGATCTGCCATAAATTAGCCAAACTATTCGGGCTTTTTGAAAACGGGCATTTATTTGAAGAGGAAAACATCAAATTAATTAAGCAAGTAAGTATTTATATGATTTTGGGGGAGTTGGTGCAGCTATTTTATCAACCTTTAATGACTGCCGCGCTTACCTTTAATCATCCTAAAGGTGAGCGTATTGCCAGCATTACCTTGAACTCAGCCAATTTATCTACTTTAATCACTGCTTTTATTATTTTGGTTGCCTCCTGGATTGTCCAAGAAGCACATCAATTGAAATCTGAAACGCAATTAACAATTTAAGGAATATTCTCGTGTCGATTATTGTTAATTTGGATGTGATGATGGCAAAACGCAAATGCAGGCTTAAAGAGTTGGCAGAGGCAATAGGGATTACTGAAGCAAATTTGTCTATTTTAAAAAATGGCAAGGCTAAGGCGATACGTTTTGCTACATTAGAGGCAATTTGCTCTTATCTAAAGTGTCAGCCTGGAGATATCCTAGAATATCAAGTGGAGCCACAGGATGATTTAATGCATAAAGTAAGTTCCTCTGAGGTGTTGATGGGGGGAGTGGATTAGATTAGATGTTCAACTAAAACACCCTCATCCGCTCTGACGGCCATTCAGGGAAGAGGGGTGAGGGTATAAAGGGGCTATTTATGCTTTTAACTTCTTAAGATTGCGGTGTAAAAAGCAATTTTAGAGCTTAGCTTAGATTTGCACAGAAGATAGTGCGGTCTTGGCAATTTCAGCAACTTTCATGGAGTTTACAATAGAAGCCAACTCTCCATTTTTTGCTGCCTCGGGAATATTTTTGATGTCGAAGGTACCATCGTTTAACGAATCAAGAATGCTATCAACGGCCTTAAGTTTTGCTTTTTTTGAACGAGCTTCACCGCCAAACCAGCACGCCCAGTTAGTATAGAACTCGCGATAATCATTTTTCCGCTTATCTCTATATTCCATTAGTTTTACTATTGCCTCGTAGTAATTAGATAGAGCTTTACTATTTATTTGACCATGATGGTCTTGGTTTTGCTTAATTTTTTTCACAATAGGCTTTATCGCAAATAGCTGCTCCTCCGGGAGTAATGCTACTTTTAAATAAGCGTCTGATGGGGGAGCTGTGTGATCCGTTTTATAGGGCACTTGGATATGCACAACGTCATGTTCACTGTCGTCAATAGAGGTGCTATCTTCAACGATAATAATGTTTTTAGCCCTTTTATGATTTTTATATTCATTAGCAGTTTCTACTTTTGGCTTCTTGTGTTCACCTAAAATTATAATATTTGCATAATCAATTTTTGCTTTTGTCAAAGCAGATTCAATTTCGAACTTCGTAGCATATTTAGAGCAAATAATAATTTGGTCGCCACGCTTCTGCAGATCAGCGAAAACCTTTTTGGTTGAATCTGGAAAAAATAAAACTCTGTTATGATCCCCCAACCCATTCTCTGAGCTTAAAGTGTCGTCCATATCAAACAAGACAATATTAGTCATAAATATCCTCAACGTGTAAAATGCGTATTCTACCACCTGATCTTTATTTGATCAATTAAGCCGTTTGGGATACAAGTATGATAATCGTTATGCATGGTAGGTGGGGATAAAGTTCCACTTGTGAAAGTGGACGCACCGTGACCTTCTTTTTCACTTAAAAAAATAACTCAAAGGTTAGCTAATATTTGCAGATATTGATGTTCATCAGGAGGGATATTATTTTTTTGTGAGAGCCACAAGCACTCAGCCAATTGCTCCATCATTAAATGCTCTACTGTTAATGAGTCATTGTATTTGTTGATTAAATTCTTAAAGATTGCACTAATGCCGGCTGGGCGGTCGGTAGCGATTTGTTCTCGAATCGCTAGATGAAGTCCCATGTGCAGGAAGGGATTGGGTTGTCCGGACTCAGGAAAATACGATTGTTGTTCAAATTTATCTTGGTTTTCAAGCATTTTATGATATTCCGGATGAGCCAATATCACTTGAACAATCTGATTTTCTAAAGGGGACAATAGCTTTTTTTGTTGGAATTTTTCCCAGCTGGAAAAAAACATTTGCCTAGTTTCTTGGATGGTGTCGCCGTAAAACATGCACTGCTCAGTATTGGTAAAATATTGAGTTTAACTGAAGTGGGTTCGAACAACAATGGGGAGGGTGGGGATGTCCATTACCTGGTTGACATGGATAAGTGGTTATGAGATATTCACCTTGCGAGGTTGGACTTGCTATGTGTCATTCCACTGGGTCAATTGGCGACACACTGATTGGCCCTTTCTATTAAATCGATTTACCAATTAATTCTGAAATTAAACTTAAACAATCTGTGCCGAGTTTAATACCTATAAAACCCATCAATAAACCACTGAGCAATTCGATTCCTTTCCATACGTTAGCTTTTGTCAGAACATCGGAAAAATATCGCGCAGTGAAGGTTAATGAGCTAAACCAAATCAAGCTTGAGGTAAGTACACCCAACAGAAAAATATGTTCTTGATCGGGATATCCGCTGCTGCCGCCACCAATAATTACTAAAGAATCAATAATTGCATGTGGATTAAGTATGCTAAAACCTAAAGCCAAGAGAATGATTTGAGTCCTGTTACGTGGTTGATGATGTGTATTTTCTTCGGTCTCTGTTGATTTTGAAAGCGCACTGGATAGTGTTTTTGCAGAATAAAAAAGTAAGAACGCAGTGCCTAAGAGCATCATCCAGATTTGCAGAACAGGACGAAGCAAGAGCAATTCATGTAAGCCTGTAATACTGGAGCAAATTAGAATAAAATCACAGATAAAACAAATAACTGCGGAGAGCATTGCGTGATTTTTTTGTGCACCTTGTTTAATCAAAAAAATGTTTTGCGGCCCTAAGGCAATAATTAGTGACAAGCCTAAAAGTAAGCCGTTAAGATAAACAAACATAATCACAATATAAAAATAATGAAAGATAGCGATTATAACATTGCAACTTATGCATTGTGGAGTATAAAATGCGTCGATTATTCTGTCTCCGCAAGAGAAGCGTACAAAATAAGAACAAATAGGAGGGAGCGTGGGCTCTTTGTTACTGAGAAAGCTAATCGTCACCGTAACTGTGGCGGTGCTTGGCCTGGCAGGTCAATTATTACATGCAGAAAATGAACCTGCACAAGAGAAATTATCAATTATTGATGGATATTATCCTGCTTATCCACCGACTGCCCCAGCTACCGGTGAGCAACAGAATTTAATTCAGCGAGGAGAATATTTGTCAAAGATGGGGGATTGCATTTCCTGTCATACAAATGTTAAAGCAGGCACACCTGCTTATGCGGGCGGATTACCTATAGAAACCCCTTTTGGAACATTTTATAGCCCTAATATTACTCCGGATAAAGAAACTGGAATTGGTAACTGGACTGAAAAAGATTTCATTCGTGCGCTTAAAGAAGGTCGGGATCCTAAAGGTAGAAACTATTTCCCAGTATTCCCCTATATCTATTTTTCTAAAATAACGGATGAAGATGCACGTGCTCTGTATGCTTATTTCATGAGCTTGCCTCCTGTTAATTTACCCAACAAATCATTACCTTTCCCATTTAACGTTCCAGGTTCACGCTTTACACTTTGGGGCTGGAATTTATTATTCTTTTTCCCTGAAGGGCATGGATTTCAATATGAAAAAGGCAGATCTTCTGAATGGAATCGGGGGAAATATATTGTTGATAGTTTAGGTCATTGCAGTATGTGCCATACGCCATTAAATCCTTTTGGTGCACCAAAGAATAAGTATTATCTCACCGGTGGATTTATTGATGGCTATTGGGCGCCAAACATTACTAAGTATGGATTGGAATCAGGAACCCATCAAGAAGTCACCGATGTATTCAAATTCAATAAGCTTCTCAATAATGCAGGTCCCGTAGCCGGTCCTATGGCAGAAGTAAACCATAACAGCCTGATGTATTTAACCGATGCAGATAGAATGGCTATTGCTACATACCTTAAAACAGTTGTAAGTGAAGAACCCCTAGGGTTACCTGCTTCAAATGATCCACCATCACTGGAGCGTGGAAAGCAAGTGTATTTCACCGCTTGTGTGATTTGCCATCAAGATGGCGCAATGAGTGCTCCTTTGCTGGGAAGTTCTGCGAGCTGGTATGAGCGATTGAAGAGCAGCGGATTAACAGGATTATATAGCCATGCCATTGATGGATATAACTTCATGCCTATAAAAGGCGCCTGTGTGACCTGCTCTGATAACGACATCATTTCTGCTATTGATTACATATTGAATGAGTCATTAACTCGCACACAATTGTTAAATCTCAAGTCAGGCGGCGCGGCAAAATTCCCTGTAAGTGGGGAAACTGTTTATAACGAACATTGCGCTGCTTGCCATAATGATGGAAAACAAGGTGCGCCTAAAATCGGCGATCAAGAGGCGTGGAAATCTTTGATTGCAAAAAATATGGATGTATTGATTGAAAACACCGTTCATGGGAAAGATCATCCGAAAAACGGAGGCTGTAATCAATGCACCACGAATGAAGTAATCGAAGCAGTTAAATATATAGTGAGTAAATCTAAAACTGAAGGAAATTACTCATTGTGGTAGTGTCGTATTGCTGAACAAGAACCCCTACATAATCGTAGGGGAGACCAAATTAAAAATATATAAAACTAAATTGGAGTCAGCATAAACTGGCTTTCTTGACAAGACGAGGAATGGGGATGTTAAACAGGTTAAAGATCTGTAGATTATTAACGATGCTAGGTGCCTGGGTTGCGAGCCGACCACTATTCGCTGCTGCGGATTTTTGGCAGTTAAATATGCACAAAGGGGTGACCCCTATCAGCAAAGACGTATACTACCTGCATATGGTTTGTATGGCTGTTTGTGCCATAATCGGGGTCGTTGTCTTCGGTGTGATGATCTATTCCATGATTCATCACAGAAAGTCTAAAGGATATAAAGCCGCAAAATTTCATGATAATCCTCGATTAGAAATTGTCTGGTCGATTATTCCTTTCTTGATTCTTGTTGGGCTCGCAGTACCGGCTACTCGAGTTTTAATCCGCATGGATGATACTAATCAATCTGAAGTAACTATAAAAGTAGTAGGCTACCAATGGCGATGGCAGTATGAATATCTTGATCAGGGAATTAGCTTTTTTAGTACTTTATCCACACCGTTTGAACAAATTCAAAACAAGCAGAAAAAGAGTGAGTGGTATTTACTAGAAGTCGATAAACCAATGGTTGTTCCTATTAATAAGAAAATCCGCTTTCTTGTCACTTCAAATGATGTTGTGCACTCATGGTGGGTTCCAGAATTAGGCATTAAACGCGATGCGATACCTGGTTTCATGTATGAAGCATGGGCGACAATCGAAAAGCCTGGAACATATCGAGGTCAATGTGCGGAGCTTTGCGGGGTTAATCATGGATTTATGCCTATAGTTGTTGAAGCGGTCAGTCAGGACGATTTTGATAAATGGGTCGCAGCGCAAACAAAAGTAGAAGATCAGTATGCTAAAGAAGAAGTTAATGTTGCAACTCAGAAATCGATGACGCGAGATGAATTACTTTTACTTGGAAAACAAAAATACGACCAATTTTGTTCTGCATGCCATCAGCCTGATGGAAAAGGTATCCCACCAATGTATCCTGCACTCAAGCGGAGTTCGGTAGCAACAGGTCATCCTATTTCACGGCACTTGGATATAATCCTAAACGGTGTTGCTGGTTCTGCAATGCAACCGTATAAAGATCAACTTAGTGATGAAGAAATTGCTGCAATAGCGACTTATGAACGTAATGCTTGGGATAATAATACAAATGATATAATTCAAGCCGAGGAAGTTGCTGCGCAACGTCAAAAGGCTAATCAACAACCAACCATGGTTAATAAAGTTCAAGCTGGAGGTTTGCAATGAGTAGTTATACATTAGCGCACGATGAAAAACATGATGATCATGGTCCAGAACAGGGTAGAGGCGTCTTAGGTTTTATAAAACGTTGGTTGTTTACTACAAACCATAAAGATATCGGTTCCCTTTATCTGTGGCTTGCAATGATAAGCTTCTTTTTGGCTGGTGGCATGGCCTTAGTTATTCGAGCTGAGTTATTTCAACCAGGGCATCGTTTTGTTGATCCAAATTTCTTCAACCAAATGACAACATTGCATGGTTTAATCATGCTGTTTGGTGTGGTGATGCCTGCTTTTACTGGAATGGCAAACTGGCAAATTCCAATGATGATTGGTGCTCCAGATATGGCTTTGCCGCGATTAAACAACTGGAGTTTTTGGATTTTACCTTTTGCCTTTGTATTATTGCTTTCAACAACATTTCATGCAGGTGGAGGTCCTAACTTTGGTTGGACCATGTATGCTCCTTTATCTACCAAATATGCACCTCCCAGTACTGATTTTATGATCTTTTCGATCCATATGATGGGGGTTTCATCCATTATGGGCTCGATTAATATTATTGCGACGATCCTAAATTTACGTGCTCCTGGTATGACACTGATGAAAATGCCGATGTTCGTATGGACTTGGTTAATTACCGCGTTTTTGCTGATCGCGATTATGCCTGTATTGGCTGGAGCAGTAACCATGATGTTGGCTGACCGTCATTTTGGCACCAGCTTTTTCGATGCAGCGGGTGGTGGAGATCCCATACTTTTCCAACACGTATTCTGGTTTTTTGGTCATCCTGAAGTATATGTTCTCGTATTACCCGCTTTTGGTGTGATATCTGAAGTTATTCCGACTTTTAGCCGTAAGCCATTGTTCGGTTATTATTTTATGGTCTATGCAACAGTAAGTATTGCAATCTTGTCATTTATTGTTTGGGCGCACCATATGTTTACATCAGGGATACCATTGGGTGCAGAATTGTTCTTTATGTACACCACAATGCTGATTGCTGTTCCAACAGGTATTAAAGTATTTAACTGGGTAAGCACTATGTTTCGAGGTTCCATGACTTTTGAAACCCCAATGTTATTTGCGTTAGCTTTTGTATTTCTATTTACTATAGGTGGATTTACAGGCCTTATGCTGGCATTGGTACCTGCAGATTTTCAATACCAAGATAGTTACTTTGTGGTCGCTCATTTCCATTATGTCTTGGTTCCAGGTGTGGTTTTTGCCCTGTTTTCTGCTACATATTATTGGCTGCCGAAGTGGACTGGGCACATGTATAATGAATTACTGGGTAAATGGCATTTTTGGTTATCTGTTATCTCTGTAAATATTGCTTTCTTCCCAATGCATTTCTTAGGATTGGCGGGTATGCCAAGAAGAATTCCGGATTATGCATTACAATTCACTAATTTTAATATGATCTCTTCAATTGGTGCTTTTATCTTTGGTTTTACACAACTTCTATTTTTGTATAACGTGATAGCTACTGTAAGGAAAAAAGGTACGAAAAAAGATATTGCTGCTGGAAGAGCATGGGAAGGAGCTTATGGATTAGAGTGGACATTACCCTCGCCACCTCCATATCATTCTTTTACAACTCCGCCCAAACTAGATTTATAGGTTTGTTGTATGAAAAATCAAAAAGGGCACCACAGGCTGATCGTTATTCTATCGGGTCTTGTGCTGGGGATGTTTGCCTTCGGATTTGCATTAGTACCTATTTACAATAGCTTATGTAAGTCTCTGGGTATTAATGGAAAAACAAATCCTGAGGCAGTAGCTTATGATGCAGCCAAAGCGAAAGTCGACAAAAAAAGAGAAATAACTGTAGAGTTTGTTGCGACAAATAACAGTGGAGTCCCTTGGGCATTTTATCCCAAAACCAGAAAAATAACGGTACATCCCGGCGAAATAGCAAAACTTGCTTTTTATGCTGAGAATAAAACAGATCATCCGATGACAGTACAGGCAATACCTAGTGTTACACCAGGAATTGCTGCTAAGTATCTGAAAAAAACGGAGTGCTTTTGTTTTACCCGGCAAACATTAAATGGACACGAGGCAATGAATATGCCTTTATTATTTCATCTGGATACCGATTTACCCGAAAAAGTGCATACAGTTACTTTGTCTTATACTTTATTTGATGTAACTGATAAGGGTTAGTATAAACCTGGCAATACGGATTGTATGCAGATGCGCAATACTCGCAGGGTAGACATGCAGGTTTGGCAATTTTAGCAGGTTGCACTCTTCCGGTTATAGAGAGTGTGTCAAAAACAGATTAATGCCTGTTTATGATTCTACTAACTTGGTCTTAAGACTTTGATTTTTTAGCTTTGATGCTTAAGAACAAAGCCCTAAGGCACAATCTAGCGAATTCTAAATAGGCCCTATTAATACAGGAGATAAAAATAGAATGGGAGCACATGGTACTTATTATGTCCCTAAACCAAGCCATTGGCCTTTAGTTGCATCATGTGGGTTAACTACTACTCTTGTTGGCGCTGCATCTTGGCTTCATCATGATTGGTATGGGCCCTACATATTCGCAATTGGTCTAGGACTCATGATTTTTATGTTATTTGGTTGGTTTGGCCAAGTGATTTATGAAAACTCAAAAGGAGTCTATGACGAACAAGTTGATAGATCATTTCGTTGGGGAATGTGCTGGTTTATCTTTTCAGAGGTTTGTTTCTTCGGTGCATTTTTTGGTGCTTTGTTCTACAGCCGACTCTGGTCTGTGCCTCTTTTGGGCGGTGAAGTACACCCAATTACACACTTTACATTATGGCCTGATTTCAGTTCAAACTGGCCAATATTAGTTAACCCAAATAACAAAGTATTTGCCGGAGCCCATGAAGGAATGGGAGCTTGGGGTCTAGCAGCAGTCAATACACTGATTTTATTGACCTCTGGAGTCACTATTACCTGGGCACATTGGGCTTTAAAATTAAGAAAGCAAAAGCAACTAATTACCGGCATGGTTTTAACTATTTTGTTAGGATTGATATTCTTGATTCTACAAAGCTACGAATATCATGAAGCATATACTGAGATGAATCTAACTTTATCTGCTGGCATTTATGGAACGACATTTTTCATGTTAACTGGATTTCATGGTTTACACGTGACTTTGGGTACAATTATGCTAATTGTTATCGCTGTTCGTTGTAAATTAGGGCATTTTACTCCTGAACGTCACTTTGCTTTTGAAGGCGTTGCGTGGTATTGGCACTTTGTAGACGTGGTCTGGTTGTTCTTGTTTGTTTTTGTTTATTGGTTATAAGTACATCGAAAATGAGAGCCCGGGTTCAGCACAGTGAAGCCCGGGACTACTCCACTCATAGTTCAGATCGTTCCTTAGAGCACTTTTAAGAGGTTCTGTAGTAACTTTATAAACGCGTATTAATTAACAAACCAGGCTGAAATTGAATTTCTTGAATTGTTAATTGATAGGTGAAAAACGAGCGGGCAAATTGAATTTCTTCGATAATCGCTTGGCCGCGAAAATGTTTAGCAAAAAAAGCAACTTCGATGTCCTTTTCAATATATTCTTCACATTTTAATTCCAGCTTTTCTTCGGACAAGCTAAGTAATTGGCCTATATATTCACTCTCGCCAATCTTAATTAGCACATTAACAGGTTGAACAGGCTGAATTAACATTGCAGTCTCCAAGCAATATAACCAGCTTATGATTTAATTGTAGTATAAATATTGAACTTCTTTTGTATTTGGAAGCAAGTAAATAACAATGGCTTGATTGTTAGCGGTTTTATTTATGTTAATTACACTATCACTGCAATTATCAAGTCTCTTTATAAACTTTTTCAGCGTCGAAAAGGCGACGGTTCCAAGTCAAATCAAGCTTAGAGATTCTTTTTAAAGCGGCCCCTTTTATACCGATCACGACATTCAGCGAACGAACCTTCCATTTTTTTTTTATTAAGATAATATATTGATCATATTATTATTTTTTTTGAAATGAAGGCAATTAATAAGTCTAAATAATTAATAAAAATGCAGATTGAGTTTTTATATAAATGTATAGCACCTCTTTTAATAAGTGATAAATATCAGTAGAGTTAGGCTAAATAGGAAATACTATGAAAATACAGATAAGTTTAAAAGATCAGACGAACAAGGAGTTCGCTCAACCCAATAAAGCTGGGGATAGACTTGATTACCTGGCTTGGTGTCTGCAGGCAGCGAATAAATCTTTAGAAGAGAAGAAGCCTTTATGGGCAGTAGAAGAAATTTTTATTCAATCGATAGAAAAAAACTCTCAAACTAATAAGCTCTATAATTTGGGACCAGCAAAGTACAAAGAACTTTTGAATCGATTAGCTGACATTCAAAAAGGAAAAGTTCAATTTACTTCGATGGTATTGAAAGGGTTAGATACGGATGGTCTTATTTTAATAGAGCTCCAAAAGTCGGATAATACTTTAAAGATGGAAGATAATGAAGAAACTATAAAAACATCTTTAATTTTCAGGTAATTTACTTAATGAATGATGAAATTGATTGATAAATTACGTCCTGTTACTCATGGTTTTTATTCATCTAAATTTCATAAATATGTGCTGTTGTATGAGTGTTATGAACTTGAGCAACATACCCTACTCAACCTGGGGTTACTTAGAAACCCCAGGTTGAGTAGTCAAATCTAACTTTTCCCCAAGATTTTCAACTTGTGAGAAACAGGAGCTTACTAGCAGGTACTGGTTAACTGCTCAATAATACTCTGCAGACTGTGTTCATCGTTATAATGAATAACTAATGAACCCTTACCTGCTTTTCCAGGTTTAAGTTTAATTGAAGCTTGTAAATGTTGAGAGAGATTTTTTAATTGATCGTGGTACACATGAGAAAGGTTGCTCTGAGTTTGTTGCTCATCTGTTTTACCCAATTTAATTCGCTCAACCAATTTCTCAGTTTCGCGTACCGATAAATTTTTGGCAATGATTAGCTGGGCCACCTGATTTTGTTGCTCTTCTTCTAGCATGAGCAAGGCACGTGCATGTCCCATGTCCAGATCACCATGTTCCAAAAGCTTTTTGACTCCAGCTGATAGAGCCAATAATCGTAAGAAATTGCTTACTGCAGCTCTTGATTTACACAAAAGATCGGCCACTTGTTGATGGGTTAAGGAAAATTCATGAGTGAGCCTATGCATGGCACGGGCTTGATCCATAGCATTCAGATCCTCACGCTGTAAATTTTCAACTAAGGCCATCGCCATCGCTGTTTCATCATCAACCTGCTTCAAAATAACAGGAACTTCTGTCAGGCCTGCTAATTGGCTGGCACGCCAACGACGCTCACCTGCAATAATTTCATAACGGCCATCACTTAGTTCGCGAACCAAAAGAGGTTGTAGCAAGCCTTGTTTTTTGATTGATTGAGCTAGCTCCATCAAAGGTGCTTCTTCCATTTCACCACGCGGTTGATATTTTCCAGGCTGCAGAGAGTCTACTGCGAGTTTGAGACTTTCAGCTTGCGGTTTCTCATTTAGAATAGAGCTACTCGATTGGCTTAATAACGCGGATAAGTTACGCCCTAAACTACTACGTTTTACTGTCATAAGTTACCCCATTTATCCTGCTACAGTCTGTTTATTAATCAACTCGGAAGCGAGTACCATATAGGCTGCTGCACCTGGCGATGTTTTATCATAGTGTAAAGCTGGCAATCCGTGGCTTGGTGCTTCAGCAAGTCTGACATTACGCGGTATTACGGTTCTGTAGACCTTACTTGGAAAATGTTCTATGAGTTGCTTAGATACCTCAGAACACAATCGATTACGCGCATCGTACATGGTTCGTAACAGTCCCTCAAGATGTAACCGAGGATTTACTGATGCTTTAACTTGCTCAATAGTTGAAAGCAGGGCAGCTAACCCCTCGAGGGCATAGTATTCACACTGCATTGGAATAAGGACAGAATCAGCAGCAACAAAAGCATTTATAGTCAGCGTATTCAAAGCGGGTGGACAATCAATCAGGATAAAATCATAGTTATTTTGAATGGGCTGTAGGGCCTTATACAAAAAGGTTTCACGGTGATTGCGTTCCATTAGGCTAACTTCAGCCACCGTTAAATCATCATTGCCCGGAATTAAATCATAACCACTGGTTGTAGCAAGGCATGCTTGTTCAGCAAGACAATCATGCAGTAATACATCATTGGTTGTATGAACCAATTGGCTTTTATCGACACCACTTCCCATAGTGGCATTGCCTTGAGGATCCAAGTCAATCAGTAAAACCTGTTGTCGATTTGCTGCCAAAGAAGCAGCTAAATTAATCGCAGTAGTGGTTTTGCCTACTCCACCTTTTTGATTGGCAATGGCTATAACTTTTGCCATGATTTATTCCTTGGTTAAACTCGAATAAGCAGAGAACATTCAGCACCTGTTTACATTTCATCCCTCTTGGCCACACTGTTCTGATTTTGGCTCAAGCTAGCGAAATGTTAACAGCTCTTAGCGTGTTAACTACTTTTTCTCGGTTGATTTTTAATAATGACGCAACAACGCTCGCCTTCAATACCTGTAACAGTATAACGCTCTACCGAGCAGTTTTGTTTTATCTCATTCAATTCAGAATCAGGATAACGACCCTTCATTGCCAACCAAATTCCATCATCGGCAATAAGATGTTGCGTCCACTGGATCATTTGTTCCAGGCTACTAAAAGCACGACTTACTACTGTATCAAAACCTTGAGTTGGGTGGTAGTTTTCGACTCTAAATTGTACAATCTCTACATTTTTTAAGTTAAGTTGCCGCTTCACTTCGTTTAAGAATCGAGTTTTTTTACCATTAGAGTCTAATAAAACGAAGTTAAAATCAGGCCTGGCGATAGCAAGAGGGATACCTGGCAAACCGGCTCCCGTTCCTACATCTATAATGTGCTTGCCTTTAAGCCAAGGTAAAATTGCCAGGCTATCCAATATATGTTTACCAACCATAGACTCAAGATCTCGGATTGCAGTGAGATTATAAGCTAAATTCCACTTGTTAAGTAAGAATAAATAATCGATCAAAGATGCACTAAGTGCATCCAGATCAAATTGTTGCAAACCCTCTTTAAGTTGCGATTCTATTTGCGTTATTTGTACTTTCATGCCTCAATTCGCTGTTTTTTCAAATGCACCAAAAGCAGGGATAAGGCAGCAGGAGTGACACCTGAAATACGGCCGGCCTGTGCTAAAGTAGAAGGCCTTATCTTCGTCAACTTTTGTATCACTTCATTAGATAATCCTGTGACCTCGCTATAATCCAGTGATTCGGGAAGCACCGTATTTTCTTGTTTACGCATTTTTTCTATGTCTTGTTGTTGCCTGTCGATATAGCCTGCATATTTATTCTGAATTTCAATTTGTTCGCTCACTTCTGGGAGCAGTTCAGGTAGATTTAAATCTTCGAGCATTAATAAATGCTGATAATTAATCTCCGGGCGTTTCAGGAATTCGGAGGCTCTATTATCATGCTGCATCGGATTAAGCAGAATATCTTTTAAGATTTCATTATGTCCCACACGAACCCAAGTCTGGTGCAGCAGAGCTTGAGTGGATTCTATTGCTTCACTTTTTGTTGCGAAATGTTGCCAACGCTCATCGCCTACCACGCCTAATTCTCTGCCCTTTGCAGTTAAGCGTAAATCTGCATTATCTTCACGCAAAAGCAGGCGATACTCAGCACGCGAAGTGAACATTCTATAAGGTTCTTGGGTGCCGCAAGTAATCAGATCATCAATCAATACACCAATATATGCTTCATCACGTCGTGGGCACCAAAGTTCTTTGTCTTGTATTTGCAGGGCCGCATTCATTCCCGCAATGATTCCTTGAGCAGCCGCTTCTTCATAACCCGTTGTTCCGTTGATTTGACCTGCAAAAAACAAGTTGGGGATTGGCTTGGTTTGTAAAAATGAAGTTAAGCCACGAGGGTCAAAGTAATCATATTCTATAGCATAGCCTGGTCGGGTGATATGAGCATTCTCAAAGCCTTTAATCGTGCGTACAAACTGCACCTGTACCTCAAAAGGAAGACTTGTAGAAATGCCATTAGGATAGATTTCTTCTGTAGTTAATCCTTCAGGTTCAACAAAGATTTGATGGGACAATTTATCAGCAAAACGAACAATTTTATCTTCTATAGAGGGACAATAACGTGGTCCCACGCCTTCAATAACGCCTGCATACATTGGTGATTGATGGAGGTTATTACGAATAATTTCGTGTGTTGCTTCGGTTGTATGGGTAATATGGCAAGGTACTTGTTGCGGATGATCGCTGGCATGCCCTAAATAAGAAAAAACAGGTATCGGAGTATCTCCTGGCTGTACTGTCATTTGGCTGTAATCTAACGATCGACGATCGATCCTTGGTGGTGTTCCCGTTTTTAAACGGCCAACGGGTAAATCAAGATCTCGTAAGCTTTTTGCCAGGGCTACCGAAGGTGGATCTCCTGCGCGACCTCCTGCATATTGATTCATCCCTACATGAATTTTTCCACCCAAAAAGGTACCAACAGTCAGTACTACGGCGCGTGCTCGTAAGACCAGGCCCATTTGGGTAACAACAGCAGTTACGCGGTCCCCTTCAATTAATAAATCATCAACCGCTTGCTGAAACAGTGTCAGGTTTTCCTGGGTTTGCAATTGTTCTCTAATTGCTTGGCGATAGAGGACCCGATCTGCTTGCGCACGTGTAGCACGGACTGCAGGTCCCTTGGAGGCATTAAGAGTACGAAATTGAATTCCTGCCTTATCTGCGGCTTTTGCCATAGCGCCATCTAGTGCATCAATTTCTTTCACCAAATGCCCTTTTCCTATACCGCCTATGGCAGGATTACATGACATTTGACCGAGCAAATCCATGTTATGAGTAAGTAATAAGGTTTGTGCTCCCATACGTGCTGCTGCTAAAGCGGCTTCTGTGCCAGCATGTCCACCACCTACAACAATAACATCATATATTTTTTCAAGATTCATGACTGATCAATATTTGTATAACAAAAAGAGGAATTATACACTTTTTTGTTCATTGTCCCAACATTAAAGATTGAGATGCCCGTAAGGGCACATCAGTTATCGGAGATTTCATTCATCATTATCAATTTTATGCTATCTCTTGAGTTTTCAAATTTTTCATACTCTACGGTTTTGAGTATTAAATCTGATTCAACGTGTCACAATAAGAAATTTGCCAAATGCTCAACAAGTGGTCTATTATCATAATAATTGTGCTTGTTGTGGTTTTTCTTATGTGGCGCGATGTCCCGAGTCTCAAAGATTGGGAAAAATTATGTGGAAAAAATGGATTAACTGCAAATGAGATTAATACATTTCTCGCTGATCTTACCCATGCCTTGCAAAAATATCATTCAATTCCTAAAACAAAGCTAGAGTTCTTTGATAAAAGAATGGAATTACTTTCTCAGATAAAGGAGATGAGCGCGCAATTAATGAAGACATTACCCAAAGTGGAAGAACCATTAAGCGTGATTCAAAAACTAGCTGAAAATAAAACAATCTATCTAGAGAAATTAAAAAATCATTATAAAGAGGTTAAACCACGTCACTTATCAAAGAACGCGATGTTGCAAACAATTAAGGCACGAGAACAAAAACACGGAGAGAACCCTTTATTAAGTCTTTTTGGTTCAACTTTGATTGAACGCTTAGATCCCGCCCATCGTACAATCGAATTTAAATATAGTGATATTGAACTGGGTATAAACCGTGCCGAATATCCGATGAATACTGCATTCTATGAGTGGGTCAGTGAAACAGATCCTCCTCCCTTCTTTTTGTGGTTAGAAGAGCATCCACTGACAACAGCATTAGAAGGTGTAAGTGACAATTGGCGAGAGGTTTATAAAACAAGGATAACTTCAGTCGACTATGAGTTACGAGATAAAGTCCATGTCAAGATAGATGATCAGAAACTGAAAGTTATTCCCAAAGATCCTTTAGCAGAATTGCTTCCCCTAAATACAATCCGATTAAAAAACATTGCTTATAAAAGAGGCATGGCATTTGGTGGTGCGGCTTTTGTATGGGATAAATATAATGACAATTTATTCCATGTCCATCCGCATAAAGCAGGAGTTTACCATCATTCGTCACTTTTTAATGGGCGTAGGGTGCGTTGTGCCGGAATGTGGTTGGTTCAAGATGGGATGGTGGCGATGATTAGTAACAGCAGCGGGCACTATAAGCCGGATACATTGCATTTTTATCAGTTAATTCGTTTCCTTTATGAGAAAGGTGTTGTTAATAGTGTTACCCAAGTTGCAGATTTTCTGCGGCCTCTGCCTTATACAGAAGGAACACGGGTACCTAGCAATTTCATTCCTCTTGAAGAGTATTTTGCTTGGGTTGAGGAGCAACCTTTTGTACAAAAATACTTGGAAGCGGAACAAGTGCAACCACTCACTCCATCTAATGCAGTTGTTGCAGGGACAGAAAAAGCGAGTCGAAATTAATTTACATCAGAGTGACTACGAGGACATGCATTGTTTTCCTATTGCCTCAATGAAAGGTGTTGCCGAAGGACAAAAAATATACTGAGTCGTTGCCTCAAAATAGGTGTTGCTTTTGAGAGGTTTTGTTGCAGTTAATAAATAGTTGCTATTGGGCCTGGTGGATATGTGGACGAGAAGCCTGTGAGTGTGAGCAATAGCTGTGGGTAACGTCTTTTTGTTATCCATGGCTTTGTTCACACGTCCCATAGGGCACAGGCAGGTCCGAAGGACTCGTCCATCATATCCACAGGCTTTATCTCCAAACAGGTCTAATGCAATGTTTAATCTTTTCATTAAATAGCCTTTCTCTGTTTTGTATTCTGAACCTGA
>NZ_FTNL01000024.1 GCF_900156395.1 Fluoribacter gormanii | reverse complement strand
GAATGATTTGTATCAATCGATTCTTTAAAAATTGTTCCACCTGACAGGAGATCCCTCACCCTCGCTGCGCTCGGGTTCGGGATGACGCGGGGAGTTACAAAATACTTTAAATTGTTGTTATTTAGCTTGGGATTAGTGGAGCTGGGAATAAGAGATTTCATTTATATCCCCAAAAACCCGGGTTTCGCTACGCTACACCCAGGCTACAATTTAGGTCCCGCAGAATGTTTGGTAAACTCGCTCATGAGGTAAGGGTAAACATTGTAAGTGTTCAGTTCCTTTTTGCTGATGAAAAGGATTCTTCAAGACCGCTAAAAGGCTATCCATTAGAGCGCTGTCGTTGTGTTCAATGAACTCTCGGATTGCGTTTTCAATTAAGTGGTTTCTAGGAATATAAGCAGGATTTACCCGATTCATCTTGTCTTTTATTTCATTGATCTCAATTTCTTGTTGTTTGATACAATGCAACCAATCAGAAACCCACAGTTTGCTGCCGGGCTGATTCCCTAATGCTTTTATTAAATCGTTCTGATAGCGCTCACAATCAATGGCGTGACTCATCAGACGAAAAGTATTTGTAAAATCAGGTTTATGCTGTTGTAACATACTGAAGAACTTTTTAATCAGTTCGACCGGTTGAACATTTTCATCAAAAAGACCTAACTTTGCTCTTATTTTTTTATTCCAATATTGGGAGAAGCGTTCTGTAAATGAGTTAAGCGCTTCATGCATTTGTTCCAATGCTTTTTCACCTTTAAATAATGGCAGTAAAGCCAAACTTAATTGCCCCAAATTCCATTTTGCTATGGAGGCTTGATTTCCAAATGCGTAACGACCAGCAAGATCAATAGAGCTATATACTGTACCAAAGTCAAACTCATCCATAAAAGCACAGGGACCATAATCAATTGTCTCGCCAGATATGGTCATGTTATCCGTATTCATGACTCCATGAATAAAGCCTACTCCCATCCATTCAGCGATAAGATATGCTTGGCGGTCAACAATTTTTTTGAATAATTCAAGATAGGGGTTTGTGCTGGGTAAAAGCTCAGGATAATGTCGTTCAAGAGCATAGTTAGCTAAAGATCTAAGTAACTGATCATCTTCTTGAGCCGCAGCATATTCAAAAGAGCCCACTCGTAAACTACTTGATGCAACCCGAGTGAGAACACCCAAGGGTACAGGACCATTTTGGCGATAGATTTTTTCTTTGCTTGCAATTGCAGCCAAACAACGAGTGGTTGGAATATTTAATCCATGCATGGCTTCACTGATCAGATATTCTCTTAATACCGCAGAAAGAGGTGCTCTCCCATCACCTGTGCGTGAAAACATTGTTTTTCCAGATCCCTTGAGCTGAATATCCCATAGTGCTCCATCTTGACTGTGTATCTCACCAAGTAATACGGCGCGACCATCTCCCAAAAGAGGAACGTAGTATCCAAACTGATGTCCTGCATAGGCTAATGCGATACTTTTAAGGTGTGCAGGAACTACGTTTCCTGCGTAAAAAGAGATAATGTCTTGTTCGGGAGCCAAAGAAGAATGTGGCGCACAAAGATAGGAAGCAAATTCATGATTAAACTTAACTAAATAAGGATCTGTGATCGGCGTTGGCTCAATCACCTCATAAAAATTAGGCGGTAATTTTAAATAGGAACTACGATGAATATAAGGAATCAAATCAAGCCAATCCATAAAAAGGTATATTAAATGTTTAACGAAAATCCTTCAATTTTATAACAGCCAGCTGTTCTGAATTAATCAAAGGCAAATGTCTTGATCATATTATAGTGTTAGTGTCAGCAACCACAGCTAAAATTGATCAATAAGAAATAATAAATTTTCAATTATTGCTCAATGAGCTCGTCGGTTCTGAGTCAAGCTTGCTAAGCATTTCTTTTCCTTTCTTTCCTCCTTCACTCTGATTAATCATTTTCATATACCCTTCCCATCCGGGGAGTTTATCCAGATTTCCTGATTCAATAGCTTCTTTTGTTTTTTGGGAGTGCTCTTGAGTGATTTTGTCAAACTCTGATTTTTTTCCAATAAATAAATTAACTTCTATTCCTTTTCCTTCGGCCGCTTTAATGAACTCTCTAATCTGCTCTGGGGGCGTGTTATCAGGGAAAAACGCTAAAAGCTTAGGTTGGTAATCTGCTGGTGCATTTTGAGGATGTGCAATGGTTTCCAGGGTTAGATCTCTTACAAAGTCTAATTCTTCTTTGGTTGCATTTTCTGGTGTTGTGACAATCCAACTATGGGGAAAAAATTTATTCTCTATGGTAAATTTAGCCCCTGAGTTTTTTGATACAAATTCAACATATAGGGGAGCAACCTGATCCTTCTCATACAGTTTTTCAAAAAGAGTTGGATTAGGCTGTATAGTAAATAATAAATTTTCTTGTGCTCTATTCATGGCGGTCAAGGCGGCAAGTAGCTCATCATATCGTGCTTTCGCTGCTTTTTTTTCTTCTTCATGTAACTTCGTTTGCATAGAAATACCTCGAATATCGCTTATGATTGAATATTTATAGTATACATCAGAATGATTAAAGAAAACTGAATTGTCTTAATTGATGCTTATCGTCATGAGTTAATTAATCGATAAATCAATAGGGATGCGCGTTGAGTCTGTGTTGAAAGAGAAGTGATATCGATAGTTTCTCTCTCAGAATGTGCTCCAGTGCCTACAGGACCCAATCCTGCCAATGCTCCATCGACAAGGGAGGCAATGTGTGAGATATCACCTGCACCTCTTGCCCCGGGATCAAGAGGAAGTACCATTCCTTGTTCCAAGTCTTCACTAACTTTACTGTATTGTCTTAATAATTCCTCGTTAGCGGCAGTAGGCGGCATGCTCGGTATCCCATCCTGGAATTTAATAGAGGCAGTGGTGCCTGGCAAATGATCGGCAACAATATCTATTATTTTTTTCTCTGCCGCACTTTTTTGATCTTCAGTGATAAAACGCAAATCTCCATTTGCCATAGCAATTTTTGCGATTACATTTTCTTTGCCAAAAGCAGTTCCTTGATTTTTATTTCTATTACTAATCGTGGTGCCTCCTAAAACAAGACCTGGGTTAAATGATAAAAAATGCTCCCGGCTCAGTTTAGTACGCATTGTATTTAAGATTCTTACTAATTCGTATGTAGCGCCATAACCTGCTTTGTTTTGAAAAATTTCTGACGAGTGGGCCTCGTTACCATATGCCTCCACTGTCCAGTGCGCTATGCCTCTACGCGCAACGGTAACCGTATCTGATGTAATTGACCATTCAAAATCGAGGGCAATATCACTATCTTTTGCCGCATCAATTAACGGTTTTCTAGAAATTGAGATTGGTTTTCCTGAATCTTCTTCATCACCCGTTAAGATAACCGTTATATTTGCATCATCCATAACATGCGCTTCTTGCAACGCTTTTAATGCATAAAGGATGACAACCACGCCACCTTTGTCATCGATGATTCCAGGACCCGTTGCTACATCTCCTTGACGTACAAAATGCTGAAATGGACTATTAGCAGGAAACACGGTATCAAGATGGCCAATTAAAAGTAGTTTTTTGCCTTTGTTGCCAGTGTGCTGAGCAACCAATGTCCCTACTCGTTTTAGGGTAGGGGGTTCATCTACCCAATAGGTTTTAAATCCAAGTTTCTCCAGTCTGGGGCGTATCATGGTCCCAACTTTATGAATACCGGAGCGATTTGTAGTACCACTGTTTGTATTGACTAATTGTTCGAGTAATGAAAGTTGTTCTTGAGATTGAGTAGTAATATACCGGGTTATATGATTCTCGATTGGACTCAGATTGTTCGCGTTTGAGATTTGAATCCCCAGAGTTAAGGATAGAAAAAAGACACCAGCGAACTTCTTCATTATATTGTGCTTCCAATAACTTAAGTTATTTTATGCAGCAATCATACACTTTTGCAATAAAGAAAAAACATGAAATTTTTAATTTATTCTGATCATGAGGCTTGATTTTTTTGCTTGCGCACTAATTTAAGCGTTAGTTCACAGGGAGCATAACCTTGTTTTGTGGTCTCTTTAAGAATTTGTTCGCAGCAACTTACTAGTGCTGCAAAGTCCTGAGATGTATCTCCATGATGCAAAAGAAAAGAGGCGGCTTCTCGAAACAAGGTGAGGCTGGATACCAGTTTTTTGGTATCAATCTCTCCATGCATGAGTGTCAAGACAGAAATCGTTTTTAATTGTTGCTTTACCAATTGAGCAATTGCATGATAATTGCGGAACAGTAATTCATCTTGTAAATAGGCACATGCCTCCTTGAAATCAACAATACCAAAATGTTGAGCTATTGAACTGAATCCAAGCTGTTTCAACTGAGGAAAGATATACCATATCCAGTGGCTTTGTTTGCTCCCAGATTCCAGTTCAGTATAAGCTTGCTGGAATGAAACATAGATATCTTGGCTTTGTTGGGCTTTGATAAAACGTTGAATGTTGCTCATTAAGAAAATACCTTAATAAGTAGGTAATTTTTATAAATTAGTTAAGATAGAGCAATATGACAAGTTGAGTTATAAATATAAAGTGGAAGATTCAAGCGTCCATGAGTAAAAAGGAGGGAATTTTTACCCCAGAACGCGTCTTAATTCTGCTTCTTGTAAGCGAGCTGCAAAATCTTCGTCAGATTCTATTTGGTCACCCCGTTCATTTTTAAGAGCCTCTGCCGTATCAATCTTATCAACATCAATCTTATTTTTAACTTGGGAAAACAAACCCTGAGTCGATGCTGCTTGAATAAGTTCTTTTATATTTTGTCGATAAAGATCAACTTTATCTTCTTCGCCTTGGGTGCTTACAGTTGCAACAATCACTTGTTCTTCTTTTTTAGAGAAGGCTTCTTCTTCTTTTATTCGTTTTTGCCGTTTCTTAGGTACAGGAGGTGTATCAACATGCTCTTCTTTGGAGGAATTAGCCTGTGGCGGTGTCAATTGTTCGACATGGGTAGTCCAATGTGCATTACCCTCATTATTTAAAGTAATAGTAGAACGATCAGGAAGAGTAACCCCATTTTCTTTACCTACGACATAAAGATTTACATCAAGATGCGCTGCGATTTCTTTTAAATCATCATGTGTTGCCCATCTTCCTTGTTCCCTGATTTTTTCTACTCCTTTTAGAATTATTGAGTCAGGATTTTCTTTACCTACAGACATCACATCATGCAGTACTACATTTTTTACATGCTCAAGTTCAATTTGTTCTGGCCTATCCGCAGATTCTTGTTGGAGTTTTACCTGTAATGTTTGAGCGGTTTGTTCTGCTAAGAGTAGAACGTCAGGAGATAAAGCTAATTCGTTAAATTGTCTTATTTCAGCGAGTGAACCTTTATCATCGAAATAAAAGTCTACCAATTCTTTAAACTTACCAAACACGGGTGTTGCTTCAATTTTAGCTCGTTGGTCTAGTAATACTTCTTCTCCTCTGATTCTATTAATCAGTTCATTTTTATACACGTTAAAGGCGATATTTCTTAGCGACATCTGTAGCGTGAATAGGAGTTGATTTTTATAAGTTCTGGGAGAGTGATATAACTTATTTAAATCCACCTCCAGAATTTGTTGTAAACTAACGGTATGAAGACCTTCAGTGTTCCATCGATCATATGTCTTACTTTTTCCGTGGAGGGAGTATTCGTTTTGAATGGTGTTGATCAAGCCTATTGCAAAAGCATAAAATCCGCAGTCACCACCACCAGAATTATCTATTCTATAAGACATTTTACACTCGCTTTTAGGATTTATATTTACATATATTACACAAATTATACAATATTAACATTAAGTAATTATTATGTTATCGATGTCTTTTTAATGGTTCGTTAATAGACAAAATGACTTTAAACAAATAAAATATGGTTTATTTTTATGCAGAAATTAGTTTCAAGCAATTCAAAGGAGGTTTAGGAGCATGAGCTTAATTGATAATAGGATTGTAAAAGCTTCCTTTAGAGAAAACCCAGTAGAAGAGCGAAAACTCTTTCCTCAGTCTTCATGTCTGATGCCCATTAGTGTTGGCCAATCCATTCATGAGGGTGAAAAGTTTGCGGCAGTTATTAAACTGATTAACTCCTCATTTAAGCGATGTACCATTCTTGTTGATGATAGTGTCCAACGTCACACTATAGGTATTATGAATTATGCAGCACCAGATGAATTATACCAGTTAGCTGTACAAGAAGGAGATGACTGGTTGAAGCGAAATGAAATGGCTTATAATGAATTGACCATTCCTTTTGAGATTATGCGCTGGGATGATTGGTATAATAGTCAAAATTACATTAACACTCATATGCGTGTGCAAACGGAATATAACTCCAATGGATCATTTCGCGATGCAATTCATGCCAATATCGATGAATTTCTAACTCGATATTTGAGCCGATTTTCTGCTGCGGATGTCGATCATGAACGAGCATTTAAGCTCTGTCTTGATTATTTGATTGAGGAATGTTCTGTGATGTGCCTGTGGACCGAGAAAGCTTATGATTTCGAAGTTTATCCCAGTGGTAGAAATAAGGCGATGGCTGCCACTTATGAGTATTTGATAAAGCCCTATTATCCAAACTACTTAAGGCCTGTTGCACTTCGATTTAAAAAATATCCCGCAAAAGCAGCCGTAGATCACCTGAAAGTAATTCAAGAAGTTGTTTCGGAAAATGAGTCGGTAGTTGGCTGTTTCGAGTTCTGATTTGCACGGGTGTGCGCAGCGAAATTTGAATTGTTGGGGATAGTAAAACGTTTCAATCCCGGGTTCCGCTGCGCTGCCTCTGGGCTACAGGTTTGATTAATAAGGTGCTTTTGTTTTTATCCATTTTCTAATTTCAGAGGTGGTTTCCTCGATGACGCGTAGGATTTGCTGATATAACTGTTCCAATAAAGCGCGTTGACCTGATTTCCAATAACACTCAAAGTATTGGCAGGCTATTTTTAAACGAATGGCACCAACATATACGACACCGCCCTTTATTTTATGGGCAAGTTTTTGGATTTTTTCCCAGTCACCATGCTCATGCGCTCTTTTTAGCAGGACTAAATCTTCGACAAAAGAGTGGCTCAACATGAGGTTGAGCATTCCGCAAAGTGTAGCTTCTGTACCCGTTGTTTTAATTCCTTCTTCAACATCAAGTATTGGAAATTCTGCGAGCTGAAAAAATTGTTCCTCTGTCGTTGGTAAATCAAAGAGACCATGTTCAGGAGATGTGCCTTTTTCTATAGAGGGAATAAATGAATTCAAAATATCACAACAATTTTTTTGAGTGAGTGGTTTGCTGAGTACAGCATTTATCCCTGATTCAATGCACCGTTGCTTATTTTCTTCACCTATATGAGCCGTGAGCGCTATGATTGGAGTATGGTGGTTTTTGGCGATTTCTTGTACGCGAATGTGGTGAGTCACTTGATATCCATCCATATCGGGTAAACCGATATCCATAAAAATTAAATCATACCTATTTTTCTTCCAGAGCTGTAACGCCGATTGTCCATCAGCTGCTAGATCAACTTGACAGCCACATTGATGAAGCATTTCTTTGGCGATGGTTTGTGCAATAGTATTGTCTTCAACAAGTAAGATACGATGTTTGAATGGTTTTACCAATGACTCTGGATGCTTATTGGTAATCGGGTTTTTTTGTTCCAAGCTTGGAATGGTAGAGTCAATAAAATCCTTATCAATACCTGTTTCATCTTCAAGAAGTGCTGTTTTTAAGGGAATGATACAGGTAAATGTTGTTCCTTTTGCAACCGTACTTTCAACATATATTTCGCCATCTAATTCATCGATAAATTGTTTGATTACCGCAAGCCCTAGACCAGCTCCTTTATAAATTCCCTTGTAGGAAGGAGTTAACCGTTTAAATTGTAGGAAAATTTCCTGCTGTTTATCCTTGGGAATGCCTATACCGCTATCGTCTACGATGAATTTGAGGATGACTTCACGATTTTCCTGTTTTGCTAATTTGGCTGTTAATCTCACAAAACCTGCGTCTGTGAAATTCAGCGAATTGGCAATCAATTCAAGTAGAATTCGATGGATACGAACCGGATCACCGATGAGGTATTTAGGAATATTTGCATCAAAATTCAGCGATAAATCCAAGTGCTTTGCAAATGCCTTGGCTCTGTTAAGGTCAATAATATGCTGAGCCACTTTTTGCAAGACGAATTTTTTTCTGACTTTGGGTACTTCGCCAGAACTTACATGAATGGCTTCAAGCACATCATCCATAAAATCGAGAAGGGCATGGCTTGATGCTACCAGATTGTCTGCATACTCTTTAATTCGAGGGCTTTGTGCTTCAAATTTGATGAGATCTGCAAATCCAACAATGCCAGTAAGAGGGGTACGGATGTCGTGACGCATATTTTCAAGAAATTCTGTTTTTGCAAGACTCGCCGCTTCAGCTTTTTCTTTTGCAATATTGAGTTCTGCTTCAATTTTTTTTCTGTCAGTGATATCAATTGAAATCCCTAACACCCCCGTAATTTCCCCTTTTTTATTGCGCATCGGTGATTTATGACTTAAAACAATGGCTTTTTTTCCATCGATTTGAGCTTTTTCTTCAATGATTTCAGTTTCACCGGTCTGCATGATATGAAGATCATTTTGGCGAAATAATTCAGCTTGATTCTCACCCCAAGGTAAATCAAAATCAGTTTTTCCTACAATTTCATAACCAAATTGAAATCCTAAATTCTGAGCCTGTCGGTTGTTGCAACCTAAATACACTCCATTTTTGTCTTTCCAATAAACATGGCCTGGCATGTGAGCAAGAATGTTCTCTAAGGTGGATTGAGTTTTTTCCTGGCTTGAACGGAGATCGGCTTCTTGTTTTTTACGTTTGGTTATGTTTAATGAAACACCAACAATACCGATAACATTACCTTTATCATCTCGAAGAGGAGTTTTTCTGGTTAATACAACTACTTGTTGTCCATTCGCTATGGTTCCAGCCTCTTCTAACTCTAATGAGGAATTAAGAGCCATTACTTTTAAATCATTATTACGAATTGTTTCTGCAGATGCGGCCCATGGCATTTCAAAATCTGTTTTTCCAATGATCGATTTCATGCCAGTCATTTTCAGCATGTTGTCATTACAACCTAAGTAAACTCCATTTTTGTCTTTCCAATAAATATTACCTGGTAATCCTTTGAAGATGCTTGCAAGAATAGAAGGGTTGGCTTCAAGGGTAGGTGGAGCGGAAGACTCCTTGGAATCACTGGTTTTAACTTCAGGTTTCTTTTCTGACATAAGCTGTTCTCATTTTATTCTTAAAGTTATAGACCCTATATTGGCCACATACAAGATTAGGATTATAAAAGCATAACAATTTTTTTCTTGCTAAATTAACTATCAGAGTTTTTAATTAAGAAGTGTTTATTTACTTGGAGCAAGGAATGCCAGTTAGTAAAGAATGCATTATACTATTACAAAATTTAGTGGATGGATATAGGTATGAAGGGAAGGAAGATAAGGATTATTCATTCATTTACTCTTTATTAAAAGAACTTTCACTTATCATAGTACAGCACCAAAAAACTCACAAAGACGAGCGGATAATTGGTTTTCTCAGCACATCTGCATTGATTTTGGAGGAAAATCTTTGTTTTGCAAACGTATGCAGGGCATTTTTAATCTCTTACCAGCAAAAAACGCATGCTTTAGATTCAATGTTGGATATAAAGTTAAACATTCAATCCGAGTTGGATGCGTCATGGGGTAAGAAACACGTATCCGAAGCGAACCAATCTCCAGAGCCTTCTCCTTTTTTTCTGGAGTTGCAAGGAGCAATTGCTAAACGAGCACAGCGTCTTGCAGAAAAAGAACTATTTGAAAAACCTAATCCTTAGATTGATTAATTTAAGAGAATATGGTTTTGCAATTATTTAACTACATTTATCTAATAATAAGCCCATATGAATACGAATCCTATAATTTAGTTCTCAGCGCGTTTTATTGGTATTGCTTTATCCCAAAAGCGTGCGGATTATTTTTAGTTTCAATTGATTATAGGGCTTGTATTTAATGGGGAGCTCAAACCAAAAAGGTCTTTTCAAAATACTTTTGAAATGACTAAACGTATTAAAACCTGCTTCGCCATGATAATTTCCCATGCCACTTTCCCCAACACCACCAAAAGGAAGAGGAATGTTACAAATATGCATAATCACATCATTAATACAGCCACCCCCAAAAGAAACCTCATGCAAGATTCGTTTTTGCAGTGCTGAATTTTTCCCAAAAATATAAAGTGATAAAGGACGTGGGCGCATTTTTATTTCATGCAATACAGATTGCAGATCGGTAAAAGGAATGACAGGTAAAATCGGCCCAAAAATTTCTACCTTCATAATTTCATCTGCAAAACTTACATCCTTAAGAATTGTTGGTTCAATATATCTTTCTTCTTCAATCACTTGACCTCCTGTGTATATTTTTTGTGGGTCAATGAGTTTTTTTAAACGCTGTACATGCTTTTGATCGATAATCCGTACGTAGCTTTCACTATCAAGAGGATTGGGGCCAATAATTTTGTTGATTTGGTTTTTAAGTTCTTCCAGTAAAGGTTGATAAATCGATTGTTCAACTAAAAGATAATCAGGGGCAATACAGGTCTGGCCTGCATTTAAAAATTTACCCCAGACAATTCGCTGGGCTGAAATTTTGAGATCTGCATCAGCAAAAACCAAGCAAGGGCTTTTTCCACCTAATTCTAGGGTAACAGGAGTCAAGTGTTCCGCAGCTGCTTTAGCTACAATTTTTCCTACAGTCGTGCTGCCAGTAAAAAATAGCTTATCAAAACGAAAACTAAGGAGCTCCTGAGTTACTTCAGTACCACCCTCTGCAACATAAAGATAGGCTGGATCAAAATTTTGGTTTATTATTTTTGCCAGGGCTGATGAAGTATTTTGTGGCAACTCACTCGGTTTGATGATGCTGGTATTCCCAGCGGCCATAGCTGAGATTAACGGAATTAACGTTAATTGATAAGGGTAATTCCAGGCTCCAATAATTAGAGTCGTGCCATAAGGTTCTGGTAAGATAAAGCTTTTTCCGGGTTGAAGCACCAATTCTGTTCTGGTTGCCCTGGGTTTTGCCCATTTATGTACCCGTTTAATTGCTTCATCAAGCTCATGATAAATCATGGCAAGTTCAGTTAAGTAGGTTTCAAATTGAGATTTTTTTATATCTGCATAAAGCGCTTCATAGAGAAGTTGTTCATTTTGCTTAAGAATGGTTTTTAATTTCTGAAGTTGCTGTTTACGAAAATCAATCTTTTTGGCCTGTCCGCCAGCAGCAAATGCTCTCTGTTCTTCAACAACAGTATGGATATTCATGAATTAACACCTGCACAAAAAGTTTATATTTATCAGCAGTTAAACTTCATTCTAGTTAAATCCTTCAGGCTTCGCTAGAGGAAACTCATCTTATTTTATTTTCGGTTTTCCCTAATGAAGAAAAGTAATAATCCATAGCCTTAAATTAAAAATCCGGTCAACTCTATTCCGACGTCCGCAGCATCAAGAAGATCTGCCATAAAACTCTGGGCTCCGAAGACATAACTCGAAATGTCGGCATAGTAATAAATTTCAGATTATTGTGTTTCACTATCCATGGGTTTGTGGACGCTTAATATTGATGTGCAAAAATTTGTAATTCACCTGGGAAGCTAGTTCGAAAACTGTATCCATTAATCAATGGTTCAAATTAATACTAAAATAATTGAATTAATGGAGGGTTTTACTTGGCTTTAGATGTGATAAAAATCGCAATAAATTCTGATTACTCATAATGGCAATGGTGAATTGTGTTCCGAGGAGGCAGACCACATCCTTGTGGCAGTGCATCGTCCTTGATGCGTTCAAATAATCCTTATTAAGACATCCGCTGTCCTTCCTCGTACTAATTTAAGCATAGCGAATAATTTTAATGAGTTATACTCAAAATGGCGCATAATCATGTAAGAAATCTCTTAATTTGAGTTCGAGGCCCTAAAATGGGCTGCGCATTTTAATTCAGCTGAGGAGTGTTAGAGGTTTTCTTCATTCAATGAGTTACACTTTATTGATAGGTTTTCAATGTATTAAAAAACGACTGTTTTTTGAGACCCATTAGAGTAACTCCTATAGTATGCATGAGGGCTCCGTTGCAAAAACGAAACATAGATTATAATTTAGTCCAACTCCGTCAAATACTGGACTGTCGAGATGCGCTCCACAAAACCTATAGCCTTTAAATGGCGTCATGTTCAAGGTGAATTAATCCTGCAATGTGTACGCTGGTATTGTAAATACGGGATTAGCTATAGGGATTTGGAACAAATGATGTCAGAGCGTGGGTTATCCGTAGATCATACAACCCTGTACCGCTGGGTTCAGCATTCTCGACGTTGGCACTTGGATGAAACGTACATCAAGATAAAAGACGAATGGAAGTACCTGTATCGTGCCGTTGATGAACGAGGCAATACGATTGATTTTTATCTATCACATCGACGCAATACCATTGCTGCCAAACGATTTCTTAAGAAATTAATAAAGGGTAATCCGACTTGTGATATTGGTGTGATTAATACGGATAAAAATCCAGCTTATGGTCAAACGATTAAAGAGTTAAAACAGGAAGGTACACTTGCTGAACACGTTCAGCACTTACAAATTAAATACCGCAATAATCGCCTGGAAGCAGATCATGGAAAGCTTAAGCGTCTTATTAACCCAGTCAGGGGATTTCAGTCCATGAAAATGGCCTATGCAATGATTAAAGGTTTTGAGATCATGCGGATGTTTAAAAAAGGACAGTTTAATATTTGGATGTATGGAGAACGGACGGAACTATCATTCATTAATGAACAATTCGGCCTATACAGTTGAGATCCGTCCAAAACTTAAGATTTTTTAAGTTGATTCTTTTTTGCAACGGAGCCCAAGAAAAGGTAGCCCTGTTTTTGTATTTTATTATCAAATGGGTTAATATGAGTCATTCTTGTATTTTATTTGGCCATGATGTATTACCAGTTAAAGAATCTAGCCTCGCTTTTAGGAAATCATTTCATAACAGCTTTTAATAGTGTCCCTAATGGTTGCCACAGCCTGAGTTTATGCTCGAGTAAGCTCTGCAATAAATCTGGAGCAGAATTAGCTGAAGCTTTTTCAAAAATTCCAACCAGTGTCATCAGGCTTTATCTAGGCGGCAATTACCTTGGTGTCAAATCAGGTGCAGAATTAGCTCAAGCCTTTGCAGCAATCCCGATAAGCATCTTGTTACTCAATTTGGAAAATAATGGTTTGGGGGCAAGATCAGGTAATGAATTAGCCCAGGCTTTTGCAGTCATTCCCAATTATGGGGAATCTCTTGTTTTAGCAGAAAATGGTTTAGGCGGAAAATCGGGTGCTGAACTCGCTCAAGCTTTTAAGGCAATACCAATCAGTGTCAACTCATTGGATTTATCCATGAATGGTTTCTGCAATACCCCTGGTGCTGACTTAGCCTTGGCGTTCGCCAATTTTTCGAAAGGGGTGAGGTCAGTTAACCTCAGCGGAAATTATCTTGGCGCCAAGTCTGGAGCTGAGCTCGCTCGGGCTTTTGCAGCGATTCCTGAGCAGGTGACTTCGCTTGATTTAAGCGGAAATAATTTTGGCGACATGCCTGTTGCTGATCTGGCTCAGGCCTTGGCCGCTATTCCTCCTCATGTAAAATCGATTAATCTAAGTTTAAATAAGCTGTTTGTAAATAAAACAGCGCAACAAAAAGATACCATATTGCAAGCGCTTGGTGAAAACCGGCCTCGACTTATTCTGTCAAGCAATGGGGAGTCTGATTTGGCCAGGGCTTTGGCATCCATGGTTGGACTAATTCGCGGAGATAGTCTGACGTATAGACTGCCTTTTGATGTAGTTTCCTATATCCTCACTTTTTTACCCACAGATAATCCCAATAAAGGACGCCCAGGTTTCTTTCAAAAGCAGCTGAAGGCTACTTCAGGAAAAATGGTCTCTATTGAAGAAAAGAAGCCGGAATATCAATTCAGTTAAGCAAAAAAGTCATTTCGCTACCCTTGGTTTGATTGGCTCCATTTGTTTCTAACCTACTGTTCTTTATTTTCGTAAGGCGATTAGTCTGTTATAGATTCTCCCATTGACTTACGGTAATTGGGGTTTTACCGCTGGCAATGAGATAGCTAAGCAACTTTAAGTACTAATATTTTATTCATATTGAAGAACATATCCTGCTCTTCATGATATTATGAATAAATTAAATACATGACCTAGAAAAACATTAGGATATAAATCACCAAGTGAGTTGTTTTTATCCGATCACTAATGATGAGAAATATACTATGCTGGGCTCCGTTGCAAAAAAGAATCAACTTAAAAAATCTTAAGTTTTGGACGGATCTCAACTGTATAGGCCGAATTGTTCATTAATGAATGATAGTTCCGTCCGTTCTCCATACATCCAAATATTAAACTGTCCTTTTTTAAACATCCGCATGATCTCAAAAACCTTTAATCGTTGCATAGGCCGTTTTCATGGACTGAAATCCCCTGACTGGGTTAATAAGACGCTTAAGCGTTCCATGATCTGCTTCCAGGCGATTATTACGGTATTTAATTTGTAAGTGCTGAACGTGTTCAGCAAGTGTATCTTCCTGTTTTAACTCTTTAATCACTTGACCATAAGCTGGATTTTTATCCGTATTAATCACACCAATATCACAAGTCGGATTACCCTTTATTAATTTCTTAAGAAATCGTTTGGCAGCAATGGTATTGCGTCGATGTGATAGATAAAAATCAATCGTATTGCCTTGTTCATCAACGGCACGATACAGGTACTTCCATTCGCCTTTTATCTTGATGTACGTTTCATCCAAGTGCCAACGTCGAGAATAACGCTTCTTATGCCATTCAAGTCGCTTTTTTAATTCCGGGGCGTAATGCTGAACCCAGCGGTACAGGGTTGTATGCTCTACGGATAACCCACGCGCTGACATCATTTCTTCCAAATCCCTATAGCTAATCCCGTATTTACAATACCAGCGTACACATTGCAGGATTAATTCACCTTGAACATGACGCCATTTAAAGGCTATAGGTTTTGTGGAGCGCATCTCGACAGTCCAGTATTTGACGGAGTTAGACTAAATTATAATCTATGTTTCGTTTTTGCAACGGAGCCTCTAAGATATTATGCAAACTGGTTTAGATTCATCCTGGTCCTTTGGTTTTTCTGCTACTTTCGCTTTGCTAATTTCTCCAATAGCGGGATAAGAAAAGAGAATGCCAGTATCATGGCCAGGTAATAATACCGTCATTGAGCATACCGTATCTTCAACCTTACCAAAATAATTACCTAGAGCCTCACTTCCCACTGCTTTATAACGAAGTTGATACATCGCGTCGGAATAGTCATTCGTATCCTTCTGATTTGCTGTGGAGAGATATTCTTTTGTTGGCCAAAATAAAGGATAAAAATCAAAATATCCCTGTGTTAGTATCAGATTGCCTTCGTTGCTATTAGGACTTCTATAATAATCCAAGAGAGGCATTACCAAGTTTTGAACATCTTTTGAAAGTGATGGTGAGCGAAAATCAGCTATAACCACCATGACATTGTTTCGGAGCAAATCAGTAATCGGTTCTTTAATTATCGCAGCCACTGAACTATCAAATTGCATTCTTAAATATTTTTTATCGTCAGTATTAACACTAGCAGTCTTCACATGTTGACGACGGCCTGTTACACGGATGACTAATTCTAATTCATCATCATTTGCCTGGTGATAGGTATCGGCGCACTTTGATTTCAATAAATTAACGTCATCTTGATTAGCATCCTTGGGATTAAGTTTATAAATATGAAAATCCTCAGGTGATGCATAATAAAGATCATCATTATATAAAATTACAGCATGTTTATATCCTAATACTTTGTCCATATTTTTGGTAAAGCTAGATTTTCTCGGATCAGTAGACATTTTAAGGAGACCGCAGGGATGGTCGCCTGGATAGCCTATATCAATATTTATAATTAAGTGTTTTTTTTCTGAATCAAAAACGATATTTTGGACATAGGAGTCACTTGGATTAGGCCCTGATCCAATGGTGATAATGACTTGTTTGACGTCAGATCCAATATTGTTTAAATAGCTCAACAGTTGGGCTTTTAGATCAATATCAACTTCCTCTGCTCTAGGGAAACTATACATATTGACACCAATGATTATTGACTTTTAATTGTATTAAAATTATACATCACGGGGGTTCGTTTTTCCAGCCAACGCAAGTAGGTTGAGTCGGACCCAACAACTCACAGGAAAATCTCTTCAACATACTTTTATATTTATTATAATCTGGTCAAGCATGTTTATGTAACGAGGATTATTGTAGCAGGGCGAATGAATCCGACTATATGCCCCCAAAGATTCAGGCTCGAATGCTCAAATTATTAAAATTAATTGAAGAGCACGGGGCTAATTTAGGTCCTCTCCATACAGCGTCTATGGGGTGATGAATTTTTTGAAATTAGAATTAAGGCCCAGGAAAGCATAGGACGAGCTCCTTATTGTTATATGGAAGTTAAGTTATTTAGTTGATTATTCATAAAAGACATTAAGTCTGATTACTTTGAAAAGTGGACTTTAAGCAGAAAACTGAACACTTGAAAAGCAAAATTTATTTAGCCTCTAAATAGTAATGTTCGAAAACCCACATCAATACAGTGTAAAAGCAATTTTTATCAGATTTTGTATAGAGATATTTGCTCACTACGCTCAACTAAACATATATAAGTCCTGAGAGAATTCTATGGAAGCTCTTGTTGTTAGATTCTTTGATTAAAATGTACATTGTTCTTGGAGGTTCAATTATTGAGAGTATTACAAAAATATATTTAAAAGGGAAATGTGGAAAATGTTTTGATAAAAAAAGCGAATACCTCTTTACAAAGGGGATTATTGATAAAAAATTAAAAGATGATTTAAATTGGGTTTGGAGTTTAAGATCTAATATTCATTTATATGATATGCCTCATAGGGAATATGATAGTACTCACTATGCTAGACTTTCTGTTGTAAGGTGTAACTTGGCATTAGAAAAACTGAAAAGTTGTCTTCAAGAATATAGCGATAATTAAATTTTTAGCGATTTGTTAACCACTATTCCTCATTATACATTAAAAATAATACTTTTATTGATGCTCACTTGAAAATTTTCCTACTTATGGTATTCTTAAAAGTAAGAATATAAGGAGGAAGATATTATGAATGTTCAAAAATTATCTATTTCCTTGCCTCAACAGCAATGTGAATTTATTGAAAATTATCTTATCGATCATCATCTAAAAAGTCGTTCTGAGGTTATTAAAGAAGCACTTTATTTGTTGCAACAAAAGCAACTTGAAGCTTATTACAAAGAAGCGAATCAGGAAGTTGATTTAGCATTTGAGAATACATCTTTAGATGGACTTGAAGAAAATGAAGCGTGGTGAGATTTATTATGCTGATTTAGATCCTACAGTGGGCGATGAAACTAAAAAAATTCGCCCAGTTCTTATTATAAGCAATAATGCTAACAATAATGTTGCTAATACAATTACTGTTGTACCAATTACATCAAATGTAAATAAAGTTTATCCATTTGAGGTTCTGCTTAACGTTAATGAGAGTGGCTTGTCGAAAACCTCAAAAGCTCAATGCCATCAAATTAGAACTATTTCCAAAAATAGAATTTCTAATATGAAGGTTCAGGGCGTAGTTAACAATTTAATCTTATCTAAGATCAATTCTGCATTAAAGTTACACTTAGATCTACCTTAATGATTTGAACTTTTAATTTTAAGTCTGATTAATCATAAAATTAAACCTTAAATTATTCGAGGTAAAGAATCTCAATAAGAATTACTCTTTTTCAAAGTCTGATTTTATTACGTTAACTGTACAATCCCAATAATAGCTCATTCCGATAGAGGGGCAGTATGCTAGTTACCAATACCGCAATTTATTAAAGAGCAAGGGATATATTGGTAGCATGAGCAGAAAAGGTGATTGCTGGGATAACAGCGTTGTTGAAAGCTTCTTTGGCAGCTTAAAACAAGAGCGAGTTCAGTGGCGAAATTATCAAAACCGATGGGAAGCTCAACAGGTCATTTTGAATTACATCACCATGTTCTATAACAGCCACAGATTGCATTCATATTTGGGATATTTAAGCCCAAATCAATTTGAAAAACAGAGCGATTTTTTAATGAAAGTTGCTTAACTGGGGTTTAATATTTTGGTTGACCACGTCAGTTATAAAGATAGACAAAACGTAGGGTAATTATGCCAGAATTAGATATTAAAATTATCAAAGATAATCAAGAGTACTTTCTTGTGAAAAAATATCTATTATTTAGAGTAAATAATAATGAAATTTAATATTTATATTAAAATATTGACTGCGTTCTTTGTGATTTTTTTAATATTTGTTTTGGCATTTTTTAACTATTTAAAGTCAGTTGAGACAGAGATAGTTATTAATGCAGGGAAAACGACATCACAAGGGCTTTTAATTAGTTTAGAAAAAGAGTTAATTAATAATCCGAAATCAAACTGGGATGCAATAATAAAGAAAAAAACAGATAATGTTATTCATTTTATAGCAATCGACAGTCTAAAACTCACTCTGGCGCAGCATAATCAATTAAATAATGGTGGAATCATTTTTTTATCAGGTACAACCTATCAATTTCTAAACGAGGTCATTGTAAAACATACTGCGTATAAAAAAATTGGTAATACCCCATATGCATTAGCTTATAGTTTTTCAGATCCTGACGAAATTATTTTTAATTATATGAATCCTGTTTTAAAACAAATCGTTCAACATTTATTATCAAAATCAAAAAATACCTGGAGTAATGAACTATTAAGTTTAGAAAAAATATATGGGTTTCCTCTTCATGTTTATAAAACCAAGAGTAAACTCTTGCCAAGTAATATAATTAATTCTTTATCAACAAAGCGTCTAGTATTTGAAACAAATAAAAACTCGTCACAAATTGTTATTCTCTATTATAGTTTTAGTGGTGGAATACTCAAAATTGGCCCACTAAGCTATCTGCCAGTTATGGCAAGAATCAGTGATGTTATGTATTATTTTATAGGGACTTTCTTTTTTTTATCCCTTTGTCTTATGGCCTTTTTTTCATTGCTTTTTGTTAGAAATATGAAAAAGGTGTATCAGATAACTAAAAATTTCAGTCAAGGAAACTTTGATTTTCATTGGAAAATGGGTACTACCTCTGTTTTGTATGGGCTGTATATAAATATCATCCGCATGGGTGAGAAATTAAAAGAGCTGATTGAATCACATAAACAAATGTGCCGATTTGTCGCGCATGAAATTAGGACCCCTTTGTCAACCATACAAATGGCGACAGATAGTATCAAAAGGAAAAATGCTGAAGATGTATTACTTAATAAACAGCTAAACAGCATACAAGAAGATATTGCAGATATGAATCGCCTCGTCAGCACTTTTTTGATTTACTCAAAAATGCATTCAAACGAATTGAAATTAAAACAGTCTGAGACCGATATAATAGTATGGTTAAGAAAGTTATTAGAGTCTTATTCTTCATCGACATTTGAAATTACATTTCATACTAATGAGTTAAATTCTTTGAAAGCATACATAGATGAAAATATCTTAAAACATGCTGTTACCAATTTGATTACAAATGCTATGAAATTTGCAGAGCACACTATTTCTTTAACCATTTCGCTGGATAATAGTCATATTTTAATTCATGTAGACGATGATGGCTCAGGCTTGCCGGAAGAGGGCGCGGATGACATTTTTTCTGAATATACAATTGCCGAAAACTCCGGAATTGGAGATAAACATATTGGGTTAGGATTAGCTATTGTTAAAAAAGTTGTTAATCTCCACGGAGGAAAGGTCATGGCTACACAATCACCGATATTAAAAGGTGCTCGATTCACCATAGTACTTCCAAGATATTCTTAGCGATTAAGATTTTAGTTTTGGAAGTTGGTCTCCAACTTTAGCATTTTTTGAAGTATCCATCTCTTGTTTCATCTCAACTAGTGCGTCCATAATTGCTGCTAGCTTGAGTTTTGCATCATCAAAGCGTTTGGGGATTAATTCATCTTCATCGCCATCAATCACCTCTCCAGTTCCACAACCTTTTTCTAGAGCGCTGATAATCTCACGAAACTCTGATTCAAACACCGATAATAGTTCATGATTACCCCTTGCAGATTGCAGGACTCCATGCAATTTTTCCACTACATCTTCAGGAATATAAAGAGTGCCTTCACTACATTTGCTATATTCACGTTTCGCAATAGGTAATGAAAGTAGTTCATCAGCCTTGTGTTGACTCATCTGAAATATTTGTCTAACAGATTGTTTTAGTTCTAAGGGAGTTGGTGGTGAATTGCTAGATTTCAAAGATGCGAGAAGCTTATCACTAGCAGTCACTCGTCCATCTTTGCTATGTTCTTGCGCTGTCTCGATAGGAGTCTGTCCTTTTTCATTTCGCACTTCAAGACTAGCACCACACTCTATTAACTTTTTAATGAGATGTAAGGGCTCTTTTCTATAATTATAAAAATTCTGTACCGCATAGTGCAAAGCCGTCATGCCTTTTGTATCAGCACTATTAATATCAGCGCCATGTTTTAATAATAAATCAATGACGCTATCATTACCTGGACCACCAATAAGGACTTTTCCACAACTTACCATTGCCAGGTTTAACAAAGCTTTATTAGCTAGAATTGACTCTAGTAAGTCCTCATGACCCTTAAATACAGAAGGCTCTTTTAAACCCAAGAGAAGTTCTAATACATTCCTGTCTGTCAGTTGTTCTATAGGGTCCGCCCGACCTAAGATATCACGGACACGGTTTAAATAATTTTCTTGTTCTTTACCTAATATTTGGTTTTCCTGTTCAACAAACTTTGCAACATCTTCTCCTTCAAATCGCAATTCTGGAAAACCTTCAATTTTCTTTAAATCTTGAATGCTTAGAATATCTCGATTTAAAGCGATTTTTGCTATCAGTTCATGGGCTCCGTCTTTGCCTAGAATTGCACGGGCATATTCTAGGGTGTTAACTTTTAATTCTTTAGCTGTTTGTGTTGAGGCAAATAAAGATTTTCGAACGGCAACTTGATATTCACCATGATGAAAAATAACACTGTTTCCAGCCTTCCAAATATTTCCTGCCATCGATGTGATAGGGGATGCCGGCGAAAGGGATCGGAAGCCGGTCTGTGCATCTTGCGCATTCCATGGTCCAGTTCCACCAAACGTTATTTCTGGATGTTTCACTGATACTCTTTCTAAAAATGTTTTTTCCTGTGAGTTTGCTGTAGCATTAAGTTGATTGTCTGTATTACAACCTTCTAAAGTCACAAAAACTTCACCATGATGTGCGGGCAATGCTCGTTTAAAGCCATGTAATAAATTATCAAAATTATCATCATATAACTGCTCACTTGGGCCATGGCAATTACCCATACCATATTCGCCACCACCAGCATGGCCCATAATAAATAATTTTGGGTTTTTCTCAAATATATTGTCTAGTTCTTCCGGTAAGTCTCGTTTGAGTTCATCCAAACTACTATAGATTTTTGGGGATTTATCACACTGATCGAAAAAATAATACTTCAAATCAGGGCCTTCTAAATAGACGCCAATTGGAACAAATTGCTTGAACCGTTGTTTTAAGTGAGGATTTATTACCACACCTCTCTGATTTTCAGGCAGTGGATGATCTGGATCTGGTTTATATATTAAGATTTCTATTGCAGCGTCTTTCATGGCTCATCTCGACTATTACTTAAAATAATAGGTTGATTTTATCAAAAGCACTCGGCTCAAATGTATATATATTGTACATTCGATCTAAAATAATACTTTTGTCGAGGGTAAATTATTATAGATTTGAGATATATTTGGTGAAGCTTTCATAACAGGACGAAAAGTCCCAAGGTCGAGGCAAAAGAATTTTTCACTATTTTTGATAAGTCTTACATAAGATTGGTGGCTGAGATCTATATTTATTCCCAAGCCGCTGATACAAATATATATCCTTTTTTATGAATTGTTTTTATACGATAGGGCTTTTTATTATTATCATTCAATGCCTTTCTTAAACGTGATATTTTTAAATCGATACCTCTATCAACCCCATCATATTCATGCCCAGAAAGAGCATACATAATGCTATCTCGACTCAGCAACCTATCATGGTTCTTAACCAACAAAGCAAGCATTTCAAAATCACTGGTACTTATTGAAATTTCTTCATCAAAGAGCTGAACACTCTTAGTACTAAAATTGATAGAAAAATTGCCAAAGTGAAATTGATTTTGATTATTAACTAAATTGGGTCGACGTAACAATGCCTCTATTCTTGCTTTCAAAACCTCGTCTGCAACAGGTTTAGTTAAGTAGTCATCTGCTCCTAGATTTAAAGAGGATACTTCACTTTCAATATCATTAATTGCTGTTAGCATGAGTATTTTCCCCAAATACTCATCTCTAATGGTATGGCATATTTGATCTCCATTCATGCCAGGAAGCATTATATCTAATATTACTAGGCAAGGTTGCTCACGAATGATGCGATAGACGGCTCTATCACCACGTTTTTCAATAGAAACATCATAACCTGCTTCTTGTAAGCTTTCTTTGAGGTAGTTTGCTAACTTAACGTTATCTTCTACAAGCAATATTGATTTATCTTTCATTCGTTCTGTCTAAGCCTCTTTAAATAAGAAAACTCTCTAAACAAATTTAGTCTGAATTGATTTTTAAGTTCAGTGTTACATAGATATCAGTAGGTAAGCAAACTCACGGCGCATCCGTACATTTTATATACAATTGATCTGTTTTAACTCGATATAATGATAGCTAATGGGCGAATCTGTGGAGATAAATTATGAGCGCTTATGTTAAAAATTTTGATGAACATAAAGAAATCAAATCTTCACGTGACATTTGCAAATCATTAAGACCTGTTCCCACAGCGTATATGGACAATAAACATTGTGAGCATTGCTATCCCGAAAAACGTTCTCATTTTCGAAGAAAATTTTTTAATTTATTCCATTATTTTATATTCAATCCATTTATCTATCTTTTATCTAAACTCTTTCTCCTATCAGAGCATGATTTTTTACGATTCAATAACCGATTAAATCAGTTGGTCATTAATATTTTTCAAAAACTAAAACTATATACCAAGACTCAGACCATTGATAGGAAACAATTCAATAACAGTGTCCTTGCATTTTGGGATGAAGCACAAAAAAGAGGGCTAGAGCTGTATAATTTTAAGGAATCTAACTTGCATACTCTGTATTTTAAGTTGGTCTACAATAGGAAAAAAATATTATTTCATACAGACTCCAATCTCTCTTATTCTCAAAAAAATACACGCTTGGATGAGGATGCTAAATATGATAATAAATGGATCCTCAAGAAAAAGTTATTAGATAACCAAATTTCATGCCCCTTAGGGAGGGTTTTTATTTCCAGCAAAAAAGCCTACAACTATGGCATTTCATTGGGATTTCCTCTTGTGGTTAAGCCATTATCTGAATCTCTAAGTATTCACACTTCATGTACTATTCAAACTCAAAATGAATTAAAAGAAGCGATAAACATACTAAAGCAAGTTGATTTTCGCGTGCTGGTTGAAAAACACATACCTGAGGATGTTTATCGGTCATTAATTATTAATGATTCATTAATCACTTGTGTGAGGCGACAACCTGAGAACATTGTTGGCGATGGTCTAACTACACTTCAAGCGTTAATTGATAAAAAAAATAAAGTTAGGTGGAAAGAAGGTCATGGTAAATATCCATATAAAATTACTCCAAATAGCAACTTGATGAAAATTTTGTCAGCCCCGGGAGTTGCTCTTAATACGGTAATAAACAAGGGACAACAAATCTTTATTGCCAAAAAAGTTACTATGAGTAGTGGTGCAAAAATCAGTACTGTTATCGACCTGATACATCCTGAGAATAAACTGTTATTGGAAAAAGTACATAAAATACTCAATATACCGCTTACAGGTCTTGATTTTATTTGTCAGGACATTTCTCTTCCATGGCATAAGCAACAATTTGGAATTATTGAAAATAATAGCTTCCCTTACATTGAATTACATCTCAATCCGTCTGATGGGAAAGGAATTAATGTAGCAGGAAAAAGTTGGGACAATGTACTCGATGTTTTAAGTCAAAAAACGAGCAACCCAATAAATATACAAATTATATACAATTGAGTTTCTTTAACTCGGTATAATAACAGATAAGTAAATCTTTATTCGGATGAAATTATTATGAACTTGTACTGGAGTATTCTCATGAGAAAAGACAAAGAAAAACATCAGCCTGTCCCTGAATCTATAACGGCAGATAACCCCAAAACCTCTTCTATAGCATTAGCTTTACAACAATTCAGAAAGGAAGCAGAAAAAAAAGAGGCTGCCGAGGAAGGTGCAAAAGTACGCTGTCCGACTTGTTTTAAAGAAATCGCACCTAAACGCCTTTGTTCTGGACATGGCGCAGGCAGTGGTGGAGGTGATAATGCCACCTCTGATAAGAAGACATCTGAGGAAAAAGCGAGTTCTGGTGAGGATGCATTTCTAACTAAACCAGGAAAAGTAGTTGAGACTGCTGATGAAATGATAGGTGAGTTTGGTTCAGAAGAGCTTGATTCAGACTCTAGTTTTGACCCAGAAATAATCGCGGAGTTGATCGCCAAAGGATTATTGTTGGTTGATAGTGATCGCGAATCAATGACCCTTACCATTAAATTACTTTGTGAGTCCAATGCATTAACTGAGGAACAAAGAGAAGAATTAAAAAAATTCATGGAAGCGATTATAAAAGAATTCAATGAGTTTAAAGAAGAAAATCATCTTTCCGCTGATTGCATACATATTATTCAGGATAAGGAAGGAAACATATGTTCTCTTCGTATTACCATGCCCACATTAGCTTTATACGATGCATTTATCCAAAGGCTAGCAAATAATTTAGTGCCCATATCCACTCCGCAAGCACAAGAAAAGAATGAGGCCACAAAAGAAAAAGAACAAAGACTTGCTCCAAATCCACTTTCGATGGAACCCAAGCCTTCTAATAGGCTCTCTAAACAAGAGGAAATTAAGCAAAATAAGGATATAGAACCTACAAAGACGAGAAATGAGGAGGAGCAAGCAACCTTTAACCCATCTCCATTTAATATGAATCCTTGGTAAAGCGAGTGTGAATAACAGGAAATAAACTGTGCGATTCATAGAGATCCTTTCAATTTTTTCATGATCAAATCTGTATGAGAATTGGCTATTTGGATGCGTTCATTGTCTATTTTATAGTTATTATTCACTTCTTCACTGAAGGGAGTTATTTCGCTTAATTCAACCACGATAGCCGAGGGTGGCTTTCCTTTTAGTGAACCATGAGGATGCTGCCAGTTATAAAAAATTGCCATTGAGCTAGCTCTTCTCTGAGAGTTTCGAAGTCAGGTAAGTCTGTAATAGCGTATAACTCTTCAAGATCTGTTTTTGTGATCGCTCTACCTTGCGGTTTAAATGAGGAGAAGCTTGCTTATTTGGTCTAAATTTAATACCTAGTTCCATCATTTTTAGCTGAACTTTTTCGGCAAAAAATTCTAATCCTCTGTCCGTCTGAATACGCTGTATAGGGAAAGGAAATTGCTCCGGAACCAAGTCTAAAAAATGTAGTGTGTTAGTGGCTGTGCGGCGTTTGTAAATCTCTAGTACACGCCAACGAGAACAATCATCAACAGCAGTATATTGATAAATTCCTGGTGCTATTTTGCAGGTATCCATCTGGATACGTTCACCAGGAATAGGACGACTATAACGCTTAAATTTTTTTTTCCGCTTAAGTTTTTTTATTGGTTGTGCTTGGTTGCTAGTTAGTGCTTTATGAATGCTCGCCAAAGAAAGCGAATAGTTGTGCAATCTAATCAATTCAGTTTGGATACGCCTGGCGCCCAAATTACGGTTGACACGCAAATCAAGAATTAGATTAATCAATTCTGAATTTAACTTCTTACCAGGTGATAAATGAGGCTTTTTGCTTGGAATAACAGCCTTTATTCCGCCCTCGGTTAACGCCTGACGAAAACTATCAATATCATAAGCCTTATCAGCCAAAAAAAATCACAATGTTCATGAGCCCAAACATCATAAACAAGCGATCATCCTTACCATGACGTCCTTTGGGCTTTGGAAGCAACTTTTCTAAACGAAACCACATCCCATCGTCAATAACCATCCGTAACATTCCCTCTCCCCAACCCTCGTCCCGCGAAAAGGGCATCATCATACTACTCAAATTCCTAGCGATGGAGAGGGGGCAAATCGAAGTAACCTGAAAACTCCGTGCTCAGATTCAGTTTGGAAAATCCTATAAAAAAACTTTAGGGACGTTGCCTAATCAATTTAATTATTGTAAAAACTACGTTTGGAAGGGTACAGGTTTCTAACTAGTGTATTGGGATTTTAGGATTCTAAATAAATGTATTTACTAAACCTTGTGTTCATTTGATTTTAATTTTTCATTTAAACTATCTTTAAGGTTAGTTAATAATTTGTTTTGAGTTGTTCAAATTCTTCATCAGATATTATTTTTTTATTGCTTAGTATTTTTAACATTTCAATTTTTCTGATATATTCCTGTTGTCATATTAGCAAGATTAGCTGTTCTTTATGCATATCAAGGAAAGGGTAACTCATATCAAATTAAATTTATTGATTTGGAAGTTTAAAGTGACCAACCCCAACTCCATTCGGGGTAAATTTATGTTGCCAACACATTGAATTATTCATGAAGTTAATTCAAAACCATAATCTTTTTCTTGCTCTGTATTAACTTGATTTGATTCTACTTGGCCAGGGGCAACTGTGGTGTTTTCTACTTGGGAATGATTGTTGGTTCCCCATATCAATCTGCGGGTTAAATCACCAAATCTATAACCCCGCGCCTCAGAAGAAGTAGCGTGTTCTTCGATGTGCTTTTCGTTTAAAGTTTCTGATTTTTCAATCATTTCGCTATCTTTTTCAAGATGAGACAAGTCACTATCTTTATCGGGTGCTGTTGAATCTATATATCCAAAGAGATAATAACGTGTGTAATCACCAAAGCGATAAGGATGCTTTTCAGAATCTCTCGATTCGCTCTTGGGCTCTGTTTTTTTCTTACTGCTGAAATCACTTAAGCGATCATTGATCAGATCTTCTAATGAAGAAAACTCACTTCTATTAAATTCATCACCTATATTATGTTTTTGAATTTCTTTAATGAGTAATTCATATCTAGGACCCCGTTGAATCGGCATAATTAAATGACTTTCAAAACCTAATCTAGTACCGCTATTTTGAGTCATATAAAAATTAATCTGTTTAAACTGCTCTGGATTCGATTTACATGCCAGGGCGTATTCATCAAATAGCGTACTGTATGATTTATACAGTTCAAAAAACTGACTCAATAGACTTAAACGATCCAATTTCAAGACTTCACGAGCCCCTGGATTGTCTGTATTTGCTAAACCGTTCTCTACATTTAGAATTAACTTATCAGAAACGTCAATTAATTGCTCGATAAGAGTGTAAAACTTCCTTAGCAAAGTGTGTTCATCAAATTGTAATTGGATCAACAATGATAAATGCAAAAATTTCAATGATGCATTATAAGTATTTTCTGTAGAACATATTTCCTTAAACACGTTATTGTCTTCAAGTTTCGCTTGCATGTGACTAACCTCTCATTCACGAAATAGGCGAACTTTACACAATAAACATTAAAAAAATCTTAACTGAGCAAATATTTTTAATTTATTCAAAAATAAAATCACAAAGTATATTGAGCGAATTAAATTGTTGGACTGATTGCTCTGTACAATCAATGAGTGTTAGCTAACTGAATCTATATCTAAAAGAACTGATATAGATTAAGAAATATGTTTTTCTTTACTGCTGCGATGGATGTTTGCTGTGTTTCGTTTGTAAAATTTCATTTTGTAATTCCATCGCTTTCTTGATATACACTTTTTCTTTATTGCCCGCGTCTTGGCAGGCTGTTTTTTCTTCTGGCGTCATTCTTAGTAAGAGTTGGATGTAAGCATCTGTAGCAGTATTTGTTTGCAAGCAATAGGTGGTTGATAGTGTTCCAGTTAGTACAAGCTCAATCAGATTTGGGTTAATCGGCTTATGCTTCATCAGTGAATGCTGTGATAAAGCCGATTGATTTTTATTTTCAGCCTCTTTTTTAAGATCGTTTAAAACCTTATTCATCATATTCAGAAACTGAGTCAATCCTTCAATTGGATTTATTGTTCCAAGGGAAACGTCACGAAGAATAGTTAAGCATGGTTCTCTACACGTATTTTCTAATAGATCATCCAGATCATTAACAAATGGGGGTAACTCGACAGTTGAATTCAGATTATCCATAAGGTGTGTATCAGACAGTAAACTTTTATGCTTTTCTCCATTTTTATTATTTTGATAAATGGTTTTATCAAGTAATGAGGGCGTGAAGCTGCTGTGACAGGCCTCAGAAATATTTATATTCTTGCGTGTAGTACGTCCTCTACCATGTTGCAATGAAGTACGGCCATAAGTTGGTAAGATTCCGGTTTTATAATAAGCAATTAACGTGTAAAAAAATAAGTCAACACGTCGATTTGCATGTTCGATAATAAGTTCCTTGGACATGGCAAGAAGTGCATTTAGATCCTGATGCTTTGTTACGAGCTGATGGTTCGAATAAGGTAAGTTGAGTGCGGCACTGTAATTGTCTTTGTATTCGAAACGAAGTCTTTTTCTCGAGGTAAATTGCTTATGTTCTTCTGCTTTTAATTTTGTAAAAAAGAGAGGGTTCAGTGATTCGGCCAAAGAGGGAGTCGTCGCTTCACTTCTTTTTGTTGCATGCAGCGGTGTTAATGTATTTTTTGAGGCTGAAGGTAAAACCTGAGATGGAGAAGCTTTAAATACATGGTTTACTCGTCTTGTGTTTATAATTTTATTAATCTTAAATAATCGCGTCATCTTAGGTCCCTCCGAGATTGCTACTAAAAAATTAGACCTCTTTCGAAACGCTGCTGCAGAGCTTTGTCGATACGATGCTCGAATCCTCATAGGACATCAGGTACATCGGCTTGTTTGTATTCTCTCACATCCCCTCTGCATGAGTTTCAAATGAGGTTGGCAACAAATATTTTCCATAGTGTTCCAATAATTATCTTTGCACGAAGTGACTCAATTTGACAAGTATGTAGTTGCGATAAGACAAACTGATTTTTTCTTGATTTATGAATTTTTTTTCTTAGTTACTGTTTCGGTTGATTTTCTTTTTCTCATGCTTTCTTTTAAGAGAGAAATAAAATCAACTACATCTGCAGAATTTTCTTGTGCAATTTCAGGCTCTTCATTTGCTTTGATTGCGGGTTGTTTCGCAATTTGTTGATCAAGCCATTTCTGCAATGCCTCTCGATATTCATTATGATATTTTTCAGGTTGCCATTTGGCAGTCATTTCATCGATTAGCGTTACGGCCATTTTTATTTCTGACTGAGAAATTTTATAATTTTTAAAATCCTGTTTGGGAACTTCCATTTCGTTTTCGTCACGTAGTTCATCTTTAAAATGAATTAAATACAAAAGTAGAGCATATTGATGAGGAAGGATTAAACAAATTGATTCTTTTGTGCGAATAATAACTTTAGCAACGCCTGCTTTATTTGTTTTTTTTAAAGATTCCCTCAATAAGACATATGCTTTTTTGTTTTTGCTTTCGGGAATGAGGTAATAAGGCTTCATCAAATATAGGCTATCAATTTCCTGAAAATCAACAAACTCTTCGATATTAATCGCTTTAAATAAATCAGGGCTGGCTTTTTCAAACTTCTTTTCATCGACAATGATATAGCGGTCTTTTTCAAATTCAAATCCTTTCACCACCTGATCCCAAGGCACTTCCTTGCCAGATTTTTCGCTAATTCGCTGATAATGCACCCTGGACTTCGTCTTCTTATCAAGCAAATGAAATTTAAGTTCATCATGTTCTTCAATCGAATATAAAGAAACAGGTATCGAAACAAGGCCAAAGGAAATCTCGCCTTTCCAAATTGATTTAGGCATTCTCTTAATCCTTAAATAACATTTCTTATTAAAGAGTAGACTATTTGTAAACAGTTCTAAGGGTATAGCTCTTTTCTATGTGAACAAGCAAAGCGAGTGGAAATTCTTAATATTTTTCTTAAAATTAAAGTAATCATGCCAAAAGGAGAGTTGCATGAGTATTGAGTCTTATCGTAAAAAAAGAAACTTTAATAAAACTCCCGAGCCCAGAGGCAATGTTTCTTCTGAAAACGATCTTTTGTTTGTGATTCAAAAACATGCGGCCAGCCATCTCCACTATGATTTTCGCCTTGAACTAAATGGGGTTTTGCTCAGTTGGGCAGTTCCCAAAGGGCCTTGTGTTGACCCTTCAGTAAAACGTCTTGCAATGCATGTAGAAGACCATCCTGTTGATTATGGTTATTTTGAAGGAATAATACCTAAGGGCCAATATGGGGCAGGTAGTGTGATGTTATGGGATAAAGGCACTTGGAAATCTCTCGATGCAGATCCTGAGCACGCTTATAAGTCTGGACACTTACGCTTTGAGTTAGAGGCTAAAAAGTTAAAGGGACGCTGGGATTTAGTGCGTTTTAAGGATGAAGAGCACTGGTTTTTAATTAAATTTAAAGACAAGTTTGCCCGTAAATTGGAAGAGTATGACATCACCGAAGAGGAACCAAACAGTGTGCTGACCAATCTTTCGATTGATCAAATAGGGGTGCACTACAGTGAAACTGGTGCGTTGCATAAAAAAAAAGTCCTAAAATAAAACAGCACAATAAGCGTAGGCCAGAATTTTCCGAGAATTTAAGCGCCAGCGCTTTTCCCGGTTTTGTTGCTCCCCAGTTGGCTACATTGATAGATAATGCCCCCGACAGTTCAGATTGGCTTCATGAAATAAAATTTGATGGATATCGAATCATGGCGTTGATTCATAATGGACAGATCCGTTTAAAATCACGAAATAACAAAGATTGGACTAATGAGCTATTATCCGTAGTAGACGCACTTAAACAACTGACTTTGCCGCACGCTATATTAGATGGAGAAGTTGTTTTACTCAATGAACAGGGGAAATCAGATTTTCAATTATTACAAAATACAATTAAAGTAAACCCTAATGCTCCTTTTGTTTATTATCTATTCGATATTTTGTATTACGATCAATTTGATTTAAGAACCTTATCTTTATTAAAGCGCAAAGCTATTTTAAAAAATGTGTTGGAAGGGCAAGATAAGACGCTTCGTTTTAGTGAGCATATTATCGGTGAAGGGAGTTTCCTTTTTCATCGCGCTTGCGAACTTGGACTTGAAGGGATAATCTCCAAACAAATAGATAGTCCTTATATATCAGGACGTAGTAAAAGATGGCTTAAGGCCAAATGTTTGTTACGACAAGAATTTATTATTGGAGGATATTCCATACCTACAGGCTCTCGTAAATATTTCCGTGCCTTGTACCTCGGAGTTTATAATGAGCAGGGAGAGTTGAGTTATACAGGAAATGTGGGAACTGGTTTTACTGAGTCATCGCTTAAGCAAATTTTTTCTTTATTACAAAAAATTACTGTGAAACAAAAGCCTTTTAATGAGAATATTCCAGGAGCTCAAGGAGTGATTTGGGTGCAACCTAAATTGGTGGCAGAGATCGAGTTTACTCATTGGACAGAAGGGGGGCATTTGCGACACCCAAGCTTCAAAGGACTGCGGTTGGATAAAAAACCTGAAGAGGTTTTTCGTGAACATAAAGCTTTATTGGAAAAGAAAAGCAAAAAAATGGAGCAGGTCAATATGGAAAAAGCCAACACTCATTCCTTTAAAATTAAAATGACACATCCTGACAAAGTTGTTTATCCTGAAGATGGTATTACCAAAAAGGACTTATTGAATTATTACGAATCTGTTTGTGAATACATAATGCCATTTATCAAGGATAGACCTTTATCATTACTTCGTTGTCCTGAAAACTGGCATGATTGTTTTTTTCAACGTCATTATATTGATTCAACGCCAAAAGTTTTAAAGTCGATGCCTATTGAAACTAAAAATAAGAAAGAACCTTATGTTTATTTAAATACAATAGAGGGGCTTTTAAGTTTAGTACAAATGAATGTTTTGGAAATTCATCCTTGGGGTAGTTTAATTAGCCATATAGAAAAACCGGATTTTATTGTATTTGACTTAGATCCAGGCCCATCAATAAATTGGGAAACAATCGTTAAAGCAGCTTTTGAAATTAAAACGCACTTGAATGAATTTAAACTAACTGCTTTTGTAAAAACAACTGGGGGCAAAGGATTGCATGTGGTCGTGCCTATTGAGCCCGAATATGATTGGGATGAGGTAAAAAATTTTACACATGTTTTTGCGGAGTTTATGGAACGAATTAATCCAAATCAATATACGAGTACTATGAGTAAGGCGAAGCGTGGCGGTAGAATATTTGTTGATTTTTTGCGAAATCAACGAGGAGCTACGGCAATCAGCCCTTATTCTACAAGAGCGCGACCCCATGCACCGGTTGCTGTACCCATTCATTGGGATGAGCTGGGTAAAGATAAACGAGATAGCGAATTTACAATTAAAACATTACCTCAGCGATTAGAAAAATTAAAGGGCGATCCCTGGGAAGATTATTGGAGCATAAAACAATCTTTGCGCTTGAACACGATTCTTTGAGTGCACTCATTGAAATTATGATTATTGCTCAGGATTGTTACATGTCAATCGTACCAAACGTTCTAATACTTGCGCATCATGGGGAGCGACCACTTTTTGATCGTTATCTAAATAGCAAAAAATTTTTTTAACTTCTTTGCTCCAGTTGGAAAACTTATGGGCATAATTTAAAAGCGATTTTTCTTCATAATGACCACAATACGGCTGGAGATGTGGTCCATGTAGTCGTAGGTAGATAAAATCACTGGTTATAATTTCTGGACACTGATATCCCTTGTAATCATAAAAACAAAGCGCAATATTGTTTTTAGCGAGTAAATCATAGACTTCATGACATAACCAACTTTTATTTCTAAACTCAAATGTGTAATGAAATGATTCAGGTAGCGTTTTAATAAACTTCTCTAGACGTTCCAGATTAAGAGGCCAATACGGTGGGAGTTGAAATAAAATGGGTCCTAGCTTTTCTTCTAATCCTTCAAGTACTTGCAACAAATAATGAGTACTGTCCTGAACTTCTTTAAGCATTTTTATATGCGTTAAATAACGACTGGCTTTACACGAAAAAATAAATTGATCCGGAGTCGATTCTTTCCATTTTGTAATCGATTTCGGGGTTGGTATGCGATAAAAACTGCTATTAAGCTCTACTGTATTAAAGATACTGGTGTAATATGCTAACTCATCTTTTTCTGCAAGAGACTTAGGGTAGAAAACCTCTTTCCAACCTTTATATACCCATCCTGAGGTACCGATATGAATAAATCGCATTACCAACCCCTTGGGGTACTATTCCTGATACGAAATGCCCAGTATGTTCAATCCGCGCTCGATATCATCAGCGACCATAGGTCTGGAGAGTAGATATTCCCCGGTATGATCGGTCAATTCATCCTGAGCGAAATTTAAGGCATCTTCCCACTCATCCTCAGTGTAATCTCCACGACCTAAATACATTAATGCAACTAAGGTTGCCTGTTGATCGGGTCGTAAATTATCGATAAATTCTGTTATTTCTTGATAAACTGGATCATCTTGATAATCAGCTAACACATAGAGTGAATCCATTTCTTCGGTGACCTCAGGAAAACTGACGTCTTCCTTGGCCTGAAATTGCCGTGTCTTATAAAGAAGGTCACCAATTGTTTCAGTATCAAGATTCAACATACTTATCTCCTTATTCATATGTTTTCAATAAATCATAACTTAAATAAAATATAGTTTATTAATCGTGATCCTCAAGCAGATAATTTACTTATTGTGGCTGAATGTGATTCTTGATGAGCTTATTCAATCTTGATGAGCAAATATAGAACTCGTATGAGTTCTATAAAATTACTAACGAGATTTCGTACGATCTGAGGAGATTACTTGGGATGAGTCTTCTAATTCAGATTCAAACGTTAATTCAGAATAAGTTTTAGGCCTTACTTGTGAAATAGTTGTTAATACTCCATGCTCAAATAGCTGCATGAGTTGTATTTTATCTGAGCTATTTTTCAAATTGGAAATTTGACTGCGGATGTCGCATAAACCGTCCCAATCAAAAGTGGGCTTATTGACGTTAAAATAACTGTTATAAAATGTCATAGCTTGTTGTTCTAGCGACGCTAGTTGCTTATACAAGGGTTTATATGTGTTGATTTCATTATTAAAATCGGACAAGTAAATTATTTTAGGATGAAAACTAGAGATTTGTGTAAAGACTTTTTGATAACGTTCCATTAACTCAATTTTTTTTTGATTTAAAGGCAATCCTTCAATTGAAATTTGGACTCTTTTAAGTAACGAAAAGTTAAAGGATTTTGGTTCGGTCAGATAATGAGTTTTACCATAGAGATAAACCTTTGCAGTTTCTTCTAACTGCTCTAAATCTTTGAGAAGGGCCAATGGTATCATTTTATTATTTATCAGTATTATTAATGAAAACTTATTGTACATTATTTTTGATTGAGGTCAATATGGTAGCTCGATGAACAATTATTAACTTACTGATAAAAAAATAACTTTTTAAAAATTTTGGAAAATGAGCCATAATAAATAAAAGTTAATTTATTGATTTATTTAATTTAATAACTATATTTAATATATTATTTTCGTTACATTTTTTATATAGCGTTGTTACTAAGGAGGGTATTAACATGAAAAGTTCCGGTGAAGATAGAACATATACTCCTAAAGATCATCTTGAGGCAGCTGCAAGCCAATTATTAAACGAAGGGAAAAGAAAGGCGAATCAATTGTACGAGGAAGGGGTTCACAAGGTGAGTGAAGTAGAGGAAAGCGTCAAGGAGTATTCCGATCATTTAGTGAAAAAGGTACAGGAAAATCCATTAACTTCTGTTTTAATTGCTGGAGGGATAGGCTTTTTGTTATCTCGATTACTGAAAAAATAATGGAAGCCTTAAAACAGTTAGAAGCTCTTATTGCTGCAAAAATATCTGTTGTTAAAACAGTTTGCTCTTTAATTCGTCTTGAAGCAAGACTAGCAGGGCTTAGTATCTTTCCTTTATTGTTAAATATATGCATGTTGTTTGTTGTGTTAATTACGGTCTGGTTAACGGCGATGTGCTTAATCGGTTATCTTATATTCCTGGTTTCAGGACATTGGGTTCTTTTGACTTCTCATCGTCTTCTGATCTCTATTTCTCTTGTTTTTTTGCTAAATGGAGGCCTATTACTAGGATTACTTAAGTATCTATCCTTGAACTTAAATAGTATGAGCTTTCCAAAAACAAGAGAATATTTTTCGCAAAAGAGTGCTGAACATGAAAAACTCGAGAAAGCAGATAATAGCGCAAATTGAATTAATGAGTAAGACGCTGCACTCCCAAAAAAGCCAGGTGATTGAACATCAAAAGTATTTTACAGAGAGTGCAATCAATCGCTATCACCTGACAACCCTTTTGCTGCTCATTTCTGCTTTTTTTATAGGTTGGAGAGCTGAGCGAAAACAATGGAGTGGTAAAGTGATGCGGCAAATAGTAGATATAGGGAAGTTAGCGGTGCTTAATTCGTTTAAAAAAACAGTGGTCTCTCTTTTTAAGTAATCCAGGCACACTCAGAGTTTAATGTTGTTTTGGATAGTGCGGTATGTGAATAATCCTCATGAACCAAAAATTTATTCATAACAAACAAATCGTTATGGAGAGGTTATGAATTAATTTGTGCGAACTGAGCTACATTAGAAGGAGTTAACAAATAATCCATTAAGAAATTAGGGATACGTTGCTCCAACCACAATTGTTTTTTCTCACCAATAAATCCTACATGGCCCCCATGCTGACTCAATTCTAAAAGGATATCTGGAGATAACTCATCAACTGTTGGAACGACATCAGGTGTCATAAAAGGATCATCTAATGCATGAATAATTAAAGTAGGCGTGGCGATTTGAGATAAGTACTGTCTCGCATTGGATTTTTGATAATACTCTTTTGCATTAACAAATCCATGTAATGGAGCTGTTATTTGCTCGTCAAATTCATAAAGGTTTTTTATTGAATACAATTTTTGTTTGGAAAGCGGTAACTGACAATTGATAACATCCAACTTTTGTAAAAATACAGTACGTAATCTTTCTAACAAACTGGCTTGATACACACGGGAAAATCCTTTATTTATCTTTTGAACCACAGTCTCCAATTGAAAGGGTACCGAAACTGCAACAGCTGCGTCAATTAGAGATTGCGAGCAGATTTCTCCCAACCATTTGAGGAGTATATTGCCGCCTAATGAAATACCAACTACAGCCTTTTTGGTTGAGGGTTCTCTAACATCCAGTACATTTAGAAAATAATCCAAATCTGCGGTATCGCCTCCGTAGTAGGCGCGTGGTAGACGATTGGGCTCACCACTTGCGCCACGGAAATTCATTAAAACTGCTCGATAGCCTGATTTATTGAATGCATTGAATAAAGTCGAAACATAAGCCGATTTGATATTACCACCTAATCCGTGAAGTAGAATAATCAAAGGAGCATTGTTGTCTAATCCATTAGTTTTCCAAGCTAAATCAATAAAATCTCCATCAGGTAATTCCAGGCGTTCATAAGAGTCAACCGAGGTATTACTTTGATGAGTTAAAGTTCGATACAGAGTCTGTCCATGGTTATTGGTAAGCCACCAAAGCGGCTTAAATTCACTATGAATGATCATGCTCTGTTACCTATGAATTGGATTTTATTTAATCTTTTTAGTTTTTGTTTAATCTATAAGTATAAAATAATACTAGGAAGAAATAAATGAATATAAAGTATAGTTTTCATTGCTAAAGTAGTCATCTACATTTAAATTATCTCATTTAAGGTAGTATTTTTTCAATAATATCCAGTGATAACGATTATTGAAGGCGAGTTTTTTTATAAAGGGAGATTTGATGCAAGTCAAGGCAGCGATAGCATATGAGGCTGGGAAGCCATTGGTGATTGATACAGTGGATTTGGAAGGCCCCAAAAAGGGAGAAGTCCTTGTTGAAATTAAGGCCACAGGGGTTTGTCATACAGATGCATTTACTTTATCAGGCGATGATCCTGAAGGTATGTTCCCGGCTATTTTAGGGCATGAAGGTGCTGGTATTATTGTCGATGTTGGCCCAGAAGTAACCTCTCTCAAACCCGGTGATCATGTAATTCCCTTGTATACACCCGAATGTCGTCAGTGTGACTATTGTCTTTCCCAAAAAACCAATCTTTGTCAGGCAATTCGAACAACGCAAGGTCAGGGTGTGATGCCTGATGGAACAAGCCGTTTCAGCCTTAATGGAAAAAAAATATTCCATTATATGGGGACATCAACTTTTGCTAATTACATTGTTTTACCTGAAATTGCTGTTGCGAAAATTCGTGAGGATGCCCCTTTTGAAAAGGTATGTTACATCGGTTGTGGCGTTACTACGGGCATAGGGGCCGTAATTTATACTGCAAAAGTTACTCCAGGTTCTCGAGTTGTTGTTTTTGGCTTGGGTGGTATTGGGCTTAATGTCATACAGGCTGCGCGTATGGTTGGAGCGAATCAGATTGTTGGTGTCGATATTAATCCAAATCGACAGGTTTTGGCTGAAAAAATGGGAATGACTGATTTTGTAAATCCTATGGAAGTGGATGGTGACTTGGTAGCATATCTTGTTGAACTGACCAAAGGAGGAGCTGATTACAGTTTTGAATGTGTGGGGGACGTCAAATTAATGCGCCAGGCATTGGAGTGTTGTCATAAAGGTTGGGGTGTTTGTACCATAGTTGGCGTTGCAGGTTCAGGAAAGGAGATATCCACCAGACCATTCCAATTAGTTACCGGTCGAGTGTGGAAGGGGTCGGCATTTGGCGGAGCACGCGGGCGTACTGATGTACCTAAAATTGTTGATTGGTATATGGATGGGAAAATCAATATCGATGATTTAATTACTCATGTTCTTCCTTTTGAACAAATTAATCATGGTTTTAACCTAATGAAGCAAGGACAGTCAATTCGTACAGTGCTCACTTATGAGGGATAAACTAAATGGCTCTTGAACTTATTGAGGAACATTATTGTTTTGATGGTATTCAACGAGTTTACTCCCATCAATCCAAGGTAACTCAGTGTACTATGCGTTTTGGCCTTTTCTTGCCTCCTCATGCGCAAAAGCAAAGCGTTCCTGTCCTATATTGGCTTTCAGGATTAACCTGTACGGAGCAAAATTTTATTACTAAAGCTGGGGCACAACGCCTCGCTGCTCATTTAGGTATCGCACTTGTTGTTCCCGATACAAGCCCTCGAGGAATTAATTTGCCAGGAGATAGGGATAGTTATGATTTTGGTATTGGCGCTGGATTCTACCTGGATGCCACGCAAGCACCCTGGTCCAAGTATTATAATATGGCCACTTATGTTCAGGAGGAATTGCCAGACTTGCTTCTGCAACATGTGCCACTGAATCATCATGCTTGCGGTATCTTTGGTCATTCAATGGGAGGGCATGGAGCCCTTACTTTGGCATTGAAATTTCCCAAGCAATATCGCTCTGTTTCCGCGCTTGCTCCCATTTGTGCCCCATCTCAATGTCAATGGGGACAAAAGGCGTTTACTGGTTATTTGGGGACAGACAAGAAACAATGGAGAGAATATGATGCTTGCGAACTCATGGCTGAGAGGGGATGGCCTCATCAATGCATTTTGATCGATCAGGGCGTTGAGGATCCTTATTTGAAAGAGCAACTCAAACCTGAATTATTTCAGGCTGCATGTTTGAAGTCTCAGGTTGCGCTTAATTTGCGCATGCATGAAGGCTATGATCATAGTTATTATTTTATCGCAAGTTTCATCGAGGATCATTTAAATTTTCACGCATCGAAATTGCATGAAAGTCGTTAATGAATACATGTGCAGAAGTGTATTGAATAAAAGCACTTCTGCATGCAAATGTTTTGTTGTAGGCTTAAGCTGCTTTTAAGTTAGAAAAATGTTGTATTCAACACGTTCTTTAACTTTTGAACAAACAACTTTCTTCTTCGAGATACCCATTTAAAAATGCGCCATACCCATAGGCCGGTTGAATATCACCAGGACCAGAGTACTTAGTTGCAACAAATAAATTATCTATAATTTCATCCAGTTTTTTAGGATTATCAAATAGTGCGATAGCGATATTTAGAGGTAATTTTTTCTGGAAGCCGCTTGAGTAAAATACATAAAGCTCACCATCAGGGCTAATATAGATACTGCTAATATAGCCTGGAGGATATCCATTTCCGTATAATGAGTTTACTTGAAAAGGAGTTGCATATTGTGTAGAGCCTTCAAAATCAAGGGTAATTTTTTGCGTTCCTTGTTCCGTAATCCATTCCATATCCTTTAGGCCCGCTTGCTCAATCAGTTTACCCTCGGGATTAAAAATTAATTTGCCAGTTGCGATATTCATCATATCTATCGTGACGTCTGTTTCCCATGAATTAAAATCTATCTTTCTAAGATGTGCTTTTAACTCATGAGAGTTGCCAATAGAGTCATAAGCAGACGCTGTGATATGATGGTCTTGGTTTATTGAACTTGATGCATCAAAGTTTAATTGTACCTGGATCATATCAGTTGCTTGAACACGCGAGTCCTCTATTGGGATTTGAATTTTACTTAAAGAACCGAAAGGGCTCTCTGGATCAATGCCTTGAAGATATGCTCCAGTTTGAGTCATCAAATAAGCTTCTGAATCAAAAGAAAAGGAACCATATCGGGTATAATACAGATCATTTCCTTTTCCGCGTTTTAGTACAAAATACCCTTTGTTGAGTATCGAAACGTCCAACGGATGATTGGTTTTAGTGTACCGGCAAGAATTAATCACAATTGCTGAATTATTGAGAGTTGCTAAATAATTTGCATAGACAAAAGAAGAATATGAAGCAAAAAACGCCACGAAGCATATAATTTTTTTCATTTAAGTCCTTTTAATAATGAATTAAGTTTCTGATATGATTATAAAATTTTAGAGTAATGGTTTGGAAAAATTACTTCCGCAAAAGTCTAAACCAATCAAAAATTACTTGTCAACAGAGGTTTTTTTATAAAGAAAGCTATTCAGTTGGCAATCAGATTTTGGGGTGTTGAGCCTCTGCAAAACGCTTTTTATGTCTGTTTTTTTAGTCGGCAATTCTTAATTAGTTGAAAGCAGCTTAATTTTCTTTGAAAAAATTAAACAATTTGTATCTTGTTTCCTCATAATCAAGTATTATCTTGCCAGTGTTTTGCTGGATTCTCATTAGGTTTTATTATCATGAAAAAAGTATTAAGTTTAACCGCATTGATGATGGTATTGAACCATTCAAGCTTCGCATATCCAATGCCAAATCCTTTTCCCCCATTCCGTATTGCTGGAAACTTGTACTATGTAGGCACTGATGATCTCGCAAGCTACCTGATTGTCACACCGAGAGGGAACATTTTGATCAATAGTGATCTTGAGGCTAATGTTCCCATGATTAAAGCAAGTATAAAAAAACTAGGTTTTAAATTCAGTGATACTAAAATTTTGCTGATTAGCCATGCTCATTTTGATCATGCGGCCGGTAGCGAATTAATTAAGCAACAAACAAAAGCAAAATATATGGTTATGGACGAGGATGTTTCGGTGATCCTGTCTGGCGGTAAATCTGATTTTCATTATGCTAATGATTCCAGTACTTATTTTACTCAGAGTACTGTGGATAAGGTTCTTCACGACGGAGAACGGGTGGAATTAGGAGGGACCGTATTAACTGCTCATTTGACTCCTGGACACACTAGAGGCTGTACCACCTGGACAATGAAACTAAAAGATCACGGCAAGCAATATCAGGCCGTAATTATAGGAAGTATTGGCGTAAATCCTGGGTATAAATTGGTTGATAATATAACTTATCCAAAAATTGCCGAAGATTATAAGCACTCCATAAAGGTACTTGAGTCAATGCGTTGCGATATTTTTCTAGGATCGCATGCCGGAATGTTTGATCTGAAGAATAAATATGTACTATTACAAAAAGGTCAAAACAATCCCTTTGTTGATCCCACAGGCTGTAAAAATTATATTGAACAAAAGGCAAACGATTTTTACACAGAACTTAAGAAGCAAGAAACTGCCTAATTGTTCAGGATAACAGTTTCTAATGCATAGATGCTTAGCCTAAGTGCCGCATAACAGATGTGAGGTATTTCTGAAATCCCGTGTGTACCCAGCAGAATCCAGGCTAAGCATTTCATGTTCTATTTTTACAAAAACAATCCACTAAATGATCATCTACCATACCAACTGCTTGCATATAAGCATACATGATTGTTGAGCCGACAAAACTCATTCCTCTTTTTTTCAAATCTTTAGATAAGGCATCCGATTCTGTTGTACTCGCAGGAACTTCTTGAAGCGTTTTAGGATAATTTATTTTAGGAGTTCCATTCACAAATCTCCAGACATATTGGTCAAAGGATCCAAATTCTTGTGCAATCTTTAGAAATACTAAGGCATTTTTGCGAGCTGAGAACACTTTAAGACGATTACGAATAATTCCTGAATCAGTCAGCAGGGCATTTAATTCCTCATCAGCCATCTTTGCAACAGCATCTGGATCAAATTGTTTGAATGCTTTGCGGTAGCCTTCACGACGTTTGAGTATTGTCTCCCAGCTCAATCCAGCTTGAGCACCTTCAAGCAAGAGCATTTCGAAGTGCTTATGATCATCATGTACAGGAACACCCCATTCCGTATCATGGTACTGTTCATAATGAGGTTTATCAATTCCAACCCAGGTGCAACGTTTCATGGTGAGCCATTTCTCCTATACGATCGGTATTTAGTGCAGGTTTGCGGATTATTTATAAATTTATTTTTAAATCATAACGTTTTTAAGGGATAAAGACTATTTTAATCAGCTTTTGAGCCATTGTTTGCCTGATAAACAATGGCTTCGTCTTGTATTTGTTCGGGAATGTCTTAAAATTCACTACATACGTTAACTTTATATTAATTTAGAGAGCTTCATGTCCGATTTTTATCAGGATTTTAATACAAGACGAACCTTCGCGATTATTTCTCACCCTGATGCAGGTAAAACAACCGTAACCGAGAAATTACTTTTATTCGGAGGTGCAATTCAGTTGGCAGGAACTGTTAAAGGACGTAAAGCCGATCGACATGCGACTTCAGATTGGATGGAAATGGAAAAAGAACGCGGTATTTCTATTACTACCTCGGTGATGCAGTTTGTTCATAATCAGCATGTGATGAATTTGTTAGATACCCCAGGGCATGAGGATTTTTCTGAAGACACCTATCGTACCTTGACAGCTGTGGATTCAGCGTTAATGGTTATTGACGTTGCCAAAGGAGTAGAAGATCGAACCGTTAAATTGATGGAAGTATGTCGTCTGCGTGATACGCCGATTATGACTTTTATTAATAAGCTGGATCGTGAAGGCCGCGATCCCATTGATTTACTTGATGAGGTTGAATCCGTTTTAGGGATTCAATGTGCTCCGGTTACCTGGCCTGTAGGCATGGGAAAGCGCTTTAAAGGCATTTACCATCGCTATGAAGACACAGTTTATTTATATCAGCCTGGTAAGAATGCGCAAAAGCAAGATGCGATGCAAATTAAAGGACTGGATAATCCGCAACTGGATGAACTATTAGGTGATAGTGCTCAGGAATTACGCGATGAAATTGAATTAGTTAAGGGGGCTTCCCATGAATTTAATTTGCAGGATTATTTAGCGGGAAAAATGACACCGGTTTATTTTGGTTCTGCAATTAATAATTTTGGAATCAAAGAGTTACTGGATGATTATGTTCGTTTTGCCCCAGGTCCACAACCTCGCACAGCTCAAGAGAGAACTGTATCAGCAGATGAGGACAATTTTACTGGGTTTGTGTTTAAAATCCAGGCTAATATGGATCCGAAGCATAGAGACCGGATTGCGTTTTTGCGTATCTGTTCAGGAGCCTATAGAAAAGGAATGAAAATCAACCACCTGCGTATTGGCAAAGAAGTGCAAATTTCTAATGCGTTAACCTTTATGGCTGGTGATCGTTCACACACAGAAATTGCTTTACCTGGTGATATTATCGGTTTACATAATCATGGAACGATTCGAATAGGGGACACTTTTACGCAAGGTGAGCAATTAAAATTTACGGGGATTCCCAATTTTGCTCCTGAGTTGTTTCGATTGGTACGCTTAAAGGATCCATTAAAGAGTAAGGCTTTATTAAAAGGGTTAATTGAATTATCTGAAGAAGGAGCGACACAGGTATTTAGACCATTAAATAGCAACCAATTAATCCTGGGTGCGGTTGGTGTGTTACAGTTTGATGTCGTAGCCCATCGTTTGAAACATGAATATAAAGTAGATTGTATTTATGAAGCAGTAAATGTTTCTTGTGCTCGTTGGGTTTATTCTGATGATGATAAGGCCATGAGTGAATTTCGAACAAAAGCCCATGACTATTTAGCTTTGGATGGAAGTGATGCTTTGATGTATCTTGCTCCAACGCGTGTCAATTTGACTATGGCTGAAGAGCGGTATCCCAAAATTAAATTCCATGCAACGCGGGAACATTAGAGAATAGGAAACATTATTTTTAGCCTGGTTGCAACGAAGAAAAAACAAGGTTTGCAGCGATCAAAATTTTCGGATTTCGCTTCGCTGCACCGAGGCAACATATATAAATATAAAATGCTCTTTCTAAAATGGAAGGTGTATTAAGCAGAGCAGGTTGCTTTTACAGTGTGCGCACCGAAATTGGTAATTTCAACTTTTGCTCCAGATTCAGCACTTAACTTCAGATTTTCACCTGGATGAACAGTGATTCGTAAAGATTCTCCTGCTGACAAACTGATGTCATTAACTTTTCCTTTTTTAGCTAATGCCACAACTAAAAGTTCATCTCCTTCATCTTCAGTAGTGATTTTACAATTGGCTTCTACTGGCCAGAAAAGGTAATTAAGAAATATTTGCGGATCATTGCTAGGTAATTCATATTCAATCGTAACTCCTCGTTGGAGCAAATGACTTTCCGTAGAATACGCGCTTGTACTTATAGATGCGGCAATACACAGTAAGCCAAGTCCAAATTTTCGTAACATTATATAACTCCACAATGATAATAACCGAGTTAAGATACATTTATTTTATTGGTATGGCAAATTAATATCATTGATGTTTTTCTTAATGAAGGACAAACATTTTTGAGGCTAGGTTTTATTCCACCACGTTTGGGTTATTAAAGAGCCATCTCAAATTCACAATTTTCAAAGCTTGATAAAATGTCTATTAATAGAAAAACTCATTTCATCGTGTTTGAATTAATAATAAAACATACTGAATTAATGAAATAAATGATCGCTCTATATTTTTTAGAGAAATTTTATATTCAGCTGCTTTGGTGACATTAATATTTTGGGCGTGTAGTTATTGATAATTTGCTCTATAAATTTAAAAAAGAATGAGGATGAGGTAATTTTTTAATATTATTCTCGGTGATACGAAAATCAAAGCTAGGAATAGGGAAGGGGCTCAGCCCAAACATTACTTAAAAGCAAGCGGGATGGATAAAAAAACCAACCCGATTGATAAATTTACTTCCAAGTCAACGCATGCTTCCCTGGTTATTATTTTATATTCGGTTTATAAGCTTTCCAGAGCTTTAGCAATAGATTCAGTCATTGCTTTTGCATCGCCAAATAGCATGTACGTATTATCATGGTAAAACAGATCATTTTCCACGCCAGCATAACCCGGTGCTAAACTTCGTTTAACAAACAATACGTTTTTGGCTTTTTCTACTTCTAAAACGGGCATACCATAAATTGGTGAACCAGGATCTGTTTTTGCTGCAGGGTTGGTTATATCATTTGCCCCAATAACATAAGCTACGTCACAGCTTGCAAAATCACGGTTAATTTCACTTTGTTCAAAAACTCTATCATAGGGGATATTGGCTTCTGCAAGTAACACATTCATGTGGCCAGGCATGCGACCGGCGACAGGATGAATTGCGAAGCGAACTTTAATATTTCGGTGTTCTAGAGCATCAACCAATTCCTTGACTGCGTGTTGAGCATGTGCGACTGCCATTCCATATCCAGGAACAATGATGACATCTTTAGCATTACTTAAGAGGAATGCAGCATCTTCACCATTACCTTGACGTACAGTACGTGACTCATTTGTTGCATTAATTTGTGAATTAGCTGCCGATGATTGGATGCCGCCAAAAATTACATTAAAAATGGAACGATTCATTCCAACACACATGATATAGCTCAGAATAGCCCCACTCGAACCTACCAGGGCCCCTGTAATAACAAGTAAATGGTTGCTGAGCGTAAATCCGATACCTGCTGCAGCCCACCCCGAATATGAGTTAAGCATTGATATAACTACTGGCATGTCTGCGCCACCAATAGGAATAATGAGCAATACGCCAATTAAAAAAGCAAAACCGGCCATGATACTAAAAAGCATGAGGGTTTGGTTAATAAAAAACAAAACCAACAAAACAAGGATGGCTAAGGCCATAATAAGATTAATTGCATTATGGCCTATGAGTTTGATGGGTTTGCCCGACATAATGCCTTGCAATTTGAGAAAGGCGATCACGGAACCTGAAAAAGTAATGGCTCCTATAATCAAGCCAAGACTCATTTCGATAAGGCTGGCTTTGGCAATTGCGCCTGGGACGCCAATATGAAAGGAAGTAGGGGAGAGAAAAGCACAAAAAGCAACTAGAACTGCGGCCATCCCTACCAATGAGTGAAATGCCGCGACGAGTTGTGGGATTGCCGTCATATTAATTTTGACGGCAATATAAGTTCCAATGATGCCTCCTGCAATCATTAAGCCAATGAGTAAGGGCTGATGATAAGTTGTTGGCATCATCAAGGTTGAACCTACTGCAAGGATCATACCAGCAATTCCTAACAGATTTCCTCGTCTTGCAGAAGCAGGGCTTGCCAAGCCTTTTAGCGCCAGTATAAAACATACGGCAGATAAGAGATAAAATAAAGGAACCAGGGTTGTCATGAAAAATCATCCTTAAATTTCGTAGGGCCTGTTTATATTGGTACTATCTTGGCAAATATGTGCTGATTTTCTGGGCTTTTGTGCTCGAAAATCAGGACATTTTGGCTCAAGCCAGCGAAATGTAATCAGACCCTAACTATTTTATTTTTGTGTAGTGCCTCTATTGAGCCAACTTAAGAAATTGCAGCCTGAGATCCAGCGTTTTACTGCAAAAATTCCAGTTTTAGTTCCGTTCTGGATAGAGCTTCCTAGCTGACACGTTGAGGAGCTATTACCTATTTTTTATACATCCGCAACATGCGTTGGGTTACCACAAATCCACCAAAAATATTAATTGAGGCAATAAATATAGCTAAACCACCGATCCAGGTGATGTCGCCAATAAACTGACTTCCAGCAGCAATAAGTGCCCCTAAAACAATGATACTGGATATTGCATTGGTTACGGACATTAATGGGGTATGTAAGGCGGGGGTGACCTTCCACACAACATAATACCCAACAAAGCAGGCCAAAACGAAAATAGTGAGTATGGTAATGTATGGATCACCTAGAGTGTTAATCTCATGCATTTTGTGTCTCCTTTATTGCCTGAAATGGTAGATATTGATTTTGATGACAAAGCACTGCTTGTTGAATGATTTCATCGTTGGGGTTTAATGTGATTTCTGGAGGCGTCGGCGCCAGGAGATTAATAAGATGTACTAGATTATTGGCATAAAGTTCGCTCGCAGTAGCTGGAACCAGTCCTGCAAGGTTACTTAGTCCGACAATGGTAACTTCACCATATTTTATGGTTTTATCAAGAGCGCTGACTTCACAATTCCCACCTCGTGAAGTGGCGAGATCAACAATAACTGATCCAGGTTTCATTTGTTCTACAGTTTTTTTATCCACTAAAATTGGAGCTTTTCGGCCAGGAATTAAAGCTGTGGAAATGACGATATCTGATAATTTGGCATATTGATCAATAAGTTCTGCTTGAAGTTTTTTATATTCTTCACTGACTTCCGAAGCATAACCTCCTTTAGTTTCACTGTCTTGATCTTGGCTTACCTCAATAAATTCGGCACCTAAACTTTCTACTTGTTCTTTGGCTGCCCGCCGTACATCGAATGCATAAACCACTGCCCCTAGACGTTTCGCTGTTGCTATTGCCTGTAAACCTGCAACACCAGCGCCCAGAACGAGTACCTTTGCGGGTTGAATCATCCCTGCAGCAGTCATCATCATGGGAATGGCTCGATGAAACTCTGAGCATGCTTCTAAAACCGCTCTATAACCTGCCAAATTTGCTTGTGAAGATAGGCTATCCATACTTTGCGCACGACTGATGCGTGGTATTAGGTTCATTGAAATAAGGGTTACTTGTTTTTCCTTGCACCAGCTAATTAATTTGCTTTGTGGGTCATTATCGATATGACCAATTACCAAGGCACCTTGAGACAAGCCTTCCAGGTCTTGGGGAGCGGGTTCATTAATGCAAAGAAGAATATTGGCGGTCTCGAGTATGTTTTTTTTATCACGAATTTGGACGCCAACCTGTTCGTAATCCTGATCTTTGAAGCTTGCAGCAAGTCCTGCGTTCTTTTCTATAGCGACATCGAAGCCTAATTTGATAAAGTGTTTTGCTGAGCCAGGAGTAATGGCTACCCGGGTTTCATTGTTGGGTGCCAATAAGGTTGCGATCATCATGGGTAAATCCTTTTTACCTAAATATTTATTATCCTATTGTAATTTAGAATGATTTTCCAGAGTAATCTGTGTATCACAAAAATTGTAGAAATTTTGGAAATTGTAATATTGTGATCTCACGTGGAGGGATTAGTTGGTTTATTTGGTTCGTCTTGCAAACTGTCTACTTCCAAAGCCAACGCAATTTGATTGGCACAAGATTCTAAAAGCTGTATTTTCTCGGGCGTAGTGAAATCGTTCTTTTTAGAAGGTTGTACTCTTAAAACGCCCATGGTACCTCGCGCACCGAGTAATGGAATAAACAGCGCATTGGAAAAGGAGAGTGTATCAGTTCCCCATCCTGCTTTTTGCCCTAATTCGAACACCCACTGTGCAATACTGTATTCCTTTTCATCCAAATCTTGATGTGATTTTGCTCTTGCACGGACAACAAGACGCCCATTTTTTGGTAATAGGGCGATGATCTCGCAGTGAAGAATTTCTGAAATATAATTAATTCCTGTGCGCAGCAATCTGACTATTCCTCGTGTTCTTGATAACCTTCGACTTAAAGTATACAAGGCTGAAGTTTGATATTCTGTAAGGCGTGCGATTTCTGCTTGACGACGAGTTACCAAGGTTAATTGACACATGATTACTGCCATAATAAGCATCATAACCAGGGTAAAAAAATAATCTGACTGGAAAATTAAGAAGCTATAATAGGGTGGAATAAAGAAATAATTATATGTCAAAATACTAAGAATAATTCCGGAAATTGCAGGTCCTGTGCGTCCTAGTAAAGCAATACACGTCATTCCAATTAAATAAGTTAGGGTTAAACTTGTATCATTTACTAGAGGATAAATTAAATAATTAATGAGTGTTGTGATTGCAACAATGCTGGTTGATAAAAGGTAATAGAGCCAAGGAGTCATAGGTTTAGCAAGCGATTTTTTTCTTGATTTGTTTACTCGTTCGGTCATCGTATATACATCGATTTCACCACTGTTACGCAAAATTTCATCTGCCAGGCTGCGAAAGAAAAAATTTCGCCAACGAGTACGAATCTGTTTGCAGATCATAATCAAGGTGACATTTTGCGCACGGGAAAAATTAATAATTTCTTTGACAAGGTCATAACCCGTTAAAATATGAGTTTCAGCTCCCAACTGCTCTGCAAAAAATAAATTTTTTAAGGCTTGATCTCGTTGCATTGTAGATAATTGAGCGTGGGTAGAGTCTACATATACTGCAATCCAGTCTGCTTGCAGACTGGAGGCCATTCTTTTGGCTGCCCGAATCAATTTATGTGACTCCGGACCTGGCCCTACGCAAACGAGTATCTTCTCCATGATGGGCCAGATATGTTTAATACCTTGGCCTTGCCTGTATAAAAGTACCTGAGTATTTACCCGTTTTGCCAGAGTACGTAATGCCAGCTCGCGTAATGCCATTAAATTGCCTTTGCGAAAATAAAATTCAGCAGCAAGTCGGGCTTGTTTAGGGACGTATACTTTGCCCTCGGACAGACGTTTTAATAAATCTTCTGGAGCTAAATCGACTAACTCAATAGTATTCGCTCGTTCAATCATGGCATCAGGAACTGTTTCTTGAACAGGTGCATGAATGATTTGTGACACGTCATCATTGAGACTGTCTATATGTTGAACATTAAGTGTGGTATAGACATTAATACCGCGGTCGAGCAATTCTTTGATATCTTGCCAGCGTTTTTTATGCCGGACGCCGCTCACATTGGTATGTGCCATTTCATCAATTAGAATTAAGCCCGGATTTCTTTTTAAAGAAGAATCCAGATCAAATTCTTGTAACTGTTTACCGTGATATTCGATTGTTATTTTGGGCAAAACTACGAAGTTTTTAAGTATTTCTTCAATTTCAATTCGTCCATGAGATTCGACAATGCCTACTACTACATCTAATCCTTTAGCTTGCTCTCCCATTGCTTCATGAAGCATGGAATAAGTTTTTCCTACTCCTGGAGCGGCACCGAGGTAGATTTTGAGTTTACCACGTTGTTTTTGTTGCTCTTCTTCAATTACTTGTTGTAGTAATGCATTTGGATCTGGGCGTTTGTCTGTCATTGATTAGTCCTTATATGATCCAGAGCTAAATTAAGCTCCAATACACTAATTCGTGGTTCTCCTAAAAGATGCAAGGTACGTTTTTTTATTAATTGATTTACTAAATCTTGAATTTCTTGCTCTGAAATATGACGCGCTTTGGCAATACGCGGTATCTGGTAGTAGGCTGCCAGCGGACTTATTTCCGGATCCAGGCCACTGGCGGATGCAGTAACTAAATCAACGGGAATGAGTTGATTGACCATTTTATTTTGATCTTCCAAATTGAATTGGCGCAGGGTATCAACTCGTTGTTTTACGATTGACAAAAATTCAGGGTTAGAAGGCCCCATATTCGATCCTGTAGAATGAGCCGCGTTATAAGGAAATGGAGCTGTGGCAGAAGGGCGTCCCCAGAAGTAGTTGGGTGCATCAAAGTATTGTCCAATTAAAGCTGAACCAATGAGTTTGTCGTTGAGGCGTAATAAACTGCCATTTGCTTGATAAGGAAAAAATATTTGAGCTAATCCAGTAACTACAGCAGGATAGATTAAGCCTGTTAATAAAGAAAAAACGAGCAGGAACATTAGAGCTGTTTTTATCTGTTTTAGAGCCTCTATAACCATTTTTTTATCCTGTTAAACCTAAGGTGATTAAGAGCATATCGATCATCTTGATGCCAATAAAAGGGATTATAAATCCACCTAATCCATAAATTATTACGTTATTTCTTAGGAGTTCAGCGGCAGGAAGGCGTCTATATTTAATCCCACGTAAAGCTAAAGGTATAAGAAGAACAATAATAATTGCATTAAAAATTACTGCGGAAAGCACTGCAGTTTGTGGGGTTGCCAGGTGCATGATATTGAATACATTTAGAGCAGGATAGGTGCTCACAAATGCGGCAGGTAAAATGGCAAAATATTTAGCAATATCATTGGCGATACTAAACGTAGTCAGGGCTCCGCGTGTCATTAATAACTGCTTACCTATTTCTACTACTTCAATTAATTTAGTTGGGTTTGAATCCAGATCGACCAAATTACCTGCTTCTTTTGCTGCTTGTGTCCCTGAATTCATGGCTACAGCAACATCTGCTTGAGCAAGTGCTGGCGCATCATTTGTTCCATCACCAGTCATTGCGACTAAATGACCTTGAGCTTGTAGGTCACGAATCAATTTAAGTTTGTCTTCCGGTTTTGCATTGGCTAGAAAATCATCTACTCCAGCTTCACCAGCAATTGAAGCAGCGGTTAGAGGATTATCTCCAGTGACCATAATGGTTTTAATGCCCATTTGCCTTAGTTGTGCAAAACGCTCTCGAATTCCTCCTTTAATAACGTCTTTAAGACGAATGATTCCCAAGACTTTTGAGCCCTCTGTAACAACCAGTGCAGTTCCTCCCTGGCGTGAGATTATTTCAACATTATTTTTCACATTTTTAGGAACATGGCCTCCTAATTGATTGATGTATTCTTCGATTGCTTCAGATGAGCCTTTACGAATTTGTCGGGTGCCTAGATTTGCGCCACTCATACGCGTTTGTGCTGTGAACGGAATAAAGGTTGCCTGTAATGGCGCAAGAGTTCTAGCACGTAACTTATATTTTTTTTTAGCAAGAATAACAATGCTTCGACCTTCAGGCGTTTCATCAGCAAGTGAAGCTAATTGAGCTGCATCGGCTAAATCTTTGATATCGACACCTTCTGCAGGAACAAACTCGGTTGCCTGCCGATTACCTAGTGTAATCGTTCCTGTTTTATCAAGTATTAAAACGTCAACATCACCTGCCGCCTCAACTGCACGTCCTGATAAGGCAATGACATTGGCTTGAATCATTCGATCCATTCCAGAAATACCAATTGCAGAAAGTAGCCCGCCAATAGTTGTTGGCGCAAGACAAACAAAAAGAGCCACTAGCACTGTGATTGAGATGGCTGAACCCGCTTTAGTTACAGTGACACTGTAAATCGAAAAAGAGAGCAAGGTGCTACAAATTACTAAGAACACAATGGTTAATGCCGCAAGTAAAATTGTTAATGCGAGCTCATTAGGTGTTTTTTTTCTTTTTGCCCCTTCTACCAGGGTAATCATCCGATCAAGAAATGTTTCGCCCGGATTAGAGGTGATGCGAATAACAAGCCAATCGGAAATGACCTGAGTGCCTCCAGTTACTGCGCTACGATCTCCTCCGCTTTCACGAATAACAGGCGCGCTTTCGCCAGTTATGGCGCTTTCGTTAACTGAAGCAATTCCTTCTACAATCTCACCATCACTCGGTATGAAATCACCCGCTTCAACCAAGACCAGATCTCCGGCACGTAATTGCACGGATGGAATTACAGAGAATTTCGCATTTTTAGATGCCTTTGCCAATTTTTTAGCTTGAATTTCATGACGTGCTCGTCGCAGCTCTTGAGCTTGAGCTTTACCTCGACCTTCTGCCATGGCTTCTGCAAAATTGGCAAATAAGAGTGTAAACCAAAGCCACAAACTAACAGCAAGAATAAAAAACGGTGGTGCTTCACCTTTTCCCAGACATGCTTGTATAAAAAGAATCGTGGTGATAATTGAGCTTATATAAACGGTAAACATTACCGGGTTTTTTATTTGAATATGAGGTGCTAATTTGAAAAATGCGTCTCTTAGAGCGCCTTTTATGATGTTAAAATCCCAAATAGAATGCGATTTAATAGCCATATTTCCCCCAAAGCATCAAATGCTCCACGATAGGGCCAAGAGCAAGAGCTGGTAAAAAAGACAATGCTCCCAAAATCATGGCAATATATACTAATAAAGTGATAAAAAGTGGCGTATGAGTGGCTAATGTACCTGAACTGTTTGGAATACGCTTTTTCTTAACAAGTGAACCAGCAATTGCAAGAATAGGAATAGCAAGCCAATACCGGCTAATCAACATCATCACGCCACCGACAATATTATAAAAAGGTGTATTGGCATTTAAGCCTGCAAAAGCACTACCGTTATTATTCCCCATCGAAGTAAATGCATAGAGGATTTCTGTAAAACCATGAGCACCAGGATTCGCTATGGAGCTTATCCCAATGGAAGTTACCGTAGCATAGGCGGTAGTTATAAGTACAATCAAAGGCATAATTAAAACAGCAATGGAGGCCATTTTCATTTCATAAGGCTCAATTTTTTTGCCCAGGTATTCTGGGGTTCTACCGACCATAAGTCCTGCAACAAATACAGTGAGGATTATCAGCATGATCATTCCGGATAATCCAGAGCCAATGCCTCCAAAACTGACTTCACCTAAATGCATCATCCATAATGGAACCATCCCACCTAGAGGAGTGAATGAATCCAGCATGGAGTTGACTGAACCATTAGAGGATGCAGTTGTAGCTGTTGCCCAAATTGCAGAACTGACAACGCCAAAACGAGTCTCTTTGCCCTCCATGTTACCGGCAGGGTACAATTCAGATTGAGCTGTGGTATCAATCCCCATTTGGTGAAATGCTGGATTACCTGCTTGTTCGACAACAACTTCAAGTATTAAACATGGAGCAAATAAAATGGACATGGCTATTAATATCGCCCAGCCTTGTCTTTTATCATGAACCATGGTGCCAAACATAAAACAAAAAGCTGCAGGAATAAGTAAGATCGCTACCATTTCCAGAAAATTGGTCAATGGAGTAGGGTTTTCAAATGGATGTGCTGAATTAGCATTAAAAAAACCACCGCCATTTGTACCCAGCTGTTTGATGGCAATTTGCGATGCGACCGGCCCCATGGGAAGGATCTGTTCTGTTATTGTTACAGGTGTTGTTTTAGGATTACCCTGGTTATCTAATACAGTTTGACCTGTTGCATCTTTTATGGGTTGTTGGTAAGTAAATGGGTGAGTGAGGTTAATTTTTTGAAAAGGTTTAAAATTCTGAATGACGCCCTGGGAGCATAGAGTAAGTGCAAAAAGCAACGACAAAGGCAATAAAATATATAGTATTCCACGTACGGTATCTACCCAGAAATTTCCCAGACTGTTACTTTCATGTTTTATGATTCCGCGTATCAATGCAACTAATAAAGACATACCCGTTGCTGCCGAAATGAAATTCTGTACCGTTAACGCAAGCATTTGCGTTAAATAGCTCATTGTTGTTTCACCACTATAAGCTTGCCAGTTTGTATTAGTGGTAAAGCTTATTGCGGTATTAAATGCAAGCGTAGGTGAGGGGGACGGAAGTTCTTGGGGGTTCAAAGGCAAATAGAATTGGAGACGTTGCAAAAGATAAGCAATCAGTAATCCAGCTAAGTTTAAGAACAGCATCGCTGATAGATAGGTTTTCCATCCCATTTCTTCTTGAGCATGGATCCCGCAAATCTTATAGATTAGGCGTTCGCAAGGTCTTAATATAATGTCCAGGAAACAAGGACGGCCTTGATACACTTGTGCCATGTACCAACCTAACGGTTTTACAAGAAGCAACAAAAAGAACAGATATAATGCAATTTGTAGAAAACCAGGTTTTGTCATAAGGGGTCCATCCCATGTTTAAATTAAATCCATGGCTTAAAATAATTCGGGTTTGAATAATACAACCAACAAAAAGACTAATAAACCGAATGCAATTATTCCACAGCTTAAATACAAGATCATGATTCACTCCTTGATAAATAATCATAGAATCTAATTAGTCCAAAGGACAAGCTGAAAAAGAATAGGACAAGCAACATTAGTAAAAAATCCATTTGAGCTAAGTCCAGTTTATAAGTGTTCTTTAATTATAATACTAACTTGAGCTTTAATTGTTTGATTATAGTGATTCTGCATAAAAAAAATAGTTAAATTAATAATGAGTGATTAGCTAAGATGTTCGGGTGCCTTAGGCCATCGATTTACTGAATTATAGATAAGCAAAATAAAAAGGGCGTATTTAAAGTAATACGCCCTTTTATTGAATTTGGGATAGACAGTAAGATTGAGTACAGTCTTTTTTTACCAAGGTGGACTCCTCTGGAGTGTTTCAGGCTTCTTAGTACTTGCTAAGCTTGCTCACCGCACTCTCAATCTGGCTCCCAAAGTAATAATGTTGGCTGAACAATGTGTACTGTCTATGGTTTTATGATAGGCCACTCTGAGTATTAATGCCACATGATTTCACTGGTTTTTTGCAAAGATTTCGTTAAAATTAAAAATATTTTAATTAACTTGTTGAATCAATGAAGAAAATGTAGTGTGGAGTGTATTAATAATCACGTGGCCTGGCGCAGAGGAAACCCCAGTTTTGTTGCGCCCAGGCTACACGTCTTTAATTTGTTGCTTAGCCTTGTCTTTTAATCCCGAAAAAAGGAACGCCAATGTATGGTCTTCTTGCCGTATAGCTTCGAGGATTTTTTCCTGTTTGCAGGAAAATTTGGGTGTAGTAAAGTTTGCCTTGCTTATCACGGGCAACCCCTATGCCAGTCAAGTTATAATTTCCTACAATATTTCTTCTGTGGCCTGGGCTTTTGACCCATTGACTGACTACAATCTTAGCGGTTTTGTAGTTATATGCAACATTCTCGGCACCACCGCCAGTATTTTTAATCTGGGAGCGTAGTTTAGCAATCCGTTTGCCAAAATCTTGATGACCAAAAGGCATGCGATGATTGGCCATATCCTGAGAGTGTTGTTTGGCTTGAATTACAATATTGTTATCCATTGTAAGCTTGGATAAGCCATGTTGCTGACGGTATTTGTTAATATAAAATAAAACAGCATTTTGGATGGCGGTATCGCTTTCAACATGCTTTGCTGCCGAAGCGGCATAAGCATTGGACAATAAGTTAAAAACAATCAAACTTAAAATAACTATTTTGGCTTTTAAAGACATAAATATTCTCTTCGCGTGACAATAAAAATCGAGTGGAATAGTGACTAAAAAACTGTCATTTGTCTAGAGTTTATTTGTATCATATGAGATCAAAATAAAAAAATAAAAAACCATTTGATTAAAAATATTTATTTTCTGCTTTTGACAGCGTATTAATGACTCAAATTGGCTATAGCATCTTTTAAGTCTTCGACCTCGCCGGAATAATGAAAGTAAACTCGTTTTTTTGAACCGTCTATGATGCAGAGTGGTTCTTGAGGTTGATCACCAAACTGTTTAAAAACCCAGAATATTCCATCACTATGCTGGTTTTCTATTTCTTTTAATAAGTCCAGCATTTTATCGTTTTTCAGGGCAGAATGAGGACAATTTAGACTGGATGCGCCATGAGTTATTTTATAGGCGTAATGTTGCTCTTTCATGATAGTACTCCCTGCTATAGAGAAGTAGATCCATTTAGATTACATTATAGCCTATTGTTGACTCGCTGCATCTGTCTCTTAGTTACAAATTGAAAATCTTGGGGAAAATTTTTATAGATTAACAGACAACCCTAAAAGTACAGCATGTAAGGTTGGAATATTGGATAATTGCCCTCTTTTAGAATAAGTTTCAACATGAAAATTGGGCCCATTGCCACTGAATATTCCTTGATACAATAAGTTTAGGTTGGCCAAAGCAGTAATTGGATAGCCAAAGCCTGCTTGTATTTCGCCTGCTAATTGAGAAATGTCATTAAGAGGAACCCGCTCATCCCGCCAATGTCTGTAGGCAAGCCCACCTTTGAGTTGAGCAAAAAAAGAACTATTGCCCAGTGGATCGCTTTTGGATGTAATTAATAAATCCAATGTAGGGGCAAGAGTAGTTTGCATAGGAATCCATTTTTTCAGCGCGTGAAAAGCTTCTTGGGGCATATTGAGTTTGATTCGAGTGCCGGTTTGTAGTCCTAACTCCAAGCCCAAAGCAATATTACCAGCAAGCATCATTTCATTGGCTAGCGCTAATCGTCCTATTGGAACATTTTTATCTCTTGAGGATGTTACCTCATAAGTACCAGTGCCAGCACTAGCAGTAACAGACCAAGGTTGATCTTGTGATGTTAGTTTAGGGAAATAATCGCCAGCGGTTGCATTAAATGATAATAAAATTCCTATTACAATTAATTTCATATGCCATATCCCTAATGAATTGTTCATAATCATACCTTTGCATACCCGCAATCAGGATTTTCAGTTCCATCACTGCAAAAGCACCTATGGGAATATTAAACATAAAAAAACGGTAAGCACTTTTGTTAAGAGTTGACCGCCTTTTTATCAAATTTGGCGGAGAGAGAGGGATTCGAACCCTCGATACGTTGCCGTATACACACTTTCCAGGCGTGCGCCTTCGACCGCTCGGCCATCTCTCCAATTCGGGCAAGCTTATACAGGTCGGCTAATAAAATCAACCCTGTATTGACCTAAATTTATAACTTATTCGTAACTTACAATAGTTATTGTATATACTATGAATAAATGAGTTAAAAAGATTGTTACTATTTGGTTTGATTGTTTTTATTTTTGAAACAAAAAATTGTGAGCATGTTTTGTAAATAAAGGGATTAAATTATGTTAGCACGATATGTTATTTTCATCTTCAGCCTGATTTCTTCAAGCTCGCTTTGGGCAGAGATTACCTGTTATTACACTTTAGTTAAAGATAATTGTTGGATCAAATATGATGTATCTGTCGATGTGATGGATGCCATAAGCGCCAAAACTTTAACAACAGTTACTGTGCCTATTGGAAAATCGTGGACACGCCAGACTTTCCCTTGTCAACCGGGTCAAAAATTAATGTATCGAGCTCGATTTTCCCCAATTTTTTGGGAAAGTGACGCAGGTAAAACATATATTGCTAAAAATTATTGGTCTTTGCCTAATACAATAAATCCTGGGGATTCAGCCTGGAACGTGACAGTTTGCTATTCTAGTGATTTTTCATTAGTCCCTCTTCCTCCTAATGCACCGGGTAATTGCAGTTGTAATTTTGATGATATTCCAGCGATTCCGCTAAAAAAGATATAAATGGCATTAATTTTTATCTTTGTGTATGATTCTCGCTACAACATCAACTATTCTTTGGGAAATTTTTTTCCTTATTTTGTTGACGGAGCGACTGATGATTACTCTTCGAAATAAAATTGGTCAAATGTTAGTTATGGGCTTTGATGGGTGCGATATACACGATAAAAGCCCCATAGCTACATGGTTGTCTTCAGATGGATTAGGTGGTGTTATATTATTCGATCAGGATGCATCTACGAATTTATATGGTAAGAATTTAAAAAGTCAGACACAAATCAAACGATTAACCGATCAACTCAATCATTATTACCATTCTGCAGAGGTCAATTTCAAAAATAATGACTTGCCCTTATTAATTGCCATAGACTATGAAGGCGGAAGTATCGATCGTTTGTCTCGGGTCGAGGGATGTATGCCAACTATGAATGCACATAAAATGGCGCAATTATCCCCTGAGGCTTTGCGCGCTGAGTTGACACAAATGGCATTAACCTTAAAGTCTTTGGGGTTTAATCTTAATTTTGCTCCGGTTGTTGATTTGCATTTGCAAGATCAGCAAGGAATTATTGGAAGTTTACAGCGTAGTTTTTCCGCTGACCCTGATGAAGTTGTTCGTTTGGCCAGAACATTTGTAGATGTCTTCCATCACCATGGTATTGCATGCTGCTATAAGCATTTCCCAGGCCATGGCAGTGCATTAGGTGATACCCATAAAGGCTTTGTAGATGTTACCAATACCTTCCATGAGGATGAGTTGGTTCCTTATTACCAACTCGTGCGAGATGTTCATCAACCAACTCTGATCATGACAGCACATGTGGTGAATAAACAGTTAGATAATCAGGGGGTACCTGCAACTTTATCCCGCGATATTTTAACCGGCTTATTACGTAAGACAATGGGCTATGATGGAGTAATCATTGCAGATGACTTACAAATGCAAGCAATTACCGATCATTACTCACTTGAGGATGCTTTATGCCGGACAATCAATGCGGGTGCTGATATGCTCATTTTTGCAAATCAATTAGCAAAAATTACCGCGCCAGAATTGATTGAAATAATTGAACGTTTAGTGTTTGAGCAAAGAATAAATCAAAAAAGTATAGAGGAAGCTTATCGTCGAATCATCCGTTTAAAGCGACAGATCAATTGTCTTGAATTGATTGACTGATGGATCTGTAGATTTTAAAATCTCTTGACGAACATACGCGATGTGTTAGAATATCTCTAATTGTTCAATTTTTGATTAAAAATATAAGGTTTTTATGGTAGCTCACTCGACACAAACGAATCATCGCTCAACTCTCGCTCATTTTAAACTCGTTTCTTGTTGTTGCTGTTAATTTAATCTTCTCATTTTTACTTTTTTGATTTTAAGGATTATTAACATGTGTGCAGCGCATCAACAGAAAAAACTCATTCTCAGCACTCCTGTGCTATATGCTCTAATGATTGGTTTAGGTATCGTCAGTGGGATGTCAAATATAGTTTTTTTGAAGGAAATAGGGTTATTAATCTCCGATTTATTTATTAAACTGTTTAAATGCATTAGTTTGCCCATTATTTCTTTATCTATCATTGTTACTCTAGCCAACTACAAAACCGATGGATTCATGAAAAAGATTTGGCAACGAACACTGAAGTATACTTTTTCTACGACCATAGTGGCTGCAACGATTAGTTGTTTGCTTTATATTTTAATCCAACCCAGCTCCGTTCAGGTTAATTTGGATGCACAAACAGCCAACTCTGCGAGTAGTTTAGGGTACTTGGGCTACCTGGCGAATATTATACCTACCAATTTATTATCTCCTTTTCTTGAACAACAAGTAATTGGCGTATTGTTCTTAAGCATTATTATTGGTATTGCTGTGCGCCAAATTCCTGATGAAGAGTCTCGCGATACCATTACGCGGTTTTTCCGTGGCGCCCATGGCATGTTTTTAGTGATGACCCGTTGGATTATTACAATTATTCCTTTGGGATTATTTGGTTTTATTACCTCAACTGTAGTGCAGTTGCGCTCGGGGATGGATATTAAAGGAATAGGGGAGTATTTACTGATTGTTGTTTTAGCGAATGTAATTCAAGGTTTTGTAATATTACCTTTGTGGTTAAAAAAGAATAAGATTCGGCCTTTTGCAGCAATGCGCTCCATGCTTCCTGCATTATCAGTAGCATTTTTCTCCAAGTCTTCAGTAGGGACATTGCCTGTCACGATGAATACTATAGAAAGTAATTTACAAGTAAAACCATCAGTAAGTCGTTTTGTTTTACCTTTATGCACCAGCATAAATATGAACGGTTGCGCAGCTTTTATTTTTGCTACGGTCATTTATTTAATGCAGAATCATGGAATGCCAATTTCTTACGGCACGATGGTTTTATGGATATTCGTTGCTACTGTAGCTGCTATTGGCAATGCTGGCGTCCCCATGGGATGTTTTTTTCTAAGCATTAGTCTGTTATCAAGTATGAATGTTCCTATCGTGCTTATGGGCGTTATTTTACCCTTTTATGGTTTAATTGATATGTTGGAAACGGCTTTAAATGTTTGGTCTGATGCGTGTGTGACCAAAGTCGTGAATGATAAGGCGGTTGCCGAAGAGCAAGGTGAGTTAAAATTGAGGAAGGTAGCTGTATATGAGCCTGAGTTAGGTTAAACGTATATAGCTTATAATCACTATATGTCTTGGGGGCAGCGCAGCGAAACCCAGGACACTTATCCAACGAAATCCGATTTCGCTACTCTGCACTTAGAGCACAAACTACAAAACTTCGGGGGCGCTAATTTACGAAGCTATTTTTGAATTGTTTTCCTCGCTGTTCATTTTTCCTGCTGGGTTCAAGCACCTATGATTTTCATAGGGCTCGCAAAAATGTGCAAAATATTGTTTAAAGTTTGATACAAATATTTCCTCATTTTCCATCAGGAAAATTTTTTCAGGTTGTAGTTCAACGTAATTTGAATCGCGTAAAACAGCCTTATAAAAGGAGCTTGCATGAGAAGAAACCCATTTATCCAGAAAAGGAAGTATTTTATCTGGATCAGTGGTAAAGAAATTTTGATAAATATCACTAAATAGCTTGCTTTTCATTTCATAATTGCTTTTGAAATAAAAGCTACTGTGGTCTTTTCGATATTCTGTAAAAGGAGGTCTATTGGGTTTTTTTTTGATTCCTGCGGCGATATCCAAGGAAATGATGAGACCTTTTGCAGATTCTATTTTATATTCTGTTCCTAACAAATTAGTACCGTTGTATTCATTGAGGTAGGATTCCAGGTACGTAATTGCTTGATCACTTACAGGATCAAAATAGCTGCTGATAATGAACTGAGTCGCCAATTTAGTTTGTGGATTATAATAACAACTAATATAAATTGCATAAGTAAATTGTTCATTCGCTATATGTTGTACTAATATTTTATCAATTTGATTGTTCACCTCATCACAGGAGAGTTGCTGACTTTCTATATTTTTTTCCATACGAATAATTTGAGTCGGATAATCAATGCTGCGAGTGAACGGCTTATTTTGTCTTAAATTGTCTGTTTCATTAGAGTATGTGATGACCTGACTGTTTTTATTCTCCGGATTTTGTGAAATGGTTAAAGTAGTAACATCATCATCAAGGGTTTGGCTGAGAACAGATAGTGGTATTAAAATGAGAGGGACAACCAAGTAATTAACTTTCATAAAAAAACTCCTTTTTAGTCAGCCCAGTATTGCATCCTGCAAGATAAAAATTGTGCCTGGGTTATTTTGAGTATAGATGAGTGGATGAAAATTATTCTCCATGTTCATTGTTTTGGTAAGTATTTTTCAAAGGGATTTGGATCCAGAATATAATTGAGAGTTTGCTATACTTTTGTTCATGCAGGACATAAAAAAGCATTTGCCTGGAAATAAGGGATAATTCATGCAAAAACTATATGGGACTATTGTTTGGTTGATTGCAACATTGTTTGTTGTTTATTCTTTTTGTTTGAATACTGCGGCAGCAGTATTTTCAGAACCAATAAAAAATACACTTAGTGCCAGCGATTACGGCGTATCCATTGCAACAGGTGCGTTTATTTTAGGCTTTGCTTGCATGCAAATTCCCGCTGGTTATTTGCTTGATAAATTTAATCCAAGAATTGTAGTCAGCGGGGGAATTTTATTACTGGCTTTAGGGAATATTTTTATTTCTATTGCGGATAGCTTGACGATTTTTACATTTGCAAATTTCATACAAGGAATAGGTGCTTCTTTTGCGTTTGTTGCAGCGGCAGTTTTGATTTCCCAATGGTTTTCAGCACAGATATTTCCCGTATTATTTGGTTTGACTCAAACACTTTCATGTATTTTAGCTGGGGTTCTTCATTATTATTTTAAAGTAGAATTGATATCACATACATGGAATGAACTGTATCAATGGCTCGCGATTGCTGGTCTGATTTTATTCGTTTTATCTTCCATCCTTGTTCGTTCTCCATCTCGTTTAATAAGAGATAGCTCGATTTCACTAAAAAAATCTTTAGCGGTTGTTTTTAAAAACAAGCAAATTGTACTGTGTTCCGTTGCTGCAGCAACGTCGTTTGGTGTTTTACTTGCTTATGCGAGTTTATGGTTCATGCCAATTCAAAACTACTATTCAGTCGATAACCTGCAATCAATTATAATTAGTGGATTGATTTTTGTAGGGATTGGTATTGGTACCCCATTAATAGGGTGGTTTTCCAATACAGTCAAATCAAGAATTATGGTAATACACATCACTTTAGTCACTGGAACCATGGTCTTATTACTGGGAATTTATCTTCCTCACTACAGCATGAATTCATTTATTATTACTAAAATAGTTTCATTTTTGATTGGTTTTTTACTTTCAGGATCTATGCTTTTTTATACAATGGTCAGTGAAATTTCATCAGACAGTACCCGTGGTGTGGCCATTAGCGTATTAAATACGGCAGTTTTTCTATTTAATACCCTTTTATTATTCATCCCTTATTTGTTCATTACGACTGTATCCAAAGATTTTTTTACCTATCTGTGGATATTGCCATTTTGTACACTGTCCTCAATTTTGCTGATTTATTTTATTAAGGACACGAACCCTGAATAACATGGAGGTTGTTATGAGTGATAAAACAGCTTACAGAGGTGCAGTTTTTTATTTTAAAGACACGGCTACTATTGAAAATCTTCCTGATAATAAGAAAGAAAAACAATCAGAGCAAGAGTGTCATTATGTTTACATCGAGGATGGCATACTGGTTGTTGAAGCAGGGAAGATCGTTGATGTGGGGCGTTATGATGTCTTAAAGAATAAAATAGATGGGGTAAAACTGGTTGATTATAAAAATAAGATAATTACTCCTGGATTTATTGATACACATCAACATGCAACTCAAAGTGCAATTGTTGCAGCCTATGGTGAAAAACTGTTGGAGTGGCTGGAAGACTATGTATTTCCTGCGGAGAGTGTTTATAGTGATAGGGCGAGTGCAATAAAAGATTTAAATTTCTTTCTTGATTATCTTTTAAGAAATGGAACTACAACGGCCGTATCTTACGGACCGTTATTTTATGAGGCAACTGATATATTTTTTGAAGAGTTACAAAAAAGAAACATGCGTTTTGTAACCGGTAACATTTTGATGGATGAAAATGCCCCTGATAAACTCAGATTAACAACACAAGAGAATTATGATAATTGTGTTCGTTTGATCGAAAAGTGGCATAATAAAGGCCGGTTATCCTACTGTATTTCACCGCGGTTTGCTTTATCGTGTTCTGAGCAAATGCTTGAGTTGTGTGGCTCACTTAAAAAAGCACATCCTGATTGTTATATTCAAACACACCTGGACGAAAATCTGAATGAAATTGCTGCAGTAAAAAAACTTTATCCCTGGAGCAAACATTATCTGGATGTTTATGACCATTTTGGTTTGGTGACGGACCGAAGTGTATTTGGTCATTGCATTCATACAACAGATGAAGAGCTAGGACTGTTTAAAAAATCGGGTGCGATTATTTCCTGGTGTCCTTTGAGTAATAATTTTTTAGGTAGCGGTTTATTCAACTTTGCAAGAGCCTTCAAATACACCAATAAAATCACTTTAGGGACAGATTGGGGGGCTGGAAATTGTCTTTCAATGTTTGCGGTTTTAGATGATGCATATAAAGTTTCCATGTTAAATAGTGTGAAATTACCGAGTATGATGCGTTGGTATATGGCGACTTTGGGAGCTGCAAAAGCATTACAATTGGATGATAAAATTGGCACATTCAAGCCCGGAAAGGAAGCTGATTTTATAGTAATTGATCCTGATGCGACAACCTATCTGAAATATCGCCGTGAAAAAGTACATGATATTTTTGAGCTGTTGTTTATTTTGATGGCTTTGGGATCTGAAGATAATATTAAAGCAACCTACATTATGGGTAAGCCGGCGTATATTGGGGGCTGTTGATTTTTGCTTTCCCTGCTTGATGATTGTTCCGGTGAGATTTTAATGATGTTTCACAATAGGTGAAACATCATTAATCGAGGTAATCAAGAGTAAATCTTTAGGATATTAAACAAGAACTAATACCGCTGCATAACTTATCTTCGGGCAATGCAATAGGTGCTCTGTTTATTTTTGGAGCTGCAACTGGCTTAAGGAACGCATACTGATTTCGTCCAGGATTGCCCGCTGGATTGCGTTGTTGATTAGCAGGCTCTGCCTCTGGACGCGCGTGGATAGTGGAAGGTTCGGTAGCAAGAGTTTGTCTGCCAGCGTCAGCCTCTTTTTCACGACCATTGCCCTTAACAAGCTCAAGATCACTTTCTTCATCCGAGGCGTCAACAGACAAATCACTATCACTTATGTCATCAGTACCCGCGTCAAGCTCTTTTTCTCGACCATTGTCTTCAAAAAACTCAAGATCGCTGTCTTCATCCGAAGACTCATCAGACATATCACTAAAGTCATTAGTACTTACGCCAGCCTCTTTTTCTGTAGCGAGTTCTTCGTTTTTGTCAACGTCCATATAGTCATCAACGGGTTCAATTTCCTGTGCTACTAAATTGAGAGAGGCAAGAGCAGCACCCAGCTCATCAATAGTTTCCGTGCGGTCAGCAATATGTTCGCTATTCTGTATTGATGATTCTAAAGCGATAGCTTGTTCTTCGAGCTTGATAAAATTTTCTAATACACTATCTGTATGTTCTTTCGAAATTACTTTCAAGGTCTTAGCGATTTCATCGTGACCCCACAAATTGTCTAACATATTATTAACATGTTCAGGATAATCAGAATAAGATTCGCCAGTTCCTTTAATGGATGCCATTAAAGTAACATCATCACCTGCATACCTATTCAGGCGTAAGGTTACATTTTTAGGGATCATATGCGGATATTTTGTAAAAAACTCGTTCAAATGACCAACTAAGATATCATACCTGTCGTCAAAGAAATCAAAGATAATTTCTTCATTAGGATGATCTACAGCTGCTTTTTGCATCTGCGCAAATAGCAGCGTTCTTTTAGTTTCATCCATCGTACATTCAGCATGCTCATGTTGAGGGTCGTCATTCAAATACGCACCGGAAGTAACTTCTTGCATAATTAAATGATAAGAAGTTCCATAAGGAAGATTTCCAGCCACATCCGCCAAAAGAAAAGGATCAAATGTAACATTCAGATCAGCACATACTGTTTGAATCGCAGGACAACATGAACCTTTAAACGCTTTTGGATGGCCCATGTTAATACAATCAGTCTCATAGGATTGCCTATTGGAGCCGATCAATGCAACCACATTATCAAAAGCAGCATTTTCTATTTTTAGTTGATCTAAAAATGCTCTATTGTGGACAAGAACGGCATCTCCTAAATGCTTTTTGAACTCTAAATGTGGCGATTGAATGTAATCTAGATTAAATAAACACCCATCAAAGTCAAACGATAAATAACGTATAGCCATTTTAAAACCTTTTATAAAAATTAATTGGTTAAATTTTAATTGAGATAAGATTTGATGGTTCCTTTATAATTCAAATTACAACGCTTAGTTAGTAATCGGAAAGGGAAACCCGTAAGGTCGTTCATGAGTTTTTATGTCGCTGCTATGGGACTAGCCGATACAAAAAGCACTGATTAACTTAAATATCTATCTCAACATCAAATTTGCTTATTGATTTAGTTAACTAAGTCTACCAGTCCTCCATTCAGTACAGACAACTCCTGTAACTTGCTTCATGAAAATCAACAAGTTGCTTGTTATCTGATGAATAATTGAATAATGATTAAGCTGGTATTTTAATGACCTTTTATTAAGAGAATATTAAATAGGATAAATTTTTTTACACGCGCAATTGGATGAGTTTTGCGAGATACATGGCTGTCATCGTAAAGCGGCAGCAAGGTTATTCAGACAGTTACCTATCTCTGATACAAAACCTAAAAAACTAGGTAAAAAGAAAATTAATGACCCTAGTATATTATTGGAGCCGCTTAGAAAGATTTGGCTTGCTACTGTCAAGATGTGCATTATGCATATTCAAGCCCGACAAGGAAGCTGACTCTATTTTGATTGATCCTGATAGCACAACCTATCTGAAATATCGCCGTGAAAAAGTACATGATATTTGTGAGCTGTTGTTTATTTTGATGGCTCTAGGATCTGAAGGTAATATTAAAGCAACCATACATTATGGGTAAGCCGGCGTATATTGGCGGCTGTTGATTTTTGCTTTCCTTGCTTGACGATTGTTCCGGTGAGATTTTAATGATGTTTCACAATAGGTGAAACATCATTTTGAGATGATAAAGAGTAAATCTTTAGGATATTAAACAAGAACTACCGCTGGTGCATAACTTATCTTCGGGCAATGCAATAGGTGCTCTGTTTATTTTTGGAGCTGCAACTGGCTTAAGGAACGCATACTGATTTCGTCCAGGATTG
>NZ_FTNL01000023.1 GCF_900156395.1 Fluoribacter gormanii | reverse complement strand
TATGACCGCCGCTTTTATGCTTGCCATTTTCACGCAATGAAGTAGTGCGTGGTGGTTTTCTTAAGCCATCACTGGATGGTGGTTTTGAGCTGTTGCTGCTGTTCTTGTTTAAACGTTTTTCCAGCTCTGCTATCCTTGCCGCCTGTTGCGTCATTCTCTTTTCTAGTTCCGCAATCCTAGCCAATAGTGTGCTGATGATTTGTTCGTAGTATTTCATGCAGCTATTTGATCACAACCACATAATTTTTGAAATTTTTTTTTACATGACTGTATCCGAGATACACCGCAGGAGATCCCTCACCCTCGCTGCGCTCGGGTTCGGGATGACATGGGGAGTTACCATATTTCTTTCTTGTGACCAAAATTTGAAAAAAAACCATAAAAATCAATCAATAAAAATTTTCTTGATTCATGGAAAGAACTCTAGAATTATTCTATTCTTAATAAGCTTGGGTCATCGACTCAGGTAGATTACTTAAACAATTTTTTATAAGGATCGTAATAATGAATACATGGAATAGTGTAATTTTTGTAAAAAGTAATAAATCAATGTCTGATATGAACGCAATGGCAAAATGGGATGGCGTAGAGAACATGTGGACGACAACAGGCGAGTGGGATTGGTGCATCAAATTAGATCAAAAATCATCAACTCCTGAAAAAGCTGAGGCATTTGTTGCTCGTATGCGTGAAGGACACTGGGCAACAGAAACCAAAACAAATTGGTGGAAAGAAGTTGCTTCAAAATAGCATGGTTAGCTCGGAGCAAATGCTCCGAGCCCCAGCAAATTATAACTTTCAAAGAATTTATGATCGGTGTAAAAATATCTTGGAACCCATTTAATTCTCCCATTTTATAATATGTAAGAATTATCTCGGGACGCTAATTACTCCATTCATCGTCCTATCTCATACCAAAATGTCTTTATGGCTTCATAAGATGGCCATATTACAAACGTAGTTTTGATCCAGGTAGTTTAAATGATATCATCTACATTGAGTCCAATAGAGGAAACCGGACAGGAGATGAGCACATTTCCTATGCCCTGGAAAAATTAGCAAGTAGATTTTAAAGGTAATAAATATGCATGGATTTTTTGATTTTAAGACATTGAATGCGTCATTAAAATTAACAACTCAAGATAGAATATTTATCTATATATTTAATCAGGCAAATCACCAAAAAAAACTCGAGTTAATTAAAAAACAGAAAATTGAAACAATTGCTCGAATTGCTTATCACGATCCCTCCATCGAAATATTTTGTAAACATCCAGATTTGGAGGAATATTGGGGAAAAATATGGTGTGCCTATGGTGTGGCTTTTGCCCTGCAAAAAAATCTACCCTTAATGATGTTTTTTTCACAACCACAATTAAACCAATTTGATTTAGTACGAGGAGCTTACTTTTTTCATCTCTCACAAGAAATAAGAAAGAACTTAAAAAATGACTTTGGGTTTTCTGAAATAGAATCGATCAGAATCGCAATTCGACACGGTTCCGTTCATGCGATTCAACGTTATAACGAATACATTTACTATAAATTACAACAAGCTAGTACTGAAGAGTCCTACAGCCTTTACCAAGAACTTATCGCCAATAGCAAACTGATGCTTCCGCATTATGGCAGTTATGGTTATATGGTTTTGGCGGATGCACTATCTCATTACTGCTTATGGTTACTTAATAATTTTAAATTTGAAGAAGCTCAAGCCGAATATGAGCATGTTTTAGAATCGTTGGATTATGCAGAGTTAATTTTAAACGAAAGCAAATACAGCATACAAAATGCAAGTATAGGTACGGGCCTTAAATGCAGTAATTCTATGGGGTTTGAAACACCATCACAAGCCAAAGAGTTTTTTATTGAATATTATTTTATTGCAAATTATAAGCAATCAATTGAAGCAACACAGGATTCCGACTCGTCCGGATCAAATTATGCGCCAAAATAGAACAAATAGTCTATATTTATAAATAATTACATTAAGCCTTATTTTATTAAATAAGGGAGGTTATGATTATGTCCCCCAAAATTTATATCTCTTACGCAATCACCCCAAGCAAAGAACTGGTGATCTCAAGTTATCATGAAAAAGTCCAATCCATGATTAATGGTTTTGCTCTAATTAAAAAGGATGGCTTAAAATCGGGAGACTTAAAAAAACTTGAGGGGGAGCTTCCTGAACAATACGATAATAACGATGTAAAAAACAAGCTTCTTGAATTATTAACAATCATTAAGAATAGTGGGGATTTTGATAAAGTAACCTATAGAGGCGATTTAAATCTATGTACTCGTAAGAAGGAAGAATTGGCGCCCTTTTTATTTGATGGTACGTTAAATAACTTTTTCTCTGGAAAAGAAGTTCAGTTAATTTTAGAGTCAGCTAATACCGAATATGTACAAGGTGCTATAGAGTTCGCGGATAAAATTGAAATGACTGGGCTAATTTTACAGACCAAATCAGGAATTAAAGAAGTACTATCTAAAAATTACCCACCAGCAAATGCCAATAAGAGTTCTTCTGAGACACCTGTTCCAGTACCAGAAACCAGTGAGCTTGCTAAATCTACTGTTAATATTACCGAACCGCTTGCTTTAAGCGATGCTTTGAGTAAAGTTGGCGTTTTTAATACTGCAGGTAACGAAAACAGTACATCGTCGACAAATGAAACACCGAGGCCGGGATTTACGACTAAAATAACTGAATGAGAAATTTGAGAGGAGAAATCAAAGAACCTCCTTTCACTTCAAATCTCTTATCATTTAATGCCTGAATTCAATAAAGCCATAAGGACTTAGCTGGTTACAAGCAAATAAATAAAGAAGGTTATAATTATGTCCCCTAAAATTTATATCTCTTACACAATCACACCAAACAAAGAACTTGTAATTTCAAGTTATCATGACAAATTCCAATCCACGATGAATGGTTTCACGTTAATTAAAAAGGATGGTTTAAAACCAGGAGACTTAAAAAAAATTGAAGGAGAACTTCCCGAACAATACGATAATAGCGATGTAAAGAAGAAGCTTATTGAATTATTAACGACCATTAAAAATAGTGGGGATTTTGATAGAGTAACCTATAGAGGCGATTTAAATCTGTGTACTCACAAAAAAGAAGATTTAGCGCCATTTTTATTTGATCAAACGTTAAATAACTTTTTCCCTGGAAAAGAAGTTCAGCTAATTTTAGAGTCAGGTAATGCCGAATATGTAGAAGGGGCTATAAAATTCGCAGATAAAATAGGTCTGACTGGTGTAATTTTGCAAACCAAATCAGGCAATAAAGAGGCACTCTCTAAAACGTACCCACCATCAGTTTCCAATAACAGTAAGGCTGAGGCATCTGTTCCAATACCAGAAAGCAGAGCACTAACTCAACCTACGGTTAATATTGAAGACGTTCATACTTTAAGCGATGCATTAGGAAACATTGGAATTTTTAATACTTCAAGTGCTGACACCGGCACCACACCGACAAATGAGGTTTCGAAGCCAGGATTTACAACTAAAACAAACGAATAAGAACTTTTAGAGGAGGAATGAAAGAATTTGTCGCAAAAATCAGATGCAAAAGTCTATTGTTTGCGATAAGTAAAGTTTATTATCTCCAATTAGGCTCAGCAAAAGCCTCTAAAACCCGCCTAGTTTTGAGAATACACTTTTCTCGCATTGAGAAACATACAACCATCATTTATAAATTTTCTCCACTACTTTTGTATTCCCAGTCTGTATTTAAAGCTACGACTTGCTCTTGATTAAAACATTAAAATTGACGACTTATGAGCAATTAGGGTCTGTTAATCTAAAATCTTGGGACGCGGATAGTGCCAATCAGTTGGTGACATAATCTTATTAAAACTTCTTAATTAATTTAAGAAGTTTTATATAGGTCTTAAGGATAATGAGCAATACAGAGTTCTTGAAAGTTATTATTTTATTTAAAAAATTTTAAGAACCTCATTAAATTAAACATTATAGTTAATAAAATTGGGGTTTTCTTTAATGCCCTGTCCTACTGACTCGTTAAATAAAAATTCAATAAGAAATTGATTAACAAAATTAGTAAATTAATCTACGTTAACTTTTAAATTACCTGCAGGGGCGCAGAACGTCATCACGCTTATGGGGAGCACCAGGAATCTCTTTGCAGTCGCCGTTGGCCTATACACTAAACCAGCCCAGCATCGAAGAAGCCAATTTCAATCGGCTAAAGAAATTTAGAATTCCGCCGCCATTGAGCTTCTTTGCGCCTAAAATTCGACAAAACTACCTTTTTTGACGCTTTAAAAGTTTAGTTGACGATGCTGGGGCTTGGCATACCATAAGGAACTATTATTTAAAACAAAGAATAACTATCTGAATCTTCATCTTCAGAACTAGAATCAGCTCCATATTCAGATGCGGATGCAGAATTGTCGCTATCAAAATATTCATTCAAACATAAGTTAAATAAACATCGTTCTGAATAAGACAGATTTTGTTTAATGTAATCAAAATCAACACCGTCCTCATCAGCATACTTTAAGATTAAATCGGGCACATCGGGCGCTTCATCCAATACAATATCAGTCATATCATCAGCAGTTAAACAACGAATATGATTAGCATCTTCTTTATGCAGATTTAACAATTGTTCCAACGAATAACCTTCATTAAGTGGTTTTTCCAGGTTATTAAACTCAAACAGGTCAGCCAGTTCATCGCAATCAGAGGAAGCGATATCATCAATAGAAAGATGCTGATTTTCCAAGAGCTCCAGGAATTGCTCATTGCCAAGAAAATCCAGCCTATCAGCAGAAAATGATAGGATTGTTGTTAAAACATCGGCATCATCCTCAATAGCAGCGATCACTTCGTCCTGACAAATGAGACCTAACTGTTCGCTGGTTAAATCAGTTAATTGAGCTAAAGTGACTTCATTTTCAGCGATAGCTGACAACAAACAATCACAATGAATTAATTTTATTTTTTCAAAATCTATAGACTTAAAATCAGTAAGTGAATACCCATTCTTGAGTAATAGTTTAAAATGGCGCTGCACATAACGAATCTTTTTCTCTTCTTCATCAAACACCTCACGGCTGATGGTTTTCAAGACCTTACCCCGGCCATCGGCAATGGTTTTATATAGAGTACGCTCGGCTTCAATAATAGAGGCCAGGCGTTTATTAGCAGTGGTCGGCGTATCAGGCAAATCAAAACTGAAATAGCCGTTTTCATCCCTGTAAATCAAAACACTATTTTGTTTTCTTGCCAAATTTTGCGCCTTATCAACCAGGCGTACCTCATTAAATGCGGATAAATAGTCCCCTAGTGACTTAATTATATTTTTCCGTTCTTCAGTATGAGGAGCATGCTTCTTAAGTGCTTCTTGCACTGCTTGATACATCTCTTTATTAATGCCGTATTTATGATGAAATATCGTTTTATAAGACCCACTAAAGGACGGATATTTGGCTTTGAAATGATAAGCGACTCGATCTTCAGGCATGTATGCCAAAAAGGATGTTTCACGTTCGGCAACAATTACATTCCCCAAAGTGATCAGCCCCTTTTTAAATAAGGATGTAAGATGCGATGGCTTATGCTGTGCATAATCGCTTAAAGGATGCAAACTCAAATACACTTTACCTGAGTAAGGGCGTTCAGCGCGCAAATTCTCTCTCCAGCGCGGACGCAAACGTTCATCTTTATGGCCTTCGTATAATTTTACACCAAACGCATATTTTAATGCATGATTAGGCACATCACTGGTTGAGAGTAAGGGGCGCTCCCTGCTCTCCAGGTACCCTGCAAGAATACTGTTTCTTTTTTTCAATTCAGCATCTAGCCAGCTAGGAAATCCATCGTAATCTGCTGAGTATTGTTTTTGTAACAGTAAAAACAGATTTTGGTATGCGTACCCATTGAAAGAACAAGGATCGCTTTCCTGCATTTCAATCAATAAGTTTTGTATTACCACAGCAGCTTGCGTTAACTGTACATGAAAATCGGGATTATCTTGCGCTTTATTGAGCATATCACGATACCCTTCTACTCCTTCTGCATTAAAAACTGCACTGGAATATTGCGGTTTCCCCATTTCATCCATTTCACGATGTGCTCGCCGAGCTTCGGCATCCCATCGACTTGTTACGTAATGAATCCCGCGATATTGAGCGACTAGAAACTTGGTATTTAATGATGCTAAAAACTCATCGTTAACTGACTGGCCAGCCTTTAAGCGATCATTAATAGCATTCAAATCGCTTTTGGCTTGTCTTCGCGCGAAATTACTAGGACGTCGAATATCAGCTCTCAATTTGGGTTTAGTATCGTTCACTTGCTTATGATTTTTGAATGCCGTGAAAAACTTACCTGCTTGAGCAGTATTACGATAAATATTAGCCTGCAGATCTTTCGCTTCACGTTCTTTTTTGGGTGTTTTTATAAACTCTTGTTCCTCGTCACTGTCTGAATCTTCAGATAAACATTCACTATAATATGTTTTAGCAAGTGTTTCTTGTTGAGCAAGCAGTCTACTAAAATAATTCAGCGAACGGTTCTTGCTTTGAGGCCGCAATTTATCGATAGCGGCACGTAAGCTGAGGCAAGGTTCTTCTGTTAAATCATGACGCATCGATTCATAGATGTATTTATCAATTAATGCATAAAGGACGTCATCAGATTTTTCCGAGTGAGGCAAAATATAAAATTCGTTCTTTAAAAATAGATAATGACGTGTAATCGTTTGCATATCATAATCTTTGACAAACTCCATTTTAAAAGATCGTGGAATGATCTCCCCCTCTTGGGTGCATTTTTTATACAATTCAAGATCTGTTTTATTGAGTAACAGAGAATCTTCAATCTGTTTTTTAATCTCTAAATTAGCCTTTTTTTTATCCTTTGTTTTTAAATCATTCAGATGTTTTAACAGTTTGTTGTATTCCTCTTTTTTTGAGGTATCGTATTTTTGGGCCAGGGATATCAACATGAAAATTGGTACTCTAAGTTTGAATAAGAAAAAAGGAGCGATTGTATTTCATTTAAAAGGCAAATCACAAGCAGTCTTGATTTCTGATTGATCGCGCAATGACCTTACAGGCAACGAACTGGAGCTTTTGGACTAAAAGATTACTTGTACCAATATTCTAAAAAACTTTATATTTAATATCGGCATCGGCTTTCTATGGACAAAATAGTAAAAATGCCAAAGCAAATTAGGCAAATAACACGCATAATAATTTACAGGCTCACTGCCTTTTTCATTTCAAATCCCTTATCATCTTATACCTGAATTCAACAAAGCCATAAATTCATAAGGACTTAGTTGGTTTGAAAAATACGTTCCTTGTCCATATTTACAACCATATTGTTTGAGTTGATCTTTAATCTCCTTATTTTCTACTCCATTAGCCAAAACCTCTAAATCCAAGGTTTGTGCCAACTTAACAATAGCTTCAACAACTTTAGATTTTTTCTTGTCTTTAATCATGTTCAAAATAAGAGATTTCTCAATTTTTATTTCATTGATTGGGAAATTTACCAGATATAGAAAAGAAGAATAACCACTACAGAAGTCATGTATTGATATCTTCACACCTAAACTGCTCAATTGATTTAACACCTCAATTGATTTTTCCTGATCGGCTAGACAAGCACGCTCGTTAAATTCTAATGTTAAATACTCGGGAGCAATTTTATTTTCATTAAGTAATTTCTCTACAAATGCAGGTAATTTTTTATCAATCGCATCCTGAATGGATAAATTGACTGATGCAAAAATTTTATGTCCATCCTGGTGCCAAAGCACTAATTGTTTCGTGACATTTATTAGCATGAACGATGTTAATTGTTGGGTTAAACTGGATCTCTCAATAAGCGGCATAAATTTTTCCAGACTGATTAATCCATACTGTTCATGTACAAAACGAACCATCACCTCAGCCCCAATAATTCTACCGGTTTTCAGCTCCACACAAGGTTGATAATAGATCTTCATCTCCTGATGTTCTATGGATTTCTTTAATGCATTCATCACAATCCGGTTGGTAGTAAAGTCCTCTTCCATGTTTGAATTATAAATAGCAAAAGGCTTTTCTTTCTTTCTTGCATGAAAAACTGCCGTTCGCGCATGACCTATTAATGAAACATCATCTTCTCCATCACGAGGAAAAATAGCAGCCCCCGCAGTAGTACTGATATTTACATGAATACCATCTGCTATAAAATCAAGAGAAGTTGCATCAATCATGGTCGCCAACAAAGTAGTATAATTAATATGTTCATTCAGTCTTGGTAATAATAGAGCAAATTCATCACTTTCAACCCGAGCAATGGTATTTATTCCCATGGTAGCCTGTAGCATAAAAGAATTAACTAACATATCTTTTAATTTTTTAACAAACTGAATTAAAACACTATTGGCATTAAAATTACCGAAGTTGTCGTGAATGACTTTAAAATCATTTAATTTTAAAATGATGACCGCCAATTCATTCGGCTCCTCCATTTTATTAATGGCTTGTTTGATTTGCTCACTAAACAAGAACGCATTAGGCAACTGAGTGAAATAATCGTGTTCACTTTTATATTTTAGTTTTGACTCGAGATCGCTACTTTTGTATCGAAGTGCCTCGGTTTTATCGGCAACAAGTGATTCTGCAGTATTCACCAATCCATGAAAAAATGATTGCCCCCAATAAGCAAAAAGAAAAGGAGTTAGATCGAGAATCCAGATAGCGGGATTTGTTGTTTGTGCTTTAATAAAACCATACAGATTGACAAAACCGGTTATTTGATAAGACACAACCAGTGAAGCGATTAATATGCTACAAATCGCGATGCTTAATCCTATATAAGCATACTTGTTCACATACTCTTTTAAAATAATTGAACTTCTTGCAAGCTTGTAATTTATGTCCATATAAGTAATGGTTATTTATATGCATAAATTAATTTTAGTACTTTAATTTATAATTACATGAAATTACCAAAAAACAAATTAATTGTGCCGATAGTTTAAATGTTCCGGCTATCCAATCACTGAACTAGTCGCCTTACTAAAAAGTAGGTTGGCATGTTACCTATTCCTTTCACCAAAATAGTCCCTCTTTTTTCAAATACAAAAAGATCCTTCAGTAGTTGATAAGTTTCCTCACTCACATGAATTCGATCGGGCTCGCCATGAGATTCCATACGGCTCGCGATGTTGATGGCTTTTCCCCACAGATCATAAGCAAATTTTTTCTTTCCTATGACACCACCCACTACAGCTCCAGTATGAATCCCTATGCGAAGATGAATGGGGAAAAGAGAGTTTTCATTCACCATTTTTATCTTTTCAAGTACACTACATGCAAAGTTAGCGACGCATTCAGCGTGAAATCGATTTTTGATTGGTGCACCAGCCACCGCCATATAGCAATCACCTATCGTTTTAATCTTTTCAAGACCGAATTGATCCGTAAGTTCATCCATAGCTGAAAATATGCTATTCAACATCTCAATTAACTCACTTGGAGTGAGTTTGTCAGCTAATTTCGAAAAATTGACAATATCAATAAATATGGCTGTGACAGAAGAAAATCGCTCAACGATTGTTTGTTCACCCTGTTTTAAGCGTTCTGCAATAGCACTTGGCACAATATTCAGCAATAGATCATCTGATTTTTTCTTTGCTTCTTTTAACTGAGCAAGATAGAGTTTTTCTTTATCCCTCAGCATTTTTTTCTCTATGGAAGATTCGATGCGTGCTTTAAAAATAACAGGATTAAACGGTTTAAGAAGATAATCATCAGCCCCCATTTCGAGGCAACGTACAACTGCATCAATTTCCTTGAGCGGAGAAATGACAATCACGGGCAGGTAATAATAAAGGCTGTGACCCCTAATTCTTTTTAAAACTTCAAAACCACTTATCCCTGATGTGATAATTGATAAAAGTATTAAATCGAAATTACCTCTGTCTATTTCGTCAAGCACTTTGGAAGCATCGCCACAAGGTGTTGCATTAAACCCATAATGCTTGAGTCGACGTATTAATAAATCTCTTGCCATTTCATTATCTTCAACAACAAGAATAGAACCTCTGTACGCTTTAGGCTGATATATAATTTTCTTGTCGAGCGGAGGAATAGAGATAATCACATCATGAATTACAATGTTCGACTTTTGAAATTGCGCTAATAAATCGGAGCCCTTCCACTGCACTTGGGCTAATTTATTGATTTCGTCAATGTATCCAATAAACAATTTTGCAGCCAGAAGAATCTTTTCAATATCATGAATAAACTGTTCATGCAGCATTGAGAGTTCTTCATCCAAAAGCAACTCACAATAGCCAATCACCGAATTGAGTGGGGTAAGTAAATTAAATTGCAAATCACTGCTAAATGTTTTTAAATTAAACGCTTTTGTTTTTCTCTCAATCGAGCCCAAGCTTAATACTTCATCGACACGGCGTTGCAAGAGTTTCCCTGATTGTAAAATCTTTTCAAGATCATCCTTGTACCTGTCCAGTTGATAGAATGAAAGCTCATCAAGTAAAATCTCAGCGTAGCCAACAATTACATCAAGAGGTGTGGAAAACTCACTCCGTAAGCTGGCAAATAAAGCTTCTCGTTCTCGTGTTAGAGTTAATTTACGGTCCTGCTTTGTTTTTTTATTGAGATTCATTAATTCTGTTCCCTTATCGAGTGAAATTCTCTTTTACTCTGCAGGTTTTTTTACTAATCGTTCGATCTTCTCAAGAAGGCGGGGAAGATCAATAGGCTTCACTTCATATTCATCGCAACCTGCTGCTACCGCTTTTTCTCGATCTCCCACCATAGCATGTGCCGTTAAAGCAATAATAGGGATGGATTGGGTTTTTGGATCTGATTTGAGTTGTCGCGTAGCTCCATAACCGTCTAAAACAGGAAGGCTTAAGTCCATTAAAATAAGATCCGGATGTTCATCTCTTGCCATGATGACTCCTTTTTCTCCATCTACTGCGCTGCTTACCTCATATCCTTTGCGTTGCAAACGTCTTGATAACATATCAAGATTCAATTCATTATCTTCCACAATCAAGATTTTTACCGCCATAGCAGTATCTCCTAACGATTTTTAATTATTTGTTCAATCTGATCCGTTATCGTTGCAATAAGTTGTTGGCGATTATAAGAATTTTTTTGTAAAACAACTTTGCTCGAATTCATTAGAAAATCGCGTTCTTCCTGAGTTAATTCTTTTGCGGTTACAATAATTACAGGAATTTGCGCCCATTTCTCATGCTTTTGTAATTCACGAATCACATCAAAACCATCCATCTCTGGCATTAATAAATCCAGAAGGATAAGAGAGGGAGTTTGCTCAGCTAAAACAGCTAACGCATCACGGCCATTTTTAGCTTCCAGTACGTTCCAATTAGATTTTTTGATGGCTCTTCGCATGATCTGCCGTGAATCCGCTTCATCATCCACAATTAATACGGATTTGAGTGCATCCTTAGGCAATATGTGCTCAATTTTATCCATAAGTGTCCTAGGCTCAATCGGCTTATTGAGATAATCAACGGCACCTAAAGCAAAACCCAGGTCTTTTTCGAGCAACATCGAAACTAAAATTACAGGGATATTGACAAGATTGGCATCAGCTTTTAATGCCGATAAAGTGGCCCATCCATCCATCATGGGCATAATAACATCAAGAGTAATCAAATCAGGCTGATATGTTCTTGCCAAAGAAAGGCATTCTTCTCCATGAAATGCATGCAATACTCGGATACCTGATTTATTCAGGCTTTTCTCCATTATTTTATGAATTTCAGGATCATCATCAACCACTAAAACTGTTTTAACTGCTGCTTTTTCCTTGGCATTCAGTTTTGGTAGTTTGTTCGAAGAAATTTTCTCAACCCCCACGGTGCTAATCGTTGGTAACATTATGGTGAAAGTGGAACCTTTACCATATTCACTCTCAATAGTAACATCCCCGCCCAGGATTTTAGAGAAGCTTTTGGTCAAATAAAGACCTAATCCTGTACCACCGAATCGGCGTGTAGTTGACGACTCTGCCTGAGAAAACGCTTTAAACAATGTGCCTAATTGCTCACGTGTCAGGCCAATCCCTGTGTCACTCACTGCAAATTGTATGTACGCTCTATCGTTACTCATTATCGGCTTCACAGTTAAAATAATCGTCCCTTCTTTAGTAAATTTAGCTGCATTGCTAATTAAATTTAACAGGCATTGTCTGACTTTTACGAGATCTGTGTGCATGATGCTCACTTGAGGGTCGAGCTCATATTTAAATGAATTCATATTCTTATTTACCAAAGGAACGATTATAGCTTCCAGATCCTTAATCATATTGGGGACATTGACATCCTCCAGAAAAATATCCATCTTGCCCGCTTCAATCTTCGATAAATCCAATATGTCGTTGATAAGAGACAACAAATGTTTTGCTGAAGATTCTATTTTTTTGAGATCATCCACATAACTTTGATGGCCATCGTCCTCCATTTCTTCTTCCAATAATTCGCAGTAGCCTATGATGGCATTAAGTGGAGTACGTAATTCGTGGCTGGTATTAGCGATAAATTCAGATTTGGCTTTATTCGCCACTTCAGAATCTTTCTTGGCTTCGTTTAATTGAACTACCAACTTTTCGAGATTTTGATTTACATTTTTCAGCTCCATGGTTCTTGAATCCACCAATTCGTGTAAATGCTCTTGTGTATAGTGCAGGCTCTCAGACATGGCATTGAAGCTTGTCACGACCTTGTTCAGATCATCGTAGGGAGTCATCTCCAAACGATGTTTTAAGCTGACCTTATTTTTGGTAATCCTTTGCATAGCCACAGTTAATGAATTCAATGATTTCGAAATAGCATGTAAAAAAATGTACGCGACAATAATAGTTAACAACAGAATCCCAATTGGCAAGCTGATCATAATCATACGATTGGTTGAAATGAGTTTTTGAAAAGTTAATAATGATTGTCTCTTTAGTTTTCTAGTTATTGCATCCAAGTTGTCAAATTGTTTCGAGAGACTCACTAGGTTGTTATGTACCTCGATATGATTTTTTTGTAGTTGCAATTTGAGATTATTGAGATCCTTACGTAGAGAAATGATACTTGCTGAACCTTTAGTCAATTGATCAGCAACCAAATCAAATTGACGACTCAAATCTAGTGCAGATTGATGTAATTGTGGATTATCCTGTAATAAATTGTTTAATTGTTGCAATTTAGAACGAACTAACGGAATAAGCGGTATAAGTTGATTTTCTTCTAAATTATTCAATTCATCTGAATTCTCTTCTTCTGCGAGTTGCTCGATTAATCCTATGAGAAATGCCAACTCGGTGTTAATTTTTTCATCAACTCGAAAGGCGTCAGAAATATTATTAAAAATCAGATCATCTAAAGTTGCTTTAAGCTGGTCACTGTGCGTCAGTTTCCCCTCCTGGAGATAACCACGCAGTTGACGAATGTTTTTTTTATATTGATAAGTTAAAATACCACTGATATTTTCTGACTGGTTGTGAATGGTTTTAACTTCTTTATCAATAAGCTGTTTTTGATTGGCCAATTCGTTTTTCGCTTTCAAAAAAGCTTCGGTCAATATCAATAATCTATCATCAATTTTTAAAAACTCCTGATAGATCACTTTAAGTTTTTGAAGTGCTTGTAAGATAGGGGGAACTTCACTGGTAATAGAAGCTAATTTTTCCTGGCCTTCAATAAAACGCAACTCTATCGGTAAACGAGGCTCCAATTTAGATAATTCATCTTCTTCACGTGCTGTTAAAATGCTTTGTTGCCTCACTAAAAATAAAGCTCGTGCATTACTCATTTTAAATCGCGCGTTTTCGATTGAAAAAACAGTTAATAACAGATTCTGATTTTGGATTAGTTGATGGTTAAAATAGAGCGCCGCCGAGCTAAGAATCAGCGTGAAAATGATAGTAAGAATAAAAAATAACAGAAACACATTTACCAATGATAATTTTAGTTTCCTGTACATTAATGATCCTTCCATTTATCCTTGACTAATGGACTCAATTCACTCCAATCAAAAGAGGTAAATTTCCCATTCCTTAATATAGTAGGCCAAACCCTATGCAGTGCCTGGTGATTGTTTTTATCATAACTTATAGGAATACCGATACCGATATCCACATCGTGCAGGTTTTCCATGGCCTCAACAATCCCTTCCCGTGTCAGTTTATTAGCGTCTGCTGCTCGTTGTAATCCCAGAGTAAATAACTTTGTCGCGAGATAGCCTTCTAATGAAACATAACCAGGTTGGGCACCCTTTGCATATTTTTTTATACTTTCCCGATACTCTTTGACAGCGGGCAGGTCCGAATCATAACTCGGAACAACCTGAGTCACTATCACATGATTTTCTCCTACTGACCCAAGTTCCTTTGCCAAGGTTTCACTTCCTACAAAAGAAACATTGAGAAACAAGGTATTTGGCAACTCTTTAGTTGCCAACTTAATGAATTGGGCAGAGGGCTGATAAGGAGCAACGATAATGATTGCTTTTGGTAATTTTTTTGCATCCAGAATTTCTGACAGCCCTTCTTCCACATTTAATGTATTTCTAGTGAATCGGCCATGAGCTAATTTTTCTGAATCTTGATAACCGGCTTCTTTTAATGCAGTGATGGCGCCCAAATATCCAGAATCCCCAAATAAATCATTTTGGGTAAAAAATGCGATCTCATCAGGTTTAACTCCCGCCCTCAACAAACCTTTTACCATAGCAGCCGTTTCCTCTGCATAGCTTGCACGAAAATTAAAAATGTATCGATCCGGTGGATTCTTATGAAGTACTTGTGCTCCAGCATAGCAACCGTAGAGCAATGTTTTCAATTCTTGAGCGATTGGGACTGAAACCGCAGCAGTAGGTGATCCTACATTGCCGATAACAGCAAGTACCTGCTCCCGCGTAATTAATTTGCGCATGTTAGGCGCAGTAAGCGAAGGTTCATATGAATCATTATGGACAATCAATATAATTTTTTGACCATTGATACCCCCGGCAGCATTTATTTTATCAAAATATATTTTTTCACCCAGGGTCATACGTTGTCCCAGCGTTTGGGCTGGTCCTTGTAAGGCCGTACTGCTTCCGATCTTAATGGATGATTGACTGCTCGTTGAGGTTTCTTGCGCAAATGATGCCTGAGCGAGATTAAGAAGTATGAATATAATCCTGCCAACACTGCCGAATGAAAATGAAATCCATTCCTTTTGCATTTGCTTATCCATTTAAAAGCGGGCTTTATGATTAGAAATTATAGTTGATTAAACGAACGCCAACATCACAAACAAGTACATTTTGCAAAATAATTTGTGTTTTTCTGATCGGACTCATATCGTAATCCAAGTGTTTCGCAGTACCTTGGATTACGGTTATTGTTCTTCATTGTTTTCAAATTTCTGTAGCTTCGGGCCAAACACCACATTGAACTTGTCCAATATGTTTTTTCTGTAACAAAAGCATTACTAAACGAGATTGACCAATTCCGCCCCCAATCGTTTGCGGTAAAGAGCCGGATATTAATTTCTGGTGCCAATCAAAATCCAAACGATGCTGACAACCTGTCAATGCCAGTTGGTATTTTAATATGGCCTCATTAACTCGAATACCCATCGAAGAAATTTCAAAAACATCAGAGAGTACCGGGTTCCAGACTAAAATATCACCATTTAGCCCGGTTAATCCCACTTCATTGACGGTGCTCCAATCATCATAATCAGGGGCGCGTAAATCATGGGGTTTTCCATTGGATAGTGCGCCACCAATTCCAATTAAAAAAACGGCCCCATATTTTTTGGTAATAGCTCGCTCTCTTTCTTTTGGCGATAGATGAGGATATAAGGCGAGTAATTCTTCGGTATAAATAAAATGAATATATTCTGGTAAAAATGGTTTTAAACCATATAGCTCACTAACCATTTTTTCCGTTTTCTTTATTGCTTCATAAAGTTCAATAACCGTTTTTTTCAAATAGCTTAAACAGCGATCTTTATCATCGATGACCCGCTCCCAATCCCATTGATCTACAAAAACTGAATGGGTGGCACTTAACACTTCCTCGTCAGGTCTTAAAGCACTCATATGAGTATAAATACCTTCCTCTGCCTGAAAAGCAAACTCCGCGAGTAACTTTCTTTTCCATTTCGCTAAAGAGTGAACAATCTCAAAAGAACGTTCTGGTATGGCTTTAACCTTAACAGAGACCGCTTGTTCGGTGCCTGACAAGTTATCTTGTACGCCATCCCCTACGCAAGTCAATAACGGCCCTTGTACTTCAATAAGACTTAATTTTTGTTCCAATTCACGAGAAAAAAAAGCCTTAACGGAGCTTATTTGTTTTTGCTTTTCAATGAATGCCTGCTTCATAAGCCTACCTTAAAAATAAATCAAGTTAACATTATATTGCTTTTTTTGATTATTTTTATTTCCAATTTAAAATAAACATGGATAAGAAATATAATATTCAGTAAAATTAAATTAATTTTAGATAATATTTAAAAAACAGCCATGAAAGACCTTGAAAATTATCAAATCGATGATCTTGATAAAAAAATACTCAATTCCTTAATAAAAAATGCGCGTACCGCTTATGCAGAATTAGCTAAAATGTATGCGGTAAGTCCAGCTACGATTCATGTACGTGTAGAAAAGATGCGTCAGGCAGGGATTATTGAAGGGGTGCATGTGCATGTTAACCCTAAACGCTTGGGATATGATGTCTGTTGTTTCATTGGAATTACTCTTAATCATGCCAAAGATTATCAGGCTGTCTTAAAAAAACTGGAAAACTTAGAAGAAGTGATTGAAGCTTATTATACTATTGGCCATCATTTTAATATCTTTATTAAAGTAATGTGTCAATCAATAGATACATTACAGCAACTATTGGTCAATAAAATTCAGCTTATTGAGGAAATACAATCAACGGAGACACTGATCTCATTACAAAATCCCATCATGCGATCAGTAAGTCCTTAAGTGGGATATGATGTTCTACTGATGAGGGGTGGTCAGGCTTAGAGAATCGTCTATCTCTTCGTTGGAGGAAGATGTTGAGTCTTTGGGGAAATCGGGTATCTCGTTACTCTTGCCTGTATTACTCGTAGACAGAATAGTCATCTCTATCGCATCATCATCCTCCAATGAGGGCGATTCCGTATTACTTTTTTCAAGTGATTCTTTTTTTGCATTACTATTATCAAGAGCTTCAGAAAATTTACTCATAAAACCGGAAAAGCCACTGACCAAGGCATTGACCGTTTTTTCTTTTAAATCCCCCCCTTTGAAGCCTTGAAAGAATGATTTTATACCTTCTTGTGCCGCATCAGCATAAGCTTTGGTCATGGTCCATAATTTTGATGGTAAATTTTGTTTGTCATCATTAAGTAGTTGATTCAAATTTCTAGTAACATTTAAAGTATCTTTACCTAATTTCTCTAAAACGTCAGAGGCAACATTTTTTTGTTCTCCAAGAACAGCCCGATGCATGAATGATAAACCCGAGCTTTGTAAGGAAGTAGCAGCATTACTCAATTGGAGTAATTCTAAGGAACGGAGTGTTTTTGAGAGCTCGTCTTTAGAGATGTTGGGGGTTAATTTTCCCTCCAGTTCATTTATATAGTTTTCTTCTTCCTCGATGATCCTTTTTCGCGCTTCTTTTATAGAACTCTGATCGGGATCATTCCGAACTTTATCATGCTCTGCTCTAATATCCGAAATAATTTGCTTTGCTCTATAATTGTCACTCAAACTACTGGTGGCAAGTGATCGGTTGTATCCCTTCATGCCTTGGTCAAAACTTCCGGCTACCATTTTGGTGACCGTGTCAAAGAAACCTTTGCCTTCTTCATATCCCTTTAATGCTCCTTGACACATACCTATAGTGCCTTGAATGCAAGCCTTTGCAAAGCCTATCGCTTTCTCCTTCAACGATTTTGAGTCATCAAAAGCGAAGCCAGTAGCCAAATTCCATGCTATTCTAATCGAGTCTGTAGCGTTATTTAGTACTGCTTTAGGATCAATCTTTTCATCTTTAGTTCGATCATAAGTCATAATTACAGCCTGACTCAGCAATTGAGCTTTGTTAGTATTCTTATGCAAATCTAAAAGCGACTGATGAATATGGTCTATACTTTTATCTGATATCTGCTCTTCTAATTCATCAACGCGTTTTCCTATCTCACGTATAAAAGTCTGCTTCGCATCGCGGTATTGAGTTGGCATTTCTGAATGCTGCCAATTTGAAAGATTATGTCGTATTCCTGCAATTAAATCTCGAGCTTCATCAAATTTACTATTCATAATCATTTTTTATCTATATTCGATACTAAAAAGTATAGATTAAGAACTCAATCTATGCTGGTTCAGGCGGTATCTCGGGCAGACTCATTCTCTTTTTATAAGAGGCATTAATTTACTTGGTCTTCTTTAATGGCATTTCGCGTAATTACAATTTGTTTGCCTTCATTTATAAAGAGTATTTTTGTGATTTCTACCCCAATGAAGAAAATCTGGGATGAATAAAACATCCATATCAAGATAATAATTATAGAACCTGCGGCTCCAAATACAGAAAATTTATGAAATTGAATCAGATATAATTCAATGAAAATTTTACCGCAACTAAATAACACTGAAGTGATTAATGCGCCCAACCACACATCGCGCCATTTTAATTTAACATCAGGTAGAACTTTAAATGTCATTGCAAATAACACTGTGATCAGAAAGAAAGAGAGTAAGTGACTGATTACTAAATCCATTAAAATACTTGTACCTACGATATAATTTAAATAATTACCTAAAAGTGCTATAAAAGCACTAAAAATTAATGATATTAACAATAAAAAAGCAACCCCTAAAACAATTACAAAAGAAAAGAAACGGCTTTTTAATGTCGTAAACCATCCCCTGTTCGGATTGATTTTGACTCCCCATATCTCATTTAATCCCACTTGAATTTCAGTGAAAACTCCTGAGGCACTAAACAAAAGAATAATAAAGCTCGTTATTTTTGTTACAAAAGAATTGCTTGGCTGACTGGCATTTTGAATTATTTCTTGAATTTGTAACGTAGGTTCTCTGCCTATTAAATCACTTGTCTGGGACAAAATTTGACCGCGAGAGGCTTCTTCACCAAATACTATTCCCAGAATGGAAATACAAATTAATAAAATTGGAGCCAGTGAAAATAACATATAATATGCAAGTGCTGCAGCTTTACTTGAAATTCGGTCTTGATTCCAATTATCAAATAGTTCTTTTAAGAAACCCCAAGAACTCATTAAAATCATCTTTGTCCTTATTTAACTGAATTATTCAATATTATTTTGTTACAATCAGCAGCTGTGTTTCCAATTTAGAAATAAATACACTTTTATAATCTTGGAAAATGATTAATGAATCAATTTAAATTTCTAAAAATAATTAATTTTGAATATCAACTAAAGACATATGAGTTGATAAAGTCATCAATTCAAAAAGACATATCGCATCTGGAATTGAAGAAAAATAGTTATGAACTAACACCAGATGAAATCACTACTCTAGAGTGTTACAAACAAAGTTTAAAGATCTTGATTGAGTCGACTTTTCTGCAAATTTACTCTCAACTCGAAGAAGTCTTGTATTCTGAGTGCGGCGATCAATTAGTCAAGAAAAACGCGAGCATATCACGATTTGAAACGCCACTTGGAGCGCTTGGCTATCCCATTGATAGTAACTGCTGGAACGCGTTACTCAATATTTCTAAAATTCGTAATTGCCTGTTACATGGAAATGGAAGATTGGATTCAGACCGATATGGAATAGATACCCAAGAAACTATAAGTTCTCTTAATTCAGATGCAAACACTGCTCTAATTGAACTAATTCATTTGAAAGATCATGAAAAGGGAGTATCCAGAGTTAAACTCAATGAACAATTTCTCCATTATTGCTTTATTAAAATAAAAAATTTTATTGGTTCTCAAGAATAGAGATTTTTATAGTCAGCAAAAATCCATCAATAACATGGACGTTATTTAATCTTTGTAAGGGAAAAATAATGGGGATTAATTACTTGAAATCATGCTCAAATATAATGTCATTTACTGCATAAAAAATAATTTTGACATTTCTTCACTTGCAGAAGCACACCACAAAATATTTAGCGCATCCGTATATTGCAGGGGTTTGATAATACAACCAGATACATGTAAATCCCTAGTGATGAGCTTTTCTTCAGAAGTATATGCGCTAGTAAGCACGAAAACCTTAATATCTCCAAAATCAAAACCTTTCCTTAACTTTTTCAAAAAATCAATGCCGTTCATTTGAGGCATGTTGAGATCAAGCAATATCACATTGGGCTTGATTTTATTTTTACCATGACGTCCGTATAACATATCCAGCGCCTGTTTCCCATTCTTTGCAATAGCAATGTCAACCGCCTTATTCATTTTGGTAAACTCACGCTGCATAGTCTCAATATCAACGTCATCATCTTCTACATACAAAATATCAACCTGAGTCGTCATGTTGAATCTCCCTATCTTTTACATATGAAACGTGTTGCATAAATTCCATATGTACCACTTTAATTATAATATATATCAACATCGTTAGCTTTTACTGCGGGTTTATCCTAGACAAAGACGGGGGCTTACCCGCAAGTTTTTTTAAAATCCCCTATTTTAAAAAATAATTCATATGGTAATCATGTATGAGAATGAACGTTTGATTCGTATCAATGTGATCCTCGCCAAAGATATCTATAATTAAAACAAATAGAACTTAAAAGAGTATGAAATTTTAAATTGAAATGCACACAATGAAGTACATACTCTTTTTTACTCTGAATAAGGAAAAATAAAATGTTAACAGCTGCTTTTATTTTTTTAGTTATAGCGATTGTTTCAGGATATATGGGATATAAAGGAACAGATCCTACATCAATATTTAATGCAAAAATTGTATTTTATATTTCTACAATTATTTTTATTATATTGCTCATTATATATTTCTTTCATTCACCACAACCGGTTGTCACTGTAATTGAAAATCCCCTTTTAGATTAAGAAACTCAGGGTTTATCAACAGCATTAACATCTTGCCGCTTTAAAAATTAAAGTAAATTTTAAGGCGGCAGAAGACCCAGTGCCAATACGTGTCAATTTTTACTGGGTGAGATTAATTGAACTTGAGTGCTCAGAGACAGGAAAAAATTGCAGCGCCACTGACGTTTTAGGAGCATAGATACTTTCTGATACTAATGATTTTATTGGTTTAACCGATGACGGCAACTTCGATGCCGCTTCTTTATCGAGCATTATCCTAACGTCTTTATGAGCATATAAAGCGGTTGCCGGAATATCTTCATTCGGTGAAGAGGCAGCATAAAGAGCAGCGATAATGTCTGCTTTTGCTGGACCTGTCGCTATTAAATAACATGCTTTACTGTTTTGCAGAATTGTTCCAATTCCCATTGTTATTGCATGGGTTGGGACTTCATCCTTTGACTTGAAAAATCGTTGATTGGCGTCACGAGTCTTGTCATCCAACTTGATTAATCGTGTTTTAGAATCCAATGATGAGCCGGGTTCATTAAAACCTATATGGCCGTTCACACCCAAACCTAAAATTTGAATGTCTATGCCACCAACCTCTTTAATCTGTTCTTCATATTTTTTCGCATGCTCTTCAATTAACTCCAGTGGCACAGTTCCATCAAGCATATGAATATTTTCTTTTTTGATATTCACATGATCAAAAAGATGGTGATGCATGTAATAATTATAAGATTGGCTATGGTTTGCTTCCAAGCCCCAGTACTCATCTAAATTAAATGTAATCACTAATGAAAAATCCAAATTTTCTTCTTTATGTAGACGAATTAATTCCTTATATAAAGGCTCTGGAGTGCTTCCTGTTGCAAGTCCTAAAACTGTAGGTATTTTTTTCTCATTATTTTCCATAATTTTCTTTTGAATTGCTCGAGCAGCCCTACTTGCCATACCTTCAGGTGTTTCCCTAACAAAAATGCGACTAAACATAAATATTTTCTCCGAGAGTTCGAGGCGTTATATCCGCTATAAACAAGAATTCAGGATAAAAAAGAGAGGTTCACTAAGAATAATCATACAAAACCATTCATTCATCTCATTCTTATATTTTGTTACAATGACGATTGCGCAGGATGCCAATGAATAGTAAACACTCGATTTATCGAATTACGATTCTAGCCAATTTAGCAGCTGAACTCTAGGGCATTTCCTGAGGGTGGTTAAGTTCTAAAAGATATTAGATCCTTAACCGGAATTCATCCCTATGAGGGTATTTATATGCTAATTAAAAATATTTATGTTTATAACGATGCAGGGATTAGGGAGTTAAAACATGTGCAAGTTACCGATGATGGTATAAAAGTACTATTCAATGTTGATGATGATTTATCGCCTCTTCAAGAAGAAAAAATTATTGATTCTAAAGGCTCCTATTTCTTAATGCCTGGAATGTTAGATGCCCATGTCCACGGCCAAGGTGGTATTGATTTCGCTGACTTAGGCGATGAAAAGAGTGACGAACAATTGGAGTGCATTGTTAAAGCACTGGGAAAAACCGGACTCTCTTATGCATTGGCAACTTTAGTCTCTATGCCAATACCCGCCTTAAAAAAATCATTGGTAAAAATTAATGATTTTATTCAAAAACAAGACCAAAAACCTACCGCAGGCCACACCGAAATTGTTGGCGTGCATCTAGAGGGGCCTTTCATCGCAAAAAATTGTAAGGGAGCCCATGCTGAAGAGGCGCTACAAGATCGTATTTCTATGGAACAATTTAGAGATATTATTAGCGTAGCACCCAATATAAAACAATGGAAAATAACTATTGCCCCCGATTTACCAGGTGCTGAAGAATTTATTAAACAGACAAAAGCTCTTGAGCAAGAAGGTATTTTTGTAAAAGTATTTATTGGGCATTGTAATCCAGCTAATAAAGAAGTCATCGGGCGTGCTGTTGCTGCAGGAGCCTGTGGATTTACACATCTCGGAAATGGCTGCCAGGAATCATGTAGCCGAGAAACAAGAGAACTTACTTTAAATGATGCACAAAGCCACGTTGTCCAATGGATACTTGAAAATCCTGATCGTTGCCCTGCTGGCGTGGAGCTCATTGCTGATGGAGTACACCTATCCGCTTCATTCATTACTCTGATACAAAATACAATTAAAAACAAAATTATTCTTGTAACGGATGCTTTAGGACCCACTGGTTGTAAAGATGGAGCATATAAACTGGGAACGCTGAATATCTGCAAGGAACAAAATAGTTTCTACTTGGCAGATAATAAAGGTGATTTTTTGATGAAAAAAGGAACTTTACCCTCTGGAGAACAAGGATTAGTAAAAACACTTGCCGGCAGCGCAGCCCCATTATCACTTTGCGCGCAAAAATATTTTGATTCAATGCATAATGAATCGCCAGAAAACCGCATGGATTCTATGTATTCCGCACTTATCACTAACTCCAGAATGGCCTCTTTATCTATGGAAAGGATACACCATTTATCCGATGACAAAAATTTTTCAATTTTTAATCATAATGGGCAGCTTATTTTGAGTTCATGTAATGGTAAAGTACTGGAGCATCAGCAACTGCAATGGCCCATATCAGGCATGCTTCATTATGGCTTTTTATCAAAGCCCCCTGCTATCGAAGAAAACCATTCTGAACTAAAAATCCATTGCACGTGCAATTAGAGCGAGTGGCGCGTTTCTCTCTGCTGCCGCTGCAAACTTTATCAGCGGCAACAGGGCCTATCCGAGTTCCAGCACATTAAGCTCCATTATAAAAAACGTATGCTATATTTATATTAATTGAGTTAGGACAAATATTTTAACAATAAGAACAGCTTTAGAGCCCGTTTTACAAGCTTGCATCTCTAAAATATGGAGTATGTTAGATGAGCACTCAGCAATCCATTCGTATTGGACAGTCAACTTCGCAAGAACCACATACTGCAGTCAGAGAGTTTCATGCTGCAGTAAGTCAACCTAATATGGAACTTGTTCTTTTTTTTTGTTCGAGTCATTATGACCTTGATGCCATAGCCAATGAAATAAATTCCCTGTTTCCAAATGTTAAAGTAATTGGATGTACCACAGCGGGTGAAATTGGCCCCAGCGGTTATACCGATCACAGCCTTTCAGGAGTTAGCTTTGCATCAGATGGTTTTACAATTGCGGCTGGATACATACACAATCTAAAAAATATTAATCATGAAAAAGGACAAGTATTTGTTAATAATCTGCTTCTACAACTTGAAGCACGAGCCCCCTCTACTAGTTGTAAAAACAGCTTCGCTTTTTTGTTAATAGATGGATTATCTCAGCGCGAAGAGCAAGTTACTAATATTTTACAGAATACCTTGGGAGAGATTGCACTTTTTGGTGGTTCTGCGGGCGATGACCTCCGTTTTAAGAAAACGTGGATCTTTGCTGAAGGTGCTTTTCATACTGATTCTGTAGCCCTTATTTTGGTTAATACAATTTATCCGTTTAATCTATTCAAAGCACAGCATTTTGTGTGTGGCAATGAACGGCTGGTTGTAACTCAAGCAGATCCCGAGCAGCGTATTGTCAATGAAATTAATGGATATCCGGCCGTAGAAGAATATGCCCGTATAGTAAAAGCACAAGTGGATAGACTTGATCCCATACAGTTTTCTACTACGCCACTGGTGATACGCATCAATGGGGTTGATTATGTGCGCTCTATTCAAAAGGCTAATCCAGATGGAAGTTTAAAGTTTTACTGTGCGATCGATAATGGTCTGATTTTTATAGCTGCGCATGGAATTGATCTAATAAAAAATATTGAGCAAACGTTCCAGGAAATTCAATCATCTATTGGCAAGCCGCAATTGGTCCTGGCTTGTGATTGCATCCTTCGCAATCTGGAAATGCAGCGTCAGGGATTGAAAAAAGACGTAGAAAAGATTTTTCAGAATAATCACGTCGTTGGCTTCAGCACTTATGGAGAACAATTCAAAGGCATTCATATAAATCAAACAATTACAGGCCTAGCAATAGGTGAATTAAAGGAACGCCGCAATGCCTGAAAAAAACACGCTTAACACTAAGAAGGAATTGCATGCAGAAATCGAACGCCTCAATAAAATTATTAAGGCATTGATTGATAGAGCAGAACAAGATATGAATGCGCCACGAACAGATTTTGGAGTATTTCAAAACACAGTTATTCTTGAAGATAAAGTAAAAAAACGCACCCAGGAGTTAGAAGAAGCACTCCAAATAAATGCAAAGATAGCCCGTGATTTACAACAAGCAAAAAAGCAGGTGGAACAAAGCGAACAGTATTTACGAGATATCACGTCTGCGCTTGGCGAAGGATTAGTAGTCATCAATAAAGAGGGTAAGCTTGAGTTTGTTAATGCCGCAGCGTGCAGTATGTTAGGTTATGATGAAACCGAAATGCTTGGTCAAAACGCCCATGAACTCTTTCATCATTGCTATTATACTCATGACCCCTATCCTATGGGGTATTGTAAAAACTTGGAAGTAATACAAACAGAAAAACCTTATGCAAGTGATGATGATTATTTTTGGCGTAAAGATGGTACTTGCTTCCCTGTATCTCTAATTACGACCCCAATTATGTTAAAAAATAACAAAGGAATTGTGATTGCATTTCATGACATCACTAAATCTGTAGAAGAGCGAAATCGTTTACGTGAAATGCAAGCGGCTATCGAACAAAGCCCGGTATCTGTACTGATCGTTGATAAACAGAGAACTATTATTTATGCCAATCCGCAAATCATCAAATTGACAGGCTATTCTAAAGAAGAGTTATATGGTAAAAAAACAGATATTTTTCATAATAACATGACACCGAGAAGTGTATTAACTGATTTATGGAAAAAAATACAATCTGGCATCTCCTGGACTGGCGAACTTCTCTACCACCGAAAAAATGGAAGTACATTCTGGCAATCTTGGAGTATTGCCCCCGTATTTAATACCCTTGGAGAAATCCAACATTTTGTGGGTGTAGGAGAGGATATTAGTGAAAAAAAGAAACTGCAAGTTTTGCTTCAGGAAATGTCTTATCTGGATGGATTAACAGCCATAGCAAATCGTCGTCGATTCGATGACTTCCTTAAACAGGAATGGAAACGCGCACTGCGTTATTCCAAACCAATAGCAATTATTATGATGGATATCGATTTTTTTAAGCGTTATAACGACAGTCTTGGTCATCTGGCTGGCGATGATGCTCTAAAGTTTGTTGCTCAAGCATTAAAAAAGAGAGTAACCCGCAGCACCGACTTGCTTGCACGATATGGAGGTGAAGAATTTACCTGTATTTTGCCTGACACTCAGATGGAAGGTGCAATTAAATTTGCAGAGTCACTTCGCCAAGCTGTTCGTAATTTGGAACTACCACATCCCGATTCAGATGCGTCCCGTTTTGTAACGATTAGTGTGGGCGTAGCAGCTTGTATTCCCAAAGAAGATAACCCAACCAGATTATTAGACCTTGCTGACGATGCAATGTATCGTGCGAAAACACTAGGACGAAATCGTGTCGAGTTCATTGATTTAATCAAATAATTGTAAGCAAAACCCTGAATTTCTAATTACTTATAAACTGTGGGCTTTAAATAGACCAAACACAAAATGCTGGCAATCAATGCGGTGATACAGCATAAAATAATGGGCAAAATAATTGATACAATAATCAGCAAACCGCCGATAAAGCAAATAATGGCATCACCCAAGGTGCGTAAACTTAATTGTGCACCCATGACTTCCCCTTGAATTGTAGTATGAGACCTATTGGAGATATGTATCGTCATCGTTGTTGTGACGCTGGTAATGCTAAATCCAATGAGTCCAAAGAGCAAAATCATGATTGAGGGATATTGAAAAGCAACCATGGCGGCAAAAATCAAAGTAGTAGCGATCATGGCCAGAATAATAATTTTATGGATAGGTATGCGCTTTGAAAGACGCTGCGGAAGCCATGAGGCTCCTAAAGCAAGTGCGGCTGATAATACAGCATTATAACCCGCGATCATTCCTGGAGACATATTCCATTTTCCGGCCAGATAAACTGGGCCAAATTCGTAAAATATATCCACAGCAAAGGTAAAGAGTGTGCTGATAATCAGCAAATGGATTAAATGTGGATGATTTTGAAATAATAGTTTGAATTGCCGAATAATATTGAGTTTACTCAATATGCTTTCATTTTCAGGTTGGCGCTGAATTTTATGTTCCGGCAATTTCCACCAGGAAAGCCCCAGTGTCGTCATTGAAGCTACTGCGGCAACAGTAAAAGGGAAGGAACACGAAAACGAGGGGACAATCTGTGAATTTGATAACAACCCACCAATGATTGGTCCAATGATATAACCAATACCCGCCATACTGTTGATCCGGCCAAAACTCACAAATTTGTTAATGGTAGTTAGTTCTGACGCAAATGCTCTTGCCACAGCAAAAGTCCCTTCCATAAATCCTGTTAAAAAGCGGCTGAATAATAGCAACCAAAAGCAGTTTGTCCAAAATGATATGACCGTTAAGAGATAACCCAGCGTGCTTCCTGCCAAGCTGATCATCAGTATTTTTTTACGACCGTATAAATCAGAACTTCGACCCAAAATGGGGGAGCCAATGAATTGTCCTAGAGGGAAAATTGCAAGGGTTAGTCCCAGCAAAATACGCCTGCTGTTTTCACTCCATTCAGGAGCGGTAATTAACTGGTCGGAAGATTGTAAAAAAAGAGGCGGCAGAATGGGATAAGCAATAGATGAACCAATAAAACTGATTAAGACGATCAGTAAAATAATCCAGAGTTGCTTTCTTTCTTGAGTTATTTGCATCTACATGTTCATTCTTGGCCCGTCAACTAACCGGGCGTTTGACTTAAAAACTCAGATTATTCTATCTTTTTTTTCTCAATAGGTCGATATTTTTTCATAAAGCACAATTATTGAATCATCTCCATGAAAGAAATTACTGCCTCACGGCCAGTATTAGCTTGGAATTACTCTACTAACGTCACTTTAAATTGCTCAACCCATGCATTTATCAACATAATCTGGGAGCACTAAACTCTCGGGGGTACGGTCGTTTCAAAATGAAGCATCTCTTCATCAGACATGTCATGAAGGGTTAGGCGTTGATTATTATTTTCGTCCATGACGATCGCTTTATAAGATAACGGATAGTGTAGCTTTTATTATGAAAACAATCATTTGATTTTTAAAGCAATCTCGTCACAAAAACAAACACGACAATTGACTCAAATACAATCAATCTGTCTAATATTGACAAAACATAATTTACTTCCTAAATTTTAAGAAAAGTACGACAAAATGACATGCACTTAACTCGAATCCCTAAGATACCGATTATGGTATTTATCATGATGCTGTTTATCAGTACGCTTTCATTGAGCAGTCCATTAAAAGTGGGGGTAAGCATCGCAGGTCCTCCTCTTGTCGAGAGAGTTAATACCGCTCAAGGTCCTTATTACTTTGGCTTTTTTATCGATCTCATGAATAACATCTGCAAACGCATTGGAACCACATGCATCTACCAAGAGATCACATTGAACAATGAATTTGAGTTCCTGGATAGTGGTAAGATTGATGTACTCATTCCTATTAAACCCTATACTTCTTCCGAGCTCAAACAATATGCCGCCAGCATTCCCTATGCGGTCAGCAAAATACATTTTATTACCTCAAAGGATAGCCCGATCAGTGATTTAGCAGATATAGAAAACAAAAAAATTGGGGTGATTAAACAAACTTTTTATGATCTGTTAGTTCAAACCTCGTTCCAAAATCACAATCAGATAGTTGCCTATAATAAAGAATCAGATCTTTTAACTGATTTAGCTCAGCATAAAATCGATGTGATTGTCCTCAATAACATCATTGCGCAAAGATTATTAAACAATAATTTGTATAACATTAAATTGATAGGGCAAGACATACCATTAGGACAAGGTTATGGCATTCTTGCTCTTACGGACAAAGCAGCATTAATCGCGGAGATAAATAAAGCGATTCTCAGCTTGGAAAAGGATGGTACCTATACCTCGATTTATGACAAATATTACAATCCTTAATTCATTCCAACCAAGGTACAAACGGCTGGGTATGCTACTTGTTTTCTAATTTTGATGCTTTAAAAGCCCATCCTTGCTCCTTCTTTCTCCGGCATTCTAAAGTCGCTTAAACGTTGATTCGATGATTGAAATTCTCCACCTTCATAAACACTTCCATTTCCATTGTATAAGTTACCATCTCCATTGGAGTAGGCGATCACTTCATTTGTTTTATTATCAACAATAATAAAAGAGCGATTTTCTCTGGCCTGACCTTCAAAGAAAATACCTACTTCTTCCTCAGAAGGAAAAGTTAAAGTGACTTTCCCATCTTGTTCTTCAGGTTCTTTGTACCAGCTTTGTTCGCCATATTTTCTTTTATAGTCTTCAATAATTAGCTTTAAATCTTCGCCCTCAACACCAACTTTTTTCATGGAACCTTTTTTCTTTAATTCTTGCTCCATTTGCTGACTGTTCATTTGCAAAAACTCTTTATGCTTATTCTCAAGTTCCATTTTCTCTTGCATGTCTTTTTGATTTAGAACACCAAGCTCTTCCTGTTTTTTCTTTAAATTCAGTAATCGTTCAACGTCTTTTTTAAGCGCTTCTTGATTTGCACTCATAAACAATACTCCAGCTATTTTTGAGTGATTTTAGTCTAAAAATTAATCACGATTTATTTTGGGTTCAGCTTTTTTACAGATTCATTACAAATGATTCATCCAATTCGTTCGCTAGAGCTAATCGAGTTTTTTCAAGGTATGGCTAAAATTAACTATACTTTAGTTACAACGTAAATCGAATGGCTTGATAATACATGGACTTAAAAAAGGTAAATTTAAATTTATTGGTATATTTTGATACGTTATTAAGCGAGTGCTCTGTTTCGAAAGCTGCTGATAAATCCCACCTTAGTCAGGCCGCCATGAGTAAAATTTTGAAGCAGTTAAGGTATATTTTCGACGATCCATTATTTATCCGTGAAGCACATGGCCTTAGACCCACTCCCAAGGCCTTAGTCGTGAGTCATAAAATTAAAAATTTTTTAAATACCGCTAATCAAGTCTTTGAAAAAGATGAGTTTGACCCTCGCAACGAAACAGTCAGATTTAATTTAGTTCTAGGAAGTCATGGAGAGCTGCTAATTTTATCTAAATTATCTGCTTATCTGGCACAACATGCGCCTAATTTTATTTTAAAAACCATTTGGGTATCGGAGAACTTAAATCTTGATGAACTGTTAGCAACCACCGTTGATTTGGCAATTAGTGCCGATTTTCTACCTTATGGAACTGCTATAAACAAAGAGTTTTTACTTGAAGAGGAAATGGCTTGTGCAATGCGTAAATCACATCCGCTTGCCAATAAAAAGTTGACTCAAAAATTACTTATGACAGCAGATCATGTGGAAATACAATTTATTGAAAAAGCATTACATGAACAATGGGCGAATCCTGACCTTAAAAGGAATATTAAAGTAACCGTATCCAATTTAATTAGTGCACTTGAGGTAATTCGCGACACAGATTATCTAGCAATTGTACCGCGACATTTAGCGATTTTTCTAAATGAAAAACAATATTTTGAGATAAAACCTCTGCCTTTTCAAAAGAAGAGCTTTACGGTTAACATGTTCTATCACAAACGTTTTGACAATTACAAACCCCTGCTATGGCTCATGAAGATTATTAAAGAGCACTGCCTCTAAACAACAAAAAACGCATCCAATTAAAAACCTCAATCAACATAATTAATATGACATATAAAAAAATATATTTTGATCTAAACAGCTGCATTTGGTTAAATATTATTACAAACTGCTTCTATCCGGAGCTAAGTCACGACTTACTAAGAAATCGGCAATTTAAATAGACTGCAAAAATAAACTCAACAATTTAATCATCTAAACATAAAGGCTTTTAATTATGCAAATGAAACACGATACAAGTATAGACTTACGACTCGATCAGGCTTTAGAAATTAAATGTGTTTTTGAACGAAGAAAAAAAGTAGCTGCGCTCATCAACACGGGAGCAAACATAACTTCTCCTCAATTAGAAAAAATATTGGCAACATATGACTTTGCGTTGATTGATAATGTTCTGGCACAAGCAAGTAAACTAGGTTTAAAACCCACGACAGAGTGCTTGAACATAATGATCGAAAATCGTGCTGCAGTGTCAGAGAAAGCATATGCTGAAGCCATGGTGATAGGCAGTTTGCATGATCCCTATTATAGCCTCTATGCTTTACAAGCCAGAACGGTTAAAACCCTTATTGAATTAGGGGCTTTAGTAACTCCCGAGCTTGTTCAAAAATCGGTAATGGATGACCATAGTTTTGGGGAACATAATATAGCAGTTGCGTTAGATGGCAAAAACTTAGAATCTACATCGATGACGTTACAGAGTGCGTTTAATAGAATCTCAGAAATAAGAAAAAATTCGCGGGTTCTTGCTCAAGCATTTCGCACGAGAACTTCATTGTTCAGTACATTACCTGAAGAGCTTTTGCATAGAATAGCCTCTTTAAAAGGAAAAACTGAGGATGCTATTGAAGAAAATGAGTCAGATATTGAAATAGCAGCAAACGCTTTTTCAAAACCTAATTAACTAACTTCATAAAGCAGCTTATGCTTTAAATAAGTAGCCTAATGTTACTCAATTTGATAAAAAGCATATTCGTCATAAATCCAAGCGAAATACAGATTAAATTGAGTTAGACTTACCGACTATTTCCTCTTCAAAAAATTGAAGAGGAATAGCGCTCACATCAGATGAATTTAACGAATACTCCAAGTGCTCAAAAAGGAGATCGTTAATTACCAGAGCTAGTATAGATAAAACTAAAGTGGTTACAAAATAAGCTCCATAGCCCATGTCAAACGTGAACGCTAAAATAGATGCTAGAAGTAAACCTAAACAGGTAGCCATTCTATTTCTATTAGTCTTATTCAAATAAAACGCCCCGTTTTTTTCATGCCACACTCTTTGTGCATACTTCAATTGAGCAAGTCGTCTTTCTTTATATTCGTGATAATCCGAGGCTTTTTGTCGCACATCGTTATACTTATGAGGCGAAAAAAAACAATTGGCATCCAGGCTTATCCCATTAAAACGTTGACAGCTTAAAGCAAAGGACAGAATATCTTTGGGGTTAAGAATATAATTTCTATCTTTATTCCGAGTATTAAGAATCGCTAAGAGCATTTCATTAGCGAGCTTATCAAAAGGGTTTTGATTTTGTTGATCGGTATTGCGCATCGACTATTCCTTGTTTTTAGCAGACACCTTTCACTCTTGTGGTTCCTTGGATTTCAGAACATTGTGAACCTTTTTTACAAATCAAAAATCATCTTGTCACAAATTTAAAATAGAGGGTAGATAAAACATTTAGGCATGGCAACGAGTACAGACAAAATTGTTCTATAATTAAACATATCCATACTTTGTGGGAGCATCTCATGTTAAACCCATCAATTAGAAAATATATGAAAACTCATGATATTCCATACAAGACGATCAGTCATCCCAGAGCCTATACTGCGTCTCAATGTGCACAAGCAGCGCATATTAAAGGAAACCACTTTGCCAAATCGGTAGTTGTCAAACTAGATGGCAAATTTACACTCGTCGCAATCCCCGCCAATACACGGCTGAATTTGGAACTATTAAAAAAAGAGACTCGAGCAAAACGCGCTGAGATTGCTAAAGAGTTTGAATTTCAAGACAAATTTAAAGACTGTGAAGTTGGCGCAATACCTCTTTTTGGTGAACTTTATAATATGGACGTCTATCTTGCAGATAGTCTTGCGCATAAAGAATGGTTCGTCTTTAATGCTGGAAACCATGATCAACTGCTAAAAATCAAAAGAGATGATTTTCTAAACCTGGTTCATCCGAAAGCGTTATTGCAATGCTAGAAATACGGTTTTGGGTGAGGGAGAGATTTCTTAACATACAAATTTTTGAATTGATGCTTTTAAGCAAATAGTAAATGAATTACCCCATCGTAAGCCATAAATAGGTGTAGATGCTTAATAAAACGTATAGCCCTTAATAAATACTTAATGTTCACATAATATGATTATAAATAACTCGTTGATAGGGAGTTAGTAAAGCATGTCACAATCCAAAAATGAGCCACTCGATATAGTTGATGAGGTCAGACTTCTCATTGATAAATTACGTAGTTTAAAAAATACTCAATTTAAAAAAATCAAACAACCTGAGTTTAGAGAAATGGAATTAAATGGACTAGTCAAAAAATTTTCTCTCCGCACAATTGCCAATAATCTTCTCAATCCGTTCACATCAACTGAACAGCCTATTCGAAATTCAGAATTAGAAGTAGATGAGACGCGTGATTTGTGGAGAGAAATCAGGATCATTTTTTCCCATTTAGAACAGAACATAAATGCCATTGCTTCAGATCCAGAAGAAGTTCGCTTACCCAAACAAAAAGTTATTTTTGAAAATGCCTTAAAAGAAATAGGCCCTAAGTTCGCAAAAGCAATTGAGATTGATGCAGATATAAGATCCTTCGAATACACTAAGAGCGATACATATGCAGCGATGCAGTCTCTTGCAAAGAACAAGATGGATTTAATTGAAGAGCAAATAAAGAGCAAACCAAGTTCAGGCTCATTAAACCAAAAATGGCAAGAAGCGGCAGCAATTATCAGCAAAGAATTTCAACAAGAACCGACGACCCAAGATTATGTGAATCTTTTAAATGCAATGTATCAGTTAGAAGAACTGGAAAAAATAGCTCCGAAAGCGATGCCCCAAGCACAGAATATTGGGGTATCTCCTAAAAAGAAAAAAACTAAAGCGGCAAGCACTGAGGAAGTCAGCAAAACTGCGGATACTGGTGCAGACATTGAAGCTGAGATCAATTTTCTCTCTGAAATAAACGCCTCATTAATTTCTATAATCACCAGCCAATTAGTAGTTCTCCGCATGTTAGAAACCACAAAGTGGAAGGAGCTTAAACTTGAATCTTTCGAACAAAATAAAGATCTTGAAAAACTAGAAGATTTTTATCGCTCCGCCTTAGGCAATTCTTCCGCCAGTAAAATCGCTATGGAAGCTATGAAACGTTTTGCTTCTCAAATTTCCACAACTGCTAGTAAAATAATAAGCGCAATTTCGGGCCAAGAAATTAATGAGGCAATTCAGTTAAAACAAGAGGTAGATTCTCGTTTACTTAAACTCCAAGCAGACATGAATGATTTTGCTCAAGAGGCGGAAAAGCTGAAATCGCACCCTGCAAATAGGGGCATTTATCTGCAAAAAGCAAATGAATTATTAGAAAAACAAAATAATTTATTGAAAAAAGGCCTGGAAGAAGTAAACCCGATAATTAATAAAATAATGGCAATCGATGAGGTATTAGTAGATTTTAATAAATCCGATAAACAAGATGAATTATTTAGAGCAAAAAAAGGAGAATTTGATGCACGCTACGAGCCACTTGTAAAAGAAGCGGCCGACCTTGAAGAAAAACTTGTTTTGGAATTAAAGAACAAAAATGGTCCTGAAATTGACGCAATGAAACAAGAGATGGATCGGTTAATCGGACAATTAGTCAGTGCACATAAAAAAATCAAGGCGGTCACCAAACCAGATCTTGGAGATTACAGCCATCTGTTAAACAGTGTTTTTGAATTAAACACAGCAGAAGAAAAGATAAAGAATATTTTCAAAAAAATTGAAGAAAGAATTCCTGAACAAAAAAGAGAAAATCGATTAAGAGAGGAATTCGCGACTAAAAGGAACATGCTTCTTGAAGCTCACGAAGCCCTGAAGTTACCCCATACTCAATTTAAAAACCAAGACGTACAACATGACGCAATTCAGCTTCTGGACGCTGTAATCCCTCGATTCGAGGAGGATTTGACTCATGCCCCTGTTAAACAAGTTGAAGAAGCGCTGGATGCTATTAACTCAACGATTAAACGTTTGAATGAGGCTCTGCTCAAAGCCAAAGTAACTCCAAAAGTGGCCCAGCAGCACTTTAGGATTTTATGCAACAAGATTCAATCTAGTGCAGATCCTCTATTAAACAGCATGGAACAGTTAAGGGATGCTCCAAATTATCGAGATGTCCACCTAACAATTGATCTTGACCAATACAACCGACTTAAAGAAATTCTTAATCAAGAGGATTTGCTTGTTGTCGAAGAAGATATTGACTTTGATAAAGGGACTAGTGATCTAACCCTTTGGTCACGCGAAGAGCTAATCGCCTATTGCAAACAGCTTGCCGAATTCGCCGATATTACACTAACAAGAGGTATCGCCACGTATTCACCAAAATACAATGCAACAGACATTGCGAATTTTGAAGACGCCATGGCTTTTGGCACTCAAGCCGCTTCTTCGCAAGTGAATCCCTTTACCTTATTTAATCAAATGCATGCATTTATTTCTGTTGCCTCTGGTGATACCGATGAACTCGATAGTGCGATTAAAAGAATCTATGAGAATCGCTCCCGAATACAAAATGATTTTAAACAGCAATATCCAGACGTTGATATTAAGACAATGCCAACATTTCTTACTGAACTGCAATTTTCCGAGGAGATTGCCAGACAAGTAAGCAATGACGACCGACAGATACAGATCTTGATGGATATACACAATCAGGGTGACCTTGAAGCATTTTTGCGTCAGGAGCTGGATACTTATCATTACCGACAACGAGACATGGATATTCCAAGCAGCGAGCCAGCTCAACATAATAATCTCTCAGAGTTATCTGCATTAAGGTCCAGCCGAGATCTCATTACCACGGCGTTCAAAGTGCATTGGTTAGCCGTAATTCAAAAGCAAATTGAAATAGAACAAGCTGTCAATCCACAATCTCAAATAATGAACGATTTACTGGGCTTAAAGCAATTTGTGGCATCACTCCCCATTTACGATTTTCTTTCTGAACGTAATTTGAGCTTTATTGAAAAGAAGGTAAACGAACTAAAACAACAGCAGGTTTATTATAGTTTTAATCACTTTTATGAAATACAGCAAATTGCATTGGGACAATCCTTAGCAAACAATCTTGGTAAGCAGGATGCAACAACTGATGCGGAAGAAAAGCTACAACGAGTACAAGGAAAAATTAGTGAAAATGCCGAGAATCACCGATTAAAAGAGGAGTCGGTTTCTTTGCAAAGACTAAGCTTTCCCCAAGATTTTTATTCTTTCATAGAAAAAAGTGAGGATTTTTTAAAGTGGTCGAACTTTTTGCAAGAATCGTTAGGAGAAACAAGTGCTCAACTCATTTCTGAAGAGGATAAACAATTCCTTCAAGAGGTAAGGTCGACGAACTTAGACGAAGAAATCAAACGCATTATTTTAACTGCGCCTCAGGATGCTGAGCAGTGCTTTGATCTCGTAAGCAGGTTAAACCAATGTGCTGCACAAGGTGAAAGGCTATCTGAAATTCATAAGAAATGGATTGGGATGATAGATAAGGTACTAGAAGCCTACCCCAGTGAATCAAAACCCTATAATCCGGGCTTTTATGGAGCAAAGCAAGTTGATGAATGGGTGCAAATTAACAATCTTATAAAGAATCGCCAAGTGGAAGAAAACTTAAGTCAATATCGAGCTAATCGCGCTCAATTGGAAAAAGTAAAGGAGCATGGTTTTGATCCCGATATTGATTATAAAAATCTATTAACGGGGTTGCAGGATAATAGACAAATTTTAGATGAAGGACGCGAACTATATCAAAGATTAGAAAATATGCGTAAACAGGAAGTCAGTGAAAAATATAAAAAATTGACCGAGGCAATGAAAGTACTTGGTGAATTAAATGAAGGCATTATTAAGACTTTTAAGTACAGCGAAGATCTGACTGAAGAGCACAAAAAGCTATTGAGGGCTGTAAATAAAAATATGATTAACCTATTTGAGGATGGGGAAAAAATATTACGCAATCTTGATCTTGATACATTTTATCGAGACCCTGAAAAATTTAAAGCCACAATAGATGAAGCATCAAATTTCCTTACGGAATTACCTACTACAGTTTCTCAATGCTTCGATAAGACGCACTATGATGCGCTTGATGATGCAGGCCTTGATGCAATGGATAAAGCGTATAATATGGTCATGGAGGCAATTGCAGAGCTCTACAAAAATTGGGGTTGGGAGTTTAAGTATGAGCGTGCTGTAGGTAAAGTGACGCAAGATTACAAGACCAGAATCAACGCCATCACAGATCGATTTAAAGAGTCTGACGAAGCAATAAGTCTGGATACACCTAAGAGCAACTAAATTTATTGCAAGTACCAATTTTTTTAGAAGTATCTGTCAGGTCAAATTGACCAAAACTTGATCCGGTACTTGGTCAAAAATATCTTCTTCTGTAGATCGATGGAGTTCATGCTTGAAGTTTAAATGAATGGAACATTACTGGCTGCTTTGGATAGCACCTCATCCTGAACAGTTATTCGCTCCATTATAATGTACATGCACATTCCTAAAAGGATAACTCCATCAATAACGAGGACAACAGGACGCATCGAACCATCAAATAAAAATCCTGTTAAAGCGACCGCTCCAGAAGAAAATAACAACCGGGTCGACATAATGAAAGAAGAACATACGCCTTTAAGATCTGGTAAAATTTCTAATGATTTTGCAAAAGTTACGCTCATTGGAAAAGCACAACCAAACGCCATCCAGCACATTGCCAATGTAATCAACCGTGGATAATCCGGATATTGGAACGCAAAATAAGTGAGAAGCACTATGGATATTATGCAACACACCATCCCCAAATAGACTGCTTTTCGGCTGCCAATTCGTGTAATTATTTTATCCGCATAAAAACTGGTAAGCGAAAAAATGAATACAATTAACCCTTGTTGCATCGCGAATTGGAAATAAGATAATTTACACGTATTAATGTAATAAAACGAAGCACTACCTACAAAAGTTAGATAAGCGGTAACTAACATATTAGGCATGCTGGCATAAACTAAAAACTTGCCATGGGTGCACACCGTCCGATAGTCATTAAAAATGGTCGAAATCATTAAAGGTTGCTTTTCTGTTTTGGTTTCCGGTAATTGCCATACCAAAAAAAGCCATGAAATCAAGGCAATAATTGCAATGAATGTAAAATTAGCTCGCCAAGTAAAATAATTGATGAGCGCACTGCCTAAAACAGGAGCTGCTGCCATAAAAATAGTGACATAGGCATTAATTTTACCAATATAATGTGCAGCCACAGCACCACTATAGCGATCAGATATCATGGTAAAGCCCAGTACTACCGTACTACTGGCGCCTAAACCTTGAATAAAACGCCAAAACATTAATTGGTATATGGAAAATGAAAACACACAACCAACGGCTCCGATTAAGAAACAGGTTGCTCCAAAAATCATCAAGCCACGCCGCCCTATAGCTTCGGATAATGGTCCATACAACAAACCAGAGAGACAGAATGCTAAAAAATTTAGGCTTAATGTACTTTGTACTTGTGCTTCTGTACTACCGAAAAAGGTCATAATGCTCGGAAAACTGGGTAAGGAAATATCGATTTCCATGCAGCAACCTAATAATGAAATAATAATGAGAGTTACAAGTGATAGCTGAAATGATCTTGATGCCATAATACGTATCTTCTTGATAAATAGGACAATAGGCGCTGTTTAGAAGGATAATTCTTAAATCGTCATACAAACTGCAGCAGTTCAAACAATTGTAGCAGTATTTGTACACATTGAGAAGCAATGTGCGATGTAGCCACGTTACAACTCGTTTAACTAGAGCAAGCATTGCGCTATTTGGGTGCGTTTTAAGAAAAGTACTGGGTGCACGCGGTGAATTTTAACCACAACTCTTTTAACTTTTTGATTTTTAGTATGTTCCTGAGTATATTACCTATGAACTAAACCCGGGTTAGGCTTCATTTCGCCCAGGTTTGCTACACTCTGGAATCTATAAAATTCATAATTATCTCTACTGACTCATCGATCCCACACTTTGAGGTATCAATCACAATTTGCGTGCTTTCCCATGGTTCATAATTACGCTCCAAAACGGCTTGCCATGTAGGCAGTTTATGGCCTTCGATATCTGCAATGCGCCCTTCTACCCGACTTTGATGCACTATTTTATCGGAACAAATGAGTTCAATCTCAATAAGATCTGATTCAGTCTGTTTTGCTACCTGCTGCCAATCTTGGCGTGTTATCGCTATTGGATTAACCGAGTCAGCCACAACATTTAAGCCTAAAGACAAATTCTCTCGAGCGACTGCATAGCTGATTAAATACCCTTCCGAACCTACTATCAATTCTCCTGGATAGCCATCTATGTTAATTAAAGCTTGCTCAATAGTATCTACGCGCAAGTAAACCGCTTTTAAGCGCTCAGCAATAATTTTGGAAATTGTCGTTTTTCCTGTCCCAGGTAATCCACCAAAAATAATTAACATCACAAGATTGCCTCATAGAGTTTTTTAATCATTGTCCTTTTTTCTTGAAAAGACGCAACCTTATCCTCACAAAATTTGGCTTTCTGTTGTTAGGGCAAAATGCCTCAAACTTGTTATATCCCAAGACGTGTTCATCGCTAAGCTGATTACAATATGATTCAATCATTTCAAATTGGTTAACAAAGAAGTATAATTGCCGCTTTTTTATTCACCATGGTGATTGTGATGACAATATTGGCTGTTTGTGGACCTATAGGAAGTGATTTTAAGGCGTTTAGTGAACAATGTTATTCTTTGTTAAAGAAAGAGAATACTGTATTGATTGATAGTTCTGCTTATGAGTCGAGCGATTTGTTATTATCTGCGATCAAAAATACGCAGGGCGATATCATTATTTTTGGAGCTGATATTTTTTTAGATGAACAATTACGTTCAACATTTGATATCAAGGTGTTTCTTGAGCTGGATTCAGATCTATGTCTAAGTCGCTATTTAAAATCATTCGCTACAAACGAACTGATTCTTGAAGAGGAACTGAATTACTATTTTACTCAGATTCAGCCTTTAAATGAAAAAGTTAGATTATCTGCCAAATATGCTGCGCTGCGCCGCCCGCAAGCAAGTTCAAATGATAAGTTAATTGATTTGCTTATTAATGAAGATGATAAAACGTTAAAGAAACACCAAGTTCTATCTGATTCATTGAGAGATATGTTCTGGAAACCTGAATCACAAGATAAGCAAACAGATAGTACTGCTAATACTGTTCTATTTGGAGTTTCGCCGTTATCTAACTAATCCATCCGCTGCAGCAACGCCTACCCTCATTGCTGGCAGCGGTCTCTTGGGTATATCTTAGCTCAAAAGACAGCTGCCAATTATCATTCAACAGACTAACTCAACCTAAAAAGCCACTCCATAAAATTGCCTAAGCGCCCTTCTTGTTCTTATGCGAGCAAACCATCTTATTGGTTTTGCAATAATCTTATAGACCGATGCGGCGCTATGACTAGACTTTAGAAGATGGAGTTTCATTCAATACATTGAATAATTCAATAACAAAAAGTACAATAAAGCCTCATTTATAGTTGGAGAATATTGTCATGCCCCATTCACTTCCACCACCCATTCTTGAAGAAATAGTTTCTCAATGTGAATCAATTGAAGAAATTAATAAAATGATAAATGCAGTTGTAGGCCCCGATGGACCTATTCCTGATGAAATAAAATGGGAACTAAAAAATAGATTAATCGGGATCGAATCGGCCATTGAGTTTAATGATTGGTGTTTGGAGTTCATGCGTAGGCAAAAAGGAGCCGACACGTTTATATTAAATATTATTCAAGATAGGATTCAGAATCCTCTGAAAAGACTTTCCACATTGTTTTTATTACTTAATCAATACAACCAGACTGCTCCACAGCAACAGGTCGGGATCAATATAGCCCTCAATAAATTGATTGAACTTATAGGATATAATATACCTGCAATTTCGAGTGAAATCATTAAAGTACCGATGAATACACTTAAAGCATGTTTTAATTCCTCTAAAAATTTTGTAGCAATTTCGGCTTTGTTTTATAAAGTGGGATTGATCGATAAACTAACCATAAAAGCCCAAGAAAGCCCACTTAGTTTGGATGAGTTTTTGTTTTATACAGCATTTGCTACGGCAAAAGATATCATGACACTTCCAGAAAGGACTTTAAACGCAATCACCCAAGCCATCACACTGCACCCTGGCCTGCGAGAGGATAGCCAACCAAAAGATAGATATCAATACTTATTGCTTAAACACTCAATGGCAAAAGTCAATCTACTAAAATCTAACGCAGACTCTGACCTTTCAGATGAATTGAGTTTCTTTTTGAGCGAAGAGATGTCTTTTCAACTTGCGCGACATAATGCAGAACCCTATGCGCTACTTCCAATTGATTATTTGGACGGACCAATTCTCAACATCACTAATCTAAGTTTGCCAAGAGCGCAATGGAATGGATTGTATTTAGCAAGAACAAAAATAATAAATGCCAACTTAATTGCATCACAATTATCGAATAGCCAACTAGCACACTCTATGTTGAATAATGTAACTCTTTCTGATTCGCTTATTAATGGGAGTAATCTATCGAGTTCAGATATAAAGAATGTTGATTTTACTCGGAGCTCGCTAATCGGCACGAGTATGCAAAAAGCCACCTTGTCTGGTTGCATACGCTTTAATCATGCTGTTTTGGATGAAGCAATTCTTAGTAATGCATATTGCATTCCTAATAGCGAAATTGATTTTAGTAATGCTCAACTTAATCGAGCCAATCTGAATCAGACTTGTCTTTCAAAGGTTAATGAAAGCTCTCCGGAAGGAAATCATATTAATTTTTCAAGAGCCAACCTCCAGCAGGCAATACTTACCCATGTTTGGTTGGAAGGCAAGAATGTGAATATGGAATACTCACGATTAGTTGATGCTAATGCAAGTGGCGCCCATTTAAAACATGCCAACTTAACATATGCTGATATGAGGGGAATTAATTTATCTCATGCTGATTTAAGTGGAGCGGATCTAAGCGGTGCAATACTTATTGGCGCGAATTTAACAAATGTTCGTTTGAACAATACCAAACTAACCGGCGCCAAGTTCCTGGATTTGTCGCCAATGTCCTCAGATCAACCTACTCCAGCTTATATCGATTTAGTGAGTAATTTAACGAATGAGCTTGATCGTTTAATGAATACCTATAATAGTGAACAACTAGAGTTCATAAGTTTAATCGCTGCTCAGCAAATCATAGAAGCAGTTATGAAGAGAGATGATTGGGATAATGAATCGAAGTGCGATTATTTGCAACGAGCTTTATTGCACCCAGTCTTCAAACATCAGAGTATTATGAATTTATTCTATTCACAATCTATGAGGATGCTTGGTTTTCTATGCGATCAAAATGGGATGTCTCCAAGTCAAAAATGTATAAAGAGCGCACTGGATGAATTGGATAGTAATTATCAATTGACACTTGTGGAGCCTGTTTACTAATTGCCTCATTTTGATTGATTGGACTGTTTCTCTTTATCAGTAACTTAAGGTTCATATGATACAACAATCAGTAGTGAATTTGAGTGTTGTGTCAAACGACCTGAGGTATTGTCACCTTTTTTGAACAGTCTTTGAGTCATTAATGAGTGAATCGTTTATATTGTGTCATTCCCGCGCAGGCGGGAATCTATCCATCAAGTTAGTTCAGTACTTTGTTTGTGAGATGGATTCTTGCCTGCGCGGAAATGACATCAGATTATTAAAAACTCTTGTATTTTAAAAAAAGGGGAGGATACATTAGATCAAATCCCCCCCTGCCTATTTACTCTGGACTGTTGCGAAATCGCATCTATTATAAAATTAACAGTACGCCTTGCTCAGGTTTAATAAACTCTACACCAATATCATTTTCCTGGGACAACTCGTTTATAACCTGCCTGCCTACATCATCCTTAGGATTTGAAAAGTCCGCTAATTTGGGTTTGATGTGAGTAACAACAACTGGTAATCCTCGTAGTGAGTTTCTTACATCTAAAGGATCAACAATCGATGCCAATTGTCGCAATTCAGCCATAAATAAGTTTGGTTTTAAATGGCCAAATAATTTGTTATCTGGTTGTGAGTTTAGAAATGAGCACTCTAACATGATGGCATGAAGCTGCTTATTTCTTATCAGTGGCGCGATCTCGTTCCAAATACTCGCCATGTTTGTCGATTGTTCTATGCGATCAGCGCCAGTATCACCAAAATATAAAATATATTCAGTCTTATAACGGATTAAAAAAGCACTCGATGCCATTCCGCCATGACTCAAAGGGAATACTTTTACCTGCAGACCCGTATTAGGAATTGCAACCCACTGCAGTAATGGCATGGTTTGATAATGCTGATAATTCAAATGCGGAATTTCTCCTTGATCGCCAAAATTCCCCCAAACAGACCAGTTAAAAACATTGTTTTGCAATGCCTGCATTGTTTCTTCGCGTGCCATAATTGTTTGCTGCTCGCGCAATTCAGGTTGCGCCATCACAAGCCCCATAAGATGATCAAGATGTGCGTGAGAAATGAGGTATGCTGGAATATGTTTTTGCAGCAAATCTTCAATATTTTTATTACGCACTGACTGTTTATCAACTGCAACTTTAAGCCCACGCACCAAACTTCCCCCATCAAGAGCCGCATAATTTTCGCTCTCAATCGTCTTTAATAAATAGGCTGATAAATTTCCATCGTTTAAACCACCATAGACTCCAAGAGGTATAATTTCAAAGACTGGTGCACAATTTGCGGTATGAGACAACAGAAAAATAAACATTGTAATCAGTAACTGTCGCATATGGATTTCCTTTAAATGATTCAGATAGTTTTGTAAATAATATAGTTTTTAGGCTTGATTCAACCACCGTATATATACGGTGATCTGCAGCACTAAGTATTAAAGAGTTTTTATAATAGCAGCCAGCCTGAATCGTGCGGGGATGTAATTGTGATAGCCATTTAACACTGCTTTTACAAGTATTTCAGCTTTATTCTTACAATCCATTTTATTTTTAATATTTTCTATGTAGGACTCTATTGTTCGTTTTGATAGAGAAAGCAAAACCCCTATCTCTTTTGCGGATTTACCCCTTATTAATAAAAAAACACATTCACACTCACGACTTGATAATCCATATTTATTTTCGTTGCCATTCAGTGTGTAATGGTTGGTGTTTAAATGCAATTTATCATCGAACTGTCTTAACAGACTAAAAAACTCATTCTTCTGGCAAGGACGGCAATAATAAATCAACCCAGTTACGTTATTGTTTGGGTCTGTTAGAGGACATTTTTCTAAAAAGAAAATGTCACTTGTCTTTGAATCAAAATGTACTGTTGATACTTTTTCACCGTTTAATACACACAAATCTTGCTGTTGAAACATTTTATTCTCATCAACAGACCAAGGAGACAACTCCTCATCTGTTTGACCAACAACTTCGGCTAGATCACTAAAACCTTTAAACTCTAGCAAGGCTTTGTTTGCACCTAAGTAATAACGGTTTAAATCCTTCCAACCAATGTAACCTGGTAGATGATCAATTAATGATATTTCAGGAACCAACATGACTCATATCCTCCAATGAATGCTCATTAAGAGATCGATTCTTAAATGTTATTTTAATCAAAGAAATTAACTCATTATCAAGCGTCATACAAATAACTTTGATTTCGGCCTGTTTTTGACGACTAAAGCATTCCTATTGCTAAGAGCAATTTGTGTATTTGATTCTTGGGTATAGAAATTTTAAATGATATCCTTTCTTTCCTATATTCCTCTATTTTTAGAATTAATTTTTTGGATGAGTTCATTGATAAGTTGCAACGTTATTTAGGAATAAGCGGTAACGAGATGGGGGTTTTTATCTTATATACAGGACGAAGAATCAAAAAGGAACGAACAACATGCTGAAAACGAGTCAAGTGAGTGAAACTTTGCGTCAATCTGGTATTCGTGCGGCGAGCACGGAGTGTGAAAAAATTGGCGGCATTAATTTAGGCCAGGGTATTTGTGATTTGCCTACACCCGAGGTAATCAAACAGGCGGCTATACGTGCGATTGAACAAGAAAAAAATGTGTACTCTGCTTGTGAAGGGGTATTCAATTTACGCCATGCTATTGCCAATAAAATTCAAACGTTTAATCAAATCCCGGTTCACGCCGAAACAGAAGTTCTGGTGACCCACGGTTCTACTGGCGCATTTATTTGTGCGACGATGTCTTTGTTTAATCCAGGTGATGAAGTTATTTTGTTTGAACCGTTCTATGGCTACCACAAAAATATTTTGGAGCTGTATCAGGTTAATGTTAAAGCAGTACCCATTAATTTACATGATTTCAGCATTCAGATCGATGATCTCGAACAAGTGATTACTCCTAAAACCCGTGCGATTATCATTTGCACTCCATGCAATCCTTGTGGAAAAGTTTTTTCTGAGCAGGAATTATTAGCGATTGGCGAAATTGCAGAACAGTATAATTTAGCAGTTATCACCGATGAAATTTATGAATATATTACTTATCCTGGTCATAAACATGTGTCGTTTGCTCGTTTAAAAAATTTTAAAGAACGCACGATTACGATTTCAGGATGTTCAAAAACAGATAATATGACGGGATGGCGTTTAGGTTATGCCAGTGGTCCGGCACATGTCATTGCAAAAATGGCCTTGGTCCAAGATTTATTGTATGTGTGTCCTGCGACACCATTACAACATGCAGCAATCGATGCGTTCAAATTACAAGAAAATTATTATCAAAAAATGTGTCAAACCTATTTGGAAAAACGTGATCATACTGTTCGTGAGTTACGTGACATTGGTTTTGAAGTCACCGTTCCTCAGGGGGCTTACTACATTATGGCTGATTTTTCACGCATGGGCATTAAAGATGACGCCACTATGACACGCATGTTACTTGAGCAGGCGAAAGTTGCCGTGGTTCCTGGACGTTCTTTTTATTTAAATCCTGAGAAAGGAAAACAGGTATTACGTTTGTGTTATGCGTTGAGTAAAGAAAAAGTAGATCAAGGTTTAAAACAGATAAAGCATGGCCTGGTTCCATGTCCTTCCTAAGACATAGGTTAGATTAATTAGCATTTTCAACAGGCACAGCTCGAGCCTTGACCCGACAATCGCTTGATTAGACGAATGGGTCAGGCCTTATGAGCCCAACAATTATCTATGGGCATAGATATGAATTATAGAGATTGAATAGACGCCGCATTGATTGCTTAGACAATGCTCTTCGACTATAGTTTAAATTTTAATTAACAAAGTATTGAGGAAGATGGCTATGGATGGGAACAATATGAATACAATGGGTAAATGTCCGGTTATGCATGGTGGTATTACTTCCTCAAACAGATCGAATACGGACTGGTGGCCCAATGCTTTAAACCTCGATATATTGCATCAGCATGATACCAAAACGAATCCAATGGGATTGGACTTCAATTACCGTGAAGAAGTCAAGAAGCTGGATTTTGCGGCACTAAAAAAAGATTTGCATCGTTTAATGACTGACAGTCAAGAATGGTGGCCTGCTGATTGGGGACATTATGGTGGTTTGATGATTCGGATGTCCTGGCATGCAGCCGGTTCATATCGTGTCGCCGATGGTCGTGGCGGTGCTGGTACGGGTAATCAGCGATTTGCACCTTTAAATTCTTGGCCTGACAATGTGAACTTGGACAAGGCACGTCGTTTGTTATGGCCTATCAAGAAAAAGTATGGCAATAAGCTTAGTTGGGCTGATTTGATCACTTTAGCAGGTACCATCGCTTATGAATCTATGGGACTTAAAACTTTTGGTTTTGGCTTTGGCCGCGAAGATATTTGGCATCCCGAAAAAGACGTTTACTGGGGCTCTGAAAAAGAGTGGTTAGGTGCTTCGCGTTATACTGACAAAAACCGCGAATCTCTGGAAAACCCGCTAGCAGCAGTACAAATGGGATTAATTTATGTGAATCCCGAGGGGGTAGATGGACACCCAGACCCTCTGCGAACAGCTCAGGATGTGCGCGTGACCTTCGGACGGATGGCAATGAACGACGAAGAAACCGTAGCCCTTACTGCTGGAGGTCATACCGTTGGTAAATGTCATGGTAATGGTGATGCAAAGCTTTTGGGACCGGCTCCTGAGGCAGCCAATCTTGAGGATCAAGGTCTTGGTTGGATTAACAAAACCACTAGAGGCATTGGTCGTGATACAGTTTCAAGCGGTATTGAGGGTGCATGGACAACACACCCAACGAAGTGGGACAACGGATATTTTCATTTGCTTCTTAATTATGAGTGGGAACAGAAGAAAAGTCCGGCAGGTGCCAACCAATGGGAGCCGATTAATATCAAGGAAGAAGATAAACCTGTCGATGTTGAAGACCCATCCATTCGCTACAATCCAATCATGACCGATGCGGACATGGCCATGAAAATGGACCCCATATACCGTAAAATTTCCGAACGCTTTTACAAAGATCCTGATTATTTTTCCGAAGTCTTTGCTCGAGCCTGGTTCAAACTCACTCATCGCGATATGGGACCCAAATCACGCTACATTGGCCCTGATGTTCCAACAGAAGATTTGATTTGGCAAGATCCCGTTCCTGCAGGCAATAAAGATTATGATGTAGATGCGGTCAAAAAGAAAATAGCTGCTAGTACCCTCAGTATCAGTGAAATGGTTGCAACCGCATGGGATAGTGCGCGAACCTTCCGTGGTTCAGATATGCGCGGAGGGGCAAATGGAGCGCGTATCCGGCTGATGCCACAAAGAGACTGGGAAGGCAATGAGCCGCAACGACTTGGAAAAGTACTCAACATTCTTGAAAAGATTGCTGCGGAATCAGGTGTTAGTGTGGCTGATGTGATTGTACTTGCCGGTAATGTTGGTATCGAAAAAGCGGCTAAAGCAGCTGGTTTTGATATTACGGTTCCCTTTGCTCCCGGACGAGGTGATGCAACGGATGAGATGACTGATGCTGCCTCTTTTGCTCCACTAGAACCTCTTCATGATGGTTATCGTAACTGGCTGAAGAAAGACTACGCTGTCAGTGTAGAAGAACTCATGCTCGATCGCACGCAACTGATGGGGCTCACAGCTCCAGAGATGACCGTTCTTGTTGGAGGCATGCGAATGTTAGGCACCAATTACGGCGGTACCAAACATGGTGTTTTTACCAATCACGAAGGCGTTCTGACCAATGACTTTTTTGTCAATCTTACTGACATGGCAAATATATGGAATCCAATAGGTAGTAATTTGTATGAAATTCGTGACCGTAAAACGGGTAATCTTAAGTGGACAGCTACCCGAGTAGATCTTGTTTTCGGCTCCAATTCGATTCTTCGCGCCTATGCCGAAGTATATGCTCAAGATGATAACAAAGAAAAATTCCTGCAGGATTTTGTTGCTGCCTGGGTGAAGGTGATGAACGCCGATCGTTTTGATTTGGCATAATACTCGCAGGTTTTTAGCAAGACGTGAACTATACTAATACTCTTTCTTACAATAAGAGTATTAGTATCAAATAAGTAACTATGTGAGAACTAAGATTATGAGTGACCCAATGCATATCGTTTGCCCCCACTGCCATATCATCAATAGACTGCCCGAAACACGCTTGAATGAACATCCTAATTGTGGAAAATGCAAAAAGGAGCTTTTTGATGGAAAACCAATCCAATTGACCCAAACGCTTTTTGAACGGCACATCAATCGTAATGACATCCCTGTATTGGTCGATTTCTGGGCGCAATGGTGTGGGCCTTGCAAAATGATGGCCCCCTACTTCGAGTCTGCGGCAGGTCTCCTTGAGCCTAATCTACGATTAGTCAAAGTAAATACTGAAACCGAACAGGCTTTAGCCTCCCATTATGCCATTCAAAGCATCCCAACTCTGATGCTATTTCTTCATGGAAAAGAAGTCGCCAGACACTCAGGGGTCATGGGAGTACAAGATATAGTTCGATGGGTAAATCAGCAACTAGGCTGAGTTAATCTGTCCTTCCTAAGACATAAGGTTATACGCATAGTATTTTCAAAATATCTAATGCTCCTTGTTCTTTTTAAATTCAAAAATTGTGTCGTCATGTATATAATGCCTGCAAACTAATAAAAACAAGAACAGGGACTTATCATGAAGCGTTATTATTTCAATAATTCAAAAAATTACATCGACAGCCATGAGCAGCTTTCAAAGGAACAACTCGAACAATTAAGTGAAATTATGTCATTTTTTCCTCACAAGAATAAGGAAAACTGGCCAGAACTGTTTATGTCATTTCAGCCAGAAAAATATTCTGCTAAATTAGTGAATTTGGCTGCTAACGCTTTTGATCACAATGGCTATACCATGCTTGGTGTGGCTTGCGAGTACGGTAAAGATGTTGGAATAGTCCAAAGACTAATTGATATGGGTGCCAATCCGGATAAACCGGATCACAATATGAAAAAACTACCATTGCATCGCGCAATAAATAATCAAGTGTCGAATTCTAACCGTGATTCATTGGAGGCGGTAGCTGTTGTTGAATGTCTTCTTAAGAATGGGGCTAATACTCTACATGCTTGCTTCCAAAATAGAACACCTCTATTTTTTGCTCAATCTCAACATTTTCATGCAGCAGCAAAACTCATAAAAGACCATATACGTTGTTCCAGAGATTATGGAAGGCTTCAAAAATCATTGCGTTTAGGAAATATGCATAGTTTAAAACAAACGTTGAATGGCTCTAAGGACTTAGGATTATTCATTACCACATTGAAAGGTTGGTCCCCTATATTTGCAGCCCTTCACCAAAGTTATGCACACCCAAATACATTGGGTAGCCTAACACTATTAAAAAAGCATAATGTTGATTTCAATAGTACCTTTTACGTTAAAACCTATTCAGGTATACCGGTTTATTGCTCGCTTAATCCTATTGCCTATTTATTATTACGTGGCGGTGACTCAAGGCTAATTGGTTCCTTAATTAAGCACGGAGCGGATCCTGAGCATTATTCCATAGCAATAGTCAAAAACATTATTGAACTCAATCCCCATAATAAAGCATTTGATTATGAGGTTAAAAACGAAAAAAACCCATATGATGTCAACTCAAGAAACTTACTCGCTTTATTTGAATCACAAACTGCTAGAGTTAATCAAGGAATTAGCAATACCAAATCCACTCACTCACCGGGGTTATTTGAAGCAAAAGTCGATAAACCAAGCGAAGATATAAGTATGACCGATGAAGAAATGGCTAATAGTGTATTCGGTAAGGGATCGTTCACCGCAATTCGATATAATTAAAACCGATGTAGGTAATCGACTCGATTAAATGGCAACGAACTTACTTAGGCTGGGCTATAAAGTCCAGCCTAAACTTACTACAAATGCTATAGAGGGCAGTTATTAGATTATTTTCTTCTAATAACAAACGGCTGCAATCAATTTTACACCATACATGCTCTTAATATGAATTGTCCAAACTATAACAATTAAAGGCTAATTTGGGTTGTGCCATAGAGTAGATATTATCCCAATTTTAAGCTTACAAATAATATGTACTGTCTTTGGATATAAAAAGATCGCGATTAGCTGTCATGTTATCGCGCGTTTCTTCAGCAAATGCCAATAATTGATTAATTTCATTTAAATCAATCACTTCTCGAATAGACTCTTTTACGTTCCCGGTTTTAAAAAGAGATGGGGCGCGATTATCAGCTGCTTTGATCAAGGCTTTTAGATCCCGTTTAACTTGTTTAAGTTCCTGTATTTTTTGAGGTAGTGCAAAAAAATAATCTCTTAAGCGATGGTTGTATTCTGTAAACGCAGAATCTGTTAAGTTATCAGTACCAAGACTAAATTTGGCATAGTTATTCATTTTTTCATTTTTAAAATAGTCTTGGTTATTTGGAGTCTTTAGATCGTGTATGGTTTTTTCATAGATGTTTTTTTTAATCAAATAATTATACAAAGAGCTCGGTATAAATGCACCGGGATCGGTTATAGCCTCAATAGACTCTTTTAATTCGACAAAACGAACCTTTAGGTCGCTTGCCTCAACAATGTAAGACAGTTTTTTTTTCTTTCCCATGGCTGTAGTTTGATTGATACCATATAAGAATTGTATTTTATAAATACATTTTTAACAAGTTTAAATCATTTTGAGTGCCGCTTGTAACTCCCCACGTCATCCCGAACCCGAGCGCAGCGAGGGTGAGGGATCTCCTGCGGTGTAACTCGGATACAGTCATGTAAAAAACATTTGAAAAATTATGTGGTTGTGATCAAATAGCTGCATGAAATACTACGAACAAATCATCAGCACACTATTGGCTAGGATTGCGGAACTAGAAAAGAGAGTGACGCAACAGGCGGCAAGGATAGCAGAGCTGGAAAAACGTTTAAACAAGAACAGCAGCAACAGCTCAAAACCACCATCCAGTGATGGCTTAAGAAAACCTCCACGCACCACTTCATTGCGTGAAAATGGCATCATAAAAGCGGCGGTCATAAGGGTCATAAAGGCACAACGCTCAAGCAAGTTGTTCATGCGGATCATGGTGTCACCCATAAGCTAGAAGAATGCCCCGATTGTGGTCGGTCTCTGGCAAAGCAAGCAGCCAAAGGTATAATCAAACGACAAGTGTTTGATTTACCAATCGTGCAGGTTGAGGTGACAGAGCATCGTGCGGAAATGAAGTTCTGCTCCTGTTGTCAAAAGCAGGTCACCGCCTCTTTTCCCTCGGAAGTAAAGGCACATGCCCAATATGGAAACAGAGTCTGTTCTATGATTTGATTAATGCATTGAACCCAGAGCGGAATGATTTGTATCAATCGATTCTTTAAAAATTGTTCCACCTGACAGGAGAGCCCTCACCCTCGCTGCGCTCGGGTTCGGGATGACGTGGGGAGTTACTGCCGCTTTTTATAAGCCTGTTAAAAAAACAAAAAATATAGCTATACTTTAATATAGATCTAATGAGGTGATAAGGAGATTTTAGCATGACCAGGAACCGTGATGAAGACATCTCTTTAGGATTTGGTTATAAGCATTTTAAACATGGTGCCCATGCGTGTCTGATTTATCGAGATGAATCTGAGAAGCGTCGAGTCATATCTAAATATATCGAATCTGGAATTGCCAACAATGAGCAAATTGGATATTTCGTAGACACGATGACCCCCGAAGAAGTTAAAGCATGGCTCGCGGAACTGGATGTAGAATTACCACAAACCAAGCAGGTTGAGATTTCTCCAGCTGTCTCAATTTATTGTCCAGATGGAAAATTTATACCAGAACAAATGCTATCTCGTCTAAAAACACTCTATGATAAAGCCATTGCCGAAGGATTTTCCGGGGCTCGTCTTTCAGGGGAAATGACATGGTCTTGCAGAAATATTCCTGGTTCTGAACAGTTAATTGTTTATGAAGCGCTCATCAATACCATCCTTGATACACACCCGATCACTGCAGTTTGTCAGTATGATGTGAATAAATTCGATGGGGGATTGATTTATGATGTCCTGCAAGTTCACCCGCTCATGTTTGTGCATGGACAAATTGTCAAAAACCCTGCATACATTAAACCAGATGAGTTTTTGCATAATCATATGAATAATTTAAAAAATGAATAGTGCGAATCATTTAACACATAACGAGCAAATTCTCTTTAGGCTTTATGCTGCACATAGTGCGCTCTTCATTTTTACACATACGGATCAAATTCAACCTTATCTTGAAAAAATAATTCGCAGTATACCTGGCGTAAAAGAATGTGATGTTTGCCTTATCAAAAATATAGACCGAAGCGATAAAGAGCTGCACTCAAGACTTCTGGGAACCATAGATTTAAAAAATGGAACATTCAGTATGGCTGATTTTTTCCAACTTTGCGAATCAGTTGAAGACAAAGAAATGCAAGTATATTCCCTATTTGCAAAAGATATTTTTTATGGATTGATTGTTGTAAAAATTAGCGATTTTAACCAATTCAATTTATTTGACCCCATTGTTAATAGCTTTACAATTTCCACTGCCATTATTTTGGAAAATTTATGCCAAAAATATATTCTGGAAAAAACCAATAAAGAATTGATAATGCACCGAGAGCATTTGTCGGAATTAGTGAAAAACAAGACTCAATCGCTACAGCAAGCAAAGTACAAATTGCAAGATATCTTAGACAAAACCATTGAGTCCTTAGCCTCGATAACAGAACAACGCGATCCATTTACGGCAGGACATCAGTTTCGTGTAGCGAAACTGGCCGAAGAAATAGCTAAAAGTTTTGGCCTAAGCCCTCAAAAAACACATGAAATTTATTTAGGCGCTTTAATCCATGATATAGGTAAAACGCGCGTTCCAATGGAGATTCTGGTTTCCCCCGCAAAACTTACCCCATTGGAATATGGTTTTATAAAAATCCATCCTGAAGTAGGTTATCAAATTGCCAAGCGAGTCGCCTTTAACCGAACAATTACCGACATTATTTTACATCATCATGAACGTTTGGATGGTTCCGGCTATCCACATGGATTAAAGGCTAATGAAATTCGTTTTGAAACAAAAATTGTGACTGTCGCAGATGTATTCGAAGCCATGAGCTCTCATCGTCCGTACCGCCCTAAAAATTCAATTGAAGCGACGCTCAATGAGTTACAAGAAGGCGCAGGAAAACGCTATGACGCAGCGGTTGTTGGATGTTGTGTTGAACTTATTACCAAGAAAAATTTTGAGTTTCCCGCCCTTCCTTACGAACGACTTAACGTCAACATGTATACCTGGAAAATACATGATTCATTGCATACACAAAAGGATTGAAGCGGTTTATCATTCATAGGCACGGGTTTATTGTTTCGCACACCATAACGTCTTTATGTGTAGTAATCCTATAATAGGTATATCCCATATTAGCCTTAATGAATATGGGATACAATTGCTTAATTTATTAAAGATGGAACATTGGTCTGTTGCTCAAGACTTCCATTATTGACAGGTTTAAACATACTTAAAGCTGAAACTTTTTGCTCAGATTGAGTTTCGTTAAGCACTTCTTCCGGTGTTTTGCCCCGCCAATTAAGCGTTGATTTAGCACCGTACTGCTTCAATTGCTCCATCATTTTTTCATTGCCTTTTCTTGCCGCAGCATGTAAAGGAGAGAGACCGCTGCGATCTGTTTTGTTAGGATCAGCATTATTTTTAAGAATAAGCACTACATAGTCATCCCATCCATTGGCAATAGCAACATTCAATTCCAGATTGCCATCAAAACTCAACTCATTTGGATTAGCTCCTTGTTCGATACAGAACCTGCGAAGGTTTAAAGCAATATTAACTCTGTGCATGTGATTATCTCGCATGAGAGACCATAGGCTCACAATTTTTATCTCTGGATTAAAATCTAAAAATCCCTTCTGAATCGCTATAGATCTCTTCTGGTTGAACTCCAATCCATTCTTTAACATTTGTCGAAACGCATTGTTAAAATCTTTGCTGCCATCAGGATGGTTGGCCAGATATTTTAATAACGAATTGAGATAATTAAGGTCATCTGCTTCAAAATGAAACTCTGCACCCTCTTTGATTAAAGGCTCTACCAGATAAAATTTATTACTGATAAGCGCTTGGCCAAGAGGTGATTCTCCATTGGGCCCCACATAATTTACATTTGCTCCCAACTCTATAAGTAATCGATACATTTTTATTTCCAGTTCAGGATCTTTCTTATGCGCTTTATCGATTAAATTAATGAGTAGAGAACGCCCATTTTCATCAATTTGATTAACATTAAGCTTGGTATGTTGGTTCATCAAGTGAATTTGCTCAATTTCGAGACAATCTAAAATATTGACATACATATGTGCATTGGGCGAACTGTAATATTTAGGATTACTTGAAAAGTGTATATCTGGCAATCGGTCAAATTCTATTTGAGTGAGGTATGAGAAGCCATCGGTATTTGATTTTACGAGCTCATAAAGAAGCTGCGCTCTCTTATTATTTTCAAAACAAAAATAGATATCATATAGAGATTTCTTAAATTGATCATAACGCTCTAGTAGTGAGTTACAATCAGGATGTATTTGAATTCCTTTGTATTTCAAATATTCTAAATGGTGTCTTCCTAAACTCGTATAGGCTAAAACTGATTTTAAACCCTCGATATACCCTGACTCAAGACAATAATCTATAGCTGAAAGTCCTCGTTCATCAATCTCAGTAGGATTGATTCCAGCCTCTAGAAGATAGTTCATCATTTTAATATCTTTATTTTTTGCAGCATTAATAAGCATCAAAGCATTTAATGAAGCACCAGCAGAGTGAAGTAGTCGAACCGTCTCAACATGACCTAGTTGTGCGGCTTGCTCTATTAGCGATGGCTCTATCCCATGAATTCTATCGAGGCTCACATAATATTGAAGGTATTCTTTGTTTAAAAATATCCTCTTAATTTCCTCAATATCGTTGCTATGGACGGCTTTTTGAAGCTTCCCAGCCATATCAAAATAATGGTTCAACCAAGCGCCTTCCTTTTGATTTTTAGGATCACGCACACAATGGACCATTTGTTGTTGAATTAGGCTAACGGTATGTTTATATGCCGAAACAAAGCCAGTAAAATCAAATGATAGCACTCTATCTAATCCAAGAGTGTTTACGATTCGCTCTTCATTGAATAAAATATCTACTAGTCGATTTAACTTGATCTCTTGTTGGTTTAAGATTCCATTCGCTTGAAAAAGCTGAGCCAATAACTCCCGGCAAAATTCTGATTTTTCTGCAACAGTATTCTTTGGGTTAATTTTTTCAAGGGTTTGAATATAGTCTTCAGTTTCCTTGGAATAATCGGCATCAGTTGTTGGATGTGAGTGTTCTAAAATTTGCTCATAGAATACCGATTTCACTAAAACCCCCATCATTGCAGCAATTACAGCATTCTCGTTACTGTCAAGAAGAGTTTTTTGTTGTTTACTTATCGCCTGGCTTAGCGTACTACCTGCAACATACTGTCGAAATTCATTATCTATCAAAGATCCAACTGCTTCGCTATAGCTTCTTTTCTTTTGCTCCTCGGCAGTAGAATGAAGTTTTTTTCCCAGATCAATCATTGCATTAAAGACATCTTTATGTGCTTCGGAAGTAAAAGACAAGAGGACAACATGATAGAGATCATGTAATGCGAATCCGAAGCAACCTGACTTAAGATTATCCGCTTCTGATTTCTCATGCGTTTCAGGAAAACTTAAACCAAATGGATGTGCGTCCAGTCGATGCATCTCATAAACATCATCAAAATCATTTTCACCAATTTGTGGATACAGTTTTTTAGGTTTTTGTACGAGCACATTAAGAACAGATTGAATAATCGTCATCGAAGGAATAATAAATTCGTATTCTCCCGATTTGATTTTTTTTGGCATCAGTAAATCAAAACCAGTTCGCTTTATCGCTTCAAAAATCCCGAAATATTCGCCCGGGTCCTTAACGACAAAGGTATAAAAGCAACGCTCTGATTCTGGAATATCTTGATCAAGTATCGATTTGAATAATTTTTCCTCTGAATTATCATCCATATCATCTTTTATTCCGTTGCCACCATCGCCAATAAAATGGTTACTTATGTGCTGAATTGTTAGATATCCCCTTAATTTCTGCTGCGCAACTTCATCCTTATCCGTTAATTTATATACATTTAATGAGATTTGTTCCTTTTGAGAGTAGTCCTTTAAAGCAGCCCAAATAAGTAACATGGAAATAAATTGAGTTTCATTAATTTCCTCCTTTTCAAATGCACTTAATGCGTACTTAGGCAGAGACGGGTGATAAAAAACGGGAGAAGACATCTCGGATGCATTTAATGCCTGCACTAGTTGCTTGGCACCCTCCTGTATTTCAGGAGTATCTCTATATTGCTCAAGATCCTCTAAAATCGAAGCCGCGTTTTTAAATAGAGGCAATTGAGTTAAATTACGCATTAAATACTCCAGTAATTCATAAATTGGTGCAGGTGCGCCAATTATAATTCAAACTGAATTAAAAACAAGCACAAAGATTTTATTTTGAATAATTGTGCCGCCTATGTTTAAATAATGGTCGTAATAAATTTCAATCACAGGAATATAGTTCTCTACAGCTTTCGATGATCCCATTTTCTTGCACGAGATATTCAATTTCATTTCGGCTGGAATTACGGGGTAAGTTTATCTATTTGTTGCACTGAACCTAATTAGTCTTAAACTGAAATTAAAACACTATGTGCAAAAAAACATTTAATTAATATTATCTATTGTATATAGTCAGTCCCCTGCATCACGCTTACTGTAATTCATCGGAGGTTACCTCTTTGTCACATGCTGCTAAATTTTTTAAAAAAGCGCCCCTGGAAGTATCCGCATATCTGTATTCCCATATAGACACGCCACAGGATTTCTTAGCCGCATGGTTAGCGAATAACGGCAGAAAGCAAAGAACCAGGAGACAGCAAAGAGCAATAGAACTTGCTTTGTTTAACAAAGAAGGCATTGAATATTATCCCGCTCAAGTCAAGATATTAACAACACTCCTCAACTCTGAAGATGTGTTAACGGAACTTGATCCCGAGCATTTAGGCTATTTAGATAGAAAACTGGCAGTTCAAATGAAAAACCCAAATTTGAGCATCAAGCAACTCATGCAGGGTATCAAGCTAACCGCCGCCCTAAATAAAGTACCACTAAACTCATTAGACATAGTCAGCATATTACCTAAAAATTTAATGGATGTGATTTTTTTTAGGGAAATTCTAATTGAAGCAGTGACTAAAGAAGAACTCAAAACCTTAGTCAATGCATTGCATATCAAACTGACTGATCCGAACAGGGAGGTTCGTTGGCAAGCATTAACACTTTTTGTTGTGTTAGCCCAGAAAGTGGATAAAAAAACGCTTCAACTTTTTGTTTGCATAATAAGCAATTCGCTAGATTATAACTATGGTTTTGTTCATGGAGCAATCAATGAAATCCTGTCTACCTTAGCATCCAATTTGGATAAAAAAACCTTGGCTCCCCTTTTCAACTCATTGATGAAATACATGGATGACAACAGAAGCGGACCATTTCTTGCAGTATTACAATATTTAACAGCCTTGGCTTCTAAAATAGAAGAAGACATGTTGGGCGTCCTTGTTGCTCCAGTACTAAACATGCTGAATTGCACTGATAAGGATTTACAGCGCGAACATGCGGGAGACGTTATCCATGAGGCCTTACATTTTTTCGCTGTATTCGCTCCCGCAATAGATAAAAAAACTCTGGAACCCCTTATCGAGCCAGTGAAAAATAAACTCGATGATCCCTCATGGAAGATCAACACCGCGGCAGCAAAATGTTTAGCCGCATTTGCTCCTGAAATAGACAAGGAAAGACTACGTTCTCTTTTCGACTCAATCACGAGCAAGCTTCATGATAGTGATTGGAAGGTTAGACTTAGAACATTAGACTATTTACCAGAATTTGTTCCTGCAATGGATAAAGACATACTGAAACAGTTTATAGGCTCAGTGATAGATACATTGGATGACAACAATCCTAAAGTTAGAAAAAGTGCTTTAGACTTTTTACACGATCTTATTCCTGCAATGGATAACGAGATGCAGGAACAGCTTGCTAACTCAGTAAAAAATAAACTCAACGATAAGGAATATTTTGTTCGTAGCGCTGCTCTACGCTGTTTGAAAGCACTTGTTCCTTGTATGGAAAAAGAGAGATTGAAATCCATTACCGAGACAGTAAAAAAAATGCTGAATGACCCCAGCGCGAATGTTCGTATTGAATCTTTATATTGTTTCGCAGAATTAGCCTATGCAATCGATAAAGAAGTACCAGAAGCCTTTATTGACGCAATAAAAGACAAATTAGATGACCCGAAGGAATTTGTTCGCGAAGAAACATTCTACTGTCTCACAAAGCTTGTTACCAGAATGAAAAAAGAATCGCTGGAACAGCTTGTTCACCTTACCAGAAACATACTGGATGACAGTAATTTTATTGAGCATGGAAAAGCATTAAATTTTTTAGAAGCGGCAATTCCAAAAATGGATGCAAAAATATTAGAACAACTTGTGGACCCACTGCAAAACGAGCTAAATGCTTCCAAAGCGGATGTCCGTCTTGCAGCCTGTCACTGTTTCGCTGCACTAGCGCCTAGAATAGACAAAAGAACACTGGCAAATCTTATTGAGGTTCTGAAAACCAAACTGGATGACCGAGATAAAATTATTTGTAGTGGGGCATTGGACTGTTTAGCAGCACTAGCCCCCTCAATGGATAAAGAAATCCAGGTTGCCGTAATCACCACTGTAAAAAATAAGCTGGTTGAGTCATGTTCGGCAACTTGTCTCGCTGCATTATGCTGTCTCATGAAACTTATCCCCGCAATGGGTGAGGAGATACCAGGTGACATTTTTGACTCAGTTAGGAATAAAAACCTTCTGAAACATAACGATGACACTATTCGCCGCACGGCCTGCCATCTCCTATGTTATATCCTGATTAATAACAAGCTCGCTGTTGAGCTAGATTCTTCAGAAACAAGCACCATAGAGGGGTTGCTCATTCATACCGTGGCTGGATGGGTGGCACAAATTCATGCGGCGACAAATCAACCCAGACTTATGGAAGATAATCTCAATAGGAACACCCCTGCATATCCCTTATAATGAGGAGATCTTTGCACTTAGTCTCATTAGGCATCTGAACCTTTCGAAAACATAGTGTTCAGATCCATTTAGTCGCACGTTCTTAACCTCTATGATGAAACGAACTCATGTATGGTCCGACTATGCTAACGAATCAGGGCATACTAGAATCTAATTCAGTTTCGTCTTTTTTGGCTGCAGGTTGAGCCTTGCTGCTGTTTTTTTCCTTATATCGTCCCTCTTCCATCTGAAGTCTGTTTTTGAAGTCAGTTTGATGTTTAACTCGCTCAATCTCTGTTTTCTCTGCATCGGTATGCCACCGAAACTTGTATAATGCACGTACCAGTCTGACTAACAAAGGCTTTACATTTTTGGGAGGATGGACTGTTAATAATTCGGACTTGGCTTCGGAAGCAAACTCACTAAATGCAGCTTCATATGCTTTAACCATCAAATCCCTCTTTTGTACATCTGTTGCACTCTTCATCTGACCCGGAATTTTTGTTATCTGATCTAACTTATCTGAAAAGCTAGACACTACTTCAATTGATTTATTTATGGCCTTCCAAGCATCAGTGTTAGATTCTTTTTTTGCCATAGCCTCCTGCACGGATAGTTCTATCTGAGCGTTATGAAAGAGTGCAGATAAATTATGCATTCTCCTTATTACTTCGTCCAAGGATTCTTCCCCGGGGAAATATTCCTCTAAAGATGAAATATCAGGAATTTTCCTTTCTTCCCTAAGGATAATTTCCTCTCTAAGTTGGAGCAGTGTGCTTCGCAGTTCTGCTGCCCCCTCCCTGTTATTGATTGCACTGGTTTTGATAGAGCCTATGAGGTCATATTCTTCTTTAAGTTTATTAAGTTCCCAATCTTTCACTACTATTTCATAATCACGCAATTTCAAGTATTTATCTTCTTTAGTAAGGGCGATAACAATTTTTTTGTCCGGATCGAGTTCGCGAATCTCTTTGACAGCCATTTTAGCCACCTCAAGTGAATGCGTATTTTCTCTATCGATGCAAACCACACAAATTTGCGATTGTTCGATATAGTGTTGTCGTAGGTATGGAACTACATGCTCGTATGAACCTGCGAAATCAAGCAATCTAAGTTTAGATCCATCTTCAATTGGGATGTCGTAGGTATCGATAGAAGACGTATGTAGATTCCCTGGTGAATCAGCACCCCGCAATGCATTACAAAGTGTTGTTTTACCAGAATGATTGGTTCCACAGATCATTAATTGGAAGGGAGGATTGTTATTTAATTGAACTTTTGTTTTTGCCATGATCGGTAAAACTCCCAATCCCTATCATCATTTATTCAGTATAGTCGATTGATAGGATCAGAATTGGTGTTATAACCGAAAATTTCATGTGAGCAAGCTATCGAGTTCCGCCAGCAAGCCCAAGCTTAATTGGATTCTTGAGAGAACGCGCAGGCGGGAATCTATCCATCAAATCAGTTTATTACTTTGTTTGTGAGATCGATTCCCGCCTGCGCGGGAATGCCATCAAAATAACAGACAAGGCTTCTATTTTGTCTGGAATCAACACGGCTTCGGGTAATTCAGGCCCATTTACTCGCAACGAGATAGGCCAGAAAACTGGTATCTGAAAGTATTTATTTAAATTTATAGATTAGATGTTTTTCAGGTATCCAAACCAATTTAAAAAGTGCAATAGATTATTTTTTCTGAACTGCAATTAACGTCCGATTTTAATGGGTGATTCGATAATATCCTAGTAATGGATGAATTAAATCCAAGCTTCGGAAATCGCCCCCTCCCTTTTGCGCCTCAAAGAAGATTATATTAGATTCAAAAAATATCTTTTATTTTTAAGATATTAATATAAAATATCGCGCAAATTGACAACGTTGCTACCAAACGTAGCAGATACAAGGCATTATTTTATGCATACAGATGACAGCACAAGCAAAAAATTTCCAGCGGAAGATTTTAAAAAATATTTACACCTATTTTTAATAGATATTATAAAATTATCCTCAGCTGATAATATCCAGACTTTTGAAGAACGTGAGGCTGGGTATACACATGCCATGTTGAATGCTTATAACTATGCTTTTAATGATCCTTTAACTGATGGACTTAGCCCTGAGATAATTTGTGGTATACATGCTCAAGCATTAGCTCATCAACCAAATGGTCATCCAGGACATCTTAAAAATTCACCCAATTTTTTTACTGTAGGCCTAGCTGAGTTAAGAACCCCTGATGGCCGGATAGCGCAAGCAATAAATCCAAATGGTTCACAACAAGGATTTGAAGAATTTTTAAAATTTTGGTTTGTTGATAAGCAAAATCCCTTTCATTACATTCACTTCAAGCCAACAAAGCCCTCAGGACAAGAACTATTTTTATATCCTTTTGACTCAAAACGAAAAAAAGGTCTTAGTGTAATTTTCCAGCAAAGGCAACTTTTGGGCGTGACCAGCAAAACAGAGGACTATTCCTCAAATGCTACAGGGTTCAACAAATTATTTGCATCACTCCTAACCAATACTGAATATAAGTGTTTCATTAACATTTTAGATAACAAGCTTTTACCTACATCTGGAAATCACCTATCGATTCAAAAATTAATGAAAAAAGAATTGAAGGACCTTTGTAATTCATATAACGAAGCAGTTAGTAAGGCAGGTACAAATGATGAACAAATACTACGAATCATTGTTCAGCATATAAAATCGTTCAATCAATTGCATCCATTTTCGGATGGCAATTGTCGAACTTTTTATATTTTACTTAACCGACTATTAGCCAAACATAATCTACCACTTTGTTTAATAATAGATCCAAATCGATTGGAGATGCTATCCACTGATGAAGCATTAGAAGTGGTCAAAAAAGGGCAACAAGATTATTTAGCTCTAATGAACAATGAAATACCTTCAATTGTAGATACTCTTAACTCTACTCAACTAGAAATAGCTGTTGACCCCATGGAATTACCAGCGCCCCCCCAGGCCATTGATTCATTTGTTGCAATTATTGAAGAAAATATTCTTTCTTTAAAATCCAATAATGACGATCAAAATTCTAAAATTGGAACACATATCGAGCCTCAGTTCTCTTTTTTACACCAATTGAATTCTGAGCAGCATCATCATGAGCGGTTAATGACTAAAGCAAAAAAATTATGTGGGGATAATGAACATTTTATGCCTTTATTAAATGCAATTGATAAAAAAGATTATTCATTGGCATTACGCAAAGCAAGTTCCATAGTAAATTTGCCTTTATTAAAATTAATATTAAGTTATCAAGAGAAATTAAAAATAGATGTTAATATACCATCCAGTAATGGTTATACAGCTTTGGATTGGGTTATGAAATCGAACTCACCTAAAAAGGATATCGAAGAAGCTACTGTTATGCTTCGTAAATTTGAGGCACTTAGCAGTGATGAAATAACCAGCAACCTATCAATAACTAAAGCCAATTTCTAGATTTCTATTTAAGTTGGTACTTCCATTTAAATGAAGCCGTGTGGACTAACATATTAGGCTGGGCACCTAATTTACTGCCCGGCCTTGTTTGCGTGTTTTTCTGCCTTCATTGAATGAGGTAATTGTTAGATATGTATTGGCTTTTGTAGAGCACGAATCAATTGATTAGCTAGATTCTCTAAGTTTTACCAAAGTCCATATAAAACCCGAACCAATTTGAGATGGGAGCGGTAATTTTAGAAAAAAAATTAACTGAGGGTATATTTTACTTGACCACCTCACTCAAAATGGTCCATGGTTAAATCAGGACCAATGGTGCCCTTTCAATTCATTTTTTATTGCTTATAGTGTTAAGTTTTAAGTGCACTTCCAAAACGTCTATTATTTTAGAATACGACTCTATGATTTGCTTATTGCTCCCCCCCCTCTCATGATATTGCTTTAGATTATATTGAGCTAATTCAAGAGCTGTTTGGCCTTCACTTTGTTCCGTGTCTTTATTTTTTAAATTTAAATCAGGATTATATTTAAGCAGTAAATCGACTCGTTCAAAATCCGCTTTATCAATAGCAAACATTAAAGGTGTATATCCAAATCTATCTTGAGCGTTTAGGATTTGCTCCAGATAATTTGTCCTATCAAAAAACAATGGGGTATTTGCTGATAGCTTTTTTACATAGTCAAGATAGTTTGCAATAGTGCTTAACTCGGCCTCTGAAACCAGGATATGAAGTAACCTGATATCGTTATAGCTAAGATAATTGATGCAATCGTTCCTTGTTGGATCATGAATGGTTTGCCACGTGGCATCTTTTTTAAGAGTTTCCTTAATTACTTCGACTATTACGGTATCAGCAAATATTGTTGATGAAAAAGCAATATACTGATCTATATCCTTTCTGACCAGAGCGTTATAAACCCATTCTGCAAGCTTTCTAGTATCAGTTGTTCCATCGATTAAGTAGTCCTTTTTTATATCCTCGCTGTCAGCAATGAACCATTTTTTGGTTGTCGTGTCATAACTAATGCTAATAGAATGCGTAGTAGTCCCCATTAAAAAGGAAATTGCAGGATTAGATAATTCTTTTTCCTTTGTTGGTTTTGTTGCTAAGGCATTGTGAATTCGTTCAAAGTAATCTAAAAATTCTGATTTATTATATAGACCAACCGATAATTTTTCGAGGCTACACTTTTTATACTCCGTTGGAGTGTACATTAAAGGATATACCAGCTCGGTTACTTGCCCAACAGGCTCTTTAAGAGCCCCTTCAAACAAAGCAGCAAACGACTCTGGAGCTTGATAAACCACAAGTTCTTGTGCAAATGAAATCAAATCGTTAAGGACAGGCAGATCATCTCTTACAAAAAAAGAAGGTTGTTGGCTGTTGGTCTGACTTTCAAGGGTCCTTACAATTTCTCGAATAAGATCCTGCATCTGCTCAGGAACGGTATCTAAAGTACTAATAGATGATGTTTTGTCTTTGATCTTAAGTAATTCTCTAATGAGTTCAATCCGCCGGTAAAAATCTGTTCTACCCTTCTCTCCTTGGCGCATGGCATTCATGAATAAGCTGGAAAATCCATTGCAGTGTCCAAAATCTGCCATTTGATCTGCCAAGTGAGTACCTGCAAACATATATTCCAGGAACTTTGTAAGTTCCTCATAAGTCAGTGCGATATCTTTTGCTTCAGCTTGGACCATGGTAATTATCTCAATCTGCACGCCCTAAATTAGGTATCAATATTGTGATTCAAATTTGGCGAACTGTTCTTCCAACGTCCATTGAAGTTTCGCCTTTGGGTTAGCATTTAAAAAATTCTGGCATGCAGGTGTTGGTTGTTCTGCATCTGATTCAATCGGAGTACACGCGTCGTTCATTGTCTTGTATTGAGAATTTTGCCAAAGATTTTCCCCAGGCAGGAATGCAAAATATAGGCTGTTTCGTGCTAATTTTTTTAGAGTGAGATAAGAAAGTTTTTGCTCTTCAACAGCACGCTCAAATTGACGCGTTAAAGGCTCACGGCTTATCCCTTCATCATCAGTTGATAAAGCTACAGGCACACCATGTTTTAAATATGAAGCCAAGGGATGATCGCTCCCTTTGATGCCTAAAATATAATCGTTACTACTTAAATTGACTTCGACCATCACTTCTTTTTGTGCCATTTTATTTATTAATTCAGATGCATGGTGTTCATATTCAATATCAACACCATGTCCAATTCGTTCTGCAGAAGCAGTTTCTACTGCTTCATAAATATGAAATGTAAGTCCCTCTGGTGCTACTAACTGAGGATTAAGCTCACCAGCATGTAGCGAAATATGGACATCAGGATAGAGTTGATGCAAAAAAGCCACCATTTGCATATGTAATCGATAATCCCGCATTGCTATTGTCCCATCTTCTGTTTGAACCAAATTAATGCCTACAATACGTGAATCCTGGGAAGCAGATTCAAATCCCGCGAGTAATTGTGCAAAAACCATCTCAGGAGGTTGTTCTCTACGAACTTGATACAAATAACGAACCGTGATTTGACAACCTGCTTGTTCATTATCAGTGCCACAGTGTTGTAATGCATTCTTTTTAGCTTCGTCCTTGTCCAAATTATGGGAAATATGAGTCACTACTTGGTCAAAATTAGCACTTAACAATTGATTGCGCAGACTTTCTAAATTAGCATCCCACCCCAGTCGTTTTCCGAGCTCGCTGGCTTCATTCCCATCTGGGGTAGTCATGATTTCTAAATAGAGTTCGTTTTGGACAGCCGCACGCTCAGTCATTTCTGCTAAAATTTCCCCTCCATGCATTTTGGTAATGAGACTAAATTTTCCAAACGCATTAAAAAAATGATCATGTCCTGATTCATTTTTCATTGTATCAAAATGGCACATCGACCATGCGTCAATCAACGAATGGTATAATTTTTTATTCAGTATAGCGGTCACTAAATAATCTTCTGCATTGCATGAAGGATTGATAGAAACAGACAAATTGTTTGTATCAATACATAAACTATCCATCTCAGCATAATGAATTAGATTTTCAGCAAATGATGAGCCGCTCTGATGCATATGCAAATCCCCTCCTTTAGGCATATTAGTTAAAAATTTTCTCAATATACTGGGGGTTGTTTTAATGGAGTCAAAATAAGCTTGGGTATTTTCTTCAGGACTTGCGTACGCATGGATTTGAATTAATAATAAACAGCACAAACAAAGAAACTTACTCATATTAGGAACAATTTGATTAAAATGCTTCCTATTCTTGCATGATAAAATCATTTGGTCAAATAAATTTGTTTGTAAAAAGAAACAGAAAAAATACCCTGGGGTTACTGCACAGTCGGACTTGTCCACTAGTAGCTATATTCCTGCAATAATTCTTCATGAAGTTTTTTTTGTTAACTAAAGTTGATTTATGTTGGAACCTTGTTACAAAACTAACTTCAGTGCGATGGTAGCTCGCATTTTAGGTAGTTGATGCGCTACATAAGACTCACAAATGAAATATGAATTACAACAAAATTTATCTCTATAAGGTCAATTCCAAAATTTTTCTTCTGCTCTCCATTTCTGTTGTTTTTGTTAAAACGGCGTTTCTGAAGAATTCCCATCTCTTTCTCGCGACCATTCTTTGTTGTTCAATCGCATTTAATTCTTTGGTAAATTGTTCCATATTTATAGTTGGCTGCGTAGCATCAACTTTTACAAATCTAAGATTCGCATTTTTTGCCATTCCACCATCTAAATCAACTTTGTCACCAACATAAGCAACAGGTTTGTCTTGCACATGGTATTTTTTGCAAAACTCATGAAACATCGTTGCATTGGGTTTGGCTGGTAACTTATCGCCTTTATGGATATATCCATCGATATCCACTCCATAAAATTCCTTAATCTTGGGAACCTTGCTCTCAAAGGTTGAACCATCCGTAATAATACCGATTCTATATTTAGCTCTTAGGGCTAAGAAATCTTCTTTAGACATTTTTGGTGAAAATGGTTCTGCATTTTTACGTTCCTGGTAGGATTGGGTAATATCTTCGCAAGAAATTTGAACTTCCCGATTAAATTGTTTGATGAACGTTAAGAGCATTTCTTGATATTGATATTTTCCATTATTTTTCAGTGTATTACGTGTTGATTTAATTGTTTCAATTGGTATTTCTTTGCCAGAATATGTTTTAATAATATCTTGAAATATAGTAAACGTATTATCGCTTAAATGATGTAACGTATCATCAAAATCAAATAATAACCAAGGAAGATTCATCCTTTTGTTGGCTTGTTTTTGAATATCCTGTCCCTCTTCATCTGATAATACAATTTGTTTCTGATAGGGTACCGTGTATCTGTTTTTTTCTATTGCAATCAATAACTCGCTCTCAAAATTTGCAAATTCTACTTTGGGCTTTTCAAATTCTTCCATTAAACTATTTTTTTGATTTTCAAAAAGTGAATGATTGATCACTTCTGATGCATCATATTTTTTAAGCAACTGTTCAAATCTTGATTTAAATTCTTTATTGGTTGAATCGCACAAAATTGAGATTAATATCATGCCCTCAATATTAGTCAAAGTATCAATACTTAATCCAACAATTTTTAGTATTTCATTTAAGACGGGGAGATCGTCTACCCCATTAGGCAACAAACTAATGAGAAATTCTTTAACATCTGACTGGATATTTAAAAAAAGGGCATTTTTATGTGCTGTTATCGATACGATACCAAGCACCTTGGCGTCATTATTCATCGCTTCAGAAGCGGCACAATATATCGCTGCGCCAGCTTGAATATGATCATCAACAATAATTAATTTCTCTTTTGGATTTATTTTGTCGTCAAAATTTCTCGATTGGTAAAGCATTAATGGCTGTTGTGCAATTCGATGGATGCCATATGACTCCGCACGTGATGTGCGCTGTTTTAACGCAAAAACTCTATCTAATTCTACATTCCAGTGTTCTTTATTTTGAGCAATCTTATTTCTTAATTCTGTAAGTAATAAAGCGCTAAATTCCGTAGTTAATCGATTTTTACTCGCATCAGGCGCAGAAAGATCTCTTTCCATTGTAGCTAAATGAATAATTTCGCCTTCACTCGGACATGAATTTTTTATTATCTGAAATAACTGCATGACCATCTTTTGCAAATAGGTATCTGTTTTACTCTCCTTCAATTTAACTTTTAATACACGTTCCAAATATTGATTTGCTTTATCTTTCAGAATGAAAAAAAGCGCTTCATTTTGCATGATGGATACAGGCGACATTTGCTGTGGTTTTCCGAGTAGGGTAATGCTGTCGCTAGCAAGCTTAGTGATTCTGGTCGTAGGTTGTTTGTTATTATATGCAAACATTTTGCCTTTTTTTGTAAATAATTGCAGCCTGGAAAGAGTCTTTTCTTCTTCTGTCATACTGAAATGATTTTCTGGTTGAGAAAGCTCTTCCGAAGTAGCCGCAACGATAATTGGTATCTTGGCCTCTATGTCATTTAACTTGGCGAATAGAATGCGTCTTTGATGAAAAATATTTTCTTTTGGCATTTAAAAATCTTGATTTATCATATTCTTATAATAAGATTCATCTTATAACAATGCCATTGCCCACTCAATAACTTTATATATCTCTTAAAAGTTCAACTAATACATTGATTGAATTAGCAAGCGCTATTTGTTCCTCTACAGTTAAAACCTGAAGATTATCGTTCAGTCTATTATGCAAAAGATAAGGAGCAGCAGAAACAAACTCTTTCCCTTTTTCTGTAATATCGATATAAATAATACGACGGTCCTGAATATCACGTGTTCGATTAACAAATTGCTTTTCTTCCAGTCGGTCAATTACCCCTACAATAGTGCTCATTGATAAATAAATTTTCTTTGAAAGAGCAGATATGGTCATTTTTCCATTTTCATAAATTTCATACAAACAGACTATTTGCGGCACAGTTAAACCATAGCATTTGTTTAATCTTCTGGAATGATAATCCATCTGCTGCATAATTTTTCGTAAGGCAAGAATGATGCTTTTGGAACGCTGTTCTGACTGTTGAGCAGCTGTTATTTTGTCGTCAAGGGATTTTTTCTCGATATCAATCATGGATGATTCTTTACCTATTAACGGTTGCAATGAACTTATATACCCATTACTATGACAAATACTTTGTATACAAATAATATCAATAGATATAAATATTTAAGGGCATTAACTATTGTATCCAAGTATTCAATATAACTATAGAAGCATCCTCAAAAATAATATTGAAATTTATTTTCAATACGCAAATCACTTTAGTCATTCTCAAGTATTATCAACAAAGGGAGGATTATCGAATGGATAATCAAATTAACAAACTCTTAAAATCAACCAGAAATTCCTCGCAATTGACCTGCGCTCCTATAGAAGAAGAAATTTATTTTAACAGTAATGGAGTATTAACATTAGGAGTAGAAATTGAGCTCCAACTCATTGACTCGAAAAATTACAATTTATGCTCAAGAGCAACTGATGTGCTTAATGCCACATCCCATCTCGAAAAAATTAAGCAAGAATTTTATTTAAGTACTATAGAAGTAACTACAGATAAATGTATTACTACCCAGGAAATTGAAGATGATCTTTATAAAACACTCGACTCATTACAACGAGCAACAAAGGATTTAGGGATTTTGTTTTCCACAACCGGCTCTCACCCTTTCTCTAAATACTCCGATTGGGTCGTCTCTCCTACAACTCGTTATCAAGAGCTAATTGATCGTAATCAATGGCTTACCCGGCGTATGAGCGTATATGGCTTACATGTTCACATTGGCATGTCCAATGGTGAAGACTGTATTCGTTTTAACAATTTTTTTATGTATTTTTTACCTCATTTATTAGCGCTGTCTTCAAGCTCTCCATTCTGGCAAGGAATAGATACAGGTCTTGCTTCTTATCGACCAACTACTTATGAAGCGCTACCCACTGCAGGACAACCCTATCATGTTCGAACATGGCAAGATTTTGAGCTTCTATATAAATCATTGATATTATGCGGTTCGATCAAATCACTTAAAGACTTATGGTGGGATTTAAGACCAAGTCCTGGTTTTGGAACATTAGAAATTCGTGTTTGTGATGGAGCAGCCACTTTATCAGAGACGCTTGCTTTAGTTGCCTTGATTCATACACTTGCCCATTGGTTTGCTGATAATGGAAGTTGGCTTGAATCAGTCGCCTATCCTCCTTATTGGCTTTCTCGTGAAAACAAATGGAGAGCTATTCGTTATGGTTTGGATGCTGAATTAGTCATCAATACTGAAGGTAAAACCAAATTGATGCGCGAAGACATCCATGAATGGTTTGAAAAATTAAAGCCATACATTAAAAAATTGGACTATCAAAATTATTTTTCAACTCTTAAAGTGATTATGGATTCAGGGACAAGTTCTGAACGACAACGCAAAGTATTTGCTCACAATCATTGCCTTAAAGATATTGTGAAACACAACGTCAGTGAGTTCTTACTGCAAACCCCTCTATACAGACGCGAATCTGTTATTACAGTCCCTTGATGGGAACCACTGTTTAATAAAAATACTCGAGGAAGACAATAATGAAACAAGTAACTTATACATCAAAAAAATTGGGTAATGTACGTATTAAAAGCGAATCGAATCATTACTCAATTTATTCGAACAGGTTGGAGGCCAGATCCCTTAATCAAGATGAAGAGAGTTTTTTAACTGATAAATATATTCATCTTTTAGAGAATCCTGAAAATATAAAGATGTTTGGTGAAGGTAAAACTTGGGAACCTTCTGCTGTAAAAGAGTTCATAAAAGACGAAACGAAACGTTGGAACTCTGGTAACAAATTCTCAGTGCTTTCAATTTATCATGCAACTACTCAAGAATTTATTGGTTTTCTCCAAGTAAAACATTCTTTAGACGATTTCTCCAAGGTAGGAGCCGGGCATCAAAATGTCGGAGAAATTGCTTATATTATTGAACAGGCTTTTTGGGGAAAAGGTTATGGAACTGAAATCGCAATCCTAGGGAAAAAGTTTATTAAATACATTATTTCTGAAAGTGAGCATGAATCCTTAGAGCAGAACATTAAAGAAATCGTTGCTACTGTTCACCCTTCAAATGAAGGTTCAAAAAGAATCTTACAGAAAACACTGAAACATCAGGAGCAGGAAGAATTTACCAAGTTCGGTGGCCAACCCCGTTTATTATTTTTTAAACCATTAAAAACCTGCATTCCCCAAATAGATGAATCTAGCGTTTTAGCTGCGAATTTGTAAAAAAAGGTAGCTATGTGTGATGTTACTGGTACATTTACATTCTAAAATCTAAAGGTTCCTTTTTTATTTCCAATAGCAAACATAGGTCGGGCTACAATTAAGCCCGACAAATCTTTTTCGCCAAAATATCCATCTGCGACGTTATTCGCACAAGCCCAGCCTAAAGATATTTTTCCCAAACGAATACCTCATGAATCAGATAACTACCGTTAAAGTGATTGATTAACGCGATGAGAAAAATGCCATGAAAACCAAAAGTTATAGCGTTTGCTATAATTAAAATATTATTGTTAAAAGGCAACAAAATAACTACGTATGAAATTTAATAGCGAAGAAGAAGAAAAACTTGCTACTTTTATGTTTCAGCTTCTTGATAAATTATTGAGCCCCAACCTGGTTTGCAATGAGATCGGAGTCATATTATTTGCAAACAAATCATATAAAGAATTAGGAACTGATAAGCCAGAAGATAAACCTTTTTGGAACGTGTATCCACTACAAAGTACCGTACCCGATTATTTTAAACAAGCTGTTGAACAAAGAGTTGAAACTCGTTCAGAAATAGCCGTTGCAGAGAGAACATTCATTGTTCGCGTTATTCCGGTAAGTAATATCCTGGTTAATGAATCAATTTACATGATACATTTTGAAGACATCACATCACATCACAAATTGATCTTAATAAGCAATTAAAAATCGACAAGAGATTATTACAACAATCTTTTTTAGATACAATTTTAGCTTTTTCTGACTTTGTAGAGTCTCGAGACTCTTATACTGCAGGGCATCAAAAACGTGTGGCGTTGCTTTCACTGAACATTGCTACTAGAGCAAATATTACTAATCCACATTGTTTAAGCGCGATATATTATGGAGCTCTCATACATGATATTGGAAAGATCGCAATTCCTATGGAGTATTTAGTTACACCAAGACGATTGACTATGAATGAATACGAAATAATGAAAACACATGTTGCAGTAGGTAATAAAATAATTGAGCACATGGATTTTCCTTGGGATATCAAATCAGTAGTGTTCCAACATCATGAGCGCATGGATGGGTCTGGCTATCCTAATGGGCTCAAAGGTGATGAAATCACCATACCAGCGCGCATCGTGGCTATTGCGGATGTATATGAAGCAATGTCAACAAATAGGCCTTATCGAAATGTGATATCACAAGAAACCATATTAAAACATCTAGAAGAAGGTAAGGGAACATTGTTTGATGCCAATTACGTTGATTGTTTGTACCAATGCCTTACTGAACTAAGAGATATTTATGAAATGAATCCCAATTTTAGACCGTTTGATCCTTTCATTAGCTAATACTGCTTGGAATATTATGTCCTGTAATTTATGGCCAACTTAATCAAAATAAAGATAATTATTATTTTTTCTTCTTTGACAATATTTCTTTTGAGACAACTCGCTCCTCAGAGCTATGCATAATTTAGCAGCATAGCTCTTTGAGAATTGAGTTCAAGATTATTTGAATTGAAATCCAGATTGTTCTAACTGCTCTAATTTCTCCTGCATATCTTCACCTAATAATGTTTTAGTTGCAGGTGTATTCAGTTGGGGGGTCTTAAGAACATTGAATAATGAGTACTGCAATAAAGAAGGTACATTGTCGGTTAGACCATAATCTCTTAAACAATCCGTTCGTTCTTGTATTTTTTTTGATTTAAAAGCAGCAACGACATCAGGTTGTGGCGTATCCCTCTTATTCCATAATCCCGTATCAAAATCTAAATAGGTTTCTAATCCTTCTGATGAGAGATGAATTATGATGTTCCGTTTTAGATAAGGTAATACAGCAGTATGGGTTACAAATGTACCTTGCAAATTCAGTTCAGTTAGATTTGATTCGGGGCCTAACAGAATAGGTAAACATTCATCTACTAAATCAGTTCCACTCAGATCAAGACTGGTCAGAGAGGTAACCGCTGCAAGCTCTTCTAATCTATTGTAATCCCAACCATCAGTTTTGAAACATTTAACCTCAGGATGTACATTTAAATAGGAAATGACATCCCCGATGAAGTCTCCTTGATATCCCCCTGTAAAGTGTATATACCTCAGGTCTAGTGTCTGTGTCTCTGGATCATATAATTCAGGAGCACCAAAATCTATTGTATCGGTATTAATTTCTAAATAGGAACTATCATCAAGGTCATAGCAATCTCCTTCTTCATTATATCTAAACCAAATTCGATTATTAATACCTTCAAATTTATCACGCATGGAATACCTCATATTTAAGTTATTGTAAGAAACTATTCTGATGGAATAGTTTTCCTTAAAATGAGATAAAATAGGGGTCAGAATAGATAGAAATGAGTTCTATTTATTAACGTGTTATCTCTTTGAATAAAAGATTACAAGCAAAATTTTTGCTTGTGTCCCTACTTTTATCTCAAAGACTAACCCGTTTAATACTTAAAACTAGAATTACATCAGTTCTCAATCTATCCTAATAGAGAAGATAAGTCTTTCTTTTAGCAAATCCTCAGAGCTCGAATAAGATAAAGATTTAGCCAAATAGATTTATTTGTGCTCTTATTTTATTTTAATTATACAGAAATGTCAATACAGTTTCTATTTATATGGCCCTACGTAACTCCCCACGTCATCCCGAACCCGAGCGCAGCGAGGGTGAGGGATCTCCTGCGGTGTA
>NZ_FTNL01000008.1:24060-129752 GCF_900156395.1 Fluoribacter gormanii | reverse complement strand
CCAGTGGTCATGAACAGCAATACCTTTGACACCATCAATCAAGGATTTTCGCTTTGGTGACACATGGTAATAAGTGCAATAGTGTGCTGATGATTTGTTCGTAGTATTTCATGCAGCTATTTGATCACAACCACATAATTTTTCAAATGTTTTTTTACATGACTGTATCCGAGATACACCGCAGGAGCTCCCTCACCCTCGCTGCGATCGGGTTCGGGATGACGTGGGGAGTTACAAAAATTGTTTGATAGATGCCAACTAAAATAGGGCTTAAATATAAAGTTACCTATCTTTGGACTGATCGCCGTTTGATATTTTGCTAATATATACATAAAGTAGTTTGGTAATTTAGGAGACAACCAGAATGTCTAAAAAAACTCCCAAAAATTTTGGAAAATCGATCGACTGGACTGTTACTGCAGATAAGAAACAAATAAATTCCCTCAATAAAGATACGCGAACGATTGCCCAAGAGTTAGATAATAATCCCTTACCAGATAAAAGTGAGTTAAATCCAACAAAAAAACAATAAATTAGCTTTTGTTATTGGTAAAGAAATAAAACTTGCATATTTTTTATAAAAACCTATCATAGTTAGGGCATGTTTTATTAAAAAAGGATTTTATAGATGATGATGTTTTTTAGAAAATTTGCTACTTCCTGCTCTCAGAAAGTAATTAAGAACGGCTCTACTTCCAGCAGTTTATTTAAAGAAGTAAATTGGTCAATAGTCAAAGAAAAGGGAGCCAAAACACAATTAAATGAATCTACGAAGGTCATTGTGAAGGAGATCGAAAACTCTTCGTCTGCTGATGCACAAGGGCCAGCTCCGAAATTAAAGTAAGCGAAGTGGGCATTCACACAATGGCGTCAACTTAAATTGTAGCCTAAACACGTAACCAGGTTACGGCTTGCGCTGCACTGAGGCTACGAGGGCTAATTTCCCAGGTGCCATTAGGCGTTTACTTTACTCGCAGTACGCTTTGATGAGTCTCGCGTTCTAATGCTTCAAAATGTTCTGGTGCATTAGATTTTAACTCTTCAAATCCTTCTTCGTCTGAAACACTGAGCACACCATCTTCGACACTTGCTACCCCATTTTTTTCAAGGTTATTAATCGCAGTTGAACTGATGTCCTGACGTACAAATACAATTTTAACCGATTTAAATTTAGTTGGATCGATTACTCTTGCCGTGCCCGCACCAATTGAAATATCAGCATTGTCAAAAAGTTCTTGTGCAGATGTAGCCTTGGTATTAAGTTGGCTTTGATTGATAAAATCCATGTATTGCGGAAGACTTATTACATATATTGTGTTCGTCTCACAATCTACAACAACAGCAGGTTTGTTATCTTCTAAATCAGACTCTTGATCTTGTTGGCGACTAAATTTTCTCTCAATCGCCAACTCATTATTCACTACACTGATAATTACTTTTTTAGACCGGTTTTCCTGAATAACTGATGGAAAACGTTCACTAACACTACGATATGAATTTAATACATACTCGGGAGGCGTAATAAAATCGTTATTCGCAATACCTCTTTGAATCACACCATCCACCGCTTTCTCTGGTTTTCTTGTCGAAACGGTTATTAAATAAGTTCCATCTTTTTTTAAACCTATATCAAGCCACTTAGGCCAAACATTACACATTTCTTTAAATACGTTTGGCACTTTTTTATTTTGATCCATACGGCGGGTTAAAAATTCGCCGCTCATATTATAAGTCACTACTGCTTCTGCATGTGTTAATGTACCAATATGCTTTTTATGAGCACCTTTAACACACTCATCTTCATAATAAATTGTTCGTTTTCTATCAACAGTAAGTAGAGCAAGTTCATCTAATGAGTATCCAGTTTGTTGTTGCAATTGTAATGCAAAACTTTCTGTTGTAATTGATTTACCGCTGCCTGGCCCACCAGCCATCAAAACTGTAAACCGGTCAGGATAGCTGGTAGGTGCGTTCTCTGGCACCCCAATAAATGTATTTGCATGTACTGCAGAGAGTAAAGGTAAAGCCTCATATTTGCCTTGCTTAAGAAGTAACTCAATGACAGACTCTGAAACAGTATATATTCGTTCATCAACTTCCTTTTTAAGTAGTTCATCTGCTACTCGAATCATAGCCAATTCACTGATCCCAAAATCAGATGCATCAATAATTCCGTCTTCTCTTCGTTTTAGGAGTTCTGCTTTCAATTTATGAAAATGCTTATGAAGCTGTGGATGCTGTTGCTGTAAACCCGCATCATGTAACTCACGATAGACCCAATCAAGATATTTCTGACGCTCAGATACCATATTTATTTCAGGTATCGCTGGGATAATATGTTTTGAGTGGAAATCACGCACAAAGCATCCAAACTCTATATTTTTAGGTGGTGTTTTTACTAATAAAGGGATTAAAGCTCCTGTTATTTGTAATGAACGCCGATGGCTTTCATACAGGATTAAATCACCAATGGATGCACCAATATACCCTTGAAAGCGTCCAAAACTTCTTAGCATTAACTTTAATTCTTCTTTCTTATGTATCGAATTTTTTAATGCCGTGAATTCAACAGTTGCATCTGTAAAAATATCTGGAAATGCTTCCTTACCAGATTGGAGCACTCCCTCAATGTCACAAGATCCTTCATTAAATTTCTTCCAACTTTTATGAGAATAAAATCGAACAACTTGTGTATTACCGCCTAAATTTATAGCTTTTTTTACCGTTGATTTAAGATGTTTCGATGCACTAGTAACTTTAGATAACATCATTTAACTCACAATTTTAAAGTATCGTATATCCTGGATACCTATATATTACACAACACAACTTAACTAAATATTAAGCATTGAGTTAACTTATGGGTCATGGTGGCAAAAAAATCGAGAAATCCAGGTTTTACTGTTTATCGATACATTGAAATGAATCATGAAACATAATCCCACATAAGATGGGCACTGAAAGACCCGTGGAAGAGCGCTACTTATTTATCATAAAACAAGATAAGATAAGAGTACGGCTGCAGCGTTTTTATAAACCGAAAAGGATAAATTACATGGTAGTCATTTATTACCAAACTGATTCTCGCATACAGTCCAAGATTCTTAACGATGAGAATAAAGATCTACTTCAAAATGCACTTTGGATTGATTTACTGTGCCCTACAAAAGAAGAAGAACAACTTGTCGAAGAGCAATTAAAAATTGAAATCCCGACTAAAGAAGAAGTTGAAGAAATCGAGCCTTCCAGCAGATTGTATACTGAAAATAATGTCTTATATATGACAGCAACAATGGTTGCGCTATCCGATTTACCTGAAGTTAAAACGGATGTAGTCACTTTTATGCTTGCCGAAAAATGCTTGATTACCTTGCGCTATGTCGAGCTGCATCCATTTAAATTATTTATTAAAAAATTAGTGCGCTCTACAACAAAAGATTACAACGCAAAAGCAATACTAATAGAATTATTAGATGCCGTCGTTGACAGGCTTGCTGATATTTTAGAAAAAATAAGCGATAAATTTGATGAAATATCAAAAATTATTTTTCATCCAAAAGAAAATAATCATACAACAGCTGAAACAAACTATAAGCATATATTACAATACATAGGAGCGAATGGAGACCTTGGTACTAAAGCCAGTGAAAGTCTCATATCATTCACTCGCTTAATTTCTTACTTAGAACAGATAGGTGGCTCAGATATTCCCAAAGAGATCCACATAATTCAAAAAGATATTAATGCGCTTCGAGAACATGCAAGTTTTCTCTCTACCAAATTTAGCTTCTTACTTGATGCTACTTTAGGTATGATAAACATAGAGCAAAATAGTATAATTAAGATTTTCTCAGTCGCCGCGGTTATTTTCCTGCCACCAACCCTTATAGCAAGTGTTTACGGAATGAACTTTAATGACATGCCTGAGTTACGTTGGCATGTAGGCTATCCATTGGCGATACTGATGATGGTCATTTCTGCATGGTTGCCATTTAGATATTTTAAAAAGAAAAAATGGTTATAAATTTTAAAATGACCCCAAAGTAAAAAAGTACTATCTATATTTTTGCAATGCTTCAATTCGTTTTTCAAGCGGAGGATGGCTTGAGAAAAGAGCAAGCCAACTTCCGTGACTCGATATTTTCATGGTATTAAACGCCGGTGCACGATCGTCTGTTGGTGTTTGATCCATAAGTTGTTGCAGACGTTGTAACGCCTTGATCATCTTGTCTTTACCAACATATAACGCTGAACCTCTGTCCGCTCGAAATTCGCGATAGCGAGAGAACCACATGACGATCAGGGAGGCTAAAATTCCAAACAGTAATTCAAATATTAGAGCCACCCCATAATAAACGAAACCACCTTGTATCTCCTCATCACTGCCTCTTCTGAAAAACTGCATCACAAGAAAAGCGGCAATACGAGCAAAAAATATGACGAATGTGTTGACTACACCCTGAATTAAAGTGAGAGTTACCATGTCACCATTTGCAACATGAGAAATTTCATGCCCTAATACAGCTTGTACCTCATCTTTTTGCATTGCATTGAGTAATCCAGTCGAAACAGCAACAAGAGCATTGTTTTTATTCCATCCTGTTGCAAACGCATTAGGTTCCGGACTGTCGTAGATTCCGACGTCAGGCATACCAATGTTTCTTTTCTTGGCTAAATTGCTTACTTCATTCATTAACCAAGATTCCGCTTCAGTCGTTGGTCTCTCAATTAACTGGACATTAAACGCATGGATTGCCATCCATTTGGAAATAAAAAGTGAAATAAATGAACCTGTAAACCCCACAATCGCGGCGTAAATTAAAAGGGCTTTATAATTTAAACCATATTGCGTCAGGTAAGGACTAATGTTGAATAAACTTAGTATCAAAGAAATAACTAAGAGTATGGCCAAGTTCGTAGCAAGAAATAAAGCAATTCGTTTAAACATAGTGTTTGTCTCCTGCTTATCAATTGTTCTGCCCCTACCATAATTATAGATTGTTAGATGATTTTAGGAGGTTTATTTTTATCCCACGCCTTTTTGGTCGAAAAACAGAAATCATTATTCGGTACTTGGAATAGATGAGTTAAATGTGCCATATTAGTAAACGGTTATATTTCATAAATCAAAGGGAGATTGTTTATGAATTATTTTGATGGATTTGTTGTAGATGTTCTAGTCTGAATTCAATGAAATAGAAGTAATTACCTCTTGCCTGTTTTTTAATAAACATATTAAAAAACGAAACTTTGTCGTTCATTTTATTCTTATCTGGAGAATTTACATGCCTGGCCCCTACAATACCCATATAATAGTGAATGTATTTCGAAGCATTGTGCAATTAGTAGCGCAAAATCCAAAATTATTAAATGTCCCTGGAGTTTTTCGAGTTTCAGGGGCAAAAGAAGAGACCCAGAGATTACTTGATCTGCTTATCAGCGAACAATTTAATGTGGATACTCTAAGTCACTATGTAATGAAAAAAAATGAAATAGATAGCGAGCATCTCCATAACATCTTAGGAATGATACCCGCCATGTTCAAAGACACCCGGATATTAGATTCAGAAGACAAATTACTACTCACCTTCTCTAAAGAATTAAAATCGCTAATGGACTCACAAGATGGAAAAAATCATGTCGATGCAGCTCAATTATTTGATGATTTTATTTGTGATCTCTTGCTTTCAAAGAGAGTGGATCATCAACGAGCAGGAGAGATCCTCGATCATTACTGCTATTTAATGCACCAAGTCGGTAGATTTCAAGATATCAATCGCATGACTTACAACAATCTCGCGATTATTATGGCTCCCCGTTTGACTCAAGATTTAGCTCTATTCCCTGCAACAGATTTTTTTGGTCTAAGTGGATTTATAAGTCAGTTAACTCCTGTATTAGAGGATTACATCACAGACGAAAAATGGAATTATGATTTCAAAGAACGTCATGCTGATAAATTGGAGCATTTAGCATACACGAGACATTCGATACTTGAACAACTGGAACATATGAAAGAAGCCTCCAAAAAAGCAGTAACAATTCCTATGAAAAGTTTGATGCTACAAGCATGGATGCTTAAGAATCAGATCGACATTATAGAAAAACAACAGCAAGATCATTCAATTAAACGAAAAGTGCGGAAAGAATTAAGCAAGCAACTGAAGCAATTAAAAGACGAGCTGAACGTACTCAACGCCAAGGTTTCTGAATTAAGTTCCCAAATGTCTATGGTGAATCAAGGACATCGAACAGTACAGGAAGAAATCAATCTTATATCTCTTTCAGAAAATAGAGTAACGTCAGTAAAAAATCATCATGGAAATAAATCTAGTGCTTCAAATCTAGCTCAATTTAGCATTTTTGAACCTGATAATAATAACATTGCTGCGCCTACTTTTTTACTCCCAAATCCAGAAGACAAACACGAGATAATCGATTATGACGATCTGCAAACTACCAGTCTAGATGGTCCGAAGTAGGCTCTTTATTATCATTGGGTACTTTTAAGAATTACGTCCGATCTTTTGATAAAAAGCCTGGGTACAGGGCAGCGAAACCTGGGCCGCTTCTCTTGATTAAGAGCCAATCTAACCATAGTTTAAACTTCAAACAACTGATAATCTATTGCCCTACCTGATTTTTGACTTCCAATCTACATTAAAATAAATCATCGAACGACTAGAAACAATTTATTCTTTAATCAATTTGATTTACTATACCCCAGCCTCCCATGAGGTGTATGAAGAACATTGAATTATTTATATTTTTATTAATTTTTCATTGTTACTAAATTGGTATTTTCCAAATTATTTAAATCAAAGGGGTCATATAATGCGTAAATCATTGGTGTCGTACTTGTTTTTCCTGATTACAATATCCTATGCAACTCTTGCTAATAGTTATGGTGTTCATGAAGACCATCCTTATGATTTTGTAGTTACGAAAGATATTTATAAATTTTCTGAGATTTATCAGATTAAATCCCCTCAAAAAGATACATATCCTGGCTCAGTAAAAAAGAGTGCATTTCGTATCCGAACAAACTATGATTTATCCAATAAAGATGGATGGCAAGCAACAGGAATTACACGAATCATTTCCTTAGGCTCTCTCTATCCGTGGGCTAAAGAAATTGATATTTATGATACCCGAGGGGTGCAAATTGGCTTTATTGATGGAAATTTAGCCACACTCGAATCAGCAAAGTTCACTATTTATGACTATGACGAGTCAGGAAAATCAACAGAAATTGGCTATGCCTATGCTAATCCAAGCTTTGACCGATTTGTCATTTTATCATCAACAAGCAATCCTCATCCAATCGCTGAATTAAATCGCAACATCGGTGACAAAACCTGGGAGGTCTCAGTACACTACCCTGAAAAAATTGATGATCGTATCATTCGTATTTTTGCCGGCTTTGTGATTGATTATGAAGATAAGTTTCTAGCAGGTCCTGACGATTCAGATGACTCAGATGATGATTATATTGCAAATCAATCTGCTCATTAAAATTGTCTAAGGTTGGGGTAATTACCCAACCTTTTAGACATTTCGGACCGTCATCCAACATGCATTAAATAATTTATAATGTTAAAGCATCTCTTGCTGTGTTCCTATCCCTGACATCTAAAAACCTTATATCCTGTTCATGATTCCCTTTTATAACTTCATTCATTTCTTTTATAAAGTGGTTCACATCAGTCAGAACAAAATGGCGCCTCTTATATTTTACATAACTCAAATACTGTAAAGCTAGTTCTCTACATTCTTCAGGAGAGTAAGTGCCTTCTTGATACATTTGTCTGAGCGCTTTCGCCACTCTTGGGCCGGACTGTTTGCCCTCAGAAACATAACGAGAAATTTCTTGAGGGTATGTTTTTTGCAGAGGTCTCTCAGATTTAAACAAAGTATGTCGAGAAAATTGGCTTAGTTCTTTCGCTTGAACTCGTTTAGGGCCAGATAATTCTTTGCTTTCTTGATGTTGAGCCGTTTGGTGATCCAATATTAAACTCTTTGGCTTATCGGCCAAAAAAATTGGAGAGCAATCAACAAATCCCGAAAGAAAATTACTCAGTAACGGCCGCCAAGAAGGCTCTAATCCTAATATAGGCATCACTTTGCCAATAAGCTGAAAAACGGACTCCAGTGTTTTTTCCTTAATAGCATAAGATGGATTAGTATAGATAATATCCATCTGTTTCATTAAAATGGATAGCCAATCACGCTCGACTCTATCTTCTCCAAATAAAACAGATATCTTGGGATGCATTGTTTGCATTTCATCAAGCAGTTCAAATATCATTTGCTCCTTGGCTGTTAATTTTGGGGCAAAAACTGATTCAGGCATTAGAGAAGTCCAATGAGAATTATTTTGATTATTCAAAATCATCTCTGGATTACTGGACTGATAAAAAGGAGCGATGCCATCTCTGTAAAGATGCAGCACGATTTCAGTATCATAAAACGTCTCCATCTTTCCATTTAAATTCCGTTCCATACGCTCCCCCTGTATGGCACGATGTAAAACCAGAAGTGTTTCTTCTGATCCCCATACATATTCTTTTTGCAGATGATCTTTATAGAGATTTAGATATTTTTCATCTTCTGTCAAAAAGAAATTCACTGTTTCATCCCTTAGAATGTTATCTAAGAGGTTCTCTTTCTGAACTTTAATTTCATGTTCAGTAAACTGTTTTTCTTCCTTTTTTAATTCACTTTCTTTGATTAACCACAGGCGATTAAATTCTTCTAACACGTGTGGGACTCTTAGCAGTGAATATTCCGTCATTGCAATATCTGTACTACGAATCTTGTATATTTCAGCCTCGGTAAAATCCGGGTTAGTAAATTCATGGTCAATTAATGCTGATAATTCTGAACCATTAGCCAACAATGAGTGTTTGAAACAAAACTCCAAGCCGTATTTCGCTGAAGAAAATAAGGGGGTATCATGAGGAGACAATTTAAACTCTAATTTTGCATGTTCCGCCGCCAAAACCCTTGTTGCTCTTCCGAGAATGGGTTCTATAATGGTTTTGATTTCACGAGATGTAAATTGATAGTTTGGATTCTTGGATAATAATTTTCGCAATTGAATTTTATCATCTTCTTTAAGTTTTAACTTGTTAAAAACATTTTCAGTACGTTCAGGAGCATTTTGAGCTCGTAAATAATACATTAAAGAAATGCTATAAGCATAATACATACAATTGCCTTTACCACTATTATCTACAAGAAACATATTGACTCCTTTTTATATTTTTATTTTCCTTCACGTTTTCTTATGTGAACTCATATTGGCAGCGATAACTTCCCCTCATAAAATTCTTTATGATTGGGCATATTAATAAAAAATGTACGAATCGTTGAATTAGCAAGAGTTGGTTAAAACCTAAAAACTATTTTTATTACTCATTGCTTTTTTAAAAATCTGAACAAAATAGACATTAGTCTTTTGATTTGGCAAATTATCTTTTTTTCCGGGGAGAACGAAACACTTTGACATAACATTAATCCTTTAGATTTTATTTCGCTTAACCTGTAATCTATACGATCAATATGCCATAATCAATGCTTTTGAATCATTATCAGATCAAAAAGTATTAATTATGATATTTAGTGATTTTTGAAATCAATCCTGATTCCAAATATAGATTTCTGCATATGCTCTTTTCCTCTTACATAAACAAGTAAGGTCAAATATAAGAAATGATTTTTATTCTGGATTCCATAATGTTTTTCATTTTAATATCAAATAATCAATTTTACGCGCCGGTTAGAAACCTCAAAAATGTTGGCTCTGCGGATGAGTTTTCACAAGAAAATACATAATCACTATGATTAACAAAGAAAAATGGGATAAGTTAAGCGATTTAATGGTTCAACTTCATATCAATGAAGCGGATCTCATTGAAAAATTTATCATAGGTAGTGGCAAAGGAGGCCAAAAATTACACAAAACTGCTTCAACAGTTTATTTGAAGCATATGCCTTCAGGATTGGAAATAAAATGTCAGGAATCTAGAAGTCGTGAAGACAATCGGTACTTCGCAAGAATGCGACTTTGTGACAAAGTACAATCAATAGTGAGTAATGAAAAAACAAAGGAACAGCAAAAAATTGAGAAATTAAAACGCCAAAAGAAAAGACGTTCCAGGCGAGCAAAGCAAAAGATTTTGGATGAAAAAGCGAGACAAAGTGACATAAAGGTACTGAGGAAAAAACCTTCATCTTTTGAATAATTTTTAGAAGCCTACACGCTTAAATCCTATGAGCTCAATGCTGTAGCTCAAATAAGCTAGGCTAAATAGCCTAGCTTAAACAAGTAGCTTAGGGAACTAAACGAGCATGCTTTAATGATTCATCCTCTTCTGTCTTACCGCAGCAGGAAGAGAAGCCCTCAGAGACAGCAGAAATAACAGTAGCTCCCGTGCGAGTAAAGATTTGCGCAACTAATAAAGGAGTTAAAACAGCAGTGATTACTGCTAACGCAACTGTAATTGCTGCACAAGCAACAGCAACAATTGCCGAGACTCCTGCAACAGAAAGCGCATTTTTTGCTGTTTCTTTTGCATTTTTATTGAAAAGACCAATGGGAGCAGCACCACTTGCAACCAGCAAACTTCCAGCCGTAGTAATTGCGCCTACAGCAGCAGCGATTGTGGAAAGGCCAGCCAAAAGGCCTAAAACTAATGGAGTAACAATTGGAGCTGCTAATGAAGAACCAAAATCCCCGAATTTTTTGTAAGGGGTGAAAAATCCTGGTGCCTGTTTTCTAGCTTCATTCACTTGCTCCCATGCTAACCTTTTCTTCTCACTGTCATCAGAGAATAAATTGTTACCAATCTCTATATAGTCATCAATGCTTAATTCTTGTTTGCCTTGCATAATTTACCTTCCCGCTTTGATTTATTTTGCAGCATATTATTCAAAAAAAAGCTATTGGTCAAGTTGTCGTTTTTAGTTCGAATTAACTCATAAAGAATTTCCGCCCCATTACTCACAAACCAATATTCGCTAATTTATTCATAGAATGAAATCAAAAATCTTTTTGTAAATAGCCAATTGAAGTCAAATCACCAGTCCCAGAAATCACGTAACAAAATCTAGAGGTTCTGCTCCCTATCAAATTTATAAAACTCGGATTAGAACTTTGTCTCATCCGAGTTGTCGGTCTACAGCTATTTTTTTATAGGGGGAACACATGCATCTATTGTTACACCACCAGGTATGTTTCCTGGATTATATAGCGCAATATCATTATCTATATTTGCCTGGTTTCCAAAGAACTTATTCGAAGCAACACATGCATGAGCCAAATTCATAGCAAGCGGAATTCCTGCAGAGCCTCCTACCAATATCGCACCACCTCGATTATCCTCTCCCAATGGTTTTTTCAATGCAGTATTTTTTTCAAAGATATTATCAACAAGCTTGGCATTCCCAGAAAACTCAACAGCAATTGCACCTCCTCCTGGTGCCATAGTAGTTACTGAAGAACTGCCTCCACTAAAGAAATTGGCGATTGAATTAAAGAAGAACAGCGGTGACACAGTACCGGCTGGTACTCCCTCAATTGTATTATGTAAAAACCTATTATTTGAAATTTGTGCCAAGGTTTTTATAGGTGAGGCAAATACAGCATTCGCATAGTTAGAAACAAAAATACCCCCTCCTTCCAATTCTGCTTTGTTATTCGTGAAAATAGATTGTGTTACTGTTGTCGCTATTGAGTCTAGGTAAATTGCCCCACCAACACCACCAGAATTGTTGTTAAATTCAGAATTCATGATCTTGGCTCGCGAACCTGGATTAGGAAGTATTCCAAAAACATTAATACCACCGCCGCCAAATGCTGCAGCTACATTATCGATAAATTTTGAGTTTACAACTGTTAAAAAATAAGGAGTGCCATCATTAAAAGGGATGTGGAAAAAAATCGCACCACCACCAAAACCGGTAAGCGTAGTTTGATTTTGTGTAAACGATGAATCGGATACTGATAAATTGGTATTAATCACCCCAAGAGCACCACCGCTTGAATCGGGTACTGGACCATTCAAAACATTGCCTTTGAAATTACTTGATGCGATGTTGATATCGCCACCATCTTTACCACGAATTGCTCCACCATTACGAAAAGCAATATTTTGTTCAAATTGACTTGCAGTAATAGTATATGCAGCATCAATCAAATTTTCTAAAGCTCCACCACTCCCACCTGGAAATACAGCGAGGTTATTAATAAATTTTGAATGCTTTATAGTAACTGATGTATCAGTATCTATTGCTGCAACAGCACCTCCACCTGAAGCTAATGAAAGGAATTCTCCATCGAGAATTTCAGTCACTGTTGCATTGGAACCGTCACTTATATTTTGCTCAAAAAGCATATTACTAAGCTCAATTGTTGAACCATAGCGTGCCAATAGCCCTCCCCCTGCTGCATGTTCGTAATCCAAACTCTCGAGTATATTTCTAGGTCCTAAAACTCCACTATCTGGACCAACTGCATATCCTCCTCTGACAATGAGACTATCAAGTTTTATATTTTTAACCCCCGCTCCTGGAGGAACATCACTTCCAGCCATAAGCACATGCCAAACCCTGTCATTATTACTATTAACTACATAGGGAGTAAGACAAGTTGAAGTCATGTCACCACATAAAATAGTGGGGAACAGCTGACCATTTCTTTGTCCACGACTCGTTTCCTTTCCGGAAAATCCTCCGTATATAGCTGTATCACTTGGTAGATTAAAAGTTCTTAGTTTAGATGTGTTAATTCCATATGCTCCCCCAACAACTCCTTGTGGCGCATAAACTCGAGTGGGTTTATAAACGCCTTGCGCTACCCAGATTTCAACAGAACCAGGATCTGCATTCGCAGCTTCCAGTGCAGACTCTAAATTATTAAATGCATTGCCCCAACTGCTTCCATTGCCATTTGCAAGCCCCCTGCCGTTGACATAAAACCGCGTCACTTCCGCCTTAGTGATATTCAAGCTGTTGGTAGAGCCAGGTTGATAACATTGCAAGCGATTGCCTTGATTGCAAACCACAGGACCACCTGATATGTCCTTCACTAATTGGGCACCAATCACTTCCAAGGTTAAAGTACAAGCTTGCTTATAGCCCAATGAAAAAGGATTCTTGCAGTTCCCAGCTCCCGAGGTCACTTGATTGATTCCAATAATAGGACTCATAACCAAACTCTTTGTTTTTTTTGACTGATTGGTCACCGTATATTTTACCGTAGCAGTTCTTGTTGGACTTACAGTGACTTTAGGAGGAAAATTTGCATCAGAGATAAATGTCCATAAAGGACTAGAAGCCTGTTCGATAGTGTTAAAACGGGCATCCGCGATGGCATTATGGTTAGGAAAACTTGAGAATAAAATGAGAAAAAGAGGATATCTTTTCAATTAATGCTCCTTGCAAATAAAGTATCAATTATTAAAATTAGGGACAATTGAAATTAAGAAATGATCGGTGGTTAAAATAACTAGTTCCTAATTGGTCAACGTTCAAAGCAATTTTTTTTATAAAGAAAACCGGATTACGATCGTAACTAATACGAGTTAAATTTACCATGAAGAAATAGTCTCAAATTATTTTAAGTTCAGATGGAAGTCTTCAACTATATCGTGAGGAGAAAAACCATCTCTATATTTAAAATGTTCACAAATATGGACGAGAATAATATAGGCTGATTGTTTGGTTTTTTTTAAAATCCAGGTATGGCTTAAATCGGCAATCAACTGTTGACTGTAAGCCGCTGGGGACTGCCAAACTCGTGCATACCAAGCTCCTTTGGTACTAAGAGTAATTTGCTCATCGTGCGTTTCACTTTTAACAAGTTCACATTCAAACTTTTGATCGAAATATATTAATTTACCTATCTGATGATCAGCAAAACCAGCGATTCCCTTAAAAACGATATCACTATCACGAAGCGTAATAATTAAATGTTCTGGATCAACGATGGGTAAAAAATCTGATATTGGTGCTCGTGAAGCATTTAAATGATTAAATAGCGTCACAACCTGGAATGCATCTTGTTCATTATGTGTAATTTTATTCATAAATTCATCGACTTTTTAGTTTTATTTTAACATGGGCTACTCTAGATATATGACAAACACTTTTCCAGAGAACAAATACTGATATTAAGAAACTATAAAAGGGTAAGATTGTATTTTTCTACTTTTCTAATTTAATGATGTCTGAAAATAAAATATAGCGCAAGAAACATTCATACTGCAAAAAGAGGACAGATTATTCGGTCCTCTTTTTCGTATCGCTATTCATGAGAAATTACATTTTACTTCCGATATCCAATATCATATAAGCTCCTGCTGTAGACAATGATTTATGCATCAATCGACAATTAAATCCTTTAAAAAATGCACTGATACCATGATTCTTATAAATTTCTGATGCAATGCCTCTTATTGTTGGCTTGAATGAATCAATACAAGCCTGTTGCTGACTCTTTATTACATCCAGCGGGGTTGTTGTAAAAGCAACTGGGATTGACGCTGTTGTTGCCCAAAGAATCGTTGATAGAAAATTTTGTTTTTCCCGTTTCGTTTTAATTGCCTGATAAGTCATGTATAAATAAAGCCAACTCGGAAATGATTTTCCAAGTGTTGCAGCACTCCCCGCAAAAAAACCTGGCAATCCTTTTTGTTGATAAATGGTATGCATTGCCTGGACAGGTTTTATAGGTTTATCCTGACTTGCTATAGCTCTCATTTGTACCGTTTTAATATTCTCAATAGGACTGAGCACTAAAGTATCAAAAGTAGAAGAAAGCGCAGCTTTAAATACACCACCAACCACCAGAGGAAACTGTAATTTGTCAATTTCTTTTGGCATATGAGTAATCAATAACGGTCGGTAGGCCACTTTGCCTTGTTGACGTATCATGCACGACAAAAATCCGGTAGAAAAATGCTTTAAATTAACACCTATGAATTGTTTTGTAACTGAATAAGAACTTTGGAAAAGATTTGTTTGAATTGCAACCTTGAGTCGTTCTGCTGGATGTCCTATCAACGTTGTAACTCCAGTGTAAGTCACACTAAAAATATAAGCATCCCAAAGTGTCTTTTTCTCTTTTTTTTCTTGTCCCATAAATCCATGCCCTCTTAATAAAAAGCGCAAATATTACCATGGTGATCATTTTAAAATCACTAAGTTTTTCTGTGAGAAATTTAATTCAATTCATGACCATTTTATTTGACTCATACATAAGAGAGGGATTTTTATTCAAAACCTTTTGATGCTCACTTATGAAATATTGCGATTGCCTTCTAAGACAAAGCCAGGGCATGTACGGTAGAACTACGTGCCTGTGTTTCGAGGTGGAATTTCATTGATTCTATTAATTATTTAAATAATTAAATGTAGCAAATTTGCATTGCATTATTTAGTATTGTGTCTCTGCTTTAAAATAAAATGAAATTAGAAACGCTGCATCGCGTTATATAAAATGAATACGGTGCCATAATTGCCGTACCAATTGAGCAACTCAGCCTATTGTTTAGAATGGCATTTCTTATTGTTGCGTTTATTACTACTAAAAGGGAACATTAGAGTGAAAATGAATCAATTCCAATTAGCAAGCACTTTGTTTTTAATGATGAGTCCGGTCTTTGCAAGTAATCCTGTCCTTCATTCTTTAGATCAACCATTCCCCAAAAAGAGTTCCACCTTGGGAGGAAGTGTTACTTCTACCTATATTTTTACCAATAATCTTCCCTTTGCTTTTACAAAGCCATTCAGAGTAATACCAATACTGTGCCCATCTCCTAATCAAGCATGCACCGCTTCTGAGGCAGAATTTAAATATAATGATCGATGTTCTGGTAAAAAACTACTGCCTAAAGAAAGCTGCACCTATAGCATTACCCTAACCCCCAATAGTATTGGCCGAAAAACTGTTTTGGTGGCTTACAGTGGATATGACAATAACGTAGTTCATGTTCAACCCGCGTTAACAACGACCGCGACGGCAACACCAGCAGGCCTTCTTGGCACAGCCGATTTTCCTTCAGCACATCCATTACCAAGTCAAGCATTTACAAACTCCAATTATGCTGTAACGTTTACGTTCACAAACTATGATGCTTCGGCAACCAGTTTTACACAAAAGATCACTCAAAATAATAATTCGCTCCATCCTAATTTCTCAATCACGAGTAATAGCTGTGTTCCATCGGGCACAACAGGAACCTTGGCAAGCGGCGAACAATGCAGTATTGCCGGAACATTCAGTTCACCTACGAATGGCACGTTTACTCTAGCAGCTGAATTAATTGGAAATCTAAGTTCGAATAAACTCACTACCTCAACCACAGTACAATCTTTTTCATTCAATAAACTGCTTGGTGTTGATTATAATCCTAATCATTATGCGAATAATTATCCCTTCAATTTTCACGATGTGTTTTATACGGGAACACCCAATAACGCAGCAGCTACCAATGTCTACGCAGAACTACAACAATTACAGAACGCAGGATTCACAACAGTTCGCTCCTATCAAACTGAACCGTATAGTTGGATAGATATTATTAAACAAGCCAATATTTTAGGAATGAAAGTTATTTATGAGGCAGACATCCCTCAACTCCCAAGCGACACTGTTTATCCAGGATGTCCATTTGGCGCTCAGGATTATATTCCATGTGCGCAAGCCACATTAAACTCTGTGATTCAAGCAGTTACTCCTTCGGTATTTAATAAAACCGTCGTTCTTGTTTTTGCAGGACACGAAAATTATTGTAGTGCAGGTGATACCATTCCTCCGTGTACCGGAACTTCGAATGTTAATTATTTAACAAGTGCTGTTTCAGCTTTGAAAACAACATTAGCGACACATAGTTTGACAACTCCTGTAGGCTCTGCAGTCGTCAGTGGAAATTTTGTTACCCCAAGCCCTGCAATTTCTGCAGATATGAAAAAATTAATTAATTCCTATTCCTCAACTGCTCCCTTAGCTTTTGATCCATATCCTTTTCAATTTGGAGTATTACCAGCAACTACAGCCGTATGGACGCCCCCATTAAGTTCAACAGTACAACATATAAATTCCCTAGCATGGGATTACATTCAAGTTGTAGGTTCAACCACCCCACCTGCATTGCCCAAAGCTAATCCAAAGCCATTTTATACCCCGGGGCGTGTTTTGTTGTCAGCAGAAACAGGATGGGCCACAGCAGGAACTACTACAGGATATGCATGTAACTCCCCAGGACCATGTCAACCTTCCGTAGCAAATGCTACTGCATACTTCAAAACCCTTTATCAATTGAATACAAGTAATTTTGTAAAATCATCTGGATATAACATCGGGGTTCTTGCATTCGAAGCTTATGATGAGCCAACAAAATCAGGTCCTACAGCAGAACAAAATTACGGTCTTTTTAATTCGAATTGTGTTCAAAAAGGAGCTGGATTTGTCCCTAACAATGCCATAGTGTCCGCAAAAGGGTGCCAAGGTTTTACTAATGGCACACTATTAACCATATTTGGTACTACTCCCCCAATCCAAGCATCGTTTAAGGTGCAAATTACTTATCCATCAGGACAACATCCAACGATAAACGTAACGATACCTGCTAATTCAGGTTCTGCCCCCAATATCAGTGCAGTGACACCATGGCCACAGTTTTTAATTTATAAAGGAGCCAAGATTACTGTTTCTTCGACTACCACTACTCAATCCTGCACCACTACAGCTCTCGAAGTTACTCCATCTCCTGCCTCAATCACTTTTGGCTCAGTAACGTGTAAAAATCCCCCCCCAAGCAGTATCGGATGTTTTGGTCTAGGTTGCCAATTATCGAATCCTTTTTAAAGATATTCAGACCAAAAATATATTTTTTGTTTTTGCAATAAAAGGTTGGGCCAATGGCCCAACCAAGCCATTCGAACATAGTCTTTCGTTTCATTCTAAATTGTCTTTTAACGAAATCTATCAATCCACTGAATGATTAAAATGATGCCACTGTGAGTTAATATTTGACCGAACAACACAAAATATTATATTATTAGCTCACTTTGAACAAATAAGCAGCATTTACACCTGAGATAATATTATGAGAGCCAAATTTTTTAACAAAAAAACTATTCCCCAAACCAGCCAAAATGCTTTTGCATTATTAAACTCAGATACTCTGAGCTCTATTGAAAAAATTCTCTCTAATTTTATACATCTGATTGATATTGAAAAAAGTGTTTTGACTCATCCACATTCGGCAATATCAGATAATCAAGAGTTCCTTAAGGATTTGAAAGCACGTTTTAATAAGATGCGAAAAGCTCTTGATCACGGAAAACCTTATCGATCTTTATTTAGCGACGTTTGTAAATTAAAAGAAGGGCTTGAAGTAATTTTTGGATATTATCAAACTCAGATTGAACTTTGTCAGCCCATTGCAAAAGATTATCTAAGAAAAATTCGAAGCGAAGATAGTGACGTTGCAACTTTATTACATAAAATTGCTTATACAGAAAAAAAATATGCGTTTCACCAAAATGAATCAAAAATCATAAAAAAACACATCATTAATGTCACAGCTCAAGATGTTATGGAACAGGATATGACATCAATACAAGAAATTGTCCAACAGTCTCTTTCAGTTGATCATTTAGATGACTCAGAGTTTTCCTGCATCGGATCCTTGTAATTACTAGTCTGCCTTCAATTGCTCATGACAAAGTAGTTTGATTTCTTTGTCATGAGGATTTTGGTTCAAAATTATTTCACCGTAAGCTGAGATTACTCCTATAGCTAGCACGATAATTATTAACACACATTATAGTTTTGCAGGATCAGTATCTTTTATCTCTTTCCATATTTTATCAGCTTTTTCAATATTTCCTGGTACATCTTTCAGCCATAGTGGTCGCACATCGGCTTTATTCAGATAAAGTTTACCCTTATAAACTAAAAAAGCTTCGGGATTGGTAAGATGTTTTTTGCCAAGAGTCATAGCCATTGCGCAATAACCACCATAAGCAGGGAGGTATTGTTCTGGATTAGCGTCAAATAACTTCTTATTTCCTTTATCAACAAATAAATAAGTGACTCCATTAACAAAGCTATAAAAATCCCGACTTCCTTTTACCGGTTTATTTTGAGTATGGTAAGCCACAACATCGTAACCATTAGCACCAAAACTCTGGGTTGCAAAATCGGCCCAAGCTTGAACATTAAGTAATAATAAAGTGACTGCAGTAAACAGGATTCCTATTTTTTTTCTGATGCTCATAATAATGCCCCTTTCAAATCATATAGTTTTCGTAAGTGCATGCTCATTCCCCTGCAACACACTCTCAATAAGGAGAAACTGCTTTTTGACACACTTTATTCAAAGCGGCCTCCATTTGTTTTAAGATAACATTTGCTCGTGGATCATGGAGATCATAAGCATTAGCAAGTACTACAGGATTAGTAAAACTTAACCAGGTTTGGCCATCAGGATCTGTAGTTGCCATAATGCGTAATGGCAAATCCAATGCCATTGCAGGCTTGGCTTCCATAATACTCGTACCTTTAGCAGGATTTCCTATAATCAGTACTTGTGTAGCTTGTAACTTTTGCCCTGCCTTCGCAGCTTCGCCGCTGTGATCGATACGAGCAAACACTGTACCGCCTTGAGATTTAATAATCGCTTCAACCCTATCTAATGTTTCTTGAGCTGAATAAGGACTTTGGATGGTGTCAGACCATGAAGCACCGATAGGTGCAGCAAGTTTAGTATCAAAAGCGCCAGCTACTTTGCGCCCCAAAACATCCAAATCAGTGATATCGCCTTTATTGGCTAACAAGGTGACGCATACTAATTCTGTGGGTGCGGTAAATCGACTTAAAAATGCAGAGTAACCAGGTACATTACCTTTTATTTCCATCATACCTGGATGACCTGGGAAGAACCAACCGCTATTTCCTGGTATCACTTTGCCATTCTTTAATGTGACAGGATGATATAAAAACTCTCTATCCTTGGGATCTTTAACTAAAATATTGCCCGCTAAAGCAATATCCCAGATACTAATGTCCTCAGCAGAAGCAATGAGGCCGCTATTGGAGAATGTTGCAGTCCAACTCAGTGGTTTAGCTGGAACATTCGTTCCATTTTCATCTGAATAGCCCGAAGCCCATTCAGTGGGATTAATCATCACAGGATTATTTAAAAACTGGCTATGTTTGAAAGGATTAGTTCCATTATTAACTTCATTGTTCACTGTGCTTATATTTGAAATAAAAAACGTATGATGCAGACCTACCCTTTCAATTTGATTTTTAGTTACATAATCTTGATAGGACATACCACTTGTTTTTTCAATGATTAATCCCAGCAGAAAAAAGTCGGTCGCACTATTAAATGTTTGTGTTCCAGGGGTGAATGACAGCTCTTTATCTTTTATCAGCGCACTAATTTGTGCAGGAGTGTATTCCTTACTAAAATCAAAATCACTGGCCTCGGTATAGTCCGGTAAACCAGAACTATGGGTTAATAAATCCCGAATGGTTATAGTTCTCCACTTTTTAGGGATATAATCATCAGTAAGGTAAGTGCCTAAGCCCTGATCTAATTGCAGTTTTCCGTCTTCTTTTAATTGCATAATCGCAACAGCTGTGTAAGCATTAGTCAATTGGCCAATATTAAACACTGTGTTCGTAGATGCCAAACGTTTGGTTTGAGTATCAGCCAGTCCATATCCCACCACACGGGTAATATAAGGTGCTTGTACAATCGCTAGTGACATACCAGGGATATTATGCTCTCTCATAAATTGAATCACCAGATCATCTACAGATTGTCCGTGATATACCGTATGAAAGTCTCCACGACCACTTCCTGAAAAACCGAGAGTGGGAGCCATAGAACCAATAAGCCCAAAAGTTACTATTGCTAATCTACACCAACTTACAGGAAACATCCCATTCTCCTTTGATATTATTGTTCTCTAATCAAATGTCATAAATAGATATATGTAACCGTACTGAATTAATATGATTTTTAAATTAAATCTAGTCGAATAAATAGGATATGTCCAAATAACCTTTAATTAAAATAGGGGCACGAATAATAATTCACGCCGTTATAGTACTCATGGAGTTAAACTGGGTTTCAACGAAGTGTCTTGTTACTTCATAATGTACTGTTTTGCTGCTTAGGTCAGCCTGGCGTAATTGATTTATAAGCGCTTCATTGTGACGAAAGCTGTCCACCCATTTTTTGATCCTTTTTAAACGCCATATATGTTTATAAATTTTCTTATTCTTTATCTCTTTAATAACAAGAAACTTAGGCAACTTAAAGGGCAGGAATTCTTCATTGATAATAAGTATTGCCAGTACCCAGCGTAGTGACAGGAATGAAGGATAAAAATCACCACTGCGGTGGCTGATATTTTTTACAACAGTCCCTGTTTTATCTGTAAATTTTATATTTCCCGCAGTCAAGCAGCATGCTGTCTCTATAGGATCACCGGTCATTTGAAAATGTTTCGGTGCTTTCTTATGAGGACGAGTTTCAAAAGCAAACCACAGCTTACCTTCCATATCGACTAAAAAGCGAAAAATGGTTTCTTCTTCTTTTTCCAGTAGTTGCTTTAAAGTAGATAAAGACTTTATAGAAAAAGAATCAGCGTCACAATGAACGGCGGTTTTTCCTGCATAAAAAATATGCGCTGGATCTGGAGGGCTTGCGAAAAATTCTTTATCTAATTGGGTTGAAAATTTAATCATGTGTTTCATTAGGATAATGAGGCAATAATTACATGAATCATAACAAACAAATAGGCACCTTCAAATTAATAAAACCAGGAAAAATACCAATAGTTTGCAAAAACTATAGCCTCAAAGGTTTTAGACATAAAAGGATTGCAAATTTAGGTAACTCGATAACATAATCTACAAAAAATAATAACAAAGGAGTGTCATGAAACTTGCACTATTTACCACCGCTTTATTAGCTGCTGGATCCGTGTCTGCCTCGACTACAGTTAATGGCTGGTATGCCAGTGGTTTTGGAGGTTACACGTACGCCCCCTCTAATGTTGAAAGACTTTACTATGGTTACTTGCTCTCTGATGTGCATTATCGCTGGGGCTATAATGCTGGTGGCGGCATTGGATACCAAAGTGATCCTGTTCGTTATGAATTTCAATATACATACTTATATGTTGATACAAATCAGTATAGTGTAAATCACAAAAAAGCATTGGATATCGATGGTGGTACTAAAGCAAATATCCTTATGGCAAATATTTATTATGATTTTCCTGAACTGTTGGGTAAAATTTCTCCCTTTCTTGGGGTGGGTATTGGTTACTCCTTTATGCATGCCACTTTAAACAGTACAAGCCGTTTCAAAAAGCCTCATTTTAACACAGACCTGGACTCCTTTGCGTATCAAGGAACTGCTGGGTTGACTTATAATTTTACGGAACATTTTGCAATCAATGCGGCCTATCGCTATACAGCAACAACCAATAAGGGCAACTGGGGCAAAACCCTCCAGGCACATATGGGTAATCTTGGAGTCATCTATCGTTTTGATCTAGACAGATTTATATAGTAATCTTTTATTTAAATTGATTTTAAATTTTGCATTTCTTAATGTCGCAGACAAGCCGCGACATGTAAGAAAAGCACACCTGCTACATATAAGAAAACTCTGGTTCATGGCGATGATCAGCCAAAAATGATTTTTGAACGATGTCACCAATCTTTTCTATATCTTCTTTCATGATTGTAGGTGCACAAAAATTAATGGAGTACTTGGTTAAGACTTTTGTGTCTTGTTCATCAAGTAACGATGTATCTTCAGCTGCAATTGAAGACGCTAAAATCGCAAGGTCGCTGTTTCTATATTGAGTCTTTCTTAGATAATCTCTCACTATTGGCTGATCTCTTTTAATCTGTGATTGATAATATCCCATAATTACCTGTAGATCCTCTTTTAATCTACAAACATCACCGTATAAAGACTGATAAGGTTTACCATCATTTACAGCATCTTGCAGTTTTTTCAAACGCGCTTCTAGACCATCGATGAATTCTTTATTATCACCAATCCTTCCATTAGAAAGGGTGTGAGAATTGAGAACGCTTTTTTCAATATTAACCAACTGTTTAAAATGAAATACAATTTTTTCAATATTGGATAAATCATCAAAACTAGCCAAAATCTCATAAGCTTCTTGGCTGGTTTTTGGAATGCTTTGTGTTTTAAAAAACGTTAATAACTTGGCCTGCATAGTAAATTTCTCCCAAAAAAGGTCTTTTCTTAATCAAAGTGGATATATTTTAATATGCCTGACAAATTTAGTCAACTTTTTATCATTATGATCACTTATTAATCACTTGAGTTTGGAATATAGACAATAACTCAAAAAATGATTTGCACGAGGATGGGCTCTATTCTTCGCTCTGATTGGCTGCTTTTGTTAAGATGAGGCTCAATAGAACAAGATGTCTTCTAGATTCACAGATCCTTCTTATCAAAGATGTTTTTAACCGTTTAAAGATAATTACATTACATCAAGATTTGCAAGACGTATTTTCAAGCTTATCATGAATGCAGCGACACGATTATCTCGTAATAAATTTAATGAATCGATGTGCGCAAGAACTTTTTCCGAATAGAATGGAGTTCATCATGCTTCATAAATAACATAGTCCATATGTAAGTGCTCCCTAATTACCAGGGATCTGCTAAAAAGTTTTTCCTCCTAACCCATAATAAATATTAGGTGTTTGCAACTCATTTTTCTGTTTCAAGTCAGTGAGGTGTTGAATTGCCTGAATTTTTTGTGGGCCATAGTCCATTATCTTAAGCGATACTTGATCTGCGGAACCAATTCGCATTAATTGTGCCTCACAAAAATTTAAATTGTTCATTACCGGGCCTGTAAGGATAATTTTCTTATCTGAAGTCGTTTTTAAATTTAAACTTGAGTTGTTAAATTCCTCTGTTGCATCTTTTCTAGAGCATTTAATGGCACAAATAACGGATCGGGGCAATACACGATATGCCAATGCTTCATAAGCATAAAGCGGCCAACCTGCACGGGGCATTGAAAAATTAAAAAACTCATTGATATTTCTTGCCTGAACCGTTTGAAGTCCATTTAAATCAACAACAATTTCTTTATTGTCAGCTGGAGTATTGTGATTCCTTGATAAACTGACTTCCCCTTTTGAGCCGGCATATTCAATTTGCGTAAGATCGGGAAGCGCAATTGCATAAATATAAGTATCTTCATTATTGAGAGGAAAAATAGCCGCACTCTCAAATTTGGTACTCATACAGACGCAGACCGCGGGATCCGCATCCACAGCACGGTCATCAATACCTCGATCATTGACATACCCTCTATATTTAATTGCTTCTCTCCACCAATCTGCTTCAAACTCTTTAATTCTTGGAGAAAATCCTTCTTTAAAAATAAATTCTGGTGGTCGCTTATCCGATCGATAGTAAACTCGTCCTTGTGCATTTGATTCATTTTCTTTATTAAGAGTATTGGTAAAAAACATCACGATTCCTTGAGTTTAAATATAATGATTTTTGCCGTTCATAATGAGAATACGCTTAAATAATTATAACTACTAGCAAAAATCTCTTCTCGATGACCTATAAAAGTATCTCTCCAATTATGAACAATTGAAATTATATATTTGCTTGTTGAATAAAAATTTTACTTGGCTACAATATCAATTTTTTCGGGATAACCATCATGGGATTTTACTTTAATACATACAGACAAGAAGAAGGTGATAAAGCTTACAACGAACAAAGATACGAAGATGCCCTCACACATTACTCAGAAGCACTAAAAACATTGCATATGCATGCTGCTGCTCAAAAAGCCCGACACACTGATTTTTATGATGCATTGGTTTATGTACTCTCCGAAATTTTAACAACCAAATTGTTCATTATTCAGCGTGAAGCCCAAGATTCGAATTTTGCTGTTGTTGCAAACCATTGGCAGGATATTCCCGGTTTGTTGCATGAAATGGAACTTACTCATAAAGAGCATCTTAAAAAATCCAAGCACGCCTTTAGTAATAAAGAGAAAGTAATTTCGAAAGTCCGCTTATTACTCGCAAAAATTTGCGAAGAAGTGAGTGACGCGTTAGCGGATCAATTAGAAGAAGATGATGCTGAAGTATATCTTGAGCTACTTAAACAAGCCATTGAGTGGATGAAGCGAGGCATTCATTTTCAGGTAAAAACAGAGGGAACTACTAAGCTATCAAGCAGTCTGGGATATTTAAATTTACTTGAGCGCCTTTATAAAAAAACACAAGATGAAGCTCATATTCGAGTCATGTCCGAGTACATAAATGAACATAACCTTTTGGAAAGAACAATTAAATCGCCGTTGCGAAAACTCGAGCTACTCAGCTATGTCGCAAGAGTAGCACTTTTTAATCATCAAGATATTCATGAACTTACTCTTGAATGTAAGGCACTCTATGATTTAGTCCCTGAAGATGAAAGAGACAACCCCATCCTGGATGACCTCCAGAGTTTACTTGATCTAGCTCCTCAAAAAGAGAGAGAGGAAGATGAATATGAAGTAGAAAATGACGAGCCAGACGTTATGGATGATACACATTCTACATCAGGTTTTTTAGAAGAACTCTCGGATTATCCCATCACATTAGATAAGCTCGATGAGGATGTCTATCCTGTCGATATGTTGATGGACTTTCAAAGTTTAAGCTCTGAAACCACTGAGATGAGTACATTTAGCTCATCATCAATGGATACGATGCCTGCTGATCAGGTAATGACGCATAGCCCTTCGTTTAGCTTGCCATTTAGTGTTCAGGGTTTTGGCCCCGCGCCACAACCAACTTTTTTTAGCTCCCCTTCTCGAGCGCAATCATTAGAAGATGAACTCCCTCACAGTAGAGCTCTTCAGCTGGGGTTGGAAAAAATAACCGCCCACTCAGAAAATCCAAGATTTTTAGCAAATTTACTCTCTCTGGTAGCAGATTTCTTCCATAAATACAAAGCGCATTACGTTCAAAAGCAAAATGCGATTGTGTTAGCACATGATCTGTATCAAAAAGTATTCAAAATAGACCCTCAGCATCACAGAGCCAGGGAAAAATTGAAAGATATACGCACGCAACACCCAAGATTGATTGGCTCATATCAATTCTTTAGTAATCGACCTCAAAGTCCTATACCAACTGTTACTGCTAGAATTTCAGAAGCGAAACATTATTTTAATCAGGCACTTGAAGAGTTAACAATTGAGTTGGAAAGCCTATTAATGAATCAGCCGGCTAAAATTCGCATAACAATAGATGAATTAGCCTGCTTTATTTGCGAGCAGCTATCTAAAGGCGCAATCACCTCTACCCCTTGTCCTGAAATAGGCCAAATGTTGAAGAACGCTTTTGAAGAGGAGCTTAAGAATTCAATGCACTCAGCATCCGGGCCAGAAAGTTATTAGAGCTGTTCTACATTCATATTTTGGAGTGTAGCTCCAAAATACGAATCACTATGAATTTTGGCTGTAGGCTTTTACTTTATCTTTACCGGCCTGTTTCGCGGCGTAAAGAGCATGGTCAGCAGCCTTTATTATCTCATCAATAGTAGCACCATGTTTTGGTGCTTCTGCGACACCAATTGAAATAGTAATGTTATCCAGCGGATTGCCCTTAAAATATATAGATATAGTTTTTATCTTTTCACGAAGTGCATCCATTTTACTCACAGCATTGTTCAAAGTTGCATTCAACAATACAACAACAAATTCTTCGCCCCCGAAGCGAAAAGAAATATCACTTTCACGGAAATTATCCTTCAATAATTTCCCGATCGATTTAAGTACCTCATCTCCAGCTAAATGACTGTAAGTATCATTAAATTTCTTGAAGTTATCGATATCCAGCATCGCAACGCATAATGTATTTTTATCCCGAGCAATTCGAATTAATTCCCGCGATAAAATATCATTTAAATAACGTCGATTATATAAATTAGTTAATGGATCATGTAATGATAATTCACTCAATGATACGCGCAAATTAATATTAGCAATGGCAAGCTTCACAATATTACCAAATGAATTTGCCATGTCTTGTTGGTGTTGTGTTAATTTTTTACTTTTTGGTGCAAGTAGGTGGATAACACCGATTAATTCATTTTGAACCATGAGTGGTAATGCCATATACCCTCCTTGAGGAGCAGTCTTATAATGCGAGCAAGGAACTGATTTATTTGGATCATCAACCACGTTGGTAGTCGCTTCACGAATTGAAAAACAATCCATAGGAAGAAATGTCTTTGGCAGTAATTGTTCTTTTCCCCATTGAACTACAGTTTCCATTTGATTCACTCCCTTATTGTAAACTGACAAGCCGCCGCTTAAATCAGGAAATAAATCTTGTGCAATTAAACTGATTCGTGGATAAGCTTCTTCTGCTGTAATACAAATTTGCAACGAACGATTCAATCTATTTAATAAACTCTCATCATGCTCTAATAACTTCAATTCATTTAAAGTTTCCATCGTTTTCTCATTCAGCTCTCTCATTTTTTCTTCATTTTGAATACGATCACTGACGTCTTTCATTTGTACAATAAAATTAATCGGCTCCCCATGTTCATCACGAATTAACGTTGCACTGACCATCACCCAAATAATACTTCCATCTTTTCGAATATAACGTTTTTCCATATGTGAAATGCGCAACTCGCCTTGCAGAAGTTTATTCATGGCATCTTGAGTCATAGACACATCATCAGCATAAGTAATTTCGAGCATATTTTTACAAAATAATTCCTCACCACTGAACCCCAAAATCTCTTGCAGTGTACGATTAGCATGGATGCATTTACCTTCAGGTGAAACAATGGCCATTCCAATAGGTGCATTTTCAATAGTATTGCGAAAACTCTCTTCGCTGCGCCTTAAATCGGATAAAAGATTCGAGCTATATATTTCCAGATAAATTGATTTCATTAAAAAACGATTTACTGATGTGGTGCTATAAACCATGATAGAGGCATAAAGCAAAATCGCCATAAATAAAATTAACGATAATGAAGGGGTAATGGATACTGATAAAAAAATCAGGAGCAACCATATTGGCGCCATGAACGCAATATAAGCGTTGTGAATGGTTAGTAATTTAGCCGCAGGTGCTCCAAGCAGTCCAATCAGATAGACGAAAATACCCATGCGATGAAGAGGATCATCTATATAGAGAAATAACAAACCTCCTAAAGCCCATAAAATACCTGATAGGAAATTATTGATTATAAAATATTTTTTCCAAAAAGCGGGACGAAATAAACCATCTTCCTTTTTTTGCCTATAATAACGTAATAAAAAAAGCCCTCTTAATAATTGATTGAACACAAACATCAATAACACCCATGAGGCGAGCAGAAGTTTATTATTCACCTGCCCCCAAATGATTGAAGCAAAAATGATGGTTGCAAAAAAGTCCGCAATAACTAGAACATAAAATTTTTTATATGACTCGGTTATAAGCTTATTTTCTATTTCAGTGCTCGTAACACCCGGAAAGTCCATTAAAGAATCCTTCTGAAAAGTTCGGCAGCTTATTAAGATAATAGTATTTATTCGTGGAATATCCAGAATACTCCCCCCCCCAAAAAAACAAATCTTTACAATTTTGTTATATAAATTGACGATTATGAAATAATGCCTTACCTTGGATATAAAAAAAGAAAAGGATGCTCATTCTTACTGTGCATACAACAAATTCATATCTATTACAAAAGGAGCGCCTATGTTGATTAAATTGATGCTTGGGGTACGTCAGTTCCAAGATGGATCATTTAAGCAAATGGAAGACATGTTCAAGCAATTGAGTATAGGGCAAAACCCTGAAATTCTATTCATCACATGTTCTGATTCACGTTTACTGCCAAATCTTATGACACAAACAAAACCCGGCGATTTATTTGTCATTCGTAATGTAGGAAATATTATTCCTCCATCTCATGTCCCCTCAAGCGAAGCTGCAGGGCTTATGTTTGCCTTAAGTGAACTTCATAGCATCAAAGACATTATTATTTGTGGCCATTCGCACTGCGGTGCCATGAAGGGTTTATTAACTCCCAACCTCAATGAGCGCCTGCCTGAAGTTGCCTCATGGCTTAATCATTCACATTCTGTCTTAAAACAAATGAATGATTCTAAAGAATCTCATCTTGATGACTTCACTTTAAAATTACTTCAAGCTACCAAGCTAAACATTTTAACTCAGATGGAACATCTAAAATCATACCCATTAATTGCCGAAAAATTGAAACGTAGAGAACTCACTCTTCATGGATGGTTCTATGAGTTTGAAACAGGTGAAGTACTTGTTTATGAGTCTAGATTTAATGATTTTGTTCCACTTGAAAAAGCATTAGCTTTTGCCATTTCAACACGTCGAGATAAAATTATTGAACAGGTGGCAATGAAACATTTGGAACCCTATACCAATCCTCAGACAGCACATGAATATAAAGAGTTAATGCGGTTATTTTTGCTTCTTGAAAAGAATTTATTACCCATCTGGCAAACAATAAAAAAAGAAGTTACTCAAAAAGTATGGACGGAGTTGGGAGGATTATATTCCAGCATAGAAGATGTTGAATTCATCAATATGCTAGAGCAAGGTTCGCAGGTAAAACTGATGAATTTAAAAGATTTTCAAAAAAATATATCCGAATCAATTGGTTATCAGAACTATATCCGTAAGACAATGTATCATTCATTTTTTGCACCAATTCCTAAATCAACTCCAGATACATTCTGTAACTTTTTAAATTTTAATCATTAACTTGAAAAGACCAGAACTTTCTGGTCTTTACTCATAGTGTCTTTGAATCCTTCAAAAGGTTTTAATACTGACTCCAATTCTAACCAAGCTCCATATCTATTTAATTTACAAAATAAAAATTTTAGTCTAAATAATATTAACAAAGGGATTTTAATTTAGGTACTTATGAAAAAATGGTCTGGATTTATCATATCTTTGGTAGTGCTTATACTCGCAGCTTACTATTTCATTGGTTTAGCAATCAAAAGCACTCTAAACAAAAATATAGAATCAATACCTAAATCCTCTGCATTTAGTGTTCATCTTGATAAATACCATCGTGGCTGGTTTTCATCTCAGGCAATAGTAACCCTCAAGATGTATATTCCCGCTCAAAGTACAACAGATAAGAATGGAGTCACTAAAACAGAACCCCCCGTTGATTTGAATATGGATGTACCTATTCTCATCAAACACGGACCTTTTATAAAGACACCTAATGGCGTACGTTTTGGATTAGGTCTGATTACAACGCAACCTGAAACACATTATGAAGCCTTTATAAATTATCTGAATAAAACTGTTTTCAGATACACGCTTCCTTCCTTTTCTCTGGAAGGCAAGATTGGACAAAATGAGGGAGACTTTCAGCTCAATTGGCAAGGTTTAACTTCTTTGCTCTGCGTTTCTTCTAATCTTAATCATATCGATGGTAATTTAAGGCTTTGGGGATTAAACGGCGAAGCCAATAATTCGACTAGCACTCAAAGTAAAGTAACCTTCAAGATTGGAGAAGTCGGCTATGATTATGAATTTAAACGACACCAAGAATGGTTATGGCTTGGACAAACTCGTTTTGATATTCCTTCTGTTGCTATCGATCTAGCTGGTACAAAAAACTTTGAGCTTACTGGATTTAATTTCTCGGCTCGCTCTGATGTTAGTGATAATGCGCTGAACATCGACTTTAAACTGTCATTGCAAAAACTATTTACTAATAATCAGAATTATGGACCAGGCATTTTACACTTGAATTTTAGAAATCTGGATCCAGCAATTGTAGCTAAAATCAATCAACAAGAATTCAATATGATTCAAAATAATAGCGACCCTAATCTGGCGATGGCTGCATTCGCAACAGAATTACCCCAACTCCTTGCCAAAGGAGCGGTATTAGAGCTTTCGGAAATGACCCTGAACTTACCAGGCGGGAAAATTATAGGAAATTTTAAACTATCAGTACCTAAAGGCGAAGCAAATGATCTATCTCAGGTAATGCAAAAGATGCAAGGTGAAGGCTACTTTAGGGCACCGATAGCTACAATAAAGGAACTGATGACTGAATCGATAAAAAGTGATCTCGCCAACAATACCGAAACCAGTCCAGAGACCCAAGTAACTTCACCCGGCTCAACGAACCCAACACAAATCTTATCTAATCCTGACAATCAGGCTGCAAACAAAGCAGAAAAAATATTACAAAATCTTGTCAGCAAAGGCTTTTTAAAGGTTGAGGGTAACGATTATGTCTTTACCTTCAAATTAGAAAACCAAAAGATTACTGTGAATGGTCAGCCATTCAATTACACAATGTTGGAATAATTTCTGCCTCATTACATTCAACAGCCCCTATCAGACATCGATACGGGGCTGATAATGTTTTACATCATAGACAAACTTTTAGGGTTAGAATAGTTTTGATCGGGTCGCTTAGCATAGGCATCTACAAGCTCAGTCAAGAAACCAACCTTCTCAGACATAGACAAATCGGATGCTAAAACCGCTTCTGTGATACCTGCAAATATTTGCGTCAACGGGGGTGCAGAAGGATTTGAGTTTGGTTGACACTTCCTAGAGGGGGTATCCTGCTGAAAAGCATGATTAATTCCACGAACTATCGAAGAAGAAATAGCCTCTCTTTGAGGTACAACCGCCAAAGCACTCCCCTCCTCTTCTTTTTCATTACTTGATGATATTGTTTTAATAAATTCATGCTCACGATGAAGTGATGGTTCCATAGGTCCTTTCTTAGAAGCGAAAAAAGCAATGTTATTACGAACTATTGTTTCTTTTATAGGCGTGTTTTCATGGCTTCTTTTAAAGTTAACTTCTAGCCAATTGACCAAACGAGAAGGATTTTCCACATGAAGACAAAATTTATTATGAGTACATTCTTTTTTAATACTCTCACCTTTTTCAATGCGAGCAATATGATTTTCAACCACAAAATATTCTCTTGTTGCTTCAAACGGAGGTAAGATAGTACCTGGATAGATGATAAAATTATAGCCTAATCTAGCCGCTAACAGCATAATAGAAGGACTTTCCTCGGTAAGGTAACCTTGAGAACGATGAAGCCATACCCTGGCATCCTCTCCATCGTGGGAGTGACGAGCCATAAACTCAGCGCTTGTTTTGTCAATTGTTACCCTAAGCCCCTCTACCGAACTATAAAGTGGTATTATTTCTTTTAAATCTTTATCAAAATTATTTTGAGTCACCCAATCATGCCAACGCACTATTTCAAAATTCTTTCCTTTGTCCTCAGCTAATTTATTGATAATCTCAATTTTTTCATCCATTGTCGCAGTAGGATAACTATTATTAAAACTATCTCGAGTCAATCCCAAAGGAGCTAAAAATGCACCAAGATTACCCTCTAAATATAATTCCCCCAAATCCATGGACTGCCTTTTAAGAGTCGTCTCATTTTCATTGGATGAAGGTCCTTCCTTAAGATTATGCCAATAAATTTCATCAGCAACTAAAAATGTGGCCTTCCCCTTAACTCCAGCATAATCAGAACCAGTTTGATGCATAGCAACAGCTTGTTGCACAATGGCTTCTAAAAACTCACCAGCACAATACTCATTTCCTTTAATACTTAAAAGAATTAAATCTTTTGTAGTTTTCAATGAAGAAAAACGACTTTTACTGTTATCTTTTGAATCAAAACTTGCGGTAATAATTTTGCCGTCTTTCGGACCTCTGACTTTTGGCATCTAATATTTCCTCAGCGTTATTTTCTATTACTTCTGTACGTTAACAATTCGCACAACTAATAAAAAGTTATTTAAATCATAACGTTACGCACTTAAATTAATTTTTTTGATTTTAAAAATCAACCAATTTTCAATGTTCAATCAAAAATATAGACATAGTATAATTCATTTTGAAAAAAAAATAACCACTTTTTTTATAAATAGTTTATAATATTTTTACTAATTATCTACAGAAGACAGATAATTTTTGGATGGTTTACTATACACTTTACGTGTCAGTCCATTAACATACTGTCGATAAAAAATATTTTTACTGAATTAGCTCAGTTATTAAGTCATTTTATATGGTGAAAAATGGATTCTGAAAAAATTAAAGAATTACACGAAATAATTAATCAAAAGAATGAAAAAATTCGTCAATTAACTCTATCTCTAGAAGATGAAAAACTAAAATTTAAAAATGAATTACAAGCTGCTCATGATTATTATGAAAATATAATTGCCTTAATGCCAGGACATGTTTACTGGCTTGATAAGAATAATGTTTTTTTGGGTTGTAACGATCTGCAAGCAAAAAGCGCGCATTTACAGTCAAGAAAAGAAATTGTTGGAAAAACAAACTACGATATGCCATGGAAAGATCAAGCAGAAATATTAAATAAACTTAATAAATTAGTTATGGAAACTGGCATACCTCATACTGCAGAAGAATATGCTGTCAAAGCAGAAGGAATGGGTATTTACCATTCCCAAAAAGTTCCTTTACGCAATCAAAGGGATGAGATTATTGGTGTTTTGGGTATCTCACTGGACATTACAGAACACAAAAAAATGGAAGCTGCTTTGCGTCGCGCCAAGGAAAATGCTGAAGTTGCAAACCAGGCGAAAACTGAATTTATTGAAAATATGAGCCATGATATTCATACCCCATTAAGTGGTATTGTTGGGATGTCACGACTTTTGGAAGAGAAAGCAGAAGATCCTGAAAGAAAACAATATGCGCGTTGGATTCATGAAAGTGGTGAACAATTATTGGATTTATTAAATGGTGTAATGGAAATCGTTGCTGCAGATAATCTCAGAGAGAATGATGTCCATGAGGAACTATTCGAATTACGCAAAAATATTAAAGATATTGCGTATCTTGTACAACCTACTCTGGAAATGAAAAAAATTAAACTGAATATCGAAATTGATGATACAGCACCAAATAGCTTTATCACTGATGGTACGAAATTACATCGAGTTTTATTAAATCTAGTGGGAAATGCAATTAGATTCACTGATAAGGGTATTGTAACAATTAAAGTGGAGACACTTTCACATGAAAATAGCTATGCGCAACTCCGATTCAGTGTGATAGATACAGGAATTGGCATACCTCCAGAGTTAAAGGGTAAAATTTTTGATCGATTCTTCCGCGCTACACCTTCTTACAAAAGACAGCACGGTGGTTATGGTGTTGGCCTGCATGTCGCACAAAAATATTTAAGCCTTCTGGGTGGAGAAATAAATCTAGAAAGTGAAGTAGGAAAAGGCTCTACTTTCTATTTTACCCTCACAATGAAAATTGGGTATAACGAGAACCATACTCTCGCTTATAATGAAACAAATGCAGTGAAGAAAGAAACAGGATCTCATGCGCCGCTTATTCTTCTCGTAGAAGATAACATCATTTCCCTTCACATGATTGAAAATGTTGTAGAACAAGCAGGATATCAATTTTATTCGGCAATCGATGGCGAACATGCTTTAGAGTTGTTAGAAACAAATGATTTTGACTTAATCATTACTGATATAGGTATAGCCGGCATTTCAGATAAAAACCTCGTTCAGTGTGTCCGTGATATGGAAAAACAAGCTCAGAAAACTCCTGTACCGATTATCGGCCTAACTACCAATACTTCTGCGGCTAAAAATAACTCAATGCGCTCAGAAATGAATAAAATATTAACAAAACCCATTCATTTAAAAATGCTACAGGAAGTAGTTGATGGACTCAATTTAGTACCGTCAAAAAAAGAAAAATAATTTTGGGCAAGAAATCTTTTATCGTACCCTGGGCGACGCCCAGGGTACGATATTTATGGAGTTTCAAAATAATTAGTGTCTAAAGGATAACAAACCCAAGTCAAAGTTGAGCCGTTGTAATTCACTTCAAGTGTCGTAGTATTCAAAGCAGATAGCTCCGGTTGCTTGTCTATATAGCATACCTGCCGCGCTCCATTTAAACTCACATAGTAATAAGATGTAGTTGATTTATAATCATTAGGTACAAAGTATACATCTCCTTGTTTTTCCAAGATAATTGGAGTCCCGGTAATTACAATTTTGTTAGCATACGAAACTGCATCGAGCATCGTAAGCGAAAAAATAATTAATAATAACTTTTTCATAATAATTTCGCTCCTTGAAATGATTTGAACGATCCTGATTAAGTATAGAACAATAATATTCACTTAATTTCATTGCATTACGATTACTGAGCGAAATCGAGCTTTATTAGACATCATATCATCAAAGGCTTGTTCCGCTTGAGCAAGTGGATACTGTTGAATCATGGGACGGATACCTGTTAATGCACAAAATTGCAATGTTTCCTCTATGTCAATCGCACTTCCAGATGACCAGCCCTTAATCGAGCGATTACCCCCAATAAGCTGAGTTGATATGACTTCTATTGGATCATTAGAAGCCCCTACAATAAGAAGTTCTCCCTTATTTCCCAGAGCATTAATTAAAGGGGTAATTGATTTTCCACTAGGAGCAGTTGCCAAAATGACTCGGGCACCACCTAATTTTTGTAATTCGACCACGACATCGTGAACATCAGAGTTTAAATAAATATGAGCACCTAACTTTTTAGCCAGTGATTCCTTGTCAACTCCCGAAGAAAGGGCAACCGTTTTAAATCCCATTTTGTTTGCAAATTGAATCGCCAAATGCCCCAGGCCCCCTACCCCCTGTATTGCAACTAATTCACCGGCACGGGCAACGCTATTTCGTAGCGCATTAAAAGTTGTTATACCTGCACACATTAATGGTGCAGCTTCGGCAAAAGAGAGTTCATCGGGAATCGCAGCAAGAGCCTCAACTGGAGCTATCATATATTGTGCATATCCTCCATCATAATGTAATCCTGTAATTTGATGGTTTTCACATAGAATAAAGTCGCCATGTCGACAAGGAAGACATTGTCCGCAACGAGCCCCTGCCCAACCTACTCCAACACGCTGACCTGGTTTCCATTTTGTAATACTCGTCCCAACCTCATCGATTACCCCAGCTACTTCATGGCCTGGAATTCTTGGAAATTGAAGATTGGGCCATAAATTTTCTTTCACAAATACATCTGAATGACATACACCACATGCTTCAACTTTAATTCGTACTTGATTTACTGCCGGCATCACCAAGTTTTTTTCAACAGTTTCCCATTGTCCTGATTTATTCACTTGTACTGCCTTCATTGTTTTCATTGCTCATATCCTTATGTAAGTCAATAATAGATGTAGAAACGTACATACTCTAAAATCAACTGGTTCAATCCACTATCCTGATTTTAGACAATTCGTGCAAGATTTCACGGTGAATATTTATTTTGTTAATTATAGCAATTGCGATTATTCCCAGAATTTGACAAAAAATTGAGTGCATGTTTTGAGATGTTTTACACATTGAGAACGATTATAATTTTTTAACCGCTGCAGGGATAACAGCAGCCTAACTTGAATTAAAGGAATATTATGAATACTCTGGATTGGCTAACAAAACTCATCGCATTTGATACTACCTCACGCAATTCCAATTTATCGCTAATAGAAACGATCGCTAATGCATTAAATGATTATCATATTGATTCCATTTTAATCCATGACGATAAAGGCCTTAAAGCAAATTTACTTGCTTCCATCCCAGATCGCCATGGGCAACTCCATGGTGGTCTTATTTTATCCGGCCATACGGATGTAGTACCTATTGATGGACAAGCCTGGGACAGTAATCCATTTCAAGCAACGATTAAAGACGAAAAAATATATGGCAGAGGTACTTGTGATATGAAAGGTTTCATTGCCGTAGTTATGAGCCTGGTTCCACAACTGAAAGCACTTAATCTCGATTTCCCAATACATTTTGCTTTTTCTTATGATGAAGAAGTCGGCTGCATTGGTGCACCACGCCTTATTGAGAAAATGATGAAGTTAAATTATAAACCCAAGGCGTGCATTGTAGGTGAACCAACCTCAATGCAGCCGGTGATTGGGCATAAAGGCATACAATGCTATCGCTGCCAAATTCACGGAGTCGCTGCTCACTCATCACTAACGCCTCAAGGGTGTAATGCGATAGAACATGCTGCATCATTTATTACTTATCTGCGCAACATGGCGCATCAGTTTAAATTGCAAGGACATCATGATGCATCTTATGATGTGCCCTACACTACAATTTCCACCAACCTCATTCAGGGGGGAATCGCGTATAATACAATTCCTAGTTTGTGTGAATTTGTATTTGAAATTAGAAACTTAGTTTCAGATAACCCAGAACAGCTACATCAAAAAATACTGGATTACCTGGATGCCCAACTACTTCCTGCTCTGCACAAGGAACAATTAAACACAAACGTGATTCTGGAACGACTTGCTAAGGCACCTGGATTGGATACACCGTTATCTGAACCAATTGTGCGTGCTGCCCAGTCAATTTGTCAGAATGAAAAACAATTAAAAGTCGCTTATGCCACCGAAGCAGGATTATTCCAACAAGCAGAAATACCCACTATTGTTTGTGGCCCAGGTAGTATTGAACAAGCTCATCGTGCTAATGAATTCGTTACGCTTGAACAATTAGATCGTTGTGATCAATTTATACTCAATATGGTACAATCACCATTTCTTAGAAATGCTGAATGAAAAAATAGTTACGGCTCCTAGTTCAGTACCAATAAAATGAGAAAATAAAATGATAATCCTCTATATCCCATTCCATGAGAATAATGATCTCATTGTCCGTGCAATCCATTGGAAAAATACCCTTAAAGATCAAAAAATACTCATCTTACAACACGGTAATCCAATTGATTATGACTTACTGAATCAGGAACACCTCAACATCTATATCCTCGCTCATGGTGTTAATCATTTATTGGAACATTTTCGTCTGACCAGCAATTATCCTGTTACCAGTCAAACGACCTGTCTTGGTGTTAATCAAATAGCAGATCGTTTTAACTCTGATTTTGTCCATTTACATTTTAGAGTTAGAAATATAAAGCTTTATTTTTGCAATAATCAAGGAAATCAGAAAGCGATAGCAGAACTGTTCCACAAAAATCTGGTCTTATTTGATGCGTCCATTAATTACTATGCCGGGACAGTTTTTAGTCCTTCAAACAATAATAAAAAGTATTCACTTTATCATGGCCAATGGTATAGAAGCTCAAGGGTACGAAAAACCTTACGCATGGAAACCTACCTCGATTCAGTTGAGAAAATGGATATTAAGACATTAACGATGCATAATTTTTTTTCAGATGCCAAACAAAAGCACATTGATGCTTACTTTCAAAGCAGAAAAAAAGCATATCATGAACAATTGATGCAAATGAGGAAAATAAAGACGAGCCATCAAGAACAGAATAGAGATGAGATGAAAGACAAAAAAAATGACAACGTTCCCTCACTTCTTTGCCAGCAAAGATATTGATATCAAATTTCAAAAAACCAATATGGACAATATTCGTCATAATTGATCAATTATGTACACAGTGATAATATTGCAGACACTAATTGATCCATTCTATTAAAAAATGAAAGATTGGTTAAAACTCTTTTTTGCAAAAAATGACGCTATACTCTTAACACTAAATGGCAAAACATTTAAAAAATCAGATTGTCAATGGTTAGGTGGTGGGGCTGAGAAAGATGTGTATCAAATTAAAGGGACAAACCAATGTTTTTTTATTCCCCATAGAATTGATCGAGAGGTAGTATGGGGTGAAAAAATACACACGAGTGAAGATTTTTGGAATAGTAAAATTGAAGGGGAAAAGTTTTTACTCGATCAAATCAGTGCATTAGGCTTAAAAACACAACGATTCGAAATCTTACCCCTAAAAATTGAAGATCCAGGAAAATCTACCTATACCCTTAATGTTCTTGTTACAAAAGATTTTAATAGCCTATGCGAAGAAGAGTCTCTTGTCATTTATAATAGAAAAGGAGAGCAAACAATCATTGGTAATCCTCCTAATTTCTTTGCGATGAAAGAACAATTCAAGGAGAAATATTTTGCTCAAAAAGTAATAAAAAAAATTATAACCGAATATGCAATTGCATTCACATTCACATTACCAACAAGCATTCTATATGTTCTTGATGACAGTGAACATTTTTGTTTTGAATTACCCAAGGACGCTACAGAACCTCCCGTTGCACGATATATGTTTTGGGATGTTTTATCTGATTTTCATGGGGTAGGTATTCCTATAGTTCCCACATTAAATGAGTTAAAGTTCGGTTCAAGAGAAGAACATCCAAACAGTTCTTCTCAAGCTCCTCTTAAAGGATTAATCAACCTTGCTTATCAGGTTGCGTCTCCCATAGTTAAAATGAGCTCCCCTCAAATCGCAGATTTCAATGTGGATTCTTTAGCAGTAGATCTGCTCGCCGCTTTAAACGACGATGATATTCTCAATGAAGCCTTGGTCCATGCAAGAAAATTAGCCTCCAAATTCATTAATAACCTATTAAAAGAAAATGAGCATAATAAAATAGATAATGAAGACTTTATTCTATTAATGCAATCTGTTATTTCGATAGGTGAATTTGATTTATTCCTACGCGCCTTTCAAGTATTTGAGCATCCTGCTGATATGCCTCAAGAAGACGTTGATAAAATTATAGCTATCGCCAAAAAATATAAGGCCCAACCCATCATTGACTATCTGAATATTCATCTTGTTGAAGAAAAAGCAAATAGAGAAGCAGAAAGAAATATTCGTCTTGCCCAAGAGAAAGCCAAAAATGAAGCAGAAAAAGTAGAAGCAGAAGAAAAACACCGCAAAGAATCTGAACAATTGAAGAACGATTTTTTGCAATGCTACGATGAAAAACTGACCGATGACAAAAGCGCTTGGTGTGGTATTTATTCGTTTTTTGCTAAAAGTTATGTTAATAAAAATATGAGTTTAAAACAATTGGTGGAACATGCTCAAGGACGTTCTATGCATGGTAATGGCAAACGTAGTAAAGAAATCATGAAAACAATGGGTTGGTTGGATGAAAATAATGAAATAACAGATAAAATAAGCCGTTACATCATGTAAAGCACATTTTTTAGTATGCAACCTATAACTGAGATCCGCACACGCCACAATGCCATCGTCTTTAAACCAAAGACATTTAATTAAGATTCACCAAAGATTATTTGGCGATAGGTAGTCATGGACTACTATGACTCACATAAAAAAATTTGACAATAATCTCCTATAATTAATATATCTTAAGCTGGAAAAGTTTCAATGAAGCATTCTCAGTTAATCAATATTGCCCACCGTCTCGGCTATACCTCAATTTCCGACAGAGGATTATGCAAGGGCTTTACTGCAATGTGGACCCAGGCCGTATGCTGTGGAGATTTGAACACATTCAATCGAAGATTGGGAATTCTCCAAACATATGCTGATATGCCAGATGATCTGTTAAAGAGAATTAATCAAGTACGTGATATGATAAAACAAGGGGTGCAAATCAATAACAATCTAGAAGCTTTAGTTGAGATTCCAGCATTATTCGATAACATCACCTTCTATTTAAAACCCTATGTGGCAAAGGAGGCACTGGGAGGTAAGTTCCTGGGCCAGCATCATGAAATGGAAGTAAGTCAATATATACAATCTAAAAAATTGGAAGATCTTGGTGGTCTTGATCTCGCTTTCCGTACTACCGACCAATATACGCGTGCAGAATTAACCTCTTACCTTAAAAACATAAGTGATAAACTTAAAGACCGAACTGATGTTGCAATTAATTTCGGTGCAAATTCACACTCTGTGGCTGTTCGTGTCCTTGGAAATGATGAATTTCAACTGATCGATACCAATCATTTGGATAAGATGGGGAGAAAATATACTAGCGAAGAACTCGCAAAAGAATTAAATAGTTCTTTTATAAATGACTCTTGGCAGGACTGGTTCACTGAACCGGAACCACTTGTTCTTTCTACCTCAATTTTTACTAACCAAAACAATCCTCTGGATCTCGAAGAATTAAGGGCTACTAGCTCCATAACCCATGTAGTCACTGACAAGAGTAACTTTTCTTTATTAAGAACGGCGGCTCAAACCAACGATGTAGCAGTAATAAAGCGCATCGATTTCCAACATTCCAATCTGAATCTGGATCTGGCCCTTGGCGAAGCTTTGTCTACCGCCGCAGCGATAGATAGTGTTGATGCGGCTAAATATTTGCTTACAATCCCAGGAATGAATGTGAATAAACCCCAACATCCAATCTCTGCAATTTTTAACGCCATCTTGAACAAAAATTTCGACCTTGCCAAGGACATTTCACAACACCCATCTTTTGATCCGAATAATACTTTTGCGTTGGGAAATGTACTCCACTGCCTTGCCAATGTACAAAATTCCACTCCAGAAACCCTTTTGTTTGCGCAAGATTTTTTTCAAAACTATCCCAACGTTGATATCAACAAAAAAAATAGTATGGGTAATACCCCGCTTTATGAGGCCTGTGTTACAGGAAACATTGAATTAGCAAAACTGCTTATAGAAAATGGCGCGAAAATAGACGAACTCAATGCAAATAATCACAGCGCGCTTCATGGAGCCGCATTAAGCGGCAATTCAGACTTAATCGAATTGCTTTTGAATGAAGGATTAGATTGTAACCAGGCTAATAGCAGTAATGAAACTCCGTTGCATTTCGCCTGCTTAAGCGGCAAAAAAGATGCCGTGGAAAAACTTCTTGCTCATTCTGCAAGTTGTAATATACGCTCCGAGAGAGGTTTTACTCCCTTGGATTTAGCTTGCCTCAATGATCACCACGAATTAATCCCATCGTTATTAGGCAGAACAAAACTAACAAGAAAAGAAATTGAACCTGATTCTCCGTTAGCTCGATTAATCCCATGCTGTAATAAAAATGTTCAAAATGATTTTCTAAAAAAAGCTCTAAATACCTATATTGATGATCGAAAATCAGGTCCAGAATATTTGAATTTTTTAAATTTAGGCATCCACAGAGATCAAAAAGTTGCTGCAGCACGAGCTCTTCTTGCTTCTTTAGATGGAGCTGAACTCGATCTAAAATCACATCAAGAGGCATTGACTAATGGAGTCCTTAGTTCTCTTTATGCGCTTTATAGGGATCAGAAAATGTCACCTGCAATGGCACCAACTTCTGCTGATAATTTGCCTGAAATTGACCTACAGATACCTCTATCATCTAAAGGAAACAGTATACGAATATGCATTTCTGAGATTCCTCAAGATGATCTAGGCAGAGAGCCTATTGATCAATCTTCCATAAATGAAACCTCTCAAACGTCTTTACCTCTAAAATCAAAGACAAATTAAAATTCACAACGAAGATTTTGCAGTAGATAGTCATAGAATTTTTATGATTATTTTCTGCAAGCATAACTCACATGAATAGGCACAACAGTTCAGCCAGTCTTAAAACTGTCTGGTTAAATAAAAATCCATGATCCTTAAATTTTTCTTGAGATTATCAAAGCAAGTTAGTAAAAAGTTGATAGGCCGTATAGGGTTCGAACCTATGACCAAGAGATTAAGAGTCTCCTGCTCTACCAGCTGAGCTAACGGCCCATTTGAATGATAACAGTTAACATTTGTAATCGATTGTTAACTGTTAAAATAGTAGCTGATATCGAGAAATTTTCCAACTATTTGACCAACTGCCTTGAAGTAAAATTCATGGCAGTTGCAAAATCTTGATATTTTGAGGATTGGATAATCACCTTAACTTAGGGATTCTACAGGGTAAAGTTTTTTTACAGTGCTTTTTTCTCGATATGCTAGAAGTAGAAAACCGATAACGCCTATAGCTAGGGTCGCAGGGATAACGCCAATTCCATATACAAAAGCTCCGGCTTCACGAATGCCGCCATTCACATTGATTACAAAGCCTATAATTGTATGGAACGCATAACCAAAAATCATGATGATCATATTAGCAATTGCCGTAGTGAGGCCTGCAAGGTGCTCTGGAACATAAGTAGAAACTTTATAAATAGCCAGAATCTGATAAGCACAACACATACCGACCAATATAAAAGATATCGTGATACTGGATACGTTTAACATGCCTCCAACAAGTGCCGTAAAAACCACACACATGGTTATTCCTGCGGCGGTGATTGTTCCCAGGTAATATCCTGATTTTTCTGCAATCAGACTTAAAACTGGGGAGCCAAAACACATACCAATAAAAATCATTGAAGGTAAGTAGTTTGCTGTTGATGTATTCAAACCATATACCTGTTTTAAAAAGCCAGAACCCCATACATCAGAAAAACCTTCCAGAGGACCAAGCATTAATCCTGCAAAACAGCACATCAAAATGACTTTCTTGTTGGTAAAAACCGTTTTGATATTGGCAAGGACAGATGTGTGATAAGTAGGCTTCTCATCTGGGACAATAAAATAAGTCACGCATGCAAGCACGAGGCCAATCGCGATAAATACTTCAATGACCATTTTATAACCCACCGCATTGCACATATAACTCACTGGACCGCCACCATAAACAGCACCGATGAGTCCTATCATCACTGAAAAACTAAGCATTCGAGAAAAGTGTTCCTCTTTAAATGTCATACGTATAATTTTAAATGTGCCCAAAATTGCAGCTGATGATCCAATGCCAATAAGTGCCCTTCCTATGAGAGGATACATCCAATGATCAGCAAAAATAAGCGGCAGCAAACCAAGAACAGGAAGTAGAATGCATAAAGTCATTACTTTTCTTGGGCCAAAACGATCCAACATAATCCCAATTGGCAAATGCATTAAAGAGTAGCCAAGATAATAAACACCAGAAAATTGCCCAAATTCCGTCGCATCAATATGAAATTTCGACGTAATATCATCCATCATGATATTGGGCATCACTCTTAGAACATATTGGTATGCGTAAAATATTGATGCAATAAGCCACACAAACCAGGCAACAACACGTGATGTAGACATAAAAATCCTCGAAAACAAGCAGCTAATATACGCATATTGATTACAACCTATGCATTAGAAAACATTTTAATGCATTTGTTTTGAAATTTTATTGCAAATATAGGGTTTTATTTTAATTATTTAGATTTTAATTTTAATTTAATAACAATTTTTGAATTAAAATGCTAATATTTAAAATATTCATGTTATTTTTAAAAAATTATGGACCGTACAGACAAGAAAATATTAGACATTCTTCAATCAAATTGTCAAATTAACAATCAAGAACTTGCAGATATGGTAGCGTTATCCCCTTCTCCTTGCCTTCGTCGCGTCAAATTGTTGGAAGATAATGGCTATATTAAGAAAAAAGTTGCTCTTCTTGAACCCGAAAAATTGGGTTTAAAGTTATCTGTGATTGTTTTAGTTGGATTAAATAGTCATCAGCCTGCAGTCATGAGTCAATTTGAAGAAGCAGTTCGTTTTCTTCCTGAAGTAGTTCAGTGTTATTTAATTACAGGCCAATCTGCAGATTACGTTTTAAAAGTAATCGTGCCCGATCTAAACGCATACCAATTGTTCTTATTAGACAAACTGACACGAATCAATGGGGTTACTAGTGTTCAATCAAGCTTTATACTAAGAACCATTTGTGAAACAACTACACTTCCGCTAGACCATCTCGATTAAGTGGATTGTTTTTCCCCATTTTCTCCAACACAAGTTCTTATTCTATTGATTTCAATTAATTTTTATTTATATTAATAAATCCCTCTTGAGTTTGGCGAATAAAAAAAGTAAGGTATTGCGTCAATCTTACAGGAGTGAATTATGACATTGAAGTTTTTACCATTAGTTTTAGCCGGATTTTGTGTTGTAAATACAGTTTATTCTACTTCCGCCCCTCTTCCCAAATACATTGATAAAGATGGACCTGTTTGTACCAGTATGCTTTGTGCTTTTAAAAACCCTGGTGGTCTTTATGTAAGCGGTACTGGTTATTACGTGCAACCAAGCGAAACAGGCCTTGGATTAGTCACTGACAGCTGGTTATTTAATGTCCCTGGTGGCGCTCAAGCTGAAAGCAAACCATTTGATCCCCATTATCAATGGGCTGGCAGCGTATCTGTTGGTTATGATATACCAATGTCTGCAAATAATATTGAAGTCAATTATCTCTATTTAAAGAATAAAACACACGCAATAAATACTTTTGCCAACGGATCAGCTTTATTTGGAAGCATCTTATTCCCTGATGCTTTTATCCCTAGAGACTTTCTTCCTACCTTAGTCAGTGATGCTTATTTAACTTACAGAGTAGATCAAGCCGATATTCGTGCCGGCAGGAAATACAGCGATACCTCCGGGGTGTTTAAAATACGTCCCTCACTAGGGGTTCGTTATGCACAAATTAAGCATAACTTATCTTTTGCAGCACCAGGACAGGTTACAAGCAAATTTAGTGGTGCTGGTCCTTTATTCAGCCTTGATGGCCATTACGAATTGGGCCATGGCTTTGGTTTGCTTGGTTATTTTGATTACGCGCTTATGGCCGGTTCCATGCAGTCATTCTCAGAGGTTTTTCTAGGCAATAACTTTAGTTTTAATTGGCCTAAACGTAACCGTGTTGTGAATAACATCACCGGCAAGATTGGATTGGACTATACCCACGCACTTACGAATACAGCAACATGGACTGCTGCAGTCGGATATCAAATTAGTGAATATCTAAGCGCAATGGACACGCTAAGAGGGTTTACTGGTCTTACAGCAGGTCCAACGGGTGTAGCCAATTTAGGTCCTCAACGTATTGCAGGTAATGAGACAAATAACTTCTCGTTCCAGGGATTGTTTTTGAGCCTTACTTTACACGCCTAAAACGCATCATTAATACTGTCTTTTGAGTAATCCTGGTATTTACTCATAAAGACAGTACGTTGCTCCATTCACTTTTCTATGATCGAATTTTCTTTATTTCCTTAATCAATTGAAAATAAAAATTCTCTTGGAATTCGCTTTACTCATATTTCCAAGGTATATAATTTAAGGTAATACTTATTTCAGAGCTTATTGATTATATTTAAAAAAAATAGCAGGTAGCAGGTAGTTTCGCTGACATAAACCGCATACTTGTCATTGACTAAAAGGAAACAACAGATGACAAAAACAGTCGATTATTTACTTCTTGGTGGCGGCCTTGCTTCAGCACTTACCGCCGATACGTTGAGAAAAGAAGGCGCTACTGGCAGCATTACCATGCTATCAGATGAGCCTTACCTTCCCTACCTGCGCCCTCAGCTGGCCAGAGGATACTTGACTGGAAAGCGCAAAAAAGAACAATTCACTATATTCAATGAGAGTTACTATAAAAAAAATGATATTGATGTTTTGCTCAACACAAACGCTTTGTCCGTTGATCCCAAAAACAAAATTGTCAGAACAGACCATGCTGGAAATTTTTATTTTAAGCAATTGCTTATTGCTTCAGGCTGCGCCCCTAGAAGAGTTGACCTGCCTGGAAGCAAACTCGATAAAATCTATTATCTTAAAACGCTCCTTGATGCACAGCCACTTATTAATGAAATAGAACATGCAAAAAATGCAGTTATCGTGGGAGGAAGTTATATTGGCATTGAGATCGCATCTTTATTGATTAAAAAAAATCTAAAAGTAACCATCATCGCAGAAGAGTTCCATTTGTATAATGTAAGTTCTTCTGCTGAGGTAGCTGCTTTTATATCCAACAATGGGGTTGAAGTACTTCTTCATGAAACAATAAAACAATTTAATGGTAAAAAGCATGTTCAATCCGTAGAAACAAATACAGGAAAAATTCTAGCGTGTGACTTTGTAGTCATTACCGATAAATACTTCCCTGTTACAGAATTCCTTCAAGACAGTGGAATTCAAATCGATGATGGCATTGTTGTCGATCAATACCTGCAAACCAATAAAGAAGGGATTTACGCTGCCGGTGATGTTGCTAATTTTTACGATCCAGTATTTAGGAGATGTCACCGAAATGGAGGAGTAGATAACGCCATCAAACAAGGAAAAATTGCAGCATTAAATATGATGGGAATGAGAAAAAGCTACATCAGCGCCTCTTATTTTAATCTTCACGCATTTGATAATTACATTGTAATAATCGGTGATACAGTTGATGCCACGGAACGAATAGTAAGAGGTTCAATTGAAGAAAAAAACTGTGCCTTGTTTTATCTAAAAGATGGATTGTTGCAAGGTGCCTTTTTTTCTGGACGCCCTATAGAAGAAATTAAAGCGGCAGAATCACTGATTATCAACCGAGTTAATATAGAACCTCATAAGAAAAAGCTTGTTGATATTAACTTCTCTCTCGAAAAAATTGCAATTCAAACCATCCTTACCCTGCAAGGAGGGGGAGCTCTTGGTGCTTTTGAGTGCGGCGTTGTTAAAGCAATGGAGGAACATGGAATTTACCCGGATATTGTTTCTGGAATTTCTATAGGTGCATTTAATTCGGCAATTATTGCCGGAAATCCCAAACATGCTACCGAAGCCTTGGAGGGCTTTTGGAATGATCTCGCTCTGGATATTAGTGTCTCCGATGAACAAGCTCGACGTCTTCTCTCTTCCTGGCATGCTATGATTTGGGGGGCGCCCAACTTTTTCCTTCCAAGATGGGCTATGCCAGTTTTTAGTGCAGATCAATTACCAATTCACTGGACAAGTTTTTACGATACTTCATATGTTAAAGATCTCTTACGCAAATATATCGATTTTGATAAGTTAAAAGACAGTCCCGTCCGCCTGCTGGTGATGGCAGTTAACGTTGAAACATCTGAATTTGAAACCTTTGACAGTTATACGGATGACATCACTCCCGATCATATACTTGCCAGTGGAAGCCTGCCTCCGGGATTTCCATGGACAACAATTAATAATAAGCATTACTGGGATGGTGGAATCATAACCAACACCCCAATTGATTCAACACTTGATGTCTGTGGCCGAGCCAACAAAAAGATCTATATCGTTGAGCTTTATTCAAGAAATCGCCCCCTCCCTAAAAATATGATTGAAGTTCTTTCAAGAAAAGATGAGATTTTATTTTCAGAAAAAATAAGAAAAGACATACATACAACTGATCTTATCAATAACTACAAAAAACTAATTGAACAGATTTTGAATCATTGTGAGCCCAATATAGCTGATGAGATAAGGCAATTCCCCACTTATATTCAAACAATGGGTGACCCAGGCATACAATCCATCACCAGAATTATACGTGAAGTAGGCAAAAATGAACCTTATGCATGGGATTCTGATTTTTCAAGAGAAACTATAGAACAACATAAGAAAAATGGTTATAAAACCATGAAGAACATATTAAAAAAAGAAGCCTTGGCAAAGCGTACAAAATAAATTAGGATTCCAACGGTTGTGCCAATAAACCCTAATCGTCATCATTAAAAATTACTGATGGGTCAGCCAAAAATTAAAATTCTGGCCGAGGATCCAATGCTATCCTTTCAGCTTGCATTTGATAGTTGCTGAGGCTTTCTGGAATTTTTAAATTATTTTTTTGACATACATAAAGAAAAGTTTCCTGATCAATGGAATCCAATTTAACCTCCTCATTTGGCTTAGGTAGTTTCTTCTCAAGGCACTGAGCTAAGAGGCTGTTGTTTCCGAAAATTTCTTCACCTTTAATACGGCTAAGCACTAGCTGCACAGCGAAACTCTTCAGTGACATGGCCTGTTTAGGATCTAAGTTTTGACAAAATTTCTGGAGTTCTTCTAAAAATTGAATTTCCTTCTCTCTAGAAGTTTGTTTGAATCTATTTTTGACAGATAACACGAAGAAACTAAAAAGCGAATGACTGTATTTTGTCTGATAAGCTTCTTTATATTCTGTAGATAAATTAGAAAGATCAAGTGAATGCTCTTCGGCAGATGAATTGCTGTCTTGGATTTTAGGGCTACCTGATTCCATGCCCGAGTCTGGATTCGGTGAGGCATACTGACATTCAAAGATTCCATCTTCCAATTGCGTATAGGGGAGTACAAAGTCCAGATTAAAGCCGACTCTGATATCATTGGTAAGCTCTAGCTGTTTGGAGTAAATCATTTTTTGGTACTGAATACGTTCACTCTGTCCTGAACATTCTGGTATTAATTCGATGACGCGATCCAACATACGCGCATATTGCTCTAATAGAAACAGATATTTTCCACGCATTGTTTGATTTTCATTCTGATTGGAAGCTGCGGTTATTTGTTCTTTTAGTTTTAGAATTTGTTGATGAAAAAGATCGACAAATTTTATCAAATCTTCGAATTCGAATCGATACTCCAGCACACGTTTGGACGACATTAAAAGTTTTTTTTCGTCAACGCTAAATTCAAACAATCCTATTGGGCTAAGATTTACATCCTCTAGCTGCTTGCGAATTGCAGCTTGGTTTCCTTTTTGATTAATTAGGTAGTCTATCATTAAGTGCTCCACAATTGTAATCCAAATTATACCAAATGCGCTATTTTTACGCAAAATAGTTTTTTTAAATTGTGGCGAAAACTTTAAAGCGAACTACAAAAAACTAATTGAACAGATTTTGAATCATTGTGAGCCCAATATAGCTGAAGAGATAAGACACCCCACTTATATTCAAACAATGGGTGATCCAGGCATACAATCCATCACCAGAATTATACGTGAAGTAGCGCAAGTGAGTTTAATTCGTACCAAATTTTAGTTGGAATTTAGCATGTTGTCTTTTTATTGACTCATTAGAAGTTTTATGGAATATTATGCCGCTTTAAAAATCTTAATGGCTAATACAAGATATTTGTACGATGTGATCTTAAGCCTATTCACAGCTCTCTCTTGGCAATAATACCTTCCCAAGAACCTTAATTGTTGGCAAATCCAGTCTTGTTGAAGAAAATTAATCAGTCAAGGTCTTATGTCATTCTTACTTAACAGATATGGCCGCTCGTGGGTTAACTTAGCGGCAGTGCCTTAAGCAGGTAGAATGGAACCATAAGTATTGCCAGAAGCAATTCTTAGGAATTTTATTAAAGGTTATACTTTTTTTTAAAAATAATTCGGTGGTTTATATTATGTTTACAAAGAAAGAAACAAATCCTTCTAATCTGCGTCACCAAAAAATAGTTGAAGAGTTAACTAATTTGGCTAAAAGCAATGATGAAATGGGTCGAATATGTAAGCAGGCTCTTTCATTGACAAAAAAAAGAAATTACGACGCGGCTTTAAAGTTGGTGGAACCCCTACACTATTCTGAAGTTTATTTTACAAATAAATCTCTAGTTCGGGCAGTTTCTAATTTACGAAAAGAGGTAAATTTTAAGTTATTTCAGAAAGCCTCATCTGTTATTCCACAAAAAACACCTCTTAGCACAGAAGATAGGCTAAACAATCCACGGGAAATTGAGTCCGCTAGAGATTTTTTGCGAATACATTTTACCTCATCCTACGATGATGACACTGATGATTTACTTGTCTCTTGGAATAAAGCCTTGAAATTTGGAGCGAAAGTAAAAGGAACTCAAGATATTCCTCGTGATCTCCAACAATTAGAGCATGTTCTTTTAATTATTAATTTTCTTTTAAAATATCGCGGCAACAAGGGTATTGCAATCCCTGTCGATATTGAATTGGATGATTTTCATGCAGAGGTTCTTGAAAACTGGGGAGTTAGCTCTGCTAGGGAGCTTCTTTTGCAGATGTGCCAAACGCTATACCATGTATCTGATGACACCCTGAATAAATACAGCAAATTATTTATTCCTGCCCCCTTTACCTGGATAACATTTGAGCAGTTTGGTGGCTTAATGGGGGAAGATATCACGGAAAATTCCTTGCTAATAGACACAGAATATCTAAGCGCCATTAGTTCAAGTGAAGTAGAAAAAAAGAAATGCTATTTTTCAGCGCTTAACCGATTGGTTAATGAGTTGGCTCATACTGGTGACATTCTTATTCACGCACTTCCTGATATCATCGAGAAAGACCTTCCGATTTTAAAGGAATGCGTAGAAAAAATGAGAGCCGAATTAGATGCAAAAAGGCCTGATAGTTTAATCCAACCTGTTTCTTTACTTAATATACAAGCTTTAACACAGCGTCTAATAGATACCAATACGTATAAAAATGTTTTATCTTTGTTGTCATTTGTTAATCAATCCATTGATAAAGCAAGAAATTCTAAACCCAAGATAGATGAATACAAAGATACGTTCCTTTATTTTTCTTCAAAAGTAGGCCGGCACGCAGCTTTAAGGTATTTGCAAAAACTAGGAGAATATCTAACAGGAAAGAATTTTTATAGTGCCTATAATGAGTCGGTCTCTTGGGAAGATCTTGTCAGTTTAAGGAATATTATTGTTCATCAGGATCAAGATAATAATAAATATGTCGTGGATCTTTTGCTTCAAGACCCTCACCAGTTGAAGCAAATAGTTCAGGTAGAATTAAAAGAGCTTATTATCTTTTTATTGGATAATTTGCTATTACGTGAACAAAAAACCTCTGTTTTAGAAGGAAACTTTCAAGAACATTGGTTAAATATTTATAAAGCACAAGAAAAAAAAGCTGCGGAACAATTTGCATCATCCCCAAAAAGAAATGCTAAAAGCCTCTTAACGTCCAAAGAAGATGAAGAATTTTTTATAGGTTTTCTGATAAGAAAGAATGCTCCGCAAGAAGTAGAAGATTTGTGGCGCAAAATTTTGCGGGGCGAAGAAAAATCACCGCTGACCACCAAAGAAGAAGGACAATTCAGACAAGCATATTTCCCCACGAAAAAAGAGGATTCCCAGAGTTTTACAAGGTTAAGTCAGATCATGAGGAATGCCTTAAGTCCACCTAAGCTGAAAAAAAGCCAGCGAGAAGAAATGCTTAGGAAAATACAGGAAGAGGCTAAACAACGTGAAATGGAGAAAAAAAACAAAATAAAGGGATTGGATACTCTTCGGAGTATCGTTGAAATTGCTAAAAAACACCAGGATGAAGGTCATACTCTAAGTCCTTTAGACAGGATTAATGCGGCTATAGAGGCTCTAGATAACATGAGAGAATTTCTAACCGAAGAGTTATCTATTTTGGAAGATTATCCTTTACAAAAACATGGAGAAATCCTTGCTTTAAGACTGCTGGCTAAACCGATATTGCGTGCGGCTCTTGAGTATAATTTTGGTCAGCTAGTGCAACACCTGCAAATTATTCGTCAATTACATGCTTATCAAAAAAACAGTTTCTTAGAGGAGAATTACTCAAACTTAAAGCGATTAAGAAATTATGTTGAACATGATAATGCAATCATGATGAGTGCTGTTTCTTCTGAATCAGACAGTCCTGTTGTTAATCGTACTATTTTGGATAGTCAAACACTTTATCCTATGTACATAAACCTAATCATTGGGTTAGCTCCTGAATTACAACAGATCAAGATGAGAATAGCTCCCCCACCTAGAGAAAATAAATCAGCAACATTGGGTTATATTTATCAACCTGTATCTAGACCTTGTCCTACTAGTCAAACATTGTTTTTTTTCAATCCAGTTAACACTACTAATGTCAACAATACAAGAAAGCGTGAAGAAAAAGAGCCGGAAAAGGAAAAAGAGAGAAATTATACTTTCTAACCATATTGGTCGGGCAAGTTTTCCCGACCTACTAAAAATTAAGAATCAAAATGGGCTAGCTTAAGCAGAGCGATTAGATAATATCGAGAAACAAAATGCTCTTGATTATTAATAAGAGTTTTTACCTAAAGCGGCATAACGGTTATTGTCCAGAAGAATGTGCTCCTGGTAAAGCAATGGATGAGCATTTAAGTGATTCAACTTGGAGTGAATAATGGTTTTAGGTGAAACCAAGATGCCCCTCAGCAAGTAGTCGTGGCAAAATCTGTTGCCCCAAAATTGAAGCAAATTGATATCCACTCGTCTCGAAATAAGCATCTAACCATATAAAATGATCAATTTCACTTCCTGGAACAGGAGCTCTTTCAATAACGACAAAATAGGTGCGCATCACTAATAATGCATCTTCATAAATGGCCTTTGCTTGAAATTCATCATAAGGTGTAACCGATAGAACCCTCACGTTTAACTCTTCCAATAGTTCTCTTCTTAATGCCTCCTCATCAGTTTCTCCAGGCTCAATCTTACCTCCTGGGACGATGTATTCATTTGGTGGTTTCCCCCGTTTATGTACTGCCAAAACTCGATGCTGTGCATCAAAAATTAATGCGCCGGCTTTAAAGATCGTTTTTACAAATTGATCCATTTTCTAATATCCTACCTGTGAAACACGTTAATTGATTTAAAATGGTTGTTGATGGATTACTAATAACACTCGTTGGTGTAGTAAAAACTGCATCACATTGTTCACATTGGTGTTGTTGATGAGGCACTACTGCAAGGAGCTCCTTATCAAAATGGGCATGGGAACAACTAGGGCAGTTGATGCTGGTTAAACAAAATCGAAGTTCAGGAATTGCTTTTTGTATTTGCAATATACGCACCATTTCAATATCCAGAAGAATCCCATTTACCCACACTTCGCTATACGTGTTATCAATAACTCTTTTTTTTTCACGATTATAAGCATGAACATGAATTGCACTTTCTTCCAAACGTTTTGCCGTCCAAATAATTGAAGGATTAGACCCCCAAATCTGAAATCCACCTGGATATTGTGTGTTATCTAACATTATTTTTCGTTGTGGCATTATTGATGGTCTTTTTACTAATTTATCATGAAGCACCTCTTTGAATCGAATCACCGGATTCGCTACACAGCGCTTACTGGTTAAGGTTAAACCACCACAGAAAGCACAATAATGTTCAAATGAAGGGAGAACGGAGGCCAAATTCTCATCGAGAAGTTCCGTGCCACAATGACTGCAATTCAAACTAACGATATCAAAATCAAAAATCGAACTCATGGTATAACTTAAAGCACACGCCTCGGTAAGTATCATGTTTTTTTCTTGCCAGATTATTTCTACTTCAGGGTAGGATTGGTCAATTATTTTTTTGCCTGAGCCCGTCATTCTTGCATGAACATGAACACCACGATCAAATTTGTTATTATGGCAATCAAAAACCGCAGGTAAAGCGCCCCACGCTGCTACTCCTCCAGGAAAACTATCCAGATTAATTGAAATAGGTTTGCGTCTTAAAATTTGAGAGTCATTGAGCATAGAGATACCTTAACAAAAGTAATTAAAGTATCCCTCGCCCTACAAGTTGAATAAATCATTACAAATCGGGAGGGAATCGAGAATAGATGTAATCCTCAACTTGCGTGGATTAAACAGAATATAGAGAGAACCCCTTTGCATGTCAATATATAGACTAAATCGCAATGGTTGACAAAACTTAAACATTTCAAGAAATATAAGGAATAATATCTAACGATATAAAACCAATTAAATTACAATGATAGAAATATTCCTATTTCATACGATGCTCAATTCATGTTGAAGAAAATACTGTTCTTGATGTCATTAGTAGCAGGTTTGTTAAGCTGCAATAAAAATATTGAACAGCAAATTTCTTCGCCACCTAAAAAATTTCCCTCCACTACAAAGGATTATAAACCTGTAGATGATTTACCTTACATTGCTTGGTGGCAACAATTTCATGATGTAGAATTGAATCAATTGATCGAGGCTGGCTTGAACAATAACATGGATATTCATATTGCCATTGGAAACTTACAACAAGCACAAGGCGAATTGCGGCAAATCAAGCTTAGTTGGATTCCTTTCGTACAAATATTTGCGGGCTACTCCACGAACCCCGCGCTTGGAGCACCCAGTGCATTTTATGGGGTGTGGCCCTACTATTTCCTGAACATGATGAAACTTTATACCCAACAAAAAGAGGCCACCTATAATGTCCAATATCGTCTCGCAGCCATTGAAGCAATGCGTCTGACATTAATTGGCCAGGTAACGTCAGCGTATTTCACCTTAATCGCACAATTAGAACAATTAAGATTATTGCAGCAATTAGACGGCGACTTAAAATCATTAATTGAATTGAGCAAAGGAGAAATCAAGATTGGTTTAGAGAATGAAATTAATTTGGCTCAATTGCAATCTGATGAACAGCTGATTGCAGCTCAAATTAAACCTGTTTTGCACAATATTGTATCCAGTGAGAATGCACTTCGTTATTTGATCAATGAAAACCCTGGCCGGATTAAAAATAATAATAATTTTGCCAAAATAGACTTTTCACAATTTAAACCAGGCAACTTACCCGCTACAGTATTAAATAATCGTCCAGATTTGAAAATGGCTCAATATGCATTGAACGCCTCGCGAGCAGCAGTTAATGTTGCCTATAGTGATTTTTTTCCGGGATTACAGTTAGATGCCTTTCTTGGCGAAGTAAATTTGCCAAGCAGTAATTTTGCAGAAACAACAGATGCATATGTCAATTGGACACTTACCCCCAGCTCCCTTGGAAAAATTGCAGCACGTAAAGGCTCCTACAATGCAAAAATTGCTGAATTTAATAAAACAGTACGGCGTATTTTAAAAGAAGTTGATAGCGATTATTCTGCAAATAAGCGTATGAATGAACGATTTATAGCTTATTTACATGCTGAAAATGAGTACCGTCATAAATACAAATTACAGCAAGGATTGCTAAAAACAGGATTAATTTCTTATAAAGAATTATTACAAAGCAAAATCTATTTGGATAATTTGGCCCTGTCAACAAATCAGGCCAAGTTAGAACTCGCGATGACATTGGTTATTTTGTATCAAGACTTAGCGGGTGGATATGCTTACAACAAATAATTATTGGAACTAATTGTAGCCGGGATCAAGGAACAGGGCCCGTCATCCCGAGAGCAGCAAGGAATGACAGGTAAAAAGATCTCCATGTTGCGCTTTACTGCATACCAGCTACATATATATTTTTAATGGTAACTTGGATTTTATGATAAAATTAGTCAGATATCGTGAACGTATTAAAAATGGATTTGCTCGGCTAAAACATTGGATCACCATCACCAATGTCATCATTTTTATTGGTATTTCAACTACCATTATTTATATTTTTTCTTTTTTATTTCCTTTCACTGATAACGCATTTGTCGTCAATAACGTACGTCCAGTTGCAGCGCTTGCGAATGGCTATATTACAAATCTTTATGTACAAAATGGTGATGTGGTTAAAAAAGGTCAAAAACTTTTTACTGTATTTCAAAAACCTTATATATATATGGTGGAACAACTTAGTGCCGATCTAGCCAGTGCTGAGGCAAAATTAGCCGCATTAAAAACTACTTATGAACGCGATCTCAAACTCAGTGAAAACGAGCAAAAAAATTACATCAAACTCAAGCAGGATGATCAAAAATACCATAGAGGTTATTTATTAAAATCGGTATCCCTCATCACCTTACAAAATTCACAACAAGAATCAAAAGCTGCTAAAGATAAGTGGGATGCAGCTTTAAAACAATTGGAAATCGATCAACATCAAATAAAAGCACAAGAAAATGAAATTAAATCCCTGCATGCACGATTAAAAAATGCCAAGGTAAATTTGGAACAAACAGAGGTTTATGCACAAACCAATGGAATTATCCAAAATTTATTTTTTAGTGTTGGAACACCCGTAAATATTAATCAACCCCTATTCTCCTTGGTGGATACTAATAATATTTACATTCAAGCAAACTTTAATGAAACGGATTTGGGGCAAGTGCGTAAGGGTGCAAAAGTATTGGTATTTCCCAGAATGTATCTGGGAAGAAAAATGTTTCATGGCGTAATTGATTCGGATTATTGGGCGGCTAATCGACAATTGGTAGATAATCGTACTCAGTTACAAAACGTTATCAATGAAAATCAATGGATTTTATTACCTCAAAGACTCCCGGTCATTATTCGGATCACAGATCCTGATCCTCATTACCCACTCCGTCTTGGAACAAGTGCTTATGTCTATATCAAAGTTTAAGCAATGGCTTGATGAAGTGGATCCCTATGCATTACAACGTATTACTCTTTATAAATGTCTCTTTGTTGCGACTGTAGAAGTTTATGTGTATTGGTTGTTTCAGCCAGTCAGTTTCCTTGCTTTTTTCTCCCCCTTTTTTTTGGTTGCTCTTTATGAGTCACCTGTACTTTCGACTTTTAAAGAAAAAGAACACTTATTGATTTTTATCACGGCGGCAGTCATTCTCATCAGCGTATCGTATTATCTTGTCTATCCCTTTCGTGGTGTTTTTTTCTTTTTTTCACTATTTGTCTTAGGGGTAACCTATTTTTACGTTTTAAAATATTTCTATGCTTTAAAAAATTTAACCATGTTACTTATAGCTACCGGGGCTGTTGTTTTAAGCACTGAACCACCAGCCAACCTTGAAATCGCATATGGTTTTATTTCATCAACTGTATTATCGATGACCTTTGCATTGATTAGCTTGAGAATTTTTCCCAATATGTATTTGATCGTATGGAACCGAGCCCTGCAAAAATTCATTCAATACCTCGAGGAAGATATTGATTCCGCTATAAACCAAAATAATAAAAGCCCGATAGGAGAGGAAATTCTCCATTTGGGAATGGTCCGAAATTATCGTCGACTACTTCCCAAAAAATATATAATGCAAACTTATCGTATAGGAGTAAACATACGAAATATCCAACACGCATTAGACAATTTATATTATGAAACAAAAAATGAGGTATTTTGGTACGGTGTAAAAAACGATCTCTTTTCGCTTAGACATAATATGAGAACGTATACACCTTGTGGAGCACCCTCGCTTCCAATAGAACCACAAACAAAATTACAGCATCATATTTCACGTTGTTTACAACAAGCGTTTATCCATTGGAATAAATTATGCTTTCTGCGGCAAAACTGAAAAAAAAACTTGATTATGCGCGATTTACGCAATTGGCAATCATGTTTATGGTCGCCATGTGGATTTATTTATTTACTACTATTCCTCATAAATGGTGGGTCTTACTCACAGTAATCGTCACCAGCGCAGGAATTGAGCCAGGTTTTATTATCAGAAGGGCAATTCATCGCGTTGGAGGAACTTTTGCTGCCTTGTTGATTTTGATTCCTCTAATTTACCTCATGCAGTTGAATTATCGATTGATTCCCGTCGTATTTATTATCAGTATCATCGGACTCGCCGTTTCATCATTAAATACAAAACGCTACGACATCAGTGTGTTTTTTATTACGCTTGTGGTTTTTTTACTATTAGCGCAGACCACTGATGCAAACTCACCTGAGGGACCATTTGAAATGGTACTGAATCGCGGTACGTGTACTTTAATTGGTATCTTTATTGTTTTAGTTGGCGATTATTTTTTATTTCAAGCTTATCGTTACTCCCAAAAACTTTATTTATTCCATCAAATGATGGTTTACAATTTTTTTAACGATATGATGCAACAAATAGTCACCTGTCGAGAGCATAAAATAAATACATTTCTTTTTGTTGAAAAATTACGTAGTGAGGTAATCAAAAATTGTGCGCCCATTGCGATTAGTTCTGAAAACTTAAAACTGGAAGTTAAAATCAGCCAAGAAACCAAATCAAGAGTCGACATCTTTCAGGAAACAATCTGGGATATACGCAGGCTTTTATTTGCATTATGCGTTTCTGAATTTGTTTTACACTCTTCAACAACAACTGAGAACCATTTACAACAATTTAAAATCTTAATGAATAAGGCAAAGAACAATTTTATTTATACTGAAGATATTTAGAGTAGCAATTCTTCTTTATTTCAAAAATTTCACATGGAGAAATTTGAGACAAAGTATTTAATTAAAATACTTTGTCTCTTTGATATACATCCATAAAGCTGCGGCTTACTGCTTCACCATGATGGTCTGACTTTATTTATCTGTTCTACTTCTAAAGCGCGTTGCTTTTCTTCAATAACCTGATTTAAAATTCTTAGTTCACAAACAGCAGCTGTTTTCTTTTGCTTCAAATCCTCAATACCATCATTCAGACTACTAACTCGTTCAGAAGCACGTAAAATCTCAGTGCATAAATACTGTGATTTAAGTTCATAAGCGGTCATGGGAGAATAACCTGCCGCTTGCCTTCCAAGGTATCGATCCGTTTGATTCGTATCAGCAAGCACTCCCCCAAGAGTTTGTTGAAATCCTGCCTCCTCATCTAAGACAGTTTCATACGTTAGCTCATGGACTCGTTTACTCTCTAAAAGCTGAGCTAAACGTTCGTCAGCAACCTTTAATGACTCATTATGGTGGTCAAGTCTCTCTTCAAGCCAAACAAAATGTGGACCATACTCTCGGTTAATTTTGATTAATTGAGACAAGTCTTGTTGCCTAAAATATTGACCAAGCTCAAAGGGCGTTTTATGTGGAAATTTTGCCATAATTTATTCCTGATATTAAAAGAAACAAATAATATCACTTTTTACCCAAATAGAAACTATTTTATCATTATGGAGATTTACCATCCTTTCTCCATGGTATCCATTAAACGATCTGAGGTATTTTTTTTCATGAAACATAGGATAAGTACTGTGCCTAATCATAAAGTTTCGACTAAAGAGCTGGCGCTCTCTGCAGCCAGTGTATGCAGCAGATTTATTTTTATGAGTTCGGCTAGAGTCTTGGTTGCCATTTTCCGCATAACATTCGCGCGGTGAACTTCTACTGTGGATATGGATATATCAAGCATATGAGCTATTTGTTTATTTAATTTTCCTTCAATAACCAAATTCATAACCTGACGCTCACGTTTGGTCAAACGCTCAAGGCGCTCATAAAAATCAGATTGAGGTTGGAACGAATGAGAGTGCGTTTTTTTGAGGCATTTTTGAGTAATTTCTAGTAAATGCTGGTGATTGACCGGCTTAAGAATAAAATCTGTAGCTCCAGCTTTCATCGCTCGTACAGCCATTGGAATATCACCATAGCCAGTGATCATGATTATCGAAAGCGGATTCCTTGATACATTAAGATGCTCCAGCAATTCCAGGCCACTCATAAGCGGCATCCGCACATCGATAATCAAACATCCTTTTTGCATGTTGTCATAACTATCAAGAAACGATTTGGCATTATCATAAGTGTGCACTGGAATATTCACAGACTCAAATAACCAACGAAATGACTGACAAATCTCTGGATCATCATCCACTACAAAAACAGCTGCATTAGCAAAATCCATATTCACTTCCTTGCTCATAATACTAAATTGAAAGGTCAAAATAATTCAGGAAAGTTTCTTCATTACAAAATGACTCATCAAAGTGATTTGAACGACCTCTCTACTTTTATTTCTCTAATTTAGGGTTTACCCCAGCTTCATCCAAGGTAAAGGCTAACTAGTCATCGTACGATAAAATTTTGAATAATATCGAACCCACTTAATCTAGCATTAAAAACAGGTAATATCCAATGCCACCAGGAGAATCATGCATGGAGAGAAAGATAGCAGTTGTTACGGGGGGAACCGGAGGAATAGGTACTGCAATTTGCAGGCGTCTCGCAACGAATTATAAAGTAATTGCATGTTATTTTAAAAACGGTAAACATGATGAAGTCTTGCAGTGGCAAACCCTACAAAAAAAGTCAGGTTATGATATCGAAATTCTCTTTGCAAATCTCGTGAATTTTTCTGATTGTGAAGCCCTCGCTAATTCGATTATGGAGCGTTTTGGTCGTATTGATATCTTAATCAATAACGCCGGAGCTACATGCGATGTCAACCTAAAAAAAATGGAGCCACACCATTGGCAACAAGTAATTGATGCGAACTTAACAAGTACGTTCAATATCACACGTAACGTTCTACCTTTTATGATTGAGAAAAATTATGGACGTATCGTTTGTATTTCATCAATTAACGGCCGAAAAGGTCAATTTGGTCAATGCAATTATGCAGCGACAAAATCTGCTTTATTTGGCTTTGCAAAGAGCTTGGCCTTGGAAGTTGCAAATAAAGGGATCACCGTTAATACCATTTCACCTGGTTATATTGAAACATCGATGATAACTACTTTGAAAAGAGAAGTTCTGGATAAAATCACGAACAGTATTCCTGTTGGACGACTTGGTAAACCAGAAGAAATAGCCAATGCAGTTTCCTTTTTAGTAGGCGAAGAAGCAGGTTTTATTACCGGATCTAACCTGGATATTAATGGTGGTCAATACATGGGGGCTTAGCTTTTAGTAGTTCATGTACAAATCGCATTCACGTTAGAATGCGATTTACCTACCTTGACCTTAAAAAAAATTTCATCTTGACTCTACGTGCACGACAAAAATCCTTTTAGGACTGACAATTTATTATTTCGTTATCAGTTCGCAAAAAACAAAATGGTGCCCTTTTCTAGCTTTGTATAATAAGATGGAAATTAGAAAACATGTTTTACTTTAGTGTGAACCTGAAAATTAATAACGATACACTCATTGTATTTTTTTGGGGAGAACAATCATGCCAAAGCTTCCTCATAATATCGAGCTTAGGGATGTAAAAAAAGATGAGTTACCTGCTAAAATTGCTTCATCTTTATCTAAAGGGATCACTGAAAAAAGAATATTATCTGACCAATCTGGCGCTTATTATCTGATAAAAAAACCGGATACCTTAACTGTAAACGATGTGTTCCAAGGATATCTTTCTCATGAAGAGCTAAACAATCCTTCCTTTAATACCATGGAGCATATTTTCTCAATCAAACTCGAAGGGGCTTTCCTGGAGATATTGATTCCCCACATGGCAAAAAAAATGTTTGAGGGTATTTTAGTCGTCCCGGAAAACCATCTGCATATTGATAAGGATGGAGCAATTGGTGTCATCTCCAAATTTATAAATGGTTTTTCTGAGTTTTTATCACAGAAAGAAGCAGTCAAAACAGACCCATTATTTGAACGGGAATACTTACCTAAGCGGACCAATCTATCACTCACCATAGAAGAAGCAAAAATTCTCGGCCAATTGTATGCAGTGGCTTTAGTTTTTAATTTATGGGATTTATTAAATTCCAAACTACTCAACTCTGGTTATTGTGTGGAAAGTGATGGTACCAAACGAGCGGCAATTGTTGATTTTGGTTGTGCAGGTATTTTGAGTTATAAAGGTCGTCACGCAGATACACTGGCATTGGATGATCCCAGTTTTTCTCCGAAGACGAAAATCAGTTACTCATTTTTTGGGCAGAATTATCGTGATCATTATCGCCATGGTTATGCCCTACCCTTTGATAAATTGGTTGGTCCTCTTTTACCTCATACAATCATTTCTGATTTATTCAATATGTCCGGGGAGGATATAATTAGCCGCTCCATGCTCGATGGCTTTTGTCAGGCAATTACTGCCGCAGAAAAAAATATGGCTCAAAATCCTCATTTATTGGAAGAGGCTTTAATGCGCTCATATGACGCATTCACTTTAGACTCCTCCTTACAAGCCAATGAATTGAAAACCCACTTGAATGCTGAGTTTTATGGTCAACCGGAAAAAAACTCACATAATCTGGTGACTCTTCTGCAACAACGTCTTACCAGTACCCAAATGCTCATCGCGCAATTTAAAGCAGGAATACCTGCAACTGCAATTCATGAAGAAATCAGAGACTGTTATTATTATTCTCAGTGTTAGGAATTTGCTATTTTATAATTTTGTGTATATTAATTTAGTATTGCGATGCACCATCCTGTTTGCATCGTCCTAAAATATGCGAGGCACGTAAATGTTTTTTAATCCTCTTGATAATCGTTATCTTTACAATATCTATGATTTTAATATGCGTTTACTTCAACCATACTCAGATTATTTTGACAATGTAGCAAAACGTCTGCGCAGAATTTCTGACAATATTAATTTACCCGTAAACATTCCTTATATCTCAGCTGATGAGCAAAATGCATTAAAAAAAATGCTGGAAACAACTTCAGGCCATTTTCGCAGGCTATCTGGCTATTCCTATATTTTTCACATAATTACAAATGTTTATGACAAACCCAAATTTGATATTAATGAAGTCAAAATTAAAGATGAGTATTACGATATTCAAGAAGAACTTATAGATAAAAAAAGTTTTTGCAACCTGATCCGCTTTAAAAAAGTAAATGGTGAACATTTGAATTTGCCAAAATTACTCGTAGTAGCGCCCATGTCAGGCCACTATGCAACCTTGTTACGGGACACGGTTAGAAATTTACTTCCTTTATACGATGTCTATATTACGGACTGGAAGAACGCTCGCGATGTACCCTTGATTGAAGGCTCATTTGATTTAGATGATTTTATTGATTACATTATCTCTTATTTCAATTTACTCGCACCTAATTTAAACGTTATGGCAGTTTGCCAGCCAACTGTTCCTGTTTTAGCTGCCGTTGCGCTTATGTCTACTAATAATTCACCCAATCTTCCTCGCACAGCAATATTGCTTGGAGGACCAATCGATACGAATCAATCCCCCACTTCGGTAAATGAATTAGCAGCCTCACGAGGAGATGACTGGTTCCAACAAAATGTGATCTCAATTGTCCCTTCTCGTTTTCCAGGTGCCATGCGGCTTGTATATCCTGGTTTTATGCAACTTGCAGGCTTTATGAGTATGAATTTTCAGCGTCATGTGGAATCTTTGCAAAAAGCAGTTGATCGCTATGCCGACAATCAAAAAGAGGCCGCCTTCAAGATAATAAAATTTTACCTTGAATATTTTTCAACCATGGATCTGACTGCTGAGTTTTACATGCAAACAATAAACACCGTATTTCAAGAAAAACTGTTAACAACGGGTCGTTACAAATCACGTGGTCATAATGTACGCTTGCAGGATATAAAAAACACATCTATTCTGGCAATAGAAGGTGAGCGAGATGATATTACTGGAGTAGGACAAACAAAATCGGTTCTTAGTTTATGTAAAAATTTACCTGACTCCATGAAAAAATATTTTCTTGCCGAAGGAGTGGGGCATTATGGATTATTCAATGGCAAAAAATTCCGTAATATTATTATTCCAGAAATTCATGACTTTACTAAAACACATGCTGATTCTGAATAGATTTAGTGTAGCCCGAGTTCAGCGTAGCGAACTCAGGTTCGTAGACTTGAATAAAAGCACTCCCCCACTGCGCTAATTTAGAAAGTTTATAAACTTTCAATAAACTCGCATACTATTTTAGTGAATTGCTCAGGATATTCCACTTGTGGTAGATGCCCGCACTCCATAAAGCAATAATAACGTGCTTTAGGGATCTGATCGGCAAGCGATTTCGTGTCTTTTTCACTGAAAATTAAATCTTGATCTGAACTTAATACAAGCACTGGTACTTTGATTTTGTTAATCCAGTTCCTTGAGTCAAAATGCCTAAGCGCCGCATATTGTCCTTCATATCCTTTTACAGTAAATGGAAAAGGATATTCAAAGCCAAGCTGGATTATTTTCTCAAGCACACCGGGCTGTGCAAGAAAATGATATGAATAAACCCAACTGCATGACGCTTTAAGCAATGACTTAAGTGGGGCATAGGCTTTGAGTAGCTCCAATTGCGCATCGAGGTAAATATGAAAGACGTTATGTAATCTTGCTGCCGAATGACTAATTACTGCAGATTTAACCAATTCGGGATAGCGATAAGCCAAGCTTTGCAGGATGAAGCCCCCCATTGAATTGCCAACAAAATGAGCCTGAGGAACACCAAGTGCCGAGCATAAAGCAGCAACATCATCGGTCATTTGTTCTATAGAATAAGGTCCATCAGGGACATCAGTCTGCCCAACACCTCGATTGTCGAATAAAATAACCTGGTATTTATCTTTAAAACGTTCAACAACCTCAAACCAGGCTACATGATCCACACTAAATCCAGCAATAAAAACAATAGGCTCTCCCTTGCCATGCATCTCATAATACATGGAAATATCATTCACTTTTATATGAGGCATATTACTCCTGACATTTATCAAAATGTTTTTAAATGATCATAAAAAATATACCATTTAAAGCGAATAGGCTAAAGTACATTTTAAAGCGCCAATTGAGGTCAAGGACAACCAATGAATCATATTCTTATTGTGTATGCACAAGAAATAGAACAATACAAAAAGCATTTTATCAGTATGCTGGAAGATTTTTTAACAAAAAGAAATTATGAGCTTACCGTATGCACCTCATTAAGGGATGCCTATGATGTGAGCAGCTTAAATCCTCGAATTGTTACTGTTCTTTATGATTGGGATGATTTTGGATTTGATGATTTACATCATTTTTCGAGTCATAATAAATTATTACCTGTTTTTGCCATGGCCAATAAACATGCCTCTATTGACATCAATCTAGGCGACTTTGATCTTACTTTGGATTTTTTACAATATGATGCTAATTTAGCCCATGATGATTTTAAACGCATATTGCTTGCTATTGAAAAATACCAACACGCAATTTTACCTCCTTTTACCAAAGCGCTCATGCATTATGTTCAGGAATTGAATTATGCATTTTGTACTCCAGGACATTTAGGTGGAACCGCATTTCAAAAAAATCCAACCAGTGCCGCATTTTATGACTTTTTTGGTAAAAATATTTTTCACGCCGATCTTTCAGTTTCAATAGAAGAACTTGGAAGCTTATTGGACCACTCTGGCCCTCAACGCGACGCCGAGCAGTTTATAGCTAATGTATTTAAAAGCGATCGTTCATTAATTGTGACCAACGGAACATCTACATCCAATAAAATAGTGGGCATGTATTCTGCAACTTCCGGGGATAGCGTAATTATTGATCGAAACTGCCATAAATCAATCGCCCAATTTTTAATGATGGTTGATGTCATCCCCATTTATTTGAAGCCTACACGAAATACTTATGGGATACTGGGGGGAATCCCCAAATCGGAATATACAGAACAAGCTATCCACGACAAAATTGTGGCGCATCCCGAAGCGGTTGCTTGGCCTACGTATGCAGTCATAACGAACTCAACTTATGATGGCATACTATATAAGGTTGAAAATCTTCAAAATGAGCTCAAGGTAAAACATTTACATTTTGATAGTGCCTGGGTTCCATATACTAATTTTCATCCTATTTATGCTGAAAAATTCGGACTCAGTTTAACTCCCCAAAAAGATCAAGTTATTTTTGAAACTCAATCAACCCATAAGTTATTGGCCGCCTTTAGTCAATCTTCCATGATCCATGTTAAAGGCAATTTCAATGAACACATTCTTAATACCAATTACATGATGCATATGAGCACATCGCCTTTCTATCCTCTTGTTTCCAGTTGTGAAGTTTCGGCTGCAATGATGGCAGGAAATCAGGGGTATGATTTAATTAATGAAGCAATTGACTTGGCCTTGGATTTTCGAACAGAAATAAAGCGCTTGAAAAAACAAAGTTCTGATTGGTTTTTTGATGTATGGCAACCTGCATTAGAAAGCAAATCATCCTGCTTTCCTTTAAAACCCAACGAAAAATGGCATGGTTTTCAGGAAGTAGACGAAGATCATTTATTTCTGGATCCGGTCAAGGTAACCATTCTTTTACCAGGCATTAAGAATGATGAATTAGATGAATGGGGTATTCCAGCTACTATTGCAGAAAAATTTCTAGCATCCCATGGAATCATTGTTGAGAAAACAGGGCCATACTCCATGCTGTTTTTATTTAGTTTGGGCATTACTCGAGCCAAATCAATGGCTTTATTGGCAGCTTTAAATAAATTTAAACAGCTTTATGATGAAAATGCTCCTGTTAAAATCGTAATCCCTCAACTGCATCAAGAACATCCTGAATTTTATGAAAAAATGTCCATCCAAACCTTGGCTAGAACGCTTCATAATTTGATGCAAAAACATAATTTGCCAAAAGTGATGTACCATGCTTTTGACAAGCTACCTAAAGTAGTCATGACGCCTCATCAAGCCTATCAAAAACTTATTCGGCAAGAAACACAGCTTATACCTCTAGCACAATTAAAAGATAAAATTTCTGCTGTAATGATCTTACCCTATCCTCCTGGTATTCCCTTAATTATGCCCGGGGAACAAATCACAGATGATTGTGAATTAATTCTCGAATTTTTACTCATGTTAGATGACATAGGAAAAGCACTACCAGGTTTTGCAACTGAAATTCATGGTGTTGTCGTTGGCGAAGATGGAACACGTTGTGTGCAAATAATTAAACATGAGTAACTTTAAAAGTTCCTTACATTTTCATGGGGTATCTTTGATAAAAAGTTCTCCAAGAGATTTTCTAAGGGAGCGCAGTTTGGTTTTTTTTTGCTGAGGATATCCGATTCGACCAAGAAATAATATGGGATTTTCATGAGAAAGTGCCTGTAGCTTTTTAGATATATTAAGCGCTATATCCTGAGAGGATTTTAACTGTGAAAATTGGATTTGAGCATCAGCATAATATTGGAACATAAGCGGTGCAAAATTAGGCTGCATGACTAAACCTAATTGGGTTACGGTTAACCAAAACCGTTGCATGGCAGCACCTACTTTAAGATAGTACTCATCTCCGCTAATTGAGCTTTTTGGAATAAGAAAAAAATGAGCACCACAGAATAAGCTTGGAAGAAGATCTAATTCCAATTGATTGGTTTGTATTGCACCTAATTTATTTAGAGTCGTTATTCGAGACCATGATTTAAGTGCCCATTTCATGATCATCTGAGTTAAGGGATTAATACCAGTAGCGGCTATGGGTATACCTTGATTGGCTTGATTTTGTGGTGAAAATACGTGTTGGTGGATAGCAAATAGTTCTGGCATAGTCATTCGTAACTTTGTAGCCAACATAGTGAGCTTTGCTATGGCGATTTTCTCTGAAATCGATTCCAGCCATATAATGTCAAACTCATTTCCTATTGATTCGGCTAAGAGTCCCTTTACATGATCAGCTAATTTTAATCGTTTATAATTACCTCGTTCCACCGATCTTATTTTGATGCAATAAGCTAATGGATCTGGTTTTAATTTAAGTTTCTTTTTAAAAGTAACTAAAATTTGATGTTGCGTACTTGAGTGAGATTCATATTGGTAATCAATCTCCAAACCAAATAAACTCGCAGCAATTTTTAATGTCTCTAGTAAGAATCCACCTGAAATTAAAGTGGGTATCCCTCCAAAATCATAGCAATTCGTTGGCGTTTCATTGGTAATTACCACTCTAATTTGCGAAGAATTAACAAGTGTAAATCGCCATGGCTGTGAATTATCACCACTAGGGGCCCATCGAGCAAGTTCTAAAATTTTCTCAATTGTTGTCGCATGCTCCGGTAACAAATCATCCTTTTCTTGGCTTGATGAATTTAAGCGTTTTTTCATTAGAAAAATTTTAAATCTTTGAACTGGATGTCGATTTCCCCAAGGCATCCATCCTATACGATGCTTGCATAAATAGGGGTCAAATACATGATATCTTGGCAATGCATAAATAGGACCACGATGAAGTAAGATTTTTAAAGCTTCAGCGCCCATCACCCCCGCACATAATTGACAGGCAATCATGGTTGATGGTCCCTTTTCTAAATCAAAATTAACTCGGCTTGGATCAACTAAATAGTGTCGATTAAATAACTTAGGGTTTAATCCAACCAAAAAACGAACAGGAAGTTCTTCAGGATTGTATCCATTAAATTGAAAGTACTGTTCAAACGTCATTTGACCTGGCATCATGACCAAATAACAAGTTCCCATCCCTATAGGACCCGCAGTAATTGCCGGAATATTCATTTCATAAGCTCGCTTAAATACCTGGGCTCTTATATCTAAAACAAAAAAATCCAAGCCATCTACATATAGATCCACTCCGGATAGAAATTCGTTGATATTATGTTGATTTATTCCTTCATTAAAACAGGAAATTTCGACATTCGGGTTAATATTTTTGGCCATTTGGATAAGTACATCAATTTTGGGTTGATGAAGAGAACTTAAGGTGGCTCCAACTTGTCTGTTAAAATTTTGTATTTCAAAAGTATCCATTTCTGCAAGATGGAATTGTTCTATACCTAGGCGAACCAGCGTAAGTAAATGAATTCCGCCCACTCCGCCAAGCCCTGCGATCGCAACTTTTTTTGTTCTAAGAAAAATTTGCTCTTCTTCAGTAAGCCAACCGATGTTACGAGTAAAAGCGTTTAGATAATCAAACTGCTCGTGCCTCATAATTAGTTCCTTGTCATTTTAGAATTAAATCATCTTTTTAAATTATAATTTCTTTTTTTATTTAATGAATTTGAGTTTTATCATCGTTATCGTTAAAAGAACAATTGTATAAACAGGTTTAGTAGCCTTACATTTCATAATTTTATGATAAAGTTTAGGGTGTTTTATCAAATGGTTATGAAATCCACGAACTGCAAGATTTACTGTATTTTTCATCGTAATTGGATTCAGGAAAAAAACTTGCTCCCCGTGTTCAGAATGAGGATTAATTTTATTGAAATACTTGTCCATCCTAGTAGAAGAATGTCCTTTTCTATGAAAGGTAGAGTTTATTTTTTCAGATAAGTTATAGGTAATTACATTACCATTTTCAACTCGATATTTATCAATATTTAATTTTTGTAATACATCAAGCATCAATTGAACGATATTAGGTGGTGTCTTTTCTTTGGGGCTTGGCCATGAGGGGGGGTATTTAAGAGAGTATTCCAAAGTACCCGATGATGAAGCTAAACCACAACAGTATTTATTCTTAAAGGGATACAATAAAAATAATTTTAAAATGTGTTTTGTCATGGCATATGAAATAATACCCGAATGCTTATAAGATGTCTCAACAACCACGTTTCCAAAATAAACCAAAACATCTTTTTTAAGATGTATTATAGAAACACCTATGGTTGAAACTAGTTTTTTTGTTTTCTTATCGTAAAAGAGAAGTACGTAATCTCTTGGAGCCAAATATTCAAGCAAAGTCTCTTTGTCTAAAAATAAATACTCTTGATGAAGGGTTACATAGTCGGATTTTTGCTTACTACTCAAGTGGGCGGGCTTTACAACAATCAAATCTATTTTTTTCATAAGACACCTAAACAAACTTTTTCAATTTAACTATTTTTCCTATCCTCGAGCGTGAGAATTCGCACTCCCCTTCCATAAATAAAAAATATATACTTAGCCAAGAAATCACTTTACAAACTTTAGACTAGTATAGTACAATAATTGAACAATGTGATTTATTTTTGATGGTTATTTTTTCACTGGTTTGTTTAAAAATAAATTTCAACACCGATTCATTGAGTTATGCGATATATAATTACCGAGCAATTTGCACGAGGTGAAGAAAACGTAATTGCTGAGTTTAGTTACTTAAATGATTCTCACCTGTTTATTGCAAAAAAATTAGCCCACACAGAGCTGGAAAAACAAAAAATTATTTTTAGGCTTTATGACGATTCAGATTTATTAAAAGAATTCAATAGGGAAAATATCTCTGTTTCCCATGCAAAATATGCAGAAGGAAATGGCGATCTTAATTTCGTTCAGCTCTCATTCTACGTAATGATTAAAACAGAGAATGAGCCGGAAAAGAAAAAGATTGCTAACTTTAATGATAAAGATGATGCGAATTTGTTTATGGTTGGCAAATGCGAATCAGATGAAACACTACACGATAGTGATCTCTTATTTTTATTTAAGGAACAAAACCTGATGGATACCTTAAACAGAACGATCACGATTCATCGGAAAAATGAAACAACTCGCTTTGCAGGAAATGAAAAAGGAACAAAATTTCATCCCACTCCAATGCCAAGACGTCCAACACCGCCTGGTGGCCCTAGTGATTGTTGGATTGAAGAAGACGAGGAACATAATTAAAAAATAGAACACAATCGATGCAAGCCTATATAGCACTCGATCGCTCTCAAATTTGAGGCATAGACTTGGAGGAAATCGCTTCATCGACAAGTTCATCGATAAAAACCTCTAGAATTTCCCTAATTGCTTCGTGAATATTTTTCTTAGTCTCATTATCTATATTCTTAATATACTGCTCAGGGTGATTCAAAAGAGAATCTAAAGTTATGACTTCTTCAAGTAGGGAATCATGCGATTTTCCCTCAATGATACGCTTAATTGCATTAACTATATTAGAATCCTTTTGTGGTCTTAGACGATTTAGTATCGTTTGAACATGGATCTTAAATGTATTGACTTCGATAAAAAATTTATAATTGTTCGATTTAAGCATAATAAATATTTAATTAATTAAAATTCTTGCCACAAATAACAAAAAGTTGCAATATTATATAACAATATATAACTTCATTCCATTTTCATGCAAAGCAAGTCTGCTTTTTTCGCTTCTTCTAACGACCATTCAATAGATAACTTTGATTCCACATTTCGAAAACTTGTATTGAGGGCTTATGCGAAACGATTTAATAGTACAGCGGATGCGAGACTCTATTTGGCGATTTGCGGTGTAGACTTAGAATCCACAGTCAAAATTCTCTTAACAATGAAAAAAAATAATCTACTCAATATTTCTATTGAGCAAGCTATTTTTTCACCGGTTGGATGTGGTGATATTGCAAATGCATTTTGTACTTTGATGACCGGAGATGCGATGATTTCTTCCAGAAAGGAAACGCTCGCTTTTGCGAGTCTTGGCGAAGCGCTTGAAAACGACTTGCCTAAAGTTGTTCGCATTGATATACCAGGACATTCCTATGTCATGTTGGCTTGTGAAAAAACATCTCAAGGAGTTTGGGGATATGTGTATCAATCAAACGTAGCTTATGCGATGGAAGATAATGCTTTTTCTCTCGCCGCATGGTTGATGGACACCAAGTCCTCAAAAACCAATCTATCAGAACATCTACGAAAATTAGCACGACTGCTTGATCCCGTTGTTTCTAACTTAGAAAAAGAGATCATCTATCTTGAGTTATATTCCGCTAACCCCATAGTCGAGGTAAAAGTCCCGGCAAACATGCAAGAAATGGTCTCATATATTAATGATAATATCTTTTTCAAATACAAAACCAAGACTGTTTGTCCTCAAGATATGTTATTTATTGCGGAACGAATCAGAAACATAATAACTCAAGATGCTGAAGAGCAAGACCAATCTCTTGATGCCTATATTTCTAAAATGCAAGAAGAATTGGAAGGTTGTACTGAATTGGAATACCAAATAGAGCCCTCATAACTACAGAAATTCAATTTCTTGCTTTTAGAAATAAAGGAAATCTGTCGACAAGACAGTTAATCCGCCCCCATTTTTTATTGATGAGCTGTTATGTTACAATGTGATCAACAATCGATCTGGAGTTAATATGTGCGCTCCTTAGCATCTCCAAAGAATTATAAATGGATAGCCAGTCTCTATTTTTTTCAGAGCATGCCCTACGTGGTTGTCACCTTGATCGCGACCATAGTGTATCAACAATATGGAATGAGCAATACACAGGCTGCATTTTTAACCAGTTTATTCATGCTGCCATGGACAATTAAGCCTCTTTTTGCTCCTTTCCTCGAACATCTGGCTACGAAAAAAAAATTAACCCTTTATGCTCAAGCCATCGTAACTCTGATTTTTATCCTATTGGCATTTTGTGTCGAGAATTCCTATTTTCTTGTGATTAGTTCAGTAGGTTTTGCAGGTCTTGCTTTCATTTCTTCACTTCATGATATCGTTTCTGACGGTATTTATTTACTTAATTTAAATAATGAAGAACAAAAAAAATATGTCGCGTTACGCAGCTTTTTTTATCAAATGGGTCGGTTAATCATTAAAGGAGGCTTATTGGCTTTTATTGGCAGTTTAGCCGTTTATTATGAACTTAATGTGTGGCAAATATTTTTCTTTAGCTTATCTGTTATATCATTTTCACTCACTTTTTATCATAAAGCCAAAATCCCAGAACACCAAACCAAAGCAGAATCGATTGATCTGAATTATTACGATATTTTTAAAACACTTCTTTTTGATACTCAAATCTATCCAATATTATTCTTTATCTTTATATACAATTTTTCTGAAGCGCAAATGCAAAAAATTATTCCTTTATTTTTACTAGATAAAGGAGGATTAGGACTCAATTTATCACAGGTTGGACAGCTCTATGGAATAATTGGTGGTATTTTTCTGATGCTGGGTATTTTTGTTTCAGGCTGGCTGATTACGCGTTATAGCTTCGAAAAGTGTCTAAAAAATGTGACTTTATTTTTGCTTCTAGGTCATTTGCTTTACCTTTTATTTCCCTTTTTCCATGCACGCGACGTTCTACTCTACCTGGTCATTTTATTGAATCAATCTACGGTGGGATTAGCGAATGGAACTTACATGGGCTATCTCTTAATAATTGCCAATAGAAGTAATTATCCGATGTCCATGTATACTGTATGTACTTCAATCATGGCTTCAAGTTATGTATTTTTTGGCGCAATTAGTGGCTGGATGGAGCAAAAACTGGGTTACTCAGGTTTTTTCCTTTATATTTTTGCAGCAAATACGTCACTCCTCGTTATAACCCGCAGAACGATGAATAAGTATGATTAATTTGCTCATAACATTAGAAAATGAATTGGTACAAGCCTCCTCACTCACTGATTGTGACCATGCGCTGAGTTCTTATTTAAACAAAAAAGGGATTACTACATTTTCGTTCACTTATTATGCCTATCATCCAAATTCAGCGAATCGCTTAAAATATGATATGTGTTCTGCCAATTTCAAATCCTGGCATCAACATTATCTTGCGGAGCAATACCATAATATCGATAGTACACTGAATTTTGTTTATAACAATCATTTGCCGATTTATTGGGATTTAAAACAACAATTAGCGCAAGCAACAAGTGAATCAGAGCGAAAAATGCGAGAAGACTCTATTGCGTTTGGTGCGAAATCAGGTCTATCAATTCCTATTCATGGTCCGCATAATAATTTTGCAATCCTGTTACTCGTGCAAATGCAAAATCAACAATGTAACTTGCAAGAAAACCGAGTCCAATATGAACTCTTTGTTGCAGCACATCACTATTATCATTACATCCAACCTCATCTTTTAGATCAGGTGAGCGAAAATGAAGCTTTTCATTTAACCCAACGTGAAATTCAATGCTTATTGTTGATTGCGGAACAGTATTCAGTTAAAAAGATGTCACAACGGCTTGAGCTCAGTGAACGAACTATTAATTTCCATATTCAAAAAATCAATAAAAAATTAGGAACCAAAAATAAATATCAATCTTTGGCCAAAGCATTAGAATATCAATTATTAACATTATGATCCCCCTGTCATAATTGACAGTGGTTGTTTGTTAACCATAAGGATTAAAATTTAACTCCCTATCTATTTTGGAGGATCATAATGACTTTTTTAAAGAACGTTATGCGAATAACCACTCTTACTGCGTTTCTAATTCCCACATTAGCAAATGCAGCATTAACCTTATACACCACCAATTGGTCAATGTATGGACAAAACCCTTATGAATACGATGGCGCCTATAAAATTGGTCGACCTTATGGGCAATTAGCTTATGTTTCCAATCCAGAAATGGTCGCTCAATTTAATAAGGCTGATGTCATCGCCTGGAGTTTTTTACAAGTATGGAATAGTAAAGATCCTAATCAGGCTCAATACCAAATACCCTCCAGCTGGGATGGTTTAATGCATTTTGCTGATCTCTGGGGTGAATTACCTCTGGAAGGCTCTTGGATATCTCCCCTGCCTCCAGAAACTAAAGATTTCCTTAATTTTTGCGCTGCGAACCAAGGCGCTTGTGCTTCGGTGCAAATGAATGGCAATACCGGTCAAAAAGAATTATTCAATTACTCGGATCAAAAAGGTGTAGGGCAACTCAATAGCTTTGGCGCCTTTATTCATTCTAATAAATATACCGCAAAACGTATTATTGCCATTGGTGGAGCAAATACAACAGATAATAAAGGGATCAGCACGGCCACATTTGCAGCCATCTTCGCCAATCAAAACAAATTCCTGAATCAATTCAAATCATGGATGGATCATTTTAAAAATTTAAAGGGAATTGATTATGATTTCGAACCACCTATTGATCTACAAACGGGCGGTCAGTTACCTCCGGATGCAAATACCCTGGCTGACTACAAACATCTTTTTGATTTAGTGAAAGCCAGCCGTCAAACTTTAAGAAAAGATGCATATATCTCAGTAACAATCACAGTAAATAAAGATTATTTGCAAAAAATCAATCAATCAGTTGATGGTGGTTGGTTTAAACAAATCGCAAATTACGCTGATAGTATTAATTTGATGACTTATGACTTACATGGTCCATGGTCACAAAGCAGTGATCCCTATACCGCCGTTCATGCTTATTTAAAGCAACCGGACACCAGCCGTAAAGATGAGTTTGTGATTAACTATGCAACGGACTCCATTACAGAACAAGTTCTCGCATATGGAATGCCCAAGGAAAAATTACAAGTTGGTTTAGCAGCCTATGGTCGAGGTTTTTCTGGGGTAGATACTGGTGAAAATCCTGCACTTCCTGGTCTTGAACAACCTTGGACTGGTGCAAGTCATTTTGCCCCTGAATATTCAATACAAGATGGTCTATTACCTTATAAGGCCATAGATAAATTGGTGAAACAGCTGAATTACAAGATTTTTCATATAAATGCCTTGGATGATAACAATACTCCTTTCATTACTGGTTCGTACCTCTACAATTCAGCAGCCAAACAATTTGTTGGCTACCAATCTCCAGAGGTAGTTAAAGCCGTATGTCGATTTATTAAGAGCAAACAACTTAAAGGAGCCATTATGTGGAGTGCTGATACAGACTTACCCGTTTCTAATCCAAACAGTCTAGTTGCTGCTTACAAAAACCAATGTAATTAATCCTGTAGCCTGGGTGCAACGCAACCCAGGCTGCAAGACTATAAGACTTGAATCATTGCTTTCCATTAACTATGATTTGAAATATATAATTTCAAAATCAAGATCGATGGACCGTTTCACTTCCCCTATGGCTTCAAAATGGAAAATGATTTTGGTTTTCCTGTCACTGATTGCAATTTTTCTATACGTCATGATGAAAATAATGGATTTCCCTCGAGCAGAAATCCCTTTATTGATTATTATGCTCCTGGGTGGAGTCCCTTTGTTTCTACAAATTGCATTCAAATTGATTCGGGGAAACTTAGGGGCTGACTCCTTGGCTGCTATTGCATTAATCACCGGAACTTTTCTTCATGAATACCTGACTGTTGTGCTCATTATTCTGATGTTGGCGGGCGGACAAACATTAGAGCAATATGCGATGCGTAAAGCCTCCTCTGTTTTGATGGCTCTTGCTGAGCGTATGCCTACCAAAGCGCATCGAAAAATAAAAGACCAGATTGAAGACATCACATTAGCTGATATTCGTGTTGACGATAATATAGTGATTTTTCCTTATGAAATCTGTCCTGTCGATGGTAATGTTGTCGAGGGGCATGGGGTTATGGATGAATCCTATCTGACTGGTGAACCGTATATGATATCAAAAGCTCCGGGAACTGCTGTAATTTCCGGTGCAATCAATGGGCAATCCCCTTTGACCATTCAAGCAACAAGATTACCTTCTGATTCACGTTATGCAGCGATCGTCGAGGTGCTTAAGGAAGCAGAGCAAAAAAGACCTTCTTTACGACGATTAGGGGATCAAATTGGTGCAATTTTTGCTCCTTTAGCCTTGATTTTTGCATTTACTGCCTGGTACCTCACTGGAGAGGCAATGCGTTTTCTTGCTGTGGTTGTCATCGCAACTCCCTGTCCTTTACTGATTGCAATTCCTATTACATTGATCAGCGCCATTTCCATGGCAGCAAAACAAAGTATTATTATTCGCGATCCCACCGTTCTTGAACGATTGCCTACATGCCAAACTGCAATTTTTGATAAAACCGGCACTCTGACTTATGGTAAACCTACATTATCAGAAATTCATCTCGCCAAAAATACAAACCTGACCCCAGAAATCATTTTACAATCCATAGCAAGTCTTGAACGTTATTCAAAACATCCGCTGGCTCCCGCAATTCTTAAAGCAGCTCAAGAGCACCATTTAGAATTGCTTGAAGCCTCCCATGTTTCCGAAAAACCAGGACAAGGTTTAACCGGAGTCATAGCAAATCACAAAATTTATGTTACCAGTCGCAATAAATTTCTACTCAATCAGCCTCAATCTGCAAATGAACTTCCGCCAGAGTCCCCAGGATTAGAGTGTCTTGTCCTCTACGATGAACAATTTGTGGCCTCATTAATTTTTCATGATGCTCCCCGAAAAGAAGGGAAATCCTTTATCAGTCACTTAACCCCTTCACATCAATTTAAAAAAATAATGGTTGTCTCTGGTGATCGGGAATCCGAAGTACAATATTTAGCGTCTCAGTTAGACCTGAAAGAAATTCGTGCCTCACAAAGTCCTGAACAAAAACTTGCCATTGTTCGAGAAGAAAGGAAAAAAGCACCTACAGTTTTTATGGGTGATGGTATAAATGACGCGCCCGCACTTACAGCAGCAACCGTAGGGATTGCCTTTGGTCAATACAGTAATATAACTTCTGAAGCAGCAGGCGCCGTAATCATGGAAAATACGTTGGAAAAAGTGGATGAATTGATTCATCTGAGCTTGAATGTCCGAAAGATTGCCTTACAAAGTGCCATTGGCGGAATGCTACTCAGTATCATAGGGATGGGCTTCGCTGCTACTGGCTTTATTACTCCAGTCGCCGGCGCAATTCTTCAAGAGCTAATTGATGGGCTTGCTATTATCAATGCGCTAAGGCTCGCATGGGGAGGAAAAATCAAAATTGATTTACCCCCTGTTATCGCTTCATTTATTGGCTAAACTACTTCGATAGCATAAATCAATTTTAACTTCGATTTTGTTATTCTTTTATACCCATTTAAAAAAGAACACGACTTGCGCCCCCAAGATCTATCCAAATAATGATTTAATGAACGAGTTAAACTAAATGACCGAATTAAGAATACTTTTTAATAAAGAGATTGGTTTTTTCGTAAGTCCTCAACAAGTTTGCACTATAATGTATATAGTGGAGTATAAAATTGGAGGTAAAGGATATGAACTCAGCTAAAGAGAAGGATCCTTATGAAGCCAGAATTAAAATAGAGGAAAAAATTATTTCTTCAACAACTGGATCAAATATTGAGTCATTAATGATACTTTTGACTGAAAAATGTGATTTGGAACATTCAGGAGCTGAAGGAGAAATCATCGAGATTGCTACAGGTAAAGTCATATATAGATGTCATAAACAAACCATAATAGATCAATAAAGGTTCCTAAAACGCGTTCAAATCCCATAAAAAATCACTAATCCTCATCACATTACAACAAACCTCTGATCCAATCGAGCACAATATTTGCAAAATAATTAATTAAAGCCAAAGATATCCAGCAGGAATTATTGCAAGCAAGCAAAGCTAATGTATTATTAAATATATAATACAGGCAAGGAAGTCTTATTTATGTACAAAAAAATTATGGTAGCAGTTGATGAATGTAAAGCGTCCACTCTAGCACTAAAAGAAGCCATCAAACTCGCGAAGAATCAAAACTCCAAGCTATGTGTAATTCATATCATTGATACACTGTATGAAGGAGATGTCGATCGTGAATCATTTGTTGAGCTAACAAGAAAACAAGGACAGGAAGTTCTAAACTCAATGAAAAAAATTCTCAGTCGTTCGAAAGTAGAGTTTGAAATGAAACTCACCGAATTAACTCCTTCTAAAGCACAAGTTGCCGAAAAACTTGTTGATGAAGCAACGGCATTATCTGCTAACTTAATTGTGATTGGTACTCATGGTCGCCGTGGCATTCATCATATACTTACCGGCAGTATTGCAGAGGAACTCATACGAATATCTAAAACTCCGGTATTGCTGGTTAGGGGTTAGTGATTACTGCCTCACTACAACGCTTCCCTGCCACAGCAATCTACGGATATAATTCAATTAATACGATTCGAAGTTACGCTAAAGCCACAATCTTTCACAGGTTTATTAATGTATCGTTTTATTCTATTTATATTAGTTTTTCTCGCCACATCGGCAAACGCTACAACAAATATTACTGTCAGTGATTATCAACGTACTTATGTACCAGTTTACACGCAAGATGGTACTCTCTCGATTGCAATACGTGTATTTAAGAGAAATAACGTACCTTCGTTTCTAATTGTTAACACAAATAATTTAGCAACCAGCGTTGTTCCCATTGCTAAAATTTCTCTGACCGATGGCAAAAACAATAATCGGCTTGGTGATTATGCTCAATGGCAAATTGAAAGAACAAATTATTATCAATTACTGCAAAAATATACCGCGAAACCATACACAATTGAAAATTATGGGATTACCCATGCTAAAAGTGGTGTTGAGGGCAACATATTAACAATAGACATGTGTCAATCTTCTGTTTTTTTTGAAAAAGACTTTTTTGATCAATTAGCCGCCATGGCGACTAGAAAACCTATTCCAATTGCTCTCTCCTTGTCAGGCTTGTGGTTACTGATGCATCAAGAAGAATTTAAATATCTATTATCACTACAACAAAATAACAAGTTAAAAATTACATGGATTAATCATTCTTTTAGTCATCCTTATTATGATGATTTACCCCATACAAAAAATTTTCTTTTATCTGAGATGATTAACGAAGACAACGAAATTCTATTAACTGAGCAATATCTCTTAGAGGCAGATCAAATACCATCTGTATTTTTTAGATTTCCAGGACTGGTATCTGATAAAAAGTTAATTATGAAAATAAAACAATTTGGCTTATTACCTCTAGGCGCAGATGCATGGATAGCGAAACATCAACTGATCACTAAAGGCGGAATAATATTAGTACATGGCAATGGTAATGAACATGACGGTATTAATGAATTAACTCCAAAACTAAAACAGCTAAAGCTAATCGATATTAATGAAAATATATAAATGCATCCGATACCTTTTTATAAAGGGAATTTGTACATTTAAATAATACTCGCTTATACATAGCCAGGCTATGCTGCTGCCTGAACGCAGTTGATTGCGCTACGTTCTATATCACAATTACAAATTTGATATTACTAACAATCCAATAAAGATACAGTCCCTAATATATCATTTTTTATTAACTTCTTTTGCCCTTGAACCGCTAACCCTGCTCGAAAAGGTCTATATTAATAAAATCTTAATAATATTATGCTAATTTATAGCTTATAATTTATACATTTTGATATAATTATGCCGATAATATACTCAAAGCAACGAATAAACTTTGATTCTTTGACTGATAGCGATCTACCTCGATATGAGTATCATCGTACTTTACGTAGTGCACTTGGCTTATCTGCTACCAGCTATTCTCAGCAAACAAAAGACGGGATAATTTACCAATGGGATAATATAGCTCCAGAGGTTGCTCTTGTTATTCTTCAAGACGCTCAAAAACAAAAAATTAATATTCAGAATGAAATAATTCATAGTATAGGAGAAGATGTATTTCATAAGGAGTGTTTGCAAAATGCTATTGATAAATTACAGAACAATCCACGTTACTCCCTTTTTGTAGAAAAATTAGCGCTACATATTACCGCAAAAAAATCTAAAAAGCTTAGTCTGGAAAATTTAAAATCAGCTGGAATTATAACTCTGGAGCAATTTGATGAAGTATTTACTCAATTTTTGTATGTACAAAATAAATTAGACAAGAGCTTCCCTAATTTCAAGAAGATAACAGAAGAAGATGATTATTATCAGTTCGTCACTTTTTTGGCAAACGAGCCATTATATGAATCTTTTCTTCAGTCATTTACTCAATATCTTGCTACAGAGTTTAATAAAGGCAGGATAAAAAGCAATCATGTTGCAGCACCTGTAGAAATCGATAGTAAATCGCTATCAAGTTTTTTTCAGGCAATTAGCTATGATTTAAGTTTACAGCCTCCCAAAAAACCACTGCAAACAAATACGTTATATGTCACATTACTCCAAGATGAATTGAGCTATACAGTCGTTGACGTCGCTGGGAATGAAATTACCGCATCAATCCCTTTTCGTGAATGCACTTTTGCGGTGAATGAGCAAACCACCGAGGAAGAACTGAAAAGTCATCTACAGGATCTTTTGAAAGTCACATCTCAAAGAGGTCATACAGGAGATATTGCACTTAGTACTGTAGCATTAAGAGATAAGGGAATTGCTTTTCTGGAAAGCGATATCGGTTCAAGCTTATTTTTATCTCATTTACCGGCAGTCGATTTGGTTAAGGATGAGGGATATAAATTTAATCTTTATCAATGGTTAAATCAGGGAAATTTAGATCGCTTAAAAGATCTTTTGGTTTCAGGAACATGTCAACGTTATAACCAGGAATTAGATGCCTGGATAAAACAAATGACTAATCCTGCAGAAATAAATGAAGAATTTAAAAAAGAAATCGAGGCGATTGGTGCTTTAATGAAAGAAATTACAGCACTAATTGCCAGCCTTGAGGATGATCCAAATGCAAAAGACAAGGAATTAGATGAAAAAATAGATCATTTGCTCGTTCATTTAAAAGATCTTAAGAAGCTTTATAACAGCACCCCTCTTTTAAAACCAGGAGAAGATCTACCTTCAACAGTCGGTAATTTTGAGAATTTCATCAAAAAAATCATCTTCAACTCATCTGATGAGAAGTTAACTCAATATGTTGCCGACAGCTCTGATAAAGATAAAATTTGGAAATTGCATTTAATCGAGTTGGTTAGTGGATTAGTTAATGACAGAAATTTTGTTTCAGTTCGCGATATAAAAAATAAAAATGACCATTCTTTTTTAACAGATAAAGATGGTTCCGTTCTACCGGCTCCTCTTGTCTTTAGAGAACAACTTAAGATGAGACTTACATCATATCTCAAAAAAGATGTTCATCGTTATCACTCCGTACAGAGTTATCAAAATGATAAATTAAACATGACACAAGCACCTGTTGTTTTTAGAGGCGGTCATTTAACTGACTCCCTAGAGGAAACCGTGCTCTTTGCAAAAAAAATGACCCGAACTGGCGAGTATTCTGCTGACAGTCACTTATTATCCGGGCAAGAAAATAATATTAAAAAACATGAAATTCGCTCCGGAGCAGCCGTAACCTTGGCTGCTACGGGCGTTGATGGAACACGTTCCGTTACGGATAAATTTGATGTTGCACTTAAATTTGGTGGTATGCATGATGTAAAGATTCTCTATATTGTTCGAGGAAAAGAATCATTTCATTCACAACCTTTTGCAGAAAGAGTAGGAAAAACAAAATTAGGTGAAATAGCTTATACCCATGTTGATCCTCATGATTATGTCATGACAATCCTCTATAATCGTAATAATGAAATACTTGATGTTATCCCAGGAAACCTAGATGGAGAAATCCAGGGAGTAAGTGAATTTACACGAGAAGTGATTACCTCGGGGATTAAATTTTATAATGAAAAGCATAATGAATCTTCAACCTTTAAATCTTTGGTGAAACTACCAACTCCGTTAAGTCAGGAACAACCAGTAACAACCCATTCGCCCAAGAAAAAACCGTTAATTGAGATTCTTCATTCTCATCAATCAGAATCAGTTTCATCTGCTCAATTAAAGCCATCTTCAAAAAAACTCAGCGGCATCAGAATCACTCGACACACTCGTGATGGCCATAAACTGCTGGAATTAGAAACGTTGAGACCTGAAGTAGCATCCCTTAAATTATCAGACGAAAAGCTAGAACTTCCTGAGGGTTCGTTCAAATTAATTCCTGGGCGATTAAACGAAGTAAGGGAAGCGGCTTTGGCTCACTTCAATATGAGGCATATTTTAACACTGAAAGGTTTTAATCGATGGAGCATTCGAGAAAGACAGTTACAGGAAACGTACAATCGTATATTACAACCTCATTTTATGGAAGGTGACATTCAGGAACAATTAGCACACGCTAATATCGCTCATGAAGAATGGTTAACTGACGTGTTAGTACCCAGAATGCAAACAGCATTGATGCTTCATCTCGCTGCGCGATTAATTACCGATTACCGAGTTGATACAGAAGAGGTAAACACACTCGCTCAAAAATTATTTCATGACATCATGGATGCAGGCCAAACCTATTCATTGGTGATTAACTGGTCCATTATTCATGACTCACTTAACGAAACTGAAGTAAATCAACAGTGTATTAAAAATGCCCAAAAACGAATACAACAATTACATCCGTCCTTAACCATGGACAGCCTCGAATACGAATCCAAATTCAAATCATTTTTGATAATGGAAGAAAATAAGGTCCGAAAACAACTGGTCAATAAAAAAATGTCCGAGTTTTTGGATCAAAATCTGGACCGTTTTGTGCAAAAATATAAACTTGAGAAAAAACCAATTTATTCATTGACTGATAATCGTGATTTTGTTTTTTTAGGCCCTGCAGCGAGCGGTAAAAGTTCCATTTCCAATCTATATATCACAAAGGAAGAACGAAAGGATTATGTATCCTTAGCCACAGATGATTATCGAGGCATATTTATGCCATTTACGGAAGAATTTGAAAAACGAGAAACAGAGCAGGCCTTTATTCGCACCCAAGACAGCGCATATTTAATCAGCGAACTTGTTGAGGAACGAATTTTAGCCCAAAAAGATAAAAGACCTAATATTATTGTCGATGGCGTGACCTACAAATCATCACAAAAAGCTTTAGTAGAAAAGAATAATAATTCTATTGTAGTCTGTGCGTGTTTGGATGATATGTCTCAAGTTGTCAAACGCTGTTATGATAGAGCAAAACAAGAAGAAAGCGGTTCAGCTGATAAAGGTCGATACGTTAACACCACCAGCCTGCTTCATATGCATAAAACAGCAAGCCTCAATTTATTAACTTGTTGTGCTCCCAATACGACCATTGCTTTTTATAATACTAATGTACCGCGTGGCATGACTCCTCCTTTGATTGCTACTGTGGACACGCATGGAGAAAAGACACTTACAATTAACCATACTCAAGGTTCCTTGATGTATTTAGCTTCTTTTTTCAATAAGGCACGCGTTAATGTTAGAGCCCAAAACGACCAACATCTTTTTTTAGACAGATTAAAACATCCTGAGTTTCAGATTGATTCATTATTCGCAGTTATGGATCATGGATTTAAAATTGTCGTACAGGGTGAAAATAAATTGCCTTGTTTATCCGTCAAAAAAGAAACTAATGGTCAGCTCGTTATGGAAATTCTTGACCCAGAGCAAGTCAAAAATAAAATCGAAGAAAATAAAACTGAAAAAGCCTTATTGCAAATGCTTTTATTGTATGGGCAACTCGGAAGTTTAAAAGCAGTTCAGAAAGAATGTTTGCTGCATGAAGAAATTGATTTAATCGTCGAGAAAATCATTAATTGTCAATCCGAAACCCGACAGATAAGAACAAAGAATGTTGAATTCACTTAAAAATCAGTTTGCATCTATAATGTATAGAGTGAATAATTAATGCGACATAATTCGTTATTAGATCAGGAGTAACTATGAACACTCGTTTGCTGAAAAAAATCACGCGAGAGAGAAATAAAGTAGAACACTTTATCGATTATATGCGCGCTATCTTTGAAAAAACTCCTGATACTTCCGAGAGAGCAAATCGTCTTGAAGTGTTTGATACCTTATTACTTTTAGCAACCTATGCAAATGTTGAAGAGCTTGAAAATGAATTGCAAAGTGTACTGCCCAAAGATGAAAATACAGATACTATCTCATACATGCAAGAGCATCTTCGAGAGATCAATGGCTTTTGCACGAGTTCATTTAGCGATGAACATGAAGTGTATAAAAATTTATTCACTGCTATCACTCCAGAAAAAAAACAAGGTGTGCGTGACCTCTTGAGTCAATCAATTATGGAACTCATTTTTGAGAAAACAAATACTCTATCAACTCGATTAAGTATGTAAAATAATATTTTTTCTGCCAGGTTCCCCCCTCACAATAAAACAATCCATTTTACCCTGCTTAAAACGAATTTGTTTTTAAAATTCACTCGCTAACTGATTGTTTAAATATATAAAAATGTTCATTCATGTGGGAATCCAAACAGTAGCGCCTAAATAAAAAATGGGATATGATGACGCTCTGTTGTCCCTCAGGAGAATCATTCTGAGCACATTTTTTAACGCTACATACACAGCGGCTGCTGCAATTTATGCAGAGTTTAAGTTTTATCCTTATTATAATCTGGGTTTTCATCTTGATGCATTTACCAGCTTTTTCTGCCATATATTTCGCGCTCTATATGACTTCACCGCATTCTTAATGCGTGTGTTAATTACTCCTTTTTGTCTTTTAAATCCATTTTCCTGGCCCAGTTTACCAGGCCACGCTTTAAATCTTGTTGATGACTTAGTGGGTACTGCACTTAGCCTGGTCAGTATTGCCATTCATCCTGTTATTTTTATAATCCGCACGCTGAGTTCTTTATTTCGAGGTTATGATGAAGGGACCGATTATGATTGGGGCGCAGAGCCAGAAGAAGAGGATCTGAACAAGGCCATGGCAATTTGGTAACCGTAAGAGTAGTGTTCATGCCTTATTCACCGATCGACTTCATTTCGAACATATGCGAGTTATCGCTCTGCGACTTCAACAAAAGACCCTTTTTTTAAAAAACTCATAATTAATTGTCTTGTTTTTGCATTATTCATAATAAAAGTATGATTGGAATTAACAATAACCGGTTCATTTTGACCTTCCAAACGAGCAGACTCAGGTGGTACTTTTGCATCATAACGCCCAGCAATTATTCCTATTTTAATATTTGGGACAGGCACATGATGAACATAGGATGATTGCTCTGAACTCAATTCAGCCAATGGTTTTATTGGAGAAGTGAGCATAGGAAACATCGTCGTAGAGAGTTTTGCTAATTTTGACCCTTGATTTGGTGGTGCCAACATGATGAGGCTCCCTATATTTTTTAATTGTTTTTGTGACAAGCTCGATAACGCCTCGCGGGTAATAATTCCGCCAAGACTATGAGTCACAAAATTAATTTTAACACCTGGATTTCTTGCTAATAAATTTTTAATAAATCGACTTAAATAAATACCATGTTCTTGAATGCTGTATTTTGGAGAGGGATAACTATAGGAATAAACATCGTACCCTTGTCTTTTTAGATAATTTTTTAATGGCCACATACTAAGAGAAGTACGCATCAAACCATGTATTAACACAATAATTTCCCGATTGTGCCTTACCTGAACAGAAGAAGCTGTCGGGTGAGTTTGCCTAGGATTAGGTAAAAATGCATAGGCTTGAGCCATGCAACTCATCCCAATAAAGATCATCAGCACAATCTGGGCAAACTGTCGGTTTTTAAGAATGGTTGCGGTCATTATTTCTCTTTATTTATTCAAACCATCACCATTCTAATTTAACTCCTATAGTCAGTTCAAAAAAAATTCTAATTAAAATGTATTTAATAAATTAATCGAATAAAATCCATCCCAATGGTGTTCACAAAATTGCCTATACATTATCTTTTTTTCTAAATTGGTAGATTTTTTACCTATCTTATGTTATCAACATTCGTACAGGTATGCATCAAGCAATAAATCATTCTATAGAGCCTGTGTAATTTAATAGCTCATTAGATAGCCCCCTATCATATTCAAAATTAGGAGTTTTTTATGTTGAAAAAAATAATGATGACCACTCTTTCTATTATCAACTTATCCGTTTTTCTTCCTGCTTATGCTGACGGAGATATGAGTTGTAAAGTGCAAGTTGCTGTGGCTACACCACCAATACCATTTGATCAAAATGTCGCATTTAATGTAACTTCTAATGAGCTGGGGTTAAATAAATCACTTACCCTAATGGGTGGAAAAGGACCTCAATTTATAGATAACATACCTTGTTCTCCAGCCCCTCTGACAATCAGTGCAACCGTGTACTCCACTCCAGGTTATACCTTGCAAGGCTCATCCATTGGTCAATGTGTATTAAAAGCAGGATATGTTGTTTTAAATGGTCCGGAAAATAGTGTATCCGTCGTATTTCCCTATGATTTTAATTGCGACAAATAATAAGCGCATTTGCCTATATCCCCAGGATGTGGGCAAATGCAGTATGATATGCTACCCGAAAATTAATTATCATCCCTCTTACAACGCATTCCCCAACTGGCGCCCACACAAGTAAATATAGCGCCCAGTAAAAACAGTGCAAACACTATATATGCGCCCGAAGCAAGATTTGTTGGGGTCACATTAACCTCTACTATAGCTTCTTTCTGACCATTCTTTGTTGAAGAAGAAATTTTGGTAGTACCCACAGGAGTGGAGATTTGATTCACTGTAATTGGAACTGCTACTACAGTACGAGAAATGGAATTGGTATAGGTTACTACATATTGACTTAAAAGTCCTATGAGGGCAGCCCCCAAGATTAAAGCCATAACCCAGGTAATAAAACCGTAAATAATTCCCAAATTACGTTCGGGACAATATAGGCGTCCTAAATAACCTGCCGCATAACCTGCTACAAGCGTAGAAATCACCACACCAACAATGATTCCCAACATACCACCAACAACTACTATAACAGATCCATTACTCATCGTTTTAAAAGCACTTAATCCGATAGCAATTCCGAAAAGATTCAATAAAAAACTGAGACCTACTGCAGTTAACGCACCAACAAAAATGGCGGTCCAGGAGATACGTTTATTTGGATGTATATGGCAATGTTCATGATCCGATGTAACATTATTTGTCATTTGAGTCTTCCTTATCTCATATCGAACATTATAGCTTCAGAATTATATATGAAGTTTTTTGGGACTGTTGCTCTCAATATATATTGGATCTTACAGCCTAGGATTAAATTGTTACATTAAAAAACTAGCCTATATATTTATATTTTTCAAGATCATATAACAACAGATAGACGAAATGTGACCTATCGAAATTCATATTTCCCTGGTTTCTGCTATTTGCTCAATGTTACGAGTAATATTCTTTGCAATCGTACTTAAAGGTAAATCGTTGTCATCTTTGCCAAACGGCTCTTCCAATTCCTCGGATAATATTTCCAAACCCAATAAAATATATACGATCATAACCATCATGGGAATAATCAAAAAACCGAATGTATCGACCCAGCCGAATGGGAACATGATGGCATAAAAAAGCATTGCTTGTTTCACAAAAAAGGCGAAGGCATAAGGGACATGAGTATTGGCAATTCGCTCACAGCCGCCTGTCATATCAATCAAATTGGCCATATGAGTATCTAAAGTCAAATATTGCTCCAGCTGCAGCTTATTTTCTTGGCGTAATTGATTCAGAATACGATACATTTTTTGCGTTACTAAAAGAACGGGATGTTTTCCCTCAAACTCATGAATACATAGGGAAAGCAATTCAGTTTGAATTTCTTTACTTTCTTTGCGTAAATGGGCTTTGATAATAATTGGTAATTTTTTTAACAATTCATAAAAATCAGGATATTTGTGTAATCCTATAAAGGCATCGAACTTTAAACCTAAATTTCTACAATTATTATTAATCGCCCCCCATAAAATTCGTCCTTCCCACCAGCGTGCATAACTGGTATTTACTCTAAAACTAATAATTATTGTTAAGATAAAGCTAAAAATCAGATGAAATTGGCCAACGCTATAACGGGTCGCGTTTTCAAAAAAACAAGCAATTATTACTGCATACAAGATAATAATTATTGTTATTGGTAATAATTTCCGAAACACTTTTTCTTTATAAAACAGAAAAAGATGAGGTACCCAAGTTAAAAGATTATGTGATCTTAATTTCATCGGTGCGTACTCTACGTAAAAAATACAGTGTAACTTGAGTGCGATTGTGAAGCAAAAAGTCATCTTCTCGTGACATAATCCGCTAAAAAAGTTTAATATGCGCACTCGATTCAAATAAAAGGATGTTCTGATTATGTTTACTTATATTACCGAACTCTTAAATAGAGGTCTTGATGGATTTGATGATACATTTAAAGACACACCAGCTCATCAAATTGTTTTTGCTACCGCCGCTCTTTATTTTCTATGGCAGCAATATCCTGCAATTGCTCAGGCTTATCGTTCGCGAAATAATAGTACATATAAACAACGAGTGATTGATATAACTTATGGCCTGGGTAAAAACTTACCTCAAGTAAAAGCATACATAGACAAAGAGCTGAATAAAGATCTCCAGAGTACCAAAGATAAACTAATGGAATTACGCTCCTCAATGGCATTACAAGACACAATTCCTGAAGAACACACGCCACCAGATTTGATTTTAAAAGAATTTGATATTAATCCAGAACAGTGTCTTTTTAACTTTGCTGAAGTAAAAGAGAACGATGAGGCAAGACAATTTACTGTACAACAAGGAGATGGTAAAGATTCAGGGGCACTATATGCGGTTCATCCTCAAGAACTTACCGAATTGCTTAAGGAAGTATATGCTAAAACTGCCTTAACCAATCCTTTGCATGACAAATGGCCACGCGTTATCGCAATGCAAGCTGAGATTATTCGCTGGTGCCAAAATTTATTTGGTGGTTCTAAAGATGGTTATGGTTTGATCACACATGGCGGCTCGACAAGCATTATTGAAGCAATGGCAGCTTATGTAATTCACGCGCGGGCTAAAGGGATCAAATATCCCGAGATTGTGGTTCCTGAAACAGCACATGCCGCATTTAAAAAAGCTGCAGATTTAACAGGAGCCCGCCTTATCACTGTTCCAGTTGATCCCCAAAAAGGCGCAGTTAATGCAAGTGAAATGAGGAAATATATTTCGAGCAATACCGCCGTAATCGTTGGCTCTGCGCCATCTTTTATGAATGGTATTCATGATCCGATTAGTGAGTTAGGCCAATTAGCACAAGAAAAGGGAGTTCCGTTTCACGTTGATGCTTGTTTAGGAGGATTTTTAACTGCTTTTCTTGATACCTCTAAGAATCCTATGGATTTTCGCGTTAAGGGAGTGACCTCCATTTCCGCCGATTTACATAAATATGGATGTTGTCCTAAAGGAACCTCTGTTTGCCTGTTTCGTGATGACTCCCCTGCTTTATCAGTATATGCCGCGTTAAACTGGTCAGGTGGGCTTTATACTACTCCAGGTATTTTGGACGGCTCAACCAGTGGCGCACGAATTGCAGAAATATATACCACGCTTTCATATTATGGGCGTAAAAAATATCAGGAAATTTCCGAGAGTATCGTAGCAATGCGCCAACGCCTGCAAGATAGGGTTGAACAACTTCATAAACCAAATGAATCAGGCAAACGAGATATCTCTATTTTTGGGAATCCGCAATGGTCTATACTGGGTTTTCGCAGCGACACGTTAAATCCACATTTAATTGCTGATGAATTAGAACAACGAGGTTGGAAGTTGAATTTATTGCAAAAACCCGATGGATTTCATTTATGTTTAACCCACGTACATACTTTAGTTGAAGATTTTGAAGATAAATTCATTAGTGATTTACAGGAAGCTGTAGCCGCTGTAAAAAAATATCCTGCAGATAAAAAGCCCAGTGGTAATGTTAAAGTCTATGGGGCCATAGGAATGTTACCCACGGCAGTACAAGAAATAGTATGCCGGCAATATCAAAGGGTACGTCTTTATTATGAAGCAACGTGCAGCAAATTAGGGCTATTTGCTACCAACAGCAAACAGGAAACAGAACAAGATGAACCAGAGGTTAAGAATGAGCTGAATTGTTAATTCTGAGATCATTTCGACTTGAATTGGATGGATGCAGATTTGTCATTCCCGCGAGGGCGGAAAATCTATCCCTGATTGAGTATTACGCCCTAGCAGAAATGGGTTCCCGCTTTCGCGGGACCCCCCGTTTTTTTCTTAACTTAATGGCTGTGTAGCTAGGGATGAGGAATCTACTACTCTACAACCATTGCCTGATTTGATTCTCCACTTCCAACGCTAAAGCATGATGTGCCATATCAGTAGGATGAACTGAATCTGCAAAAAGGTAGTTATTTGAAGTTTGTTGACATAAAATAGCTATTGGAGCCGTACATACAGGATCGGTAACATTTTGAAATAAAAACGATACCCCACTTATGACTGTTGGTTCCCCTGCTTTTGCATTACTGATTAAGTTATCCAACGCGGTATAAGTATCAAAATATAAAATTTTGGCTTTATTTCGTTTGGCACCTAATTTTTGATTAAGCAGCGAATTAAACATAAAACTAAGATTTTTTATTTTTCCTGGAAGCGATGGATCCCCGATTGCTACGGCCAATTGGTTTATAAACGGAGTAGCGCCAATATTAGGCTGAGACAAGATTACAAATTTTTGAGCGCCTCGAGCACTAAGAACATCAATCTGTTGAACAATTTGAGTTGTGGTCACGTCAATCAATTGCATGAACGCTATTGGATTAAGCTGTTCAGAAATTCCATAAAGCATATCGTTCGCACCTGACCAAATAAAGTATACAGCATTAGGATCCAGTTTCTTTGGTGCAGTAGACAAGTAATTTTGAACTTGGCGCTGAACAGATGGAGCCCAATAAAAATCTATTCCTGGTTCAGCTACAGTCCTACTTCCTCCACAAGCAAAATTAAACCCATTGGGTAGAGGTACGATAGGAGGCGCAGGCGGTTTAGAGGGATCATTAAAAATCGGCGTTGTATTATTGGTCATCTTGTCATCTATGGTGGGAAATAGAGTGCCTGCAGGCAGGAGTGGCGTCCCCATGATGTCATGCGCTACATATTGAGCCCAAGTATAACCATTAAACGTTGTAAACGTAGGCGCTTTATCAGGCATCCCATTGATGAGTGTAAACACATTATTAAAACCACTATCTGATAAGCTATCACCAAAAAAGTAAACTTTGGTAATTTTATTAAGTGGAATAGCTTGAGCAACATGAGGCAGCATACAGCCTAAAGAAAACATACTCATCAACACAACTAATTGTGTTTTGGCATGTAATATCATTTTTCTTATTTTAGTTAACATTCAATTATCTCCTTATAATGACTTAGCAGCTGTATCGTAATCCCAACGATACAATATTCTCTGTACCTTTGTAGTCAGCACTTACTTGATTGACTTCTAATGGCGCTGCCAGGCCGGGAACTCCTTCATTGGCTTGGGCAATATTCACTGATTGCTTACGAATAAAAATATGCGAGTAAGCACCATCAACTGAGAAATGATTGTTTATAAAATAGCTCAATCCAAAGTTTAACCAATATTGATCGGACTGAGGAATAAGAGGAGTACGATTTTGTAAATTGATTGGGGTCTGATTATAAGCAAATCCTCCACGTAACGTGAGGGAGGAATTGTAACGGTAATCAGCGCCAAGAGAACCGAAAAAGGTGTTATGCCATTTCATTGGCACAATATAAATTGTCTCATAGGCATCTGGGGTTGAAACAACAAGATCACCTAAATAATCCCAGAAATTAACCTGAGCTGTTGCCTTTAACGTCCAATCATTAATATCTCGAGCAACACCAATAGTTAATACCCCAGGGGTCTTAAAATTATTATTTACAGCGGTTTGACTATTGTATAAAAAAGTAGTTGCAGGAGAAGGTACTATATCGCCGATAATTGTATATTGCTCTCCATGACCACTTAAATTGGTGGAAATTTCCGAGCGGTAACTTACCCCAAAACGAGTAAACTGGTCCCACTGAAATAAGGCTCCAATAGTATAACCATAACCCCACCCATCACTTTTTAAATGACTAGGCTCTGTGGCTGCAATTAATAGGTCAATCGGAGGAACTCCCGTATTAACCCCATCAAAATGCGAAAAAATTGTTTTTAAATATTGAGCTTGAAAGCCAACACCTAGCGATAACTTTTCATTAACTTGATAGGCGAGGGTGGGATTAATATCAACAGAATTAATCTCACTTTTGACTGATGCATAACGTAATACAGAATCTTCGGAATATTTGTTATATAAATAGAATGGTTCGACAACAGCTAAGCCAAGGGTTAACTTATCGAGAGGTGTACGCCATCCAATATAACCTTGTGGAATGAACACTGCATTGCTGATGTTATGTTGGGAAGCACTCCCCTGAACCGGGCCGGCAATATTAGATGGTGGCATACCTGGCACATAAAATGTGTGAAAAGCTTCTCCATTAATCATACTGATTTGTGGAATAAACTCACTTGCACCAAGATAAATCTGATTTTGCTGTATGGTAGATAATGTTGCTGGGTTGTTAAACAAGGCAGAAACATCATTACTTGCCGCTGCGGAACCAGCCATTGCAGAACCTTGCAAGCTTGGGCTAGTTTCATTTAGTTGCAAACCAGCAGCAGATGCAGATAATCCGACAAAAAATTGAGACAATATAACAGCCGCTGCAAATTCCTTATTTAAGAAATGTGAATTACTCACCTTAGACTCCTTTCTTCATTTCATTGCACTTCATTTTAAAATTCAGCAATTACCTTGTCAGATTTGCAAAGAAAGTTCAAATCTATTTTTATTTTCTTATCAAACTAACATGACTTTTAGCCTAAATGGAGCATGCCCATAGCAGATCGTAGAAAAGGAGGTCATATGGTTTTTGGATTGCTCGATATATTTAAGCCGGTTAAGATAGATAGAACTTAAAAATCTAAAGGAATAGATCCATGAATGATTTTTTTCAAACTCCGCCCCGTTTGGGTAATCAATATGATGAGGATCGAGTTTTAAAAACTTATCTGGAATGGAAACTTCCCTCTTCCATGTTGATGGAAATTCAACCTGAATTGTATCGTCTTGGTCAGCGAGTTATTGAAGACATCTACAAATTAGGCCAAGAAGCCGAAGCATCTCCCCCTAAACATATACCCTATGACCCTTGGGGTAAACGCATTGACCATATTGAAGTTTCCCAAGCATGGAAAAAGCTCGACAAAATCGCTGCAGAAGAACAATTAATTGCTATAGGGTATGAACGACGACATGGTGCATTATCACGCATCCATCAATTTGCCAAATTGTATTTATTTCATCCTTCATCGGCAATCTATACTTGCCCTCTTGCAATGACTGACGGGGCTGCTCGAGCATTGGAACTGTATGCAGATGAGTCCTTGAAAAAACATGCATTTCCCCATTTAACCTCCTCTGATCCTGCTCATTTCTGGACCTCTGGACAATGGATGACCGAACGCACTGGAGGTTCTGACGTAAGCGGCACATCAACCATTGCAAAACGGGATGGTTCTCATTATCGTCTCAATGGCGTTAAATGGTTTACTTCTGCCACAACATCAAAAATTGCCATGACTCTTGCCCGTATTGAAGGAGCCCCCGAAGGCAGTAAAGGACTTAGTCTGTTTTATCTTGAACTCCGAGATCAGATGGGCAAACTGAATGGCATACATATTAATCGCTTAAAAGATAAATTAGGTACTCGTGCCCTTCCCACTGCCGAATTAACTCTGGAAGATGCTCCGGCGTTATTAGTTGGAAAAGCTGGGGATGGGGTTAAAAAAATATCATCTCTGTTTAATATTACTCGCGTTTACAACGCCTGCTGCGCTGTTGGTTACATGCGACGAGCCCTTGCACTTGCTCGTGATTATGCTACGAAACGGGTTGCTTTTGGCCACACTCTCTCAAAGCATGTACTGCATCTGGAAACATTGGCAAACATGCAAGTCGAATTTACCGCTGCATTCCATCTGGTTTTTCATGCCGTTGAGCTGTTAGGAAAAGATGAATTAAATGAAGCAACGGAAATGGAACGTGCTGTACTGAGACTTTTAACTCCTCTGATAAAACTTTATACGGCAAAACAGGCAATCGCCCTGATTAGCGAAGCCTTAGAAGCTTTTGGAGGGGCTGGCTATATTGAAGATACAGGACTTCCACAATTATTAAGAAATGCACAAGTACTGTCTATATGGGAAGGAACAACTAATATTCTAAGTCTTGATGCATTGCGCGCTATTCATAAAGAGAATGCAGCAGTACTTTTTCTTGAGGACATGCAAAAGCGATTAAGTCAAATTAACAATAAAGAACTCACTCAGTCTCAAATAAAAACACAATACGCCGTTCAAAAGTTGAAAAAATATATTCAATCCATGTCCCAGATGAGTGATGAAAAACAACAGGCTGGAGCACGACAACTTGCATTTGGATTGGCACAAACCTATGCCGCCAGCTTATTATTAGAACAGGCCCAATGGAGCCTGAACAACAATAAGGATACCCTACCCGTAATGACGGCAACTCGTTGGTGTGAAAAAAGTCTACCTGAATTGGTTCATTTTTCGGAAAGTTATAAAAAGGAATCACAAATACTGGCAATGGATTATAACGGCTTTCACTAGATTCATTTCCAGTGAAAGAAATAAAACGTAGTGACTATACTTTTAGATAAAGCTACCTATGGAGTTATAAACATGAATGTTTCACTGCCGCGCTTTTTATTTTTTTTCATTTTACTTTTTTTATTTCCCTTGATCTCTAGAGCCACAACAGATAGCTCAACCAGTCTGGTTGGGAATCAGGGTTATGATCTCGTTTCCTATCAGCAAAAAAGTGGACCTGTACGAGGAAATGGGAACCATGTCGTATTTTATCATGATGTTGCTTACATTTTTGCAACCACGGAAAATAAAAAAATATTTGCAGCAAATCCTGAAAAATATCTACCTGCCTATGGAGGATATTGCGCTTATGGAGTAGCTTCTGGTCACAAAGTAATTAGTGATCCTTTAGCATGGAAGCTTGTAAATGGAACACTTTATCTGAATCTAAATAAACAAATACAAGATATTTGGCTAAAAGATATTCCTGCTAATATCAAAAAAGCAGACGAACAATGGTCAAAAATAAAAGATAAAAACCCTTCTATTTAAGCTTTTTTTTCAACAATTGTTTGGATTCAAAGCACGGTTAAATCCGTGCTTTTGTGTTACAAAGAACACTTGCATTTACCCCTAAAGGCCTTTATTGTTGATCCCCCACTAATAACTAGTTTTATGAAAATTAAGGGAATTTATGAAAAAAATAGGGCTTTTAGTTGGTTTTTTGTTTTTCTTAAATGATGGATTTGCCAAAACGCCAATTGTTGCTCCTCAACCCACTTCTTGTATTACAGGAAGCTTGAGCTCAACGGGTACAAAAAGCTGGCAAACTATTTCACTGAAATTAACTAACAATTGCAATCAAAGCGTAGACTTTCAAAACGCTACAATAACATTTTCTAATAACAGTAATTTAAACACCTCTTTTTGGGGAAATTTTTCGCCTTTATCCTATCCAGTCAATACATTACAAATTACATCACAACCCCAAAGTAACGGTACCTACTTATCCTCGCTCTCATTACAATTCCCCACCTATCCAGGTGCCAATAGTAAGCTGCCTAAAGGAAGTTTTTTTACAATAATTTATGGGGCGCCTACTGCAGATTACATCGCCAATAGCGTTCTTGTTTATTTAAATTCCCCAGTATCTACAGGTAATATTAATTTAATTAATGCAACAGCAAAACCTGCGAATGTATCGCAAAATTATGCCTTAGTTAATTTAACTTTAAATGGACAAACTATAAGTACAGTCCAGGTTCCCTGGTCTGGACAACAACTGATATCGGGCCTCTCAGCCGGAACTTATACCGTTTCGCCAACTGCTGTTACAGATAGCAATGGAGTCGTGTATCAAGGCGTTGCAAATCCTACAAACTTAACCGTTTCTGCAGATACCACCGTTTCCTCTACACTTACCTATACAGCAATGCCAACAACAGGAAACATAAATATCACCTTACCTGCGTTACCATCCCAATTATCAGGTTATACGATTCTACCTACGGTAACTTTAACTCGGATGGATAATCAGAGCGCCATCAATGCACAAGTACATTGGAGCACTACGAATGTAATTAGTCAGTTAGCTAATGGAGTTAGTTATAGTTTTTCTACTCCAGCGATAGCCTACAACGGATATAATTGTACCCCGGTATTCACTCCAACATCGGCTACAGCAGCAGTTTCTGCCCCAACAGTACAACTCACCTATAACTGCGTTCAAGTAGCTTTAGACAGCGTTCCCATTACAATAACAGGAGCCCCCTCCTCTCTTTCTTCCATTAATGTAACCTTTACTCCTAGTGGCAATGGTTCGGCTGTAAATGAAACAATTTTATTAAGCAATGGCACAGGAACGAGTAATGTCAACTTAACTGATGGGGTCGTTTACACAGTCAGTGCAACAGCAGTTAATGGTTATACAATAAGTTATTCTCCCCAACCTTTAACCGCATCATCTACTGCAACAGAAACGATTACTTATACTCAAAGCACAACCACTGGCGGCAGAATTATAGGTTACTTACCAGGCTGGGTAACACCACCATCCGCTACTGCTTTAGCTAATGCTGGTTATACCCATATTCTTGTTGCTTTTGGGGTATTTAGCACTACATCCCCAGGACAAATTACTTCGGCCTTCGATACTGTATCAGCAAGTTACATTCAATCATTGCATAACGCAGGCATTAAGGTATTGCTTTCTTTAGGCGGCGCCTCCTCAAGCATCCCCAATACCACAGTAAATTTTCATCAGGTATTGGCTGCTGCCTCTTCACCTGCAGCATTCCAACAAACCTTCATCACTTCATTAGAAAATCTTGTATCTCAATATCATTTTGATGGGTTTGATATCGATATTGAAAGTGGGTTAAACGCAGGCGGAACGTTTACCAATCCTACAGGTGATATTGCCGTTTTAGCGAATATTATCAATACACTGCATACCAACCATCCTGATTTGCTTCTTACCTTGGCGCCACAAACTGCTAATGTTGCTGCCACCTCAGGATTTGATGCAACATGGGGGAACTATGCATCATTGGTGATGCAAACTCATCAATCTTTAGAATGGGTTGGGATTCAAATGTATAACGCAGGTTGTACCTTCGGCATTGACTTAATTTGTTATGATCCAAACAATACAGCTACTCCCAATGCTTCGGTAGCCATGGCAACTGATTTATTAGAAAATTGGCCTGCAGTCACCAGTTCAGGACAACAGACCGGATTCCAACCATACATCAGTTATCTAACCCCATCTCAAGTAGTCCTTGGTTATCCTGCGCCCAATGCATCAGGACAAAGTGATGGCTCACCCGCAGCAGTCATTAGTACAATCAAACGAGCTATACAATGCTTACGTACAGGGGTCGCAAGTTCATCAAGCTGTGATACCTATGTTCCACCACGAGCTTATCCGGGATTTGGTGGTGTTTTTGACTGGGAAGTAATTCATGATCAAAATAACAATTATCACTTTGCAACCAGTTTGGTAAACTGTGTCATTAATAATAATTGTAATTAATTATGGCCTGGGCGCAGCACAACGGCATCGCCATTAAGTTAATTGTCATTCCCGCGAAAGCGGGAATCCATTCTTAAACGAGCACTGTTCACGGCTAGAACTGAGTTCCCGACTTCGCGGGAATGATAGTTTCTGTACCCAAGCTATTAGAGTAAACTATGGAAAATTCCGGACTGCTTTTAATCGCGATGGCATTTCTATTAGGCCTTCGTCATGGTTTTGATTTGGATCATCTGGCAACGATTGATTCAGTTACACGGATGGTCAGCGCACATCGAACTCTGGCCAAAATTGTAGGTTTTTTATTTTCTCTTGGACATGGTAGTGTAGTTATTTTAATCAGCTTAATTATTGGCAACGGGGTGAAACCGATAATCGTTCCCCAATGGCTAGACGGACTCGGAAACAGTATATCGATTACTTTTTTATTGATTTTTGGATTATTAAATCTCTGGAATGTGTTCCGCAACCAATCCACTCCTCCTCTGCCAACCAGTTTAAAAAACTACTTGGCAAAGAAATTAATTCGGAATAACTTTAATCCTTTTTTAATCATCTTAATCGGAGCACTCTTTGCCCTGTCCTTTGATACGGTAAGCCAAGTTGTTTTATTTTCTCTTTCCGCACGAGCCATGGCTGGATGGTTATTTTCAGGAGTACTTGGCATCGTTTTTATGCTTGGGATGATGGTTTCTGACGGATTAAATGGGTTATTTGTTTCAACTTTGATCCAACGTGCAGACTCAGTATCTCTTTTATTCTCTCGAATGGCTGGTCTTATTATTGCATCATTTAGTTTGATTATTGGTATGATTAATTTAATCCAAATGTATAATTAGAAATTTAATATCAGGTCATATAATGCATGAATTGTGGCTGTGTAAAAGTATTCTCGAAATAATTAAGCAGAAAGCAGATACAGCACAGTGTGCTCGAATAAAGAAAATAGTTTTAGAGATTGGACAACTTGCTGCAGTTGAGAAGAATGCCCTAATTTTTGGTTTTACTGTAATTGCCAAAGGAACAGTGGCTGAGAACGCCGAACTTAACATCATTGATATTCCTGGAGAAGCGCTCTGCGAATCGTGTCAAAAACGGAGTCCTTTGCAACAGTATTATGATGCATGTCAGGCTTGTGGAAGTCATGCATTAAAGGTTATTCACGGTGAAGAATTACGAATTAAATCTATGGTGGTCGAATAATGTGTGGAATTTGTGGTTGTTCTGAAGAACATAATGAAATGGAGCATCATGTACATCAACATGTACATCAACATGGACATGAGCATGGGCATCAACAAGAACATCATGTTCATGACGAACATCTGATTCATGTGGAGCAAAATATTTTAGCTAAAAACCAACAATTTGCTCGCAACAATAAAAGTTTTTTAGCTAAAAAAAATATTTTAGCCTTGAATATCATGTCAAGTCCGGGTTCAGGAAAAACAACCCTTTTGGCAAAAACCATTCTGGATTTAAAACAGGAATTGGATATTGCAGTTGTAGTAGGTGATCAACAAACACAGTATGATGCAGAACTCATTAAAGCCAGTGGCGGCAATGCCCTGCAAATAAACACAGGAAAAGTCTGTCATTTGGATGCACATATGGTGGGTCATGCCTTAGAAGATCTTCCTCTGAAAGAAAACTCACTCTTATTTATCGAAAATATAGGCAATCTTGTTTGTCCTGCATTATTTGATTTAGGCGAACAATTCAAAGTAGTTATTCTCTCCGTCACAGAAGGGGATAATAAACCATTGAAATATCCGGATATGTTTCATTGTGCCGATCTCATGATCATCACCAAAATGGATCTGCTCCCTTATGTCAATTTTGATCTTGAACAGTGCATTAAATACGCGCGTCAAATTAATCCAAACATTGAAACGCTTACCCTTTCAACGAGCCATGGAGATGGTTTAAATGATTGGTATGAATGGCTAAGACAAAAGCAAATAAATAATCGTGTCTAAACAAATCGAACGATTAAGAATAATCATTCAAGGACAGGTTCAGGGTGTTGGCTTTAGACCTTGTGTTTACCGGATTGCCAAACAACTTGATCTCACTGGATGGATCCAAAACAATGCGTACGGTGTACTGATTGAAGTACAAGGGATTTTAGCTGGTCATTTTATTGCTCATTTACAAAATAACTTGCCTCCGCTTGCTAAAGTAAATGATATTCACCAGGAAACCATTCCCTTACAAGCCAATGAGACACTTTTTAAAATTATTGAAAGCCAAAAAGGCAGAGTAAATACCCTCATTACTCCTGACATCTGTATTTGCTCCGAGTGTTTAGAGGAACTCTTTGATCCTCGAAGCCGCTATTTCCGTTATCCTTTTTTGAATTGTACGCATTGCGGCCCTCGATTTACCATTACTCGCGATCTTCCTTATGATCGCAATCAAACCTCAATGGATTTATTCCCTTTATGCGTGGAATGCCAAGCAGATTATAATAATCCTGAAAACCGACGCTATCATGCTCAACCTACATCCTGTATCCATTGCGGCCCGCAACTTTCATGTTCTGTAGAAGAAATAGCACAATGTATTTTGCAAGGCGAGATCATTGCCTTAAAAAGTTTGGGTGGTTACCAACTCATATGTGATGCGCGCAATGAAACTACGGTAGCCAAGTTACGTGCAAGAAAAAAACGTGATGCGAAGCCCTTCGCGCTCATGGTTGTGAACAGTCTAAGCGCAAAACGTCTTGTCAGGATCAATCAACAAGAACAAAATTCATTAGAAAGCATTACCCGCCCTATTGTTTTACTCAAAAAAAATGATGAATTGAGGGAGCTCAATCCTCAAATTGCTCCCGGTTTAAACATTTTAGGAATCATGCTTCCATACACTCCATTGCATTATTTACTTTTTAATGCGCTTATTGGAAATGAGGACGGTTGTGGCTGGTTAAACGAGTTTCAAGACATTACATTAGTAGTTACAAGCGCCAACTTAAGTGGTGAACCACTTATAATTGGAGACCATAGTGCCGAGCAAGAGCTCAATCATGTTGCAGATAAAATTGTCTCCTACAATCGTCAAATTGTGACGCGTGTAGATGATTCAGTACTACGTCTGATGCATCAGACCCCTGTATTCATTCGTCGCTCTCGAAGTTTTGTACCGAACCCAATCCAGCTCCCCCATGAAATTCCAACAACCTTGGCCGTAGGCGGACATCTAAAAAATACATTTTGCATTACTCGTGGTAATGAAGCCTTTGTTTCCCAACATATTGGCAGTTTAAATAACAAAGCAACCATTGAATTCTTTCATGAGTCATTAAATCATTTGTTACGTTTTCTTGATGTAACTCCAGAACGAATCGCTCATGACTTACATCCCGATTTTTACACGACATACTTTGCCGAGTGCTATGGAATTCCTGCTTTTGCAATACAACATCATCATGCTCATTTGGCTTCAATTATCGCAGAACATGGCATCAAAAAATCAGTCCTGGGTTTAGCTCTTGATGGGTATGGATATGGCAGCAATGGAGAGGCCTGGGGTGGCGAGTTTTTTTTATTAGAAAAAACGAGGTGTACTCGAATTGGATCTTTTGTTCCAATCCTGCAACCCGGTAGAGAAAATGCAGCTCGCGAACCCTGGAGAATGGCTGCCAGTGTGTTACATCATTTAGGACGTGGCAATGAAATTACACAACGATTTTCTGAGTTTCCACAAGCACACTTGATTCAGCAAATGCTGGATAAAAAAATAAACAGCCCCGCCACAAGCAGTTGTGGCCGCTTGTTTGATGCAGCAAGTGCATTATTAGGAATTCAATTAATCTCGCATTACGAAGGACACGCAGCGATGCGTCTAGAAAGTCTCGTGACTCAGGTACAAAGCATCCCCAATGGGTGGCAAATAAAAGAGAATTGCTTTGATATGATGCCCACCCTCGAACTGCTGGCTAATTGTCCTGATCCTATAACTGGAGCCAATCTTTTTCACGGGACACTGATTGCGGGTCTTGCAGAATGGATCAAGCAAACCTGTCGAGAAAGGAAAATTGATATGGTAGTATTAAGCGGAGGCTGTTTTTTGAATCAAATATTGACCGAAGGATTAACCGCTGTACTAAGTGAATACGGTATCACCTCTTTTTTACCGCGAGCTCTTCCCCTCAATGATGGAGGAATTTCCCTCGGACAAGCCTGGATTGCGGGGAATTTATGATTAATATAGTCGGGACTCAGGCTGAAAGGCATATCCAGATTTAATAAGAACAAAGGATAATTTATGTGTTTGGCGTTACCCGCACAAATTATACAAATTCTTGATGATGCCAAAGCGATAGTCAATGTTGGTGGTATCACTAAAGAAATATCAACTGAATTATTAGATGAAATCGCATTGGGAGATTATGTGGTTATTCATGTTGGCTATGCATTAACACGACTCGATGAACTCGAAGCACAAAAAACCCTGGATTTATTTGCTCAAATGGCTCAGGGTGCATCGGCATGAAATACATTGAAGAGTTCAGAAATGGCAATTTTGCAAAAGCGCTCGCCAAAGCAATTGAGACACAAGTTGATCCGGATCGACACTACCAGTTCATGGAGTTTTGTGGCGGTCATACCCATGCCATTCATCGTTATGGAATTCCGAGCTTATTGCCAAATAATGTCGAAATGATCCATGGTCCTGGATGCCCTGTCTGTGTTTTGCCTATGGCTACAACGGATAAAGCAATGGCTTTGGCCGCATTACCTAATGTGATTCTCTGCAGCTATGCAGATATGGTGCGCGTTCCAGGCACAGGACAAAAAAATCTTTTGCATGCCAAAGCAAAAGGCGCTGATGTACGGATGATTTATTCAGCGAGCGACGCATTAAGAATTGCTCAAGAAAACCCTCATAAAGAAATTATATTTTTTGCTATTGGCTTTGAAACCACAACACCTCCAACAGCATTGGTTATCCGCCAAGCGCATCAACTAAAGCTCAGTAATTTTAGTGTTTTTTGTAACCATGTTTTAACACCCGTGCCTATGGATCACCTACTGCAATCCAACGAAGTCAAACTCGATGGGTTTATTGGTCCTGCTCATGTCAGTATTGTGATTGGTAGCCAACCCTATGAAGCAGTATGCAAAAAATACAACAAGCCCATTGTGATTTCAGGCTTCGAACCTTTGGATGTACTGCATTCTATTTTAATGTTAATTCAGCAAACCAATGAGCAACGATGTGAGGTAGAAATTCAATATACTCGGGCAGTTAATCGCTTGGGAAATCAGCTATCCCAACAAATTATGGCTGAAGTATTTGAATTACGTGATCAATTTGAATGGCGTGGCTTGGGACTTATTCCTCAAAGTGCTTTAAAAATCAGAGCCGAATATGCTGAGTTCGATGCAGAAAAACGTTTTGATATTCCTCACTTTACCTCCCAGGAGCACAAACAATGCATTTGTGGTGAGGTACTGCGTGGTGTAAAAAAACCAATAGAATGTAAATTATTTGCCAAAGCTTGTGTCCCCGAAAATCCATTAGGTTCCTGTATGGTGTCTTCTGAAGGCGCATGTGCTGCGGTATATGCTTATGGGCGGGTGAATGCATGATGACTGAAGCGATAATGTCCAAAAAAGTAAAAGCACCAAAACTCAATTTTAAAGAAGGCATTATTAATTTAACTCATGGCAGCGGCGGGCGCGCCATGGCACAATTAATCGAGCAAATGTTTTTAGCTGCCTTTGATAACCAGTGGCTTGCAGAAAGAAATGATCAGGCTTGTTTTTCAGTATCCGCAGGTCGAATGGTCATGACCACAGATGCACATGTAATCTCACCTTTGTTCTTTCCCGGAGGTGATATTGGTTCCTTATCGGTGCATGGAACAGTAAATGACATTGTGATGTCCGGTGCAAAACCATTATACCTGTCCGCCAGTTTTATTTTAGAAGAAGGATTTCCACTTGCTGATTTACAAAAAATTGTCAACTCGATGGCGGCTGCCGCACAACAGGCTCATATTCCCATTATTACCGGTGATACCAAAGTAGTCGAACGCGGCAAAGGGGATGGAGTGTTCATTACCACTACGGGAATTGGGGTAGTCCCTGAAGGCATCCAGATCTCTGGTAACAGAGCGAAACCCGGCGATCGGGTACTAGTCAGCGGACATATCGGCGATCATGGTGTTGCCATTATGGCTCATCGAAATAACTTACAATTTCAAACAACAATACAATCAGATACTGCTTCGCTACACGATTTGGTGGCTCATATGATTGCTGCAGTCCCTGATATTCATTGTTTGCGTGACCCGACTCGTGGAGGTCTCGCAACCACATTAAATGAACTTGCTTTGCAATCCCATGTTGGTTTTATCATTGATGAAAGCAAAATCCCGATTCGTACCGAGGTTGCCAGCGCGTGCGAGTTGTTAGGACTTGATGCGTTATATGTCGCCAATGAGGGAAAACTAGTAGCCATTTGTGCTCCTGACGATGCACATACCTTATTAGCCGCAATGCGCGCACATCCTTTGGGAGTTCATACGGAAATTATTGGCGAAGTGATTGAAGACCCACGACATTTTGTGCAATTAAAAACAAAATTTGGCGGCATGAGAATTGTTGACTGGTTGGCCGGAGAACAATTACCGCGGATTTGTTGAATTAAAGCAGGTTTAATTGGAACCATAATGGAGGAAAAACAATATTATGTAAATTTGTTGGCTAGCAAAAAGTATGGCACATTATACGTAGGGGTCACCAGCAATTTGGCACAGCGAATTTATCAGCATCAAAAAGGATTACTCCAAGGATTCACAAAGAAATATAATGTGCATCAATTGGTTTATTATGAAATCCATTCCGATGTGTATGAAGCGATAACACGAGAGAAGCAAATTAAGAAGTGGAATAGGCAATGGAAAATAAATCTAATTGAGCAAAATAACCCTCAGTGGTTAAATTTGAATAAGGAATTGTTTTGATGGATGGATTCCCGCCTGCGCGGGAATGACAAGACATGGAAATTTAAGTGGCAGCGGCACCAATGATTCAAACCGAATCCTGCCATTCTCACGCAGGCGGGAATCCATAGACTTGGTTACAATAATTATTGTCATTCTCACGCAGGCGGGAATCCATAGACTTGGTTACAATAATTATTGTCATTCCCGCGCAGGCGGGAATCCATAAGCTTGGTTATAATAATTATTGTCATTCCCGCGCA
>NZ_FTNL01000008.1:0-23880 GCF_900156395.1 Fluoribacter gormanii | reverse complement strand
CTTGGTTATAATAATTATTGTCATTCCCGCGCAGGTGGGAATCCATAGACTTGGTTACAACAATTATTGTCATTCCCGCGAAGGCGGGAATCCATTCTCAAGGTCAGGAAAAATCTCGATTCATTACACTGCGTTCGAGCTATAAGGAGTTTTATGTCTACAAAAATAAGCTATTTCATGCCTTATTTAAAATTGCAGAGTCTATTGCACGCCTTGTGCGACGCAGGATATTCCTGTGTTGGCCCTCAAGTACGCGATGGAGCTATCGTTTATGATGTGCTCAATAATGTAGATCAATTACCCTGGAGGATCCGTGATCAGCAAACTCCAGGAGGCTATCAATTAGAAAAAATTTCGGAACATAAGGCATTTGCCTTTGCTAATGGCCCGCAAGCAATCAAACCTCTTTTATTTAAACCTCAGGAAACAGTATGGAAAGTAAAACGAGACAATGAGGGAAAATTATCGTTCCAACCCCATCAACCAGAGGAACAGCCACTTGCGATGATTGGTGCACGCTCTTGTGATTTAGCAGCAATGACCATTCAAGACAAAGTATTTATTGAGAGTGCCCATCCCGATCCACGTTATAAAAAACGACGTGAACATTTATTTATTGTTGCAGTCAACTGCTCTTATTCCTCAAACAACTGTTTTTGTGTTTCAGCAGGAACCGGCCCTGAAGTCAAACATTCGTTTGATATTCTTATGACAGAAATTAATGATGGATTTGTGGTAATTTCAGGAAGTGAACGTGGACAAGCGATTCTTGATGGCTTACATTTATCTAAAGCAAAAGCGATTCAATGCACCAAAGCAAGTAACGTTGTAGAACATACCGCAGCCATGCAAACTAAAAGAATCCCTTTAGATAATAAACAAGGTTTACGCGATTTATTATTTGCCAACTTAAATCACTCAAGATGGGAGGAAGTGGCGCAAAGATGTTTATCCTGTGGTAATTGCACCTCAGTGTGTCCAACATGTTTTTGCCATAGTGAAGTAGAAAAACCCAGTCTGGATGGCAGCTGTAGCGAGCATCAGCGCGAATGGGATTCTTGCTTTACTGCTGGCCACAGCTATTTGAGTGGAAAAGTAATTCGTGAGGATACGCGCAAGCGATATAGACAATGGTTAACTCATAAGGTCGGCAGTTGGTTTGATCAGTTTGACACCAGTGGTTGTGTAGGTTGTGGACGATGCGTTACCTGGTGTCCAGTAGGTATTGATATGACTGAAGAATTAGCAGCTATTTCTGGTGAATCCAACGTGAGGATTAAAGAAAGTGATTAACCTAAAAGTCGATCCTTATTTGCCACTTGAGGCTGTCATTGTAGAGAAAACTGAAGAATCCTCTACCATTTTTACCTTGCATTTACGTTTTCTTGATCCCGAACATCAGGAACAATTTCGCTTTTACCCAGGACAATTTAATATGCTTTATCTGTATGGGGTGGGTGAGGTTGCGATTTCCATTGTTTCGGACCCGGAAAAGAAAAATATTCTGACTCACACGATCCGTGCCATAGGTCGAGTAACTAAAGCATTACAAAAACTCCAGCCTGGAGACCGAATTGGAGTGCGAGGTCCTTATGGACGCGGGTGGCCGCTTGAACACACAATAGGCAAAGATGTGGTAGTGCTCACAGGCGGTCTGGGTTGCGCTCCTTCGGTTTCGATTATCGAATATATTTTAGCGCGTAGAGAACAATATGGTCATCTAAGTATCCTGCAAGGCGTAAAACACAGCGATGATTTTATTTTCAGAAAACAATATGCAATTTGGCAAAAATCACCCAATACTGTAATTCACGTTGCCGCAGATCAAGCAGGACCTAAATGGCCGTGGGCTGTAGGTTATGTTACGGATATGATTGATAAGCTCAATCTAAATCCTGAAAACACAGTTGTCATGATGTGTGGTCCAGAAATGATGATGAATACTGCAGTCAAGGTACTTAATAAACGAGGAATTTCAGAGGATAATATTTATTTGAGCATGGAGCGAAATATGGAATGTGGTATAGGACAATGCGGCCATTGCCAATACGGCGGTGTCTTTATTTGTAAAGATGGCCCTGTATTTGCCTATTCAGAAATCAAAGCATTATTTAATGAGCCAGGATTTTAACAACTATGAAGCCACGTGTAGCGGTGCATAAATTCACGTCATGTGATGGATGTCAATTAGCCTTTTTAAATTCAGGAGAGGCTTTACTCACATTATCTGACTTAGTGGATATGGTGCATTTTTCAGAGGCAGGGGCAGTCGAGTTGGATGCACAAGTCGATATCGCATTTGTTGAAGGCAGTATTTCTACCCCAGACGAAGAGCAACGCATAAAAAAAATTCGCGAAAACAGCCAATTCATTATTACGATTGGCGCCTGTGCTACTGCAGGTGGCATTCAAGCATTACGTCATTTCGCCAATACCAAAGAATGGGTAAGCAGTATTTATGCCTCTCCAGAATACATCCATAGCTTAAACACCTCAACTCCAATTGCTTCGCATGTTAAAGTAGATTGGGAATTATGGGGCTGCCCCGTTAATAGCAGTCAAGTTTTGGAAGCGATTCGTTCTTTATTATCCAATGCAACGCCACGCATCAAACAAGATTCTGAATGCATGGAGTGCAAACGTAAAGGCAATATTTGTGTTTTAGTCACCCAAAAACAACCATGCATGGGCCCTGTAACCAAATTGGGCTGCGGCTCCCTATGTCCAACAGTAGGACGAGGGTGTTATGCATGTTATGGCCCTAAGGAAAATTCCAATCCTCAATCTTTGGGAAACTGGTTTGAACAGCTAGGCCTGACTCGAGAAGCGATTGCACAAAAATTTTTGCATATTAATAATCAAGCACCGGTGTTTAATAAAGCAGGTACTTATTTCAAGGGAATTAAAATCAGCAATGAGTAATACTATCTCCATCAACGTTCCCATTTTAGCGCGCGTCGAAGGTGAAGGAGCGCTAGAACTGCACATTCAAGACAATGCAATCACCAAATTGCAATTAAAAATTTATGAGCCCCCGAGATTATTCGAAAAATTTCTTGAAGGGAGAAGTTACTCTGATGTGCTGGATCTTGTCGCGCGAATTTGTGGAATATGTCCGGTTGCCTATCAAATGAGCGCGACGCAAGCAATTGAGCATTGTTTTGGTATACAGCCCTCCCCTTGGGTACGTGAAATGCGCCGTCTCTTTTACTGTGGTGAATGGTTGGAAAGCCACAGCATGCACATTCATTTTTTAGCGTTACCTGATTTTTTAGGATTTAAATCAGCACCTGAAATGGCGAAAAGTTATCCCGAAGAAGTAAGGCGCGGCATCCGTTTACAAGCATTTGGCAATGATTTAATTAAATTATTTGGTGGCCGTTCAGTGCATCCGGTTGGCGCCTGCGTGGGTGGATTTTATAAAGCGCCTAACCATTCGGCAATCAATACATTGTTAGAAAACGCAAAAGCGCGCGTCGAAGATTGCGAAGCATTAATTCACTGGCTTGCAAAACTGTCATTTCCGGATAACTCTCATGATTTTACTTGTGTCTCGCTGTATCATCCCACGGAATATCCATTCAATGAAGGACGATTGGTCTCTGATCATGGATTAAATATCAGCATTGATGAATTTGATGCTTATTTCAAGGAACATCAAGTTCCCTACTCCACTGCATTGCACTGTTTACTCCAGAATAAGCCGTATCTGGTTGGGCCTCTTGCACGCGTCAATAATTGTTTTGGCCACCTCCCCCCCCCTATTCATCTTCTGCTTCAAGAGTTAAAAATAAATTTTCCTTCTCATAATATGTATCACAGCATGATGGCGCGCGCGGTTGAAATCTATTTCTGTGTTTTGGAATCCATACGCATTATGGAGCAGTATGAACTACCTAAAGAAGCTCACCCAGAGATTAAAGCACGTGCAGGAATAGGATTTGGATGTACCGAAGCGCCCAGAGGGACTCTGTGGCAGCATGTTCAATTAGATGCCCAAGGACAAGTTAAAGCGGCCCGTATTGTGCCGCCAACCAGCCAAAATCAGGCGCGTATTGAGCAAGATTTACGTATCTCTTTGGCGCAATATGGTCTCAATCGAGATGAAGAGTCATTGCGTGCCTACAGTGAAATGATTATCCGCAATTACGATCCATGTATTTCATGCTCAACTCATTTTTTAACAATTAAAGTGAATCGAGAATGAGCCTCATCAAAGTACTAGGCATCGGTTCGCCTTTTGGCGATGATCAAGCCGGTTGGAAGGTAGCAGCCGAATTAAAGCAACAAATTGCAATTCATCCCCATATAGCACCTAACCTGCTCATTGAAAGCCATGATCGCCCAGGGGTTCGGCTGATTGAGTTAATAAGGGGCTTCAACACGATTTTTATCGTTGACGCTGTCAAATCAGATAGTGCAATAGGAACTATTCATCGGTTTGACAAAGACGCGCTGCTTGATTCGGAACCCAGATTCTCAACTCATGGCATCAGTATTCTCCAAGCCCTGCAATTAGCTAATGCCCTGAATGAATTACCAGCCAATCTTTTATTTTATGGAATCGAAATTGATGCAATTTCCCTGGATGAAACATTATCTGCTCACGTAGAACAAGCAATTAAGGATCTGACCCGGCTCCTGTTAAATGAAATTGTTATCGCTTATGGATTGTAGTATTTGCTCATATTGAAAGCCCTCGCATGGAATCCTCCTTAATGATCTCTTAATACTAGATTGATACAATATAAACCATTATGTTTTTTTATCGACTTAACTGGAGACCGTATGTTACCACGCAATTTTATGACTCATGGAAGTCTTGTGGTTCCAGACAATAGTTCCATTCCGTTAGTTTTCCCTGGCGTTCGAGGAAAAATAAAAAAAACAATTCCATTAGCTGGCGGCCGATCATTAGAAGCAAATAGCTTGGCAATAATACAGCCATTGAATTTAGATAAGCCAGAAGAAAAACAGCGTTTTAGATTAACTCCTTATGTACCTTTAGGTTCGAATCGTGATGATTTACCTGAAAATCAAAGAAATATTTCTATTGATGAGAAAAACAGCTGTGAAGTTGAACTTGATAATCCTACAGAGTATTTAGGATATATTGAACAATATCAGCAATCGGAAGCCCCTTTATTTGGTGAGGGTTCTCCATCGATAGAAGATGTTAGACAATACAAAGTACCTGATTGCTTTTTATTGGCATCACTAGGATCTATTTTAACTCAACCCGATGGAGCCAGCTTCATTCGTAGTATGTTGAGACAAAATGATGATGGAACAACGACCGTTCGTTTATTCAATCCTAAAACACTAGAACCAGTTTATGTTCGAGTAGAAAACTCCTACATTGTCGATCATGAGGGTAGTTTAAATAATCATACTGGCTTATGGGTCGATATACTTGAGAAAGCCGCAGCATCAGTTCCTGAGTTCTTTGGAAGTACGAACGCATCCATGAGTGGTGCATTGAAAGGCGGCTCAGAATCTACTGCATTGAAAATATTAACAGGCTGCCATTCAGAAGAAGAATTTTTGAGTTATGATAGATTTTTTGCTTGGGATATAGGTAACTTTTTTGCTGATGAGCTTTTACAACTGGACTCATTATTTAAAGTGAAAAAGCTCATGCAAGCTGAATCACCGGAGCAAGTAGGCCAATTAGAAATAGATAAAATAATTGCCGGAACATTATCACCCAAAATTAGTGTATTTAAAAAACTTTTTGATGAGAATGCAGAAGAAATCTGTTTGCAATTAATCGATTTTTATTTAGAAAACAAAGATAAGTGGGAAGAAATATACACACAGTATAGTGATGGCCAACAGCGTCTTGAAAAAATAATAGAGTATTTCTCACAGGACGAAAAAAATACGCAAGCAGTTGATATATTGAAAAGATTATTTACTTATTATCATAAAGATGTAGCAAAAGGCGTACGAAGAGACAATCAAAGAATATACAGTGGAATTTATTCACCTGAAGAACTTCAGGTTTTTAATGACATTGAAGAAAAAATTGCTGCGGGTGAATCATTAACAGCCGGCACCCCCCATAGATACGATGAAAAGGTACCAGGTTTAAGAGCGACGCACGCTTATACGATAGTTGGCGTCTTTGAACAGCTCCGTCCAGATTATAAGGATGAAAATAAAATGCGTCCAATTAAAATGATACGCATTAGAAATCCCTGGGGCGTAACCGGCAGGCTTTATTTACCCAACATGGATGATCCCACCCAAATTGACATCAGAGAGGAGCGTGAGGCCGGCATTTTTGATTTGGAACTTAAAGAATTTTGTCGCTATTATCAAAGTTATACCAGCACACAACAATTCTCTGATGTTCGCGTACTGACTGAAAAAAGAGAGCGCTTAGCATTAAAAATGCTAGATGTGTTAAAGGAAAAGAGCTCTTCGGATCGATTAATTCAATTAAATGCATTTTTTGAATGCAAAGATGAATTAATAGAAATCCAAAAGACCACTGTTGAATTGTTAAATGACAATATTCATCAGCAAATTACGGAAGCATTCAGTGACAAACAAAAAAATCATCAAGAAGTTCAAGCATCATTAAATAAAATTATTGAAGCGAATAAAACAACAATGATGAACCTTTTTCAAACTTCAGATTGTCAATTAATCGCTGCATCAATTACCTACTGGTGGAAGAGTTCGAACCAAGAAATTTCCCAAGAGGATGAAAAAACTTATCAACAGCAATTAATTGAGTCTGTTGAAAAAAATAATGTGATCTGGAAAAAGTTTATTAAAAACTATCCGGTAGATGCTTCTGTAGTACTTCAGCCGTTGAATGATTCGATCCGATTAATCACAGAATTATTTGTTGGCATTGAGCAATCACAACGATCACTGCGACAATTAACTCCAGGTGAAGAGGGATATAAAGAATTTCTAAGAGCGCTACTTATTCAAGCCGCTTTACTTCAGCAACATTTTAATTATCTTGAAAAGTATGAGCAACTTTTACAACGATTTGATATTAAAATAAATACATTCCGCGAACAATTGGAAAAACTTAATGCTGATATCGAAGAATTGGTAAAAGATCCAATCGCAGAAGATGTTAAAAAGGAACTAGAAACCGAATTACCTCCACACAATTTGGATGATTTTACCGAAAAAGCTAAAAACCTTATAGGGGAATTAGCTAATATGGAATTGGTTTTAAACAGATATCATGAGGAGAACCTGCCCTCTTCTGAACCAAACCCAAGGAATGACAGTGAAAAACAACAATCAGGATACTTACCTCAGTGGGTAATTGATTTAGAAAACATATTAAGACAAGTTCTTAAGGCACTTGCTTTTTGGAAAAAATCCAAACCTGTTGATAACGAACAGAGCACCAAACAGACTGAATATAATCGAGACCCAGAATCTGATAAATATCCTGGTCTAAAAAAGTTTGGCTTTTTTGTGTCGGTATCTTTAGAAGATGAGCCCCTCATCGATGAGGTTAGCCTTCAATCCGAGCAGACAATAGGATTGAGCCACAAGAAAGTCGACTCAAATTAAAGAGAGCTGCTACTAAATTCCTCCCTGACTTTACTCCTGCGGCTTGTCCGCAGGAGCCGGACGCCCAAAAAAATATAATTTGCTTTTCCTAGAAAAAGAAATATTCTATTTTCATGTTCTTCATGATTTTATTAACTCAAAAGATTAATGGAGCCCCCATATGTCAGAAGTTGCACTTATTACAGGCGCAAGCAGTGGTATCGGGCGCGCATTAGCTTTAGAGCTGGCATCTAAGGACATCACCGTAATTGCTATTGCAAGAAATAACGATGATTTAATTAAACTAAGGGATAAAAACCCGAATAAGATTAAAATAATAACCGCAGATATTACTACGGATAAAGGTTTAATCAAAATTGGAGAAGCGCTTAATGGATTAAAAATCAATTACTTGATCCATAGTGCAGGTATTATTTCTCCTCTTGGTTTATTACATCAGGCAAAGCCCTCTGATGTAAAAAAAATAATTGAAACAAATCTTATTGCCCCCATACTGCTCACTCAAAAGACACTTCCTTTCTTTTCCAAAGCAGGCGGTCGAATTCTAAACATTACTTCCGTAGCTTCAGAACAAGCCGTCCCCGGTGCGGGTGCTTACTGCATCACCAAATCGGCACTGAATATGTGGACGCAAGTATTGCAGACTGAATTGCCTCCTGAAATCGTAGCTACCGATGTTATCCCGGGGGAAGTAGATACTGGAATGCAAAAAAATTTGCGAGAATGTTCTGTTGAACAATTCCCATTAGCTATCGAATTTCAAGAAGCTTATCGAGAAAAAACCCTGATTCCACCCTCTGTGTGCGCCGACTTTTTAGCTTTGCTCTTATTAAAAACCACACCGGAAGAGTTTTCTGCAAAAAGATGGAATATTTACAAACATTATACCAAGAGAATTCCTCTTCCATTGAATAAAGAAAAACTCAATAATGATGAGGTAAAAAAACAATAGAGAATAAATACAACAGCTGTTTGCAATTAAAATAGCTCAGTGCCAGCTCGTTTTAGAATTATTCAAAAAGCAAAGCCATAAAAATATGATGTTCATATATTCCATCAATTCGCACTGCATTTTTATGTACTCCCTCTTTTACAAATCCATATTTTTCATACAATGAGATTGCAGTCTGATTATGCTCACGTACGGTAAGTTCAATGCGAGTTAACCCCTTTGACTTAGCCATCTGCAGTGCTGTACTTAATAATGCAGCCCCTATTCCCTGACCTCGGTAGGGTTCAATCACACCAATTCCTAAGGAACCAACATGAGCAAAAACAGGGCGATCAAGCGGACTGATGTCACACCATCCAACTAATTGGTCACCACACATTGCGACAACTTGAGGCCAGTTATTTTCAATATGTTCTAAAACAAAATCTTTAGTTAATTCGATAGGAGGTCCTTCCAAAAAAGCTAAAAATTTACGTTCACGAGCAACACTATCTACAGCGGACCAAAACGCTTCAATATGTTTTTCCTGAATTGGGATAATCGTAAATTGCATAGAGCACTCGGTAAAATTGACATTGATGTATAGTTAAAAGAAGATTTACTCTTGAGTCAATAAGCTGTTGCCAAATCACTGCTGTTTCTTACTGCTCTCAAAGCAAGCAGAGTTCTTGAACTTAGAATCCAAACAAAAATTAAAATAAAGATAAAACTTAAAGAGCATGTTATAGTTTAAATTCATTCCTGCAATATTTGAAAAAAATGGAAAAAATTACAATTTATCATAATCCCAGATGTTCCAAATCAAGAAAAACGTTGGAACTTCTTCAGAGTAAAGGTTATGAACCTATTGTTATTGAATATATTAAAACACCGCTTAATCTCGAACAATTAAACAGTCTAAGAGCGCACTTCGCACTTAAGGAGTTTGTTCGTACTGAGGAGCCTGTTTTTAAAGAGCATGGTTTATCCCTGGAGAATGAAGCCCAAATTTTACAAGCAATGCTTAAATACCCCATATTAATGCAACGCCCAATAATCACCTATAAAGATAAAGCGGTCATAGGGCGTCCACCTGAGAGTGTTTTGAAGTTATTTGAGTAATTGTTTTTATAGCCTTCAGGAGCGCCCTCGTCACACCATTACACTCGAGATGACGAGGACTCCCAGTTCAGTTTCGTATCGCTTAACGGGGCGTGATCGTCCATGTGCTTATTTATAGTTAAGTGATTTTGAAATTTCCTCTTCAACCTTCATCGTTGATTTTGATTGATTCATACCAAAACTTCCTAAAATAGTTAAAGGTAAAAATCGGGGTTTATTGAGTGCTTGATACAGTTCAGAGTCACGATTTTGAACTGCTTCGTTGAGGTCACCTCCACTCTTCTTAAGACTTAATACAGCATCGACAATAGTTTGAAGGTTTTTACCACTATTCATCCAATAAGGATCCAAACTGTTTTTTCCTTCTTGTAAGCACATTATAGTGCCTATGATTTTTTGGCCAACTTGTCCTTGCGTATTTAAAAAATGTATCGCTTGATTAGAGTTAATATCCTCGATTGGATGAAAAATTATCTTTGGATTAAAGATGAGTCCCTCTGTTTTTAAACAAATTGCCAACTGTTGTTGCAGCATGATATATAAATTATTTAAATCCCGATCGATAAAAGGAACATGTGTTTTCAATTCATTGAACAGTACAGGGGATAAACTTAAAAAGTCAGGGAATGGAGTTATAGAGACCGACTTAAAGAGTTCATTTAATTTAATTATTGTCTCTGGTATATCCTCTTCTCTTTTATTTTTGTTCAAATTTTTAATAATCTCTGCGAAAGAAGATAAAAATCCAATATGTTTAGAGAATGCAATCAGGTTATTATCAGCATCTCGAGCACAGACCTCAAGATCGCCTATCTTAATCCTGACATCTGGAGCTATTGAAGACATATCAATTAATTTTTCATCTTGAACTTTACTCATATAAGGTTCGAGATCACTAAGCATTCCTGTGAATAATGGCATCATATCTGCAAGGTAATTGTCCCGATAGAACAACGCGAATATGAGATATTGATAAGACTTAATTTGCTCTAATAAGGTCCCTAGAGTCACTGAATGAGCATGCTCCTTAAATTCCTCTACAAGCCGTTTATTTTGCTCTTGAGTTAAGTCATGATCATCAAACGCGTCTAAAAATTGAGCTAAATTAACTTCATTAACTGTTTCAGGCAAAATGAAATGGAAATGCTCGTGTTTCGCCTTTGTTTTATCCTTTATAAGAAACGATAAGTGCTTATTATGAGTATAATGAGCAAAATCGTGCATCAATCCTTCGCCAATAGACAAGATTTTATATTGTGTTAAAAGCTTATTATATTTATCGAGAAACTTTTGTAATCCTGCTTCCGGGACATAAACGCTAATAAATGGTCCACTTATTTTAATTTTTTTTATAAGTTGATTTTCAGGAAATCGTTTTAAAAACATAATTTAAAGTCCTGCTGAAAAAATTGAGGACGCAGTGTAACGCAATCGGACCATTTATTGTAATGGTAGTTTTTTAATTCACTCATTTAGATGGCGTTATACGGGTGGTTGTTGTTTTTTGTAGCCCGGGTTTCGCTACGCTAGACCCAGACTACGATGTTAGAATTTGAGGGTTACTACTCATTGATTTGGACAACCAGCTTGATGGAATGCTACGAGTGCACTATAAATGCCCTGATAATCTGCAAATGCATTTCTATTTGCTTTAATATCATCAAAAACCGAGTCTGTTCGACCACAAGTGCCATATTCGGTAATATTTGCGTGATCGCCATTTGCTTTTTTGTAAGCCATAAACGTTTCACCGCAGTGCAAATGAGGCCGTTTGCTCTTATCATTTCCCACGTACTCTACATTGCCACAGTATGTTTTCTTAAAGTTAATCTTAAAGTGGGATATATTTGCAAATGAATTTGCAGAAACTGAAATAATAAGGCAGGCTACTGCTGTAATTGAAATTTTTTTCATCATAACGCTCCAAAAAAATGTAAGGCGCTAAATTTAACACATCTCAATACAGCAACCAAGATTCAATACGTAAAATACTAATACCTTGAGTTTACTTTATTTTTGCATCACATAAGATCCAGGCGCGGAAGGTAGCGATGGATCAAGATGAGGTGGTGAAACATGTCTTTGCGATCCTTTATTTACTAACCACTCATGCCAAGCAAGCCACCAGGAGCCATCTTTTCTTTTTGCTTTACTTATCCATTTTTTCGGACCTAGGTAAGGCATGTTTTTCTTGCTTTCACGAATATAATAAAAGCGTCCTGGATGATTGGGCTCACTAACAATTCCTGCGTTATGGCCGCCATTTGTTAATACAAAGGTAATATCCGAATGCATCATCAAATGAACCTTATAGACAGATTCCCAAGGAGCAATATGATCATGTTCGGGACTCACTGCAAAAATAGGCACATGAACATTTTTAGGAGCTACTATTTCATCCTCGACACGAAAATGTCCCTCTGCGAATTCATTTTTTAGAAATAATTTCTCAAGGTATTCCGTATGCATTTTATAAGGCATACGTGTCGCATCAGCATTCCAGGCCAGCAAATCGATCATACCTCGTTTTTTGCCCGTCATATAATCATCAATCATCTTTGACCAAATCAAATCGTAAGTACGCAACATTTGAAAAGAGCCGGCCATATGTTTGGGATCAAGGTACCCCTTTTCCCACATCATGTTTTTGAGAAACGCTATTTCACTTTCATTGATAAAAAGCATGAGTTCCCCTGCTTTTGTAAAATCTCCTTGCGCCGCAAGAAGCGAAAGACTTTTAAGACGATTATCCTTATCACGTGCCATTGCAGCAGCAGTAATCATAGCTAAAGTTCCACCAAGGCAATATCCCATCAAATGAATTTTTATCTTAGGTAAAATATCGCTTACCGCATCTATTGCTGCCATTGCACCTTGGCGATAATAATCATCCATACCCAAATCACGGTCTTTCTCATCCGGATTACGCCATGAGACAATAAAAACAGTATGTCCTTGTCTAACAAGCCATTTAACTAAAGAATTTCCTGGTGATAAATCCAGAATATAATATTTCATTATCCATGCAGGCAATATTAGGATGGGTTCTTTGAACACAGTTTCAGTTTGTGGTTCATATTGAATTAATTCGATTAAATGATTACTAAATACAATCTTCCCTGGAGTAATTGCAACATTTTTGCCTGGTTTGAACTTTCCTGCACCAGGAGGTGGCATGCCTGCTAATCTTCTCTGCGCATGCTCGATTGCAAGTTCGGTACCTTGAATTAAATTGGCACCACCGGAGCGAATTGTTTCATAAAAAAGATCAGGATTAGTCATTACAAAATTGGATGGTGATAACGCATCAAGTAACTGACGAATACAAAAGGACACCGTACGTTCTGCTCGGCCGAAAAGACCAGGAACTTTTCGTGTAGCATGTTGCCACCACTCTTCAATCTGAAGAAAAGCTTCTGCATAAAAACGCCATGGCATCAATTGCCAATTTTCTTTATGAAAACGGACGTCCTTTCCTTCTGCTGGTTGTTGCTCACACAGCAGACGAGCAAGAAACTCATCGAAGTGAGTGCCTGGATAACAAGCCAATGCTAATAAGTGACCTGGTGATTGGGCTAATTGCAACAGCCAAGCCCAAAAAGCAGTTCCAATTACAGCAGGACTCATTCCCATTGTAATCTTTCCAAGATTTGCCTGATGCCATTTATTCAGATAATAAAAAAACTCATCCAACTCCTTCATATAATTTGCATGTTGGGAATTATTGACCATCTCAGGTGGAAGTTCGGGTTGTTTTTTTAAGTCTAATCTAGATACTGCTTTCGTTTTCTCTGTTCCTTTCATGGTCAATTTCCTTTTGATTCCATCCAGCTAACACTTTGTTGGGGATTTAACCGATGTGCTGCTGTAAATTATAGTATTATTTTCAATATAATGCGTGAGTTATAAGAGATAAAGAGAATAAAGACATCTTGAGTTGCGTTAATAATGGAGTATGCTTAAGAGAGGATATAAACCAAATCGAACAGAGGGAAACAATGAACAAACTGTTATTTATTTTACTATGTATCATGTGTACTTCAGCGCTAGCTGATGATTTGGGAAAAAGCACCTATGAAGTATCGTGTAAATCGTGTCATGCGCCTCAATTTGCCGTCGGGATAAAAGCTCCTGCTGCTTTTGATAAAAAAGCTTGGGATATACGCTTTAAAAATGCCGAACTAGAAGCCAAAAACAATCCTACAGAATATAAAACAGCAATGGATTATTTATTATACAAGATAAAACTTGGCAAAGGGTTAATGCCACATAGTGGGTTGTGTAAGGAAGCAGATGTACCGAAGAAAAATTGCTCGGATGAAGCATTTATTCAGGCGATTCAGTACATGTCCCAAAGCAAAGAGTAATTCTTCAAGGACACTTTTCTTGAATACAAAATCCATACGATTTTAGCCAAAGAAAGTAGCCTGGCCATAGCCAGGCTAAAACAGAAGTTCAATAGAACCCTAATTTTTAAAACCTTGATCACGGTTTATCATGATACAAAACAATCAGTTCCTTACTGGAAGAACAACCTAATACTTCCATTATTTTAGCGAGAGTACCTTCCACAGTTCGATAGGAAATATTCAAATCACGTGCAATTTCTTTCGAACTTTTTCCTTGGGCAAGTAATTTAAGACAGACTGCTTGTTGTCCTGATAAGTGTACTGGTATATGCGACACCCTATGAAACAGGACGATATCCTTTTCATTTAATTTGACTGATTTGGATACTCTTTCTTGATTTCCGGTAACATGCTCGAACACAGTTAATACATGTTGTTCCAATGCATTATCATTTGTATCAAGAGAGATACTTGCCAGGTTTTCAAATAATGGATCGCGTTCCGCATGTAGACTATCAAAAAAGGTCTTAAGATCAGTAGTTAATAAGGGTGAAGGATTACGTGCTATTCGCCCCATTTGTACTTCAGTACTGACTTGCAAAAATACCACCAACTCTGAAGATAATAAGTGGCGAATTGACTCATTACAGATAATACTTGCTTCAGTGGCTACTACAATATTCTCTTTAGTTTTCAGTGCATTTAATAGATTATATTGACATTGATAAAAATCATTTTGACCTTCAATACCAAAAATCTCATTTAAGGTACGTCCAACATGATACTCTATTCCAAGATCCGCATCGATAAACTGCCAACCCAATTTTTCAGCCAGCAATTTAGCAAATAAACCTTTGCCAGCGCCTGGTAGACCAACAATAAAAATGCGTTTATATTGATTCATGTTTCTCTCTCCTACCGGCTTTTTTAATAAGCACTAATTTTTGAATCTATTGATATTATAAAGAATGCACATAAATAGTATCAATACGTAAAAATACTCACCAATAAGTAAATTATTTACACATAACGGGTTTTAGCAACTGTTTTCTATTAATAATTTTTTTGCTGTTACTAAATCAAAATATGCTTTTTTCTTATCGGCTGGGTTACGTAGAAGATATGCTGGATGGTAACTTACTATAAAGGGGATATTATGATAGTGGTGCAGTGTATTACGCAATTGTTTAAGCGGAAGTGGTTTGTTAAGCAAAAACTGCCCTGCAAAACGACCTAAAGCCAGAATCAAATGAGGCTGTACAAGCTCAATTTGACGAGCCAGGTACGAACTGCATTGAGCAATTTCATCCGCTTGAGGATCTCGGTTATTTGGTGGTCTACACTTCAAAACATTGGCAATGTAAACATCTTCTTCAACCATTTCAATGCTTTGCAACATCTGATTTAATAAGCTTCCTGCTTTACCCACAAAGGGTTGGCCTTGTTGATCCTCATAAAAACCTGGAGCTTCGCCAATTATCATCAATTTGGCCTGCGGACTGCCACGAAAGAAAACAGTTTGCGTACGAGTTTTATGCAAAGCACATCGGTTACATGCGGCCACCTCTTGAGCTAGTGCAGATAAATCCTGCCCACCAGAAGGATTAGGCTTGCGTAACACCCAGAGATCGATTCCCATAGCCTGTAGGTAATAACGATTTAAAGTGTCTGACATAAAGGACTCATTTCAAAACTGTAACATGCTAGAGAAAAGTTGGAGTGTTATTTTCGTTTTTAATTTTTGATAAATCAATGCTTACTTTTATTAAAAATAAAATAGGCAAGGTGTGGACGAGGCTATGCTTAATTAAACTGGGGAAAACTGTCGTTCCTGCGAAGGCGTAAATTCATTTCAAACAGGGTTTAGTGCCAGTTTAAGAATAAATTCCCACCCTCGCATGAATGACCAAAGCATTTAACTTAATGGCCTCGATTCTAGTTACATAGTCAAAAATTTACTAGCCTCTGCAAGCATTATTTGACGAGCGTGTTCAAATTGCACCTCACTCCAGATATTTTCTACACGTAAAGTTCCATTATCAAGACATTCCTCATAAGCAGCCAAAGCAATCAATATATGAGAAAATTTGATTTTCCTAAACTTGCTTAACGCTTCAAGTAACGTCATGTGTGCAATTGCAGATCCTGAAATATCATCACCAAACTCACCACCAATTCCATTGAATTTTGCAGAAAACCAATCTTCTAAAGGTACCCCTCTCATGATGAAACTGTGAGATAGCTGCGAACCACCAAGTACCCGAGTATCCAAATATTGCTGAATATCAACACAAATAGTGTGTCTCTTTATGTACTCAAACGCTGCAGCGAATAATGGAGTTAATTCAAAAGGTTGTACCTGCACAATAGCACGTAACTCAATAAGCGACTTTAGCATATGCAGATTTTCGACGTGTTCTTCTTGAGTATATTTCTCAGAAAACCCGTGCATATTTTTCTTCGCGACCTCTATTTGCCGATCGAGTTCAGTAACAATCTTTTGTAAGCAAATCGCATTACTTTGTTTCGTTGAAACTTGTTTTTGCAGCCAACTGCGAAGCTCTGAAGACAAAGATTGAGCTTGCTTACTTGAACACGCTTTAATTAATGCAGCAGCAAAATCATCCGGATTTAATTGTTCATATAATTCAGCTGCCTTTATATAAAGATTGGCATGCTCCTCTTCTAAATGCTCCTCCAACATTTTGCGTTCCAAATCATCAATTTTGGCAGCGTTGGTGATTTCAATCATCCCCCCACCTGGCAAAATATAAAATCCATGATGTTGCGCAAAACGAATGCGCCCAAGCGCATCAATGTTGATTCTATCTACTGCTTCATTCTCAAGTTTGCCTCCCATCTGAATTTGAACAGGATATAATTGATTCGCAGGAGGATGATAAATATCGAGCTGATCCAGATTAAAAAGATGGGTTTTATTGGTTTTCGTAAGGTGTTTTTTTTGAGCCATACGAAATTTTTCCCAAATCTCTGGTGTATATTCCTGGAGTGGCTGCTTCAATCTCATTTGACCTGGAGTATTACCAAACTCAAACCAGAAACTTAATTCTTCATCCATCTCCATACCATAAAAATCTAATAAAATATCAAAATATTGCTGATTCTCTATACGTTGTATCACATCAGCGTAGTTAATAAATGTCGCCATATACGCCAATGTTTTATAAAGAGTCTTTGCTTGCTTCTTATGGATAATTTGTCCGGAATACATTTTAAGCTCTGCAATTTTATCCTGCATCATGGTGTGTCGCCCCTCACGGAGGGCTTCTCTATATTGAATCAACATTGGACCCACATCAGTAAATAACTGCACCATGACTTCTCCTAATTGGGCTTAATGAATTCGAGTAGGAATAACACCAACAACGCGCAACAACTTCTATTATACATTCCAGTAATCCATGTATTGCTTGAATTAAATCAATTGTCCAAGTTTTTGTTTCATTATAGTTAATGATTTTGAATTATTTTGCTAATATAGCTTTTGTTGTCATTTAAGAAGAAAAAGCGCATGACATTAACCAAGAATCCAAATCCTAATTCTGCAGATACAGCATTTCTTGATGGCAGGCTACGCCAAGCCCAATTGAAGATGCTTGCCATGCTGGAGGTGGTGGACTCTATTTGTCTAAAACATGGTTTGGACTACTGGCTTGATGCAGGAACTCTTTTAGGAGCAGTTCGCCATCAAGGTTTTATCCCTTGGGATGATGACGTAGATATTGCCATGCCCCGCGCCAGCTATGAACAATTTCTACGTGTCGCACCAGCAGAAATTCCTGACTGGATGTGGCTTCAAACAATTCATAGCGATCCAGGCTATTTTAATATGGCTACTCCTTTAAAAATTAGAGATCGCACCAGCCGCTTTATCGAAAAACACGAAAAAGGTAATGAGCCCTACATTCAAGGTATATTCATCGACGTTTTTGTCTATGACACCATGCCTGTAGATCCCAAACAACGTAAACGATATAAATTTTATGCTAAAAAGCTCTCCCGTTTGTTAAGCACCAAATACAGTAAAGTAAAAATAGGCCACTATCCTGTGCTGTATAAGGCTATAGCCTCCTTTTTGCCCAAGAACTTGCTTGAGTTTTGTTTGCAAAAAATTATTCACCTGGCAAATACCAGCCCAAGCCCGTATATAGGGCGCGGTTATAATTGTGTCGGAAGAAATTTAATTAAAAAGGATGAAGTATATCCTTTGCAACGCGTTGTCTTTGAAAATAAAGAACTTAATATTCCGCAAAACGCAGAAACATTTCTTATTCAACAATATGGTGATTATTTACAATTACCCCCAGAAGAGCAAAGAGTCATGAGACATTGCAAAGAACTTATCCCTCATCTGGAAGAAACAGTCTAAAATCCCCTCCTCTGCTGGCTTTTCTCGATTATTGACAGATAATAACTCAATCGGTTAGAATTGTACCCAATATCAAACAAGCACATCATCAAAGAGGCTTAAACACATCATGGACATAATCTCTTAAGTACGCCCTAAGCGCCGGGCAATGACGGAAAGCAGTCGCACTAACTGCCCATTACATTACTTAAGTGAGTTACATGATGCATCAGCCAATTCAATTTAAAAATCTTTGTCTTTCTTTTCCCCATAAAACATGTTTTGTGGACTTTAGCGGTCAAATTTCCTATGGCAGTCGCATTGCGATTATTGGACGCAACGGCTCCGGAAAATCAACCCTATTAAAATGGCTTGCGAGATTACTTGAGCCAAGTGATGGGGACATCCGTTTTCCTAAAGAATTAAACATAGGCTATGTCCCACAAGTTATTGAAGAATTTGATTCATTAAGTGGAGGTCAACGCTTTCATCAATTATTAACCCAAGCCCTGGCATCCGATCCCGATCTCTTAATGCTCGATGAACCCAGCAATCATCTGGATCGCAAAAATCGCCGTTCTTTGATGAGAATGCTTACTGATTACAGAAAAACCTTAATTATAGTGACTCATGATATTGAATTACTACAAACCACTGTAGATACGATTTGGCATATCGAGCAGGCCAAAGTGCATGTTTTTACAGGATGTTATGAGGATTACTTGCGAAAAATAACTATTGCGCGTAGTGCAATTGAGGGTGAAATTGCAGAGCTGGCTCGTCAGAAAAAACAAATACACGCGGATATGATGAGAGAACAATCACGAGCCCGAAGCAGTAGAGTTCAAGGAGAAAAACACATTCAGCAAAGGAAGTGGCCTACGATTGTTTCACAGAGTAAAGCAAGAAACGCCCAGGAGACTTCAGGCCGCAAAAAAAGCGCGATCAATCACAAAAAACAGGAATTGACCCTGCGTTTATCAGAACTTTACGTACCTGAAGTCATTTATCCTAAATTTGCGATTCATGGAGTAGAAACCAATGAGGATTTAGTCACGGTGAGTAATGGATCAGTCGGTTATGATGAAAACAACCCGATACTAAGTGGATTGAGTTTTTCAATAAAAGCACGAGAACGGATTGCAATTCATGGTGATAATGGCTCGGGTAAATCCACGCTACTTAAAGCCATATTGGATAATCAGTCTCTAGTAAAAAAAGGAACATGGATCGTACCTCATGCTCATGAAATCGGCTTCCTTGATCAGCACTACAACACATTACCTCCAAATAAGACGGTATGGGAAATTATAAGTTGTTTTTTCAGGGACAAATCCAATACCGAAATCAGGAAACATCTAAATGATTTTTTATTTCGTAAAAATGAAGAAGTTGATGCGTTGGTTTCTACTTTATCCGGTGGTGAAAAAGCCCGACTTTCCTTGGCGCAAATTGCCGCAATTACGCCCAAATTACTTATATTGGATGAAATGACAAATAACCTGGATAGAGAAACACGAGCTCACGTTATCCAAGTACTCAAAGATTATCCGGGTGCAATGATTGTTATTTCACATGATTCTGATTTTTTGAACGCGATTCAAATAACACACAGGTATGAAATTAAGAACGGATTATTAAATTGATTATAGTTGTACCTAAAACCGAGTAAAAATATGAATAAAAATAACCTTTTGCTAAGCAAATTTTTCCTAAATCTAATAAAACCCTATAGCGTGTATGTTATCGGATTATTATTTACTGCTGTGTATTGGGGAATTAATAACACGCTTTCACCTTATGTGCTAAAACTTATTATTGATAAGGTTGCTGCGTTTTCAGGCGATAAATCAGCTGTATTTAATACGATAAAACCCTATGTGATATTGTACATTACTCTGTGGCTCCTGATCGCCATTGATATGCGTCTTTCAGATTGGTTCCGACTAAAATTATTTCCCTACATTCGTTATGACTTGGTAAATAATATGTTTGCCTATTTGAATCAGCATTCGCATCGCTTTTTCCAAAATAACTTTGCGGGCAGTTTATCTAATAAAATCTCTGATATGACTGCAGGAACTATAGCGATTTTTACAACGATTGATGATGCAGCAGCTCAAGTTGTTGGCCTCGTCATTGCGATCATCAGCATGCTGCTCGTACATCCTGTATTCGCCTTGATTTTACTTATTTGGGCTATTGTTTTTTTGGGAATTGCGATAATTTATTTCAAACCGGTTCAAGACTTGTCTAATTTATTTGCCACCAGTAAAACAACATTGGTAGGAAAAATGGTTGATAGTATAAGCAATATCACCAATATACGCTTGTTTTCCAGATCGGCTTTTGAAAATCAATTAATTCGAAATACAGCCCAAGAAACCACTGATAAAGATCAGACCATGCAATGGACTATCTTGAAAATGCGTTCTTATTGGGACATAAGTATTATCGTACTGATCGCCACCAATTTATATATGCTGGTAGATATGTACAGCAAAAATCAAGTCTCAATCGGTGATTTTAGTTTCATTATTTCCTTATCAATCAGTATTTTTTATAATTTATGGTATCTCGCAAGTCAATTTGTATTGTTTGCAGAAGAGTTGGGAAAATGCAGGCAGGCTCTAACCTTGATTTCAAAATCACATGAGATTACTGATAAACCCGATGCACAACCACTATCCGTCACTCAAGGCCGGATTGAATTTAAAAACGTGAGCTTTCACTATGACGAAGGTGCACATCTTTTTAAAAATAAATCCGTGGTAATTGAACCTGGACAAAAAATTGGTCTTGTAGGTTTATCTGGTTCTGGAAAAAGCACTTTTGTTAATCTGATTCTTCGTTTGTTTGATGTGGAATCAGGACAAATTTTGATTGATGGAAAAAATATTCGCGATGTTACCCAAGAATCATTGCGCGAAAACATTGCTATGATTCCACAGGATGTGACTTTATTTCATCGTACGCTCATGGAAAATATTCGTTATGGCCGCCTTGATGCAACAAATGCAGAAGTTATTTCTGCATCAAAAAAAGCACATTGTCATGAGTTTATTTCCCAACTTCCTGAAAAGTACAACGCGTTAGTTGGTGAACGTGGGATAAAATTATCAGGTGGGCAACGACAGCGAATTGCAATTGCCAGAGCTATGCTTAAAAATGCACCCATTTTGATTCTGGATGAAGCGACATCCGCTTTAGATTCATTAACTGAGAAATTGATTCAGGATGGTTTGCATTTGTTAATGCAAAATGGAACAACTATTGTTATTGCGCACCGTCTCTCTACCTTATCTGAAATGGATCGCATTCTGGTCTTTGATAAAGGACGTATTATTGAAGATGGTTCGCATGAGGAACTGATTAAGATACCAAGCCATTACAGTCATATGTGGCAGATGCAAGCTGGAGGATTTTTACCAGATAAGATGTAAACTGATACTTGGTAAAAGCAAGAGCCGAAGCTCAGGAAACCTGTGACAGGAAACCCTGAGCTATGTTTTACTGCACTCAAGCTACGATAATAATGTTTTTACATCGAAACATGTTCAGTAACTGCTTGTTTACTTCGCTCATACTGGATAAACAGTTCAGCAAGCGCATCTGGCGTAGCATCTTTTTTAGCATCAATTGCCCGATCACTCCATTTAGGAATGCGAATGCACTTAAAAAAATTATCTTCAGCCTGTTCAAAACGTTTATCAAAATTAACCGTATAAATCTTGCCAAATCCTGTGATTTCTCCTTTTTCATCGGTTTCCAACTCGAGAACAGCTTTTTGAATCGCCTTTTTAGCATCCAACTTTGTACCCTTGATTCCATCTTCTAAAATCTTTTTAGCATCTTCAAGCGTTTCAGAAAAAACGATTTCATGGCCTAATGAATAACCACATACGTGTTCATATGCCACGGCGTGAAACGGAGAAATCAGATAAGAAGCCAAATCGGTAAAACTATCACCTGATTTGGTGTAGGCGGGGTTAACAATTGCGTATATTTTGCTCATTTCATTCCCTTAAATTAAAAATATAAAAAAATAAAGCCCATTCGCAGATAGGAACTGACTCAATCTCCATAAATGCATTAACCTGAAAAAAACAGTGGCAATGTATAAAGTGTTCGCAGGTTAAATTGACAAGTATTTGTAGCCTGCATCAGCGTTCAAATTACAAATACTTGTCAATTCAGCGCAGAAAACACTTGCAGTAAAATTCACCAGTTTTTTCCGGATTAAATATTATCACATTTGCCTTTTTTGTATATAAGATAAGCGACTACTATTACTTTGATACAAATCAGTTATAGCAATGCCTACTAAGTTTTATTCGGCGTTGCAAGTTCACGAGGCTTCAGTCATGTACTATTATATACACTCCTTCGCCTCGTTCTCTTGTGCCTTAATGGATAGTGCTGCAGTTGAGGTTTATTTTTTAAATAACTCTAACGCCAATGCAATTTCAGGTCATCACGCGTCATAGGGAATGGGTCTTAGTTTATATTCAAGACCCATCGATTGACTTTGGCTTAACCGACAAATTTGAGTTTGTTAGTTATTTCCTGAGAACTGGTTACCGTCAATACATTGTTCGTGCCATCCTGTTTCTTGACTTTAAATAAGGTATTGGGCTTTTTCACGGTGACAAGAGCAAGATAGGGTTGGCTGGCCGCTACATTTTCTAGCTCGGTTCCAATTTTCTGATCAATCATATACTGTGTAGCCTCTGACCGGTCTTTAAATAAGGTCAAGTTCGATTGAAATGATTTTTTTATGGCTTTAGAACTCGGGGTAATTCTGTACAAATCAGAGGATGTGAACTTGACGCATTGTACGTTTTGACCAACTGCAAACAAACCCTGCATATCTTCGCTAACGATGCCCAATTTTCTTGAAATTTTTTCATCTTTTAGAAGGAGGTTTAATTTTTCTAATTGCTCCTGGGACAAAGTACGTAAATTTAGCACAGATTTTAAATCAAGATAGGATACTATTTCTTTTAGAATTTCCAGGGGTAATATGGCTAAGTCACCATTCAATTTCAATTTTTCCATCGGTTTGTTTTTAGATTTTACCAGTTTACCGAGCGAGTCAAATATTTTCATTTTCATTCCAACCTGATTAAATTATATACAATTGTATCATAGAAAAATTAAGTTATTATTAATTGATTTAATAGGGTACATTTTGTCCTTGTGCTGCCTGTTGCCTCAATGAAAGGTGTTCTCGAAGGATCAAAAAAACGTGCCTATTGCCTCAATGAAAGGTGTTGCCGAAGGACAAAAAATATACTGAGTCGTTGCCTCAAAATAGGTGTTGCTTTTGAGAGGTTTTGTTGCAGTTAATAAATAGTTGCTATTGGGCCTGGTGGATATGTGGACGAGAAGCCTGTGAGTGTGAGCAATAGCTGTGGGTAACGTCTTTTTGTTATCCATGGCTTTGTTCACACGTCCCATAGGGCACAGGCAGGTCCGAAGGACTCGTCCATCATATCCACAGGCTTTATCTCCAAACAGGTCTAATGCAATGTTTAATCTTTTCATTAAATAGCCTT
>NZ_FTNL01000022.1 GCF_900156395.1 Fluoribacter gormanii | reverse complement strand
AGAGAAAGGCTATTTAATGAAAAGATTAAACAGTGCATTAGACCTGTTTGGGGATAAACCCTGGGGATATGATGGACGAGTCCTTCGGACCTGCCTGTGCCCTATGGGACGTGTGAACAAAGCCATGGATAACAAAAAGACGTTACCCACAGCTATTGCTCACACTCACAGGCTTCTCGTCCACATATCCACCAGGCTCAATAGCAACTATTTATTAACTGCAACAAAACCTCTCAAAAGCAACACCTATTTTGAGGCAACGACTCAGTATATTTTTTGTCCTTCGGCAACACCTTTCATTGAGGCAATAGGTAAACGCATTGCCTTTCATTGAGACAATAGGTCTGCTAAACAACAGACCTGTCTTCAGTTACGCAGACTTGCCGAAAGTTCGGGGGGGCGGGAGGGAATATAGTGAATTCTTCCCTAGATTTTAAAATAGAGGCTATCAGGTTTCACTTATGCGATCTTGGCGCTTAATCGTAAATGAAGCCTATAAAATAAACAACCTAATGTACTAAAGAGATTTTGGTGAACGTAATAGTTCTAACATCAACTTCGCAGCTAATTGTTCTGCTTTTCTACGATTTGAGCCTTGGCCAAAAGTTTGTTGTTTTACACCTATTACCATACATGTTATGTAAAATATCTGATTGTGTTCATCCCCTTCCACCTTAGTCAAAGTGTACTCTGGAAGAGCCATTTTTTCAGCTTGTAAATATTCCTGTAATTGAGTTTTGGCATCTTTTAGACAATCATTTAGATTAGAATCTTCAAGCCTGGATTGAAATATCTTTAAAATAACTTCTTTCGCAGCCTCGATCCCCCCATCAAGAAAAATTGCTGCAAAAACCGCCTCCATAGCATCAGCAAGAATTGAGGCACGTCGAAAACCACCACTTTTCAACTCACCCTGTCCTAAAAACAGGAAGTCACCCAGATTAATTTCTTTAGCCAATTCAACCAACATCTCGCCTCGAACTAAAAATGAACGTAAACGACTTAATTGGCCCTCGCTTTGCAAGGGAAAGCGATGAAACAATTCATTGGCAATTACAAAACTTAAAATTGAATCGCCAAGAAACTCGAAACGCTCATAGTTTTCACTACCAACGCTACAATGTGTTAAGGCTTGCTTGAGATAGGCAATATTATTGAATTGATAATTTAATCGCCTGCATAATCTTTCTAAATCAACTTTCACTGCCTGCTACAACCTCTTCAGTATGATCAAAATCAAATAATAAGCTTATATTATATACTAAGGGCTTAATAACTTGATATTTCACTTTCACTCTAAATTTATTGGAACCTATAGGTTCAATCATTAACTGATTATCCTTTAAACTTTCCACTCCATTAATATCTAGGCGCTTATCCATGGTGCTCTTTAGAAGATTAACATCTGCCATGGGATCACCACTTAATGTGGATACGGGGACTGTATTCAATCCCTTTACCGATTTGATTATGGAGTAATACTGCAAGTAAACAGGAATAACACGCATTACAACGATTGCAGCCATAACAATCACAACGACTGTAAATATCATCCCTATAAAAGTCATTCCCTTTTGTTTGTGCATTTGCTATTCCTTTTCTGTTTCAACTTAAAGTAAGTTCTTTAATCAGAGAATCATAAACGATATCGCATCCTTAAGGGATCAATTTTCCTATTCTAGACCAACGAACGTTATCTTTTTTGCTATTCCAACTCATCCAAACTAAAAATGCTCTACCTCGCAAATAAGATTCGGGTACAAAGCCCCAGAACCGACTGTCCGCGCTGTCGTCGCGATTATCACCCATCATGAAATAATTCCCTTCGGGTACCACAATATCAAAATCTACAGCTGGAACATCAGTTCTAACAAAAATATTATGTACTGTACCATTTAAATCTTCTTGATATTTAGCTACAGCTTTCCCCGAACTTTCATCAATAGTGTACTCAACAAAAGTCTGTTTTGCTTTTCTTCCATTAATCGTTAACACCTTATTGTGATAACTAATTTTATCTCCAGGTACTCCAATAACCCTTTTGATGTAATCATAGGAAGGATCGGGCGGCCAGCGGAATACAGCAACCTGCCCTGTTTTAGGGTCAGAAATTGAAACCACTTTCTTTTCCCACACAGGAAGTCTTAATCCATAAATAAATTTATTTACAGCGACAAAATCACCAACAAGCAATGTTGGCTCCAACGACCCAGAAGGAATACGGAAGGGTTCAATTAAAAACGAGCGTAAGATTAATACAATAAAAAATACAGGAAAAAAAGATCGTGAATATTCAATAATACGATTTGGTTTTTGATCCTCAGCGCGTTTTCTTGCCCAAAAAAGAACATCTAATAAGTAGATAAAACCGCTGATGAACGATAGTACAACCAATATTAAAGCAAAATTCATAAATTTATATCCTAATCAAACTTAGTTTCGAATAATACATCCAACGTATCATTAATACCTTGTACTATTTCTTTTTATCAGTTTGGAAAACAGCCATGAACGCTTCTTGCGGTATTTCCACATGCCCTACTTGCTTCATGCGCTTTTTACCTGCTTTTTGTTTTTCCAATAATTTTCGTTTTCGGGTCACATCACCACCATAACATTTTGCAGTGACGTTCTTACGTAATGCTTTTACTGTTTGTCTGGCAATAATATGGCTACCTAAAGCAGCTTGAATTGCAACATCAAACATTTGTCGTGGAATTAAATCACGCATTTTTTCAGCGATTAATTTTCCACGCGTTTGAGCTGAAGCGCGATGAACAATAACTGAAAGCGCATCCACACGCTCACTATTAATCAAAATGTCCATTTTAACTAAATCAGCTTCTTGAAACCGTAAAAAATTATAATCAAGTGATGCATAGCCACGGCTTACTGATTTTAATCGATCAAAAAAATCAGAAACCACTTCACTCATAGGAATATCATAGGTTACAGAAACTTGGCGACCACTGTAGGTCATATTGACCTGGATACCACGTCGTTCAACACACAAATTAATGATTGAACCGAGAAAATCTTGGGGTACAAGTATATTTGCCCTCACAATAGGCTCATACATTTCTTTAATTTGCGGAAGTGGCGGCAAAAGAGAAGGATTATCAATCAGCATCGTCTCGCCTTTTTGTGTCAAAATTTGATAAACAACTGTAGGCGCAGTCGATATTAAATCGAGATTGTACTCTCTTTCCAGGCGTTCTTGGACGATTTCCATATGAAGCATACCTAAGAATCCACATCGGAAACCAAAACCCAACGCTTCAGAAGACTCAGGTTCGTAAAATAATGAAGCATCATTCAAGCTTAACTTAGCCAGGGCTTCACGGAATGCTTCAAAATCATCAGAACTGATAGGAAATAAACCAGCATAAACTTGAGGTTTCACGCGTTGGAACCCAGGAAGTGGTTTAACTGCCTGATTTTTTTCCAGAGTGAGCGTATCACCTACTGGCGCACCTTGAATTTCTTTAATTCCGGCTACCAAATAACCTACCTCACCGGCATTTAATACATCCAGCTTTGTCCGTTTAGGAGTAAATATACCTACCTGGTCGACTTCATATGAGCGTCCTGTGGACATAACTCTCATCTTATCCCCTTTACGTATTGAGCCATTTACAATACGTACTAAAGAAACAACACCAAGATAGCTATCAAACCATGAATCGATAATCAATGCTTGTAAGGGTTGGTTAATATCCCCTTCTGGTGAAGGAATACGAGTCACTAAAGCCTCAAGTACATCTTCTACACCTAAACCACTTTTAGCACTTACTCGAATTGCATCATGAGCATCAACACCAATAATATCTTCAATTTCTGAAATAACACGTTCGGGTTCCGCTTGCGGTAAATCAATTTTGTTAAGTACCGGCAAAACCGATAATGATTGGTCAATCGCTGTGTAACAGACAGCAACAGTTTGTGCTTCAACACCCTGGGCTGCATCAACAACAAGAATTGCACCTTCACATGCGGCCAGGGAACGCGATACCTCGTAGCTGAAATCGACATGGCCTGGTGTATCAATGAAATTCAAGAGGTAAGTTTTACCGTCTTTCGCAGTGTAATTCAGAGAAACACACTGTGCTTTAATCGTGATGCCTCGCTCTCGTTCTATATCCATTGAGTCAAGTACTTGAGCACTCATTTCACGCTCGGATAAACCGCCACAAATTTGGATAAATCGATCTGCTAAGGTAGATTTACCATGATCAATATGGGCAATAATTGAAAAATTACGAATTCGCTTTAAATCACTCAACTGAAATACCTATTTTGCAAATAGCGCATTCTAGCTTAAATATGCGCGGCCTTAAAGTATTTGCTAATATAGTCCTTTTTTAATAAGATTTATCATTTGATGTTTATTAGGATGCGCTATGCGACGAATACCAAGTTTGGGGTTTATTGCAATAATATTGCTACTTCTTTCATTCTCAACATATTCAGATACCGCATTTACGAAAAGAAAAGATGTGCAGCTTTTTATCAAAAGTATGGTCAAAGAGTACCACTTTAATGCCAAAGAACTTACAGCAATAATGAATCAAGTAGTTATTCAGCCTGATATTATTGAATCAATGGAAAAACCCTACGAAAAGAAAAACTGGGATGTTTACAGAGATTTATTTCTCACTCCTGCACGTTTAAAAGGTGGATTGGACTATTGGGTTGCTAACAGAGAAGCCTTAGACCGAGCACAGAAAAAATATGGCGTTCCACCAGAAATTATTATTGCAATTCTAGGTGTAGAAACGTTATACGGAGAACGTCAAGGAGATCATCGAGTTCTAGATGCATTGGCAACATTGGCATTTAACTATCCCAAACGCTCCCCCTACTTCACTAAAGAACTAAAAGAGTATCTTCTACTTTGTCGTGAACATGGTGTTCCCGCTACTCAATACAAAGGCTCCTATGCTGGCGCTATAGGTCAACCACAATTTATGCCCAGCAGTTACCGAAATTTTGCTGTTGATTTTAATAATACAGGTAAACGCGACTTGGTAACAAATAATGCCGATTCTATAGGAAGTATCGCGAATTACTTCTACCAGCATGGCTGGAAACCGAATGATGGAGTTGCTCAAAATGCCAAATTGGTAGGCACACTCCATAAACGTATTCAAATGAATCCTAAAAAGCCAAATTATTACTATTCACAGCTCGTTGCACATGGAGTTAAGCCAGTGACCGCAGCACATAATCATCCTTCACGCGCTGCGTTGATTGAACTGGTCACTGCTAAAGGAAATGAATATTGGATAGCTTATCCCAATTTCTTTGTTATAACCCGATACAACTCAAGCCCTCAGTATGCACTGGTAGTTTATCTATTAGCGCAACAACTGAAACAGCAGTGGACTGCAATGAATGCAAATAAACATAGAGCATATGCTTAGGAATGGATATTCTTTTTCTCTTTACAAAACATCTTGATGAAGCAGGATGTTTTTGCCTTAAATTAAGTGAAGGTGGCGCATTAATTGCGCCACCTGCTCAACGCAGTTTTGCAGAAATTAAATCATTACAAATAGAATGTAAAACTTTAGTGATTGAAACATGCGAACATGTTAGTCTTCTTGATCTGGAACTTTCATGGCTTCCTGAAAGAAAAGCACGAGTCGCAATTCCTTATGCCTTGGAAGAAAAGTTAGCTCAACCTGTAGATGAGCTTCATTTCGCTTTTGATAAAGAAAGGTATCAAAACAATCAATACCTAGTTACCGTAATAAGCAAACAACGAATTCGATACCTGATGCAATTATTCAATGAACAAAGCATTGAATTTTTCGCAATTACTGTTGATTGGTTTGCTCTGGAGCCACAAGAATTATGCGTCAGTGAGACATCTTTACTCATCTATACAGAGGACTTCAAAGGTGCTCTTTCAGGGGAGTTAGCTGATATCTATCTAAAAAATCATCCACAATACCATCCATTGCTTTTTGCAGACAGCGCGATTCAAGTTGATACTTCGTCTCCTAAAAATCAGGAAACATCGTATACCTGGATTGCTCAAAGAATATTTAGTGCGAAAATAATGAATCTCTGCCAAGGAGAAATGCAACATGGAAATAAAAGTGATTTGATCAAAAAAGGATATCAACTAGCCAGTCTCCTTTTTTGTATCTGGTTAATCTCCTTACTCGTAGTAAATGGGATCAAGTTGCATTTATTAAATAAGCAGACCGAAAAAATTGATGAACAAACCGCGGTGATCTATCATGAGTTTTTCCCTGATGCCAAACAAATTATTAGCCCTAAGTTTCGCATTACACAACTTTTAAAAAGTAATAATCCAGAAGAACAAAATCGTTTTTGGTTTTTACTCAATCAATTGGCTAAAGTAATGAAGAACGATCGTAATACTGTAGAACAATTGCGATATCAAAACAAAACTTTATCTGTAACTATAATAAGCATGGATTTCGCCAGTTTAGAAGAGCTCGAAAATGAATTAAAAAAACTGCAACTCAAAGTAAAACAAACACAAGCATCAACACGTGAACAACAAGTAGCAGCCACTTTGGAGTTAATGTGAAAGCTTATATAAGCAGTCTTAATGAAAGGGAAAAATGGATGCTGATTGGAGGAACACTGTGCCTTTTGCTCTACGTTTATTACTTATTTTTATATAACCCTTTGAGCCAAAAGGTAACCCAAAAATCAGCTCAGCTCGTTGAAAAAACTGCCACATTGACTTGGATGCAAAAAATAAGACAACAAAGTCAAGTAAAACAAACAAAGAAACAATCAGTGGATAACAGCCAACTCCTGACCACGATCGCTACAAAACTAAAAAATGATCCGACACTAAAATTTCCTTATCAATTACAACAAACTGGCCTAGGTGATATTCAACTTACCTTTGACGCCGTAGCCTTCAACTTATTTATTGCATGGCTTGAAAAATTAAATCAACATTATGCGATTACAGTGAAGCAGTTTGAAGCAGATCGCTCAAAAACACCAGGCGTAACTCGTTTAATGATCCTCATTAGTTCAGATTCTAAAGCAACATAGCTCCAATTACCCTAATTAAGTATTTTACAAAAATAAGGAAATTTTATGTCAAATTCAATGGTTAAAATTGTGCGTTTTCATGAAACTGGAGGCCCGGAAGTATTAAAACTTGAAGAGTCGACATTACCAGAACCTGAAAAAGGTGAAGTTCGCTTGCGTGTACATGCAATTGGTCTTAATCGCGCTGAGATTATGTTTCGTACTGGAGCCTATCTGATAGAACCACATTTTCCATCAAAAATTGGCTATGAAGCTTCTGGGATAGTTGAAGCAGTAGGCCCTGATGTAGATAAAAAACTGATCGGCAAGACATACAGCACAGTGCCTTGTTTTGATCTCGGTAAGTATGGTGTATATGGAGAAGTTGCTATAGTTCCTGCATACGCACTCGCAGCATATCCCGAGAAACTCTCTTATGTGGAAGGAACGTCTATTTGGATGCAATACTTAACCGCATATGGTGCCTTGATTCATTATGGAAAACTTACTAAAAATGACTTTGTTTTAATTACTGCTGCCAGTAGCAGTGTAGGACTAGCTGCTATTCAAATGACACGTGCTCAAGGAGCTATTAGCATCGTCACCACACGAACTGCTAAGAAAAAAACAGAGTTACTCGCCCTAGGGGCAGATCATGTGATTGTAACAAACGATGAAAATATACCTACCCGTGTCCAAGAAATAACTCATGGCAAAGGTGTAAAAATCGTATTCGATCCCATTGCAGGTAAAGGTGTCGAGGTTCTTGCAGAAACATTGAGCCACGGAGGAATACTTTTTATTTATGGTAATCTATCGCTGGAGCCAATCACTCCATTCCCTCTTTTTACCGCTTTAAGTAAAGGAATTTCAGTACGCGGTTATACGCTTTTTGAAATTGTAGCTCAACCAGAGGTACGTGTAAAAGCTGAAAAATATGTTTTTGATCACCTGCAAGATGGTTCATTTCAACCCCGAATTGCTCAAACTTTCGCCTTAAGAGATATAGTAAATGCACATAGATACATGGAGTCAAATGAACAAATCGGAAAGATTGTCGTGACTCCTTGATCAAAATTACAAACCATCCCCGAACTAAGATATCGCCTAATTCGGGGAAAATTCTTCAGTCTATTGTTGCACATTCCCCCAGTTAATCACTGAAGCACTGCTTTTGATTTCAGGTGGTAACGAATTTAATGCCTTTTGTGCTTCCTCTGCAGTGCCATAAGTTCCGTATACGCCCTTATAACGTGTTTTGCCATCGCGCTCATATTTAATCTGAGCCATCCGATCTTTTTTAGGTGCTTTATAAAGAACTTGTGCCACTTGAGATGCCTTATCACCTTCTGCCAATTCAATAGTGTAACCTTGTGGATTTTGACTATTTACCCAGGTCTGATCTCTATCCTTAAAAGAAACTGGAGAATGTAATTCGCCAACATGATAAGAATCCGGGACATTAACTGCCCGCGCTGGTTGATATCTATAATCATAATTAAGCATACGATTACTATTCATAGCATATGGTTCTGTAATATCAGTATATGAATAAGCTGGATATGTGAGGTATTCACTGTCCTTAGTACAAGAAGACATAATGAAAGCACAAACTACCATGAGTGCTAGGTTTATTTTCTTATCCATTGTCATTCCCCTATTTATAGTTCTTATTATTCACTTCTTGATTACTATATCTACATAATTAGAAAAAACTTTAGAAAATTGAGTTGTTAAAGGACAAATTTTGTCTTACAGTAATTATTTTTTTATCTCTACGGCAAAAACTTATGTGGACACATCGACGTTCGGGACAAACAAATCAAAGAGGAAACCTGGATCATCGGGATCCTTATGAACGAGATCGAACACGGGTAATTCACTGTCCGGCCTTCAGACGACTACAAAGAAAAACACAAATTTTAGGAACTGACGAAGGTGATTTTCATCGAACTCGTTTGACTCATTCTCTGGAAGTCGATTCAATAGGCCGCAGCATTGTACACAATCTCTTGATGAATCAAGAAAAACACATTGCACTAGCTGGCTTATTACCAAATGATGATCTGATTTCTGTTATTTGTTTGCTTCATGACATTGGTCATCCACCGTTTGGACATGGTGGTGAAGTAGCGTTAAATTATATGATGCGTGATTATGGTGGATTTGAAGCAAATGGCCAAACGCTACGATTATTAACCAAAGTGGAGAGCAGCTATGGCGTTTATGGTCTTGATTTAACACGACGTGCATTGCTAGGTATTTTAAAATATCCAGTAAAACGCTCTGCTGTTGTTGCTCCCAAACAAGCGCCCGTTCATGAATCCATCCATAAAACCATTAAAATTAATGATTGGTTACCGCCCAAAGCTTATTTTGATTGCGAACAACCCGAAATCGATTGGTTGTTATCTCCTTTTTCCGATAGTGATAAAGAATTATTTCAATCCCTGTTACAAATGCCTCGCGGTACAAAAACAGGAAAATCTGCTTATCATAGTTTTGACTGTTCGATTATGGATATTGCAGATGATATTGCTTATGGGGTTCATGATCTTGAAGATGCGATTCATTTACGTCTCATCAGTCCGTCTCATCTGGATACACCCGAATTTCGACAGTTATTAAATAATACATCATTAACCAAGCGTCAAAATCAATTAATCGACTCGCTATTTTCTTCAGATCTTTATTCAAGAAAACAAACGATTGGAGAAATGGTTAATTATTTTATTACTTCAACCCAAATTATAACAACCAATGAACAATTCGATAATAATTTACTCAAATACAATCTAGCACTCACTCCAGAAGCGAACGCGCTTTTGAATTATTTAAAACAATGCATCTATGATAATGTCATTGATTCTCAAGAAGCCCGTACCTTTGAGTATGGGGGCCAAACGGTTGTATTAAGGCTCTTCGATGCTATCAGCTCAAATCCTGGGAGTTTATTAGATAATAAAAACCGGGTTTTGTTTAAACAAGCCGAGGATGAGACGACTGCTTATCGAATCGTATGCGATTACCTAGCCAATATGACAGATGAGTATGCATACAGAATGCATGAACGATTATTTGGGTTTAATACTAGAACAATTTTTGAGCGACTTTAAGAGTTATAAGAGTAACTCCTGTCATTTGATAAACACAGTGCATCAGAGCCAAGGATAACCGCTGTTTAATACCTGACTTATTTCCTGGTATAAAATATAGGTCTATGTTAGAGAGCAAAAATAAGCAACCGCGGCTCTACCCTTCATATTGTACTGAAGAATAGAGCCGAAAAGATCTAAAAAGCATGACCAATCACTTTAAAATTTTAAAGTATAGGTATGTTCCTTAGCGATACGCTGAGATACATTTTCATCATCGGTCGTAATATGCGGTACTGTAATACTTATGCTGGAATTATCAAAACATCCGCCGTAGTTTATATTAATGTCTCCTGTATTAATTTTTGGTGTTTTAACACAGGAAGCATTTTTTTTATTAAAAAAGCCGTCTAATTTATATTTCATTTCATTACCTCATAACATCATAAATATTCGCAGGAGAATATACTTTTTTTAATTAATAAAAGATCAAGATAAAATCATTCTGTTCTTTCTTATTTGGGGGGGGTATTTTCTGGCTACAAGAAATATTACATAGAAGGATAAATAATCGGCCATATCAATTATATGGCGTCCCCAAGGGGGTTCGAACCCCTGTTACCGCCGTGAAAGGGCAGTGTCCTAGGCCGCTAGACGATGGGGACCTGGATCTTTTATTTTAAACTTTTTACTACAAAACTTCAACACCAATAATGGCGTCCCCAAGGGGGTTCGAACCCCTGTTACCGCCGTGAAAGGGCAGTGTCCTAGGCCGCTAGACGATGGGGACCTTGAACGTTTTCTCCATCAACATCAAAGATGTTGATGGTGGAGCTAGGCGGGATCGAACCGCCGACCTCTTGCATGCCATGCAAGCGCTCTCCCAGCTGAGCTATAACCCCAAAATTAGGTTCGCAGTTTAATGAGCCGCCCAAGATCTGTCAAGTAAATTTTTCAATTTTTCTAAATAAGTTTATTTTGTAATCGAAAAAAATAACGAATGCATTTTTAAAGCAGCCTAATTAACAAAAAATCAATGCTCTTAGCTAGTAATGAACGAATAACAAAGCGAATTACTGTTGCAATATAATTCTTCAAAAATCACTCATTGGATTGAAGGTCTGACAATCTGTAAATTTTTGTTTTCGTGCAAACTGTTTCTATTTCGATGAGAGAAGCTTATATGAAGTATATGAGCACTACAGAATTAGAAGAAAGGAAGCATAAAGATCATGCAGCAATCAAAGAAAAAAATGCATATTATAAAATGATCCGATGAGTAATATATTTACATAGCGCATTGTATATATTCTTTTTTCCTCATTATAATACGCTTTGCTACTGACGAAATAAAAAAATATTCATTGCATCTTTAACGCTTAATCTCCTGTTAATAATATCCATGTATTCTTTTATTTCTTTATGATTCTGGGAGTTTTGCTGTGCGACAATATTCACAAAATAAATACATTCAATCCTTACTAGAAAATCTAATTACTTCATACGAAACGGAAATAAACTACACTCCCTTAGAAATTGAGCTTGATTCAAAACAATTCGCTGAAAATGATATTGATAGCCTGATCAACTTTATTAACGATGATCGTAAACGCCTCTTTATTTTTAAAATTGCAGAAAACCAACAGGCATCAAATCGACTCGCACTTCAAGCACGTCGCACAGCATTAAATAAAACAGCAGAAGCGTTACTTAAAAATACATCCAGCGAACCGAAAATTAACCCATTAAAGTATGCGTTAAATTCTAACTCCCCTGCTGTCCGTGCACGCATTCAAATTCAAAAAAGTATTCTTTTGCCCACCCTTCCAAGTGTCCAGGAAGTGATTCATCTGGATCAGAGTGAACATGTAGGAAGCCATGACTTCATCACGATACCGATTGAATCAACCGAACTTCCTGAATTAATTAAACAACTCAAGGCATTAGGCATTGATAACCTGCAAGAATCTGCGCTGCCCTTAATAAAGGAGCATCTTTATGCCTTTGGTGATGGTATTATCCCTGGCAATCTTCCTAAAGGATTTTATATTAACAAAGACAAAAAAGCGCTTTGTTATACTGATACACCAAGAAAGCTCCCCTCTGCTTTAGCTCCTGTACTCAAAAAGCAAGAAACGTTAACTTTACCTTCAGTTGAGGAAGCAACAGCGCTATTCCCTCATCTTCCACAAAATACTCTTTCTATGCTTTTGAAAACCAAGTATTCATCTGATCAAAAAAATACACTGCTTAGCCTTGTCCCTACATATGAAAATGAAATCAAATCGTTTTTACTTCAATTGTCTAAATCAAGTGGATCGCGAGCACTATCCCCTAAGCAACATGATGAGTTCATTATTCCATTACTTTGTAAACAATATGTACTTGGTGGTGAAGCACACACTAATTTATTGGTCAGACTGCTTAATGCCTGTTTGAATAAAAAAATTGACCTTGCGTTTCTTAAAAATCCTGAGGTACAAAGTTCACTTTTGAGTACGCGAGGGATTAAAAATCTGCAAAAACTAACCCAACTCCCTTCAGAACAAAAAGAATGGTGGAATACGCTGGTTAATGCACATCTCGCGTATGACAGGAACAGTTTTGATTTTAATACCTTTTTTGATGCCTATACCCAAATACTTCTACCACGGATTGCAGAAAAAAGTCTTACACTGCCTAATCCATGTCCGATTCGTCATAAGGGACATTTTCTCATTACATTAAATCGGGTATTGGATGTAATAGAACATGCTAAGAATCCACAAGAACAGTGTCTCTCCTTATCAGAACTTAATTGGGGAGCAACAGGCGTACATTATGCCATGTTGCAAAAACCTGCTTCTGAGCAATTTAAGCAAGTTGCTGCGTGTATGCACATTGAAAACCCAGAAGATACCATTACCGATCCCGAACTCATTTATCAGCAAATCGACAAAGAACCCTATGAACTAAAACCCTGGCTATTTCGATATATGGGGCAGCATTGGAAATCAGAAATAAGATTAACGGACATCCAGGATCAACTTCGTGAAATTGAAAAACTTGCTTCCTGGACTTCCGTTCAGAAAAATCAATTAACGTTTATTTTAACATGTGCTTTTGCAAATAATACCGCCCTAAATCCAGCACAATGGAAAGAAGCTTTAAATAATTGTATTCATTCATTACAAGGGCTCGATTCAAACGATCGTACTGATTTACTGCAAGCATTCTCTCGGTGTTTTAAATTCAAACCCAGCCCTTCATTGATGCAAATTAATACACTAATAAAGCAATGTATTGATTTTAAAAGAGAATTTCCTAATAAAAGCCTCAAGGATGATTTCATTTCCCCACTGGTTTCGTGTTTGGAAAATGAAGGGTTTGAATTGCTCAATACACTGCAAGAACGTATTCAAAAAACTGCTCCAGCCGAAATAGAGCAATTCTCTCTGGCAGTTACTGCGTCTTTTACTGCGATGCTGCAAAAAAATCGTCAGGACTTATCCCCAGAGATCATCAAGTTATTCGCAAAACTCAATGAGTCTGATTTAAGTCAGGATAATATTGGACAATTATTATTAACAATTCAAAACATAAAAGATAGAAAGGGCGAGCTCTTTCATAGCACCGTATTAAGTACTTTAAGTCAAATCAATATATCAAAGTCACAAGCATTACCTAAGGCAGAACAAATTCAAGCACTGCTGGAGGCACTTGCAAATTCTGCAGATGTAATCCCTCCTGAGTGTAAAACTTTAGAAAAACAAGAAACATGGTTAAAAGCACTTATCATTGAAAAAAATCCTTTTCCTGGCTGTGTCCTAGGTAATGGAGATATTTCAAAGCTCGATGATTTAATCGTTGATGCTTTGGTTGATGCAATTAAAAAAAGAAGTGCTGTATTTAAAATAGATATACTTAAAGCCGCATTACAACAAAACCTACAAAATTTCATTGTTCCTCAGCAATTACGCGATCAACTGAATAGGGAACTCATACCACTTTTTGATGCTGTTGAAGAGTTAGTTAATCTGCTACAAAGCCCCAATCCTCAGTTTCCAGAGGTGATTGAAAAACTTCGATTTTTTGAAGAAAAAAAACCTGCGTTACTTGAGGGAATGTACAGCCTCATCCTTGGTGAGACAAAGGGGGAATATATTCTAAGTTTTCTGCTCACCGGAAAAAGAAAAGCTACCGATCAGACCACAAATAAAGCGTTTGCCGCTGTGTTAGGCCCGGTACATAACCTGTTTTTGTCTCAAATGAAATCATTCTTTGACAATCCCCTGAATAAAAAGATTGTCAAAGACTTGGATTTGGATACCTGCCTATCCTGGATGGCTTCTTTTAATGAAACCCATTCTTTAACATTCTTCTTCAAAGAGGAACTAATTCAGAAAAAAGTATTACCTGCTTTGAAAAAAACATTACAACAGTTAAATACCCAAGATCCTGAATTTGAAAAAAGCATCCTTGATGAAGCGGCTTTAATCGATGAAAATGCTCCGGCTGACCAGGCACTGCAAAGTTATAAAAACAAAATTGAGTCGATAGCAAATTATCTCAATTTACTGATTGAGATCAATGATCGACTTCCTCAACAATTCATTAAAATCTACAAACAACTTAGCACGGGAACTCTTGCTCGCTTAAATTATAAACAAAAACATACTCTAGTTAATAAGCTAATTAAAAGCGATTTGGAGAAACTGGATCTTTATCTAAAACTGACAACCGAAATTTTAGAGGAACATCCGAATGCGGATGGTGCTGCAATTGAACGGGCAATCGATGGCTTGGTTGAGCTATTTAATTTACCGGACCTTGAGCCAGACACTCAAATTATGTTTTTCAAAATGAGCATAGCTCATAATTTGAAAAGCACGACGCCGTTCCCACTTGCTGCATTAAATAAATTCAAGAACTCCGATCTTCCAGAACAGATCAAATCATTAATCATCAAGCAAATTATTCAAATTTTAGTGGGACTATCGACGACCGATTCAGGACTCATTCAAGAATTAGTTGAAAAGACTCAATTATTCTTGCTCAATAATATAGATCAACCTGAACTTTGTATTGCATTACTCAATAGAGTCTCACAGGATAACAGCCAAAATCTGAGTACATACCCTCATATTCTCGAACAATTAGCAGAAATAAATCCAGCAGAGAATAGAGCAAAAGTAGCTACGATTTTGACTGGCTTAGCTAAAAACAAAAAAGACTCTACCGTTAATTTACCTGCGCTATTGGAAATCACCAAGGGATTAAGACGGCGTTTACCTGCTGATGTGGATCAAGTCCTTAAATTATTTACTACTCCTCCCTACCCTAATGCACAAAGTCTCAACTCTGCTCTGCTGGCGCATGATTCCGAAAAAATTAATGCCTATTATCTAAGCTTTGACACGAACCCTTTTGCTAAAACTGGTGAAAAAAGAGATTTGCCTAGCCAATTTGCAACGGATCGAATAAAAGATGCCTTACTTAATTTGCAAGATTTGATTCATGAAGAAGATTTACCTCAATCATTACTAATGAAGCTTGCAAGACAGCTAACTTATATAGAAACATTAGGCTATACTGATCCGCTAAATCCTGGTGATTTTACCCGCTTAAAAGGATTAACGGCGTGCTCGCGTCATGATTTAAAAGAAAAAGCCAGCACCTTACTGCAACAATTGCGTTCGCAAAAACTAAGCCCAGAACAACGCGAAGTAACTCATTTGGAACTCTTAGGGCATTTAAGAGAAATCTATTTCCGAACCACTGGTTTATTTCCAAATACAACACAAATGCTTGTTCTATTGCTCGCCCTAGAGGATCCATCATCTAATTTATTAATGCGTATCAAAACGGGCGAAGGAAAGAGTATCAATACACCTATGCTTTCTGTTCTACAATGGGCACAAGGTGGTACAGTGGTTCAATGGACGGCCAACCCAACCCTACTGATTCGAGATTATGAAAACAGCTGTGAGCCTTTTTTTAATTTTCTGGGAATTAAGTCAGCGCTAATCCAAAGTAACAGCCCTATCGAATCATTCATACCAAATGGTATTAACTGTTCTACAGTTGAGGATATGGCCAGTTTCCACTTGGCAGCAAAAATAGCTCAAGTGGAAAAACAACTTGAAACTGAAGGTCCAGTCCATATTGTTTTGGATGAATGTGACGATGCACTTTTAGATCAAGTAACACTTTATAAACTCGTTGCAGAAGTCGAAGCTGCTAATATGAACAATCCTGCACAGTGGATTTATCCGCTTGCATATCAATTCATTAATCTTCCAGGATTTCGCAACCTTAACCCAGCCTGGGATGAAGATGAAGATCTAGACCAATTCCGACTATTTCTCAACAAGCAAATTAATGAGCAATTTAACGGTGATGTCGAAAAACAAAACTATTTGATGGCATCGAGTAATACGCAACTGAAACAATGGATTCATGCGAGCTGTGTCGCCGCAACATTGGTTGAAAACAAACATTTCATCATGCAACCTATCAAGGAGAAAAATGAAGCCGGCCACGAAATTACCAAGAAAATTGCCTGTGTCCCTTTAATTCGTAGCACTCCTAAAACAGGTTCAATTTTTACTGAATCAGTACAACAGGCATTACAAGCTCGCTTAAAAGCAGAGCGAAAAGATCAAGCCCAGTATATTTGTATTGATACAGTTCCCTCAGTACTTGGTAGCCAATCTGCACGAGGATTAATCAAATTTTTCCAAAAGACATTAGGACGTCTACTTGGAATTTCAGCTACTCCAGGAGATAAAAATGAGCTGGAAAGTTTAGCTACGTCTGTGGGAACTCAGGCAATCAGTGTAGCACCTTATGCAGGAGACAAACGGATAAATCATCCTCCGATCTTTACCCTTAATCGGGGAGAAACCATTAAGGCAATACATGAAACGTTTAAAAAGATTAAGCGCCCTGTCACAAAGCCTACAATGGAAATTAATCCTGATGAAACGATTCTTCCCTATGATGAAACGCTCATTGTGCAAAGAAAAAACGCCATTGAAAAATGGAGTCACACGCAAACTCAGCCCATCCTTATCGTTAATGAAGATTTTGATGAAGCTCAAGCCATTGGTAACAGCTTAAAACTCTATGAAGAGCAAGGGTTCAAAATCCAGATTATTACTGGTAAGGAATCCTCTGCTGAGTTGGATAAAATTATTAAGCAAGCAGGTCAAGCCAATACTATAACTGTAGGTACCGCAATGCTTGCAAAAGGGATAGATATCAATACAGGAGACCATCCTAAAGGTTTATTTGTAATTCAGACTTATCCTGATACCGAAAGAATGACAACCCAAATTGCTGGTCGTGCTGCGCGTAATGGAAAGCCTGGTGAATGGTTGCCAATATATCAAGTAAAAGCACCAGAAGATTTACTCAATAAGTTCTTTTACTACGTGTTCCCTTGGACTCGTCAACGTATTAATGAACATACAATTGAAGTAGTAAGAGATAAAATCAAGTTACAGGCGACTGTTGACAGAACATACACTCAATCTATTGATGAAGCGCAACAAATTTTGATGCTTCAAATTGAAGCGTGGGAAAGCCTGCTCCTCGAGCTCTATCCTGATGATCCTAAAATGCTATATGAGCTCTATCAATGGCGTGAAATGCTTTTGAGTGAATTGACTCGTTCGCAGGATACAAATGTATCTGAACATTCTCTATATGAAAGTATTGCTCAGTTTAAAAAATCAGCGTGCAAATTTTGGGAGTCTGCTCGCGAAGAAAAATGGGCAGCAAAAGCCGCAAAAGCGAATATGAGCAGTGAGCAATCTCTAAGATTCAAGTATCTAAAAGAATTAGACTTCCTTCAGGAATTAAATATTCAGGCGAGGCTGCAACAAAAAGGAAAACAATTTACTGCGGCAAAAAAGGCATTAATGCATCAAAATCTTGAAACCGTGATTGCTGATAAAGCAGGAGCGGTTCTTGAATATACTAAGCCTTCAGAACAAGCAAGAAAAGAACTGGAATTGGCGCAAACCAAACAAATTCTACCCAATTTGATTGGAGAGTTTTGTGCTGTTTGTCCAAACGCGATAAAAATATTTTTCCCTAAAAATACATCACAAAATTCATACTTTATACCCGAAATAGTCAGAAAAGGAATTGACAAACTCATCGAACAAAAAAATAAAGTACTGCACGGAGATGAGCAAAAAGAAGTTACTGACAGCATCATTAACTTTTATCAAAAGAAATTAAAAGACGCGGACAGTAAACAAATTCAGGAATTATTGGCTAAAATGAAACCTTTAATTCTAAATCATTGCTCTGATTTCAAAAAATTTTCGCTGGTTGAACAATTTAAAATGCAAGGCTTAATCCTTAGTTTTTCAACCCTTTATCGAAATTTAGATTTACCTGAAGATGCCAATTTAAATGAGCTGCGAATAGGCTACGATGCAGAAATTATGAAAAAACTGGCCGAATATTTACTTAATGAATTTGCTTGGGTAAAAGAAAATCCAGTTCCCTTGCATGCGTTTTTTGAACGAACTGACGCCAAGAACGCAGCATTGGCTATTTATAACTTGGCTAATAACTTAATTAATTCGCCTCAAGATCAAGATGCAATTCGTGATCTTTATACAGCGCTTCAACAACATAAAGTCATTTTAAAAGATAAATATTTGTTTTCAATAAGTCACTCATCACCTCGAAAGGTAATTAATGATGCACTTGATGCTATTGACTCATTAAATAATGCCCCGAATTGTGATATTCATTTTAGACAAAATTGTCACGATAAAGTGATTTCAGAACATCAGATTGCCGCCTTTCGTAAACTGTTGACCAGAACATCGCCTTATTTTTTTAAAACCAATGATCCTACTTGGGAACATATGAAAAAGGCGCTACTCAAAATAAGCAATCAAAGCAAAGAGAATCCAAGTCATATTATTCATGAGCTATATGAAGCAACAACTCGCTTTAGCACATATAAAGCGTATCAGCCCTACTTAAATCAACTTAATGCTTTACAAAAACAACTTGCACGCTCCATAGAAGAATTGGGTAAAGATGATGGGCTTAATCAAGATGTTCAAGAAAGTCTATTTTCTCAAAAACAGTCCCAATTTGCTGCTTTACTAAAAGTAGACCCCAAAAAAATACGTATTCAAAATGGTACTGATGGCATTCAATCTTATATAGAAATTCAAGTTGAAGATGCCCCTTTACAAGAAGGATTTACTGGATATCAATCTTCATTTCTAACACGACTAGATTCAGAACGAGGCAAACTCAAAACTGCTCAATCTACTCTTGATAAGAATAAGGACGCCCTGCTCCAATTAGCTGATGAAAAAGCAATTGAAGCGCTTCCAGAACGTAAACATGCCGAGTTTAAAAAACTATTCAGATTAAAAGCGCTTTTAACTCTTGATTGGAATAACTTAAATATTGATCGGCATGAGTTACCTGATTTAATTCGACAAAAAATGGAATATGTCGATGAAATGAAACGATGGAATTGGAAATTAAATCCTGTAGATCAAAATCGACTGCAAGTGATTTTTGGCAAAATACCTAATGAACGCTATTCGGTTCTTATCCGCGAGCAATCCAGGATAAACGATGAGCTGATTGAGACTCGCAAAAGAATGCATGATATTTCAGAACAAATAAGTGCGCATGAAAAAGAAATTGAAAATATAGATAAGACCATTAAGGCTGCATCAAAGCGCAAAAAAGAAGCCGATTGTTCCTATTGGGAGAGTGGCCAATTGACTGCCAAAAACCTACTCAACCAAAGATCTATTAACTTTATTAACACTCAAATCGAGCAGTTAGCAGAAACTCTGACTTCTATTCAAGAAGAAGAAACTGAGTGTCTGGATGCTTTAAATGATCATAATGAAAAACTGGATATAAACAGAAAAGAACTCATAACACAACTTCTGAACCAGACTAAGCTCGATCTTGCATCCTACCTGGATGAAACATCAAAAAAACAAGTTGCTTTAACAGAACAAGAGTTCCGAGAAACTGAACCTGTCATTGAGAGGCTTGAAAAAGAAGAACGTCAAAAGACGTGTTATCAAACACGTCGATTCTTTAAAACAAGTGAGTTGTTACGCTATGAGGCAAGTTTAGCTCGGGAAGAAGCCAAGATACTGCTCTCGGAACAAGAGGAAGATGTTCAAAACGCAGCGGCTCTTGTTTATTAATTGCTTCTTTAAGCAACACATTAACAAATCCTGGTTACAGGCAACTGTCTCTTGAACAGATCGTTGCCAAATTTTTGTCCATCCAGGTGATCATTTCTTATATCAATAATTTTCAAATCCTGGCTGTGCTTGCAGCCAGAATTGGTTAAAACTAGCATTTAACCTAATCCTTCATCAAGAGCGGCTATCAAAAATTCTGATAAAATAGCACTGGATTTGGATCTCCCTTATTTGCCATAATACCGCCCACACCCGGTCACTATGATTTTTCATAGTTCAATTTGATTATTTCTTTTATAAGTAGAGGATTATGAGTAATCTAAATCAAATTACTTCAGATTTGATTAAAGAAATCACAGCAGACTTAGAAGATAAAACTCTTGATACATCTGATAATCGATCTTTGTTAAATCAGATAAAAAGACGCGTTGATAAAGCATTTAGTTCGGTCGAAAAAGAAAAGCAAAAGGCTTTATATAAAAAGTTAGCTTTAGCCTTTCATCCTGATAAATTGCAACAATCACAGCCAAAGCTACACGAACTTCTAAAGAAACATAATATAACTGATGAGATTTTTAAAATAATATCCAATCGTAATCAGAAGGATAATTTATTTGCCAATTTTGAATCTGATCCTTTTGAGGCAGGCGAAGCATTATGGCAGAAAATTTATGAACTTTTTTCGTATCATTTTTTACTTTACCGACGGTATTATCAGCCCTTTCGCTCGCTCACTAATACCGTATCATGGGTAATTAATATCGGTTTGATTCTCGCTGAAATCGGCTTGATGATCAGTAGCATTATAATCTTTAGTCTTACTTCTTTAGCTGTTGGTTTTAGTGATTGGGGATTCAATCTTTTTGCCGGAGAACCGCTTGCAAAAGAAATTGAGAATTATAAAAAAGATCCCAAACATTCGAGAAACGCTGAAGAAGGATACATCGGTATTTTTACTAAAATGCAATTACAGGCTAAGGCCATTGTAAAGAGCATTAGCAGTCCATTGCCGGAAGGCATTTTTAATAAGCTGAGAGCAATTTTTATCACACGTCCGCTGACGGTTCTTTTCGCACCTTTATTTTTGATAATCTCAGCTGCCGCTAAATTAGCAAATATTGCCAATGTGATCTTTTTCCTTGCAGCCTCATTCACTCTCCTGGGTATTAAATTAGCTTCCCTGGCCATTATCAATGCACCTATATATGGATTAGACCTTATTAGATTCGCAGCACGTGAATTAAAAGCGTGCTTCAAGACAGGGAAACCTGTTCAGGAAACAGAACCTAACTCCAGTTCTCGATTATTGATAGGATACATGCCTCCATCTCTGGAGGTTCATGTTGAGCGTTCGTCAGTGCCTCCTATGCAAAATGGAAATAGTTTTTTTTCTTGCGAGGCTCCTTCTGCACAGCTAGATTATAAAGCTGAGACTCCATTACAAAAATGTGTGCAGAACATGGATGGAGGAACGCATACAGAACTAACCAAAGTTAAGAGTAGTCAATGCATTTGATTAGGTGCTTGGTTGCATAACATTCATTGTAATCCAGTCAAGCATGTGTAAGTAAAGATCAGTTTTTCTCGAGTTTAATGGGTATATTAGTAAAAATAACAACCGAAAATTAAGGTAACAAGTTTTGCTCAACAACGGATAATGCCTTTGTGAAATACATAATACATTGCTAATATTAAATAATCTCACGCGAGTAAAAAATATGATCCAAAAAATCCTAATTATCATAGGCATTATTTTGCTAATAATTGGTATCTTTTGGCCGCTTATTAAGAAATTAGGTTTGGGTAAATTACCTGGTGATATCATCATTCAGAAAGGTAACTTTACCTTTTATTTTCCTGTTAGTACATGCATTTTAATTAGTCTAATCATTATGCTTATTTTCTGGTTTTTCAATAAATAGTAACTTTTTAAACCATTGACAACACTTTGATAACGATGTTAAAAACATCACACCCAAACTGATAGGCATAAAAAATGATAAAATTATATACTTTTCTTTTAATGGGTTTAGTAGCTGGTTCGTGTTTTGCAAAACCATGCATCAGTACACATAGAAGTTGTTTAAAGCTCAAAAATCAACACGCTCAATCCGCTAAAATCGAGTGTAACTGGTTGAATGAAGTGGCTTCTGCTGGCAAGTCTCAGGGTTCAACCCAATTGGATTTAAGTTATGGTGACGGTCTTGGAGCTCCTGAACCTCGACAAGTTTCTTGCAAGCTAACAACGGGACAGACAAAACAAGGTTTTGAATTTCATAATCCTTATTGGGGGTCATTGATCGAATTTAATCTGATCTCTGAACGACAACTCGAAGTACACATTACTGATGGATGGAGCTCGAAAGAAACACGATACACATTCAGTTGGTAATTATCAAATTTGTAGCCTGTTCGAAACAAAGTGAAACCCGGTATTTTTTTCAATTATTAACCTGACTCGCTTGTCTCAACTCAGGCTACAAAACACTGGTTTTAAGTGGATCCTGACGATAAAATTGAGTAAGTAATTCATAAATATCAGGATAGTATTGTCTGATTACTTGCGGCTTTTCAAAAAATAATTCAGAAAATACCGCAAAGAATTCAGCTGGGGATGTAGCCGCATAAGGATCAATTGGAATGAGATCATTTTTCTGGATACGGCTTATCAAATCGTCATATCCATTGTTAAATGCTTGAGCCCAATGTTTCGCTGACATTCCTTTATGAAGTGGAGGAAATCCATTTGCCCTACCATTTTGCATATCCAATTTATGAGCAAACTCATGAATTATCACATTACGCCCATTTGCTTCACCATGATGTAATGCATCACTCCAAGAAATAATGACAGGTCCGTGCTGCCACGACTCACCACTCAAGTTGGATCGTCCTAAATGTTCTATACCGAACTCGTCGATTATCTTGCTCTCATGTGAGTATGCATCGGGATATATGACAACTGAAATCCAATCATCATACCAATCGAGACCAAGATTCAAAATTGGAAGGCATGCTTGTAGTGCAATATTTAATTGCATGGTAGTTCTTATTTGAAGACCTCCAACCCCTTCCAATGACTTATAGTAAAGAAATAAAATGGCTAAGCGCTTAAGCTTTATTTTTTCCTCTTCGCTCAAGCGTTTAAGCAAATGCAAATTTTGAAACAGGCCATTCCATTGGTCATCGGTTATAGGTGAATGACGTATTATGCGTTTGTACCTCCATTCCTTTAGCCAGTGAAACATTATTGGTACCTTGCTGTTACTAAAGAAATAAAAATACCTTTTACAGAACTATCAATTGGTCGTTGGTCCTCATAGGAATGAAATTTTACTCTATCTTTTTTCGTTGTTTCTTGTTTCATAATCTTTCTTCCCTGGTTGTTTTTATTCTTTCTGTCACAATGGATCACCGTGCTACGCAAGGATTAACCTAAACTAACATTCTATATCCATCTTCTCCTAGCGAATGTTCCTCTACTCGAGCAAAATTTATACTCAAATCTTGACTATTAAAATGTGAAGGATCATTTCGACCCAAAACATAAGCAGTCAAATCCGAGTATTCAATTGGTTTATCATCAAATTGTAGTAGCTCTTTAATTGCACTAAATTTGCTTTGATTTAATGCATTGACCAATGCGAGTCCAGAAGTGGTTGTGCTGTAAAAACTATAGCTATATCGATCGCGTTGTAATGCAACTGCGAGAATATCTCTGAGTATAAAACTCAAGCGCTCCTCAGTAAAGAAATCATCGTTTTCAACTTCCATACCATTTTTAATCTTAGTTAATACCCTGCCTTTTGAACTTTGTCTACTTGTATTAGTCATTTTACTGTGGATAAATTCAATCAAATCCAGCAATAGCATTTTTGTTAATGGAGTGTTCTGCTTTTCCAAATAATTTCGCTCTGGTTCTACTTTTAAGCAAAGTTCTTCTGGATCATGAGAGTCCATATCAATCAATTCACGATGTGTTTTATTTAAATATTTTGCTGAATTCGAGACCGTAATCCTAGACTGATCCTGAGAATGCAATACTCTACTTTTTGGAATAATACTGGCGATAATTTCAGCTAAAATGCGCTTCCATTTTGCTCCTTCACGTTGAAATTCATTGATGATCTCAGATTGCTCTATATTCTCTTCTGCTTCTACCAAGCTACCTACCCTATCCAGAAACTGATACATAATTGCTTTGCTCAGCTTTCTGATTATAGGAATTACATCAACTCCATAGCGTAAATGAACCGCATCATTCTCTTTATTAACATCCTGGAACGCTTTTAAATGTGCTCCTAAAATAACTTCTTCTCTAACCTGACAATGTTTCGGATAAGTAGGTCTTATAGGTATATGAAATTTTGCAAGAACCTGATCCACCCATTCTTCAGTATCATCACCAACTTCAAGATAAGGATAGAGCGTCTCAACGTAATTTAAATTTTTAGATCCGGATAAATCAATTGCATTATTGGTCAAGGTATAATTGAAGAAATCTAAAAAGGGAACATAAAATAAATTACCCGGCACAGGATCTAAAAGAAGTAAATTTGTTTCCAAGTGAAAACCATCAACATGAGCTAACTTTATAGCCGCCATGATTGCCGCAATCCCACCTCGACTTAAACCAATACAATTTAACTTTACCTTATGCCCTTCCTTAATTAACTTTTTAACCACCTCGACCACTTGGTCGCTTTGCTTTTTTACACCAGCTCCGAATAAAAGTCCTTTTACGCCATAGTCAACGCCGCATCCATTAAAACCGATTTTGAAGTGAGTAGCCCCTTTATATAGGTCAACCTGCTCAGCTGAAGTAATACGCACACCCTCACAATCTTTAAATAAAACCTGGTGCAAATGCGTATTCGGTTGTTCAATACTGTAGATTGTTCCTTCAAATATTGCAGTTAGAGTAATCTCTTTCATTAAGTAAAACCTTTTATAAATACAGATTGTGTAAGTACGCGAATTCTAACAACATCAACTATGATGAGCAATTAACAATCAAACCAATAACTTTTTTCATCCAGTTGTATTAATTTTTTAAGTTTGATTTAATCAGCATTTGTATTTTAAATGCGATCTATGAAAAATAATTAATCTTCCAATTAGTGCAAACAGAATATATGAACACGAAATTAATCGAAATTGGACTACAATCCCATAATGAATCAGTCACTAACTTCTCTAATTGATAAATTAAACAGACAGCTCCAGGAGCTGGACTTGAATTTATTTGCAACGCAATTTAAGCAACATGAGTTGGAACAGCAAATCCAACAAATTAAAGAACATATTAATCAAAAGAGCACCAATTCTCTTACCATTAATCCAGTAACTGAAATCAATTGGCTTAACTTTATTACTCAACAGCAAGAAAAAATAGAAGCGATAACTCTGGATCTTAAAAACCTTCAAGATATAGAAAATAAATTAAAAGATAAAATCAAACGCATTAAAATGGAGTTAAAAATGTTAGCGAATTATTTGGAACGACAGCAAACCAATCAGATGAAATGCTCTTCAGAACGACATCTTATTTAATCACGAAAAATAGTATGCCCGAACCTTATGCAGTTTTATCTAAAAGCATCGAAAAACACACTCATCAGTATTGGCATCCGTTTCGACCTCATCATGTAGTACCGATAATTCAATGGCTTTTCCTGAGGTTAATGCATCGATTGAAGCAACCGAACGAGTAACAACTGAAACTAAGCTGTGAGGAACGCTAATAATCGCCAATAAAGCACTCACCGCCGCTGTAAGCAGCGCAACTCCCGTAAAACATAACATAAAACAAGCAAATTCCAGCGCCTCATCGCGGAGCTTTGGAGCTCTGAATAAAGCACTGCCAGCGGCAACAAGCAATGCTCCAATGCTAATAACAGCTGCAATAGCTGAAGCATATACAGAGAATCCAGCCGTAACAATGCCAGCGAATGGATATATGCCCGGAGCAATTAATTCACCTATAAATTCATAATTATTTTTATAGGGAGTGAAAAAACCAGGACGGTTCCTGTATGTGTTTATTGCTCTACGAGCGAGCTCCTCAATGGTTTCTCCTTCGAGAATGAAATTTACTTCTTTTTCGCCAATTAAATAAAGCATAAATTCTTCCGCATTTCAGTGGCCCATCACTCTATAACAAAGAAATTCTTATTTCAGCATACTTGCTTGAACTTCACTAGTAGTTTGCATATCATTCATACATTCAAGTACTTCAGCACCGACAGAAGCAAAACCACGAGTACCAAGAGTAAATAAAGCGCATGGAATGCTAAGAGCAGCAAGTAAAAGACTCGCCGCGGTGACTACAAGCGAATAGCCGGTTAAATACAAAAAAGTAGAGGCAGTCTCAAGCCCTATATCATAAAGCTTTGTATTTCCAAACGCAGCAGCCCCCAGCCCAACAATCAATCCTCCAACGCTTACCAGTGGAGAAATAACACCTACAACTACCCCCAGTATACCCAAAGCAGCAAACTCCAAGGGATGCACAACAGGTGCCAGGGCACCACCAAGAAACTCTTTACCGTCTTGGTAGGGTTGAAAAAATCCAGGACGTTTTTTATAAAGCTCAATAAATCGTGCTCGTTCATAAGAAAAAAATGAGGAATCATTCGGATCATCCTCATCATTTAATACATACCAGATATCATCAAAGCTTATCAATCCAAACATATATCCCTCATTGCGCTTAGTTTTTGCCCATGCTAAAGAGATGATGTATGGATGTCAATCTATTTAATATCTGAAAATTTCCAGCTCAAATCGAGATTAACTTTTATGCTTTGGTGATAGATGGGCGACCCAACCGCCACCTAATGCTTTAACCAAACCAACAGCAGAAGTCATTTGTAGACCGTCAATTTGTGCTGCCGCCTGTTCCGTTGTAAGCGCACTGATTTGCGCCAAAAGTACATTGTAATAAGGAACTGTACCGGCTTTATATTGATTCTTAACAATTTTGAGTGCAAAAAGGGCATCTGTTGCCTCCTTATCCTGGACTACACTTTGCTTTTCTAAAAGACGTAATGCAACCAGATTGTCCTCAACATCTTGAAATGCAATCAGGACTACTTGACGATAATTGGCAACTTGGGCCATATATTGTTCTTTTGAAGCCCTTACCCCTGCTGCACGATATCCTCCATCAAAAATAGTTTCTGCCAATTGCATACCTGTAGACCAACTGATTGTGGGTTTATGAATTAATTGATGAAAACTATGTCCCGCCGCACTGACAGTTCCATTTAAGGTTAAGTTGGGGAAATATGCAGCAATAGCCACCCCAATTAGAGCACTCGCTTGTTGCACGAGCCGTTCCGCTTGGGCAATATCCGGCCTACGTTCCAGCCAAGTTGAGGGTATCTCCAAGGGAATCACTGGTGGTTTCAATTGTATAATTGCTGGCTTTAATGAAAAATAGGCTGGCGGACGTCCCATTAATACAGCAATCGCATGCTCATATTGACCTCGTAAGATTCCATTATTGATTGCTGATGACTGAGCTGATTCAAGTTGAATTTGTGCCTGAACTACATCAGCGCGCGATACAACTCCTGATGCATATTGATTTCGTGTAAATTGTAATACTTTTTTGTAAGCGGTTACTATGTCATCCAAATATTTTTGAACTTTATCCAGTGTGCGTAATTCAAAATAATATTGCGCCAAAGCACCTTGGGCTGATAAACGCGTCACACCAATCAATGCTTCATTGGATTGCGCTAAAGCGAGATCGGACTCAATGGTTCGACGAACAAGTCCCCAAAGATCAGGCTCCCAACTTGCATTCAAAAATGAAGTATAAATTGTAGTTGTTGTTGCTGCAGGTGCAATACCTGTCGTAGCCGTGCCCGCAGTACCAGAAGAACCGATAATCGATGTAGTTCCTCCAGCCTGTCGTTGTCGGAACAAACTAAATGCACCTACTACTGTTGGATATAAATTAGCGCGTGCCTGGTCGACAATTGCAAGTGACTGCCTGAAATTTGCCTCTGCATTCGCAATATTTTGGTTGAAATGATTCAACTGATCTTCCAAATCATTCAATACTGGATCATTGAACATCTTCCACCACTCGCCACGGTCCATATCATCTTGGGGCTGGATGGGTTTCCAATTTTTACGCTTAGTCCCTGTTATTTCTTTACCTTTGGCCTCTTTGAATTGCGTTGGAACTACAATTTTCGGAGGCACATAATTGGGTCCAACCATGCAAGAACACAGTAAAAGAGAAGATAGAATTAGAAATTGTAGCCTGGGTACAGCGAAGCGAAACCCGGAAATAAAGTACCACTTAACCACTGGGTTTCGCTTCACAACACCTAGGCTTAAAAATTTAAATCGATTATGAGTGGCCATAGGCACCTCGTAACTTAAATCGTTTCATAAAATTGCGGAAACGTATTCCAGCATTGTCCATTGCCAAATAAATCACTGGTGTTGTGTATAGTGTTAATAATTGACTCATAATCAACCCACCAACAATAGTAATACCTAATGGGCGACGCAGTTCTGAACCCACTCCAAAACCAATAACCAAAGGCATGGCACCTAGTATAGCGGCCATTGTAGTCATCATTATTGGGCGAAAGCGTAATAATGCGGCTTCATAAATTGCTTCACGTGGCGATTTATTTTCTAATCGCTCGGCTTCTAAGGCAAAATCAATCATCATAATGGCATTTTTTTTCACAATACCAATCAGAAGAATCATTCCAATCAAAGCGATGATGCTCAAATCTGCCTTAAACAACAATAATGCCAATAATGCGCCGACTCCAGCCGATGGTAAAGTAGACAAAATAGTTATTGGATGAATCAAGCTTTCATAAAGCATTCCCAGTACAATATAAACTGCTAAAATAGCAGTAATTATCAAATATTTTTCATTTGCAAATGATTCTTGAAACGCTTGTGCTGTTCCCTGAAACGTACCTCGCATGGTTGGTGGTAAATTCATTTTTTTAATTGCAGAAGTAATTTGTTTCACTACACCACCCAGCGATACTCCAGGGATCAAATTAAATGAAAAAGTTGCCGCAGGAGCCTGACCTAGATGATTTACTGATAATAAGGTAGAACCCGTCTTAAAACTGGCAAACGCAGATAAAGGCACTTCATCACCTAATGAAGATTTGACGTAAATTTCATCCAGCACAGCAGGATATTGCCAATATTTCTGAGCAACATTCATGACTACATAATATTGATTCATAGGCATATACATAACCGAGATCTGACTTTGGCCAAAAGCATGGTATAACACTTGGTCAATCTGTTCTGGAGTAATCCCAAAACGCATTGCAGTGTCATGATCAACATTCACATAAGTTTGCAAACCATGATTGAGCTGGTCATTATTTAAATCGGTAATACCATGAATCTTTGACAATTGCTCCATAATTCGTGGCGTCCAGGTAGCGAGATCATTTAAATTATCAGAAGTTATCGTATATTGAAATTGAGCTGCCGTTTGTCGACCACCTATGGTTAGATCTTGAGCTGCCTGCATATACAAAGTAGCACCAGTTATTAAAGATAATTTACTACGCAATCTTTCTATAACCTGAGGGGTTGTTGGACTATTATTTTGACTAGGCTTCAACGTAATGAACATAGAGCCTGTATTGGCTGTATTATTGCCCGGGCCACTGCCAATAAACGCTCCTACATTAGCAACAGCTGGATCGTTGCGAATTTCCGAAACAAATTGAATTAATTTTTTTTTCATCGCTTGAAACGAAATATTTTGATCTGCCCGTAACGAACCGGCAATCCGATCCGTATTCTGTAGAGGAAAAAATCCTCTAGGTATAACCACAAATAAACTTGTAGTAAGTAACACAGTTGCAAAGGTAAGAATTAACATGACCCGTGGGTGAAACAATGCCCAATGCAAGCCTTTTGCATATCGCAAACGTACTTTTTCCATAAACCGCATAAAAAAATTGCTTTTTTCTCCTTCATTCTCATGCAGCATTTGAGAACACATCATTGGTGTCAGTGTTAGGGAGACAACAAGTGAAATCAGAATTGCTAAAGAAAGTGTCACCACAAATTCTCGAAATAGACGTCCTACAATGCCATTCATAAGAAAAATAGGAATAAATACCGCGATTAATGAAATGCTAATCGATACCACCGTAAAACCTATTTCTTTTGATCCATCAAAAGCAGCCTGCAGTGGTTTTTTCCCCATAGCAATATGACGAGAAATATTCTCCAATACAACAACTGCATCATCCACCACAAATCCCGTAGAAATGGTTAAAGCCATAAGCGATAAATTATCCAGGCTGTAATTTAATAATTTCATTACCGCAAAAGTCCCAAGCAAAGATAGTGGAACGGCAATGCCCGGAATCATCATCGCCCTAAAACTTCCAAGAAAAAGATAAGTAACCAAAATTACCAAAAACATGGCGATAAGCAGAGTAAGCTCCACATCATGTAATGACGTACGAATTGAAGTTGTTCTATCCAGCAAAATATTTAATTTAATATCCTTGGATATAGAAGTTTCAAGTTGGGGTAGGATTTGTTTTACATGCTCCACTGTTTTTATGACATTGGCCCCGGGCTGCTTAAATAAAACCAAAAGCACAGCGGGTTTCCCGTTTGCCAAACCGGCGGTATGAACGTCAGCAACTGAATCAAATACATGAGCTACATCAGAAAGACGTACAGGCTGATTATTGAAATAGCTAATAATAAGTGGTGCATATTCACTTGCCTTATGCATCTGATCATTAGTACCAATTTCTGAAACAGTATCATCATGTATCAACTGCCCCTTAGCCCCTTTCACATTGGCATTGTTAATTGTTGTGGCAAGCTGATTTAATCCAATTCCATATTTATTTAAAGCGGTAGGATTAATTTCAACACGAACTGCGGGTAATGAACCTCCACCAACACCCACCTGCCCTACACCTTCAATACGCAAAATCTTTTGTTGCAATATAGTTGAGGCGACATCATACATCTGTCCTGGTGTATATTTATCCGAAGTCAATGCAATTATCATAATAGGCGCATCAGCAGGATTTACTTTGCGATAAGTAGGATTATTAGTTAAGTTAGTCGGCAATTGACTTAATGATGCATTAATTGCTGCCTGGATGTCTCGTGCAGCTCCATCAATATTACGCGATAAATCAAATTGTACGGTGATGCTGGCTTGTCCTAAAGTACTTGATGAAGTAAGTTGAGTAACACCCGCAATTCGCCCTATCTGTCGTTCCAAAGGCGCTGCGACTGAAGTTGCCATAACCTCTGGGCTACCTCCCGGTAACTGAGCTTGTACCATAATAGTTGGAAAATCAATCTGGGGCAACGGTGCTACAGGTAGTAAATCAAATGCAAGAATTCCTGCACAACTTAATCCAAACGCTAACAGGATTGTGGCAATAGGTTTCTTAATAAATAAGGATGCTAAATTCACAATCCAGCCTCCGCAGTACCTGGATTGCGCTTGCCATAACTCATTACCTTACGTGATATACGATCAAATGTCAGATAAATAACAGGAGTCGTATATAAAGTCACCAACTGACTCACTATCAGCCCCCCAATAATCGCAATCCCTAATGGACGTCGTAATTCACCACCGATACCATTACTGAATGCCAAAGGAATTGCACCAAGCATAGAAGCCATAGTGGTCATCAAAATAGGTCTAAAACGCAATACAGCCGCTTTATAAATTGCATGTTTAGGTTTGAGTTTGTATTCACGTTCTTGTTCAAGAGCAAAATCGATCATCATAATGGCATTTTTTAATACAATGCCAATCAATAAAATAATCGCAATCAAAGCAATGATACTCAGTTCATTTTTTGTTATATACAATGCAAGCAAAGCCCCCATTGATGCAGACGGTAAGGTAGATAAAATAGTCAGCGGATGTATGTAACTTTCATAAAGCACACCTAATATGATGTAAACAACAAACACTGCAGCAACCACCAACCACACTTCATTAGCGAGTGATTTTTGAAAGTTCTTTGTCGTTCCCTGGAAACCAGCCTCTATATTGAACGGCATATTAAGACTATTTTTTACAGATTCAATCTGAGTCACTGCATCACCTAGGGATGCATTATTTGCAAGATTGAAGGAAAGCGTAGCAGAGGGAAATTGATCCTTATGGGTGATAACCAAGGGGCCAAGCGACTGCTTCAAACGAGCAAACGTTTTAATTGGTACAGAGCCGCTTGATATTACCCCGGATGACGAATTAAGAGCCTGTGAATTGCCTGTCAATGAATTACTCGACAAGTAATTTATCCCATTATTAATTGTTCCCGAAGAGCTCATTGAAGAGTTTTTAGAAGAATTAATTACGGAGGAATTTATATAAATATTGTCAAAAGCAATCGACTCTCTTTGCAATGGAGGCGATACTTCCAATACAACTCGGTATTGGTTTCGTTGCGTAAACATAATGGATATTTGCCGCTGACCAAACGAATCGTATAAAGTATTGTCAATCATCTGCATAGTAATACCCAATCGGTATGCTGTATCGCGATCTATATCCACAAAGGTAACCAAACCCATATTTTGTTGATCGGTATTAACGTCTTTCAAAATGGATAATTGGCGCATTTTCTCTAACATTAGCTGTGACCATTTAGTAACGTCATCCCGATCAGGGGCGCTAATACTGTATTGATATTGAGTGCGACTGGTTAATGTATCAATCGTTAAATCTTGCACCGGTTGCATGTATAAAGAAGCCCCAACAACCTGACTGATTTTAGATTGCAAACGATTCATAACCTCGATAACACCTGGACGTTGTTCTAAAGGTTTTAAGTTGATCAAAATACGCCCGCTATTGAGCGTTATATTTGTACCATCAATACCTATAAATGACGATACATTTTCAACGGCAGGATCAGAGAGAACTTCACGAACTAAAGCTTGCTGTCGATTAGCCATTTCTTTAAATGAAACCGATTCAGAGGCTACTGATATTCCTTGAATAATTCCAGTATCCTGAATGGGAAAAAAACCTTTAGGAATGAGATATAATAAAATGCAGGTTATTAATACGGTAATCAAGAAAATCAGTAATATAAAAGATTGTCGCGAAAGAACCCAATGCAGGGAGCTTTTATATCGCTGAATAAGATAATCTAATTGACGCTCCAGAAAACGCTCTAAATCAGTGACTTTACTTTCACTTTGTGACTTAAGAAGCTGAGAACACAGCATAGGCGTTAGCGTTAACGAAACGAATGCTGAAATTGCAATGGTTATGGTTAAGGTCAGAGCAAATTCACGAAATAATCGACCTACTATATCTCCCATAAACAATAAAGGAATCAATACCGCGATAAGAGAAATAGACAAAGAAACAATAGTAAATCCAATTTGAGCGGCTCCTTTATGAGCGGCATCCAAGGGTTTTTCGCCCATCTCAATATAGCGTATGATGTTTTCAATCATGACGATCGCATCATCAACCACAAAACCCGCAGCAACAGTTAATCCCATCAAAGTAAGATTATTAAGGCTAAACCCGAGCAAGTACATTAGACCTAATGTGCCAACAAGTGCCAATGGTACTGAAATGCTAGGAATTATTGTTGCGGATAACTTACGTAAGAATAGAAAAATCACCATCACGACTAATGCTACTGACAAAAGTAACTCAAACTGGACATTTTCTACGGAAGAACGAATACTGGTCGTGCGATCTGTAAGTACTTTGATATGCATCCCTGCAGGAATTGCCAATTCCATTTGCTTCAACAGGTTTTTAACTCGCTCTGCAACCTCAATCACATTCGCTTGGGGTTGACGTTGAATATTGAGAATAATCGCTGGCTCTGTGTCCATCCATGCAGCTTGCATCGTATTTTCTGATCCATCAATGACATGGGCTACATCAGATAGACGAACTGGAGCTCCATTCTGATACGAAACAATTAATGGACGATAATCTGCAGCAGACAAGAGCTGATCATTGGAATTGATCGTATAAGCCAAGCGTGGGCCATCAAAGTTTCCTTTAGCAGCATTCACATTTGAAGCCATAACGATGGAGCGTATGTCTTCCATAGTTAATCCATATGCAGATAATGCATTAGGATTAGCCTGAATACGTACCGCAGGGCGATGTCCACCACCGATACTGACCAAACCAACACCAGATAATTGAGAGATTTTCGGAACAAGACGTGTCTCAGCATAATCTTCTACTTGAGTTAAAGGTAAAGTACTTGTAGTCAAGGCCAGGGTTAGGATAGGTACATCTGCAGGATTCACTTTACTGTAGACAGGAGGATTGGGAAGATCCATTGGCAAATAATTACTTGCCGCGTTAATTGCTTGTTGAACTTCTTGCTCCGCCACATCCAAACTCATATCCAAATTAAATTGCAGGGTAATAATGGATGAACCACCTGAACTGTTTGAGGTCATTTGATCCAAACCCGGCATTTGTCCAAATTGACGTTCAAGTGGGGCCGTAACTGTAGTGCTCATTACGTCTGGACTTGCTCCAGGATAAAATGTAGATACTTGAATCGTGGGATATTCGACGTCCGGAAGCGCTGAAACAGGTAATAGCTGGTATGAAAGGACCCCACTCAGAAAAATCGCAAACATCAATAACGAAGTTGCTATAGCTCTTGCAATAAATGGGCCTGAAATACTCATGTGAGACTGTTCACCTCTAAGCCATTTTCGCTTTTTTGGACTGCAACACTTGAGTGCATATTATGGACAAGAACTTTGGAACCATTCATTAATTTATCAGCACCGTTTACTACCACTTTTTGACCGGGTAATAAGCCTCTTTTGATTACGGTATCATCACCAATGGCAGGTCCCATTACTACTGTTTGGATTTTTACTGTATTATCTTCGTTAATAACATAAATAAAGTCTTCAGTTGTTGTATGCTGTAGCGCAGCCGTTGGCACAACCGTCGCCTGGTGCAATGTTTCAACTAATATCTTCACATTCACAAATTGATTGGGGAACAATTTGTTCTTTTTATTATTAAAGATCGCTCTGAGTTTTACGGTTCCTGTAGTAGTACTAATTTGGTTATCCAAAGCAATTAATGTTCCTGTTGCAAGTAAATGGTTTTGTTGTCGATCATAAACATTCACTTGCATCTCTTTGCCGGAATAGGCTTGCGGTGCAATAAGCGGTACATAATCTTCTGCTACAGGGAAAATTACAGTAACGGGATCATGGGTAGTAATCACTGCAATACCTTGGGTATTTGAGGTTTGCACAAAATTTCCTGGATCTACCAAACGCAAACCGATTCGTCCATCAATAGGAGAAATAATATTACAATAAATAAGATTGACTTTAGTACTCTGAATGAGACCCAGATCCGCTTTAACATTACCTTCATATTGTTCTACAAGTGATTGCTGCGTTGCTAAGGTTTGTTGGGAAATGGAGTCTTCTTTCCATAGCTTTTGATATCGTTTTAAGTCAATTTTTGCATTCGCTAACAGCGCTGAATCTCGTTTTAGATCCCCTTCATACTGAGTAAGTAATGCTTCATAAGGACGCTTATCAATTTCAGCCAGTAACTGACCTTTTTTAACCAATTGACCTTCCTTGAATAAGACATTCATTAACAAACCATTTATTTGGGTTTGTACTGTAACGGTATAAACCGGCGTTACTGTGCCCAGTGCCGCAACATAAATAGGAACATCACGAGTTGTAGAAATCCCCGCAACAACCGGGACAGGTTTAGGGCTGACACTTTGCGTTTTTTTACTCGAGATATAGAACCACAATACAGCTACTAGAGTAACTAAAATGATGAGTACGCCTAACGAATTTTCTGCTGGGAAATGTTTTCGCCAATGCTCAGGAATCACCATTTTTTTATTCTTGACAGGTGATTTTTCTCCTTCCATAAAAACTACGTCCCTTAAGCAAAATATTGAAATTTATCATAACGAATTTTCGTTTGGGTAGCAAAAAAATCTAGATTAAAGAAGATTAGCCTTGATTTTGACGGCACAAAATAAATCAATTGCTCAAGTAAATACCCCAAATTAACACTATACTAATAAAAAACATTTTTTTCAGTATCAAGATTAAATGAGCGACACAGGAGTGATATATGGAAATAAAGGCCTTTCAATTCGTTAAGAATAAAGGTTGGAATCTGAAAGAATTTCCAAATCTTGACTCAGAGAATACATTAATTCTTATTTTTGCAGCACCAGAGTTCATGGATTTTCAAGATCCAATAATGCAATTGGCTAACTTTTATTCCAAATCAAACATCATCGGTTGCTCCACTGCGGGAGAAATTTTTGGCAATTATCTTTTTGACCATAGTATTACAGTTGCCGTAATCAAATTTGCGAAAACAACATTAAAAATTGCAAAGGCAGAGGTAAATAACAGTAAAGACTCTGAGAATGCTGGCAAGCTAATTGCCGAACAATTAAAGGCAGATGATCTGCGCAGCATTTTTATTTTATCCGATGGACTTAATTTAAATGGTTCGGAATTAGTGCAAGGATTAAATAAAGTCAAAGGAAACCACAATATCATTATAACTGGTGGTTTAGCAGGTGATGGCAGTCACTTCGAAAAAACATGGACCATTTTAAATAATAAAGTTCTCGATCATTATGCGGTTGCGGTAGGTTTTTATGGTTCTGATATTCATATCGGTCATGCTTCTATGGGAGGATGGGATATTTTTGGTCCGGTTCGTCGAATTACCCGCTCGGAATCTAATGTATTATATGAACTTGATTATCAACCAGCTTTACAACTTTATAAAGAGTATTTAGGTGAAAAAGCCGCTGAATTACCTTCTTCAGGATTACTTTATCCATTGGCTATTAATAATCCTCAGATACATGATGAAACCCAATTGGTTCGTACCATCCTTGCAATTAATGAGAAAGAACAATCCCTGACATTCGCAGGTGATATTCCAATGGGATGGCATGCGCAATTAATGAGAGCAAATTTTGATCGATTAATTGAAAGTGCTCATGAAGCAGGTCTGCTCGCAAATAAATTGATGCTCAATGATAAACTCGAAAAATTAGGGCCTGTTTTGGCCATTGATATCAGTTGTGTGGGCAGGAGACTGCTTTTGGGCGAACGAACAGAAGAAGAAATTGAGTCCACTATGTCCGCTTTGCCAAAAGGCTCAACTCAAGTGGGTTTTTATTCGTATGGGGAATTATCTCCTTTTTCTGTGGGGAATTGTGAATTACATAACCAAACCATGACAATTACAACAATTTATGAGACATAAAAACATAAGGTTAAAGTAAGACAATATGGAAATTCATAAATTATTAAAACGACAACTCGAACACTCAAACATTGCTCAAGATAAAAAACCAGAAACTGACGAGCAATGGGAAATTTTTATCCAGCGCATCAATAATACGTATATAGAAGCAGATCAAGAACGTTATTTACATGAACGTTCAATGAGAATTTCTTCTCGTGAAATGATGAGTTTGAATGAAAAGCTTGAATTTGCTCAACACATTGCAGGATTAGGCTATTGGTCTTTTGATGGCAACACAGGACACACCATCTGGTCTAATGAGTTATTCAATCTCTTTCATTTAAATCCGATTAATAGACCCCCTTCGCTGCAAGAGTTTCTAGAGTTAGTTCATGAGCAAGACAGGTTTGAGTTAGTCCAAAAAGTAGAGAGTGCTTTAAACGATAAAATAGATTATGAATGTGAAATTCGAGTAAGAAATCCTGATGGAAATTACCACTGGTATAGAACGATTGGTCAATGTCAAAACGGGAATAAGCAGCTAGCAGGTGTTGTTATTGATATTCATAAAAGTAAAATTTCCGAAGAAAAAATCAAAGAATTAAATCAACAAATATCAACGACGGCTCGTCGGGCGGGAATGGCAGAGGTAGCAACGACTATATTGCACAACATCGGGAATATTTTAAATAGTTCCAATGTTTCCATCACTTTATTAAAAAATAGTTTCAACCAAGATTATGATAAAAAATTATTAAAAATTATGGAGATGATGGAGGAAAATCAACACGATTTAGCTGATTATTTATCCGATGATCCCAAAGGGAAAATTATTCCGAAATACCTATTAACCCTAGCCAAAATTATTTTGGAAGAAAATAAAAAAAATAATATTGAAGTAAACAATCTCCAGAATGATTTACAGCATATTAATGAAATCGTAGATACGCAAAAATCGATTAGTGGCCTATCCAGTGTAAATGAAAAAGTCTATCTTCCAGAATTGATTGAGACCGCATTAAATATCACTATGAGTACCTCAAAAAATGGTACTATCAAGATAATTAAAGAGTTTCACTCCGCACCTTTAGTTATTGTAGATAAATCCAAGTTACTGCAAGTGTTAATCAATCTAATTCAAAATGCTAAAGAGTCTTTACTAGAAAATACTGCTGTTCCCATTAAAGAAATCAAACTAATAGTACAAAAAAAAGAAAAGAATTCAGTACAAGTCATTGTCGAAGATAATGGAGTTGGAATAAATGCAGATAATTTGCAGCGTATCTTTGCTTTTGGATTTACTACAAAAAAAAATGGTCATGGCTTTGGTTTACACAGTTCTGCACTATCAGCTCGTGAAATGGGTGGCTCTCTTTTGGCAGACAGCAAGGGTGAAGGATGTGGCGCTCAATTTACATTGACTTTACCGTTTATCGACAGATTAGATAAACTAGGGAGAACCTGATGAGTGATATACCACTACACATTATGATTATTGATGATAATCCTTCGATACATCAGGATTTTATTAAGGTTTTGACTGCCTCGAATACAAAATCAGAACTGAATCATTTAGACAAACAATTATTCGATGATGATTCTTTTTTAAATGACTCCAGCGATCCCGATATAGAATGTTTTTTGCCAAAATTTATTTTTACTACAGCGTGTCAAGGCCAAGAAGCAATTATAAAAATTAAGGAAAACTTGAAAAAAGGGATACATTATGCGCTTGCATTTGTAGATATAAGAATGCCTCCTGGCTGGGACGGAATTGAAACAATTAAACACATGTGGGAGGTAGACCCTGATATTCAGGTCGTGATTTGTACCGCCTACTCTGATTACAGTTGGGAAGACACGGTCAAAGAATTAGGCATTGGAGATAATTATCTTATCTTGAAAAAGCCTTTTGATGTAGTTGCAGTAAGACAACTTGCCTGTGCATTAACGAGGAAATGGATTTTGGCCAATGATGCCAAACATCATGAAAAAATACTGCAGCAGACGGTTAAGGAACGTACGGAATCCTTACAACAATCATTATCACTCTTAAGGTCCACATTTGAATCATCCGCAGATGGAATTTTAGTTATCGATTTAAATAACAAGTTAATCGATTGTAATTCAAAGTTTATCTCCATGTGGAATATTCCTCAATCCATGTTGGAAACTGATGATGGAAGCATCTTTTTATATTATATGCTGAATCAGCTCATTAAACCCAGAGAGTATTTAGCGGATGTTGTTCGTCTTCGCAAAAACATGGATGAGATTGGTAGGAATATTGTGACTTTTAAGAGCGGCAAAATACTTGAATGCTATACTCTTCCACATCGGCTGAATGAGAAAACCATTGGTCGTGTTTGGAGTTTTCGTGATATAACGGAGCAGGCAAATCTTGAGAAACAACTTAAATATCAAGCTCTGCATGATCCATTAACCCAATTACCCAATCGGGCCCTATTAATCGATAGAATACAAGCCAGCATTGATTACGCACAAAAAAACGAACAAAAATTCGCCATTCTGTATTTTGACTTAGACCGATTCAAATTAATCAATGATAGTTTATCGCATGAAGTTGGTGATCAATTATTGCGTATGGTTGGGCAACGATGGTCTTCTTTAATTCGTAAAGAAGATACTTTAGCTCGGCTTGGTGGTGATGAGTTTGTCATGATTTGTCATGTAGCTAAAAATGAGGATATTAGCGCCATTGGCAACAAAATTTTAGACTCAATGAAAAAACCATTCAAAATCGCAAATCGGGATATAACAATTACTCCTGCAGTTGGAATATGTATCTACCCTAAAGATGGAAAAACACCTAGTGACCTGTTAAAAAGTGCTGATTTAGCGATGTATCAGGCTAAAGAACGTGGCGGAAATCAGTACTATTTTTATGCTACCCAATTACATGAGTATTCTGACCAGTGTTTTAAATTCGAATCTGATTTACGTAATGCCCTTAAAAATAAAGAGTTTTTTTTATTATATCAACCGCAATTTAATCTTGATAAAGAAAACCTATTATCCGTAGAGGCATTAATTCGTTGGAATCATCCAGAAAAAGGGTTATTACTACCTTTAGATTTTATTCCTATTGCAGAAGAAACAGGCATAATTATACCTATGGGTGAGTGGATTATCAGCGAAGCGTGCCAACAAATAAAAGCTTGGCACCAAAAAGGTTTACCTTATATTCGAGTCGCAATTAATATTACCACTCGCCAATTACAACAACCGAATTTTATTTATTTTGTAGAAAAAACGCTAAAGGAGTATCTACTTGACCCTCAATATGTAGAGTTTGAAATTTCCGAAAATGTGATTATAACCCACAGAGATATCGTAAAAACGCTCAATCAACTTAAGCAACTTGGAATTAAAATTGCATTAGATGATTTTGGAACTGGAAACTCCAGTATCAATTATCTGAAACAACTTCATATTGATTGCTTAAAAATCGACCAATCTTTTATACAAAATATATCCGCTTCGCGTAGTGATGAAGTCATTATTGAAGCAATCATTTCTATGGCGCGTAGTTTTAACTTTAAAGTTATTGCTGAAGGGGTAGAGAGTCAAAAACAACTGGATTTTTTAAAACAACAACATTGTGATGAAGTACAGGGATTTTTTTTCAGCAAACCGCTAACATCCGCTGAGATTGAGCAGTTTTTAAAGTATCGTGGTTAACTTTTCTGATGCTGCTTAGTTGTAGCTTGAATTACAGCTCATTAACTCAAGCTACAACGAATCAGCTATACGCTTACAGAACTCAACTCGGGCTTAATTTTCTGCCATTGATTTAAGGGAGAGTAATCTGGTGTTGTCATCTTATCAACTGGGAGGTAGAACGTTTGTTCTAACAGATGCTGGCCACTTAAAGCTGCATGTGATACATGATCAGTAAAAACTATCCAGGTACTTTTGGCAGGAAAATCAATTTGCACTTTCTCAACATTTGTCTGGTACGTATCATCCAACTTCATCGTATCATGTAAATGCAGCATGTAATGATCATAGGGAGGTCTTAAAGTTTTTGTTGCTTTGACCCATTTCAGCATTTTTGCTTTCATTTTACTGTAAGGAGCAATTTTAGGTGCAAAGCGATTGAGAACATCCTCAAATGGCTCACCAAGATTCCAGACTCGCGGTTCTGTAGGATTGATATTACAAAAAACTCTTAAAATTCTTAAACCATGGACAGGGCTTGCCGAAAAAGAATCCACATGCAAACGGGTATCATCTTTACGTTTTGAAGAAACACGTCCATTAATTTGCGCAGGTCGGAAACTGGTCCTTCCCCATTGTAAATGAGGTGCATAAGAAGGAAGAGCTGTTTGAATTAATTGATGTGCAAATTCTGCATAACCATGCATCATATGCCTAAGTTTGACATCCAAATTATCAATATCTTTTTTATAAGCGCTCAACTTTTTATTTCGAATATCATAACTTACATTTTTACGGCTACCATCCAGGACATTTTCAGACAATAAAAGAGAGTCTACAGGAGCATAAAAATATTCTGGAAAAAACAACACTTTGCCTGCTTCCAATAGATTGACACTCTTTTGGTGATCGATTTGCTCTATGTTTTGCGTAAATAAATAAGAATTCATTATTTTACCTTAAATAATGTGTAATTTAGTAAAAATTTAATGCTACATCGAATATAATTCAAAAATCCAATTTTGACTTTTAGCTGGATCATACCATGTCACTTTGCCCTTGTGGATCACAAAATAAATATGAACTGTGTTGTGGTTTATTCCTTGAGAAAAAACAACAGCCCGAAACTCCAGAGCAATTGATGCGATCCCGATATACTGCTTACAGTATGGGTAATATTGATTACATCAAAAATACAATGAAAGGCAAAGCCTTAATGGGTTTTAATGAGTTGGAGGCAGAACAGTGGGCTAAAAGTGTAACCTGGATCAGTCTAGACGTTTTGAATTCAAATACACCTGCTCCTGATAAAGGTTTTGTGGAATTTGCAGCACGTTATTTCGAGGATAACCGGGTAAAAATTATTCATGAGTTAAGTGAATTTCACAAGGAACATGATCAATGGTTCTATGTCAGCGGTGTACACAAACAAGGGTTAGAGAAAACCAATAAACCCAAAATTGCACGCAATGCGCCCTGCCCTTGTGGTAGTGGCAAAAAATTTAAGAATTGTCATGCTAAATAACAATTAGAGTTTAAACTATGAATGGTCACTTAATGCTTAATATTTTCATCTTTCTTGCCGCCGCCAGCATTATGGTCCCTATTGCCAGTCGTTTCAAATTGGGCTCCGTACTCGGCTATCTTACCGTTGGCATCCTTATTGGCCCTTTTGGGTTAAAACTGATAGGAAACTCACAACAAATTATGAATTTTGGTGAATTTGGCGTGATCATGATGTTGTTTCTTATTGGTTTGGAACTGGAACCAGCCATGTTATGGAAACTACGCAAACTCATAGTGGGCTTGGGTGGTTTACAAGTACTCTTAACTACAAGTATCTTAACAGCCGTTGGACTCCTCATTGGTTTTGATTGGCGAGCAACTTTAGCGATAAGTATGGCGTTGTCCCTCTCATCCACGGCTCTTGTTTTGCAGATGCTTCAAGAAAAGAATTTACTCAAAACAGCCGAAGGTGAAACCTCATTCGCTGTATTATTATTTCAAGATATTGCAGTAATCCCTATCTTAATCATTATTCCATTACTCGAACAACATGCAAATATAAAAATCAATATCCACGAAACAGCATTTCTCATGAATCTTCCTCGATGGCTACATGCAATTTTGGTAACCGGAGTGATCGGTGCCGTTATTTTAGTTGGCCATTACTTATCAAGGCATTTATTTTCAATTATTGCCAAAACCAATTTGCGCGAAGTATTTACCGCCTTTTCTCTTGCTTTAGTAGTTGGTGTTACTTTATTAATGGAGTCTATAGGCGTCTCTCCTGCTTTAGGGGCTTTTATTGCTGGTGTTGTATTAGCTAACTCCCAATACAAACATGCAGTTGATGCTGATATTCAACCTTTTAAGGGCATTTTGCTTGGATTGTTCTTTATCTCTGTAGGAATGGGAATGAATTTCTCTCTCTTTTCCAACAAAGCCCTTTTAATTATTGTTGCTGTACTTTCTTTAATTACCTTCAAAGCCATTATTTTGTATCTGTTAGGACGCTTCTTTGATTTAACTAAATTGCAAAGTCTAGGTTTTGCATTTGCTCTATCGCAAGGGAGTGAGTTTGCTTTCGTACTCTTTGAATATGCGGGTGTAACCAAAGTAATCAATCAGGAAATTGCAGCCTTTTTTACTCTGGTTGTTGCATTATCCATGCTGGCAACTCCCTTTTTAATGCTTTTCTATCATCGATTTGTCATACCTAAATTCATGAGTTTTTTACCTGAGCGAGAATATGATTCATTTAATGAAAAAAATGGAATAATTCTGGCAGGTTATGGACGTTTTGGCCAAATTATAGGGCGCTTACTTAACGGTGAACATATAAAAATTACAGTATTGGAAAAAAATCCAGAACAAATCGAACTGCTCAGAAAATTTGGTTATATCGGATATTTCGGAGATGCAAGCCGATTGGATATGTTAAAAAGCGCTGGAGCCGAACACGCAAAACTGCTCATAGTCGCGGTGGGAAATGTAGAAGCTAATTTAAAGATTGTGAAGTTAGCCAAACAACATTTTCCCCATTTAAAAATTTATGCCAGAGCTCGTAATCGTCGCCATGCTTATGAATTATATCGCGCAGGTGTAGATTATTTCATTAGAGAATTATTTGATTCCTCTTTGAGCATGACCAAAGAGGTTATGAAATTTCTAGGATACACGCATGAGGAAATTCTGCGAAAAGCAACAGCGTTCAAAAAACACGATGAGGCAACATTAATTCAATCCTTTGATTTTTTTGAAAAAGAAAGTGATTTAATCAATTTCTCTCGACAAGCAAAAGGTGAGTTAGAACGCATTCTACAATCAAATTAAAAATGCACCCGGGTCCAGCTGCACTGGACTGGTCAAAAAAATAAATTACACGGCTATGAGGAGTATTAACTACGCATGATTAATCTTCAGCAAATTTCTTTAGAAACTTTTCTCAGTGAATTTTGGCAAAAAAAGCCTCTAGTAATTCGCGATGCATTGCCAGATTTTATTAATCCATTATCTCCCGATGAATTGGCTGGTCTTGCTCTTGAAGAGGATATTGAAAGTCGTCTTGTCTTGGAAACACCCCATGCCGTCCCCCAATGGCATTTAAAACGCGGCCCATTTTCTGAACATGACTTTAATACCCTACCCTCAACACATTGGACCTTACTCGTCCAGGGAGTAGATAGATTAATTCCTGAAGTTTATGCGTTGCTTGAACATTTTAATTTTATTCCCCAATGGCGAGTCGACGATATCATGATTAGTTATGCAGCACTTCATGGTAGCGTTGGACCTCATTACGATAATTATGATGTTTTCTTATATCAGGGTTTGGGGCGACGTGAATGGTCTCTTACCACTAAAAGGTGCAATAATGAAAATTACATCAAAGATCTCGAACTTCGTATCATGGAACAATTTGATGTTGAAGAACGCATAATTCTTGAAGAAGGAGATATGTTGTATCTTCCTCCACATGTAGGACACCATGGCATTTCTCTTACACAGGACTGTATGACTTATTCCTTTGGTTACCGTAGTTATCAAGGGCAAGAATTACTCGATAGTCTTGGTGAGTATTTAGCTGAAAAAGATACATTCAAAACATTATATCACGATCCAGACTGGTCTCATTTGCGCAATACTTCTGAAATCACTCGCCCAGCCTGGCAAAATGCGCAAAAACTGTTACAGCAATTAATTAGTGATGAAAAAATAATGAAATCCTGGTTTGGATGCTTTGCAACACAGCTGGATCAACAAGCAGCGCATGAATTACCATTGCCACTAGAAGACGATGAGTTAATCGACAGATCAAGTTTTATTGAAGAAATAAAAGCCGGATTAAATCTCATCAGAGATGCATCATGTCGTTTCGCTTATCAAAGTCCGGATGAGCAATCCGAATATCAACTTTATATTAACGGCTGTGAATGGGATACCGTTGATGTGTCTCATGATTTACTAAGCTATGTGGCCAATAATCGTTACCTATCTCATCAATTTCTTGCAGCTTATTTAAATACTACACAAAATCAAATATTTATTTATAATTTATGGAAATTGCAATGGCTACAAATTGCAGAAAATTAAAGTTTATTTATTTACTATCTTCTCAATTTAGAGTAGATAGAAAGTTGGAAAACTTGAATATAGATTGGTTAAACTAAAAATCGTAGAGTATAGTTAATATACATACTATAACAAGGATAGGTAATGAAAAAAATAATACTGGCTGTAATCCTAGTGTGTTCAACTGCTTTCTTAGTCAACTGTTCTAGTGGCAATCCATGTTGCGGGACTTGTGCAAGTGATTGTGGTGGCTGTGGCGGTTGTAATGGAAGTTGGTATTAATAATATCCGCTCACTGCTGTAACGCGGGGATCTCCCGCGTTGCAGCTTAAATCTTCATCCAGGCTACAACTCAGATGTCGGTGATGAAAAAAATTGAACTAATCCTGAACCACCCTATTAGCCAATATCTTCACTGCGCCGCATAAATTGAAATTTCAATTGGCCAAGATTGATTTTATGACTGAATAAAGTGATCAGCGCACCGGCTAATACTAACACAATTCCCACCAGGCCCCAGAGACTCACTTCTTCACCCAAGAGGAATACTCCGAAAATAACCACAAATACTGGCTCTAAAACAGATAAAATAGAAGCCTTTTCTGAGCTAATATATTTCAAGCTATACAGCAACAAAATAATTGGAGTGACAGTTGCAATAATTGAAATTCCAAAAAGATGATACCAAACATCCATTGAAGACGGGGTTGAAAAAGAATGATTAAAAAGAGAAACAAATAAACTGGTTACCATGCATCCCAAACAAACCATAAAAGTAGACATATTTGGAGAGAGCTCATTTCTTTTACTGCCAATTACGTAACATGCATAAAAAAATGCAGAGGCAATGCCTAACAAAATCCCCCATAAGTTAAAAGACAATGCATCGAAGTCCACCATAAGCACCATGCCAATTAAAATAACCAGAATAGCGAAATAATAAACGTAGGGAATAGACTGCTCATAAAAGAAATAATTGAGCAACATAATCAGTACCGGATAGGTAAAAAAGATAACCATCGCCAATCCAGAACCTATATATTGAGATGCTAAAAAATAAAGCCAGGTTGAGATACCGTAAAAAAAAGCACCGGTTAAAAAGGCAACAGCCATATTTTTATAAGAATCGTTCGTTTTTCTTATTTTAGGCAGCATGATAATTAAAATAATCATGCTGGAAATTAAAAAGCGCCAAAACAACATTGTGCTCGCGGATAGATTGCCATTAATCGCACTTAAACCAAAATAACCAATAAAACCGTAAAGAAATCCGGATAAAATGGCGTAAATAGAACCGCGATACTCTTGATTTATCATTATGATACTGCCTGAAAAAACTGATCTAAATAAAAGCAGGTTAGACTCTTAATCCAACCAGAAAAAATGAAGGTACTTTCAACCTGCATAAAAATATAAAAAAATAGTGTATCATTTTTTCCACATAATACCATATTGAAAATAAAAAATACATAATGTATCATTTGTTTACTTTTTTATTGGAATTTTAACTATGTTGCGTTTTTTGCTCCTTATCTCCTGCCTTTTTGTAGTAGTTAATGATGTTTATGCTGATTCTTCCGCATGTTCTGAACATCAATGCATTGCCGTTGTCGATGCAGGAAGTACCGGTTCAAGGCTTCATATTTTTGCTTATGATCTTGATGAAACCAACACTCCATCTCATATTGCTGAAATATGGTCCAAAAAGATCAAACCAGGATTTGCAACGATTGAAGCAAATCAAAATACTATAGATGCATATCTGACTACCCTGTTCTCTGGGGCTCCAGCACAACAGATCCCTGTTTATTTTTATGCAACAGCAGGCATGCGTCTTGTACCCCAAACCAAACAAAAAATTTATTATCAGGAAGTACAAAAATGGTTTAATCAGCAATCTGCATGGCAACTTATAGAAGCCAAAACCATTACAGGGCATGATGAAGCATTATACGACTGGCTTGCGGTAAATTATCATATAGATGCACTCAAGTCGTATTCTAGTAACGCCGTAGGAGTCATGGATATTGGTGGGGCTTCAGTACAAATTGTTTTCCCAATACAAAAAAATACTGAACAGAAAGGGACACAAGTTGAATTGGACCTTTACGGTCAACATATTAATTTATCCGTCCACAGTTTCCTGGGACTTGGACAAAACGAGATGGCACATCAACTTCTAGATACAGCCTCCTGCTTTTCAGATGGGTACCCACTTTCTGACGGACGTTCTGGACAAGGTGATGCCTTAATTTGTGAGCAAGAAGTATCCCCCTTAATTAAAATGCATAAGGTCAAAAAAGAAGTACAACCTATTCTTTCTGCGAGTCATATTAATTCATGGTATGCCATCGGAGGTTTTCCAAATCTTGCAGAAAGCAAACCATTCCAATTTAAAAACAATCAATTGACTATTCAAGATTTGTTGCAACAAGCAAATAATCTGATTTGCCATCAACAATGGGATACTCTTAGTAATCAATTCCCCAACAATGAATACATTGAGTCATATTGTCTCTTACCTGCTTTTTATTATGCATTGATGGTTGAAGGTTATGGTTTAACAGCCAATCAACAGGTAAATTATGTTCCTTCAGCACAAAATCTGGATTGGACTTTAGGTGTGGTATTGCATCATTGATGTATCGATATATAGCCAGGGGGCAGCACCCTGGCTATATGGTTTCTATTTGGAACTCACAACTCTTCTAAAGAAAAATCTTCAGCCCTTAAAACAGTTGATTGACCATAAAAAGAACTTAGAGCCTCACGAAATTTTTGTGCACGTGGAGATAATCCATGCTGACAATAACGGACTACTTGTTCATAAACCGCCTTCTTAAAAGCAACAGTGTCTGCCTCCGCGCCATTTAAATTATCAATACTAATATGAAATTTATGTCTGGCAGCTTTGGAAAGAATCCATTCCAACGCTTGCGGCTTTACTTCAACATGTTGAAATAAAGCTTGTTGTTCTGCAGTACGCCCATCAGGCATATACCAATACCCAAAATCTACTTGCTTTCTGCGCTCTTCCCCTGCAATGAGCCAATGAGCACACTCATGTAAGGCACTGCTAAAAAAACCATGAGCAAAATATATCGCGTGATACGAACGCTCTTCATTAGCAGGTAAATAGATTGGCTCATCATCACCTTTAATGAGCCTGGTATTAAATTCTTTGCCGAAGCAATGGTTAAAAAGAGTTATTAAATCTTGATATTGATGCACAAATAGCTTTTCACTCATTTATTTACACATAATGTCTAATTTATACTAATATAATTAAAGAGTCATTATTTTTTATGAGTTTACGAAATTTGGAGTTTCGACGATAATATGAAAAAAAAAGCACTGTCGTACCGATTGGGAAGATTTATAAATAAACTTCGATGGCCAATTATAGTTTTATGGTTGCTTGCCATTTCACTCTGCATGCCCTTTTTGCCACACATAATTTCTCCATTTAAAACAACTGGATTTATTGATGAGAGTTCTGCCAGTGCTCGTGCCGAAGAGTATGTGAATCAACAATTGGGATATAATGATAAAAATAAATTTCTTATCATGTATCACAGCAAACAGCTCTTGGCTACAAAGGATAAATTTAAAGAAAAAATTAAGAAATCTTTGTCTGATTTAAAAGATTTTCCGATTAAACACACAATCATTTACCCTGATGATACGCATCAAATTTCCAAAGATAAACATACAGCTTATGTTGCAGTGATCATCAAAAGTAATAAACCACTTAGCAATGACTTATTAAATCAGTTTAAACAATCCATAAAGACACCGAGCCAGATGACGATGTGGATTGGAGGTGAACCGCTTTTCGTAGAAAATGTGAACCAACAAACCCAAACCGACCTTTATAAAGCGGATATTGTCGCCACACCCGTAGCGATTATCACCTTGATTCTTGTATTTGGATCAGTAGTCGCGGCCACCCTTCCAATTATTCTGGGTGGCGGATGTGCCATAATCATCCTAACAACACTTTATTTCTTTGGGCATCTGTTCACCCTTTCTATTTTCACCATTAACATCGCTTTATTGCTCGGCCTGTGTCTCTGTCTTGACTATTCATTGTTTTTTATTAATCGATTTAGAGATGAATTAAAGAACGGATTAAATATTGAAGAAGCGATAGCAACCACACAGGAAACCGCGGGAAAAGCCATTTTTTTTAGTGGTTTAGCCGTTTTTGTAAGCCTCAGTGCTTTATTTTTATTCCCGGTCAACATTCTTTTTTCAGTTGCAGTTGGTGGTTTGGCTGCTGTATTTTTTGCGGTATTAATCTCTACTATATTCTTACCTGCGATTCTTGCCGTATTGAAATCAAAAATTAATTTTTTATCAGTCCACATAATATTTAAAAACAAAAATCGTTCTAGTTCGTGGCGTTGGCTCGCTGAGCGAGTTGTTCATCATCCCTATCTTTTTTTCTTTCCCATTCTCATTTTTCTATTAGTGCTTGGATATCCATTTTTAGAGGCGAAATTTGGTATATCAGACTATCGTATTTTCCCGGAGAAATCAGCGAACCGTGCCTTTTATGACACCTATGCAAAGAAATTTGAGATTGAACAATTAAGCCCTGTAATCCTGGTGATTGAAGCGCCCTCTTCATCAATTTTATCACGTCATAACCTGTCGAAAATATATAAATTGGTCCATAAATTGAAAGAGAATCCAAGTGTCAAAGAGGTTAATGGTATTATCAGTAGCAATTCCGAGCTAAAAAAGAATCAATATTACACACTTTATCATTTGAATAAAAAACTGCTTGATCCCCAGGTTAAGCAATTATTGGATACGACAACAACCAAACATATGGCGATCCTTAATGTCATTAGCAAGTATCCCGTGAACTCAGAGGAAACGAAGAAACTGGTGAGTGAATTACAAAATATAAAATTAGGCTCAGGATTAAAAGTTCAACTTACTGGTGTAACGGTGAGTAACGTTGATGTGCTACACAGTATTTATCGTTATCTACCTTATGCCATCATATGGATTATTGTATTCTCCTATCTGATATTGCTTCTATTATTAAGATCACTGTTCTTGCCTCTGAAGGCAATTATAATGACCTTAATAAGTCTATGTGCCGCATATGGTGCCCTTGTTTTTGTATTTCAACAGGGATACTTCTCCAGCATCCTTAACTTTCAACCGCAAGAAATGCTCGACATCAGCTTATTGGTAATTATATTTTGTGCCCTGTTTGGTTTTTCGATGGACTATGAAGTATTTTTGCTTTCTCGAATCAAAGAAGCGCATCAATTAACTCATGATAACAACAGCAGCATTATTTTTGGCATTGAAAAAAGCAGTCGCATCATTACCAGTGCTGCTCTTATTGTTATTGTGATTAGCTGTTCCTTTTTGATCGCTGATGTCTTAATGGTCAAAGCATTTGGACTAGGCATTGCAGTCGCTATCTTCGTTGATGCCTTTTTGATCCGAAGCTTTTTAGTACCAGCAACCATGGCAATCTTTAAAAATTGGGTCTGGTATCTACCCAAATGGCTGGATCGACTTCTACCGAAGCTATAGCCCCAAATGCAAATTTGAATATACTCAAACCGTCTACTATACTGAATTTAAAGGTTTTTTAGTTATTTTTTATAGTAGACGAACGAATTCAAGAATATTGAAGCCATGAATAGTTCATAAAAAATAACTACAAGACTTTTAAATTCAGCATAAGTTTTTAGTTTTACGCTACTCCTTAACTGCCGAATTTAGGATAAAAAATGGCGAATAAAAAAATAATACAAGCCTTATTCGAAGAGCATGCGCATCATTACCCTAATCATGTTGCCGCTCTAAAAGGGAATGAAAAACTGACTTACAGTGAGCTTAATCAAAGAGCCAATCAACTCGCCCATTACTTACAAAGCTCAGGTTTAAAGCCGGATACCCCTGTTGCGCTCTGTTTGGAGCGTTCCTTTGATTTTCTCATTACAATGATAGCCATTTTAAAAGCAGGCGCTGCTTATTTGCCTATAGATGCATCCCAACCCGAAGAGCGTTTATTGTTTTTACTTCATGATAGCCAAGCATCGATTTTAATTACTAAATCGACGTTCAAAGATAAGTTTAAACCGTACCAGGGAACAGTAATAGTACTGGACATAAATGATAAGGATATCAGCAGACAGGTAATTGACAATCCATCTCCAACAAATACTGCAGAGCATTTAGCATATATAATCTATACATCGGGCTCTACTGGAACTCCGAAAGGTGTGCTTATTGAACACCGTTCAGTCATCAATTACTGTCACTGGTTTGCCAACTATACACAATGCAAACCGCAACAGCGTATCGATTTTTCTGCAAATCCTATTTTTGATATGTCAGTGACGACTACCATAGTACCCTTAATGCTCGGGTTAACTGTTGTTCTTTGCGAAGAAACTACCAAGAAGGAAGTTCGCTCGTATTTGCAATATCTGGCAAAATCACGCGTCAACATCATAAAATTAACTCCAAGTTACTTTAAAGTCCTTTTGCACGAAGTAAAAAATAATTTCATTACATTGTCACAGCTGCATTCCATTATTCTCGGAGGGGAAAATTTATCCGCTGCTGAATGCCAATCCTGGCTTGCATCGTATCCTAAACATGTTCTATTTAACGAATATGGGCCAACTGAAGCAACGGTTGCCGTCTCAACTTATAAAGTAACTCATTTAAACTGCAACCATCTGGATATTAATGTTCCTATTGGCATAGCAGGTACTAATATGAGTTGCGTTATTCTCGATGCCAATAATCAACCTGTTCCTGATGGAGAAGTAGGTGAGCTATTTATTGGTGGAACATGTCTGGCTCGCGGTTACTTAAATCAACCTCAATTAACACAAGAACGGTTTATTACTGAGAATAAAACTCGTTTATATAAATCAGGTGATTTATGCAAAAAGCGTCCTGATGGAACAATTGAATATCTGGGAAGAATTGACGAGCAAGTCAAAATACGTGGATATCGTATTGAGCCTAGCGAAATAGAAAAATACATGATGAACCATCCCTGTATTAAAGAGGTTGCGTTACTTGCTCAAAAAGACGCATTTGGAGAACAACGGCTAGTAGCCTATTACATTTTAAGAGACCATAATGGCACTTTAAATACGAATCAAATACGTGAGTATTTACACAAATATTTACCGGAATATATGGTCCCTACAGTTTTTGTAAAAGTGGATGCGTTTCCTCTGACCATGAATGGTAAGTTGGACAAGTCAGCACTACCTGTTCCTTTACTAACTGCTAGCCATAACTATGTTGAGCCTGTTACTGCTTTGGAAAAAAAACTTGCGCAAATTTGGTCAGATGAATTAGGAGTTCAGATCATCGGCGTGCATGATGATTTTTTTGATTTAGGGGGGCACTCTTTGTCAGCAGCGCGGATCATTTCAAAAATAAATGATGAATTAAATAGAAACATTAGCCTGCATGATTTTTATAAAGCCACAAACATTGCAACATTAGTCCTCATCATTAAGAATACAAAGAAAAACAAGAAAAAACGCACAATAAGAGTTCCTAATTATCATAAAGTAGTTAATCTTCCTCTTAGTGATTTCCAATTTTTACTCTGGATATCCAACACATTTGAACCCAGAGCCCAAAAATTAAATATTGTCGCCAGAAAACGTTTCAGCGGTCGTTTAAATGAAAAGGCTTTAGATTTTGCTTTTCAAGCGATTTTAAAAAAGCATGAAGCATTAACTTATCAAATATTCAAATTAAAACCCGCTCAAAAAACACAGAAAAACTGGTCGTTCAAACTGGAAACTACCGATCTTACAATGCTTTCTTCACAAAAGTGCGAAAATGAATTGCAAGACTCAATGACTCAATTAATTGATTTTTATCCATGGCCGAAAAATACTCCTTTAATTATTGGCAAATTATTTTACTTGCATGAGAACGAGTCGGAACTACAAATTTGTATACCGCATCTAGTTTCCGATGATCACTGTACTGATATTTTATTCTCTGAATTATCTCAATTTTATGATCAATATTCGCGCTTGACGCTTGATCAAATTGAACCGGACTCACACTTTAAAGAGCATATTTTTAGTGAACGAAACGCAATGAAAATGCATATGGATGAAGACATTCAATTTTGGGAAAAGTATCTCAGCGATACTCATTTATTTACTTTTCCCGAAGAATACATAGTCCGTGATATGCAAGCTGAACATGTTCCTTATTCAACATACTCAGTGATACCAGAAGACTCATTAGATCGCCTCAAGCTTTTTTGTGAGCTAAACCACATCAGTATTAATAACGCACTATGTGCAGTCATTGCATTAGCTTTACGGAATTGCTGTGGTAGCTATAAAAACGAAATACCTTATACTTATATAAATATCATTCAATCAACACGCGACAACCCCATTTATGATAATACAATTGGTTGTTTTCTAAGAGTCGAGCCCGCTAAAATTATTCTTGATGACAAAGCAACTTTGACTGGCTTATCCAAACAAATACGCAATGCGATTATTGACACCAGTAGTTATCAGCACTGCTCCAATTTAATAAAACTTTGTTCCATAAGTTCTTTTAAACCCAATATGTTTGAAAATCTGTTTAACCATTTAATTACCCCACTTTATATAAAACTCCTCAAAATACCTTCCATTTATCGCAAGATCTTAAAACGATGTGGCAGTCGCTTGATTTCATTTAAACGTAATACCAAATTTGTCATTAACCTAAACATCAGAAGTAATTTTATAGACCGGCCTAATAAAAATTTTGATTTATTTGGTTTGAATACGAAACAGATTAAAAACAATAATGATGATTTACTGGCAATAGATTATATTTTTGAAGCCAGCTTTGTTCGGAATGACAATCAAAATGCTCACTACTTGGTTATTTCAGCAAATTTAAAACCCGAGTTTCGCAAGCGAATTGCTTTGGAAGCAATTCAGATTATGAACTCCGTAGCATTTGTAAAGAGTTCGCCCGAAGCCGCTATAAAATATGAACATGAGGAACAACCGCTTTGATAAGTGCTAAATTAAGAATACTTTATTGTTCTTCACAATATTAAAATCACATATTAATACCGATGCCTTTTGCAGCCCGATTAATTTTCTGATAGAGTAACTTGGATAAATTTTCGAGTTAACTAGAGGATGTTAAAATGATACGAGGATTTTTTGCTGGTTTAATGTGCTTACTCAGTTTCTCTGCTTTTTCATACGGTAGTACTTGCGGTAATGCTGTACCGACTAATGATGTAAATTTTTGTTCCTCATTTAAGAAAGTTGCAACCTGCTATTGTACTTCTTCAGGCTTGCCTTCTGGTATGTGCCAAGATATGAATATGCTTTACGCGCGTATGGTAAGTGTCTATGGCTCATTGGATAAAGCATGTGCGGCTCAACCTTATACTACAAAACAAGATTGCCTTGATAACTGGAATTGTTATCGTCAGGGAGGAGTTGATTCTCGCGGCAGAATATGTAGCGCTACTAAAAAGCCATGTCAGTAACTTAAAGCAAATTAAAGTCAAAAAATGGATTAAGGTTGGGCTTCGGCCCAACACAATGCTAATGAGCAAAGCAATCTTGATAGAGTAATTATTGTGCATAATAAAAAATCGAAATTATTCTTATTATCATTTTTATTTCTTTCTACTCCTTGTTTGGCAGAGACAGAGAATAAACCACATCATCCTTTTTACGTAGGTGCAATTGGCGGGTTTGGTTCAACTACGTGGAAAGGTTTGGTTCCCACCAAAGAAAACCAAAATGTTGCCTTGATGCTATCTACACCGACCAGTGTTGAGGAAGGCGGAAGTGTTTGGGGTATAATGGCGGGATATGAATTTACTCGTTTTTTTGCAATTGAAGTAAACTACACCCACTTTCCTGAGGCAAATGTTCTTTTTGATTCCATAAGTTTATTCAGTTTTGAGCATGATGGCTTGGAAAATTTATCATCGCAAACGGAAACTCTAACTTTAATGGGAAAACTTATGGTCCCTATTCCTCATTCCCAAATGAAAATTTTTTCTGGCGCAGGAGTGGCAGGCGTACATCGTAAAGATATTGTTGTTGATGATTGGCGTCCCGGACCGGCTTTTAGCGTTGGCGTAAATTATAATTTCACTGAGCACATCATGGGTGAAATTGCCGGTAATTTTACTGCTGGTTATGGAGAATCGCAACTTAACCCGGCAGACACGTATTATCCGTTTCTTTATTCAGTAGCCGCACATCTGATTTTTCGTTTTTAATTAGTTTTTATCACGACTAATGGAAGTATGTCTTTGCTGATTGTAGTTACCCGATTCCGGACATCTACTGATACGCCATCCCCAATGTAGTGAGGGATCTACAGTCAGGCGCTAGGGCATTAGCGCTAATGCTAAAGCAGGGGATCCACAGTCTGCTCAGGATGGCGTGAGCATGGACTTAATATGAATATCGCCTTCATTCATACAGCATAAATATCTTCCAAAATAATTACTACTTGCCTAACCGATATGTTTCGTAATGTTTTTCTAATATAGATTTTAGTTTCTCCTTATTATCCAACCCCAATTGGCGAACCAAACTTAAAGTATGTAGTATGTGAGACAGCTTGGCCTTGGTTGCTTTAAAAGAGACCTGCAAATGAGCATTCTTAAAATCATCACTGTCTGCCAATAAAGTTTTTTTTGTAATTCCTTGAGTGTGTTTGCTTTCCTGTTCTTTTGCAGGTAAAAAATGTTTCCCCTTTATTAGACAGCGTGTTATTTGATAATAAGTATTTATTTGTTGGTAGGTAAGGTCGATTTCAACGGTATTGTTTTCATCATACATATCCATTGATGAATTTCTAAGAAGAGAAGGATGATGTATTTTAGCTAATCCAGCGATGCTCTGAGATGATGGACTCCCAGTGCTTTGAGGAAGCAATTTATTCAACACATAATATCCAAATGGACGAACTGCATATGTAAAAGGAACTAATACATAATAATAAATAAACGATCTCACAGCCGCATTAATTATAAGATGGTGCGTTTTACGTTGAGAATTGTCCTCTTCTACAGAAATATATCTAAACTCGGTATCTGCAAATCCTGCATAATTTAAGCAATGATCGCAAAAAGCATTGGGTCCTTGCTTGTCTTGCGGGGGTACAACCTGAAGAATATCCCAACCTTTTTTCCAAACTCCGAAAGCTGAAACCGGATCATTACCTTGTTTTTGCACTACAACTTTGGGCTTGTCATTTAATTCATCCCAATAATCAAAGCCACTTTTAAATAAAGGATCATAAAGTCCAGGAGGATTCAAAGCATCAACACGTGATAACTTATAATTTCCTTTATCGATAGCAAGCAATAAACTTAAAGCGCCACCCAAACTTACCCCGCATACATGAATTGTATTTTTCTGTTGGTTTAGCCAGGCTCTTATTCGCTCTCGACCACTACGATATAAAGACAAACCAACCGATTCAAATCCCTTGGAGTCAGTCTTTATTTGAGTAAGAAAACCTTGGCCTGCAGGATAAGTAGTTCCCATAAAGATTAAATGAGACTCTGCGTTCTCATGAAAAATTGGCTTAAGACCATAAGCAAAAACACGATCATTATCATAGGTAAAAAAACTCTTCCACCAATGCCGTTCTGTTAATTCAATCGGAGTAACCTGATATTCAACCAACTCCCAATGCCCGTCAATACATTGAGGGATGGTAACGGACTCATAAGGAGTTAAATCACCATAAGGAAGCATAGACAAACAATTACTCAAATAAAGTTGTACCTGTTCTCCCTCTTCCGTACACAAGTCTTTGCCTTGCAATTGCTTAAAGAGCTCCAAAAATCCTTGTTGCATGGCAAAACGAATTTCTCTTAATAAATCGGTGTCACGTTGAAGAAAAAAAGAATATAAAACAGTCGGGGTTAAAAATTGAGTCCAGGATCCTGTCCATCCCATAGTGAAGAAACGCAATATATTACGCGCTAAAATAGGGGCTTGTGCAGACACATCAATGCCATCAAGAGATTCAAACTCTTGTTGTTCAAAAAATTTTAGTTCTAATCCCCCTTTAAATACAGTTCCTCCAGACAAAATTTATCTCCCTATTCCCAATTATCATTGAATGATATACCTAGTAGAAAGAAGCCTAAATCGAGTTCGAATTCAATTATCTATGCTTGCCAATGCAATATTCAGTGTAGCATTCTTCTAAACTAGGCTTTAAATTTTCATTCTCAATTCCCAATTGTTGCACCAAAGTTAAAGTATGTCGTATATGAGCTGCTTTGGCTGGGGTAACTCTGAACGGCACTACAAAATCATGTTTCTTAGGCTCTGAGCATTCTTGGAGTAAGGATTTTTTGGTAACTCCATCAATATGTTTGCTTTTCTTTTCTTCGCTCGGCAAAGAAGGCTTATTTTTTACAAGACGACGCATTACATCATAATAAGTATGTATTTGTTGATAAGTCAAATCTACTTCTACAGCATTATGATTACTATAAATATCCATAGTTGGATTACGGGCAAGAGATGGATCATGTAATTGCGCAAGTCCTTCTTTTTCTAAGTGCTCAGCTTGGACAGGGGCCACTTTTGAAACTTTATTTTTAGGGAAACAACAGGAGGAGATAAAAATGCTGGCAAATAAACCGCCAACGATGCCCAAAAACGCAAGAAGTGGTAAAACACCGGCAACAGCAAGGGATGCACTGACTAAAATTCCCAAAACGGGTACTGTAATCCTCCAGTTTTGGGCAAGGAAATAAAAAAGTGGACGCACTGCATAAGTATAAGGAAGCAAGATAAAACCGTAAATTAGGCTTCTCCCGAGTGTATAAAGCCAAAAATTACGTGTTTTTCGTTTGATATTATCCTGTTCTGCTTCAATGTAATCGAACTTTGTACCAGCAAAACCGGCATAATTTAAAAAATGATCGCAAAAACAATTAGGCCCCTTTTTTTCATTTGGCGGGGTTACTTGAATAATGTACCAATCATCTTTCCAGCTCCCGAACGCTGAAACCGGATCATCGCCTTGCTTTTGCACGACAACTATCGGCTTATCAAGCAATTCATCCCAATAATCATAGGTTCTTTTGGAGTCATGAAGCCCCGCGGGATTCAATGCATCAACACGTGAAAGTTTATAATCCCCTTTATCAATGGCGAGCAATAAACTTAAAGAACCTCCTAAACTTACCCCACATACATGTATTTTATTGTTTTGTGTATTTAGCCATTCGTGAATTCTTTTTCGACCCATTATATAAAGCGATTCGCCGACTGTTTCAAAACCATTGGAATCAGTATTAACTTGGGGTAGAAAACCTTGTCCAGCTGGGTAAGTTGTCCCCATAAAAATTAAATGAGATTCAGCTTTTCTATGAAAAAGAGGTTCAAGTCCATAAGCAAAAACGCGATCAGTATCTTGGATAAAAAAACGCTTCCATCCTGAACGTTCTGTTAATTCGATTGGTTTAACTAGGTACTCGACAAGCTCCCAATTTCCATCAATATATTGAGGAATTTTGATTGATTCATAACGAGTTAAATCACCATAAGGGAGTAAGGTTAAGCAATTACTCAAATATAGATGGACCTGTTCCTCTTGTTCTTCAGTTAACTGTTTATTTCTTAATTGCTCAAAAAGCTCTAAAAAACCTTGTTGAAAAGCAAAACGTAATTCTCTTAATAACTCATGATCACGTTTTACAAAAATGGCATGCGCCACTGCCGGGGTTAAAAACTCAGTCCACTGCTCTGTCCATCCCATCATTAAAAATCGTACTGCATTGCGAGCAATAATGGGAGCCTGCATTTCTTGCGCCACTCCCTCAATGGTCTCAAATTTACTTTGCGAGGAAAAATTTAGATCTATTCCACCCTGAAATGTAGGTTTTATAGGCATATTTATCTTCCAAAATAATTAGAGAGAGTAATTTTCTTACTCTCGAAGCAAAAAAATTGAAGAACGATCGGATTTAAATACAGATGAAATGGTCAATAAAAAAATTCGAACGTTCTTAATATGGGATAAGTACTTATTATAATTTTTCCTGTTGCAACGAGGTCACAACAGCTGGACGTTCTGCAACAACGTTCATGAATTGTTCCAAATGTTTATATGCAGAAAGATCCATTTTAAAATAATGAGCCCAACGTAGTATGACAAACAAATAAGCATCCGGCAATGTAAAATCCTTGCCCATTAAATAAGGCCCTGTTGCAAGGTGCTCGTTAACATACTTCAACCTCATATTAATTACCGACATAAAAATGTTTTTTGTTTCTTCATTGAGATTAGGATTAAAAAACATGCCTAACGTCTTATGCAATTCCGTAGCAACATAATTAACCCATTCCAGAGTATGGTATCTTCTTAAATCACCAACTGATGGTAAAAGCTTTTGACCAGGTGTGATATCCGCCAAATATTGTAAGATGACCTGATTTTCAGTCAGTAATTCTCCATTATCAAGAGAAAGCGCAGGTACAGCACCTTTAGGATTAATCAATAGATAATTTTCGTCTGAGCTCGTTTTCTTTGCTTTTAAATCGACTTCTTCATCTTGAAAATCAAGACCTAATTCATTAAGAACAATACGTACAGCTAATGAGCATGCTGATTTAGTATAATAAAGTTTCATATCCACTCCTTTGATTAATGATCAATTATCAGGGTTGTAATTGATCATTAGGCTTTAGTAGGAAAACCCCTGGAATTATCTATGATATGCTTTTTGGACTCACAAGAGAACACCAGAAATTATATGCACTAGGAATCAGGTTTCAGTGTTCTATTTCTTTGAAGCTCTTCTTCTACTTCAGTAATTAGCTTCATCGTAGAGGATTGTCTTTTGATAAAAGGAAGAGTATCCCAAAAATATGTTTTCCTTAAAGTTTCTAAAGTAGTCTTATTTTCTTTTTTCCAGTTCTGAATATGCGTGAGTAATTCGTCAAGCGAAAAATTTTGACTTGGTCCAACGATATCCAAATATAACTCTTTCAATCTCAGGAATTTCTTCTGAGTAGACGAAGAGCAAGGCTCAAGAAGTAGCATATTCTCCATTCGCTCGTATAGCTTTGTAATTAGGTTCTTTTTTGTATTATTTGATACAAAAAATGCTATTGGTGGCTGTGGAAGAACATAGAATGGAATATTTTCACTAGGGCTGCCAAATTCCAACTCCGTTTCATAAGGTAATTCCATAAAAAAAGTGGAGGAAACCAAAGAAGAAACTGGTGCATGCTGGGTTGCTTCAATAAGTGCTATTGCGGAGTGTCTGCATGTATTGCCAACGTGCAACTCACTAACGCTGGCTTTTATTCTATTTACATCGATGTCATTTGGATTTATTTGATTGACGTCAAGAGGAGGTAAAATTTTCTCTCCACCAAATTTTAATGTGACTTCCTCATCAGTTGTGGTATGTGGTTTGTAACATTTAAATTGGTTATAAAATGACTGCGAGGCTTCTAAAACTCTCAAAAACTCTACATATTGCTCATATGTGATGTCGTAGGCTTGATAAGAAATTTTACTCCTGTGCCTTTTCTTACGAGAGATTCCTTCATCCATCAACACTCCCTTGTTCGCAAAAAAAAGAGCGTTGCAGATAAACTCCATTTGCATGAAATAATCTGAATCCACATCCTGCGTATAACCGCCATTTAAGGTAATCATTTCATAAAATTGAGCACCGCTAAGATGCAACCGGGAAGCCTTTTTCGGATTAATTTTATTTATATTTCTATCAAATTTATCGAAATCAGCTATTTTTACTTCTTCAGCTATCCCCAGATTATGGCCTCCGTCTGCTGTGATTAACGAGTTCACTTGCTCCGTAGTAAGATGCCATAAGTTAGATTTATTTTTCTTAATCTTTTTAAGATTGTTATCAAATAGTATAAAATCATTAATTGTTACTTCTTCAGATGTCCCGTCTGACTTGATATAATATAATTTTTTACCTTCTTTATTATTACAGTAAATATAACTCTCTTTGAATTTTTCTAGATCAACAGGTAATTCAGACCACGAATGAAGGTCACATCCTTCTTTAATATAATACATTTTTTTCTCTGCAACGTCGTTGCAATATACATAGCTCTTTTTATATTTTGTAAGATCATCAGGTAGATGCTCCACTAAATGGAGGTCAGATGCTATAGCGCCAACATTGCCAAATTTACCTACGCGACAAAGTAAATGACGGACTTTATTTTGGTCATACACTCCCAGCATTACAAAAGAATGTGGTCCTTGTTTATTAATTGAAATAAAAAAATTATCCGTTTTTTTGTTAACTGTTAGAAACTCAGGGAATGTTCCACTTTTCGACATAAGCATCATCTTTTGGACTTAGAGCACAAATTGTATCACACGAAATGTACAGATACTACAATCGAATATCATCTAGTTCAAAATGAAGTTCATTTGTTTTTATTAGAGGTAGATAGCCCCTTCCCGATGGAACAGGAGAAGGGGTAAAGAAAAGGATTTAAGACATACACTGTAATTCAGGGTGGTTTTTCAAAATTACTTTATATAAAGTTTGGTTTGCTTTAATAATCTCATCACCCAATTTAGATTGAGGATTTCCTTCACCACCCTTACCATTTAAAGCGACCACGGTAGTGACATTATTACAGGGTTGCCAAAAATACATTACGCGAAACCCTAATGTACTGCCTTTATATACCCAAAAACGCTGCTTGAGTTCCTTATCGTAAAGATATCCAACCCCCAAACCAAATCCATAAGGATCTTCTTCCGTCACGGTAGGAATAGTTTGTCCTGTTTTCATCGATACAACTGACTCTAATTCAGCTAAAATTCGTTCTCTGAAAATTGGCTTAATTAAGGTGCCATGATAAAGCAGTTGGACCCAGCGTGCGACATCTTCGGTAGTACCAACAATCGCCCCAGCAGCTCCCGCCCAAGATAAATCATTGCTTAAAGTATCAATTAATTTATTCTTTTCTTCATCATAAAAATATCCATGAACCCTTCGATCCTCAATCGATTTTCCTAGAGATTGACCATCAGGACCTGCGAGATAAAACATATCGTTTAAACCATTTTCAGCATTAATGATTCGCAATTTTAACTGGTTGGCAAACGTATCATTGGTTACTTTTTCTATAACCATGGCAGCCAGAATATAATTCGAATTCGAGTATTCATAAAGATTACCCTTTTTCTTTTCGAGTTTTTTTTCAGGATGAGCATACTTTAGTAGCTCATCATCAGTCCAAACAGTGTCTAATTGAGACTCCATTTTTTTCGAGAATTCATCATCTGCGGAATAATTTGGAATTCCGCTGGTCATATTCAGTAACTGTCTTAAAGTAACATTTTTCCAATTAGGATATTGCGGTAACCATTTTCCCAAAGGATCGTCCAGAGACAATTTATCTTCTGTTTGCAATTGCAAAATAATTAATGCAGTAAATGATTTGGTAATACTGCCAATATCAAATAAATTTCCAGGAGTAATCGCTTCGGATAAAGGAGGATATCCCATGGTTCCATGCACGACAGTTTTAATTTCTTTTTGGTAATTTTCCTGATTTTGAGGAATCAGGACTGAGGCGGCAATAGCAGTGAATTTTTCCTTTTTATTGTACTTCGTATAATAATCATCAATCTCCTTCTGCAATTGACTTGTAATATTAGAAGAGGTCTCTGAAGCAGCAGACAATATTGGCGAAATCAAAGAAGTGATTAAGGCTAATCCCAAAAATTTTGATTTTAATTTCATAAGATACCATCCTTGTTATATAAAAATTTTTGTCATATCAATCAGGACATAGATACAACACGAGCATACATCTGCAGGTTGGTTATTCTGAATCAACCTGCAGTTCATGAGGAGAATATCAGCTACTTGCTTGAGCTCTAAGTTTTAACTGTTCCAAAGCATTTTTAAGGCGAGTTAATACTCTTTCTCTACCTAATAAAGTTAATGTCATATCAATAGATGGAGACATGCTCGACCCTGTTACAGCGACCCGTAAAGGTTGTGCGATTTTCCCCATATTGATATCAAATTGAGCACTGATATCATTAATACATTCTTGCAAATGATCTTTTTCCCAAGAACCTACCTTTTGCAACTGTTCATAAAGTGCAGTTAATGGCTCCAAAATCACAGGACGTAAATGTTTTTTAACCGCAGCTTCATCGTATTCAATCGAATCCGTGAAAAAGTATAAACTCATTTGGCACATTTCAGCCAAAGTTTTGCAGCGCTCAGCCTGTATAGATACCAAGTCAGCTAACTTGGGTCCGTTGGATAAATCAATGCCAGCCAGTTCGAAGTGCCAACGTAACGATTCAGCAACCGCCTCCACAGGATCATTTTTTTGATAATGTTGATTTAACCAATACAATTTCTCATAGTTAAAACTTGAAACACCTCGACTTACATTCTTTAAATCAAAGCGTTCAATCATTTCATTGATACTGAAGATTTCCTGATCCCCATAAGACCAGCCCAAACGCACTAAATAATTTAATAAAGCATGGGGTAAAACACCGAGCTCTTTAAATTGCAATACGCTCACAGCACCGTGTCTTTTAGACAAACGCTTACCATCTTCACCTAAAATCATAGGCAAATGAGCGAATACTGGAACAGAAGCATTCAGCGCCTTAAACAGATTAATTTGTCGTGGTGTGTTATTAATGTGATCATCCCCTCGAATTACATGGGTAATGTTCATGTCTATGTCATCGATAACCACAGCAAAATTATAGGTTGGGTGGCCATCAGAACGCACCAATATCAAATCATCCAATTCACTGTTTGCAACATGGATTTCTCCATAAACTTCATCGTGAAACGATACTGTTCCTTGATCGGGGTTTTTGAACCGGATTACAAAAGGTTTATCCGATAAAGGCAAGTTTTTATCTCGGCAATGACCATCATAACGAGGTTTTTCTTTGGCTGCTAATTGTTCGGTTCGTAACGCTTCTAATCGCTCTTTGCTGCATTCACAACGATACGCCTTCCCTTCATCCAAAAATTGTTGCGCTACCTGATTATATCGCTCATAACGCTCCGTTTGATAATAAGGGCCTTCAGCATAATCCATACCGAGCCAAGCCATACCATCCAGAATAGCTTGTACTGATTCTTTGGTAGAACGTTCCTGATCTGTGTCCTCTATACGCAAAATAAACTCACCTTGATGGCGTTTTGCATACAGCCATGAAAATAAAGCAGTTCTCACGCCACCCACATGTAAAAATCCAGTAGGGCTTGGTGCAAATCGGGTTCTAACTGTCATAATCTGTTCCACATTGTAAGGAATAAAATAATCAAGCTATAATAACTGACTTTGCAGCCTGGGTGAAGCAAGTCACTTGAGATATTGTGCAAATCGTTTCAGGTTACACTGCGCCCTACTCCGGCTAAAATAAAAGTATTATCCGAACTATTTGGTGAGTTATTTTGAAAAGCATTGGTATTAAGTATCAACTAAGAATTACCACCCTCATTCCAGCCTTTCTAGTCGCCCTGCTTCTCGCTATTTTCTATAATGGACTGTTTGGTAATGACTTAAAACAACATATGTCTCGCTTGGGAGAAGCGTATATCCGCCAGTTACTCCCTGCAGCACAGTATGCAATGCTCCGGCGTGATGATCGTACCTTACAGGGTTTAATTAATGCATCCACAATTAATCCGGAAGTCATAGCCCTTGCTTTTTACAGCAGTGATGGACAATTACTTGCCTATCGCGGTGGAAAACACTCGTTGAGTAAACCATTTGATCCGCCTAAATTTACCGGGGATTACATTGAAAGCAAACAAATTAATCCTTTTACGATCAATTTCATCGCACCCGTTACTATTCCCAAATTTAATCTTTATTCAAATTCAGCATTCAAGAAGCTCCTAAGCCCCATGTCCACTCGGGCAGATGATATTTTAGGGTGGTTATCCATTGATATTGATATACGTTCGATGATAATAAAACGCTATCAAATGCTCATTGTAACCATTTTTATTACTCTATTTGGTTTGCTGATGGGATTAACCATTCACTATTTTCTCTCCAAGCGTATTTATTTGCCTATTTCTCGTTTACGTCGAAGCATGAAACAAATTTTGCGGAATGAATTTGAAACAGAAATAAAAACAAGTAGCCCGGGTGAATTAGGCCTTATTGAACAAGGCTGTTCGCATTTGCAAAAAAAATATCTCGAAACAATCCGTGATTTGAATCAACATATTGAAGTAGCGACTGAAGACCTGCAACAAAGCCTGGAACTACTCGAAGAAAAAAATATCGAGCTCTCACTCGAGAAGAAAAAAATAGAAGAAAAAAGCCGACAAAAATCTGAATTTATTGCCAATATGAGCCATGAAATCCGTACCCCGATGAACGGAGTGATCGGCTTCACGAATGTTTTATTGGAAAGCAAACTGGATCCATTACAATTGGATTATGTAAAAACGATTAAAGCCTCCGCACAAGATTTATTAGGCATTATTAACGACATTCTCGATTTTTCCAAAATCGATGCAGGAAAGCTTCACCTGGATTGCATCCCGTTAAATATTCGTCATTGTATTGATGAAGTTCTTACCCTTGCAGCACCTAATGCCCATAAAAAAGGAATTGATTTAATCCCTATAACCGACGTCACTGTACCCAAAATTGTGTTAGGTGACCCCTTCAGAATAAAACAATTTATCACCAATTTGGTAACTAATGCGGTTAAATTTACCGATCATGGTTATGTGTTGGTCCGCACTAAAGTAGAACAGGAAACGGACAAAGATTACACTTTATGTATCACGATTACCGATACAGGCCTGGGTATTTCCCCTGAGGATCAAAGTAAACTATTTACTGCGTTTAACCAGGCAGATACCAGCATTACTCGTCGTTATGGCGGCTCGGGACTTGGTTTGGTTATCTGCAAAAAGCTTTGTGAAGAAATGCATGGTCGCATTTCCTTTACCAGTGAACTCAATAAAGGCTCTACCTTTACTGCTCATATCAAAGTTGAAAAGCTGGCTGCCTATGAAATAGAAAAAAATCAAATACACCCCTTCGCTCATTTTAAAATGTTGTGCTTTGACGATAATTCACTGCACTTGGAGGCTCTATGCAATGGATTGGGTTATTGGGGAATACAATGTGTCCCGGTACATTCATTTAACCACCTGGCGAAGGCTTTGGAGAATAACAAAGATTGTCAAATTGCATTTCTCAACATCAATAAAGGCTATGAGCAAAAAATTAGTAAACTCATCTCAGAGCACAATTATTTCCCCTATGTATTGATTTCCAAATGGCTCCTTAATGATTATACCGCGCTTGGTGCCCAAGGCTTTTTATATAAACCAATTAGTATCCAAAAACTTCAAGACGTTATTGAATCACTTACCAGCCTGGAACAGGTTGAAAAACCAGCAAATCATGAGTTGGATAGTTTAAGGGAACAATTGCGTTTTATGCGGCCTGATTTGCTTATTGCCGAAGACAATCCGGTGAACAAGATGCTGCTTAACTCTTTATTAGGTACTCATGCAAACATGACTGCCGTTGATGATGGGGAGATGGCTGTATCCGCGTGCAATGACAAAAAGTATGATCTCATTTTACTTGACTTACAGATGCCTAAAATAAATGGATTAGAAGCATCCCGACTCATTCGTCAAAAATCACAACTCAATCGCCATACACCCATCGTTTTAATTAGTGCGAATGGTAATGATGTGAATAGTATTGATCTAAAAAAATCCGGGGTCGATTTTTGCTTACAAAAACCTATTGATGAAAAACAATTACTAACTCAAATCATCCGTATTGCCGATAAAGCAAAACATGCTGCGATTGACTGGCAATTGTGCGTGCAAAAAGTATCAGGAAATCAAGTACTTGCAGAAGAATTCCTTGCCCGATTTGTCGAGGAGTTACATAAAAACCGTGAGGAATTCATTCAATTAATGCATGACAAAAATATTAAAAAGTTAGGGGAAGCGGCACATAAGCTTCATGGCGCATGCTGTTTTTCCGGAGTACCTACGTTACAGAAAAAAGTAGTTCATGTAGAAAAACTGGCTGCTCATGCCGCCTCAATCGAAGAATTAGCGACTCCTTTTGCAGAATTAATTCAAAGCATTGATGCAGTAATTAGTGAGTACGAGAGTCAAAAAATTAGAATTTAAGTGTTTGCCTATTCCCATTATTGTAATTCCTTCAGGAGATCGATGGAGATGAGCAATGACCTTTAACCAGGAGAAAGAATGACTATAAAAAATGCAATATATGCTCAATCAGGTGGTGTAACTGCCGTAATTAATGCTTCCGCGTGCGGTGTGCTGCAAACCGCCAGGTTATATCCACAACACATTGGCAAAGTATACGCAGCCAAAAATGGAATTATCGGTGCATTACACGAAGAGCTTATTGATACATCGCTTGAAAGTGATGCCGATATTGCCAAATTATTGCAAACTCCTTCTGGAGCATTTGGTTCATGCCGCTACAAACTCAAAGATGATGGGGCTGAATATGAACGTCTGATTGAAGTATTTAAAGCACATAATATAGGTTATTTTTTCTATAATGGTGGGGGTGATTCTCAAGATACGGCCCATAAGATATCGCAATTAGGGACTAAAATGGGATACCCAATTACGTGTATTGGAATACCCAAAACTGTAGATAATGATCTTCCCTTTACAGATGCCTGCCCGGGATTCGGCTCCGTTGCTAAATATGTAGCGGTTTCTACCAAAGAAGCAGGTTTTGACGTTGCATCTATGGCTGCATCTTCAACAAAAGTCTTTATTCTTGAAGTAATGGGACGTCATGCCGGATGGATTGCAGCAGCAAGCGGATTGGCCAGTCAACAACCTGATGAGCCGCCCCACATTATCTTATTACCTGAAGTCCCTTTTCAACAGGCAAAATTTCTGAGCAAGGTTGATGAGTGCGTTAAAACCTATGGTTACTGTGTGGTTGTCGTATCAGAAGGAATTCGTAATACAGAAGGTAAATTCTTAAGTGATGCAGGACTTCGTGATGCTTTTGGCCATGCTCAATTAGGCGGGGTTGCCCCAGTCATTGCCCAGCTCATCAAAACCGAACTGAATTATAAATACCACTGGGCCGTCGCAGATTATTTACAACGTGCCGCGCGCCATATCGCCTCCAAAGTGGATCTGGAACAAGCTTATGCTCTTGGTAAAGCTGCAGTCGAATATGCCATAAAAGGTCAAAATGCCATCATGCCCATCATTATTCGTGAGCAAGATGAACCCTATCAATGGTCCATTGGACATGTGCCATTAGCCGAGGTTGCCAATCAGGAAAAAGCGATGCCCGCGGAATATATCGGTGCCGATGGAATGAGCATTACCGATGCCTGCAGAAGGTACTTGTCACCACTGATTCAAGGCGAGGCCTACCCAGACTACATTAATGGATTACCTGATTATGTTCGTTTGAAGAATCAATTAGTTCCCAAAGTTCTTAAATAGATTCTAATCGTAGCTTGGATGAAGCGCCGTCATCCAGGCTACAGTACACAATATATTGAAAATTATCCCATTTATAAATTAAGCAACCCATCACTTCATCTGCTACAATTAGAACAAAGGCAAGTAAAGAGGACTTCCTTTTCTAGCCAGGGCAGGTTGTATTTGGCCTATTTGAGTTGTAAATTATTGATAAATGGCACTTTATTTGCATATTTATCGTTGTACCAATCATTAGGAGCAGATAATGAAACAAAAAGGCTTTACTTTAATTGAATTAATGATCGTAGTGGCAATCGTTGGTATTCTTGCAGCAATTGCTATCCCGGCCTATCAGGATTACGTCGTTAGAGCACGTGTTACCGAAGGGTTAAGTATTGCCTCTTCAGCAAAAACTACTGTGTCTGAAAATGCATCGACTGGTGCTTCCGATTTAAGCTTGGGTTGGAATTTTACAAATCCAACTACTAATGTAAAAAGCGTAACTGTTGAAGGAACTACTGGTGCAATAACCATTACTTATGATGCGCCTGCAAAAGATATAATCTTAACCTTAACTCCAAAATCAAATAATGCAGCGCTGGTTCCTGGAACACCGCCAACCGATCCAATAACCTGGACTTGTTCGGTAAATAATCCTACAACCAATGATCGATACGTTCCTGCAAACTGCAGAAGTTAAGCGTATCTTTTTTAAAAAGCCGCTTTATGGCGGCTTTTTTATTGTAAGTTTAAATTAACCAAGAGTTAAAATATGTCACGTAAAAATCGAATCGAAAATTTAGTAAATCAAGAATTGGTTCCTGTTTATTTAAATGTTGAAGATGAATCAGGCAATCATCATGTTCCTGAAGGGGCACAAACTCATTTTAAGCTCACCGTTGTTTCGTCACGATTTACTGATTTATCGAAAATTGCACGACATAGACTGTTAAATCAATTATTCAAAGAAGAATTTGAGCTTGGATTACATGCATTAAGCATGCATTTATTTGCTCCTGATGAATGGGAGCGCAGAGGCAACACTGTTTTGAACTCTCCGGCATGTAAAGGTGGTTTTAATAAAGAACACCGAAATACGTAATTTCAATCCTGAGTGAGTTGTATGACTGGGTGTAATCAAGTGATAGGTATGTACTTCATCCAGGCTATCCTTTTAATGCAAATCCACATGAAACGGCATGTTTTTTGCTTTTTTATTCATGAGGTTAGGATATCCCTCTTTATAATTTAAAAAGGATTCATAATGAAAATAGAAGAATACAAAGCGCAATTCCTCGAATTTACCAAACAAGCGATGAAACTCAGCGACAAGTTCAAATCAAATTCTGATTTACAACAAAAGGTAACGAGGCTGAGTGGCCAGGCAGTAGAGTTTTATAAGAAGAACAGCGATCACAGGGAATCTGATTATCAATTAAAAATTGACATCTTTCTCGAATTCGATAACTTCTTAAAAACCATAAAACGCGATTTATTATTTCAATCACAAGATAAAGGAAAATCTATTTTTGCAAGTCCAAAGCAAATAAAACAATCTGACTCCTATGAGACGGTATCCAGTTTGGAAAATTCAATAACCCTATGATTTTAAAATATTATTGACAGTTTTTTTTAATTACAAAATAGGCATTAAATTTCATTCTAACTGTCAAAAACCTGTCAATAGCAATATAAAATAAGTGTGTGGCTTGTAATCTAAAGAGATTATTAATGCTCTAGACCCTCTTGATTTACATAAAAGTAACAAAGGTTAACCCTTTATGATAAAATAAACAGTAACGTCCTTCCGCAACTTCCTATATAATGCCTTGCATTTTTAATGAGTCGTTTTAATTAATGAACAATTGGTCTTCTGAAAAAATATCTGTATTCGCTTTGGTCTTACTGATTACCGGTGCAATTGATAGCATTAGAAATCTTCCCGGTACCGCCCTATTCGGTTCCTCGTTGATTTTTTTCTTTATCTTTTCCGCAATTGTTTTCTTAATCCCTGTAGCTTTAGTAGCAGCCGAACTATCCTCAACCTGGTCTGATGAAGAAGGTGGGATTTATAGCTGGGTAAAACATGCGTATGGTGAAAATTTAGCCTTTTTTACTATTTGGCTGCAATGGATCAATACCTTAGTCTGGTATCCAACTATTTTATCCTTCATTGCAGGCGTGATGGCCTATTTAATCAATCCTGAACTTGCCCAAAATAAATATTATTTAATCTCAGTAATCCTGGTTATATTTTGGTCATTAACACTGATCGCCTTATCTGGATTGCGTGCCTCAGCGCACTTTGCAGGTCTTTGCGCCATATTGGGAATGATACTCCCCATGGGATTTATTATTCTGCTTGCAGTGATTTGGGTCATTAAAGGTAATCCTATAGCAATTGATATGAGCCTCTCGCATTTAGTGCCGCACTGGAAAGACAGCCAATCCTGGGTATCACTCACTGCGATAATGACTTCATTTTTAGGAATGGAGCTCGCCGCAGTGCATGTTCGTAACGTACATAAGCCACAAACCAATTTTCCTCGGGCAATGTTTTTTTCAGTATTGCTTATCTTAACCACCATGATTTTTGGTTCTTTAGCCATCGCGTTTGTACTGCCAAAAGAGAAAATTAGTCTTATTGATGGAGTACTCCAGGCTTTTAATAACTTTTTCCAGGCCTATAATCTGGAATGGCTTTTGCCTATCCTGATCGCATTACTTCTGTTGGGGAGTTTAGGTGGTATGATCAACTGGATAATTTCCCCAGCTAAAGGCCTGCTCATGGCAGCCAATCATAACTTCCTTCCCAAGTTTATGTGCCAATTAAACAAACGCGGCATGCCTTCACGAATATTAATCACCCAAGCTATTCTAGTGACACTTTTATGCAGTGGTTTTCTGTTATTTCCCAGTGTGAACGCCATCTATTGGTTATTTACCGCCCTAAGCACCGAGCTCTACATCATGATGTATGTTCTGATGTTTATCGCAGCCTGGAAATTAAAAAGCAAATATTCCCACCTTGAGAGACCGTTTGCCATTCCAGGGAAAAAAATCGGTTACTATTTGACCTGTGTTTTAGGCTTATGTGGATGTACTATGACCTTAATTGTAGGTTTCATCCCGCCAGTTGAATTTATGAACTTTGGCAGTGCGTCACATTTTCGCCTGGTTTTTTCTGTGGGAATCGTGCTCATGATGATCCCTGCATTTTTACTGTACTGGCGTAAGAAATATATTACAAGATCTCGATAAGATTCGTAGCCTGGGCACAACAAAACCCAGGCTTCAAATTCAAGCCCTATCTGTTATAACTCATCCTTTTCTTCTAATGAAATAACTCGAGCTTCATGTTCCAACATAACTGGAATATCATCATGAATGGGAAAGGCCAACCGATCGAATTTACAAATAAGCTCTTGTTTCTTCAGTAATAATTTTCCCTTGCATAAAGGACACACTAATATTTCCAATAGTTTTTTATCCACAAAATTCTCCTATGAGACTAAGTCACTTTATTTCGTACATATACAGGTTGCGCTTGAGCCGCAGAAACAGGTTTTTGCGAAGAACGCAGAGCAAACTGAATCATCGCTGCCGCAGAAGGATTCATTGTTATTTTATCACTTATTTGTGATTTAATTTCTGGGGTAAAATCATTCCAATACAGATCTATTCCCGCTCCCGCAAGGAGTACAGGATGCTTCTCAGGGAGGCTAATTTCGCGCACTGGAGTAACGTGCTCCTCTGCTTCCCACTGATTCTCGGCAAAATAGGCCCAGTACATCTCGTGCATACGCGCATCTAACACTGCTAATATGGGTGCATGGTGCATTTGCTTTTGCTGACGCACTGACCAAGCAATCGCAACAAGGCTACTGACTGGAATCAGTTGCAAATCATTCGCATAAGCCAAGCCTTTTGCAATGCTGCATGCAATACGTAAACCGGTAAAGCTACCGGGGCCTCGACCAAATACTATGGCATCCAGCTGGTTCATTTGTAAACCGGCAGTCACCATCAATTTATCGATCATCGGTAAAATAAATTGTGCATGTGTTCTTTGATTACTTTGTTCCTCACAGAGTAATTCTTCTCCAGTTGACAAAGCCACACTGGCTGTTTCTGTAGATGTATCAATCGCTAACAGTTTCATAATCCAGCTCTAATTCTTTAATAAAGTTAAGCACTTTTTGCTCATCGCGAGTTTTTGGCAATTGCGGCAAGCTGGCCAGGATACGGCCACCATAGTCTCTGCTGGTCAGGCGGGGATCTGCAATCATTAAAACACCCTTATCGGTATTATCGCGAATTAAACGCCCTACCCCTTGCTTTAAAGCAATCACAGCTCCAGGTAAAGATAATTCATCAAAACCGGACAAACCTTTTTCTTTTAAATAAGCCATTCTCCCGCGAACCACCGGATCAGCCGGGCTAGAAAAAGGGAGTTTATCAATAATAACACAAGAAAGGGCCTCACCTTTCACATCCACCCCTTCCCAAAAAGTTGCTGTACCCAATAAAACAGCATTACCTAATTGCCTAAAACGCTCCAGTAAAATGGGTTTCGCTTCTGTTCCCTGAATTAATAAGGGATAGTTTAAAATATTGCCCATCATTTGAGCAACTTGTTTTAACGCTTTATGACTGGTAAAGAGAATAAAGCAACGGCCCCCCAAAGCATCGATGAGAGGAATGGCCCGAGATACTAATAATTCATAATAAGTTGAATCCTTAGGATCGGGTAATCCCCTGGGCAAATACAACAATGCTTGTTGTCGATAATCAAAAGGACTCGGTAATAATAAAGTCTTCGCTTCAAGCAATCCTAATGGTTTACAAAAGCAATCAAAAGAGTCTGCTATCGTTAAAGTGGCTGAGGTAAACACATATGTACTATCTTGGCGCTTGAGTAAATTGCTGAATGGCTCAGCAACATCATATGGAGTGACGTGAAAAACTAAAGTATGTTTAAAACGTTCGAGCCAACGTATTTGATTGTTATTTTCTTGAGCAAAAAATAATAAGACCCGAGTCAGCTCTATCAAGCGCTCTTTACATCGCGCAAGACCAGGAAATTCAGACAGTGAAAGATCGCTGAAACATTCCATCACCTCGTCTTTTAATGCCAACCACTCACTCCAGGCACTCATAAAGGATTTGTTGTATTTTAGTTCTTCCCAACTGATTCGGTCATCCATCCCGGGCAAACTACTCACCAACTCATCCATTAATCTATCTGCTTTATGGCTTAATGCTTTCAAAGGTTGATTTGCAAGATCTACAGCAGGCCATTCTTTGATAAGATCATCCAGGAGATCGCCAAATTGACGTGTTCCGATTCGCTCTCCATTAAAATGCGTGGCTATTTCAGCAAGTTGATGCGCCTCATCAAAAATAACTACATCAACACCAGGTAATAACTCGCCAAATCCTTCTTCTTTCAACCGTGAATCAGCGAAAAAAAGATGATGATTAATCACGACTATATCCGCATCCAGTGCACGTTTACGAGCCTTAAGTAAAAAGCATGTTTCGTGATTCGGGCATTCAATACCCAGGCAATTATCCACTGTTGAAGTCACATAATGCCAAACCGGGGAATCTTCACTCAACTCAGGCAATTCAGATCGATCACCGTTTATCATTTGTGATAACTTACTGCGAACATGTGCGACTTCATGGGCACATTGCGGGGTTTGAAATTGCCCTTCTTCGGAGTGCAATTCAACGCGATATTGACAGATATAATTCGATCGGCCCTTGAGATTTTGGATTCGCGCAGATAGCCCCATGGCCCTTACTAAAGTGGGTAAGTCTTTTTGATAGAGTTGATCTTGTAAGGTTTTGGTTGCTGTAGAAATGAGGGCTTTTTTTCCACTTAACAAACAAGGGAGCAAATAGGCAAACGTCTTACCGGTCCCTGTGCCTGCTTCAGCAATTAAAATTGATTTCTCTTCAATTGCCGTTGCGATTGCCACCGCCAAATCGGACTGTGGCTTACGCGCCACAAATCCGGGAATGGCAGTGGAAAGTCGTCCTTTCTCACCAAGAAAGCGCTGACATGATTCAGCAAGCGAAGTGATTTCTACCACTCTTTTTGTAAATATTGAAGTTTATCCTTAACCTCGTCCCAATCTTTGGCATCAGCAGGCGCATCTTTTTTAGCAGTAATATTAGGCCATGTTTTAGCAAGCTCCGCATTTAATTCTTTAAATTGCTGCTGCTCGGGGGTTAAATCATCTTCCGAAACAATCGCATTGACCGGACATTCAGGCTCACACAAAGCACAATCGATGCATTCATCGGGATGAATCACCAAAAAATTCGGTCCCTCATAAAAACAATCAACGGGACATACTTCAACGCAATCAGTGTACTTACACTTAATACAACTTTCTGTTACTACAAAAGTCATGAGAAACCTTTCTTATACTGGAAATAGTAAATATTAAATCATAAAACAGACTATTTAAGATAGTAATTTTCTTAGTAATTGCATCATCTAAAGGAGTCTTAATAAACTGAAATGCCTTAATGAATATGTTATAAATTTATAAAAATCAATATGATGCAATTATTCACCTTCTGCTCAATTTTAATTCTTGAAACATCAACAGGACTATGTTGTAATTTTACGCATTTTTTAAAAATACTGATGCGAGTGATATTTTAATTCTCACTAATTTTTTCTTAACTTGTCACAAGGAAATGGAATCTCATAGTGAAAATAAATATTAACTCCATTTTTTCTGATTTTTGACGTTGGAGTACCCGTGAGATTAAAAATAGAACCAATTAGTGCGAAACATCGAAAGCTAAGAAGACTGATACAGGAATTTAATAAAATACCCGCCGAAGATGAAATCCAGCGCTTATTCCAGTTACAAAAAATCAATTATGCCATCAATGCAACCCCCATATCTGAGGGAGAATATAAGTGGCTAGCAGCAAGCGATAATGAAAGTTGGCAAACCCATCTTAAAGCTCATGGAATAAATCCTGACGGCTCATTCCTTTTCAAAGGGTTCCAATTTGCAAAAGCAGTAGCAAAGCAAAGAGCAACGCCTGAATTAAAAGTAAAGGAAGACGAAGACATCTATCAGCTCATGCAAAAACGTGATGCATTACTAAAAAGCAATGAGCCTTTTGATAACCATGTAAAAGAACAATTTTTGAACATAAGTTATCGTCTGAATCGATTGGCAGAGCGTGATCCCGTTCTGAAAGCGAATCTGGATGAGCATGCGCAAATTTTACACCTGGCCAAAGAAAAAATCAGTGCCATTAAAGGGGAAAGTGATCTCAAAAGTTCTGAATATACGACAGAACCTCTAGGTAAAAAACAAGTCAATAATCACAACTATAAATTCAAAATGAAACGTTGGAAGAAATATCTTGTTTTACGCGTAGAAGATCGAAATGATTTAAGTTTTGAACAAGATCTTCACTCGTTTCCAGTAGCAAAATATTTCGTTAATGATGCGGCGCTTTTTATGATGCAATTCAAAACGGAAGATCATCAAGAAATTGAATACAAACCCGTGGTGATAAGCCAATTTGCTGAGCAAGGAAGTTTAATTCACGTCGCAAAAAAACTAAAAGGCGCCTCACAACAAATAATCGCGGCAACAGCTAAATATTATTTTAATCAGATTAATGATTTTTGCCTCCAACTCAAAGAAGCAGGTGCCTATCATCCTGATATTAAATTAAGTAATTTTTTGGTACACAATAACAAACTACTGGTCAGTGATCGCAAAGCTTTTGTCCGTTCCGCTAACCCTCTTGCAAATAACTTACGCTGTTCTCCGCGTTATGCGCCGCCGCAATATCTGGCTTGTCTCGATGAGGAGTGTGAAAATTACACCCCTAAAGCGCGCACGACTCGCATCGACATGGAACAATTGATGTCATATCAAATGGGTAAAGCCCTCAAAGAATTTCTGATTGTGGCCCAACTTGGTAAAAAACCCAAAATGGCTGGTGAGGTACAAAGTAGTGTACTTGCTCATTTTCACAAGCCCAATCGTGCCATTACTAACTTGTCCATACTTATTGACGAACTAACGCGCTTTGAAGAAGGAAAAAGGCTTACAATAGAACAATTCAAGAGATTACTACCCTTCCTCAATCATAACACCGAACTGTTCTATCAACATCTTGAACTGGAATTATCTTCAGAAACCTTGGGTATAGAGCGTGAATTAATTGAGGTTAAAAAACTCCTGAATTCCAATGAGTTCGAAGGCATAAACTATTTGAAACGAGCAAACGTAGTTTTTTCTGCCATTTCAGATCGCAATCCTGGAGAACCTCGTTTAAACCATATCGCTGAAAAGTTAGCGGCAAAATGCTATCAAAATTATTCAAAACAATATTTTTCCGGAATATCTCAACATATTGAAGCAGCCCTTTTAATCAATGATTGGAACGCTGCAAGCTGGTGGAGAAAAATGGTCCATAAGCTCTCCTTTGGTTATTTCAGAGTTGCACGAGTAACCACAGCAGACAAGATAAAGATTCCACTGGACTATAATGATGAAAACTTTCGCACTCATTTTGTTCATTTTGAGTTCTTGCCTGCAGATGAACTTGACAGTTTGGGCGTTACTGAAGCAAATCACTTTAAAGACTACTTTCAAGCACATTTTGATGAGATAAGAGCATTAACAATCCGTGAGGAAGAGGAAGCTTTTGATGCAACAGAAGCACCAAAAAATTCGCAATCCCCCTCGCTAAAAAAAGAAAAAGAAGAAGAATTAGACGAGGATCTACTACCCTCTGGAACAATGATTGTAAAGAAAAAAGATACTAAACAATCAGAAAAAACCGCTTCTTCTTTGGAAAGATCGGCTGATGTACCTGCCACCGAGCCCCAAAAATCTACATCTCAAACTGAAGAAAAACCCCAACATAAGAGAAACACATCCGTTACTCTTGCAGAAAACTATAGTTTTTTTGCAGCGCTTGCAAAAGGCTTCAAGGACATAGACGACCCACATGCTAAAAGAAGGTCTATTCATCGAGTCGGCTCCACCCTCTTCCGTGGCGAGATAAGATCACATCATCCTCGAATTGAGGAGATTTTTCAGCAACCTTTGCCTCAAGCAGCAAATCACCAAGAAAGTGTAGGTGTCCATATATAGCAATAAAAATTGTTAAGAACTCAGGGAAGAGCGCTCTTTATCAGCACTTGTTTTTGGTACTTAAACTGAATCAAAAAAATTAAATCACTATGGGGCTTTTGACAGCCCCTAGTTTTCATCTGTATTTGTATTGATTATTATACGGAAATCCCTAATGCACTTTTTGACCAAAAATGTAAAAGTTGTCTATATTTATAAATAGGTCAAATTGGTTTGATAAGGATATAACCAATGGAGTTGGAGCAAAAAAACAGGATTATTAAACGCTTTTTAAAAGAAGAAAGTGAAAATCCTGTTGCAGTGGAGCTGCAAGACATGGATCTGGCTCTTTATACCGATCTGCACAAATTATTAGATCATATTGATCTTCATAATAATGACTTATTTAACCTGCAAACTCTGGAAACAGACCAAGATCAGTGGCGGGAGTTTTGTGGTGTCATTAAATATTCTGCTACTTTTGAAAAAGGAGGCTCACCTCCTCTACTAAAAAGCGTTGATCTCAAGAAAGCAGAAGAAGGCATACGCTACACCCTGAACGCACATGACATTATTCGATTACCCAAAGATAATTACTACGAACGCCCAACCAGTATACCTCAAGATGTTGATGCTGAGTTAGATGATTTAATAGTCAATAGTAGAGCAAAGCTTTATACCCTGATACAAACCTTTCCAGAAGCAAAACCTTTTGATGCATCCAACTTATTACAAATTACAGCATTAATTCAACGCCATGAGGAAGAGATAGAACGGCTATCCAATGATAATTCAGAAAGAGAAGAGGCAGAAAAAAAATTAAACATCCTCCTTGATCTCAATAAAGTAAATGAATTGAAACGAATCAATATTGCTCAGGACAATGGACCAGACCGCTGCTATTGTACCTTAAATGAAAACGTAGGTGGTGTGACAGAGAAAATCTCGTTAATCAGTTTAGAGAGTGTAAAACAGCAATTGTCACGTCTATGTAATAGAGCAGAAGGTTTAAGCATTGAGGACTATATTACTGAAAGAGAGCACTATAAGCTCAGTACCCAAGCAATTATAAAATTACCCAAACATGGTGATATCAAGGAAGTACAACATGAAGCCATGGCTCTCAATATTTCCCGATTACTGGAATTAGATACTACTGCTGCAACCACAATTTCCCATAATGGACATCCTGCATTATTTATTCCTTTTGAAGATATTCGTTTGCTTAGTGAGTTTTCTTTAGGAAAAACATTCTATGCATGGCTAGCCGGAAAAACGTATACTCATTACTCAACTATTAAACCCTTGGGCGAAGGTTTTCAAGCTGATTGCTTTATTAATGATTTTGGTAATGTGCTCGGTTTACTTTACCTATGTAGTGATACCGATACAATAGGTGGTAACTGTCAAAACAAGGCATTAAGAAAGGCGAAATCACTTTTTATTTTTGATCAATCGATTATGGAGACCCACAAATTTATTCTTGATTCACGCTTGTGTCTTATACCTGGAGAATTTCTTATAAAACATACTCGCCATGGTTTGGGGCGCAATCGTACCATCATTGAAGACTCATCCATGCATTCCAAATTTCAAAGCATCGTACAGTTGCTCTCAATAAGCGATAAAATAATTCAATATATCAGTCATATTGCATGGCAGCATCACAAGCAACAACTCCGAATTAAACGACAATTTAAAAAACCACTAATCATCGAAAAACAAAGTGAATTAACTACCTGTTTAAGCGACTTGGTCGTTCTTGAGAAGGATGCAGAAACACTACGAGCAAGAATAATGGAACGCCTTCAGTCTATTGAAGATATGCTGCCACAAACGACAGGAAATGCCGGATTTCTTGAGATAAGACAAGCCTTAATTTTTGAAAAGTTACTCCATAATCCCATATTATTTAGTGACGATGGCCGCCCTTTTAAATATCCCTGGACACACAGACAACAGAATAAAATTAAGAAAATAGATGACCTCGGTGATGACTTAATACAACTGACTTTTAGTGACAAAGTCTCTGTGGCCATGTTGGATTTTATTAAGCGACGTGGTGGAGGTGATTCGATTACAACTACTTCCGCCAAAACAATAACCCTCAGTAAAGATCATTTGGCAGCTTTAAGGGAAGACTTGCTCCATCCCGAGCATCAGTTAGTCCTGGAATCTTCTACAAACTATTTGGATCCAGTTGATTTGGCGATCATCAAGGACGCTTATAACGCCGGAAACAGAACTTATGTGATGAACACGATTAGAACCTATCGTGAAAAAATGAACTCCATGATTTCGGCTGATGAAAAATTGAAATGCATCACAGAGACCGAGAAACAACTCAAAGAACTCATTGACGCAGCCTATGATAGAGGTTTTGGCATGCACGTCATTAAAAAATTCTTTTTTGACGCACAACAACAATTGCAAAAGCTGATGCCTCCTTTAAAAATCCCAATGAATTTAAATGGAGCATTTATTGCTGCTTTGAAGCTGGATAGAGTATCTGAATTTAATTCGGTAGTATTAGAGGCTGTAAAACACGATAAAATTACGGATCAATTATTCACAGGCTTTCTGGACGAATGCATCCTCAGAGCAGAAACTGCTACAAATTACACTCAAGCACAACATCAGAGTCGAATGCTCTCGAGCTCTGCGAAAAAAGTAATGCCACAATTTGAAGCGGTTTTTATGCCGTGGATGCACGTTTTAACAACAAGTTTGCAGCACAATGAGTTGAATCACCCTGAATCAACAGATATCACTGAAACAAAACACGAGAAAAAAGAAGATGATTGGATAGCAAAATCATCACCGAACTCATCAACATTGGATATGATACAAGAAGAACCAATAAGAATGTCATGTAATTGATAAGTCAAGGAGACTTGTTTACTAAAATGCAGTTAATGGAGCTAATATGCCTATACATGAAAGACGTCAACATTTTCGGGTAGAAGATCACATTTATTTTAACTACCGAATAATGGAACCAGGGGAACTGTGTCCTGATCGCACAGTTGTGGATCAACTTTTGGGAAAAAATGGGCAACGATACCTGGAAGCAGCACATTACTTTCAAGAAATTGATTATGAGTTGGCTGAGTTAACTCAAGTCATTGCACTTAAAGAACCAACAATAGCCCATTACCTTAACCTGCTCAATGCCAAAATAGATTATTTATCACGACAAATGCTGATGACAAATACCATTCAGCTACGCAAAGTCAATATCAGTCTAGGTGGAATGGCATTTAAAACACCTGAGCTCATTAAAGAGAAAACCCTGTTAAAATTGGTAATCTATACTAAACCCAAAATGATACCCATAATCGTTGAAGGAACCGTAGTCTATAGTCAATACCAAAACGAAAATACGTACCGTACAGCAGTATCTTTTAACGGATTAACAAACGAGCAGGAGCAAATTTTATCCCAGCATATATTATTGGCGCAGGCAAAACATCGTTCAGATTAAAAATAAATATTTTTAAGTACACAATTGCCGAATAACACGTAAACTATACAGCGTTTATATGTTTGGAAATAAGAGGCAAAACATGACCAGAACAGTATATTGCTGTAAGTTAAAACAAGAAGCCGAAGGCTTATTAAAACCACCCTTCCCTGGCGCATTAGGAGAACGGATTTATAATGAGGTATCAAAACAAGCTTGGAATATGTGGCTATCCCATCAAACTATGATCATCAACGAATACCGTCTGAACTTAATGGAAGCTAAAGCCCGTGAGTTTTTAAAAGAAGAAATGCAAAAATATTTTTTTGGTGAAGGCTCTGATAAACCGGCAGGTTACACTCCTGAATAAATCAAAAAACAAATAAATATTAAAACCAAATTAAATGAGGACGAATAATCTTATCTGTAATTTGCTAATTTGTAGCATTCAACATCCCGCAGATTAGTTGCGGGATTGTTCAGTTAAACTCAAAAAAATTAAAAAACAAAAAAAAATTTCAAAATTTCTTCCTGCACCCAAGTAATCTGAGCAAATAAAAACCAAACTAATTAACAATCCACACTTCGATCTTATTTAGGTCATAACGCATTGATTATGAACAAATAGTAAGACAAATATTAACCAATTAACTATAGAAAGAGTGTGATATAAAAAAGCGAATGCAATAGCACCCAAAAGGCGAACCCTTTAAAATCAAAAAATAATGATTTTTTTAAAAAAAATTGCATTCAACACTTGACTCAAAACGCTTATAGGAGTCTAATAGCAACCCTCGGGGCCAGATAGCTCAGTCGGTAGAGCAGAGGACTGAAAATCCTCGTGTCGGCAGTTCGATTCTGCCTCTGGCCACCATGAGAACCAACCACTTACGGTGAATTCCCGAGATTTTCAAATTTCTAAACCCATAACCTTTTCGTTAAATTTTTTTCATTTTGCGATGGAACCCGACTATTCCCCATTTCAGGGGGCACTAATCAAGAACACAAAGCCTCTTCCCCATTTAAGGGGGAAGCTATAATCAGCCGCAGCCCCTAACACAAACTTTATAATTTTCAAAATTTCTGAAACCATATGCACTTTGTTGAATGAGTTACATTTTACGTAACTCCCCACGTCATCCCGAACCCGAGCGCAGCGAGGGTGAGGGATCTCC
>NZ_FTNL01000005.1 GCF_900156395.1 Fluoribacter gormanii | reverse complement strand
CCCTCACCCTCGCTGCGCTCGGGTTCGGGATGACGTGGGGAGTTACGCTGATTTTTTATATATATGACCGGTCAAAAATTATTGTGGCTAAGCGCTCGGGACGAATTATTACCATAGATTAATGTTTAAATATTGATCATTTTGGTTGAATTATGAAAATTAATTGCCTATATTAATAAAACAATCAATTCATCCCGCGTGATTACACGAGGCTTTTATAAAAGGTAGTTATGAAACAGACCGAATTGCATTTGTACCGTGGTTTAACCAGTTCGGAAAAAAGATACAGTAGAGCGATCATTTGGATACCCTTATTGGTGACACTCTACAGTATTACCTCAGGGATGTTATTTGATATTGGCATTGGTACATTAATATTACTTTTGATTTGTTACAGTTGTACCGTTTTAGGGATTACGGTTGGCTTTCATCGTTTGTTAACGCATCATTCATTTAAAGCAAAACGATGGGTTAAGATTGTTTTTGCTTGTTTTGGGTGCATGGCGTATGAAGGGCCACCATTCTTTTGGATAGCGGCTCATCGAAGACATCATAAGTATACCGATACTGAATTTGATCCGCATACACCCATTTTAACAAAGAAAGGAGGGCTGTACGGTTTTTATCACGCCCATATGGGTTGGATGACGCATCATACCATAGAGAACTGGCGATATTACCTGGGCGATTTGCTCCGGGACCGCGATTTATTGTTTATAAATAAACATTATGGTCTTATTGCTCTGGCTGGAATAATTATTCCTGGAATCATCAATGGATTATTGTACATGAACTGGTATTCGTTCTGGGAAGGCATCATTGTTTGTGGCTTTGTCAGAATCTGTTTCCAACAACATGTCACTTGGTCTATTAATTCTATTTGTCACATTTGGGGTAGAAAAGACTTTATAACTCAGGACAATAGTAAAAATAATTGGCTTTTGGCAATTCTTGCTTATGGTGAGGGTTGGCATAATGGGCATCATGCTTTTCCGAGCTCTGCCAAACATGGGATAAAAAAATGGCAAATTGATATTTCTTATATATTAATATTTTTATTATCGCGCATAGGATTAGTCCAAGAAATCAAGTTACCTACAGAGGAACAAATAAAACAAAAATCTATAAAATAATATGATGGTGATTTCCTGGGGACTCATAGATTATTATTTGTTTCTGAATAAACTATTCATCTTCTTTGTGATGGACTGCAATGTTGAGATCAGGATCAAGAGGATTTCCAGGAATTGTTCGTGTTTCGCTGGCCCACTCACCTAAATCAATGAGTTTACATCGGTCAGAGCAAAAAGGTTTAAACTGGTTCTCAGGGCGCCAGGTATTTTGTTTCCCACAAATAGGGCATGTGATTTTTTGATGATTGTTCATGACGGTCTTCATTAATTTACATTAAGTATGGAGTATGTGATTTAGCACTAGCGCGCTTTTCAATATTATTTTTGATTTTAGCATATTAACGCATCATTGTGGGATTATCGGAAGAGAAGCTTGGATGTCGAATCGATGGTATGACTTCAATTCCAGTCTTAAGAGTATGTTGACAACTCATCCTCGAATTCTTCCTATGATCAGTCCACCCCAATATGATACCATGCTTGGTGGTTGAGTAAAAAATGAATAAAATAAAAAACTTATTTAACCTTTTTGAGCTATACTGGTACAAGGTAATACCCAAACATCGATAAAGAAGCTAGTAACAAGAAAGGGCATGTGCTTAAGATCAAGGATGATTTTTATGAGAATACCTGTTTCATCGCGAGTTTCTTATTTTATTTTAATCCTTGCTACTGCTTTGGGAATTTCATGCAGTCAAGAGCAAAAGGAAAAATCCTCTGTCTCGGCAAGACCGGTTAAGGCCATTCAAGTTGGAAATATAAGCGCATTCAATGGCCGCGCCTTTCCAGGTCGGGCAAGTGCTGTTCAACAAGTCAATTTGTCGTTTAATGTCGGCGGTTCTTTAATTGAATTGCCAGTAAAAGTTGGCGATAACGTGAAAAAAGGTTCATTGATTGCAAAACTTGATCCGCGAGAGTTTGAGGCAAAATTGCAAGCAGCCCAGGCTGAATTTAATCGTGATGAACAAAATTTCCTCAGAGCCAAGGCATTGGTAGGCAAAGGCCATATTTCAAAGGCTGATTATGATCTTTTAAAAGCAAAACTTGGGGTATCGCAAGCGAATCAAGTTTTAGCGGAAAAATCACTTAAAGACAGTGTGCTAAAAGCCCCCTTTGATGGAAAAATTTCAAATTTATATGTTGAAAATTACCAGACAATAGCCAATCAGCAAAATATAGCTAGGCTCTTAGATACTTCTCAAATTGAAATGGTAATCCAGATCCCCGAGGGAGCGATTAGCTATATTTCAGATGTAAAAGACATTATTGTGCATTTTGATTCATTCCCTAATTATGCGATTCCGGCAAAAATAAAAGAAGTCAGCAATGAAGCATCTCCAGAAACCAGGACTTATCCAGTCACGTTAATTATGCAACAACCCAAAGAGATTGAAATTTTACCGGGTATGGCGGGTAAAGCTACTGGACGTGTTGATCCAACGAAAAAGGAACAAAACAAATTTACAATTCCTGCGTCTGCAGTGCTCACGAGTGACTCAGAAAAAAAGACTTATGTATGGATAATCAATCTAAAAAAACATGAAGTGAATCGACGTGAAATCCAAATTGGCGAACTCACTCCGACGGGAATTTCGGTTATAAAAGGACTGCATGAAGGTGACTGGGTGGTGACAGCAGGTATCCATAGTTTAGAAGAGGGAGAGCAAGTGACTCTTTTGAATGGGCAGGATAATTAGCTATGGCTTTAGCGGACTATGCAATTAAAAATAAAACAGTAACCTCATTTATCCTCATATTGTTCCTTGTTGCAGGATCGCTGTGTTTCTTCCAGCTGGGACGGTTGGAAGATCCTGAATTTACGGTTAAAACGGCGACAATTACCACGCATTATCCGGGAGCTAGTGCAGAACAAGTTGAATTAGAGGTCACAGATCGGATTGAGAAAAAAATCCAAGAAATGTCGGAGGTGAAAGATATATCTTCCATTTCCAGAGCAGGTCTTTCAATTATTAAAGTCAATATTAAAAACGAATATTGGTCAGATCGTTTACCGCAAGTTTGGGACAATTTACGCAAGAAAGTAGAGGATATTGAAAGCAGTTTACCTCCCGGAGTAGACAAACCCGTAGTAGGAGATGATTTCGGTTATGTATTTGGTTTTCTTCTGGCCGTGACTTCAGATGGATTCAGTTATGGTGAGCTTGAAAACTATACGAAAGAAATTCAAAAGGAGCTTAGCATTGTTCCTGGTGTTGCTCGTGTTGATTTATGGGGAGCTCAACAAAAAAGAATTTATTTGAATATTTCAAATACACAGCTTTCTCAATTAGAGGTGACTTTAGATGATTTGGAGCGCACATTAAAATTACAAAATCAGGTTGTTGATGCCGGCCATGTAAATTATCAACTACAACGTTTGCGTATTGCACCAACAGGTGAGTTTAATGCAGCGGAAGCCATAGGCGATTTAGCAATTATTCCAAAGTTTAAATTAGATAATAAATCTCAAAAGAACGAAGAAATCATCAGAATTCGTGATTTTGCCCAGGTTAAAGAAGGTTATATCGATCCTCCAGATAAATTGATGCGCTATTCAGGCTACCCGGCAATTGGAATTGCATTAGCGCCATTGCCGGGCGTCAATGCAGTTAAAGTAGGGCAAGATGTAGATAGGCGGCTTAATGAGCTTCAGGAAAAACTCCCTCGAGGAATCGAAATACATAAAATTTCATGGCAATCTGATATCGTTGCTGAGTCTATTAATGCATTTCTCATCAATTTAGTTGAAGCTGTCGTCATTGTATTACTGGTTTTAGCATTCACCATGGGGATTAGGGCCGGCATGATCATTGGAGTGTCCGGTCTAATTTTGGCAATTTTAGGAACATTCATCGTGATGGACGTGTTGCACATTGATCTGCAACGTGTTTCTTTAGGCGCATTGATTATTGCTATGGGGATGATGGTTGATAATGCAATTGTGGTAGTTGATGGATTTATTACTCGTTTGCAGCAAGGCATGACACGGCAAGAAGCTGCGGTAGAAGCCGCAAATATCTCTGCTTGGCCACTGCTTGGAGCAACCATTGTTGCATCCATGGCCTTTTTTCCTATTTTTGCATCGACGTATGATACTGGGGAATATGCAGGAAGTCTGTTTACTGTAATTGCAGTTTCGCTTACTTTAAGCTGGGTATTTTCCCAAACAGCCACGCCTCTTTTGTGTATTTTATTTATGCCTGCTCCAAGGCAATTAGCCGGTGAGGGGAATGCCTATACAAGCCGGTTTTATAAAGGATATAAGTTTATATTGGAAGCAGTAGTTCGCTATCGCCTATTTTTTTCCCTAATGATGTGTGGGCTGCTCGTGCTTTCTATTATTGATTTTCGCTATGTTCCAATCATCTATTTTCCTGATTCTTCTCGATTGCAAGTAATGATTGATTATTGGGCACCGGAAGGAACTCGCATCGAGGTTGTATCTGAAGATCTTGAAAAACTTGAGAAAAAGTTGTTGACTGATCCAGGTGTTACGAGTGTGAGCACATTTGTTGGTCAAGGCCCACCTCGTTTTTATTTACCAGTGGAGTCAGAGTTTCCTTATTCCTCATATGCTCAGTTAATTGTAAATATGAAGAGCTTACAGGATGTTGATCGCATAGTCGCTACGTTACCCTCATGGAATAATAAAAATTATCCACAATCTATGGTTCGAGTTCGCAAATACGCGGTGGGTGCATTTAATAACTGGAAAATCGCTGCACGATTTAGTGGTCCTGCGAATGCCAACCCAGCTGTTTTACGCAATCTTGCAGATCAGGCGGTCGCAATACTAAGGAACAATCCACACGCGATTGATGTGCGCACCGATTGGCGGGAACCGGTGTTGCAAATTGTTCCTGATTATCAACAAGAACGTGCGCGTTGGGCGAATATTTCACGGCTTGATTTGGCACACGCTTTACAAAGAGCCAGTGATGGGGTAACGGTGGGTCTTTATCGTGAACAAGACAATCTGATTCCGATTATCTTGCGTCAGCCCTTAAATGAGAGAGAAACTGCGGCAGTTGACTTGCCATTACTACAAGTTAATTCGCAATTTAGCACTAAAACAACTCCTGTCTCACAAGTAGTAAATGGCATTAAACTTGCTTGGACAGACCCCATTATTTGGCGTTGGGATCGTAAAAGAGCAATTACCGTTCAATGTTCTCCTTATCAAGTCACGGCAAACACGTTACGAGAGGATATCTTGCCACAGTTTGCAAAAATTAAATTGCCTCCTGGTTATACTTTGACATGGGATGGTGAATATAAAAGCAGTACCGAATCTGCAAATGCACTCAAACCAGGGCTTTTTCCCGCGGTGGTTATCATTTTATTGATTATTGTCATGCTTTTTAATGCATATCGACCACCGCTGATTATTATTGCCGTAATACCTTTTGCGATGATTGGGATTACGTTTGGTTTACTTATTACTGGTGTTCCTTTTGGTTTTATTGCATTACTAGGGGCAATGAGTTTGTCGGGGATGATGATTAAAAACTCAGTGGTTTTATTGGACCAAGTGAATTTAAATATCACGAACGGAATGAAACCATATGATGCAGTCATCTCAGCGGGGTTAAGCCGATTGTCACCGGTAGTCAATGCAGCAGTGACTACCATATTGGGGGTTATTCCTTTATTGCAAGATATTTTTTGGGGTTCTCTGGCTGTAACTATCATGTTTGGATTGACGGTAGGAACAATACTCACCATGCTTTTAGTTCCGGTCTTTTATTGTATTTTATATCGGGTTAATCCTAAAAAAGAACCGTAAACAGTAGACACAACAGACTTGAATACCATCAGGTTTTCATCAAACCCTAACCAATAATATGGTAGCCGCTATCAATATAAATGACATCTCCTGTAATGTTTTTCCCATATTGGCTTGCAAGAAAAACAACCATTGCCCCTACATCATCGATATCAACTAATGATTTTAGCGGTGATTTTTCTTTGGTTTGCTGGATTAAATCATCAAATTTTTCAAGGCCTGAGGCCGCACGGGTTTTTAGCGGACCCGGAGAAAGTGCAATGACACGGATTTGTTTGGGCCCCAGTTCCACAGCCATATAGCGCACAGAAGCCTCCAAAGCCGCTTTAACAGGTCCCATGAGATTATAGTTTTCGACAACTTTTTCCGCACCATAAAACGACATGGCAAATAATGAGCCCCCATTATTCATCAATGGTTTCGCTCGATTGGCCATACGAATAAACGAATGACAGGAAATATCCATAGCCATGAGAAAGCCATCTTTAGAGCATTCATGCACAGGGTTTTGCAAATCCTGTTTGGGTGCATAAGCAATTGAATGGATGAGGATGTCGATTTGCCCCCATTTTTTATCTATTTGTAAAAATAAATTATCTAAATCATGATCTTGAGTCACGTCACACGGAGAATAAATAGATGGTTTGAGATCTTTGGCAATTTTATCTACAAATGGTTTGGCTTTATCATTTAGATAAGTGATTGCCAGATCAGCGCCCGCCCTATTTAGTGCTCGTGCACAACCAAAAGCAATGGAGCTTTCATTGGCAATGCCAATGACTAATGCTTTTTTTCCTGCAAGTAATGTGCTGTCCATGCGTATATTTCCTTACTCGTGAGCCGATATCATCATTTCATGTCTTGTCGCAGATTCAATTCTTGGTCTTCCTCCTGAGTGTTTTTTGCATCACTCAATCTCTTTTTTATCGTGCTTGCAGCTTTATACAAACCAAATCCTCCTAACGCGAGAGCGGAACCAATTCCTAATGATGACTTATAATCATTGGGAACATCTTCTTGTGCTACTTTTTTCAATGCAAAGCCAGCAACCAATGACATAACAAGCCCTGCAGAAACTGCAAGTCCTGCTTTTAATAAAAAACTGTAATTACTCTCACATTTTTTTACCTCTGCGGTTTGCTCTGATATCAGAACATCATTTTCTACGGTATCTGTAAATTGCTCCTCTTGTGCAGCAATCTCAATAGCAAATTCAGTTAAAGGTACTGTTTCAGGCAAATTGTATTTTTTCCTATAAAGCTCCAACTCGTTACTGTAGGTTTGAGCCAACACATTAAGATTTTCAGTAATTTTTGAAATAATATCTATTGTCGCCTTATCATCCAATAAGATAATTGGATGTCCTGAGTCGTCTTTTTGTGTATTAAAGGCGCCATTTCTCTTCACTATATATTCAATTAAAGCCCCTTGATTTTCGCAACAAATAAATTTATTCAGAGTACCTATATATTCGTCTTTTTGTCTTTCTGTTAGGCTTTCAAACCTAATTTCAAAATCTATTGCATTCCCAAACTGGATGTCTTTACTCAGAAACTTATCAGGGTGTTCACTTGATAATGCTAATCCGCTATCTACAATAATTGCTTCTGCACGCCCATCTTCTATCGTAAAACCGGAGTTACCACCAGAACCACCCAACCAATCAGGGTCGCCAAGTATTTTAGCCATCGCAGCAATTTTCATTAATCCGTCTAAAGGGTATTCTCTTCCATCTTTTACCACCACCTCGGGTGGTCTTTCATGCTCGCGAATGTATTCAACAAACTCATGGCCAAGATCGCTGTATTGATCAATTTTTTTTCCTAAAAAAGTAACATATTGTCTATTATGAGCTGAACCATAATAGGTCATGTTTGCTAAAAATTCTCTACTTATTTCTTCTATCTCCTCATGCTCCCAACCTTTTGCTTTAAAGTATTTAAAGAGTAAATCGGTCATGTAGTCTTGTTGATGTAAACCGATTCGAGAGGATGGTGATTTGGCAGCGAGTCCATAAAAATCAAGACAAATTTTTTCTTTTACGACACTTCCGCGAGCACCATCCTCCATTTTTTCGATAAAATGAATTTCATTATCATCGTTTTCACTGCGCTTCACCTTTCTGAGTATTTTCGGTACAGTACCTCCTTCTTGTACATGCATGGTTCCTTTTTCATATTCTCCATATTTGCCCTTAAATATTTTTCTGGCATCACTCATAACATTTCAACCTAAAGAATACGTCTTATAAGTAATTTTAGACAATATTTGATCTTTAAGATCGAAAATCAATCAGCTTGTTTTGCGTCATGAGCTTGGCTAGACACATGCTGGCGCTATTTTGTTTAAAATAGGGAAGACTTATTGTTTCAATAAATGAAGCGAAATTTTTAAAAATTAGCCAAATGGATACAATAAAAAACAAAATGATCTATACTTTTTTCAATAGCCAATTTCAACATCAATGCTGCATAAGATTAAGGATAGTTCTATGTTGCACAACCCGATTGATAGTCGTTCTTTGTACAACTGGTATGATTTGACAATGAGGTCGCTCCAGCCCTACTCAGATTATTGTCTTATGCTTTCCAAACGGTTTCGACGTATTGCGGATACCATGGATTTACCGATTAATCTGCCATTTCTTTCTGACATGCAAAAAGAGTTATGTGAATCGGCCATGTATTCGTCAATTAAATATTTTAGAGAGTTAACTGGCTATTTTTATGTTTTTCATATGGTTACGGATATTTATGAGAAGCCGAGATTCGATATTAAGGATATAAAATTAGGCAATGAATATTACGATGTTGTGGAGGAACTGGTTGACAGTAAAAGTTTTTGTAATTTATTGCGATTTAAGAAAAAGGGATTAGAAGATAATGCATTTCCCCCAATGCTTCTTGTTGCTCCGATGTCGGGTCATCATGCGACTTTGTTACGCGATACGGTGCAAGCATTGTTACCATTCTATGACGTATATATTACCGATTGGAACAATGCACGTGATGTTCCCTTGTCAGAGGGAGCATTTGATTTAGATGATTTTATTGAATATATGATTTCCTATTTCAGGCTTTTGGGACCTGAATTGAATGTGATGGCGGTATGCCAACCTACAGTTCCTGTATTGGCTGCCCTTGCGTTGATGTCAACTGCTAAAGATCCTAAATTACCTCGTTGCGCCATCTTATTGGGTGGGCCTATCGACACAAGTCATTCTCCAACTGCGGTAAATGAACTTGCTGCTTCAAGAGGTGATGATTGGTTTCAACAGAATGTCATTTCTATGGTTCCAAGTCGGTTTCCAGGAGCAATGCGGTTAGTCTACCCTGGGTTTATGCAACTTTCTGGTTTCATGAGCATGAACTGGCAACGTCATATCGAATCGTTGCAATCGGCTATTGATAATTATGCCGTTAATAAACGAGAAGAAGCATTTAAAACGATACGCTTTTATCTTGAATACTTTTCTACGATGGATTTGACGGCTGAATTCTACATGCAAACAATCAATACTGTTTTTCAAGAGCAGTTGCTTGCTAAAGGCCAATACAAATCAAGAGGATCTAGTATTCGTTTACAGGATATAAAAAATACCTCGATTTTGATTATTGAGGGTGAGCTCGATGATATTACTGGTCTAGGACAAACAAAATCAGTCATTAGTTTATGCAAAAATCTTCCTGAAAGTAAGAAAAAGTATTACCTCGCGAAAGGGGTCGGACACTACGGATTGTTCAATGGCAGCAAGTTTCGAAAGACCATCATTCCAGAAATAAATACTTTTATCCAAAAACAGGGTGTTTTGGTGAAAAAGGATGGATTAAGACATGGATCACAAAAGACTTGATTTGGATAAATTAACAAAAAATTTTCTACAAAAATGTCAGTCTTTACCAAAGATCAAGGTAGCTGTGGTATTTCCTTGCAGTGAGGATTCCCTTGAAGGCGCAATCGAAGCCCATCATTTGGGGTTAATTGACCCGGTTTTTATTGGGCCTAAATCAAAAATTCAAGATATTGCAAAAGGCATAAAAGCAGATATTGGCGATTATGATTTGATTGATATTGCAGAGCCTCAGGCGGCTGCTGAGAAAGCTGTGCGACTGGCGCGAGAGAGAAAGGTTGCGGCTTTAATGAAAGGGAGTTTGCATACAGATGAATTGATGCATGCGGTTATTAAGAAAGAAAATGGATTACGAACTCGTCGTCGCATCAGTCATGCATTTATTATGGCGATAGAAAAATATCATAAGCCATTTATCGTTACTGATGCAGCAATTAATATCGCCCCTGACTTGATGGCTAAGAAAGACATCATTCAGAATGCAGTCGATCTGTTTCATGCATTTAACAAAGAAAGAGTACCGAAAGTAGCGCTTTTATCCGCCGTAGAAACCGTGCATCCCGAGATGACATCGACAACAGATGCGGCATGCTTGGCAAAAATGGCTGAACGTGAACAAATTACCGGAGCAATTGTCGATGGTCCATTTGCTTATGATAATGTATTCAGCCTCCATGCGGCCCAAACTAAAAATATCAAATCCACCGTAATTGGTGATGTTGATGTTTTTGTTGTACCCAATTTAGAAGCCGGTAATATTTTAGCCAAGCAAATGGTATTGATTGCTGATGCACTGTCTGCGGGTATCATTTTAGGCGCCGCTGTACCCATTATCTTAACCAGTCGTTCTGACAATATTCGTTCCCGGATTGCATCATGTGCAGTGGCCGTTATGATGGCCAACGCGAATAAAACAAGGGAGTATAATGAGCAATATTCACTATAAAAATGTTCATGAAATTACTGGGGATATACTGAAAATTGTTGTCCCATACGCTCATGATATGAGAGCAATTTCAGTTCCAAGACTCGATGATTTAGCTTTGATCCATACCTCAAAAGGGGTATTACTTGCGCAAATTACCCATTTAGAAGACGAGATCGTTACCCTGCAGGTGTACGGAAGCACCAAAGGGTTATCAACAAACGCCTCGGTTACCTTTCTTGGCCATCCGATGCGGGTAAGTTATTCCCCAAACATTCTGGGACGTGTGTTTAATGGAGTTGGTCAACCCATTGATGGTGGTCCTAATCTAGAACAAGACGATACGACACCTATTCGAACAGCTACTGTAAATCCTACACGACGAACGCTGGCTTCCAAAATGATCCGCACCAATATTCCGATGATTGATGTTTTTAATTGTTTGGTTGAAAGTCAAAAAATTCCTATATTTTCAATCGCAGGCGAACCCTACAATGAATTATTGGCAAAAATTGCAACTCAAGCAGAGGCAGACGTGATTGTGTTTGGTGGAATGGGGTTATTGTTTGATGACTATTATGCATTTCGCAAAACCTTTGAAGATCATGGTTCAATCGCCCGGACGATCATGTTTGTGAATCAGGCTTCTGATTCTATTTTGGAACGGTTGCTTATTCCGGATATGTCATTGGCTGTCGCTGAAAAAATGGCTATTGAAGAAGGCAAACGGGTGTTAGTGTTACTAACCGATATGACAGCGTTTGCTGATGCATTAAAAGAAGTGGGTATTGCCATGGAACGTGTGCCATCAAACAGAGGGTATATGGGCGATCTTTATTCTCAATTAGCAAGACGATATGAAAAGGCTTGTGACTTCCAAGGTGCCGGCTCCGTTACTATTCTCTCGGTAACTACGATGCCAGGTAATGATATTACTCATCCTGTTCCTGATAATACCGGGTACATTACCGAAGGACAGCTTTATTTGCACTCAGGTTCCATTGATCCATTTGGTTCACTATCCCGACTCAAACAACATGTGATTGGCAAACAGACTCGTGATGATCACGGTCAAATTATGAATACGATGATTCGCTTTTTTTCGGCTGCCTGTGAAGCGGAGCAAAAACAAGCAATGGCTTTTGAAATTTCTGAATTTGATGAACGGTTACTTAAATTTGGTCGTTTGTTTCGTGAACGATTTATGGACATTAAAGTGTCTATTCCTTTAGAAAAAGCATTAGATTTATGCTGGCAAACGCTTGTGGAGTGTTTTCATGAAAATGAATTACTTATGAAACAAGAACTGATTGCTAAATATTTTAATGCCAAGACTCAACGGGATACCGAGCATGGCGCAAATCAAACTCAATAAAGCATCACTAAGTCTAGAGCAAAAAAATCTGAAGAATTATCAGCGATTTTTGCCATCCTTAGAGTTGAAAAGGAAAAAATTATTGTCCGAACGAGGCCGTGTTGATACTCAAGTTAATGAATTAAGGCAAAAAAAAGAGGCATTAGAACACAGTATACAAAATGATTTACCTATGGTTGCGAGTACTATGAACATCCTAAGTAAACTCATTGAAATTAAAGAAATTGCCATTGCTGAAGAAAATATTGTTGGCATCAAGTTGCCGGTGTTGCGAACGATTATTTTTTATCCCATAGACTATGTGTACTTTAATACACCGCAGTGGTTTGAGCGGTTAATTACTGTACTTACTGAAAAAATCGAATTACAGCTGCGTTTGCAAATTGCAATGGAACGACAACGACGCTTGGCAAAATCCATTCAAACGGTAACCCAGCGAAAAAATCTCTTTGAAAAAATATTAATCCCCAAGGCTTTGAATAACATCCGGCTGATTCAGATTTTTTTGGCCGATAATGAGCGTGCAGCAGTGGTTCGCTCGAAAATTGCTAAAAAGAAAAGGATACTACGATGAGCATCGCAATCTTCGAAAAAGTGAGTGTTTTGGGACCGAATCGATGCAAGGCAGATATTTTAAGTGCGTTACAAGAATTAGGCTGCATGCATTTAATTGCTATTAATCCACCCAGAAAAATGGCATTAACCACTACTTCTACAACATTGCTCGATCAAATACGATGTGCCTTGCTTTATCTTAATAATTCACCAGAACATGGAAATCCTCGCCTCATTTGGAAAGATTTTAATCCGGATTTTGTGGTGAAAAAGATTTTAGCAAATCAACATGATTTGAGAGTTGCAATTGATCGACGTGATTTTTTAACCACACGAATTCGTGAGGTATCTGAATGGGGTGAGTTTACATTACCTCTTGAGGGAGATTTAGGTCGAATCAAATTATGGTTTTATAAAATTAAACTGAAAGAAATAACCCGGATTTCCAAAGATGTTCCTTTGCACGAAGTGTATCGGAATCAACGTTTTGCTTTTATTATTGTGCTATCCGAAGAAGAGCCTCAAGAAGACCAATTTTCTTTTCATCGGATTCATACAGGCTCGATCGCTTTAGAAGAACTGCGTGTTGAATTAAACGAATTGAATGAGAAAATTGATGATCTCATGGATGAGCGACGTAATTTAACGCGTTATCGTTATTTGTTAGCCCGCGAGGTGGCTCAATTTTCGGATAGAACCGAGTTACAGAAAGCTTCAGGATTAACACAAGAGCACGATGAATTTTTCTTGTTACAAGCTTGGTTGCCGCATAATGAATTATCACGGCTCACGCTATTTTGCCAAGAAAAACAATTAAGCTTGGTTATCGAAAAACCGTTACCAGAAGAATTGCCGCCGACGCTTATGGAGTCTCATCCCTGGTTACAAGGTGGGGCAGAGCTCGTTAATTTTTATCAAACGCCAGGATATCACGCACTAGATCCTTCCATAATGGTCTTTTTTTCATTTTCAATCTTTTTTGCGATGATTCTTGCGGATGCAGGCTATGGAATTTTATTAGCGTTGTTCGCCGTTCTATGGTGGAAAAAGTTAGGAAAATTCAATGCCGCAATATGGTTAAGACCTTTACTAGTGGTTATTAGTCTTTTTTCCATTCTATATGGTGCCATGCTTGGGAGTTATTTTGGTATCGAACCTAAAGCAGGGACATGGCTAGCGACATTCAAAATAATTGATATCAATGATTTCAAATTGATGATGACTCTTGTGTTGTTCATAGGATGTCTGCATATTTGTATCGGCAGTGGTATGCGCGCTTGGTTTGCCCAACATCGTAATGAACGAATTCATTCTTTAGGGTTTATTTTACTAATCATTGCCGTATTAATCTATGCCATCGGTTCGATGAAACATAACAGTACGATGACCCAACCGGCTATTCTCCTGTTTATCCTGAGCTTGTTGCTCATCATGATTTTTGCTTCAAACGAGTCAATTACTAGCTTTAAGAGTCTTTTAAAAAGAATTGCTCATGGCGTGGGCGCCTTAACTGAATTGCCTACATTATTTGGCGACATCCTCAGTTATCTTCGCTTATTTGCATTAGGATTAGCAGGAGCTTCGTTAGCAGTAACATTTAACACGATGGCGCACCACATTTCGCAATCGGGTAAGCCAAGTAGTTGGATATTAGCGATTCTTATTCTACTCATTGGACAAACGCTTAATTTGGCTTTATGTCTCATGAGTGCAGTAGTCCATGGACTTCGTCTTAATTACATTGAGTTTTTTAAGTGGAGTATCAAGGAGGATGGATATTGTTATCAGCCATTTAAGAAACAGGAGATATCCCATGAATGAGTTAATGGTACTATTTGGGTGGGTAGGCATATTTGCGCCAATGGCATTGGCGACAGTTGGAAGTATTTGTGGCTGCGCTATTGCAGGTCAAGCAGCAATTGGCGTGATGTTAGATACCGAAAGTGGTTATGGAAAATACATCGGTGTTTCAGTGCTTCCATCGACCCAAGCCATTATGGGGATAGTTATTATGTTTGCTTTAAATCGAGCGGTGACGCCTCAAATTGCTGGAGGACTCTTTGGTATTGGGTTTCTGGCTGGAATCGCTTTGATGATATGCGCCATACAACAAGGATATTGTTGCGCCAGTGCCATCAATGCAACAAAAAACAAGCCGGAAATATTTGGATTATCCATTGCCCCAGCAGCGATTGTGGAAGGTTTTGCAGTATTCATATTTGTATTTGCTCTGGTAATAAGCAATGGAATATAGGAGTCTTTTATGGAACCCAAGCAAAATCAAGATGCGAACATGATTTCTCAAGGCGTTGAAGTACTAATCGAACGGTTAAAACAGGATGGCGTGAATGCCGGCAAAGAGGAAGCCGCACGATTAATCAGTGACGCACAAGAGAAGGCGAACACGATCCTTAATAGCGCGCAGACAAAATCGAAAGCCATGATGAATGAAGCACACCAATTGATTCAACAGGAAAAAAAGGCGGCGGAGGATGCACTAAAGCTTGCAGCGCGGAATATGCGGCTTGAGCTCAGACAAAACCTAATTGACCGTTTTACTCAAGAAGTCAGATGTCTTGTCCATAAAGAACTCGATGATAAGGACGTGTTGCGACAATTAATTCTTTTAATTGCAACAGACTCTGTGGAGCAACTCCACGCGTTTAAAGCAAAAAATATAGAAATAGAATTGCCCCAAAAAGTACTCGATTTTGATGAGATTAGAAAAAACCCTGAATTACTGGAAAAGGATTTCTTAAAAACGATGGTAAAGTGTTTAACTGGGCGCATGCTCAGAGAAGGCATGAGTATCCGCGTCAATCAGCAAGAAAATAAAATCGCCGGGATCCGAGTGCACCTTGTGAATGAAGAAATTGTCCTGGATTTGACGGAAGACGCAGTCAGCAGTTTACTCATCAAGCATATGCAGCCTCGATTTAGAGCGCTCCTGGAAGGATTATTGAAATGAGCGTTCAATATTATACGGTTGTATGCAGCTTGCCACGAATGAACCGATATTTCCAAATTCAGGAAACACCTATTTCAAGGCTGCAATTGGAAAAACGGCTAAAACTACTTCCAACAGATAAATTTACTCTTGCTTTTACTGTAGAATCATTGGTTTGGACAAGCTGGTTTTCACCTCATCAATCCATGTCTGACCTTAGAGGCGCGTTTCAAAACCTGATTGACACGGAGTCTGTTTTTATTCGCGATATCCTCATCTGGTTTTTCGATTTACGCAGTATTATTGCGGCATTGCGCATAAGAAATGAAACAAAAGAACCACCCGAAAACCCTCAAGAGTATTGGATTACGCGATGGAATCATAAATTGCTCAGAAACTGGGGGGATCCAGATTTTGGATTGAAATCCATTTATCCTTGGCTGCCCAAGGTTGCTGCAGACGTTGCCAAAAAAGATACGGTCGCGGTCGAAGAGTTTTTATTGTCCTATATTTGGAAGTATTTATCGATTCTTGAAATGGGGCATTACTTTGATTTTGAGGCAATCATTATTTACTTACTCAGATGGAATATCATTCATTATTGGTCACAATTTAATAAAGATAATGCGCTAACTTATTTGAATGAGCTATCTACTTTATTATTAAGCAAGCAGCTGTCACATGATGTTATCTTGAACGACAAAGGGAGCATGTCATGAAGGATAAACGGCCTCAGCAATTAGTTCATAATGCCACAGTGATTGCAATTCAAGAGGGGGTTGTGCATATCCAGCAAAAAGGAGCTAAGCCCATCACCAAGAATGAAATTATCTATATTTGTCCCGCTCAAAGTCCTACTGACGAACGCATAATGGCTGAAATTTTACACGTAAAAGGCGATACTGCGATTGCTCAGGTATTCGAAGAAACGAGCGGTATTGCTATTGGTGATCGTGTTGAGCAATCAGGGGAGTTGCTCTCTGTAACTTTGGGCCCAGGTTTATTAGGAATGATCTATGATGGCTTACAAAATCCTTTAACTAATTTTGCCAACAAGTATGGCTTTTTTTTACCCCGTGGCGTACGTGAAGAACCAATTGACCCACATAGAAAATGGGTGTTTTCAACCTGTGTGCATGCAGGTGATACAGTGAATGCTGGCAGCGTATTGGGGGTAGTTCAAGAAGGTCGATTTACCCATAAGATCATGGTTCCTTTTGACATGGGGAAACACATTAAGGTGGAGTGGTTGCAGCAGGGGACTGTTACTGCTGATACCCCCATAGCAAAACTCATCGATTCTGAAAATAACGTGCGCGAAGTCAGTATGTTACAGAAGTGGCCCGTTCGTTTTTCCATTGCGCAAACCCTGATGAAAAATAATCTTGCAGAGCGCCTTTATCCTAGCGAGCCGATGATGACTACTTTGCGATTGATCGATACTTTTTTCCCCATTGCACGCGGTGGAACCGCTTGTATTCCAGGGCCATTTGGTGCAGGAAAGACTGTTTTACAAAATTTAATTGCGCGTTATTCTGATGTTGATATCGTCATCATTGTGGCATGTGGTGAACGAGCAGGAGAGGTCGTAGAAACCATTACTGAATTTCCAAAACTCGTTGACCCCAAAATGGGTGGGACGCTTATGGATAGAACCATTATCATTTGTAATACCTCTTCAATGCCGGTTGCTGCACGTGAAGCATCCATTTATACAGGAATTACGCTGGGTGAGTATTATCGGCAGATGGGCTTTAATGTGTTATTGATCGCAGATTCAACTTCCCGCTGGGCACAGGCGATGCGGGAAACCTCCGGAAGAATGGAAGAGATTCCCGGGGAGGAAGGGTTCCCTGCGTATTTGGATAGCAGCATCAGAGGATTATATGAGCGAGCAGGCATTATTCAAGGCCATGAGCAATCGAAGGGAAGTCTTACCATAGTTGGAACGGTTTCCCCTGCGGGCGGAAATTTTGAAGAGCCGGTAACACAATCCACATTAAGCTCAGTTAAAACGTTTCTTGGCTTAAGTTATGATCGCGCTTATAAGCGTTTTTATCCGGCGGTTGATCCATTGATTTCCTGGTCGCGTTATTTTGAACAACTTAAACCTTGGTTTGAAACCAATCTAGAGCCAACATGGATAACTAAAGTGATGGAAGTAATCAAGCTGCTGCATCAAGGACAAGAGATTTTTAATATGATGCAGGTTACAGGCGAAGAAGGAATTACCATGAGAGATTACATTCTCTATCAAAAATCGCTTATGTTTGATATGACTTACTTACAACAAGATGCTTATGATCCAATCGATGTTTCCGTACCCATGAACCGCCAAAAAGAATTTTTTAATCTTCTGTTTGATATCATTACGAAAGAATATGAATTTACTGAGAAAGAGCAGGCGCGTGATTTTTTTGTGAAGCTGACAGGCTTAATAAAGAATTTAAACTATTCACCATTAAATTCCGATAGTTATACAAGCTATTTCAATCATATCATTAAATTAACAAAACTGTGACGGGGTTAAGCATGAAGGGCCTCGTTTTTAAGTTTTTACCTTTCACCTTTCTTGGTTTTTAACGCAAGTTACAATTAAATGCGCTACTTATTTGAATTAATCCGTTTTGCAAATTTATTTGTTTTAATGTGCTAAATTTATCATAATGGCTGCTTTTTTCGTCTAAGGATCTTATGTCATCATTGCTTACAATCAATTTGTTAGAAGATTTAGTTCGTGCCGCTGAGTTGAATCAAGAGGGTAAGACTGCAGATTATATTCCAGAACTCGCTAATGTGAATCCCGATTTAACCGCGATCGCCGTTCAACCATTAGGAGGGCAACCTCTTTCATACAGCAACGACCTCCTGAGCCCAGTAACACTGCAAAGTACATCCAAGATGATCCCTTTAATTGGATTGCTTGAAGAGGTTGGTAGCGAACAAGTGTTCGAATGGGTTAAGGTTGAGCCTTCTGGAGATGATTTTGCATCAATTACTCGTCTGGAACAATTTGGTCCTAAACCTTCAAATCCCATGTTGAATGCTGGGGCCATTACTTTATGTTCACGGATTCCTGGCAAAGGCGAGCAACAATTTGGATGGTTAGAACATTGGACCCAGAAATTGTTTAATCAGCGCCTCAGTATTAATCCTTTGGTTTTTGCTTCAGAAAAACGCACAGGGAATCGCAATCGCGCACTCGCTTATTTATTGAAAAGCAGGAACAATCTTGGGGTGGATGTTCATGAAACGCTCGATTTATATTTTGCTCTATGCTCCTATGAAGCCAACTTAGAACAGATGCTCTTTTTGCCTACTTTATTAGCGAATGCGGGACGACATCCAGAAAGCGGGGAGCAAATCATTTCTACTGAAACGTGTAAAATTACGTTAGCAATTATGGCAACTTGTGGACTATATGATGAAACAGGGACTCATATGGTTAAAACCGGAATGCCGGCTAAAAGCGGGGTCTCTGGTTATACTATCGCCGTTGTTCCTGGTAAAGCAGGGATTGTTGTATTAAGCCCACGCGTTAATGCGAAAGGAAATAGTATTCGCGGCGAAATCATGCTCCAAGGGTTGTCTAAAGCCATGAATTGGCATTTTGCATTACCCTAATCGGATCAACATGAGGCTTATATCGGGTTTCCAAACAGACTCCCCGGGTTAAGGCGCTCGCCTTTACCCGGGTTACACTATCCTTTGCTGCAACGTGCAATTACAATGTTACTGTTGAGAGGGCAAAAAGTTTATCGTATTCATGTTGCAACTCTTCATCCTCATGGCGATGTTCAATTAAAACGTCTTGTAATGAGTGCAGCAGACCGTCACATGCAGTCTGTCTTGAGTTTAATATTTTGAGAATTTTCTCCTGCTCTGGGGACTGACCCTGCTTAACTCGCTTGATTACTTCATCTAGATTTTTTTTGGCTTCAATAACCGCATTTAGCGCTTCAACTTCTTTTCCTTTTATTTGTGACGCAATGCGGGCAAAGTTCATTTGGGTATCGGCTTGGTTAACATAGCCAAGAAATGAGTTTGTTGCTTCCTTATAATAAGGATAAGCATTTTCAAAATTTCCACTGCGTTCTAATACAGCGCCTGCAAGAGTTGAAAAGAATACCTTGTCCTCATCAAATTCTGCTTTGCTTATATTGGTGGCATAATCGGCTGTTTTGCTAAGATAGAACCCACTTTTATCATAATTTCCTGCGCATAAATGCAGTAAGCCTAAATTCTTGTAGGCATCATACAAAGCAGGACTGCCGAGATTCATTACAGGGTTTTTACTCTCGCTAATTACAGATTCCATACCATTGATAAGTTCCTCTATTGTTATTCGATTATCCTGAGCCAATTTAATGAACTCATGAGATGGGTTGAACACGAGGTGCTCAAATGGTTCATGGGGGGGGCTTACTCTAAGTAGTTCGCCTAAAATTTTGTCAGATTGTGTTTGTAAATCTCGCAGTCTTTGCTTCAGTTCCCATTGTTTTTCTGCTGAGAGCACCTCATACGCATATTTATGAATATTATTGTCAAATGCGTTCTCATAAGGTTCGGTGTATAAGCCATTATTTGAAATAACAGTTAAAGAATCAGACTTTGGATTAAATGCAACGCTATAATAATAGGCGTGCTTTAATGCGTCATTAATAATTACATTCGATTTGACTATTTTTCCCGGAACTCGTTCTTGTAACGTACTTAAAATCTTTACTTGGACTTCCTCAACGTTCCAATATTCATTGTTTGCAACGACAATCACTTCTAATTCTGAGTTCGCATGGGTTCCTATCAATTCACTATTATAATAATAAGGATCTAAATCAATATAGGCTGGTTTTTTGGCATTAGTCATCGCTATATCACTGTCCATAAAAAACATACCAAGCCCACTTGTACTTACTGCTGTTCCAACTTCTTTATTAACTGGGTCATAGGGTCTACGTAGTGCTTGCGGGGAGACATGGAGCAAAAAATAATTGTTGTATGTGCGATCCCTGACAATCACAGTATGACAATGATGAACACCTGTTGATTTTAAAACTATTTCCTCTTTGGGATCGATCGTTGTTGGCTCATAAGAGGATTTATATGCATGAAATTTCTTATCGAATTTGGGATGCAATTCATAATAGACTGATTGGCTTGGAGAATATTGTACGGCATCATCTTCTGAAACGTGGATATAAGTAGGCATATTATTTACATTTTGATTAATAATTGGAATTTATATTGTATTGAGCAAACCTTAAGATTTTATTAAGAGGGTTATTGACGCAATAGGGGGGCTCAGTAAAGCATATATTTGAGAATTGTTTTTATTGTGAGCGTGATGAGTCAAAAATACATTGAATATGTTTGTAATGAAAGCGTACTGGTCAATCACTTGGATGCTTGAGTAAAAAAATATAAGTAGATGCTTGAAAAAATGGATTAAATTTTTATAATGCCTAAATGTTAATCATCCTAATATGCTATGTTTATATATTCCAAAATATATTTGCCACGTTTTTTTCCAACACCCCTTGAAAGAACAATTCAGGAAAAACTTTCAGATAGAGAAATTTTGAATTGGGAGCCAACTAGATATCAAGCTTTATTGAACTTGAAGAAGCATCTCTTACGCATGACGGCAAGTCTTGCGCAATTAAAAGCAATTACAGAGGCCAAACAGATTGATTCAATGTATTTGCTTATTGAGCAGGCGATGCAAGAAGCAATATCTAACCCTCACTTTAGTTCGGTTCAATGTTCAAACACATTAAGCAATAAATTTTCGCAATTAAAAGATGAGATTGAAGAATATAAGAAATTACAAAAGTGCTTTTCCGGGTGTAACTTGTTCTCCAATTCGATTGTCACCTCTGTAGGTGCTCTGGGGGTTGTTTTATTTGGGGCTTCTATAGCTACAGGCCCCTTGAGCCTCGCTCTTTTAGGGGTCGGGATGACCATTTTGTCGGTACTCGTTTTTGCAGCGGCTGCTTATAGTGTTTATGTCGATGCGCGGTTTATAGGAGATAAACAACTACAAGAACTTGAAACAGGTATAAAATTTTTAAATAACTATCCTAATGTGGAGTCTGTGCTTGATGAGCACCAAATGGGCAACTCTGCATGTTGTATTTAACGTCACATGGTGTAGTCTTGCTGCTTGCAGCTTATTCTTGTGACTAAAAACGACAGTTATTTGTAGCCGGGATGAGTGAAGAACAATATTTCTGGTTGCAAGCAACCAGGTTACATGACTCTCTTCAATTCCCAGTTCGAGTAGATGGTGAATCAACGTGGCTTTGTTCTTCTAATTTGAATTGGCTTAATGCTTCTATTTCTTCCGGAGTAAGCGTTCCTTCTGGGGTGTATGTGGCTAATTTATTGAGCGTGTCAAACTCAGGGGAGTATGGATAATAATAGTTCTTGCCATGAAATTGACCAAAGCTATGTAATTTTTGAGGTTCCTTCTCTAATTCAAAAACAAGATCCAAGGTGGGATCACATATCACCCTATCCTCATCACGCCCCAAACTGACAACAACATGTTTGTCACCATTGACCCCAAGAACAATAAGATTCATTTCTTCCAGTCGCTCGGGATATTTTTTTTGAATATAGTGAAAGGCCAGTGTGGCAAATTCGCCGCAATTGCCTATTTTTTTCTCTAACACACAGAGTTCTAATGCGTGTCTTCTAATTGACTGACCGCGTTCAGAGTTTTTGTTGATGCCTTTATGCGTACAAAAATCGTTCCATAAGGTGTCAGCTTGTTCCCGCAGATCAGCAACTTCATTTGTAAGTGCTAACCTATCCAGATACTCTAAATTATGGAAAATGGAGCTTTCTTTATGTCCAGCTGCTTTGCGTTCTTCATAACGATTTTTGTATTTTATTTTTAGGTCGTCTTTTCTTATTGCAGTTAAATCTTTATCAAATAAAGTGGTATTCTTCTTATAAAACTTAATCCGAGGCGTTGTCTCGCCTTGTTTTATATGTTTCCTTGCATATGCACATGCCTCGTGTGCTATTTCCAGCAGTTCAGAGTTTTTCATAGAAACAACCATGGAATTTAATTGTCTATAATGAGTAAAATATATACCATTTGATTGGTTAGATACAAATATCTAAAATAAATAATTCAAAAATGAGATGATTTCTCAGTTCTTAAGCTCCAACACGACTTCGGCTGTCTATAAAACCTTCTGATTAATTTAAGGCTTTATAAAATAGTGGGATTGTTCTTTTTGCTTTACGAACATGGACCTATGAATTTCCGCGTAAGTTTCGATAATTTGAGAATTTAATTGCTTAATCCCAATCCCTTCTTTCGCGGATGTTTCAACATAAACTGTATGAAAACTTGCTGCAAGTTCCTTTGCCTCTTGCTTGCTTACTTGTCGCTCGGAATCAGTGTCGCCTTTCAAGCCTACAAATAAGAACCTGAATTGAGGATTATGTTCGTTATATCGAAAAACATCGTGATACCAGAATTTTAAATTATTAAAACTCTCACGAGAACTGATATCAAAGCACAAGAGATGAACTTTGTCTCCCATATATTGTTTTCCATAATAAGGCGTCGCATTATGAGTCACTGGATAATCGCGTCCTTGAATTAAAGGGCTTTCATAACGCAACAACAATGTTCCATAGCACTTATCATTCTGAACATGACTTTTCTCGATCTGTGTCCTATTCGAATCAATGAATTTGTTTTCGGCAAGTCGACAGATTAGGCTTCTAATGCCAATATCTGTATCACCAATCAGATTAACCATAATTGTTGTTACATTCTTTTCAAAAGAAATTTTCCAATTGGCTCTTGGGGTCTCGGTAATTTTTCTAAAAAACTGTCCTGTTTCTGAGAGTCTACATAGATCATTTGGTTTTAGAAAAGAAGTAATGCAGGCTGTAATTTCTCGGGGTAATCTACTAAAACTACCTGCCCTAATAGTAATTAATTCATTTTGCATTTCTTGCGGTAATTCGCGTTCGATGACTTTTTGTTTTTGTTGAATTGCCACCGTCAATTCGGCAATGTATTGTTTTAATCCCACTTTAAATTGTTTAATCGCGGGAGAGCCAGTAAGAGTTGAAGTAAACTGGGTCAACAACGATTTATTTTGAGACTGTAGCGAGCTAAAGGTTTTCGCCAGAAGCGTACTATATTGCTTCTTAAGGGCCGTTTGGGATGTAACAGGGCAGCTCAGATCAATGAGGTCAATAAGTAGTTTTTCTACTCGTATCCCTATTTCAGTACTCAGGGAATTAAAAGCCGATTTGTTATCTTTTTGTTGTTTTAGCTCCTTTATCATCCCTTGTAAATTGTTTACAAGTTCTGTTCGTTCTTCCAGTACCTGTTTGATTTTTAATAATTGACTCACTTCATTGTGCTTATCTGAGTCTTGTGGATTGAAACTGCTTAAGTAGTTATAGGATTCTTCTAATAGAAAATAGACTGCATGAATAAGATTCATTTGTTCCTGAAAGTATATAATACGAGGGGTCATGTTTTTTTCTAAACACCTAATCAATTAATTGTGAGTCACAATGTAATGCATCTTTTTAGGACAATAATCTAACATTTAGGTCAAAGGAAAACAATCGTGTGCCACATTTGTGGCTTTGAAATATAACTAATAAGCATCTTAGCAGTGAATATATGATGAAGAGGGACAAGCCTGGGTGATGCGCAGTGGAACTCGAGTTATGGTTCCTTGGGACATGCACTGAGACAAAAGGGTATAGAAACAGAGTGTTGTGTTTTTATGAAATGTTGTACACTTTTTCCATTCTTGACTGAATGGCTAAACAAAATGCATGGTGTTTATCAGGATACACAAAATAACAAAGAGATCGATACAACAGATACGATAGATGCATCAGCATCAGAGGCAACAGAAGGCAAATCACAAAAATTCTCTATCCAAAGCTTGCGAGATATGGTACTTGCTGTAATTGCTAAAGATCCTTTCTTAAGTATTAAATTGATTCAAAACAATAGTTTTGAGGATTCTCTTATTCCAGAAATTCTGACAAAAATTACTCCTTTTATTCATCTAGTACCTGCAGAAGTAAAATGTGAACTGCTTACATTTCTTCCCATTCGGGATTGGAATTCCTTATCTAAGGTGAGCAAGGAGTGGCGACAATTAGTAATAGTTGCTGCAGAATTGTTTCTTAATGAAGTTGCACGTGACAAGCCAACGGTAATTTCAGTTGATAATTTTAACGGAATGCTAAACAGTTTGCTGGAAAACGTTGAGAGGTACTCCAAAGAGGCTCGAAGACGCCCTGCGCAGGTGCGTGAGTTAAAGCAGCTAGAGAGTGAAGTGAATTCCTTAACTCAGCCGTTAGCAAAACTATTTTATTGTCAGAAAAGGTTGGATGAAATTCAAAGAGCTATAGCGCGCGAATATGGAATCAGTACCCTAGTATCCATATTTTCTGGTCCAGGAAATAGTCAATTGTATCAAATTATTGAATCATTTCTTGTAGAAAGCCAAGAATTTAAAAATTCATCCTGGTATAAAAAAGTTCAATATTGTGTGAGCCTGTGTCCTGAGCATGTTATTGCCCAACAATTTTCTGCAGCTTTGTTAGAAATAAAAAATCTGCAAGATGACATAAAAATACCATTACTTTCAGCTACATTTAGGAGTTAGCGATATGAGTCGAGCTCTGTTATAAGCGAAGGATTACATTATCAAGCACTTATCTTCAGGCTATTACCCTATTTTTTACGTTGGTGTTCGTCTTTCTAATCAGCATTACTATTCATATTATGATTTGAAGATATTTTTCAATCGGAACAATTAAAATAGATCGTTCACAATAGTTAATATATTTTGCGGATTTCTTGCAATATGGGTTGGATTATAACGAGTCAGTAATGATTCTGAATTAAAGCCCCAGGTGACAGCAATAGATTGAATATGACATTTTTTAGCCGCTTCAATATCTCTGGTTTCATCTCCAATGTAAAAAGTATCATCCAATTTCATTGCGTATGATTTAATTGCTTTTTTTAATAAGTATCCTTTACCAAAATAGCTCGATTCTGCGTGAATAAAATTAAATATATTCTGCATTTGATGTTGCTCAAGCCAGGTTGAAACATTTACTAATGAATTCGAGGTTACTATTCCCATGGTGCAATCTAAATGCTTCAATTCAGTAAGTACTTCAGGCAGATCGATAAATATGGATAAGGTAGAAATTTCATTTTTCATATGCTCTCTTGCTCGATGCATTAGGTGAGGAAGTTTAAAAAATGGAATTTTTAAATAATGGATGAGTTCTTTTGATGTGAGATTTCTTAGTATTTCTAATTCGGAGGGTTCTATTTTGCGCAAATTAAGTTCATTAGCTAATAGCGTCAATTTCTCAATGGCAATGTGGAAACTATCGGCTAATGTACCATCAAAATCAAAGATTAAATTCAATTTTCTGTGGATCATTTTTCTTCTCTTTGCGATATCACACTTGAGTGATAAATACAGTTTCTAATATAGAGTATGCTCGAACATTTAGACAGGAATATGTCAGGTATTTTTTATTCAATGTAGTGCAACAAAAAGAGAATCCGGAATAAATCGTTCAAAGGTTCTGCGGACTTATAAGGTTTCTCGATATGTTGTTCATGCAACAAGTGATTGATTATTTATCTATTTGTTGCTATAATAGACACTCGGTTTTGAGTTCCAGTTCTGCTTTAAAGATTCGTTCTTGTTCAAATAAAAACAAATCAAAAAAGAAAATCGTTTTTCATGGAGTAAATCATGTGGTTCACTTTTGCTATCCTTGCCGCCATCTTATGGGGATTTAATTATGCTTTAGCTGAAAAAATACTAAATAGTATTTCACCGATTACCCTATTGGCATTAGAAATGATAATTGGCGCTATATTGTTTTCCGGTATTTCTTTTTTTACTACGATGAAAAGAGACATTGAAGTACTAACAACGGATTCTGGTTTACTTTTGTTAACTATTGCCGAAATTGCAATTGTACTCATCGCCAGTTATTTTATCGCCACCTCCATTAACCTTAAAAACGCTACAATCGCAGGTATCGTCGAATTAACCTATCCTCTATTTACTATCATTTTTACCTGGTTTTTATTTAATCAAGTTCATGTGAATTTTTCAGTCATCATTGGAGGACTTTTAATTTTCATCGGTGCCTTGGTAATAGGTTTTGCATGAACTTGCTGTACTGCTTTAGAATCTAATATTTGGTTTGCTTAAACCCTTTAGTTGGCTTAGCAAACTAAAAGAAATCTCTCCTCGCCGTCCGGGCCAACAAGGTATAGATTTTCTTATTAAGTTAGCTGTAACGCATATTCAGTTCTTTTTCAAAACAATCATTTTTTCCTTGGACATATCGTGCATCGTCCATGGTATTCCTCCGATACCGTAACCCGATTGCTTTAATCCTGCAAACGGCATCCAATCGGTGCGAAATGCGGTATGATCATTAATCAGTACTGTGGAGGCTTCAAGGCATTCTGCTGCTTTTAATGCCGGTTCTATATCCTCAGAAAATACGCTGGCTTGAAAGGCAACGGGTAGTGAGTTCGCAATACGAATTGCTTCATCAAGTTGTTCATATTCATAAACACAGGTTACCGGGCCAAAAATTTCCAATTGGGACACTTTAGCATCAACAGGTGGATTGAGTAAGACGGCTGGAAGTAGGGTTGTTGTAGAGAGCCTGCCTCCACCAAATAGTTGGGCGCCTTTATCCACTGCTTCATCGATCCACGACATGACGCGTTCTGTTTCACGTGGGAGAATTAATGGCCCCACCTCTGTTTCTTTTAAGAGCGGATCCCCTACGCGCAATGATGTGACCCGTTTCACGAATTCATCCATAAATGGCGTGATAATGTCTTTATGCACAAAAATGCGTTGTACAGAAACACATACTTGTCCGGCATGGTAATACCCACCTTTGACAAGAGACTGGGTGGTTTTCTGGATGTTGGCGCTGCGATCTACAATTACCGGCGCTGCACCGCCATGCTCTAAGGCACAACGAGTTCCTGGGGAAAGTTTGCTTCGTAAACTCCAACCGACTTTGGCCGAGCCAATAAAGCTTAAGAAAGCAATCCGTTCATCGGTAGCAAGTTGCTCAGCCAGGGAATTATCCTCGGTGATAAAGGTTTGACACCATGCTTCTGGAAGGCCTGCTTTTCGTAGTAATTGGATGAGTTCTAAACAACATAAGGGTGTTGTAGTAGCCGGCTTAATAATTACCGGGCATCCCACCGCGATTGCTGGAGCGATTTGATGCACAATAAGATTTAAAGGATGATTAAATGCTGAAATAGCTGCTACGACGCCAATCGGTTCTTTAATTGTGAACGCCCAGCGATGATCACTTGCAGGGGTAAGGCCCATAGGAATTTCTTTGCCTGCGAAATGCCGCAACTCTTCTGCGGCATCGTTTAACCCATCTATGGCGCGTGTCACTTCAATTACAGCGTCAGTAAACGGTTTCCCTCCTTCTTGCGCAATGAGCCTGGCAAAGCGTTCCTGCTCAGCTGCTAATAATTGAGCTGCGTGTTTCAAGATGGCCATGCGTTCATAAGGTTTAAGCCAACCGTTGCGATGTTCTAATGTTGATGCTGCGATCTTAAGCTTTGTGCTCAGTGCTTGCTCATCATCTACGGGAATTTCTTTGATCAATGCCCGGTCAAATGCTTGTACCACGTGTAGTGTTTTTTTCATGATGCTCCCTTTTTCGCTGGTGCTGGCGATAGACGTTGTTGTAATTCATCGACAAGGACACGTTTATTTTCTGAATAATCGATTGGGAAAATAACAAGCTGTACTCCTCCTGCAGTGAATGCATTCTCGAGAATGGACTGAAAGTCTTCAATTTTTTCAACTCGGGTCCCATGTGCTCCATAGGACTCAGCATATTTGATTAAGTCAGGATTCGTGAAGGTCATGCCGAAATCAGGAAAATGATCTACCGCCTGTTTCCAACGAATCATTCCAAATGCATGATCTTCAATAATCAGGACCACTAGGTTTAACTTTAACCTGACTGCGGTTTCTAACTCTTGGCTGTTCATCATAAATCCCCCATCACCGCATACAGCCATGACGCGACGCTTAGGATATAAAAGTGAGGCCATAATTGCTGATGGAAGCCCAGCGCCCATAGTCGCTAGTGCATTATCAAGAAGAATGGTATTTGCCATTTGTGTCCGATAATTGCGGGCAAACCAGATTTTATACATTCCATTATCCAATGCGAGAATTCCATCATGCGGCATGACTTGCCGTACGTCATAGACCATACGTTGTGGAGTAAAGCGATCTTCAGTAGCTCGCGCAGTAATTTTGTTCAAAATACCTTCGCGTAAATGCAAAAGCGCATTCGCATGAGGAAGCTTTCCTTCAAGTTTGTCTGCGAGCAAATTTAAAGAGGGCCCCATATCACCAATAACTTCTGCTTGAGGAAAATAAATTTGTTCCACGGTAGCCGATTGGTATCCAACATGAATGACCTTAAGATGGCTGGTTCCCATGATAAAAGGAGGTTTTTCTACGGTACTATGGCCTATGGTAATAATGAGGTCCGCCTGTTCTATTGCTTCATGAACATAATCCCGTTCTGAAAGTGCGGCTGTCCCCATATAAAGCTCTGTGGCTCCTGAAACAGTCCCTTTTCCCATCTGTGTGGTGAAATAAGGAAGTTTGGTCCGCAAAATAAATTGCGCAAGCGCATTCGTCGCTCTGGGACGTGAAGCGGCCGCACCGAGCATCACGAGTGGTCGCTTGGCTTGAATAATCATTTCTGCGGCGCGATTAAGGGCTGCTTCGCTTGCTACGGGATATTCAATAGGGTGTGGCGGGATGAGGGCAACCTTTTTGATTCGTTCTGCGGCAATGTCCTCAGGGAGTTCTAAATGTACCGGCCCCGGTGTTTCTTCTTGGGCAAGATGAAATGCTTCGCGTACAATGGTTGGGATCATTGCAGGGGATATAATTTGACGCGACATTTTGGTTAAGGGCTGCATGGTAGCTATCGTATTCACCATCTGAAATCGCGCTTGATGCGAGGATAAAACCCCTTTTTGTCCTGTAATCATGATCATCGGCATCGCCCCCAGAAGGGCATAAGCTGCGCCGGTCGTGAGATTTAGTGCTCCGGGGCCAAGGGTGGTCATACAAACTCCGGGTTTCCCGGTTAATCGACCATAAGTCGCGGCCATAAATGCAGCTGCTTGCTCATGCCGGGTGAGTACCAGTTCGATGGAGGAGTTACGAAGTGCTTCTACAACATCGAGATTTTCCTCGCCGGGAATACCAAAAATGTGTTCTACCCCCTCGTTTTCAAGGGCTGCAACTAAGAGCTCGGAACCTTTGATCATAGTATCCCTCATGGAATTCAAAATGTTCTTCTTCCAATTATAAACCAAACTCACTCATATTTTTTTATTATGTTGTTTTATGAAGAAGAATCAGTTGATTTTAGAAAAAGTGACGGTTCAATCAATATGAAGTTTTTTATGCTTAGAAATGATTTAGTAGGATCTGCTGATATTGAGTCTTATAATCATGAAGTAACGAGGAGGAGCTACCACGTCCATGTGGCTCGCGTCATCCATGACGCTCTGTATTCCTTTTGAAAACATCCATTGTTTATTTCCTCGTTCTGTTAAGGATAGCAAAATTTTCTAAAAGGTCATTACCTTATGTGCTTAAATTTTTGTAAGATATTTCTTAAAATGAGCATATGTTCCTTGAAAGACGCTGAGTTGGCGTGTTCATAAGGATAGACAGACTTAAAAAATTCCCAGGTTTTATGCTGTTAATCTATTTATCCGGCAATACATCAATTTTGTTTACAAAACATTTAGTTTCGCCACTCCAGGGGAGAGTATAGGCATCACAATGATAGCTAATGATTACATGTTTGTTATTTTGCATGGCAAAATCAGCTTGCTCTACCAGTTCAGATTTGAATTGCCCCAAAGTAAAATGAAAAGCACGTCCACTTGCTCCACTGGCGTTTTCTAAACCACCCAGAATCATTTCTCCTTCATAGGTCCCCCAAATCCTACCTTCTTTGGCAACCTTCACAATAACTCCGGATTTTTGCCCTTTTTGTACGGACCAGCACCCGGTTAATAAACAGCAAGTGATGAGTAAAATGGATGATACGAATTTTTTTTGCATAGCTGTATTCTATTGTTCGAGTGACAAACACTCTTTTAGTTGGTTTGTCTATTATTGTAAAGCAGTTTTACTGTTGACGTAATATTAGATTTAATGAATGGTTTCTTTTCGGTGCTATTCACTTTTATAATTTTTTATTTTTTTAAATAAGCGGAGTAGCTTGATGTTGAGTTTATTTTCTAATTCAGTAAGGATTGTTTGATAGCGCTCGGAGTGTAACTCTGCAACAGAACACTTGCTGGCAAATAAAATATAGTTATCGCTCACTGTAGGACAAATAAATAATTCAGCAAAATAATCTCGCATGGATAGAATAAAAGGGGAATTCAATTCAGGAAGTTCATGGAAATTGATAACCAGCCAGCCTGTATCATCCAAAACACGATAAGCTTGTTCGATAAACTGTTGTTGGATTTGAAATGAGTCCATTCCATAATCAAGGTACATGTCAGCAAAAATGACTTGCGTGTTGTTACTTTTTTGAAATTTGATTGCAATCTGGGCGTCTGCAATTAATATTTCAATATTTTGACTTTCTGGTAATTGAAAAAAATTCGTTGCTACATCATATACTTTCTGGCGTAGTTCAATACAAAAAAGCGGGCACTCGGGTAAAAGAAAGTGAAGGCAATGAATCAAACTCCCTCCGCCCAAGCCCAATAAAGTGATATGGCTTGGTTTTACGAATGCAAGAACTAACAACATCACGCGAGTATACTCATGTACGGGAATATGAGGATATTGAATATAAATACCGGTCTGATCATAGACTGGATCGAAATTTAGCGCTCTAATATTTCCTCTATCAATTACGAAAATATCCCCCCAGGAATCATGCGTGCGATAAATTATCGTCTTTCCAAAGAAATCAGTATCTGTAATATTCTTAGCGCTCAATCGTTTATCCTTTATAGCTTACCCTTGAGCAGGCAAATCATTCATTTTGACGGATTCTATCTCATGTTCCAAGACAATTTTTAAATTCATTAAGTAGGGAATTTAAAAAGAAAAAGCTATTCATCAAAAAAATTCGGTCTACCTATTTGAGTCTGCAACAAACCATAGGCCTTGATTGGCCTATGGTTTCAAAAACAATAAATTAAAATTTATAGATTGGTAGAGAATACTGATGGAGTATAACTTTCTTCTTGACTCTTATTTCCTGACTGCAAGGAAAATACACCAAGTTGAGTTGCTGTTTTTGCGCTACCTGGGGCCAGAGAAACCTCTACAGGTTTTTTAGCAAACAATTTTTTATCATCAAGCAGTGTTTTACCATTACTGTCGGTAATAGTTAAATATAGGGTTTCGTTGTCTTTATATTGTTTTGATTTTAGTGCAACAAATTGCCCCGACATATCATAAGCACAAACATATTCCTCTGATTTTGCATCAAGGGTTGTGTTATCAACCACTTCCATGCGACAGTTAAATAACTCTCGAACAGCCGCCCATTCCTGCAGTTTCTCTTTTTTATCTAAAGCCTCAGCAAAATCAATCGTATCTGTATTAAGAACAAGAGAGCCAAAGAGTTTGGCTACTTCATCCAATACTGAAGCTTGAGTTATACCATAACTTAAGATAAAGAATTTATTACGAGCAGGAACCAGAGAGGACTCGTTTTTCAAGGATATAACTGATTTTTCAAGAGCCATACTGAGTGCGGTGTTATCGCCTATAGTATTCTCGCCATCGGTAAATAATAAAATATTATTATGTTGGGTTGATTTCATAAGCATCGATAATTGATCGGAGACCGTACCAAAAAGACGCGTATATCCTTTAGCTTTTAACCTATTCACATTTTCAGACAATTGGACAAAATCCTTTTGTCGGTAACTGCCCATGCCAACATTTTTAGTTTCGCTGTTAAACTCACTAATATTAATCACTGCATCGGGCTGAAATTTAAATAAGGCATCGGCGAACTCAATGACACTCTTTTTCAACTTGGTTAAGCGCGGTCCTTGCATACTGTCACTGGTGTCTAAAACAAAATGATAAGTAGGGGGTGTCAGTGCTTCGGGAACGAAAAAATAGGGAGTCACTTCAAGCGTATCCTCGCTCACTCGTTTTTCTGCATAAAAAATCTTTTTATCTTCAAATGAATTCGAGTGCACCAAAAGCAAAGGTGATTTTCCATCAATTAAAATGAGTTCTTGCTGGTGATTTTTTAGAAACTCTTTGACGTTAAATTTTATCTTCTCACCTTCAATACTCATGTATTGATAATTCAGGGAATTAAATAATGGAGCATAGGCGGCAGAGGGTAATTGGATGTTCAAGTATTCCTGTTGCTCATCTATAGTGAAATCGAGTCCAGTAAGTTGCAAAACATTCAATACGGCCAGGCAAGATTTTCTGTGTGTATCAGCGGTTACACTATCAGCGCAGGAGGCTTGATTAATCTCATCAGTCAGTAACTCAGCAAGAGTTACTCTGTTCAGGGCTGGTTTTACAGTATTTTGCTGTAAAAGTTCTTGCAACTCAGCCGCCAGACGTTCACTTTCCTTTGTTGTTTTGGAGTGAAAAACAACGCGCTCATCATGACATACCACTTTGGTATCATCTATATGAACACCCATAGCGCTCAACAATCCCACCATGTTTTTTGTGCGCAGCATATTATTGGCAAGATGCTTCATAAAACTCCCCTTTTATTAAAATAAACACAAATTGCCAGGGATAATACACAGAAATTAAAGGTAATCATAGACAATTACCAATGCTTTATTTCAATTTGAATTGGATAGTAAGTACAGACCTATTAAAACAGGAAACTGGTAGATAATTTAATGCGCTTATTTTTGCCATTTTCAACTTTATTAAAACAAAGAATGCAATTTTAAAAAGATTTTTTAAATGAGTACATTGAAATCAATTCATTGAAAATAAAAATAAAAATTTTTATAGAGCTTTGAATTTGGCCTACATGAAAATCTTTGTGCTCAGATGATGGCTCAACTCATCTCTACCTGCGTGCCCGCGATGAGTTTGTGGCAGGTAAGCAGTGTGGATAATGATCAAACATATCCTTTATTCACCAATAATTTTTATAAGGACTCTTTTATCGCGGCATCCATCGAATTCGCCATAAAAAATTTGCTCCCATGGTCCAAAATCAAGCGCTCCTTCAGTAATAGCAACTACAACTTCTCGGCCCATTATTTGCCTTTTTATATGAGCATCTCCATTATCTTCTCCAGTATTGTTATGTTGATAATGCGATATGGGTTCATGCGGGGCCATTTGTTCTAACCATTTTATATAATCCTGGTGCAGACCTTCCTCATCGTCGTTAATAAAAACCGATGCGGTAATATGCATTGCATTGACTAAAACGAATCCTTCCTGAATGCGGCTATCTCTCAGGCATTCACGTACCTGTTCGGTTATATTGATAAACCCCATCCGTTCAGGAACGTGGAACCATAATTCTTTTCGATACGATTTCATTGGATACCTTAAAAGCGACAAAATTTTGAAATAAAATCAAAGATATTACTCTAAATAATAACAATGACACGGTGAGAGATATTATATACCAGCGTTGTGCTGGCCACATAAAATGTGCCTCCAATTTCTCATGTTAGTACGCAAAGCATTGTTTCCGAAACCATTAAACACGGTTTTTTAGGTTTATGGTGGTATAAGCCATAACGGTTCTTTCCTGGTAACGGATTTTCAGCTTCATCCTTCGGAGTTTCGGTCACTTCACGTTCCTTTTCAGGGAAGGGCTCTATTGTTGTGATTGGAACTAATTCAGGTACAGGCCCCTTTTGGGTTGCAAAAATATAATGAGTGACGCTTGCTCTCAATTCAAGGGCTGCTCGCGTAGCTGCTACATCCTTGGGATATAGATAATATCCATAACGAGTCGACTCAAGATTGAGGAGATCCATAGGAAGGTAGATTTCAGAATTTATTGAAGAGTAATGTCCAATATCGAACCCAAATTTTAGACGTTTGTTCTGAAAATCAATAATTTCTACCTTTGTCGGACAAGAGCCGTTCCCTCCCGGGGTATAGCTGATAAATAAGCCGCCCAATTTCACTCTATTTAAGTTGCGCCCACTTTTCTTGATAATAAAATCCTCCTCGCCATAAAGATAATTGTCCAACTCTTCGGGTTGGATTTTTTGTAATTGCTCAAGGTTAAACAGCTCGCCATCAAATATTTGGCTGGCATACCGCCAGTAATCCCCTCCAACACTCCGTTCATGTTGTGGGTAATTCACTAAAAAAGGTTTAAGCTTTGAGTATTTGTAGTCTAAATAAAACAGTTGCTGAAGAAAAAAATGCTTGCCTGAGAGTTGACAAATCTGATTCACATTCGTTAACCCAGGCACTTTTGCGAAACAATTTCCGAATCTTTTATCTAAGTCCCCAGTGGTGATTCGATAGTCAGGGAAGGGGGCCTGCTCAATTTGAAGTTTCCACTCATCAAGTATGGAAATTACCTCCTCTTGAAGAGGGAGTTCTGCCTTGTCCGTTCGATGTTCTGCTTGAATTAATTGAACGTGTTCGAACAGGTGGCCAAATGGATGTTTCTTGGTAAAAATAGTGCTTGATAATGTTTGCGGAGGATAATGCGCGAGTATTTTTTTTAAAAACAGTAGATTGGTTTCATGTCTTTCTGCAGATGAATGCATCAGTCGTTTCAGATCCTTTAACATCTGGATCCTCCATTTTATTTGACTCTCAAGAGGATGCTCCGCAAGATTTTTTTCAAAGGAGTTAAAAAAATCTTCCAATGCTTCTACATGTTCAAGAGCTGCATCGGGAACCAGGCGTACATTGTTCAAATAACTCCATTCAACATTCACTTGGCTCAAATCGATGTTGCGCATATCCAGATCAATAAGTTGAGCATAGGCTAGGTTCACGCCGCTAAAATCAGCCCCATCAATGAGGGTGCCATCAAGTACCGCACCACTCAAATTAGCCCCTCTCAAATTTGCTTGCCGCATATCAGCGAAATTCAATGAGCTACCGCTCAAATTAGACCATTTCAAATTTGTTTGTTGCATATTAGCAAAATTCAATGAGTTACTTCTCAAATTTGCATATCTTAAGTCTGCGTGAGCTAAGTTTATTTTGGACATGTCCATCGAGAAGATATAAGTATGAGAAAGCGGCGCATGCGATAAATCTGCATCAACCAATTGGACATTTGGAAAATAGACAAAGGGTAAAAGATTGAGGTAGCGTTTAGGAAAAGTTTTTAGAAATAATTCAAATAATGCATTTGCTTTCACGAAGCTGTGCGCTGAATAAGCAAATTGAGTTGCTATATCAATCTGTAGGGTATTTTGGATAAGTATAAGTAGATGGTCTCTCGTCTGTTCATCGATATGCGAAGCAGTGCTGATCCTTTTTAATTGTTCGATATCGGGAAGCCGTTGATCATGACGAGTCAACATGTAACAGGCTACCTCGTAATCTGACATTGGCATTTTATGTTCAACCAGACTTTTTAGAGCCTTGTATTCGCTTGTCCGTTGGTATCCTTCAACAAAGTCATAGGCTTCCTTTGGGGCGACTTCATTTAAATGGGCGAGAACTTGCACTGGATTTTTTTTAAAGCGCACTGCAAAAGCGGTACCTGCAGTAGTTGATAAATCTTTTGATGCAAGCTGGGCGGAGATTAAATCCTCTACATCCAAATGAGTCAAAATACTCACTTTTACCTCTTCTGGCATCGAAAAAAAAAGATGCTCTTCCTTTGAGGTCATGACGGAAGGCACTGCCGTCTGTTGGTCACTAAATGCAGCGTTGTTCACAAACCCAAATAATTCATGCGTTTTTAATTTTAAATCATCAATCTGAGCACGAAGCTGCTTTAGCAATTGGTGCAATTCATCATCAATCTTATGGTTGGGTATGTTTTCAACGTTATGCTTTCTATCAGTATTGGGGAGTCGTTTAGCAAAAGCATTGATGATACTGGTTTGAAGCACGTCACATGTTAAAAAAAAGGCAGTCCAATGGTTGCGAACTTGGACATCATCAAGTTCATTTCGCAGGGCGATCACATAGATGAGATTCTCCCATTTATAAAATTCTTGCAGATTTCCAATCCTTTTCTTTAGTGACAAAAGAATATGAATCATGTTATAGGAAAAAGGATCAGTACTTTTGAGTAGTTCATTACTGGGAGTGCCATAAAAATTGAAGAAGTTTTGTAATTCACTGAGCTGGGTAATAAATCGTTCTATTTGGGATAGCAAATCGGTAATACTGTAGGTGGGTATATGGGGGTAGATCTTTTTGATTTGATCTTTTAAATTTTTCATTATTTAATTCCTTTTCAATACTGGATACATATATGAGGACATTGAGCAACCAATGGATCAGTTTCAAACTTTAAGTGCATAAGTGTTAAATCAGCTGACCAATTGAATGAGAAAAATATGAGTGAACGGTTTTTAGATTTCCTGGATAAAACGTGAAGGTGTTTTCATCGAGAATCAAGAGGGCAGTTTACTTATAATCTTTCTCAACAGCCAAGCTGGATTTTTGATTAAGATTGCTAAGTTACCTGTCCTCCGTCATTACCGATTTCTTGGGGAAGTAATGAAATAAGTTAAAAATCAAGCGGATTGTACTCGTTTCATAACGAATTTTAAAGAAGGTTTATTCCTCAGAGTTAAGCGAGTTCCCTTGCTGTATTGGGGTCCAATTTCGTGATCAAGGAAAATACATGATCCATTTCCTGGGTTGAAAAGGAATTCTTCAAAAACTTCATGCTGCGATAAGTCAAAGTAAGTGCGTCTAATGCTAAGCCGGGTTCCCAGGCTATTAGTTGATGTTGATCGATTAATTCCAGAATAAACGTTAAATAGGGTTTTAAAATCGATTGCTCATTTGCATCAAGCAATGATTCGCACATGGCGATGTAGGATAATAATTTTACTTTGTTACTGATGGCGTCTTTGTGCAGCAATTCAATTTGCAGGGGAGATATATTGGGTTTTTTGGTATTCAACTGAGCAATGACTTCTTTTATTTCTTGTAACTGATTTTGCTCTATTGCAGATAAGGTTTTCTCACTGTCTATACTTTGTGAGTTCTTTTTGGCGATAAACAGGTTAAGTTGTGGTACGTAGTCTTCACTTAGAAAAGGAGTCTTGTCGCTAAATTTTAATTTTTCAATACCTGGAATTCTATTTATAAAATGAACCAATTCACATTTGATTGTCTCATAGGCAGGATTAAAGGCGCCGTCGAGCTTTTGCAAGGCATTAAGGCTAATTAAATTTAAATCGAGCCAAAAAGGTTCTTGAGGGAGTATTTCTTCTGTTGTGGCAACTATTTCAGCCCAATTTTTCGTATCTTGAACTCTTTTGATGCGTTCTTGATTGAAATACTCAGGAGGTTTTACCAGCGTCAACCCATCGTCGTTAAAAGGTATCCTTGCTATTCCACCCCATGCTGCAACACGATTTAAATAATAAGCATAAGGATTGGCTCGATCCTTTTCGATTAATTCGCGTGCGAAGCGAGTGCATAGAAGGAAGGCCGGTTCTAAATTAACACTCGCTTCGTTCTGTTGATTTGAGCTCTGCATCTCAATAATCGGTTGCTCTTGTGATGCTGTGGGTAGGACAATGACTTCAGTGGACTCGATCTTTTTTTGCAAATTTGAAAAAAGCTCGATATTTACACCACGGGTGAGTAATTCTCGCTCGAGATTTTTTAATGTGCTACTACTTGGTTGCACAAACTCTTCATCTTCTGCACCTAATTTGATCTGCTTTAAATGATTCAGTGATTGGGTCGCATACCAGTTTAGCGCCTCAATTTTGGCTTTTAGTCGTCCCTGAGGATAGGCTTCTTCCCAGAAATGTACGATAAAATCTAAAAGAAAATTTAACCCCGCTGCAAGCCCTCTAAATTGGTATTGATTAAAGAGGCCATAAGCCAAATAAGAAGCGATTTGAATGTCTTTAGTATAATAGGTCAATAACTCAATCGAATTATCAATAATGCTTAACCAATGGACATCTGAGGATTGCCCGACTCGAGATAATTTTTGCACTTCATTGCGAATCAGGGCGTATTGAGAAAACTCATAACATTCTTGGCCTGCTTTATTCAAGCCCGGGATGGGTTGGGTTCCCAATTTGTTGATCGAGTCAATTTTAAACATCGTATTCACCCTGGGCCCAGCAATCAGTGATGGTTCTTGGAAGCTTTGATACATGCGAGAGATTCTTTTGCGCTACTCTGTAATCTCTTTGTGCTGCAAAGTATTTTGCAATTTGCCACATGATGTCATGGCCACCTTTTATGTAGTAACTAACACGAATCTTATCAATTTTATTCGCTTGTAAAAATTTTGTATGTTCAGGAAAGTTATGCGGATAAAAATCTTTAATTCCAGTGTCAAAGTCCTGTAAAAAGTGTAAAAACCCTTCATCTCCTTGGTATGGAATTACTAATTTAGCCCCTGGGAAGAACAACGTAATCTCAGTTGGGCCACAACTCTCTAATTGCCAATTAGGAATTTTTTGTTGTGATGGGTAATTATAATTTTCCAAGCTGTATTCTTTTTCCTTACACTCAACATGTAATACTGTTTTATAAGGCAATACGGTAGCCTTCACATCAAGGTTTGTGGGTTGAGCATAGATCATTAAATTAACCGGGGAGCGCTCTTCGGGTTTTTGTTTCAAATGGCCTAATGCTTCCAGATCTTCATTGATTCTCATTCCAAAGGTTAACAACTGGTAATACTGCTCTTTAAACGGAAATTCATGGCCTAAAATGTATCTGGGTAAGAAATGGGTTCCTATTTGCTTCATGAAAGGAAGAGCGTATTTGTCATTAAAGATCCAGACAAGGCCACCTTTAGCAAATAATGTTTGATTTAACTCTTCACCACTTAAAGCAATCGTTCGGAGATACACTTCATCCAGCCACTTCTGTTGGATATAGCACGATGCAAAACGATTTGTATAGTCAATGTAATAGTCCAATGGACCACGCATCAGTGTCCAAAAAGGATTAGAAGCGTCGAGTTGATCAAAATGTTCAAGAGCTCTTCTCATATCAACTAAAGCTTGATAAGCCTGCATAACTAATGAAGATTGTCTGTCGACTTCACTTTGACTTAAATACAACTCCCGAGCATTTGTATAAGCCTTGACTGATTGTACGTAAGGTTCCTTATAAAGTTGCTTTAATAAATCACGATATCTCATATAAGATTTGGCCGCATTCACTTGAGTGTTGAAGTTTAGCTTATTAGCAACACTCGGCGGTCTGTTATAAACATTACTGGGACTATCTGCTTTCAACTGAGAGGGCTTTTCCTGCAGTTTTTTCATCCAATCTGACATGAGATCGGAAAGCTGCTTAAACTCAATTCCTGTCTCACTATTATGGCTGTACACCATGAGGTCGGAAAATTGTAAAACAAGTTGAATCCAATGAGGCTTGGCAAAGGGAAGGTTGCCCTGAAATTCTGATGCTAAATCTTGCAAGAAGGCATTATAAGGGCTGGTGGTTTGCAGCATGTCATTAAAGGTTTGATCCCATTCATATTGAAAGGCCAGGGTTTTCGTTCCTTTATAAAAATTAAGTGCAAAGTTTTTCCATACATTAAGACGTGTTTCGGAATACCACACCTCAAAGCTACTTTTGGATCGGCTCATATCGATGTATAAGGGAAGAGCATGGTTAATTTGTACTAGTAACGATTGAATGGCCGCAAATCCTGCTTTTGTGTATGCGGGGTCAATAAGGTACTCTTTAACAACATTAGATCCTATCCAGAAGCTGTTTAATCCCAGTTCAGATGCATTGTCTTGAGTATTCGCCCATGCAAGTAGCCAACGCAAATCCGATGCCAAGAGATGTGATTGATCAAGCCAGAGAGTTAATTTACCAGCCTCACCCCTTAGTTGCTCGGAATTTGAATTCCAAATGACATAATCCTTGTATAATGGGCCAAACGTGTTAAGAAAACGCTCCGGTAATCGATTGTAACCCAAGTATTTAATCTGTGGATCAGGCATCTGCATTAGCGTAGTGGGGCTTACACCGCTAATTATTTTGGCCTGGATTAAATTAATCCGACTTACCATATTCTGAACCAAGTAGGCTTTCTGGGTGTCAGTAAGACCTCCGTGAGTAAGCATCTGCTCCATACGATTATCAAGAAGCATTAAGATGTATTGTTTAAAATGATTGACATATTGCTCGCTATAATAAGCGTATAATCGATTTAAACCGCCTCGGTAAGGTAATATTTTAATTTGCAACTGATTTCTAAAGAGATCAAGCTGCCCCATCAAAACATGATAATCGCCAAACTGAAGTAAATTTTGTTCCAATTGATCTGAAAAGGATTCTTTTTTAGGTAAAGGTTTTATCAGTTCAACCAAACGATTTGATGTTGCGTTGTAGACATAAATTAGATAACCCGCAGCAAGAGCGCTCGCAAAATACCAAACACCTAGATATTCCCATCTCCGCTTATTACGTTGTTTAATTTCGGAGTTTAATAAAGACATAGGACGGATGAGGGAGAGCTGGATTTGATCAATAAAATCATAATAAAAAACACTCTCTTCCTTGCCATTGTGCTGATATTCACCCAGTAGATAAACCCCATGCAGTACTGCGGGTTCTGTATAGGGGGAGGAGGCAAAAAATAGATTGGTAAACCTTGAATAGTTTTCTTCAAGCTTTCTCAAGGTTAATGGAAAGTTAAATACAGTTACATCGATTGGTTTTTGAGTATCAAATAAAACAATATCAATTACCTCATCCGCACGATTGCTGATGTAATTAAGCGGTTCCACTGATGTTGAATCTTTTAATGGATTGGTCACAATATAACCCATTGCTTGACTCCACAAGTTGTCAGGCATGAGTTCTACGTATTCATCAAAACCGGTCAAGTCATTGCATTGGGTAATGCAAAAAAGGACTTGCTGGCGATAACCGGTCATTAGGCTGACTTGATCCACTCTGTCTTTTAATGTTCGAGCATGATGGGCAATATCTGATTTATCGTCATTTAAGAGCTTGGAGGCGGGTAGTTCGATAACAATTTGATCAATAGGCGTAATTGTTTTCTTTTGACTCTTAATGTACTTAAGAAAATCCAGCCATTGTTTTTCTACTTTTTTTGAGGTGTTGGATTCCAGGAGTTCTGCATCAACACACCATATGGCAAAATTATCAAGAACATAAACCTGATTGCGTTGCAGGGCTTCGTCTTCAGCATCACCTACCATAAAATGGGTATGTAGTTTCAGTCCATTAGAAAGGAGGATTGTTGTTTTACCAAAAAAAATGATCCAGGGCATTTGCCAAAAACGCTTTGCACCACCGGCGATATGATTTGTTTCTATATGATTGAGCGCATTTTCCAGGGTTAAGCGCAATCCTTCTGTCTCAATTTTTTCGCCGGCTTCTTTGGCTTTCGCGGCGTTCCTATTTTTATACCATTTTCTAATAGCCCAGGTAATGCTATCGAGTATTATAAAACCCAGAAGCATTGCTAAGAAAATGAGTATTCCTACCCATATTGGATAATCTAGATGAAATGTTATAAAGGTGGCATAGGCCCCCAAAATAACCACAAGCAAGATCCAAAAAATGATATGTCCTAATCGTCCCATTTGACTCTCTTGCTTACTTAATTAAATGTAAATAATTAGTAACTGTATTATTAATTACAAAATAAAAAAAGAAATAAATGATTAAAATCACTGGAATAGGTAACAACCACCAAAGTAAACTTCGATATTGATCTAATTTTGGGGGGGTAATTTGCAAGTTATCATTTTTATAAGCCAAAGGGAATGCAACAAATTCAGAAGGGTAATTTGCCATATTAAACCCATGGCTTAGTTGTTCTAAGGCAAAATTTTTATATTTTAGCAAGTCAGGCTTATCCAGTGGTTTATGATACACCCCTTCAAATCCTAGAACCAAACATCGGTAATAAATTCTAAACAGGTCTTCTTGTTTGCTTGGGATCTTGCTTAAACGGACAAAAAACTCCTCACCAGCGCTGGTTGTATTAAAGTACTCAGCCTGTAATAATTTGTCTTGCCACTGTCTAACACCTGGCCAACTTGTTTTTTGTACCAATTCATCAATCCAGGCACAAACCGCAAATAAAGCGGAATTCAGATTATGCTTATCTACCTCATTTTCTTTCAATTTAATCTCGGCAATTAAAGTAGTAACTTTGCCTCTGAATTCATCATAACTCACTGTCGCGAACTGATTTGTATTTAAATCCCAGACGTATTTAAATAAATCATAAAAAATGGTTTGAAGATTCACCTTAGCCTCCTACCGCGACAATATCGATTATTATGTCTACAGGTGTTTTTCCAAGATAAAAGGCAACCTTGCGTTCCAGCTCGATTTTGGACCACATTCCCGAATTGTGATCAATATGATAATAAAGACAGTTCGCGCCTTTAGGTACTCCCTCTGGAGCTGAGATAAGTCTGGAGATAGGTGTTCCGGGTAAAGCAAAGTCTATATAATTCTCAATTTCTGAATGAGCACATAACTTACCAAAATCTTTTATCATTTCAGCAATTTCCTCTTGATCATTTTGTGCATACATAACTAAGAAATAGTTTCTGTTTTTTTGGATAAAATTATTACCCAGATCGGCCCAATAATGATTTTTCTCTTTAACCATTCGTCGGATACGATCGGGATCTGCAGTAATAGCCATTAATAGCTTATTCATTAGCTCGACAATCAGGTTAAAACTTTTACTCAAATTACTGTGATCGTATACAGGTATGGCTGATACATTACCACTTCCGCCTTCGAAAAAGTTAATCTCCGTAGAATAAAAACTTAATTCACCAATCATATGCTGAAGTAGGCCGAACACTTGCCATGGGTGAACCGTTTTGGCATTGAGATAATGTTCCATAACCGGAACATTTCGTAATAATGAGCGTAAAGAAAATAAACGTCCGAAGTTACTTTTATCTACTTGGGTACTGTATGAATCAAGCGGTTGTTTAAATTTTTCTAATTTACTCGTTGTCTTAACTAAATCGCTTAAAAGGTGATTCATTGATGAATTGAGATTTTTGTGAGCACTCAGGCTGACACAGGAAGGATAAAAATTAGGATCATAAACAACTTCATCTTTTGTTGTTCGTCTCAATTCTGCTACTTGAATGATCGAGTAATTATGGGTATTTTCAATTTCGAATTCCCAAAATAATTTGACAACATAGTATAGACACCTGAGATGAGCCTGTGCTCCTTGATGGTAGTAGTCTGGAAGTTCATCCCCCGCATTCCAACTAATAAAGCGAGTATTCACATTGCTTAAGTTGTCGAGACTCTCTACAACAGTGACGTTGCCTATATTTTTTGAAAGCTCTTTTACACCGATATACACCTTAAGTGAGTTTGCATTCGCTGGCCATTCCGACATAAAGGAACGAGGTAAAAATTTGGCATTAACATCGATTTCAACAAACTCGCCAGAGGGTAAAAAGAAGGCCATTTTTTCCACGTCGAAAATGCCACTTTTCAGTGATTTTTCATTCACTACCAAATCAGTAAATCCCCAAAAGAAGGGGGTTATGTAGCGTAAAAATTGAGAGTGTATGTAATGTTGATTGAGTTCAGTATATTGAAAATGTTGGGGCTGTAGAAAAAGTCCATGTTCCCAGTCAATTGGTGTATTCCAAATCATATTTATTTATCCCAATATTTTTTTAAGGACTCACGATTCTTCTGCTTCGTGATGATTGTCTTTTTCGAAGAACTTTCCGTATAGTTAATTCCTTGTGACCCAAATTCAAGATAAATGGCAATTCGTCCCATTTGTTTTGTTTTTTTCCAAAATGTAAGCGGATTCCATTTTTTAAACACTGGAATTTCATAGACGCGTACTGCATTCGCGGGAGTTAGATTGAAGTATCCTGCAACAACAACAATTTTCTTTACTGCTGCCATGCGAGCAAGCGTAAAGGTTTGTGTCATTCCTGGCGCAATAAAAAAGGTTTGAATATGGACTTTCTTGTTCGTTTGCGTGGTGTTATCTGCTTCCGTATCACCATCAAGCAATTGGCTGATCCCTTCCGCATTTACTATTTGATTTTGTACATCTTCTATTTTTTCGACTTGTACTACAGCAAATTTCAATGTGTGCTTTCTATGGTCATATTGGTTCAATTCCTTGCTGGCCACAGCTCGAATAAGGATGGCATTATCTTGGTAGCTGCTTGCTAACTGCGGCTCTTTTTCCTTTCCACCTGTCGTGCATCCACCGATCATCAGAAATAAAATACAAAATATTATTCTTAGCATGACGTTAATTTTATTATCCTTAACATAAGATGAGCGTTAATTAGTAACAAAATGAATATTTATTCCATAGTATCAGAACTCTTTAGGAAACAATAGATCCTCTATAGGCTTTCCCGAAGCTAAAAATTATAATTCAATCAATGAAATGAAATCGTAATTACTATTCTAAGTTTGATTATTTAAGCCAGTAACGTATTTTAAACATGTCTATTTCTTTTTGTGGTGACAACCAACTAACAACTCCTAAAATACTTGTAGTCTCACAGGTCAATTGTATCGGTTTGAAGCAACCTTTGTCTAAAATGACTTCAATAAAATAAGAGAATGGTTCTTTCACATAGAGTTGCAGGAGTAATTTTAATCGATTTATATTTTCGGTATTTGCTAAAAATGTAGGAAAAATATCCGCTCTTAACGGACCTATAGAAATGAGTAGACTATTGCTGTTCGATTTATACTGACTACCCAAATATGCAGTTTTGCTTAAGCAGTGGTTTTCTTTGCCTATAAGACAATATTGCTCTTCAGGTATATCTTGCATGGAGCGGAAAAATGAATGGACATTGAATGGTACTTTGAAGTAATCCGTTAATAGGCTCTGTAAACTCCAAATTGACTTGGTATCAGAGACCCAATGGCTGGCATACCGCAAGAGGTAATTGTAATCAGGTATTTTTTCTCGAACCTCTTTGACTGCCAGTCCAATAAATCCATAAAGTGCGTCTTGATAGAATTCATTATTTTGTTCTGAATATTGTTCGAATAGTCTGTTATTTGACCATGCATCGTACAGCAGTTTATAAAGTCTTTTATGAAGAATATCAAGTAAGCATTTCATTTCATCAGAATCCAGATCATTATCCTGGATTAACTGTTCCGTATAAAATGTGGGTAAGGGAGAGGTTGTTCCATAAAGACTAAAAAAAGTGGCGGTCAGTGTAAATTGATTGTTCTTTTGATTTTTCTCGATCTCATGAATATCTGTTTTAGGAAAGGCCAAGCTTAACAAAGGAATGATATCTAATGAGCCTTTAAGCCCATTTTTTGCTTCATAAGCCAAGAGATGGCCGATTAAGCGAATAGCCTGGTAAAAATTAAAACTTTTAGGCTCAGTGAGTAGTTTATCTAAGATATTAAGCTCGGGTTGTTCAACCTCGGTTGCCATTTCCATACCTCTTTAGTTCTTGCATTTTGCAAATGTAATAGAGTAAATGTATTAAAAGGAGCATTTGATCCGAAAAAAGCATCCATTATGCAGCCAAATAAATACATATCTCCAATGCATCTAAAGCAATCAGGGTCACAGATTAGGGTGATATGCGATCCTGGGATCATTTCCCCATAATAGAGGCGACGTGCTTTATCAACAACTATATTTTCGATCCCTTTTATCCGGCTCATATTCAATTGATAATTTTCCCCTTTTTCATAGATATATAAATTAAAAATATGCTTCAGGTGATTTTTATCTAAGAGTTGGAGTAAATTAAGCGCTAATAAGGACTGAAAGTTCCAGATTAAACCGCGATCATAAGTTGGGACAAGGAAGGATGATGGCGGAATAAGATTAGTGTAAGTCAGATTCTCAGGTGAGCTGTCCGTAGGTAAAAAAATATCCCCTTTATCCAGGAGTCTGGTTAAAGCGCCATTACTGCATATGAGTTCAATAGATAGAGTTTCATCAACAGGAAACTCCTTCTCAAAATCATAAAAAAAACTAATATAGGTGTTTCGACCCGGTCCTGTCACAGAAGGTCGGTGATGATAAATATATTTATAATTTAGATTGAGCTCTTGATTAAAATTTAATAAGTGATCGTATTCGATGCGTTTTCTTTCCTGTTGGCGATAACCGGTAACCTGCTTTACATCATAGACTGAATAGTTTTCATTGAAATCATTACTGGGAATAATTTGATAGTCAGGTTGCTTATGATCAAGGTAAATTGGTTCTGCATGATGAGAAAATAAATTAATTATGGGTACAGCATGCAAGACCAATTGAAAATTATCTAAATTAGCCGCCCATGGAGGTACTTCTTCTAACTCAAAATTGATTTTAAAATCAAATCCATCCGTGTCTTTTTGCCATTGTTCCAAGCCGATTAAACGAAGAAATAAAAATTTATAGGGTTGATGGAGATACTCATATAAAACTCGATGAGGATGATGAATGTTGGGAGGTGCTGGGTATAAAGTTTCTTCATTTTCAAATGCACACGGTTGTAGATGCTCAGGTGATAAAACCAGTTTATCTTCTCCAGGTGCTTCAATTGTAATTCTGCGTACGCATCGCTGAAGTAAATAAAAGGTATTGCTGGCATCATGCCAATTTTGATTAATAAAAAAGCGTAGGGAAGATGCTTGCCAATTTTTCAATGTGATGCCGCAAAGATGACAATTAATTTCGATCTGGCTTATGCCACTTATGGTGTCTTGAAAATTAATGTCTGTAATTAGTACCGGTTCAACGGTGATGGGTACTGTTGTGCGAAAGAGGCACCTTACATCATTAATCGGGATTGATGCTAATTCAGTCCCTTTAGGCACTATGAGGGCTTCTCCCAAGTTAGCCTTAGGAATAAACTGAATCACTGACGTGCTTGGTACTGGTTTTGAGTATTGAGAAAAAAATAACTGCGTTAAATCATCTACCATGCCAGGTAGTTTTTCATCAATTACCATCCGCACCTGGCTCGTAAGAAAAGCAACTCCTTCCAGGATGCGCTCAACATCGGGATCAGTACTTTGCTCTCTGAGCAGTGGGGCAATTGCAGGATAATGCTCGGCATATTCTCTTGCGAGTTTTCTGATTTTATTTAATTCATTCTGGTAGTAATCGATTATCATGTCTCTACCTTGATTTACAACGTAACAAGTACGCGCCCTTTACTTGTTAAAATAGTAGTAAAAAAAACCTTGAGGCCATCATATGATTGATTCAAATGCGCTAAAATATCACAGGTAATGATTTGCTTACCTGGATCGATTAAGATTTTAGACACTTGCACAGACTCCAGGCGCGGTTCATAACGAAGAATGGTCTTCTCCAAATGGGTCCTCAGCTCTTCTTGATAGGCAAATGAATAATCCTCTACAAGAGTCGGTAATTCGGATAGTCCATATTCTCTGTCAATCGGTGCGCTACCTTGTCTTGTAGATAATATCTTTTCAATATGGTTGCGTATGGATTCAATTAATATCGATGAATCCATTTTGGCTGACAAAAGAGCCCCTTGACGAGCATAACGACGTACTCGTTCAGTTAAACGCTCAGCTCTCATTAACCAACCCGCATTAATTTAGTTAAGTCCCAACCGAATTCTTGATTATTCTTCTTATCCATTACCTTATAAACTGTTGGACGCATGTCCACAATGAATAATGGGCCTGCTGGATGCGAATAGGCATAATCTACTTCTAATACTTTGGCGTTTTCCAAGGTGATCTCGACCGCTACTTCAACCTCGCCTGAGGCACTGGAACGAAGGCAATGGATGAGGGCTGTATTTATATTTTCACCTGTAAATATACTTTGAGTATGAGGTACAACGCCTGCTTGATCCCATAATCCGGTAAGGCGAAAATATTTGCAATCGGGAACGCCAATAAGTTGGTTTTGCGCATCGAATGCTCGAGTAATGCGTTGTTTGAAGTCCAGGAGAGCGACCCACCCCTCATATCCTTTTACAGTACTGCTTCCTTTGACAACACCTGAGGCTTGAGTGGTTATTTTTGCCATTAACTTATACTGAGTTCTGGCAACTTCACTGTCTGGGAGTATAGGTAACATGGCTATGTCATGTCCGTCACTTTCTCTTGAAGCCACTTTTATTCTCCTTGTATAAGATCTAGACTACCAGTTAATTGGAGTGTGATATACGCCCCCATGAATTTGAAATGAGGACGAACAATTAATACACATTTATACCATCCAGGTTCACCAGGAACATCTTCTACATTTACTTTGGCAAGCCTTAATGGTTTTTTTGCTCTGACTTCGGGGACTGGATTATCCATATCAACAACATAACCATTAATCCAGGTATTCAATTCACGTTCGATATCATCACGTTCTTTGGCTAGACCAATTTTTTCACGTTGTATTACCTTTAAGTAATGAGCAAGCCGGCAAATTATAAACATATAAGGAAATTGTGTTCCTAAACTATAATTTGTTTGTGCTGTTTTGCCTTCAGGGGTATCTGGAAAATGTTTCGCCTTTTGGATTGAGTTGGCAGAGAAAAAGGCAGCATTATCTGCACCCTTACGCATGGTGAGTGGAATAAATCCTTGTTCAGACAATTCATACTCACGTCGTTCTGATATGAGTAATTCCGTTGGGATTTTTAATTGAATTTCACCCATTGCCTCGAAAAAGTAAGAAGGTAAATTCTCAACAGCCCCGCCACCTTGGGGACCAATAATGTTGACGCACCAACGATATTTAGCGAAACTCTGAGACAAGCATCCAGCAAACGCAAAAGCACTATTGCCCCAACAAAAAGCATCTTCACCAGAACTTACATTTTCCTCGTAATTGAACGTGCGCACACCATAAGAGTCCTTACCATAAGGCATCCGCAACATAAATCGAGGTAAAACCAGGCCTATATAACGTGCATCTTCAGATTCACGCAGGCTGTGCCAGGGAATGTAAACAGGGCTTTCAAATATTGCTTCAATGTCATTCAAATGTGGCAGCTCAGACATGGATTTGATGTTGAAAAACTCCGGGCTTGCTGCGGCAATAAACGGAGCATGTGCCATCGCACAAACTGCAGCGATATTTCTGAGTAAGGTTACATCTTTGTAACTTGGACCAAATGAATAATTTCCGATGATTGCACCATAAGGCCTACCACCAAATTGTCCGTATTCTTTCGTATAAACTTGTTTATACAAGCCGGATTTAGGGATTTCAGGTGCATCAATGAAATCATCAAAAAGCTCATCTTTTGATACATGAATGAATTCGACCAGGCTGTTTTCGCGGAAATCTGTGCGATCAACTAAATACTTCAAGCTGCGCCATGCTGACTCAAGTTTTTGAAATTCAGAATTATGGAGAATTTCATCCATTTGGGCCGATAACTGTTTATCCAGACTTGCGATAATATCATCTACCAAAGCAGGAGTTACAGTTTCATCAGTAAGTTTGCTTTCGACAATATTGTCGATAAAAGCGAGCAATCCTTTCTGAGTGAGGGCATACTGTTCCTCATCATCAGTAATATTCGTTCCAGCAAATAATTTTTGCAGCGATTTTTCTTCTTTCTTCTTAGCGTTATCTTGTGCATCAGCCATGGCTGTCTCCTTGATTCAGCGACTCGATACTGCTTATTTTTTGTCTTTAATTTCTTTGACCAGCTCTTCGCGTGCTGCGGAATCTTTGATGATCGCATCCAATCTGCGTCGAAACTCTGGAATATTGCCAAGAGGCCCCTTCAGCGCTTTTAACGCCTCACGTATCTCAAACAGTTTTTGTAACTGAGGGACTTGATGAAGAATTCCATCTGGATCAAAATCTCTCATTGTTTCGAATTTTAGATCAACACTTACGGTATCGTCTTTGTTTTTACTAAAACGATTTGGTACGCGAACGGATAATTTGACGTCGTGTTCTTTTAGCACATCATTAAAATTATCTTTATTGATATTTACGGTGCGGCGTTTTTCTAAAGGGGTGTTTATTCCGCCAGGATAGAACTCTCCCAGAACGAGTTGGCGTAAAGGAAGTTCAATTTCCTCTTCAACACCTTCAATGAGGGCTTTATAAACAATATTAATGCGTTCTTTAGGAGCGACAGACTGTTCCTTATTAGTCATTTTTTATTTCCTTATCAAAGGGATGATAAAATAAAAAAAACTTCTCATATATAATTTAAGCTAGCATAAATCTCCAAATTTGCAAAATTATTCGATGTAATTATCAATTAATTAAGTGGCTGAAATTGAATATAAATCTCGATCGCGTCAAGTAGGTTCTGAAGTGTCTATTAGTCCTCGTCATATTTAGCTTCATATTTAGGGATTGACATTCCTTGGCCTAATAGTTGGTACTTCGCCGCCAATGATGTAAAATAACCCCCATAAGATATTGTTGGGTAAATAGCCGATTGTTTTGCTATCGCTATGCCTCCCTTGACTTTTTGTATTCCGGTCTGGAGTGGCTTCAACTCTGATTTAAATGCGCTACCCATGTCAACAAACGCCTCGGTTGTAGCAGTAAACCCTTGTTTGGCAGAACTCCATGTGGCTACTCCCGCCGCGTACAGAGGCGAACTTTTTGCTGCCTTCATAGCTGCATCTGCCATAACCTGAGCCATTGCAACAGCTTTTAAGGGGCCTGCAGGTTCTCCACCTGTAGCACCTAATTCCATCATAGGTCCACCCGATATATTGCCCAATATATTGACGTCAGCACTTGCTAAATTTATTGTCGCATCAGTAGCCAACGTGATCGCCGCTTCTGATACAAGATCAATAGTAGGGGCGGTGATGGTAATTCCCTCTTCAGTGATGGTAATTGAAGAGGCTCCCACGGTAAGTGAAATAGATACCTCTGCTTCCTGCATAATATCGGGAGCTGTTTTCAAACTTGTCGAGGTATCTTGTTCATATCGCCAACCACCGCCTAATTTTACTTGAAAACCCGATGTAGAGTCGATTATTGCACCAGTTCTTGAAACAAAATCGAGTCCGAGCACGGAAACGGAACGAGCACCATAGCAAGAGTAATAGTCAGCTCCATAAATGGTGTTCGACGAGGTGCCCGAAACACTCATCATATGATCTCCCCCAATGCTCACCGCGTGATGATTAGCTATATCAGTAACCGAGTTTTTTCCAATACTCTGATATACGTTATTGTCTGTTCTGAGACAATAACCGGCATCTAATTGTGAGTTAAATACATTATCAGTACCGAGTACCATCGTCGTATTATTGTTCGTTGTGGAAAATTGTATCCCTTTTGTCTTACCATCCTGTTCGTTTATGATGAATACATTGTTTTCTTTTGTGTACAGCCCCATATAATTTTGGCTATTAGAGGTAATGATGTTTCGATGAGTGGAGTTGCTCACTGCCCCAAGTATAATCGGCAAGTCTGGATTACCAAATTGAAAACCGATTACCACCTCATCGCCTTTACGAAGCGGCATATCAAATGCGTATTGATCGCCAATGTATGACTCCATTTTCCGCACCCAGGCAGAGCCTTTTCCTGGACTGTCATCACTCATTGCAAAGCGAAATTTATACATTCCTTTGCTATTAATTTGTACCGTATCATCATTTCCTTCATGATCAATAAACGCAGGAAATAAGCCATGAATACGGGGGATACTCTCCTGTAGGGCAGTTCTGTAAGCAATCGATTTATCAATGGCTCGATATTCGCATTTGAAATAATCCTCGGGAGAATGCTCTTCTCCTGAATGAATGGATAAAAATGAACCTTTTTGTGAGCCACTGTAGGTACTTTCAATAATCAACATTGGAATATTTAATGAGGCGATTTTGAAATTTTGGTGATGAATTATAGTACCTGGAATGATGAGCGAACCTGAAGAAATGCCTGTTAGAATTTCTTTTGTACATTTATAACTTTCACTAATAAAATTCGCGATTTGCTGGTTTTCTTTATTACTTTTAACGTTTTCTGTCCAAAACGATACTTCGCCAGAACTTTGTGGATCGATTATCGCTTTCGAGGTATAGGGTTTGGATGATTGTGCATGATTGTATGATTTTACCGTGACTTTCTGTGGAAGTGCCTTGGTGGTAAGTTGAAAATTATAAACTAGATTTGCAGTGGGGTTCTTTTCACTGGCCAAGGTGTAGGACTGATAATAAATTTCGTTAATATCCTGGTTGTTTTTCAGCGTTGAGTTGCTGTCTGTAATCACCAGTTTTTCGCCATTTTTATCTTGACTAAAATAATAAAATAGACCCTCACGCTCCATCCAGCGTGAAATAAAATTCCAGTCCGCTTCATTATACTGAAAAATAAACGCTTTGGGCTGGTGCTCCATCATCAAATCTAATTCAACTTGTGTAATTCCATTTTTATCTAATATCTTTTTAATAATCTGGGGAATTGATTTCTTAAGAAAAATTTCATTTTGTTTTGTATGTAGCAAGCGATTAACTTTGGGCATTAGGCTAATTTTGTACCTATAGTACTCATCGATCCCATCAAGCTGTGTAAAGGATACAACCTCTCCATGCAAAGGAGTCGTTCCACTTATTTTTTTAGGGAAGATTAATTGTGCTTTTTGATTGATTACTTGTTTTGCCAGAATTAAACTTTTGCTCACAAATTCTATATTAAACTGATATAACTCAGAAATAGCCTGTTTGCCTTCGAATTCTAAAACAATGATCTCGGACGTGTTAGCTCCTGGAATTTCTAGTTGAGGCATCACTATTTGGGTTTTCATTAACACTCCTGTGCCTTGAAATGGTTAGGACTTCTAATGATGATGACAATATCGAAGTACTCTTGCGCCTGTCAAGCCGCATACTTTTGTTAATCCAGTTGATTCATTAATATCACTTTTTTTAATTTTACAACATTGACAATAAATTTTTCATCCATCATATTGTCATCAACTTGTTAAAGTTGATGTGCCGCATCAGGATTACTCTTCAAAGATGAAGATACTTAAAGATAAACCACACACGCTTATTACGTTCAACCACCGCCACAAGGGTAAACCGCAGTTAGCAGTTACGATTATGGCCATGTTTTCCTTTTCAAAAAGTGGTGAATTTCTGAGTTATGCGGATTTTTGGAAGGTTGCCAAAAAATCATTTAACTCCAGCCAGGGCGAATTTATCGATTTATACATGCCCAAAAAAAAAGCGGAGTTTTTTGTCAAAGGGTCTTGTTATGCCTATGACGACAATACCAGTACAAGTTTTGTTAAGATAACGCTGGATGGCATGCAAAAACAATTAACTGTTTTTGGCGACAGGCAATGGGTAGAAGTAGAATCAAACTACCATTTATCTAAACCAGCTTGCTTTCGTAGTATACCGATTACCTTAACGAACGCTTTCGGTGGTAAGGGACATGATATCAATCCTGATGGTACAGGATTTATAACAACCGGTGCCTTCCATGAGATAAAAGTGCCAAATGTTGAGGTACCGACACAACTGATAAAACAACCATCTGATACCCCTCAGCCGGCTTTATTGCTACCTCACTCACCTACGTGCAAGTACCAACTGGATAAATTTGGAACGTTTAACGAGGATTGGTTGTTAAACGAACGTCCTTATTATCCTGCTGACATTGATTGGCTTTATTTTAATCGAGCAGAAGCAGATCAGCAAAATGAGCATTACTTTAATGGTGATGAAGTATTTACTTGTACCAATATGCATGCTGAACAATCAATAATTAAAGGCCAGCTGCCTGGTTTGCGTGTACGTTGTTTTTATAAACGCATTGACAGTCCGGAGAGTTTGAGCGAATTAAATCTAAATTTGGATACACTCTGGTTATTGCCCGATGAAGAAAAAGGAATCCTCATTTGGCATGGTATGCTTGATACTCAGGATATAGCCGCCAATGATATCGATTTTATTTACAGCGTTAGTGAATTCTTAAATGAACCGAAAAAGGATATCGATTATTACGTTAAACTCCGCAATAAACCCAAAGAAATGGCTATGCAAGCCAAACCCAGAGAATCAAGAACCAGGGCCCGATCAGCTCCCCCGATTGGACTCGGTTTGGATTTAGATAAAGAGTTCAAAGAGATTGCCAAAATTTTTCATCCGGGAAAGAGCCTGGAAGAAATTGAAGCGGCAAAGGTTTTTAAAGGAAAAACCCCACAGGAAATACTGCAGGAAGTAGCGCAGTTTTATAAAAATCAAAATCAACCGGTACCCGTATTTGATAAATTCACTTTTGCAAATGCTCAAAAGAACATAAACCCACAGCATATAAACCATTTAGACTATCTTAAAAAACAAATCATCAACAATGAGCTTCCAGAAGCGAAACAATCAGAAATATTAAAGCAGCTTGAACAATTTAAACAACAATTTGCACGCTTGGAAAAAGCCAGTGCCTTTACACAATTTCGCACTGGAAAAGCTGGAAAATCAGCTTATTCACGAGAAGATATTATTCGAGCGTTCCAAGAAGGAAAAGAATTTTCCAGTGAAAATTTGGCGGGTATCGATTTATCCGACTTGGATTTATCAGGCATCAATTTATCAGGCTGTAATTTAAGCGAATGCAATTTGACCCGTACCCGATTGTACAAAGCGAACTTATCAACAACAACCCTGATTAATACCAATTTATCCGAAGCAATATTGGTCAATGCCAATTTATCCCAGGCTTTAATAAAAAATGCTGCTATAAATCGAACTGATTTTAAAGAATGCGACATGCATAAAACACAGCTTGAAGGGTGTTCAGGAGTTGAATGCAATTTTTCTGCAGCTTTTTTAAATTATGCCAAACTTAAAAATTGCCAGTTTAATGGAAGCTTATTTGTCAGTCTAAAAGCCAATTTTCTCGATATTTCAGACAGTCGCTTTGATTCGTGTAATTTTTCTGAGGCAAGGCTGCAATTTGCCAATATTAATAGATGCGTTTGGATAAATCCCAATTTTGTTCAAGCCGATTTATCTCATGCACACTTTGATGACACAAAATTATCCAATGTGAGCGGGAACAATGTCCTTGCCCCTAAACTCTCACTAACTAAATGTACTATCGATAATCTAATGATGGAAGATAGCAATTTGGAGCATTTGAACTGTAAAGGAACAATTATTTCTAAGTGTCGCTTTTCCAACTGCTCATTGCCTGGTTTAAACCTGATGAATGCCCAATTAACTCGTGGCGATTTTGTAAAATGTGTGATAACGAATTTGCGGGGTAATGACCAGACTCATATATCAACTTGCAATTTCGAGCATTGTAATCTGAGCAAAGGAGCAATATTAGGCGGCCATTACGAGCAAATTTCTATTTGCGAATGTGATATCAACTCATCCCAGTTTATTAATAGCACTGTGAAAAAATCAAATTTCAGCAAATGTAACGCTAAAAAGTTCAGGTTTGTTAATTGTAAAGTGGACTCCTGCCTCTTTAAGGATATCAATTTCTTTCAAGGGATTTTTCACAGTTCAACATTTGAAAATACTGAATTTAACCATTGTAATTTATACAGCATACCGTTTACAGACTGTCAGAAAAATAATGTAAAAACAATGGATTGTCTAGTGAGAAACATTTCGTTAAAACAAGAAGAGTCCTTATGAACGCGGAAGAATTAGCAACTAAACTAGCCAAAAGAGAACTAATTAAAGACGTGTCACTGGACTCCATAACCATTGATCATATTGAATCACGCCGTGCTGTGTTTTTGAACGTCGTGTTTAAAAACGTGGTGTTTAAAAACGTCCAGTTTGTTGCATCCGTCTTTGAAAAATGTCGTTTTGAACAGGTTACCTTTGAATCATGCAGCATGCAGTTATGTACCGTAATTTCCTCCACAATCAGTCAACTAAGAAGTCACAAGTCCAGCTGGACTGCTATGGATTTCAACTCCAATGAGGGCTCTATTGATATTCGTGCGACCGAATCGGATTTTTCTAACAGCAAATTTCGTGGCCAGGCTCTTAAAAATTGTGAGTTCATTAACTGTAATCTGACGAAAATCAATTTCTCAAAATGTGATTTATCCCAAGGTAAATTTATAAACAGTACGATGGAAAAAATAACTGCAAAAAACTCAAAATTTGTTGCAGTCCTCTTTGAACAGGTCAACTTGACGGCGGCAAATTTTGAAGCAAGCGAATTTAATCAAATTCAATTTGACCGTTGTAATCTGCATAGAAGCTTATTTATTGAGGCTAAAATTCAGGAAACCGATTTTTCAATCGCATCTGAAACAAAACACATCAATTTATTCAAAACGACTATAAAAAATACTAGGTTTAAAGGAATGGACCTGTCCGCAGCGTGTCTTCAGGAGGCTCAATTAGAGGGTGTTGATTTTTCTCAATGCCAATTAAACCCAAGTAATTTTAATCAGTCCAGGATAATTAATTGTCTCTTTGATTTTGCTAACTTAACCCAGTCGTTATTTGAAGAGTCGCAAATAAATGACAGCTCATTTATACAAGCCGAACTCAGTTATGCTCGATTCAATAACAGTTCTTTAACGGCTTGCAATTTCGCTAAGGCAAATTTAAATTTAACCTCGTTGCATCATATTACCGAAGTTCGAGTCAATTGGGAGCATGCTGCTCTTGATAACGTACTAAACACAAATCCAGAATTATTGGAAGCAGAACAATGGTCATAAAATTAAGGAATTCACCATGCTTGAATCTGATGTAGCCAGTATAAGTACCAAAGGCGAGTTGCTGAAGGGGAAAATTAAATTCTTTTCAGATGACACATACCATATCCTTCTTCAAGGACAATTGGTTAGTGCTCAGCCAGCTTTTTCCTGTTTACTAACTCCTTTAGTTGATGACGAAGTCTTACTATTTAAAGACGCAAGTAATTATTATATTTTGTCGATTATTCATCGTCATCAAGCAGCCGCTTTATCGATTAAATTGGGAGACAATTTAAGTCTGGTCGGCGAGAATAACCATTTAAAAATTCATGCACCGACGATTAGCCTGACGGCAGATGACACCATTAATTTAAGTGCATCATCACAGAATATCGATTGTGATACGGGGAAGTTTTCGATAATACATGCTCACTTTCGTGGAGAAGAGTTAAAATTTTCCTATCAATCACTCAAGATGATTTGTCAGTATATACAAACAATTAGTGACACAATTAATACCCAGGCATTACGTGTTTATCAATGGGTAAATGAACTGGAACATCAATTCCTGGGTCGATTAAGAACCATTGTGAAACACAATTATCGGATTGATTGTGATGAAATGGAAATTCATGCTGAGGGTGATGCTAAAATTGCTGCAAAACAAATTCAATTAGGGTGAACAAATGACAATGGCGTGTATGATGGGGGGCGAGGTACTCACTCCCGGTCCGATTGATCTATGCAAAATGCCTCCTCGAGGTGTTCCTAATCCTTTTATGAATATTGGTACTTGGCTCATGAGTGTGGATTTCGTCCCGGTCGTATTAATCAATTCATCGCCAAGCTGTAATACAGGAACCATTATTCCCGAATCAAATGGGGATCAGGCTGGGACTATGGGAGGAGTGATTTCAGGAACGTTTATGCTTATAGTTACGCCCTTAACCGGTGCTTTTAATGTACTTATAGATGGCTTGCCTGCAAATAACCTGGGTATGACTATAACTTTTTCAAATGATACAAACACATCAGGGCTCTATTCCATACCTTCACAAACAGATGTGATTGCGCTCTGATGTGAAATGATAATGTGCTTTATAGTGTGTCGTCCCTATATCCCGTGGCCACCCTCGGGATATAGGAAGGGAACAAGCCAATTAAAAACGCATAGTTAACTGTTTTTTATCGTGAATAGCTGTGTTGTTAGGCTATCAAGATTGTTGTCACTGGGTTTAAAGAATTGTTGTCCGGAAGATGTTGCTTGCTTATTTAAAAACTCTAAAAACTCATTCATTAGTGTTAATTGATTTTTAAAATCTTCTTCCAACAGAGGATTCGCTACGCGTTTTTCTTCAAATATCTTAATTGAGAGTTTAAGAGCCTCAGCTGGTTCAAGCGGGCCATTTTTATCTTGATAGGCACTTAACTCAGAAGAAATTTCACTTTGAAGGGCAATAAAAGGTAAATGATTCTCTATGGCGGTATAAAGACTGAGGGTAAATAATTGTTCTAATTGTTCTTTGAGTTCAGGTTGATCTCGGGCAAACTGGTTGAGGAATGCATTCTTTAGTGTCATAAAGCCAGTTAATATTTGTCCCATAGAATGTTGTTTGGAGATTAATGGCCGATGACCAAACTGTTTTAGATTTTCAGCAACGTAAGGATAATAATCGGCACTTTGCCCGCCACGAAATTGCATTATTCCATCACTATAAAGCCAGGTAGTCAATTGATCTTGGTCTAAAGAAGTGGTTTCGACAACCTTTTTTATGAATGCTTGCATTTCCTTTTCATAAATGCTGAACTTAGAGAATTTGGGCATGAATGATCCTTATTCATCAAATTTAAAAAGCGAAGACTATATAAAATACCAACAGTGGTAAAGAATTATTTTCTGGACTTATGAAAACCCCAATCGCTTTGTTAAACAATGTTTTTAATTCGGTCATTTAGTTCTCAACTCCCTTATTTAAAAAATTTTTTGCCTCGACCATGGGTTTCTTAAGTCCTGATTTTATAAAAAGAGAGACGCTACATGTTGGTTTGATTGACTTGGATTTATCATTAATCTATTGAAGTTTAAATATTTTTATTTATAAATACTGTTTAATTTGCTCGTACAGAGAAGTATTTATTCCTATATGAAAAAAGCCTGCAAAGGTATGCAAAGGGATATCCATTACGTGAGCAAAAGTATGATAGATGGAATTACTATTGATGGTTGCTGATAAAGGTATTTTGAATCCGCATGGAGGATAATTAAGATCCAGCGCATTAATCGTCTTAACTGCTTTTATTCCTTGTAGCCAGCGTTGGACACAATCTTCTTGTTGATACACCGTGTGGTGTGCATGAATCGGTAATGCAAAAGTACCTGTATGCAAGCCGTATTGATTGGCAAATTGAGTATCATATGCAATGCAGTAAGCTCTTAAGCTATGATCTTTATTGTATCCAATAGGAACGATACAGCCATTTTTTCTCGAAGTGGCAAGGCCATGTAGTTGGGCGACTACGGTATTACTTTCAATCGCTCTTAAAATCCAAAAATCATGAACAAAACGATTTAAAAAAGGGATTGGCAGCCGAAACATGGCTGCTTGAATACAATATCCTTGCATAAAGCGCTCTCAAGCAAACTGGCCTATACTAAGATTTTAGTATAGGCGCTATGCTACATTTTAGTATCGCCTGATTCTATTTAACGTAAGATGGATCCTTTAGTTAAATCAACGGATACCGAAGTGGGATCTTGCAGGGTATTTGTTTTAAAAAAACCATGTTTTTTTAATGATACACCGACTTCAATATCAACAATCGGTTCACCTTCCGAACTGTTATCGATGACTGGATCGTGCTCAAAAGTTGGGTTGCGAAACATTTCTACGTCAGATTCGCATAAGCTATCGCTTTCTGAAATGGCTTCAATTTCTGAATCGTTATCAGTTCCGGAACTTAAATCAATTTCAGGGTCTATTTTTTTCTGGCTTATTTTTTTGTGTAATTGCTCATTTAAGTAGTCGGCAATTTCGGTTTGGCCACTCGTAAGAGCCTTCCTATACGCTATTTTTAGTGATTCCTTTTGCGGTGAATTGATAGCAAGTTCACATAAATAGCGAACAATTTCTGGTTGTTTGGATTTAACTGCTGATTTTAACGCTTCCTCGATAGCACGCTGATTTAGTGAGTTCATTTGATGACTACATAAATATGTCACGATGTCCTGTTTGCCCCCTTTAGCCGCAAGTAAAAAAGCATCTTTAATAGCTGCTTTGCTCGGCCGATTCAGGGATGAACGACATAGAGTCATTAATGTTTCCGGTTGATTGCATTTAACTGTCCAGTTTAATGCTTGATTCACCGCATTTTGGGTCGGTTTGTTTTGGGCTGTCATGGAACAAAAAAATTCTACTAGCGCTGACTTTCCTTTTTTTGCAGCCGTTATAAGTCCATGATTTACCAAATTTTGATTTGAGGAATAAGTAGGCGAGTTATATAAAAAGGTAACAACTTCCATATGCCCATTAATGATGGCCTGGTCAACGGCCTCTTCAAACCCTGCTCGCACGAATGTTCCAAGTAGGTCATGCAAGCATCGAACTAAGGATAAATGACCGGCTTGACAGGCTTTTAAAAAAGCTTTCAGGATGACAGTTGGTCGTGGAGCATTTGTTGATAAATTACAAAGTCGTTGTATTGCCTCCATGTGCATATTGTTTGCGGCATGGTTAAATGCTTTTTCAATAGCAGCGAGAGAGGGGGCATATTGTTCTGAATCTGCAATAAACAGAGCAATATCCCAAAATCCCAATTCGATTGCTGAATGAAACAACTTGTTGATTATTGATTGGTTTGGCATCTTGTCTGCAGAATTATAAAAATATTTAACAATATTTAAATTGCCATTATTGATGGCTTGATTAAGAATTTTACTAATTTCTGTACTAGAGGGTTTATAATCGTAAATGCTTAGGAGGCTCTTTATAACGTTTAACTGACCTTGCCCTGCTGCTAAAAGCATGATTTGTTCGAGCTCGTCCTTATTCAATTGCACTTCATCGATTTGACACAGATGAGATACAACGTTCCATTGGTTTTCTTTTGCTGCGGTAATTATTGCTTTGTTAAAATCGTCCGGAACGATTTGTTGTTCCAAAAGAGTGATTAAGCCAAGATTGCCATATTTTGCTGCTTTAAGAAGGATGGTTTTCCCTTCATATTCTTTTTCTACCCAGTTAAGTCGTTGTACTGGAGCACTTTCCAGCTTTTCAATGATTTCCTTTCGGATTAATTCATTATCAATAGCGGCGAGAATTTCAATAAGAACACGCTCGTACTCACTTACTCCATCCTCTGGAGTTACAGGAGGTAAAGATAGCGCTTCAATAAAGGCATCCAAATCAAACTGGTTCCCATGGTGAAAAAAAGCAGTTTCAGCGATTTTTGCCTGCAAGGCATACTTATGATTGAGGTTGTATTTTGGTTGCGGTTTGATGAGTTTAAATACGTTAAGTTTGCGAGTTGCTTCAAGCCAAATATCTTCGATAATCTGATAATTGCTGGCGCTAAATGCACGGTCGGCAACTTGTTCTACTATGCAATCAGTGACACGTTGTTTTATTTGTTCGCTTTGTTGAGAAAGTATCACGTCGCAATCCGGGTATCTTCTTAGCTGAAGCAATAATTTTTCATCTTCTAATAGAAGAGGATGTTGGACAAGATTATCGATAATTGCTTGGAATACGAGTTGGGTAACAGGACCTTTTTTCTTCGATAGGAGCGAGAATAATGCCATTAATTGGAAAAGAGGTTCAGGGTCAGACGTATGCTTTTGAGTGATTTGATGGATAAATTCAGTAACATTTTTTTCGTTGATGTATTCAGAAAGTTTTGGTTTATAGGGTAATAGATAAAATACAGCTCCTTCATTATTGGATAAAAGCTCTTGTGCATTTTGATCGTCAATTAAATGAGCTAAATTTTCCAAGATTGCGGGGGAGGACTCGCGCGCAATAATATTAATAAGACTGGGGAGTTCTTTTGAGAGCATTCTGGCTTCATTCAGGGTATGGCCTAAGGCCTCTAACCATGTTGCATTGTTATGCTCTTCACAAGTGATTACAGCGGCGATTAGGAATCTTTGTCCAAACAATTCATGTAAGGCTGAAAAATTCGTTGCAGTTAAGGAAAATTGTAACGGCCATTCCTTTTTAGGAATATTCTGAAGTTCTTGTTCTCTGAAGACTCCATCGAGTGTATAGTTCTGGAATCCTCGCTCATCACTACCCGTTTTTTGGGCCTCTTCCACAAGTAACTTGGCTTCCGAGAAATGATTGAGCAAAGCATATAAGTAAACAACTTCACTGTCTTCAGAATGTAGCGTAAATAAATTGTATTTCAAGAAATCATGAAGTAAATAGGTTTGCAGAATTTGTTCTGGGCTTACATTGCGCTTTAATAACCAGAGGATTAATGCTGCGAACTGCTCTGTATCACCAACCCAATCTCTGCATAATCCAATAATTCCCAAAGGATTCTTTTGGTTGGATAACTTGTTGCTCAAATGCTTTAAATAGTTTTCAACTCGTCTCGTTGCGTCATTAAATTTCTGTTGATGCAACGCAGTTTCAACACGGCTTTGAACTTCTGGGAAATCTTTGAATAAAGCTTCATTTTGTTGATAAAAAGCAAGTGTATTGTCCTTGTCATCCTGCAATAAAGCTTCAAATAACATATTCAATTTAGCACTTGCAAATGGGGTTTCTTCATTAGATTTGGCCAGCAGGTATTTTAGCGTAATTAAATATAAAGAGTCTTGCGGAGCTTCATCAAATCTTTTTCTGCAAAATTGAAGATAATCCATGAATAAGATGTGTTGTTCTAACTTACTGATATCATCGCCTGGATCATGGCCTTGTAACTTGGCAAGACGGACATTACTCAGAAGCATACGGTTTTTCTGGTTTGCTTGGATTTGTTCCATTTCGAGAAGATCTCGAGACAGGATTTGATTGGATAGATGAAAAATCTTTTCATCGCTTTGAAGCCAGTTAAATAGCTTAGTGATCATCTTTTGGCTCGAAAGGATAACGTAAATATAAGATGTACTACAAACGATCTTGAGTCAAGATGTTATTTGTACTTTTGGCTCTCAATTTGATCTGAGTGGTATTTGAGTGCCAGTGTTGCGAAAAAAAATATTGATGGGTGAAAAATATGGCAAAGGGAGCGTTATTATGCCTGTAATCGTTAACTTTATACGATTGAACAAAGAGCTCGTGATAAGCATCTTCATGGATAAGATGTGATCAAGAGACCGGGGCAATCCGAGGCACGTAGGTGGAAAGAGCAATTGTCAACACGCCCTAAATTCCACTCGTATTTCGCCAGATAGTTATGCTAGTCCCTCGCTCTTGTAGCTGTTAGAATTGCTGCATTTACAATCACATTGCAATATAGTGTACCATTTAGCAGGAAAATATATGAAATCTAAATTAGAGTGGAAAGATAGGCCTCAAGAAATAAAATCAAAAATAACAGAAGCATGGGATAATTTAGCGAATCATCCTAATGATTTGTGGGTATATTCGGGAAGTTCTCATTACTATTTATGTGGTGTAGATGAGTTTTTGCTAATAAAAAATATTATAAAAAACAATCCTGAAAGGAAAGAGTTCTATCTTTTAGACATCGGCGCTGGCGATTTTTCACTTAGTTCTTATTTAACTGAGCAAATTAACGATTCCCAAGAAATTCCAAAGGATATTGAAATTAATATTATTGGTATTCGCGGGGAAAATTATGAAGGTCCAGAACTAGAAAAAATAGGCATATGCAACCTATATAAATTTGGCCGCTTTCAAATAGAAAATTTGACTGATGAATTTAAGTTAAGAAATCTTCCATTGACTCAAAAAGTAGATGTAATTTTATCTCGATGGACTTTCATTCACTTAGTAGATGGAGTAGGTACTTTGTTACAAGCCTACAATCTTTTAAAACCTTTTACCGGAATTTTACTGGCTGATGGCTGTTATTACCTACGCAATAATAAAAACCCTTCAGACTATGTTCCAGAGGATATGTGGCATCTACTTATTGAGTTAGAAGTACCTTTTCTTATTCGACCATATGATTTAGGCGGATCTTTAGATCAATTTTTGATTAGAAGAAAAGATGACAGAGAATGCGAGTTACCCTATCGTTATACAAATATTCAGCCCATATCTAAATCATCTCAATCTTACTCAGGATATGTAGTTTCGTTTGAAACTCCTAGAGATATCATCTTGGACGATTCTAATATGAAAAGATGCCAGCTTAGTGGAGATAAAGAATTATATGGGTATATTTTTGACGCATTAGATACCAATCCCAGATTTCGGCTAAAATACACAGGGGAAATTTTAAAATTAGATTACAAAGAGCAGAAAGATTTATTTATTAAAAGTGAGCGGCAAGAAATAACGAGTGAAATAACAACCACAAATAATTATTCTCCCCTTTTATTTAAAACTAAGTCTGGTAGTAATAAGGATACTGGCATGATTAAAAACCCTGACCTGCACCCAAATTCATCTGTGGAAATAACTTTCTAAAAGTAGCTGTTCCGCAAGAATAGGTGTATTTCGCCAAACAGTTACAAAAAAATGAAATTTTATTCTTAAGTGTTGTAGCAAAAAAATTCAGGGGCCTATGAAAAATGGAATAAGTCTGATTAATGGGCGCATAATCAGACTTATATGCAGACTAATACGAGGATAGTAACCACATCCTTGTGGTATAGCGTCTTCCATGATGCTATAAACTCCTTTTAAGACATCCACTGTCATTCCTCGTTGTATTTAGCATAACAAAATGTTTTAAATTATCATCGTCTTTTTATCTCATATTCGTGTAAGAAATTTCTCAAACTGAGATAAAATGGCAAAAGAACAAAATGTGCTGAGTGTCAAAATGCAGGTCTTAAGTTTTTTTCCATTTCGTTTAACTCAAAGTGATCCAGGGGAAAATTAATTGTCCAGGGTTTTATTGGCAAAGGTACACTTCCGGTACAGTATGCTTCTAAGGCTTCAACTGAAACATGCTTGATGTCGAATTCGGTTGCAAGTATTTGGTGGCCTTCTGCAAAACTGGTTATCGTTTTCTGTGTGTATTCCGTACTTTCATTTGCAGAATATTTTAACTGTTTGGATTGTGCATCCCAAATTAATGATTTACGGCCATGTTCCGTAATGATTCCAATTACAGTTTTAGAGTCGCGAATGCCAATTGGTGCTGGATGTCGACCCAGTTTGAGTAAATTCATTGCTGCTTGTTTTTCACTAATAGGAACTAAGTCTGTCTGCATCAAACGAAACCATCCTAGTCTGGTTTTTTTCTCAAGAACATGAACGTTATCAATAGAATAAAACTTATATTCATCTTCATTTTGCGAAATTGACTCATTGGTTCCTGTAATGGGTACTGGAAATCGAGGGGCTGAAGAACCCAACCCTGGATCGAGAAGGAACTTTTGATCGTCAATTTGGACCGTTAATACAAGATGGGTAGGGGGAAGCTTAAGCAGTTCATGGTCGTTGGGAGTTGCTCCGAGCAGGACTCGTGCAGCGCAAAATGTAACGTCATACCCCAGCTGTGATAGTGCATCAAATAATAATGCTGCTATTTGAAAGCAATATCCCCCAGGTTCTTCAGAAAGTAAATTCTTATAGCAAAAAAACGATAATGAATTTCTTTGGAGAAGATGCTGTTTGGAGATTTTTCGTAATTCAAAATTTGAGTAAGGAAAAGTCTTAACATGAGCCAAATAGATAGAATTTAAAAAATTAATTTTTTCCTCACAGGCGGCCTCACCTAGCGATGGGGGAACAATAACTTTTACCTTTTGCAGATATTCTTCTAAATTGATTTTGTTCATGATTAAGGTTCTTGAGGTAACTTGCTCATTAATAATGTTACTTAATGCTTTTGTTTTATTCCAATAAGAATTTTTTTAAGTAAATCCCCGCGTCATCCCGAACCCTCGCGCAGCGAGGGTGAGGGATCTCCTGTCAGGTGGAACAATTTTTAAAGAATCGATTGATACAAATCATTCCACTCTGGGTTCAATGCATTAATCAAATCATGCTTTTTTTTTCGTGACCAACCCTTGATTTGTTTTTCTCGTTCAATGGCTACAATGATACTCCCACAAGCTTCATAGTATACCAATCGATCCACGTTGTATTTTTTGGTGAATCCAGCAACTAGCTTATTTTTGTGCTCATAGACACGACGAATCAAATCATTGGTAACGCCTGTTGTGGGATAGGTTTATCACCCTATCGGTGCCTGCATCGTAACAGGACCTTCGTTTCAAAAAGTTCCAATTGCTCATAGGCCATTTTGTTAAATGGAGCAATGGAAGCCGTCGTTATCGGCAGGTTATACATATCCCTAAACATCTGCTGAATCCGATCCTCTGGTATCAAGTGCTGGTTTTCTTAAGCCATCACTGAATGGTGGTTTTGAGCTGTTGCTGCTGTTCTTGTTTAAACGTTTTTCCAGCTCTGCTATCCTTGCCGCCTGTTGCGTCACTCTCTTTTCTAGTTCCGCAATCCTAGCCAATAGTGTGCTGATGATTTGTTCGTAGTATTTCATGCAGCTATTTGATCACAACCACATAATTTTTGAAATTTTTTTTTACATGACTGTATCCGAGATACATCGCAGGAGATCCCTCACCCTCGCTGCGCTTGGGTTCGGGATGACGTGGGGAGTTACTTTTTTAACTGAAAGTGCTGAAAAAATAAATAGGGGGAGCAGATAAAAGTTTTGCTTATATTTTTCAATTTAATTTTTTAGCTTTGTGCTGGACAATTTTTTAAAAAACAGTCTCTTCAAGATTAAATCAAATTCAATTTGAGAGCTTTATTTTAATTTTGGAATTAGCTAGCAAATCATCCAAGATGATCTAAGCCCAATCGGAGAAACTATTTTTGGGTCCTTTTTGATTTCATAATTTTTTAAGAGGAATAGGTTTAATAGATGCGTTCCATTCACCAATACGATGAGCTCAGGCAAACCCCAAGGCCAATTCCTTCTGTTTATAGCTAAAAAAACCTTATCTTTATTAAAAAATAGAGTCCATACCCTGAGTGCGATCCTGGTGAAATCCAACTTAAATTTTGAAAAAGAAACGGTATTTCTTTTGAGCGGTAACAAACCCAATTTTTTTAAGCGGCTCCAACAATACATTAGGCTCATAATTTTAATTTCTTCTTAAGGATAAATGGATGTATAATTTGACATCAATTCAACCACCGATTTGGTAAAAATGCGCGGCAAAGTTTTTTATACACCCGAAGAAGAACAATCCATTACTCGTATCCAAAGCACAATCCGAGGAAGACTTCATAGAAAAAAATTTGGTATTAATCATGCGCGAGATGTGGATTTGACTTATGAATCTACCTGGTTGGTTGGCAATGATCCTAAAATAGAAGGTCTGGAACCCTATGTAACTCCAATAGGAAAAATTGCTTTAGTTGGAACTTCTGGCTTACGATCGCTTGGTTTAATCTGCGAGCTTGCTAATCAAGAGAATATACCCAAGCTTATTATTGTGGATAATAGTATCAAAGTTATTCGTTTTTGGAGGCTACTGAGGAGCTTGGCAGAGAGCGTTGCCCCAAAAAATTTTCAAGCGTCTTTTAAGTCTTTTTTGCAAGAACATCCCTCCCTATTTAGAACTATTTCTGAAATAAATGCCCCTAATATTAAGTATGAAAATCAAGATCCAGTAAGTTATATGAATAGCTTGATAGCTCAGTATGGTTTGGATTATGTGTTGTCTGTAATCAAAAGCATGGTAATAATTGGTCAATCATGGGCAGAATCAAGTTTATTTATAGCCATAGGTAATATCTTAAAATTGCATGGAATAGAAAAAGCCTACACCTATCCTTCAAATATTGAGGCTTGCGTAGATGCTACTACAAGAGCGCAAGTTGCGAATAGCATAAAACTATTTAAACCTTGTTTATCCATTGCATCGAATAATCAAGCTGGGATGCCAACCAAGGTTTTTCTTAAGATACCTGAGACGATAGAACAATCTCAGGTATCGCAAATTTCATTGGCTAAGGTTCAAGAAATTATTGACGATGAACTTTACCGTGATTTGATAGCATCTAGTGCCTATTTGAAAGTTAATATTCAGAAACTACTTAATACGCTTTTTTCTTCTATTTCTGGGCACGATAACAAATTATCCTTGATATCAAATAAAATATTGGGAAACCTGAACGCAGCATTCTCAAACATTAAGGGAATAACTCATCCTGATAAACAAAAGCAAATGATTAGCTTATTTTTAGGGGGAGTTATTTTTGCCATGGCTTGTGACGACTTAAAATATGGTTATCGTTGTAACGATGAATTTAAAAAATATATTGTACACCTTGTTTCATCTGTGCGAGAAGAACCAGTATCTAATTTACATTATATTCTTGGCGACGAATTGTTGTATGGCGAAGCTCCCTCTTTTTTACAAGAAGTTGGTAATAAAGTCCTCTCAAATTTGTCTGGGGCTTTTCTTTGGAATCTCTTTAACCAGACTTTAGATTTGGGCCTTGGTACAAAAAGAACTTTTTTGCCTAAGCTTGATGCTGGTAATCTAGCGTTGTTACTTAACTTTTGTGAACAACATTCAAATAATTTAGAGAGCATTGACTTTGAAGTCAAACCTTTTGCTACAGAATTAGGATGCGGCAAATAATTTGTTGATAGGAAAGAGCATCCTCATATGCCAGGCACGGCAGTGTCCATATCTGTCAAGACACCTTAGTGTTAAATAGATTGTTTATGTGTTAGAAAAAAATATTTTAAAGATTAACTGCGCAAGAATCGAGTAATCGATTTTGAATTACCTGAAAAAGCGTTGAAGTCGTTTATAACGAGAACTTATTTCCGTTTTCGATGCAAAAGTCCTGCGATTTCACTTAAATTGACTGTGCGAACTACAAATAAAGCCAGTAGCATGAGTGCAAAACAATCTAATCTGGCCTTGTTCCAAGGAAGATTTTCACCTAATATTCTCTTCAACTCGCTGATTTTATTCATATAATCCTCTTTTTTGGCGAAAAGAATCATATAAAATGACTTTAAAATCAGCGAGTTATTTCTTATTTTTCATCTCTCTTTCAAAAATTGTCCTCTGCAAAGATTTTTTAGGTGAAATTTCTCTATGTTAATCAATCCTTAAGCTTCCTTGTTTTACACTGGAGAAAAGTCAAGAGGAGACTACCATGTCAAACAAGAAACTATCTGAACGTTTAAATCAAGAGCTTGATGAGCTTGGAGTTCCTGCCCTAATGACAGAACGCGTACACGTATGCTCTAAACTGTTCCAATTACCTAAATTTAAAATTGAAGCCCTATTACATGGCGTCGTTGCTGTGGATTCTAATTCCATGCAAAAAATTGCCAATGAGCTTGAGGTAAGTATGGATTGGTTGTTTGGTGAGGCCAAAGGAGAAACAGCACACTAGCAACATTTTAGTAGCCCAGAGACCTGCAGACTCTGGGCTATTCATTAGCGCTTGTGCATGACCTGCATCTTTTGCTTTATTGCTGAGTTACAAATGGTTCTCTGACGCTCATTTTCCGTCATGTAAACTCCGTACCTCGAGCCCTTTGCAGCGCTCTGTTGACTAAGGTTTCACTAAGAGCGACTCATTAGGCAATACTCCGACAGAGGCAACACCCTGTTCAGATAACCAACGGTTTACTTTTTTGCAGTTGGTATAAACAGGTAAGTCGGTACACATTGCAGATTGATGTATTTCTTCTATTAATTCGTTAGATAGAAAATGCTCGGGATAATTTTTTTGGAGATGGATTTTCAGTTTTTTTCCCTTGTCGGATAACCAAAATCCTCCATCCAGGGATGCTGAAATACAAATTTTTTGAATGTCTCCAAAACGTGAAAAATTAATGAGCTTATGCATCGAGTGCTTTCGTATGTAATGAGCGGTATTTTTACCAAAAAATTGAGTTTTGCTATAGCGCTCCTTAACAAGCGCATTGGGTTTGATTAACCAATTAGAGGAATGTCGATCGTTTTTCTTTTCTAATATCCCACCAAAAAAAAACCAGGTTCCTGCATAACCCGAATTTCTGCCAGTGGATTGGTACCATGGAGTGTTATTAATCACCGTGATCAGGCGATAATGATCTTTTTTCCACAAATTTATTGCGATCATGTTGTGCCCTTGATGTAGGCTTTTGCTAGAGCTGTTCTCTTTAAACTTCATTGAAAATGAACTAGTTGAGTGATGAATGTAACGATAAGCCAGACAGCATGTAGGTTGCCATGCTGCCATCTAAACCCCGTGACGTATTCCTGAATCTTCTACACAACCCTGAAAAACTAGCCCATCTCCATTCAGAGATACCGCGGGTACAAATGTGATCAAGAGACATGAGGTATCCGCGGCCTATGGGCCGAATGGATCAATAGTCAACACCCTAGGATAATCGATGATAAATATTAACCCCATGGTTGAATACGTCAGTAACATTAGCGACGCTGGGAATAGTAGAGTTGCCTGAAAAAAAGGCGAGTCCTGCTTGTATTCCGCGGGCAAAATTGGCAGCGGCGGCCAAATTATTTAATGAGTTAGGAGCAATTGCTTCGAATGCATGAATTGCAACATCGGGAAGATATTCTATTGCTGCGGCTTCTGGGTTATTAACGTATTGAAACATAACAAGTGTGGCAACCAGTGCATTGTAACCACGATATATCGTGCTCCAATTTAAAAGATTGTACATCGTTACTGGTTTTGAGTTTGTTTGATGTTGTTTTTCATAAGCCATTTTTAGTACTCCTTGTGTTTTAGAACCCAAAAGTCATTCTTTTGCTCACGCTATTATAAGGTAAATTATAAATTTTAAAATGAGCTCGATTTTTTTGATTGAGTCACTTTGATTCTTTTTCACTTATAGCATTGAAGTAGAAAAAAAACGAGTTAAAATAATTAGTTACCTATGAAAAACCTTAATTCGAATATTTGAAGAGTTTTAATTAGTTACAACCAACTCACGATTAAATTCTAATTTGATCTCAATTTATGCTACTTTAAAAAGGATTTTAGAAATGCCACAAGGAACAACTTATTCTACTGTATTAGAGCGTCTTCAGGCACGTGCGCCACAGTCCTCATCTGCCCATAGAAACGCACAACGTGGTAACGCTGGATTGGCAGTGACCCAACTCTCAGTACAAGCAGGCATGCAAATTGTTAACGCAACAAGCCCTATTCCTTTAATCCCTATATCTTTTGCCCAGGTACTCAATTCCGGTTACGCTCTATGCCGCGCAGATACCCATCTTAATGAAAAAGTGATTCAAGGACTGCAAGCGATTTTTTCTGCCATTATACTGGGGTTAGCAATTACCTTGGTGTTTGATGATGAGCAGATACTTGGACAAGTCATGTACTTATTTCAACTTCTCTATAGTTCATTGCTTCTGGTTTCATGGGGGGGGAGCGAAATGTCAAAAGAGCCCACTTCAACGTCTACAGCGAGCACAGCTGCTCCTCGTATGCTTAGACGCATAATTAGGAATCCAGTTGAAGATGATGAAGAAAGAGGCGAAAAAAGTGAGCATGAGGATGATGCAGAAAATGATGAGGAGATGCAATTAAGTAACAGAAAAAACACGTCCAATTGATACCAGAAAAAAGTGTAGCCTTGGAGGCAACAAACAAGCTATTTCCATGCAGAATAGTCTCAAATGAGATACTGGGTCTATTTTAAAGTGAGGGAGTATTTGCTTTGGTGTCGCCAAGCTTCATGCCATTAAGTACATTTTCGAATACGTCGTAATTATTGGAGTTTGACTCGGTATTAAGTATGGGAAAAAGAAGATGTTGAAAAAAACCGGCTCTTTTTTCAATTTCCTCGGCATAGGTTTCTGCCACAAGTTCGGGTTCATTCTTAAAAGCGCCACAACCCCAGGCGCCAAGGACTGCGTGAGTTTGTCCAGCAAGAATTAATGTGTCCAGTTGGGCCGCGATTCGTCGGCGTATATCTTCTCTGTGTTCTTTTAATACCTGAGGCGCTGTGGATTGGGACTCAGCAAAGTGCTCGGGAGCCGCTGACCTTAATTCGTAAAAAGGAAAAATACTGTCTTGAGGAAGAAATGCATAACTCAATTCTGGACTTACAACACGTCCAGATGCTCCAAAATCTTCCATCGTCGAAGGCAGCATTATTTCCGGGCCTCTAAAACATATTCTAGGTTCTGTGCTATGGAGGGTTTTATAGATTTCCTCAGGATAAATTATGGAGCAACGTTCTTTTAGAATGTCACGCTCTTTTGCTGTCATTTTTTTTCTGCCTTGGACTAATGCGGTTCCTTCCTCAGTATATACAAACAGGTTCGTGTCCTTATCTAAGGTAACTATTTTATCCATTAATGAAAGCATGCATGTACTTCGATGCCATATATTTTCTTCGAGAGCGCTCCCTCCTTCTAATCCAGCACCTCCCGGATAGCGGTCACTTGACGGATTCAATACGGTATAAGTTACGGCATTCTCTTTAGTGGCTTTAAAAGTTGCATCACCCCAATCTTGATATCCAACTTCAACTCTCGCGACAAATGAAGAGGATGCTGCAGAGTTTAATTCTTTCCAACGCTTCATATTATCTATAGCTGCTTTCTGTAAGCCTTTATATTCCTCGGGAGTGGTTACCTTAACTATTGTTTTATAGATACTATCATGACGCCAAAGATCCCCAGATAAGCTTCCTTTGAAAAAGCTGGGTCTATGTGAGGCGTGAACCGCATAAATCGAAGAATAGACCTCACTGGAAGGTACGCGGCTGCCAAAAAATCTAATCCTACCGAGCATAATTTAAATCCTCAATATAATTGGTACTTGCTTTTATCGCATTGACATCGGCCATCCTTTGGTCAAAAATCTCAACAATGGCAATTAAAATAATCAAGATGAGTATATGTTTATCATAGTGTATCTGGGTTGGAATTCAAGAACGCATCTTAGTAATTCATCGTTTATCATTGAAAGAGAAGAATATTTGTTTTTTCTTGGGAACAGTCCTTTAATTGGAAAAAAGCATGAAAGAGAATCCATAATATTTTAACTATAATTTAATTCATTAAATGAGGTATATTAAAAGTTCATAAAACAAGGAGTGTTTATTATGATAAAAAATTCCATAAAGAATTTGAGTGGCCTCGTCATCCTTTCTTTTTCAATTCAAGCCGTTGCTAATGATACGATACGAGTGCATGTCAAAACTAATGAAAAAACAGCGGCTGCATTAGGATATACAGTGGATGGTAAAAAATCAGGGGCTCGCGGAAAATCTTATGAAGGCAAAGGACCTGTCAATAGAGAATATGTGTTTGGATATAGAAAAAATTCGGCATTTGGCCCCGATGTTTTATGCGGCTCTCACGTTCTAACCAAAGACAGTATTGTAACTTTGATCACTAAAGGTGAGCGTTGCTCTATTGTAGTCAATTAAAAAGGAACCCAAAAAGCCATTTTATTTTGCCTGATGTGTGCGTTGGACTGTGTCGATATGGAGTCTATCGGACAGATAGCGCTGCATCCTCAATCATTCGTTCATAAATCAAAACTAAAACGGAACCGTGATGAACCTCCAAAACGATTTCCGGCAAGAGCGTTCGATTAAAACACGAGGTCTTCCCTGGAAAGGAAAGATGAGTGTCATTGAGATCCCATTGCAGACCGATTGAAGAGAGAGTTGCCTCGGGAATTCCCATTAATGAAATTTTTGTCTGTACTGGCAATGACAGCTTCATTCTGGATTGTTCATTAAGCACAAAACCTCTTATTGGTGGAGCATACAAAAGACAGTTTGTTTCCATAAAGATATTTATGTTATTGAGAATATGATCCAAATGCCCACCATTCATGCCAACGATAATAGCTGGCAATAAATCATTATCTTTTAAATAATTCAGTGCTTTTTGGTAATCACTGCTGTTTTGATCGCGGTCATGAAGAAAAGGGTGGCTTTCTAGAAGAGTTGGGCGCACAGAATCCAAATCTCCGGTAATTAGTTGGGGACGAATTCCAAGTTTAAATAAACTGTTTGCGGCGCCATCAGCTGCGATAATGGGCAAATTCATCGCAACAAAAAAAGATGAATCGGGTAATTCTCCATTGAGGCATAAAATAGATTGATAGCCGCTTAAATTAATTACATCGTGCATCATAATATCTTTTTAATAAAATAAGCAGCAAACTGACAATCAAACCCACCACATTGGAGCTGATTACAAAGAAGGAGTCGGTGCTACTCCCATAAATAATCCAAGCTAAAGAACAAATGAGGTAGTTGATTAGCATGATCATCGAAAGATCTTGAGTTGATCGCGTTTTTAATGATTTGATAATTTGTGGTAATAAACCAATAAAAGAAGTAATAAAAGCAACACTGCCTGAAAACAAAACAATGGACACATTTTCCTCCGCTCAGACGAATGAGATCAGGTTCAAAGGGTTGGTTTCATCCTCTCAGCCATGACGGGCACCCCCAATGTACAAATATTATTCTAGCATGAAAGAACCTAACGCCAAAGGCATATTTAGCAATCGCGTGCTATTTTGCACAAGTGGTTATGATATAAAAAAAACACATTGTTAATATTTTGTTAAGTTTAAGGATTTAAAATTTGTTCATGAAGTCGTCAATCAGGGAGTACTTATGGGCAAAGTTATTCTTATTCATGCTAATTGTCGCAATCCTACCGCAAAAGGTGATTTTGCTTTTGCAGCGAATATCGCAAAGGACCTTTTTCATGAACTTCAAGATCGGGGTGTAAATGATATTGATGTCATTTTAGTAAGTACACTTGATGGAATAGGTAAGTTTACAAGTATGTATGGTGCTGCTGTTAACGGACGCATATCTGTAGAAGAAACGAGTATTGGGCTTTCCTCTTTAGAGGAGTTTGATGCTGTTGAAAATACAGTTGTAGCCTTTATTGATGCGAATCGATGTAAATTTCCAGCAGCAGACCTGGTCAAACGAGTACTTTCTCCTGACAGTAAAATATTATTTGTAGGGAATGTAAACCAGCTTCCCTTTGCGGATTTATTTTCGCAAACCTTATATCGTATGCAAGCCAAACTGGATCAACCAGGCCTTTACGAATCGTTTAATGACCGTGATATGATGGTAGGTAGTGCGGGTCTTGGTCAAGATCGATTAGGATTACCCACTATTGCTAAAGCGGAAGATTTACCAGATTTAAATGTTCCTGAGCAGTCAGCTAAGGCACTCCTTCCCAAAAAAGACTATGGGTTTATGTATCTTGCAGCAGTAGATCCATCTAAAGATTACAAATTAATTGCACAATACATTAAATTAAGTGGCCAAGATACATATGTACTGGTTGGGGATTTTGCGAGCAACAAGTATGATATTAGATATGCATATGAACATGATACAACGTTGACCACCTCTAAGCCTTTACCACAAATTGAATACCATCAATCATTGCCCTATAAAGTGATGCGTCAAGCAGTTGCTCACGCAGAAAGCCCATTGGTTTTATCAACTGGAGTTACTAGTACTCTGGAAGCCATGCGCGACAAAAAGCTGACTTATTATCAAGATATGTTGAACAACACGGAATTTGTTGCAGCTTATTTACTTGCGGTGAAGTCAATGGTTGCAAGTGATAATTCCCTGTTTGGAGCAATGCCTGATATGATTATTGAATTATCTGATTTGCTTTTTGCTAACAAACCACTTTCCCGCAAGAATATGGAACGAACTCAAGATCTGCTGGAAATATCTTCTGTAAGCTCAAGATTGGCCGATATGAATCAGGCCATTATCGAGCAGGCCAGTGGAAAAATCGCATCAAAACTTCTTGGTTTTTTAGGTAATTCAAGGAAAACTCAAGATCCCGTCCAACTGGCTACGGTTTGCGCTTCATTACGTAAATCAGGTGAAATGGGTAGCCCAGTGTATGATCAAGCTTTAAGAAGAGCAGCCACATGGGGGCGATTATTTGAACTTAAGGTATTGATTAAATCGATGTCACTCTCGGAAATGGATAAAGCAGATCGAACTTATGAGCGTACGGCACTTCATTGGGCCGTTACAAGCAGGAATTATGATTGTGCCAAGGCATTGGTCAACGCAGGTGTATCTTTAGATCTTCAAGATAAAGAAGGGCAGACTGCATTGCACAAAGCTGTAAAAAATGGCGATAGACAGATGATTAAAATGCTTATGCAATCTGGTGCGTCTGTAGATATTGCTGATAAATATAAAAGCAGTCCTCAAGATTGTGCTCCAGATACCGGCACTTTATTATTTTTCAAGGATTGCCATGCTCATCTGCATCAACAGACTGCTAACTTAAATATCAATGGAAGTATCTAACATTGGTATTTTCGATAAGCAAGGGACGTACTTAAAAAACTGTTTTAAGTACTCCCAATATCACGTTGTAATTTACCTTTTATCCTGATTTATGCATAGGCGGTTTTCAATAGACTCTGATTCCCTATTATTGAGTCAATTTGTTTTTTTGCAAATCAAATAGTAATGTTTTTTAATCTGTTCAAATCGATTTTTTCTTAGGATAATGAGCCCGCGATGTCAGTTTGGTAAAAATTTTTCCTTCAAATTGACTTTAGAGTAGGTTATTGGTCCTTAAAGACATGTTCCTTGAGGATGTTTTTTTCAGATAAGGAATAAAAAAATGAAAAGAATTACGCTATTAATCATGGGATTGGCTCTGACTGGTTTGGCAATTGCGAAAAGCGGGCCCAAAGAGGAAGTGCGCCATATTGTGACACTCAATGGCTTGGCTCAAGGTGACGGACGATATATTCGAACTGATGTTACTGAGAATGGCCAATATAAGTACGGCTATTATTTTTGTGGAACCCGCCATACTGTCGTATATGGCGATATGGTATTTGCTGATGAAGTAGGTGAATCTTATCGTGTGGAGCGATCTATTAAATTTTCGATTTGTCAGGATGAAACGTTAACTGAGTGTCGGGAATTTGCGTCAGATCAGTTCACTATTTTTAAGAATAAAGATGGATACTTAGAAACAGATAGTCGTCCTGTTTTACCTATTAGTGTCGCCTCAGTAAAAGATGAGTTTAAAGCATGTCAACCTAATCCAGAAGAAGATAATCGGATGAAAAAAATAATTCATGCGGGGAGCAATTATGTGATTCGTAAAGGTTAATTGACTTAAGATTAGCTCACTGGGAAGTGAGTTTGGGCAGCCATTATGTGAAATGAAATTTTCCCTTTCCAATTATTGGGAGAAGGGAATAGTCATTTTATGGTAGCCCGGACTCGTTTCACCCAGTATCTACAAAATATTCTTGGTGAAGCCTCTAAATTTTTTCCGAAATCTAGAGAAAAAATAAACAGATTTTACTATAATGCTCCGCTGCTTTTTATATAATGAATATTATGTCCCAACCAAGAACTTCGATTTTGCTTATTGGCTTGTTATCAGCCTTCTCGTTACTTACATTTGATCTTTATCAACCTTCGTTGCCTTATATCACCAGTTTTTTTGGTACAACGCATAGTTTAAGTCAATTAACCTTAAGTATTTATCTGTTTGTTTTTGGTGTGACCCAATTAGTTTGGGGGCCGTTAATTGATCATTTTGGACGACGTCGTTTGTTACCTGGCAGTTTAGTTCTTGCTGTTCTTGCCAGTTTAATTTGTGCATTTGCACCGAATATTTTTGTACTCATTCTCGGTCGGGCATTACAGGGATTTGCTTTATGCTGTGCAAATCTGATTGCTTTTTCAACTTCCCGAGACTTTGATGATACAGTAGAGCGCGCCAAGGTTCTGTCGTATGTTTCGATGATTGTTTCAATATCGCCTATCCTTGCTCCAGTTCTGGGTTCTCTTATCTTTACCTATTATGGTTGGCAAGCTAATTTCATCTTAATGGCGGTGATTGGGATAATACTCTGGCTACAGTCGCGTAAAGGATTATTTGAATCACCATTTTGGACTCGACCCAGTGAACCTTTCATTGTTAAAAAAGTAATTAGAGCCTATCAAGAGATCATTCCATCTCCTACGCTCTGGAGTGGTTCTTTTATTATGATGTTTAGTTTTGCAGCGGTCATGCTTTCGGTGATTAATTCGTCCTATATTATTATAGAACAATTTGGTTTTTCACCGTTGGTGTACGGTATCATTTTTATTATTAATGGATTAAATATTATTGTCGGTAATTATTTAGGTATTTGGCTGCGTAAATATTTCAGCATGGCAGCGACCATTTATCTTGGTAGTTGGTTTATTATTAGCGGTGGTTTCGCGATGTTAGTATGCGCAGTTTTTTACGAATTCAATTTGTATGCTCTATCTTTTGCTTTAATTTGTAATTTAGGCATTAGTTTAACTGCACCAGCTACTATGTCGATCATGCTGGCAGATTATAAAGAAAATACCGGTCTTGCATTGGCTATAATTCATACCGTTCGGATGTTTGGTTCATCTGTTTTAACAATCTTAAGTGCCTATTTGCTGATGCAAACGCTTAACGCGTTGCCTTTAGGGCTAATTGCTTGCGGGATTGGTGCGCTTTATAGTTCCTGGCATTTTAACCGTATAACAGCAGAATCTAATGACTCAGAATTGGGTGAGGCGGAAGCCGCGTAGTGCCTGGCTCAAGCTATTTACCATAAGTAACGCCGCTTTTTATATTCCTAAGTAAGGTAAATAGCTTCCGAAATTGTCGTCCTCAGGGATGAATAATGCTCTTCTAGATGTAATTCTTAGAATTTCAGCAGATGCATGTGATATCATTTTGTTTTCACATGTAATTATTGCAAACAATGAAAATAAAAATTTTCTTTTATGGATTATTAGTAAGTCTTCAGGCTTTTGCTGCACCTCGTTTTGTACCGGCTGAACCATCGCCAGCTCCTCAATATCAGATCAATGGGCCTGCATTATGCGCAACCGCTAAAGAAACTCTGGCGTATTTAAATAAGGGTAACCATTATGATCCCCGCGTTATTCATGATGGTAACGTTTTTCCAGTTCCGCTCGCACGAGTCAAAGCGACTTTGATATTTATTTGTCAACACCAAAACGAATTGAACAATCCTGCATTTATAAAAAGACACTTTGATTTTGTTCGCTGGTATCCCGATCTGGACCAAGTTAAGCCCCTAAAGATAAAAAAACCGCTTCTTGCTCATTTACCTCAAGATAAAATTTTAATGACCAAATATTATGTACATCGTGCAAAGGCGTCAATGAAACGCAGCGCAGCCTATTCGTTTGCTCTTTATGGACTTCCTCGAGATGAAGAATTACTAACACTCGAAGAAGCCGATGCAAAATCCGAATTGCTACGTTTCCAATATGGGAAGCAAGCCATATTAAAAGGAGCATTGGCGAATAAAAATGTTCCGGTCTTGGCTTATCTCAATCGAGATGATCTGGAAGCGGCATTAATGCAGGGAACCCTTATCGCAGATTTCGGCCCAAATCATCAGACAAAAATCTTTAATGTTCATCGTTGCAACAATATTGCATACGACAAAGCGAAAAACCCTTATCAACAAGAACGGTACTGGTATTTTAAACCGGTAGCTGGGATTAAAGGGTATGGCAAAGATGCAGATCATAAAATTACGGTCAATACAGAAGTCACTTTTGCAGCAGATCTTGAGCATTTTGGTTTAGGAAAACTTTTGTTGGTGCAATACCCTGATCGAACTGGAAAAATGGTGGCGCGTGCCGGTATTTTTGCTGATACAGGCGGTGCGTTCCAAAATAATTTGTATCAAGTTGATTATCTAGCGGGGAGTTATGCGGGTAGGGAAGCATTCACCCAAGCAACTCGTCATTTGCCCGATTATGTGGCTGCCTATTTTATGGTATTAAAAAAATGAAAACGTTCCTATTCTGCTCATTTTTTATAAGTTCTTTGGCACATGCATTTTCTTGTTATGATTCGCAGAAAATTCATCAGAAGCCGATCCAGTTTGATAAACAACGCATTACTTTAACACGGCAGTATCAATTAGCTCATTATGGAATTGACTCAAAGTCAATTGAAATTGAACCCAAAATGATAGTTTTGCATTGGACTTGTATTCCCACGCTCAAGGCAACTTTTCGTGTATTTGAGCCACCTACATTTCCACAGAATTCACCGCGTATTAAAGAATTACCTGGTACTTTGAATGTCTCAAGCCATTTTGTAGTAGATCGCGACGGAAGTATCTATCAGCTCATGCCTGATAACTGGATGGCAAGGCATGTTATCGGGTTGAACCATTATGCTATTGGTATTGAAAATATAGGGGGCATAGATGGTAAGGATGATCTAACCGAAGCACAAACAAAAGCCAATGCATTTTTAGTGTGTTATCTCAAAAAGAAATATCCTGAAATAAAGTATGTTATTGGTCACAATGAATATTTGAATTTTAAAAACACGCCACTTTGGCTTGAACGAGACCCGAATTATCAAACCGATAAGGAGGATCCTGGTCCCGATTTTCTTAATCGCGTCATGAAATTAGTTTCTGGTAGTAAACATACGCCACGCTGACATAGAATATCGACTTATCTAACCAATTAAAAACGTAGCCTGGGTTTCGTGCGAATCTGGGTTTGAAGACATAAAATCAAATAATGAGACAAAATTTATAGGCTACTGTCATGGAAAATCATCCTAACCCCCTTTGTTTTTTTATCTTTGGTTTTGGTTATACCGCCGAATTTTTAGCAAGAGAACTCTCTCAATTGAATTTTAAAGTGGTTGGTACGACGCGAGATAAGCATAAAATTCTAAACAGCACTCAAAAAGATTTCAAACTTATTGATTTTGATGGAGATGAAATAGCACTGTACTTAAGTAAGGCAACCCACCTTTTAGTCAGCATACCTCCTTCAGAGCGAGGAGATCCAGTTCTTTCCCGCTTTAGCGATTTAATGATAGAAAACAAAGTGAATATTCAATGGTTGGGGTATCTATCCTCAACAGGTGTTTATGGAGATCATCATGGTGCGTGGGTAACGGAAGAATCTGACTCCAGAGCGGCGGGAGCCCAAGCTAAATTAAGGTTGGTTGCTGAAAATAATTGGATGGTTTTTGCCAGAACCCAGGGAATACCACTTCATATTTTTAGATTGGCAGGAATTTATGGACCTTATCGAAATGCAATAGAACGGATTATCGGCGGAAAAAAAGTCAGTATTTATAAAGAGGGCCAGGTATTTTCCAGGATACATGTTGCTGATATTGCTGCAGTGATTTGCGCATCGATAAAAAAACCGCGACCCTACTCGATTTACAATGTTGCTGACGATGAACCTGCCCCGGCGCATATTGTAGATGCTTACGCTGCCTCATTACTCAATCAAGAGCCTTTACCGCTCATATCCTATGAAACAGCAACCCTGTCCGCAATGGAACAACAATTTTATGCAAGTAATCGTCGAGTTTCTAATGCTAAAATTAAAGAGGAGTTAAACATAAACCTGCTTTATCCTTCTTATCGTGAAGGATTAACTCAACTTTTTAAGGATAGTTATCAAGGAAAAAATTCAGACCTTCGAACTGGTGATGAATAAAATTGCTACACTAAATAAGTAATGTTTATTTGAGTCTGATTTAACGCATGGAGCGACTATGTCTGACGAATTATTAGATGTTCTGATAGTTGGGGCTGGACCAGTAGGGTTATTTTGTGCAAATGAACTAACTCGTCAGGGTTTGAGTTGTCGAATTTTTGATAAAAAATCAACAATTAGTGATAAATCCAAGGCACTAGCTATTCATATTCGAACACTCGATCTGCTTAGAGATTGCGGTTTTATCGAAGAAATTCTTATTCAAGGACAAAAGGTACATGGTGTCTTGTTTAAATCCAAAGGGAACGAGTTAATCCATGCAACCTATGCAAACGTTGAAGCAGATTATCATTTTGTTATTGATCTTCCACAAAGTAAAACAGAACAGATTCTCTATCAAGGGTTAGTTGATAGAGGATTGCAGGTTGAATGGCAAACAGAGCTTACGGAAATGGAGCAAAAATCCAATCATACAGTGTCTACTCTAAGACATGTTGATGGCCGTATCGAAAAAGTTCAGGCGAGTTGGGTTATTGCGTGTGATGGTTCACACAGCACTCTAAGAAAGCAAGTTAATGCTGAATTTATAGGTTCTTCTTACAAGCAAACATGGTGGCTTGCTGATGTGCTGATTGATTGGAAATTACCTGAAGATAAATTTATTCTTTATGTAAGTGACAAAGGTCCAGCTGCGTGCTTTCCGATGGGTGAAAAACGGTACCGTATCGTCATGACTGCGCCAGAAAAAATGATGAGTCAGGAGCCCACATTGGAAGATATAGTACATGCTTTTAAATCGCGATGCACCGACCAAGCTAATCTCCATGATCCTATATGGATCAGCCAATTCGGTATCGATCACAAACAAATCCAAAAGTATCGTTATGGACGAGTATTTTTTGCTGGTGATGCAGCTCATGTTCATAGTCCTATGGGGGGACAAGGTTTAAACACCGGGTTACAAGATATCTATAATTTGGCTTGGAAGCTGGCACTCGTAAACAAAGGAGTGGCACATGACTCATTACTTGATAGTTACCACAGTGAACGTCATCCGGTTGCAGCAGGAGTATTAAAAATAACGGGGATAATGACTCATTTAATCATGATGACCAATCCACTGCTGATTGCTATACGTAATTTTATTTTACATACAGCCATGTCATTTGATGCCATGAAAAATTTGATTCTTAACGATCTGGCTGAGCTGACAGTGAGTTACGCTAAGAGTCCTATAGTAACCGTTCTGGGGAAAAAGACACAGTTCAAAATAGGTGAGTTTCTTCTTGATTTTTCTTTGATTGATGCCAAAAGTAAGGAGAGAAAGGAGCTACACCAATTAACCCAAGGAACACGGCATCATTTATTTTTGTTTACTGGATTTGCTTCTAATCAGTCATCGCTTTTATTTGAAACCGCAGCGGCAATAGAGCAGCGATTTAAAGGTTTAATCAAAGCGCACATTGTATACTCCAATGCTGAAATGACATTACCTGCTGAAAATCTGTCGCTATTAATTGATGAGGATCAAAAAATGCATCAGTACTTTAATATCAATCAAGCCACGGCAGTACTGATTCGTCCTGATAAATATATTGGCTTAACCCAGCAGCCAGTAAATAAGGATGCGTTATTGGATCATATGGAAGATTCTTATTTGTATGTTGGTCCTCCAATTTGATTCAGAATATACATTAGTCCTATCGAAGATAGTTTATTAAGGTTATTATTTCGCTCGTGAATGCGATTGCTTTTTGAGAAAAAATTATCAACAAATTGTTATTTATAAGTGCAACAGGTTGTAATCAACCCAAAAATAGAATAAAAATTGACATGATGCTTTGTATCATTTTTTGCATAGACTATGACAATCAGTTAAAAGTGCGGTACAAAAAGAATTTAAACCCCTTATCCAAGTCACAAAGATTCATAAAAACTATGGACTGTTACATGCTGATAGGGAAATGTCTAACATACATTGAACATATGAGTTGAAATATGCCGCAATGAAACATATTTACTGATATGTACGCTAAAAATATTGAATAAAAATAATCAGAAATGGATTAAATACTTTATGAAAATAAAATTACTGGCGCAACGCGTCAATATTTTAAGGAAAAAAAGTACCTTACTATGTTGGCTTTTGGGTTTTGTGTTTTCAGTGAATGGTTTTGCTACTCCAAGTGATGCGGAACTGATAAAAAAATTACAAGCGATTGAAAAAAACTCGAATACCGTAATGGGGCTTACTGCCATTTATATAGAGAAAAATAAGATCATTGAACATAATAGCTCCCAGCGTTTTTTCATGGCGAGCACCATCAAGTTACCCATTGCGATGGCTTTTTTACATCGCGTTGATGAGAAGAAGGATTCATTAGATCGTGTGATTAAAATGGATTCAAGTAATTCAGTTCCTGGTTCCGGAGCATTGCATTATTTATTTGAAAAGAAAAAATTAAACATTTCCCTGAAACAAATATTGATGCATACACTCAAAAATAGTGATAACAGTGCAAGTGATGCATTGTTGCAGGCGGCGAACGGACCTAAATATGTAGCAAAACGGATGAGTGCACTAGGATTCAAGAATACTTTTATTAATCGCTCGATTATGGAAATGTTTTTGGATACAAATCATGTCGATCATTCATTTTTAAAAAAACGCCAACCGGTCTATTCCTGGCAAAAAATATCGAATCGTGTGCCTCTTAAAGAAAAGCAACAAGCATGGCAACGTTTTCAAAAAGATATACGTGACACCACAACACCGGATGACATGGCAAAATTACTCGTAAAATTATATAAAAAGCAAGCACTCTCAGAATCAAGTACCGATCTTTTGATGAAGATTATGGAGCAATGCCGCACGGGCCGCAGCAGAATAAAGGGGTTACTGCCACCTAATGTAAAGGTAGCGCATAAAACAGGGACATGGTCAATTTATGAACGGGATTATTTAAGGTATCCCGGATCTAAAAAACTGTATCGTTTTGTTAGTGATGTTGGGATTATTACTTTGCCCAAAAATAAAGGACATATTGCAATTGCAGTGTATGTTAAATCAAAATCAGCTAGTGATTATCCGCGCAGCCGCGCTATTGCCCTTGCAAGTCGTGCTATCTATGATCATTTCATGAAGTCATAATCTTAATCGCTTTAACCGTAACCTATCTGTTTTTGCCGTCATCTCGCGTTGCACCCGGGACGACGGAGGCTTATAGCGTTGAGCTCAAGCCACAAAACTGCTCAAAAAAATATTAGAAAAGCTTCCTTATTTCGTATACTCTGTCACAAAAATAAACTTTGATGACAAGGAGGTTAGGATGCGCCGTTGTTTGACTTTGGTTTTAAATGGACTCATTTATTTGCTCATGAGTTTTGATCTATATGCGCAGTTACCCTGTAATTATCAGGATTTATCTGCTGCAGAAAAGCAAAATTTATTATGGAATGAAATCACCTTAAGCAATGCCGAAGATTCATTACCTCCACTGACGGGGAGTAGCTTTAATGAAGTACTCGAAAAATTAAAAGGCTTATTTAACTTAAAGCCTACATTTGATTATACCAGTGATGAGCTGCCTGAAGGGCGAGTAAAAATTATTCATGCTAATGGTTCAGTAGGGAAAATCGCTTTGATTCCAGCAGAGGGCCATCCATTCACCGGCATTTATCAATCCGGTGGAATTGGGGTTGCACGCCTTTCTCTGGCAACTCCGCCTGCTGATGATAATTACATTCCTGGGATGGCAATTAAAATTTTAATTTCTAAGCATTCCTCTTTAAATTTGCATGTTATGAATTTGCTTGAAGGACAAAAAGAGAATTGGAATTATTTTGCCAAAGATTTTTCCAATCAAATCCCGCATCCTACCAGTTGGACTTTGACTGCCATTGAGAAAATTTTTGAATTTACTCGTGACCCGGCGAATAATCTGCCTCTATGGCATTTAGCGGCTTGGACAAGTGAAGGTAAATATAATGGCATTCCAGTTTTTCCTGAGCGACTTTATTTCAGACCAACTGGTTTAGTCAAAGATTTGATTCCTGAAACCTCTCGGGAAGATTTCAGAGTCTCTTTATTACAAGTACCTATGGGACCAATCTATGAAGTATATGGAGCATATCAAGGTACAGAGTACCATATAGGAACATTAGTGTTGGAAAGCCCTTTATTGGCGTCAAATTATGGTGATAAGACATTATTTTTTCAACACCAACGATAAATTAAACATCCAATCGCAGCCCGGGTGAAGGCACTGCTCTAACCCCGGAACGCGTAGCAATCATTTCTTTTGGCCTGAATTTGGGTAGGTAATCATTTGCTTTTTTAGTTGGTTATACCCAAAGCAGAAGCAAATATTATTTCTTCTTCTCTCGAGGCAACGATCAATTCTTTGGTGTTGAGTTTGTTTGCTGCGTTTAACTCCATGTATGACATTGGAGGTGGTAGTGCAGATCTGCCTAAGCGACTTAGTATTTTTATACTGCTATTTAATTCATGATCTTGAGGAGTTTTTATCGACTGAGGTTTGTTTCGTTCTTTATGTTCTAAGTGGGCCTCATCTGAATTGAGTACTTTATATCTTAAAACATGACGAAGATAAAATTCTGCAGCCGTTTTATCCACAGTTTTATTGCGATTTTCTATGATATAGCGAAACATCAGGTCGATTTGTTTCTCTTCAGTTTTGCGTGCTTCCTTACCACAAGGCGTGTCTAAATTGAAAATATGAGTTAGAAGACTTTGAAAACAATCATGTCCATGAACATAAGTAATGCAGTAGTTATTGTGTGTTGCTGGTCTTGCTGTTTGGATTTCTTTCGTCTCATCCCATCGATTCCAGAAAAGATAAACTAAAGGCCATGCAGCTCTTTCTTGTTCTGACATATTGGTTCTGTCGTGAATTGCATCTGTATGAAACAGGGTGTGAACACTATTATTCTCAAGGTAGGATTGAAATCGATAATTAATTTGCTCAATAGTTGCTGCTAAAGCTTCTGCTGTGGCGTCATCATAGTGTACTCCCAAACTTTGAGCCATCAATTGAATGGCATCAAAACGGATGGGAGCGTGACTAAATAAAGTAATTCCCTTTTCACTTATTGTGTAGTCGATTATTTTCAACGTGGGTTTATAGAGTTCATTGACTAAAAGGGTTAACTCTTCATGGGAAATAATATCGTTTTCGAGTAAAAGCTTAAGGCCCCAGAACGAGGGGATTTGAAAATCAGCAATATAACCTTGAGGCAAAAAGGGATTCCCAGCCATGAATTGCTCAAACGCATAGATAAATTCACTTCCATGATTAGAAACAAGAATAGTTAATGGACAATGCGTTTGTTTAAGTAAGTTAAGAATTCTAAAGGTGAAGTAATCACAATTTCCACGATCGGTAATTTCATCACCAAGAAGACGAATCATGGTTTGATTATCACGAACTTCTACTTGATTCATGAAGAGATTAAATTGAGCAATACAGTGAGACAGCTTATCTTTAGGTTCAGTTAATTTTTGTTTTAATTTTACGCACTCTTCTTCCGCTGTTTGTAACTTTTCTAGTGTTTGTTGCCGCAATTGGATTATGGCTTGATATTGATGCGTGTCACTATTTGCTTCAAGTGATAATTGTCTATCCTGATTTGCAATCCGTTCTTTTGCATTATCTATTTTGACTTGTGTTAATTGCAGAAGGGTACGGTTTTCCAGATACGCTTCAAGGATCTCCCCATATTGCTCATAAAGTGTTACGAGTTGCTCATACGTTTTTTCATTATTTTCAACGGTATCTTTAAATTGAATGATTTGCTGGCGAAAGAGGAAATGGATGAGTTTGATTGGATTGCCATGTAAATCACCGAGGGTGATCGAGCCTAAATTGTGTTCCAATTCATTTGGATACTTATAAATATCAACATTTTTATTTATAAGGTGATTGGTCATCCATTAACCCAGGTTATGCGATTCTTCATTAAAAGAAAATAACTCATCCAATCAAAAGTATCAAATAAAGACGCATCCGTTATTATTTTAGAACGAGCATACCTAGATTTAAAAATGAAAGACAGCCCATCACGCCAAAGGTTAACATCATTCCTCGAACACGAAATTTCAAATGATGCTTTTCCTGAAGAAACGCATAGGCATGGAATAATCGTCCCAAGATAAATAAAAAAACCAGAATGGAGAGGATTAACCAGTTTGCTTTATTTACTTCCGCACAAAAAAGCAATATTAAGGTAAGCGGGACATATTCGCCAAAATTGCCGTGAGCTCTTATTGCCATTTCCAAATCAACGCATTCTTTACTGCCAATAGAAACTTTATGTTTTCGACGTAGGGTCACAACATAGATTGAGAGATAAACATAGGCTAGGGCCAACAATGAACTGCTTATGGTTGTTACCGGATACATTTTACTCCTCCAATAAAAATGAATATAAGACGTCCTATTAATCCGTTGTTACAGAGTTCAGGTTTACTATAAAATCATCAAAACACTGCTGAACTTGCTCAAAAGCAAGTAACCATGGCAAATGGCCTGCTTTAGCAATTATTTTATTGATATTGTTTTTTCTTTGAAAGTCTTTGTTTTCGATGAAGATGTTTGGTGGACAAATAAAGTCATGTTCACTGGCAATCGTCATTGTTGGTATTGCTTCTGGAGCCCATTTGCAGAAATAATCCGGATAAAAATGTTCAATAGCATGATAGTAAGCCGCATTATTAAATGCAAAAAGAGAAATGAGTTTTTCTCCTTCTTCCAATTCATCGGTTGTAAAGCAATAATATTTATAAGTGTTCCAAAATTCTTTATAGGTTTCATTGGAGGGAGTCAAATGATATTGGCTGGCAGCAGGAACCAAATCGGGTAACTGATATGACTGTTGCATGCAACTTACATGCTGAAAAAAGCTGTTTTTGGTAGTGGTATTCATTAATACCAACCCGGTCAGATGGTGCTTAAGCTCGGGTAGGTTTAACGCAAACATTCCTGAAAAACTGTGGGTGACCAATACTGGTTTGGAAAAGGATTCTAATAAATCAATTAAACCGTCTTGCCAATATGGGATACCCAGTTTGCCTTGAGTATTAGTGCCATCTTTGGGGAAGTCTAAAAGAAAAACAGACCCTGGCAAATACAATTTGGTACATAAATCAGTCAGGTATTCCGATCCCAAGCCTGGACCACCAGGTAAGAAGAGCCAGGAGTAGCCCAAACCGTTCGTCAGTTGTTTTATCCTATAACCGAATTTAGTGTATTTCATGCATTGCATTAACTCAATTTATCAAGGTTTTATCATAACATATAGATTAGTTGAATTAATGTTGCATTAGCATTTATAGTGAATTTAAGGAGTTCCATTAACTCGACAGAAGTACGGAGCCATCCATTGAAACAGGGAGTGTATTGTGAAAAAAACATCTCATATCGTTTTTTTATGTGTTTTTTTAATTTCGGCTCATGTACATGCAAATTATCTTAGATACAGCGGTAAATGTCAGTTTACTCTTACTCGCGACAGGTATGCCTATTGTTTGGAGAAAGAGATGGTTTTTTATGATAATAAATTTAGTCAGCTCTATAGTCATTTAACGCCTAATGAATCCCTCGCCGCGACAGAGGCATTGGCAACACAGGTGGTAGAACCGAATTGTGATGCTATAGCAAAGAGAATTGGTGCCGGTTTGGAATATCATATTGCGTTTAGAACCTGTATGATTTACATCACCAAAGAAAAAATTGCCTGTATCAAGAGATTTATCCCCTGTCAAACGTGTTGGGGAAGAAAGTGGCTTAACGCAGGAAAAAAACCTTATTTATTCTTAGAAAACGTTTCGATCAATGTATCTGACCCTACTTGATTGTATGGGCAGAAGGAAAAGCAGTGAGAAAAATTGTGGCCCGGGTTTCATGCTTCACCCAGGCTTCAAGCGCTTCTTAATTTGCAGGTGTAGGTGCTGCGGGCGCAGGTTCTGATTTGGAGGAAGAAGCTGTACTTTCAGCACAAGTATCAGCAACCGTATCAATTTCTGCATAATACTGTTTGTCCGTCATATCATTGGATTTTTTGAGCAAATCCACTAATTTGGGTTTAGCACAATCACAAAAAGTATTTATTAATTTTTTATCCTCATCCGTTTGTTTGGGGATGACCAGCGCCCATCGACTCTGACAATAATCCGCTACATCACTATCCTTTGCTTTATCTAAGCCAACATCCTCTTCTATAGAATCCATCGCGTCATGAAGCAATGTTCTTGATATGCATACCTGGGCCGCTTTTTGAACGGCTGCTTCATTATCTAATGGTTGTTTTGCTGCACAACCACAATATTTTTCACCAAAATTCTTAAAATCTACTTTGTCTTTTACTTCATCTGCTTTTTTCATCCAGGCATTTGTACATCGAGATTGAAAGTCTTCGGCGGTGTCGGCATAAGTTGATAAGGAACACAGCATTGCAAGAATGGAAATACCGATTCCTTTTAAAAAGAAACGATTCATATTAGGACACTCCTTGTGTTTGTAAATTTTATTATTTCCTCATTGAGAATAGCCAATGTCTTATCGGTTATCTATATAATTTTTAAAAATTTAGTTTTTTATTCTTTTTAGATAGAATCATTTTTTTTATTAACAAAAACAATAATCATGATAAGAACAGTAGAAAAACACTGGTCTCGAGTAGAGTACCTACACAAGAACGTAAAAAATCCCAATATTCACATTAAAGGGATGCACAGTTACTACAGTGATGCCTGGACAGGTAGTTTTGAAGAAACGGTGGTGAGATATCTCTATGGAGATGAATTCAGCTTAAGAAATTGGCAGCCTCAATGGAGCATTGATCAGCTCTACATAGGTGATTATGTGTGCATAGCAGCCGAGGTGATTATTATGTTGGGAGGAAATCATAATCACCGAGCCGATTGGTTTTGCTTGTATCCATTTGCAGACAATTATGTGCAGGCATACCAAGGCAAGGGTAATACAATCATTAAAGATGGAGTTTGGCTTGGTATGCGCTCGATGATTATGCCGGGTGTCACAATTGGTGAAGGTGCAATCATTGCTGCCAATAGTGTGGTGACGAAAGATGTTGAGCCGTACAGCATTGTTGCAGGTAGTCCTGCTAAACTGGTAAAAAAACGATTTTCAGACAATGTGATTCAACGTATTCTCAATCTGGATGTCTATTCATGGCCTGAAGAAAAATTTAATCACTTAAAACAGTATATTTGTAGCAGTGACATCGCAGCTCTTGAAGAACAAAGTCGCAAGTACGATGCGATAGCTTTGGGGTAAGTACTAATTGGCAGGGAGATAATCGGCAAATGAAACATGGGCTGGGGTGTTCCTGCCCGTATAAAAACTAAATATTGCCGTTACAGATTGCTCTTATTGGATAAGCACCTAAATTGTTAACCTGAGCTTGAGTGCCAGGATCTGCCGCGACAGGAATTTGTTGCAGGTTGCTGATAGTTGAGACTAAAAAATCTCCTTGTTTAAATGTAGTTCCATTGAATGTGCCTTTTCCATGAATTATCTGTATGGAAATTTGGCTTTTTGCGCTTGAAACGGCATGTACTTCACAGAGCATAGAGACTTTTTGTATATTGGTATTCGTTAATATAGTAGATTTATGAGAGTCAAGATTGATTTCAATTGGGGACGCAAAAACAGAAGTGCTAACTAAAAAAAGTATGGTACATAAAACTCTATTCATAAAGCGGTGCATAATCGTCCTTATTAATTAATCGATAATAAAGCTCTTGCCTAAACTGAATTTGTTCATTCATTACTGGGTTATCTACAGATTATGCTGGAGCTGTAATTAGTTTCCACAATATATCGTAATTTTGCATAAGGGAAAATCAAAAAACTTAAATGCTCCTTCCGCGAGTGTATTTTTTAAAAGTGAGTGGCCCAGACTCGATATTTTTGATGCATTCTGTTATCGAATCGAGTCTGGCTCGCTTTTTCATGAGTAAATTTTAAACCTGTTGTACCAATTGAGGATTGTTCTTTCGTTGCAGCGCATCCAAAAAATCCCTGACAGTACGAACTTTTTCATCAACGAGCTCATCGGCTTTACCCGCTTTAATAAACGCTCTTAACTCCTTGCCTAAATTACCGTTTCTTAAAGTATCTACATGTCGGGTTAAATCAATCTTTTCTCCATTTAAGGCTTTGCTTAGGGCATCAACTGCGTCGCATTTTTGTTTCAAGCTTTTCTGGAAACGTGTAAAAAAATTATAAAAATACTCTTTAGTTTTCCCTGAAGAATCTACTATTTTTTTTCTATCTTCGAGATAGCCAGAAAGGAGTGCGTGGATGTCATATTCTCGGATTTTTTTCTGATTTTGAAGGGAATGATATACCTCGGCAATCTTCTTTATGCTCGCCCCATGTCTCACGCGGTATTCTTCAACCTTTTCATGATTTCCGAAAAGTGCATACTCTGTAGCAATCTTATCAACGCTCGCCCCATGTTTCACGTGGTATTCTTCAACCTTTTCATGATTTCCAGCAAAAATATAACCTTGGGCGATCGCATCAGTATTCTTTTGCGTATGATATTCTTCAACTTTCTCATGATTTCCAGCTAAAGCATAACCTTGCGCAATCGCCGTTGCGTCTGCCTTAAATCGCTCCCGAAATTCCTGCACTTTTTCATGATTACCTGCTATAGCGTAGCCTTTAGCAATGAAATTGACTATGCTAGAAGTTTCTACAGTAGGTAAAAAGATATAGTCTTCGACTTTTTCATGATTCCCAACTATGGCATAGCTTTGAGCAATCGCATAAGCGTTTGCGCCATGCCGCCGATACTCTTCAACTTTCGTATCATTTCCTGCTAGCACATAATACTTGGCAATTGCACTCACACCTACTTTATGGGCGCTACGATATTCTTCAACTTTGGTATGATTACCGGCATGCGCATAACCTTTAGCAATTGCAAAGGGCGATGCTTTATGTTGCGTCCGGTACTCTTCAACTTGATTATGATAATTAGCTAATGCATAACCTTCGGCAATTGCATCAACGCTTGCATTATATTTTGTTCGGTATTCTTCTACTTTTAGATGATTGCCGGTTATCGCATAGCCTTGGGCAATTGCATCAACACTTGCATTATGTTTCGTACGATATCGTTCAACATGAAGGTGATTTCCGGCTCTGGCATAACCTTGAGCAATTGCGTCTATACATGTTTTCTGCTGGCTTAATTGGCGATACTCTTCAACCTTTGGTGTATTACCAAACAACGCATACCCTTTAGCAATGCGCTCAATGTTTGCATGGTGTTTTGTTCGATAAATTTCGGCACTTTCATGGTCTCCTGCCATGGCATAAGCTTCTGCAATCTCATGAACGCTTGCATTATACTGAGTGCGATATTCTTCTACTCTTTGATGTTTTCCTGAAAAAGCATAGCCTTTAGCAATTGCATGGACACTTGCCGCGTGCTTTGCTCGATACTCTTTAACTTTCAGATAATAAATATCTCCGGCAGATGCATAACCTTGAGCAATTAGATCCACGCTTGCTCTATGATCGTCACGATATTCCTCGACTTTAGCATGATTTCCAGCTAGCGCATAACCATAGGCAATGTGATCAACGCTTGCTCCTAGTTCACGCAACCATTCGACTTGTTGAGTATATCCTTGAGATGCTAATTCACCTGCCGGAGTAAGTAAGGGGTTAAATCCTCTTTTCTCATCAATGTGACATCCCTTTGACTCGAGGTGTAGATTCTTTAATTTCAGCCTTAAATCTTCTTTGGATTTTGCTTGTAATGCCGCTACATAAATTTTGCTGAACATAAGTGAGCTCTAACTAGGCAATCATGGGAATTATTGTACATTAGTTGATTTTATTAGTCGATTTGTATTTTCTATCTAAGTAGCGAGAATTAATAAATGAATAAGATTGAAAAGTTGAACATCTCATGTAAGAATTTCGTGTGAAAATTTTGGACTTAAATTGATAAAGGATGATCACATGCTAAAAAAAATTCTTATCCTTACTACTTTTTTCTTATTATCTTGCTCAGCCTATAGTATGCCTGAAGAAGCAAAAGCCTATCTTGCAAATCAATGTCATGAAGTGTCTCAAAACATCGAAGCGTTAAGCGTTGATCAAACAAACTCTTGCTCATCCATAATCCAGGAATCTGCAAAATTAGTAGATCGCAGCGGGCAGTTCATATTAAAAGAATATTGGTTTAACGCAAGGACGGATTTGCATCGTTCTTATAGATTGTTAACGGATACCACTAAAATGAATTGTAACTCAGCCACAGAAATTTCTATTGCCCAAAAAAATATTGATGCCATATTAGAACAATTATACGGGTTAGAATGAAATAAAATTACACCATTTAGCTATTAATTATCTTAATTTTTTGACGGCGCAATCTTAAGCAAAGGAAAAGCAAATGAAAATTATTGTAGTCGGTGGAACTGGAATAATAGGTGAAGCAGTGTGTAAAGAACTGGCACAGCGTCACATAGTAGTTACCGTAGGCCATACACATGGCGATTTTCAAGTGGACATTAGAGATACCCATTCAATCGAGACGCTCTACCAATCAATAGGCTCGTTCGATGCAGTTGTTTCGGTAACCGGAGAAGTGTGCTTTGAACGATTAACGAATTTTACTGAAGAACAATATGCTCTCGGCCTGAATAGTAAATTGATGGGACAAATTAGACTGGTATTAGTTGGTCTTAAATACATCAATAAGAGCGGTTCATTTACTTTAACAAGCGGTATTTTAAGTCATGATCCAATTTTGATGGGCACATCTGGCTCTATGGTCAATGGTGCACTCAATTCTTTTGTTAAAAGTGCTGCGATTGAAATGCCACATCATCTTCGTATTAATGCAGTAAGCCCTACGGTCATCTCGGAATCAATGAGTCGATATGCACCTTTTTTTCCTGGTTTTGAACCGGTGCCAGCCAGTCGTGTTGCGCTGGCATTTTGCAAAAGTGTCGAAGGTGCGCAAACAGGGATGGTTTATTCTGTAGAATAAAATTCAAAAAAGTACCACATGATTGCCTTTTGGGGGATGAGTGGCCCATGTAATTGAGGAATGATTTTAATATGCTGCATAGAATATTTTGGTTTTTTTACTTTTCATATCTATTTACTGTAAAAATTTGGGCAGCAGTTCCTGCTGATTTTATGTTTCATAACAAGCCCCTCGATGCTTTGTGTTTTTTTAATATGGAAGGAAACGTAATTGACCTGAATCAATGCGGGTTAGCAAAACAAAAATATGTTATGAAAGGACAAAATTCCAAGCTCATTGCAAACGGTTATATAGGCTATGATTGGCAAGATCCCGAATTTTCAGACTCAGCACAAGGTTACAGCTATTACAAATTTTTTAATGCTGGAGAGAAAACATATTGGCTTTACACTATTAATAGTGGTGGTGGCACAGGGCATTTTACTGCCATCCATCGAGTAAAAAGAAAAAATGCAGATATTTTGGATCTTGAAACGTTGGCAGGTGGCGATCGTTGTAATGGAGGTTTGCAAGACGTATTAGAGGTCAATAATCACTTAAGCTTTAGTCAAAACCTTACCGCCTATGATCTGGTTGGATTATCTAAAAAGTCTGATCCTAGTATTAAAGCATATGATGATTTGGCCGCATGTGCCATTTGCTGTGTTGCTAAAGCCTATTATAGCGTGGACTCGAATGCTCAGCTGAAATTGGATTACATTGATTTAGGAACTATTGCAGATACCAAAGAAATGCCCGATCAGGGGACGCTCCAGTCTTGCTTTAATCAATTATTCATTTCTTATGTTGCCGCAGGTAACACCAAGTTAAAACAAAGTATGTTAGATGAGTTTGCAGCAAAATTTAATCAAACTTGTAAAAAATCTGATTAAGAGCAAGGGCAACAGTTTTTTTAGGAGGATAGGATGAGCTCTACTGAATTAGTGGCTCACTTTGTCCTTGGGATCCTTAACAATTTCCTTGCCATTAGGATTAACTTGTACTGACGAACCGTCTGTATTGGTAATAATCTTGGTTCCGTCTGGTTTATAGATTATGGAAGAATGATCCACATTGGTGATAATTTTAGTGCCATCAGGATTTTTTTGTACCATAGACCCATCCGCATTGGTAATAATTTTGGTACCATCTTTTTTCTCTACCACCGAAGAATGGTCTGTGTTGGTAATAATCTTGGTGCCGTCAGCCTTTATTTCAACCGAAGAACCGTCAGAATTTTTTACTACCTTAGCTTGATCTGCGAACGATGTTGGGCTCAAAAGAGCTAAAAGCAACAAGATTATCATCAACTTGAAAAAACGACTGATCAATTCTGGAAAGTCCAAACGAAGAGTGTTCATATGCTATCCTTTCCTTGACTTAAAGTACTATTAAGTATAGCCGTAAAAAACCTGTTGAATTATTTTAGGGGCATGATGGTTTAAATTTTATCTAAATGGGTTTGTTCATTATAAGCGTGTGACTTTTTGGTCTCTCCTTAATTCTTAATTTGAGCTATGCTTATTTCAAATAGGTCCGCGCGCGATATTGAGGTCTAGAGTCATCCAGGGAGAATACCAAGAATGAGTTACTTTAATGCAAAGGACCCGATATGTGAAACTCAAGGATGTCCGCAGCAAATTAGTGTAGCGTTGCTTCCTCGAGCGGTTGATCTGGGCGGATTTCAAGTAGACCGCATAATCCCCTCTAAGGAGAAAAAAACTGTAGGTCCTTTTGTTTTTTGGGATCAAGCAGGACCAGGCGAACTCCTATCGGGCAAGGGAATTGATATACTCCCACACCCACATATTGGTCTATCAACCATGACTTATTTATTTTCTGGGAAACTGGAGCATCGAGATACACTTGGTAGCCATCAAATTATTGTTCCTGGTGAAGTGAATCTAATGACTGCTGGACGAGGGATTGCTCATTCAGAGCGCACACCACACGAAGCTCGTTTTTATCCACACCATCTTTTTGGAATTCAATGCTGGTTAGCATTAGCCGTTCACAAAGAAGAAACCAATCCTTCATTTACCCATTATGATAAAAGTGCCATTCCTACATATAACGATGATAAAAATTTGAGTTTGCGGATTGTTACTGGGGAATGGATGGGATTGAAATCATCGGTTATCACTCCAAACGATGCACTTTTTGTTGAATGTAAATTAAAGCCTCATACTCAATTTAGCATCCCATCGACAGTAGAAGAGCGAGCAATTCATCTTCTAAGTGGAGAGATAACTATAAACAATACTCAATATAAAGCTACAAAAATGCTTATCCTTAAAACAGGAGTTGAAGTCAAGATAACAGCTATCTCTGATGTTCATATGATTATTCTGGGTGGTGCGCCACTTGAACAACGGCGATATCTTTGGTGGAATTTTGTAGCTAGTTCTAAAGAACGAATTGAACAAGCAAAATTGGATTGGAAAGAAGGACGATTTGGGAAAATACCTGGCGATGATAAAGAATCGATACCTTTGCCAGAATAAACATATTTTGCAGCCAGTTATAGATACTTCATTAAAAGGACCTTGAAAAATGAAAAAATCAGATCAGGAAACTCAATATCTCAAAGAAGGAATCATTAAAACCAAATTGACAGGTTATAATTTGCTGAATAATTCCAGATTAAATAAGGGGACTGCTTTTACTGATAAGGAGCGAGATGACTTTTCTCTTCACGGTTTATTACCGCCCCAGGTGAGTACTCTGCAAGAACAGCAAAAACGTCGCTACGATGGATTAGCTGAGTTGCCCACTTCATTAGAAAAATACAGTTTTTTACGTGGTCTTCAAGATAATAATGAAACGCTTTTTTACTCGTTGATTATTAATAATATCGAGGAAATGTTGCCCATTGTCTATACTCCTGTGGTAGGAGAGGGGTGTCAAAAGTTCAGCGAAATATTTCGCAAACCTCGAGGTCTATTTCTTAGCTATCCAAACAAGAATTTGATTGATCAAATTTTATCCCATCCACGTTATGATTTAATTAAGTGTATTGTTGTGAGTGATGGTGAGCGTATTCTCGGTCTTGGTGATCAAGGCGCAGGGGGTATGGGAATACCGATTGGTAAAATGGCTCTTTATACGGCTTTGGCTGGGATTCCGCCACAATATTGCTTGCCTATTTTGCTGGACGTAGGGACGGACAATGAAGAACGATTGGCAGACCCTCTTTATGTTGGTTGGCGCCACAATCGTGTTCGTGGCGCAGAGTATGATGAGTTTGTGGATACATTTGTATCTGCGGTGAAACGTCGTTGGCCGCATGTTCTTTTACAATGGGAAGATTTTGCTGGCATCAATGCAACACGTTTATTGGCGCGTTACCGAGATCAACTGTGCACGTTTAATGATGACATCCAGGGAACTGCTGCGATGGCAACAGGAACCTTACTTTCTGCTATTAATGTCACTGGAATTCCACTAAACGAGCAAAAAATCGTTTTTGTTGGTTTTGGTGGCACGGGCCATGGAATTGCTCAATTAATACGTGGCGCCCTTAGAGATGCTGGATTAAGTGAGCAAGAAGCCGCTGAACGCATCTATGCAGTAGATAGATATGGACTTCTTGTTGAAGGAGGAAAGGGATTGACCGAAGATCAGGCTGATTTTGCGCGCAAACGCTCCGAAATAACCGGATGGCAGGTGACAAATTCTGAGGAAATCGGACTACTCGATGTGGTTCGCAATGTAAAACCCACCGCCCTCATTGGCGTTTCAGCACAACAAGGTGCATTTACTGAAGAAGTGGTGCGTACTATGGCGAAGTATACGGATCGCCCTGTTATTTTCCCTCTTTCCAATCCAACCTCTCATAGCGAGGCAATTCCGCAAGATCTGCTTCATTGGACGGAAGGTCGTGCTTTAATTGGGACAGGAAGTCCTTTTGAGCCAGTGAAGTACAATGGGAAAGTATTTCATATTGACCAAACAAATAATTCATACATTTTTCCCGGTTTAGCTTTAGGCATTATCTCCTCTAAGGCTAAACGAGTTTCCGATGGCATGATCAAGGCTGCCGCACTTGCGCTTGCCGAATGCTCTCCAGCTCGGGAAAATAAGTCGGCTAATTTATTACCTCCGCTGGCAAACCTCCGCTCAATTAGTCTTGCTATAGCAAAGGCAGTAGGGAAGCAGGCGATATTGGAAGGTCTTGCTGGGGTGAATGAATCAGAATTTGGGGAGGAGCTTGCTGACAATATATGGGAGCCAGTTTATAAACCGTATCAGCTTACCGATTAAATAGTTTCTCAATGGTGGTTTGGGTTAACCTAAATCATCATTGAGAAACTATTGTATGCGCTAAATTAAAAATTTCTATAAAAATCATTGTGTTAAATAATAATTCATATTTTTGCACATATATGATAAAAATACTGTGGTATTATTTGCAAAATTGAAGAAATAGTTTCCTTGTTTGATACAAAATAGAGCCGGTTCCACTCAAGTTCATAGGGGATACATCATGATGAATTCCAAGTTGTCTTTGGATCTAGAAAGGAAATATTCTGAGGATCTATTTTCAAACAATCTCACCTATGAAATTTCCCATACGTACTTAATGGAATTATTGGATGTAGGCAAATTAAATGTGTGGCAGTGGGATTTGAGTACAAATGAAATTATTGATTTTGGTTATTCTGAATCGTTATCTGTTTTAAATTTAGACAGCAAAGTGGGCCATATTGATCATTTCATAACACGGCTTCATCCTGAGGATCGCGAAGAAATAGCCAATGCATTAATTAATTCTCTAACCCATTTTGAGGATCATTACTCTGATTTTCGCATTCTATCAGCCAAAGGACATTATGAATGGGTATCAGCTCGTGGTCGTTATATTCGTGATGCAGAGAATAACCCAGTTAAAATGATTGGAACCTGGCATTTTATTACAGAACAAAAACAAAATCAGGAATTGATAAAGCAGCAACAAACAACGCTTGATCGTATATCAAGATGTTATTTTTCGGGAGAAGCGGCTTCTTCATTATCTCATGAAATTTCGCAACCCTTATTAGCACTGAACTCCTATCTTCTTGGTAGTATTTTGCGTTTACAGCAAGAGGATAAAGGCTCAAATCAGTTCATCGACGTACTCCAAAAAGCCTTAGAACAAGTTGAACTAATAAGTACTATTGTTAAGCGAATGAAACGTTTTGTTACCCATGGAGAATTACACTTTGAGCGAGTTAATTTGGTTTCATTAGCAAAACAGTCTGTCATCTTGTCAAAATTTTATTCGAGTTTTTCCGGAACAGTTCAATATGAATTTGATGCGAATTTGACCGAAGTCTATTTGGATCGCAATCAAATGCGACAGGTATTCTTAAACCTTATTAATAATGCCTTTGAAGCTATGTTTGATTCCCAAACCCAAAATCCTTCGTTACTGATTAAGATAGCAAATCTTGATACGGACGTAGTGGTTACTATTGTTGATAATGGACCTGGTGTGTCACAAGGTGTACTCGATAATCTATTTACTTCATGTTATAGCACCAAGGAGTATGGCTTGGGTCTTGGGTTAAGCATTTGTAAAAAAATTATAGAAGCTCATGGCGGGAGCATTAAAATAGAACAAAATACTGCTGGCAAGGGAACTATAAGTTCTTTTAGATTGCCTAATCATATTTTGGAGTCACAGAGTGAATAAGACAATATATATTGTTGACGATGATGAAAATGTATTGCGTGCTTTGAAATGGCTTTTTGACTCAATGAGCTTTGAAGTAAAAATTTACTTGGATGCGACAAGTTTTTTAGAACAATATGATCCCAAACATACCGGATGTTTGATTACCGATGTACGTATGCCTGACATGGATGGTCTAGAGCTCCTTGGAAAATTAAAAAGACAAAATAGCCTACTCAACGTCATTATTATTACCGCTTATGGTGATATTCCCATGGCCGTAAGAGCAATAAAAGCGGGTGCAATTGATTTCATTACCAAGCCTATAAATGAGCAGGACTTGTTGAAGTTGATTAAAAAATGTCTTGAGCACTATCCAAATCATGTCACTCGTGCAATGGATCAATATGAACTTTTAACTGAGAGCGAGTTGCGGGCTCTTGATGTTATTTGGAATAAAAATTAATCTTCTTCTTTGCTAGGGGATGTCAATACATCCTAGTACCCAAGCAACGCTCTGATTCTATTGATGTAATTTCTTAATGAAGTTTGCATCATAAAATCCTTCAGTGGCGTTTCAATCTCAAAATAGAGAATATTTGCTAAAAAGCCATAGCAACAAGCATCCAGTGTATGTACTTTATTTCCAAATATATAATCTTTATCTCCTAAAATATTAAGAATCGCTCGCAGATCATCAATTCCGGATTGATATATATCCTTAGTCGAATATCTGCCAATCCCCTGGTAATGATATTTTTCAATATTATATTTTCTTATTTGTTCAAGAGTAGTTTCTGATAATTCGGAACGTTGTTTTAAGAATCCAGCTTTGAATAAAGGCCAAAATTGTTCATCTTGCCAACGTGAATAGGACATAACCCAATACAGATGATTATCTAACATACGAGTAGTTAAAAAATGGATGTTCTTTTGTTCTTCTGTTAGATCGTGATCTAAATTCACATATTTTTGTGAAAGATATTGCAAAATATTATTACTATCTGTAATGGTTTGCTCATCGTCAATCAGATAGGGTAATTGTCCTCGTGGTGCATTTTGGGTATTAATAATATGCTCATGCTGGTAATCTATTTGCGTAAGTCTAAGAAAAGTTTCTACTTTTAGACCAAAAGGATTATTATCAGGAAGGCCAAAGAGCTCTGGGTAAGAATATAAAATTATCATTGAAAATCTCCCTAAAATTATTTACTTTCCAGGTGCTGCAATGCAACTGACTTCAACGAGCAGCCCAGGTAATGCCAATGCGGCAACTCCAATAGAGGTACTTGTATAGGAGGAAACAGGCATACAATTTTTCCTGGTTGCAAAATAAGCAGGGCCATTTTTCTCAATCTCGACAATGTACGATGTCATGGCGAGAATATGTTCCAAGCTTGAATTGGCTGCATGAAGGGCATATTCGATATTTTGGAACAGTTGTCGGGTTTGAGATTCAATATCGAGGCCGACTATTTTTCCTTCCTTATCTTGCCCTGCTTGCCCGGTGACAAAAATCAAATCACTGTATTGAATACATTGTGTAAATCCATACTTTTCATAAGAAAGTAATTCGGGAACTTCGATTACCTTTTTGGGCATGATTAGTCCTTCATCGTTACGGTGCCACATTCCTCTTAACTATCCGAATCCATCGGTAAGAAAAGGTCCAAGTTTTTATATGTTCTCACAAATAGCTCAAATCAGCGAATAAAACTAATTACACTTTTTTCCTTTGGTGAATGTGAATAAATGGGCTTATTTTGATCATTTTTAACGAAATCAATACTTATTACAGCATTTACTTATACTATTTAATGTTTGGTTAATAAATGGTCAGTATTATATAAGCTATTCCCATATCGCTTGGGAAAAACAAATAAGCCCAGAAATTTAGGGGGGAGGCGATATGACCGATCCAGTCAAACTGACTCAAACGATACAAGATTTAATAGTACAATTAGGAGCAATTAATCCAACCCTCGTTACAGTATTTGCAAACAAAGCGGATATTGATGTACAGACTATAATTGATTGGTTTGCACAAACTCGATTTATTAAGAGTGATGAGAATACCTTTTTTTTAGTCACTTCCTTACGGGCCTCCTTATTAAAAGAATTGAATAAGTCATTAAATCCAGGGGCAAAGGAAGAAGAAACTACAAAAACTCCAATGTCTGCAAAAGCTAAATATGCCTTACTTGCTCTTGCGGGAACTATTTATTTTGGCTGTGAGGGGTTTGATGGTATTACCGCATTCATGGGAATTTTTTCTTCAATTCCTACGATCGCGATTTTTGCGGGAGGCCTGGTATTTTCAATTGTTTCGGTGATTGTATTTTGCAGTTTTGATTTAGTTGAAATTTCCAAGAATCTGGGGGTTAAATCTTCAGAAACGCCCCAGTTAATTGATGCGGCGCTCGAAGAGTTTAAAGAAATAAAAGCGATTCGCGCACGCCTTACCCGCCTTGCTAAACAAGATAAAACACAAGAAGAGCTTGATGAATATCGCAAGCTCGCACTAATGTTACTCCAAAGACATTTGGAGTTAAATAAAGTCCGTGGGGATCTAACATTAGCTTCCGATAATCCATACTTAGACACTGCGAAAAAACTTACGGCAATTTTTGCAGGTTTTATCTTTTTCAGTGGCGGTTTTTTTGCCGGGCAAACGGTATCCTTGGCAATTGCCAGTTTATTCGTCGCTACTATGTCTGCAACGGCCTGGCCTATTGTTGTTGCTGCAGTTGGTGTAGGCTTTGCAGCACTGGCCGTGTACTGGTTTGTTGAGCGCCCGGGGATTGAAAATCTGATTAGCCGTTGGAAGGGCCTGGATAAAGAAAAAATTGATGAATTATGCAAACCAACTGTTGTGGATAAAGAGACAGAAAAACTAGGCGAATTAATTCATGACATTAATACTCAGATAAAGGCGCTTCAGGAGAAGGCAGCAGATAAAGCGCAAATTAATACAATGCAAGAAAAAATAGATCGTTTGGAACAAGAGAAGAACGAGTTAAGTTCTAAACTAGCAGCAGCAGAAGAAAAAGTAACTCAAGTAAGTGAACAATTAAAGCTCAAAGAAACACAACCAATACAACAAACTCTCCCTGCTGGAGTTGGAAAGAATGTTGAGCCAATTGATGAGCTAGAAGTTAGTAATCCATTACATATTCATGGCAATGATGGGGCGATGTCTGCTCATCGTCAACTCTCTTTGTTTGCTATGAAAAAATCAGCATCTACCGGAAATCTTCGTGGATTGATGCAAAAAGATATTTTCAGTGGAAATAGCAGCCTGTATTCTTAATACAGGCTGGCACTTATTATAGTGAAGAAGCAGTTAATGTTGCTTCAATGTCCAAACTATCCTGTTCCAAGGAACGTTTTCTTTCTCCTGAGGTAGCTAAGAATCCATTTCGCATAATCCCCTGAGTTACCATGTGTTTGCTCGCAGGTTGTTGCCAGACCGGTACTGTAACAGGTATTGGCCCAAGAGCAGTTGGTGGTTGGGGTATAGGCCTTCTTCCTGGATTAAGTTCATTTTCCTCTGCTTCCAGTAATTGAAGTTGCTCGGCGGTAGGCGTTTCGACTTGACTGGTATAGATAAAAGGTAACATACGAAGTTTGAAAACCAACATAAAAGCTTCAAGTTTATTACTTAACTCACTATATCCGTGTTGTGCTGGAGCAGCAGAGGTTGCCTGCAATTGAGATGGCGATAAGATCTCAATGCGATTGAGATCGGTACGGTAATAAATTTTATTGTCGTCACCTAACAATAGTAAGGGCTGTGGTTGTCGGTATTCCTTATCAATATCAGGCATTTGTTCCAAACCGCCATATTGCGTCTGTTCAGGTAATTTACTTCCATTAAACACAAAATTTAGGTCTTGTAGTGAACAAGCCATGCCTGCCAAACAGGCTTGTTTATTAAAATAATTATTTGCTACATCAAAATCATCATCCCCCCCCGCGGTAACTGGCGGCTCGCTTTTATCGGGTGATGGATCATAAATGCGTTTGGTGTAAACGGTCACTTTGTTTAATTCATCATGTAAACTGTTGACCAAAATACTGCCCCAAACTCCAAAACGCTGTGGAAGCAGGGCTCTTAAATCACCCACAAATGAAATATGACCGGCAGCAAAGTGGTCGGTATAATAGTGAAAACAAAAAAACTCCATGCCCAATGCCAATGCCTGATATCGATGGGCCAGATCCAGCAATTTATCTCGATCCAAACCGTCAGGAGTCTGTTTGAGAACCTTAAGCAGTGCATTGAATTCATCGTTCTTTGATTGATAATCTTTATGAGTAATGTACTGTTTTAACTCATAATGAATGCGCGCATATTTGAGGGCTATATGATGACCTATAGTGTAAACACGAACAGACCACGGGGTAAAATGTGATAAATTTCTGGTCAAAATTTCACTGTAATTTTTTACCCGTAGAGCAAACATGAGTTGTTGTGCGTAGAAATTTAAAGTGCTTGAAAATGGGATGTACTTACCATTATTTATGGTATAAATAGTATTAATATCACTTTGTTGTACGTTGTTATTTGCCAGTCTTTTATAAGAGCTGATTAATTTTTGTTCCTCGCTCTCGTTAACTGGTTTTTTAATTAAATACTTCCCTAGAGTTTCACTGGTTCCTTTGCGATCAAAAGCTTTCCGATTAGCCTTAAACTCCCCAATACTGGGTAAATCAAGGGATACTTCTTTTCCACCAAAATAGTCGCCAGACATGGCGATAATGACCCCAGGAGAGACATTTAATCCAATGGGTTCAGGAAGACCAATTTCATTAAACCCCTGAACCTGTAAATGCAGGCATCCTTGTTCATCGAGCGTGATATATGGATTGCCTTGTAAGCTATCCCATTCTTGAAATCGTAATGCATCACCCAGCTCCGTGTGTTCATTTGTATTCATAAGCTAGCTCCATTTTTTATTATTATTACGCTCAAAACAATGAACTTATTAGGCCGCGCACATTTTGACTATCCTGGTTAAAAGCAGCAGGTATAGCGCAACATAAACAGGCCCAAATGGTATTCGAATATCAGTTTTCAAAAAAAGAAGAGTTAAAAAAATAAATATAGAAGTGGGATGCAATATTTTCAAATAAGGTAGTTTATTTCTTGCTGTCTCATAGAGTGTGATTTCGCATCTGTAATTAGTAATAATCAAGCTACCTCAATCGATAAATGTTTACTTATTTTATTTTCGATAATTTACAAATTATCGAAAATAATTAATACTATTCGAAATTTTAAATTAAAGAGAAATTTAATGTCGCAAATTAAAGTAAAACAATCAAAGACGAGCACGGTATTAGAGAAGTTACGACTTGATCTTGTGAGTGGTTATTTTGAGCCAGGTCAAAAATTGCAAATGGAACAGTTAAAGGAACGTTATGAGGTAGGATACAGTCCCTTACGTGAAGCATTATCTCGCTTGGTAAGTCACGGCCTAGTCAGTTTTGAGGATTTATGTGGTTTTGCTGTTCCTTCTTTATCTTTAGCCGAATTATATGACCTCTATGCCGTCAGGATTCAGATTGAAACACGTGCTCTGGAATTATCGATACAATATGGAGATCAATATTGGGAAGCAGATATTATTGCCTGTTGGCATCGATATGCAAAATACCTTACCTCATCATCAAACAAACCACTAGATCCTGTTGAATGGGATGCGCTACAAAAAGAATTTACCCATGCTCTAATCAAAGCCTGTCAATCTCCCTGGTTACTCAAAATCCAGGATATGTTGTATGACCATTCATCACGCTATCGCTTTTTATGCTTGGGGCGCCATCATAATGATGGACACGTATTAACGGAATTCAAACAAGAAAATGAGGAGTTAGTCGCCGCAGTGCTAGCGAGGGATACTAAAAAAGCAATTCAGATTTCGCAAATTGGTTGGGATAACTCAATTCAAATTATGGCAGACAGTTTAAAGGATAAAAACGCTTGGGAGTAAAGCAATGACTGGACATAAAAAAAACTATCTGTTCATACCTTCGGTGCCAACCCCTAATGGTCGACTGCATTTAGGTCATATTGGCGGTCCATTTTTGAGTGCAGACATACTGGCAAGATACCTACGACTTTGTGGGCATTCAGCGCGGATAATCTCTGGAACCGACAGTTATGAGTCCTATGCAGCAGGAAAAGCAGAGGAGGAACATACACACCCTGAGGATACATGTCATCATTATCATGCATTAATTGCACATGATTTAGAGCAAATGAATATTGAATGTGATGAATTTATTAATCCACTCGATAACAAATGGAATGCATCATATCAAAAATGGCACGAAGAGATTGTTCAACAATTATTGGAAAATAAAGCCACTACACGATTAAAAGAAAACATGCTTTGGGATGAGAGGAATCAACGTTATCTCACAGGTTACTGGCTTCAAGGAAATTGCCCTGTATGCTATGAACGAACCGCGAGTTATTTTTGTGAGCATTGTGGTGCCCATTTTCGTCCAGAAGAAATGATTCATGAGGGCGGTTTAGAGCCAAAGGAGGTTGAAAATATTTTTTTACAGCTTCCCAGAAATGTTGATCTTATTTCCAAAGGAATCAATCAAAACCTCCAGACACTATTTCACACTTATCAAGTGTTGCAGAATTATCGATTTAGACTTACAACTCAGTGTGATTGGGGGTTGGTCGATAAGACTGATCCTGAGCATTCAAGAACGTTGTTTAGTTATGGTTTTGTATTTGCCTATTTTTTGATGTTTGGGGAAATAGCGGCAAAAATCATGGGCATCAATAAAAATGCATTTGCTGCAGATTCTGATGTGATCACTATTTCTAGTTTTGGTATCGATAATGCATTACCTTTTTTAAGCAGTGCCTTGGGAATTAGTTCTGCATGCCCTCAATACAAATCATTTGATTATTACCTCGTGAATTATTTTTATTATCTTGATGGCAGTAAATTTTCAACAAGCCGACAACACATGATTGGAGTCGATGAGGCCATCAATCAAAAAGGACTTTCCAGTGACATTATTCGGATGTACCTTGCTTCGATTGATGTACGAAATCAAACAGGCAATTTTGTCATGAATGATTTCATCCAATATTACAACAAAATTGTAGATTGGTTTGAGCACCGTGTTGTTTATGGTATACAAAATCTACCTGAGCTAGTCATGCACTCTTGCACTCAATCGTTGCAACACCAATTATGTGAATTGTTTTCAATTCAGGAGCAAGTGTTACAACCCGCTCAATTTTTACCCCATATAGGAGTTCAATCTCTAAATCACTGGATGGTTTTAAGCCAGAACATCGATCCTTGCACTGATGATTATTTCTGGTGGTTAAAAGGGTTTTCCTTGGTGATTTATCCCTATATGCCAAAACTAGGTGAAACAATCTGGCATGCGCTGGGATATGAACAATTACCTAGCTATGCGGATTTTTTTGTTAAGCCAGCACAGCCATTACAGAAAAAAATACAACTCACCCTAAAACGAATTACTCCGGAATTTAAGACACAAGCAGAAGGAATCTGTTATGAACAGAATAAAGCATGAAACTTCCGATTTACTTGGAGTAGGTGTTGGACCATTTAATTTAAGTTTAGCGGCCCTTTTATCTTCAGTTAAAGAGATTTCCAGTGTTTTTTTCGAACAAAATAAGGAAATGATTTGGCATCCTGGAATGCTATTTCCCAAAGCTGAAATTCAGGTTAGTTATTTAAATGATTTGGTTACGCTTGTTGATCCTACCAATCCTTATTCATTCATTGCTTATCTTGCAAAACACAAACGATTGTATCGTTTTATTAATGCACAATTTAAACAGGTGTTACGAACGGAATTTAGTCATTATTTAAATTGGGTGAGTCGGTCATTACCTAATTTAGTGTTTAATGAGCAGGTTGAAGGCGTCTTTTTTGATAAATCTCATTTTGTCATGCAAACAACGAAGAGAACAGTTAAGGGAAGGCATCTTATTTTGGGTAATGGCTTAACCGCAAAAGTTCCAGCTTGTGCCAAACGTTATTTGGGTGAGAATGTATTACATAATAAAAATTTTTTACTTCATCCCATAAATTGGCAGGGAAAAAGAGTTGCGATTATTGGTGGTGGGCAAAGCGGTGCTGAAATTGTGCAACATATTTTATTTCATGGGGAGCAATTACCTGCAGAATTAAATTGGATTTCGAAGAGAGAGCAACTATTACCGATGGATACTTCTCCATTTGTAAATGAGTTTTTCACTCCTAAATATGCTGAATATTTTTTTCATTTATCTGAAAAAGAAAAAGCATTTTTATTGCAGGAGCAACTCTTGGCTAGTGATGGTATTTCTTTGCACTTGTTGCAAGCAATTTATCAAAAACTTTATAGCTTGGAATTTCTGGAAAATAAAGGTAAGTTTTTTAAATTTTTCCCTCGTCATGCATTAACAAATATGAATAGCGAATCAGGGGCATATGAGTTACTTCTGACCGAACTAGGTACTATGGGAAAAAGAATAGTTTCTGCCGATATTGTGATTCTGTGTACAGGCTATCAGTGGGAGTTCCCGGCTTATCTTTCCTCGCTTGCAGATAAAATACCATTAATTAATGGCGCATTTTGCATGAATCCTGATTTTTCGATTGTATGGGATGGCCCCAAGCAACATCGCATTTATGTCCAGAATGCAGCGCATCAATCTTATGGGATTGCTGAGCCTAATTTAAGTGTTATGGCATGGCGAAGTGCAAAAATAATTAACAGCATCGCGCACGCGCAAATCTATGATCTCAATCAAGAGAGCACGGTTTTGGATTGGGAGCAGGAATTAGTTCATGAGGAACAAAAATATGCCTCAATTGCCTGAATCTAATTTTTTTGTAAACCCCAGGTTGGTTATTTCTAACCCCGAACATATTGCTCCCGGCGTTGTGGTAAATCCAGTTGATTTTTCACAAAAAAAGGTATCCGCTCCTTTTCAAGCAACTTATTTTGAAGTGATGCCTCAGTGTGAAACGCCACTCGATTACCATCACGAGCAAGAGGTTTGGATTGTATTAAATGGAAGTGGTATTTTGACTTATGAAGGAACGGTTCACTGCCTTAAAGAACACGATTTTTTTTACTTTGCGCCATTTAAAAAGCATCAAATCCATAATCCTACGCAAACCAAACTTCTTATTTGTTCTATTTATTGGTAAGGCATTATTGTGGTGGCGGTATTTAGATGTCGCGCTCTTTGCCAAGAAGAAAAAAAGTAATTCAAGGATGTTATAACTGATTGGAAATTTTAATGAATAAATACAAGGTGCGAATGTTGCAGCCTATTGATGAAGAAAACTGGTTCGCAATGTGGCATGAATATATGAAGTTTTATCAAGTATCTCTACCTCCTGAAGTAGTTATTAATACATTTGAAACACTACTCTCTACAGATAAAAATACAGGATGTATTATTGCAAGTGACTCTCAAAATGCAGCGGTTGGCTTTCTTACTTTTATTATTCATTTAAGCACTTGGAGCATCGCTCCAGAATGCTATTTACATGATTTATATGTAAAACCAGAACATCGAAAAGCTGGAGTCGCTAGAATGCTTATTGAAGAGTTAAAACAACTTAGTAAATTACGGCATTGGCATAAAGTCTATTGGATAACCAAACCAGATAACCGGGTAGCTCGAACACTGTACGACAAAATTGGACGAGGAGAACCGTGGATTGTCTATGTCATGATCGATTAAGTAAATCCGCAAAGTTAAATAAGATATTTTTTGACGTTAAATTCTAATAGACTATTAGAATCGATGAACTATGGGGATATTTTATGCGGGACTTCATCAAACCGGCACTTTTTAATGCTCAGCTAGTAAGAAGTTTAGGATGTGCTACGTATCAAGGTGCTGAAATTGGAGAGTGTTTTGCCATAGCAAATCAAATTGAGCCAGGTAATAAAGAAAGCTGGTATGCCCGATGGGCTGCTTTTGGTGATCGCAATTACAGTATGGCTGAAACCTATCGTACTCAAGGCTTGTGCTATGATGCGAAAATGGCTTTTCTACGCGCATGCACCTATTATCGAACAGCCTTTTTTTTCCTGGAAGATGTACCTACTGATCCGCGGATTGAGCAGGCATTACAATATAGCATTCGTGCTTTTCATCACGCTCTTGAGTATTTTGAAACCCCGGTGGAAAAGGTAGAAATTCCCTTTGAAAATACGACATTGCCTGGATATCTGTACCTAAATCATACTCAGTCGAATCATCCTAAACCCATTCTGATTGACACGGGCGGGGGCGATAGTACTAAAGAAGAATTATATTTTAGTACGGCTGCTGAGGCCTTAAAGCGAGGCTTTCATTGCTTAAATTTTGAAGGGCCTGGTCAAGGCAGCATGCTGCGATTAAATAAAATACCCTTTATCCCTGATTGGGAACGGGTCATTGCGAAAGTTGTTGATTTTATTATTAATCGCCCTGAAATCGATCCGAATAAGATTTTCTTAATTGGTCGAAGTTTTGGTGGTTATCTTGCTGCTCGAGCCGTAACAAAAGAACAACGAATTTCAGGTTGTATTGTTGACCCCGGTATATTTGATGCAAGTGGTAACCTTGAGGCTAAATTTAATTCCATCATGACTCAGTTCCCGGATTTGCAGGATGCTCCTTTAGAGCAGGCTTTAACACATGTCATGAAAACAGATGAGCATTTACGGTTTATGCTGGAAAGTAGAACGTGGCGATTTGGTGCGAAAACCGTTGAAGAAATGCTCAATAGAACTCGTGCTTATACTTTGGATGGATTGGTCGAGCGCATTCAGTGCCCCATGCTGGTTTGTGATAATACTTTAGAATACATCACATTAGGTCAAGCAAAAAAATTATATGATCAGTTGCAATGCAAAAAACAATACATTCTATTTCATGATGAAGACGGTACTGGAGGTCATTGCGAACCGCTTGCGCCAAGATTATTTAGTGCAAAAATCTATGCATGGCTGAATACATTATAAAGATTTTTGTGCGTTTAAAATGAAATGCATTATCTGGTAGGCAACGCATAGGATGAAAATAAATGGATTTGCAATCGTTAATTACTATGGATAACCAAGCAATATTTGCCAAATTAAATAGTTCTTTTGCTGGATTAACCCATGCGGAAGCTCAAAAAAGACAAGCTTTATATGGATTTAATGAAATTACACAAAGTCCTTATCGACTTCTTATTTTGGAAGCAATTTCACATTCGACTAATCCACTTGTTGCCATATTGTTGATTGCCGCTGCAGTTTCAGCGTTTACTGGAAATGTTGTTAGTTCCATTATTATTATCATTATGGTGATTATGAGTATTGGCCTGGATTATTTTCAAAGTCATCGCTCTTTAGTTGCAGTCAAAAAATTACAGAAGAATATTGCTTCTACTGCAAATGTTTTACGAGATGGTCAATGGAATGAAATTCTATGCCGCGAGTTAGTTCCAGGCGATATTATAAAGCTCATAGCCGGTGATTTAATCCCCGCAGATGCGTTGTTGTTAAAAGCAAAAGACTTACATGTACAGCAAGCTGCACTGACTGGTGAATCTTTACCAGTTGAAAAAGAAGCGCTCCAGGAACGTACGGTATCTCAAAATATTGAAGAAGCAGAGAATGTGGTTTTTTCAGGTTCATCAGTAGTGAGTGGTACTGCCACCGCAATTGTTGCTGCAACTGGTCAGAACACTCAGTTTGGTTACATCGTCAAAACACTTTCCAAAGCTGCTCCGCATACTGAATTTGAAAAAGGTATTGTCCGCTTTGGTTTGTTCATTATGAAAGTGGTATTTTTTCTTGTTCTGTTTGTATTTGCGGTCAATATTTATTTAAAACGTTCGTTGCTTGAGTCATTGTTATTTGCGGTCGCTTTAGCTGTGGGACTGACCCCGGAATTATTGCCGATGATAACGACAGTAACGCTTGCTGCAGGTGCAGTACATATGGCAAAGAAAAAAGTTATAGTCAAAAACCTATCGGCAATTCAGAATTTTGGCAGCATTGATATTCTGTGTAGTGATAAAACTGGTACTTTAACCAGTGGTGAAATGATTTTGGAACAACATATCGATCCACTAGGAACTCAATCTGAACATGTAATGTTATTGGCTTATTTAAATAGTTTGTTTGGTACGGAAATTCCTAATCCGTTTAATGTTGCAGTATTAAATAAAGTAAATATTAATCCTCTAGATGCAGCAATCTTAAAACATGATCACCCCGATGTGCAAACCTATCACAAGATCGATGAGATTCCTTTTGATTTTGAACGTCGTCGTTCCAGCGTTGTTGTTGACAAAAGCAGTTCGCATATTCTGATTACCAAAGGTGCTCCTGAGTTTGTGATCCGTGATTGCACTCATTATGATTTGGCTGGGGAAATCCATCCATTAGATGATGCAGCACGCAAAAAAATTGAATCTGTTTTTTTATCGTTAAGTGAGCAAGGATATCGAACATTGGCCGTTGCGTACCGAACAATTGATATCAAATCTTCATACCATGCTCCAGATGAGCAAAATATGGTTTTAGCTGGATTTCTTGCCTTTTTTGATCCAGCACTCAAGGAAACCCCGGCAATCATAAAGAAGTTGTCTCGGGAGGGGGTCAAGATAAAAATTTTGACTGGTGATAATGATCGCGTTACACGACATATTTGTCAGCAAGTAGGTCTTGATGCGAGCCGCATGCTTCTTGGCGAAGAATTAAATCATATTACGGATGCGGCATTGGGCGACATTGCGGAGAAGGTCGATGTGTTTGCCCGTATTTCGCCCATGCAAAAGCAGCGCATTATTAGCGTTCTTCGTGCGCGCGGGCATGTAGTGGGTTATATCGGTGATGGAATTAATGATGTTCCTTCTTTGCATACGGCAGATGTAGGAATATCAGTTGCTGGGGCTGTGGATGTAGCTCGTGAAGCGGCGGATATTATCTTATTAAAACGTCATTTAAGCGTGTTGTTGGCAGGAATTCTTGAAGGACGAAAGTCGTTCGGAAACGTCATGAAATATTTAATGATGGGAACCAGCTCCAATTTTGGGAATATGCTAAGCATGGCTGGTGCGATTCTTTTTTTACCCTTTTTACCGATGTTACCAACGCAAATTCTTTTAAATAATCTTCTATACGATACATCGCAAATTGTAATTCCAACCGATAATGTAGATCCCAGTTTTGCACGCAAACCGAAGCATTGGGATATCGCGATTATTCGTAAGTTTATGTTTTATATTGGTCCTGTAAGTTCTATTTTTGATTTTATTACCTTTTTTGTAATGCTGAAGATTTTTGCAGCAACAGAGGCATTATTTCAAACCGGCTGGTTTGTAGAATCTTTGGCTACACAAACATTAGTCGTATTTGTAATTCGCTCGGTAAAAAGTCCTTGGCAAAGTAGACCCAGTAATCCCTTAATCATTATGGTCTTATCTATAGTCTCGCTTGCTGCAGTATTGCCTTTTACACCGCTTGCAAAATTTTGGGGATTTGTTCCTTTACCGGCCACTTATTTCTTTTTTTTGATTGCTGCGACAATTACTTATCTGTTTTTGGTAGAAATTATTAAAAAGAAATTAATGTGGAAATGGATAGAAGGAAAATAAGCGACCTAATTTCCTGAAAAATTAAACTATTTATGAAATTGGAGTGTAGATTCGCTTTTTTGATTATTTTAGAAAAATACTTTAAATTGGAGGAGTATTATCTTTTCGACATCCAATTTTGAAATTTCATGGATAGATAAATATTTTATAAAAACAAGGAGTTGAGTTTTGAAAATAAAATCGACTGTAATTTTATTGACGGGAATTCTGGCAAAAAGTTCTTTGGCTGGAACCATGGGGGCTATTGAACCTTCTTCATTCCCTTGGGTTGGGGCTCTCAGTATTGGTCCTGTTTGGGAAGATGGTGGTAAAAGTCAAAGCATTTTCCTAACCCCCGATATTGAAAAGACCTATGCTGCAGATAAATCAACGGATGCACTTGCAAATTTTGAGGTATTTTTAGGTTTGCATCGTTCATTTAATCCCACAATTCAGGGGCAGTTCGGAGTGGCCGTTGCTGCAACGACCAATGCAAGTCTTGCTGGAGACATTTGGGATGATGCGGATCCGGAATTTGATAATTTTACCTACAGCTACAAAATTCAGCATACTCATGTTGCCTTGAAAGGGAAGTTATTGGCAGATATGGGATTTGTAGTAATGCCTTGGGTGAGTGGGAGTGTTGGTGTAGGGTTTAATGAGGCACGCTCTTTTAGAAGTACACCAAAGATTTTTGAAGCGTTACCTAATCCTAATTTTGCTTCCCATTCCCAAACCGCCTTTACCTATACTGTGGGTGCAGGAATCGAAAAAGCATTGAATCAGAATTGGCAAGTAGGTGCTGGTTATGAGTTTTCTGACTGGGGTAAGAGTCGTCTAGGTAGAGCAGAAGGTCAAACCCAGAACTCTGGTATAACACTCAACCATTTATACACAAATGGCATAATGTTTAATTTAACCTATACAGCGTAAGGATTACTGTATGACAAAGAATTTACCGATCTTTTGTTTTTTTCTCGGATTAAGCTGCATCTCCTCTACACAGGCGGGACAGCCTCTGTGGACGATGACTTTAGAGGCTGGCAATAACAAACAGACTCTTCCTGAAAATGTTACAGCGACGATTACTTATACGGTACAAAACCAATCAAGAAAGTCGAAAACTTTAGCGTTACAACCCACTCCAGGTCTTGTCCAGACTAATTCCTGTCGCTTGGCGCCTAAAGGGTCTAAGGGAGATAGCTGTTCGGCTACATTTAAAATTATTGGACGCATGCTCCCGATTGCTGGTTTACATTATGGTCCAGTGTTATGCCAGGCAAATCCAGATGGGGGTGCTAATCCAAATCAGTGTTATCAACCTGATAAGAACAATATTTTGTCGATTACCAAAACGAAAGAATTAGCGGATTGGAACAACTGGGGACAAAATATTCAAAATAGTCATCACAATATCAACTCAGGTGTTACTGTAGATAATGTGAAAAAAATCGTGGAATTATGCAAAATTGATTATACACAAGGTCTTGTACCTACTCCATCAAATACATCAAGTTTTTCGAACAGTGCCAAACCAGTCATTGTAAATGATACTATATATTGGACTGGTTTTGCTGGAGTAATAGGAGCTCATCAAATTCAGCGAGATGAGTATGGTAACTTTATAGGATGTAATCAACTTTGGGTACAAAACGTAGGTACTTTAGTCGGTCTCGTTCTTCCTTTTGGTTATACACCGTCTGTTCGTTCCTCGCCTGCTTATTATGAGCGTGGTAATGGTCAGGGTACACTGCTATATACTGCTATTGATAGCATTTTTTCTTTACCTCCCAGTTTATGGTTTATAACCCCTCCCTTTGCAATTGCTCTTGATGCAAAAACTGGCGAAAAATTGTGGCAAATAGACTTGGTTGACCCAAGTGAGGTGGCTGTTGGAATGGATGCGGTTACACCAAGTACAACCGCAAGTCCTCGCATCTATAAAAATACGGCTTATCTTGGTTTTTCAAGTTTAAATAATGCTTTTGGTAACCTTCCCATGACTTTTAGAGGGCATATGATCGCCCTGAATTTAGGGGGACAAGGTTTATCTCCAGATATGCCTTCAATTAAGTGGACTCAATTCACTATTCCACCACGTCCGGCTAACTATCAACCCGGTACTTGGTTTGCGGGTGGTGGTGTTTGGGCGAGTGCCCCTTCTATTATTCCAGAGCTTGGTTTGGTTATTTATGGTTCGGGACAACTTTATAATTATCCAGATTTTGCCAGTGCATGTATGCAAAGACCGCAGTCTATTACCACTCCTGAATTTAGTACTACGCAAAAGGGGCAAACAGGAAAAGGGGCTACTGAATGTTTGAAAGAAGCAGAAGCTCGATTAAAGCAGTTAGGAATTACACAACCGCTTGCATCGAACTCTATAATTGCTTTGAATATGAAGGATGGCAGTTATTCCTGGCATGTGCCAACACAAGGTCTTGATAATTGGCAAGGTTCTTGTGGGCTGAATATCGATCAACCTTGCAATGTTCCAGTTCCTGGTCCTGACTGGGATATTAGCGGTAGCTCTCCAATTGTGGCTGATCTCAAATCATTAGGTAAAGTGGTTATTTCCCATAATAAGGGAGGGGCGCTATTTTGGATTAAGGCTGAGACTGGAAAAGTTATTAGAAAGGCTGATGTATGTGTAGGAAGCGCTATAGGGGGAACTCATTGGGGATTAAGTTACGATCCAAAAAATGAAACGATCTATGTCGCTTGTTCCGCAGGCGGAATTGTGCCTAACTTTGGAGGGGTTGTAAATTATTTGTCCATATTGGCGAATGGTCGAAAAACCTGTATGTCAGGCTATCTTAATGCGATTGACGCGAATACCGGGCAACTAAAATGGCAGACTCTTCCTGCACAATCAGAGATCGTTGATGTCAATTCTCCTGGTTGTCCTGATCAGCTTTATTCGGTCGATGAGCGATTTAAGTATGGCCTAAATTTTGACATCGTAATCAAAAATAATCAATTTAAGGTACCAGTCAATGTAATGCCTAACAGCAGCAAAATTCCTTTGGCTCATCAACAAAAGGCAAGAAGTAATGGTGTACCTGCAAATGCCAATGATATTGTTTATTGGCCTGTCTATTATGGAACAGTGTATGCGCTGGATGCCAAAACAGGTGCCTATTTAAAGGAAATGAACTGTGATGAGGGCGCTATGTATGTAGGACCGTCTGTTGCCAAAGGCCTGGTTATGCTTGGTTGCGGTTATGGTAATTTTAATTCTGCTGATGTTGGTAAATCCATCATGGTTTATGGTTTGCCTAACATTATAACGAATCAGACCAAAAGTGCCGGCTAGAGCATAACTAATCTTCGATCAAGATTTGAATGCGTTCGTACTATTCAAATCTTGATCCATCTCGCACTACTCAATACATTGTCATCAACAGAAATATTGTTAGCACAAAGTATTTAATGAAATAAATGCTTCGTGCCTGTTTCTTTAACGAACAATATATAATCCTGAAATAAAAAAAAATCCCTAAATATCCTATAACAAGAAGCAAGCTATTTCGTTTTATTAATCCAGTACTAAAAATAATAAGTCGTGTCGCAAAGAAAAATTAGCCCAAAGGATTAGGGAATTTTTTTAAATAAAGCATTCCAAATTGGTATGAAGCATAATCAGTAATGTGACCTACATCACGATAAATTGGAACACCATTGAAGTCTGCTTTGCAAATATTGTTTTCGCATTGTACTTCTTTGGGATCAATTATAACCAATTGCGGGTACTTATCTTTCATTTGATCAAATAGCTGATGAAACCATGGATCCTCATAAAAGGTAAAATCACATTCATGTGGCGTATATGCTCTTCTTAATTTTATATGTTTAAAAACGCAATCATGAAAATTATTTTGCATTAAAGCGGTTGCGTGAATTAATACAGGTTTTGCTCCCGAGCGAGTAATGATTGAAAGTGCTTTATCCAAAGCTTCTTCCAGTCGCTTTTTGGTCAAGATTAAAGAGCGTTGATCATTCAAATTATTGATGATGTTTTCTGACAAATAATCAGCCCATAACTGCCCAATGATGACATAATCATAATGATTAGTTTGAATCATTTGATAATATTTTTGGGTTAGTTCATGACAGAGTGTATAAACTTGATTTTTAAAGTGCCACCAGTTATAGAGATAAATATCAGGCAAGGTTAAGCAGGAAGATACTGTTTGCATTAAAATGGAGACATTTGCAGCTTGTCCTAATACATCCGCAAAACCCCAATAATGATTCGAAAATGAATCCCCGATCATTAATGCGCGTTTACTATCAGATTTCTTTGCACCGGCGAGACATTGCATATTGATTTCATGCAGATGATCGGTAACACACAAATCCCTCATTGGGTTGTTGTATTGGTCTAATTGCTGATATACGGTTAATAGTTCGCCATCAAAACGCTGAGGAAACCCATGATTTTTTTTTATCAGATAATCAGTTAGGTGAAAAACAAGCATGGGAACTAATAACAGAAGTGTAAAAGTAGAACGAAATTGCATGTTCCTCCAGCGCTTTGATGGTTTTTCAATAAAACGCCACGAGAGATAGGCTAAAAGAAAAATAAGCCCAAAAGCAGCAAATAAAATGATGGGGGTTTCTTCAATGCTTTGATATCTTAAAACTGAGAAAATAACCCAATGCCAAATGTAAAGCGAATAAGACAACAGGCCTATGAACACTAAAGGTTTTCTGGAAAGTAATTGGCTTAAGATGTTTTTAGGGGAACAGCTTCCTATGGCAATAAGGAATCCTGTTGCACTGCAAACAACAAATGCACCCACATCGGGATAACCTGCTAACACGGGATTAAGTTTAGCAATATAGAGCAAGATTATTAATGCCATACCGCCAATAAGATCCAAAAGATATTTATTGACTGAACGCACCGTCATTGGGATGAGTGCAACACAAGAGCCCGTTAAAAACTCAAAGATTCTGCTGGAGAGTAAGTAATAGGTATGTGCAGGTAACGTTCTGGCATTGTATAAGGAACCAAGCAAAGCGATAAAGGTCAATCCAATTAGAATGGGAATCAAATATCTCTTAGGCGAGAAACGATGTAAACAATAGATAAAGACTGGCAAAAGTAAATAGCATTGCCATTCTATTGAAAGAGACCATGTATGAAGTAAGGGAAGTTGATGCGTGTCGGGGGAAAAATAACCGGTTGTCGTCCTATCAAAGAATAAATTGGACAAAAACAAAGAAGTTTTGCGCGCGCTTTTGCTGTATTGCATTAAATCATCAGGTAAAAAAAACAACAAAGTTAAGATGGTTGTCAAAACGAGCAAACAAATGAAAACAGGTTGTAAACGCCAGAGTCTTCGATTGTAAAACTCTAAAAAGGAAAAGGAATGATTTTGGAGTGATTTATGGATGCTCCGGGTAATGAGAAAGCCAGAGATAACAAAAAATACATCGACCCCTATAAATCCTGAAGGAAAAAAAGAGAGTCCTGCGTGATAAATTAAGACCAGTATAATTGCAATGGCTCTCAGTCCATCAATATCGGGACGGTATTTCATTCACGTTCAAACATAAAAGACCAATGCTATCACCTTGGTTAAACTTTATCTATAACCCATCCTTGCGGATGGGGGGCTCACTGTGAATAAATTCATTTAATTGATTCGCAATTTTTTCTTTATTGATGTATGCAGAATCATAAGTTGCGATAAGCGGGTACGGGGGCTTGTCTTTAAACGCTAAAGCCAAACGGTAAACAATAGAGCCTTTAGATCCTTGCATTTCTTCAAGAATCACTTTATCAACATCAGTTAAGGGAAATTTAATTTCTTCAATTTGACCCCAGAGTCCCTTGTGTCTAATTGTTACCGTTTGTAGTGTTTTATCAAATACAATGATTGCATCCTTAATTGACAGCAACAACAAACCGACTATAAAGAAAATGGCATCAAGAAAAATAAAAAGCCTATTGGCTGGATAGGGGATGTTGAAACTTTTCTTTATGCTTGTTTTTATGTAGGTATTGATTGCATTGGCAGCAATTTCTTTATCATGTTGGCCACTGGAGCTGCCAGCAGAAAGGTTAATTGAACCATGATCGGTATATAAATACAATGAAAAAAGAGTTCCACCTTTACTACCATGGCTAGGTTCTACTCGGGCCTCTCGTAATTCACCTAAAATCGTTGTGCCGTGGTAAAAATTATAAATAGAGCGCTTCAGGATGCACTCATTTGCCTGATTATATTGTTTTTGCTTGCATACAATTTGATACTGCATCATAAGGAGTAAAAAACCGAAAATACATCCTAAGATTAATAAGAATCCAAAAAAACGAATTAAACGCTGCTTAATTTCTAACTGCTGTTTCTCAGTACTGATCCTGATGAGTTTCATAAACGGTTCAGCCAGCGTGATTGATTTAATAGTTATTCTAGCAGCAAAATAAGCGTTTTTTTGTTGGTGATTCAATAAATTGAATATCCAATTACTCTATGCAACGAGTTTTAAGGTCTTTAGAGTATGCAATTTTGCCTGGGCAATATTATTATACTATATAGTATCAGCTCTTTTGATGAAGAATACTAAAGGATGCTTCATTTAATGAATAATGAATCAATTTCTCATGAGGAAATGATGCACACGTTACGAGTTTTTTTCGCAATTCTCCTTCCAAAGGAAACTCAGGTTCATTTATTCAGGAGTTTAAAGATCCTACAACACATTATGCCTGCAGAATATATTCGCTGGGTCCATGTAGAAAAAATGCATATCACATTACAGTTTCTCGGAAACATACCGCAAGAGCAGTTGATGGCTGTGACTGAAAGTGTGCGCACGGCAATAAAAAATGTCCCCACATTTCAACTTGTATTCGGCCCCCTGGAATGGTTTCCAAACTTGCGTCATCCTAAGATTCTCTCAGTATCTGTTCAACCCCAAGCTACTTTAGCAATGCTGGCCGATACAATCGGGAGTTCGCTAATTGCTTTAAATATTCCGATTGAAACGCGGCCATTTCGTGGACACCTAACTCTGGGTAGATTGATTCGGCGAGGGATGCGCTATGAGCTGTTGGAGACAATAAAAAAAACGGCTGTACCAGCCGTTACGGTTAACAAGATCCATCTTATAGAAAGTAGATCAGAAAAGGGGTGGCAAAATTACTATCCATTAGCGGAATTCAAATTAGACTCGTCGTAGCCTGAGAGTACAATGCTACGCTTAGCCATAAACACGCAATAAATACTCCATAACCGCACGTAACCCCATAGCTTCGCCACCTTCGGGTTTTCCGGGTGTACTTTGCTCACTCCATGCCATAATGTCAAAATGTACCCAAGGGGTTGTCTTGGTAATGTAACTCTTGAGAAATAATGCCGCGATAATAGCTCCAGCATAAGGATAATCACTGCAATTTGACATATCAGCAAGAGATGAGCGCAGAAATTTTTCATAAGCCGCAAATAAAGGCAAACGCCATACAGGATCGGCTGCTTTATAGGACGCATCGATTATTCCCGCGGCTAAAGATTCATTATTAGTAAAAAATGCTGACATTTCAGTTCCTACAGAAACACGAGCGGAGGAGGATAAGGTAGCAAAGTCAATCAATAACTCGGGTTCTTCTTCACAGGCTTTTACCAAAACATCGGCTAAAATTAGACGTCCTTCTGCATCTGTATTATCGATTTCTACAGTTAATCCATTGCGCATAGTTAAAACATCACCAGGTCTAAGAGCATTAGGACCAATAGCATTTTCGACCACGGGAATAAGGACATGCAAACGAATAGGTACATTTCGTTTCATGATCCAGTGAGCAAGGCCTATCACATGTGCTGCACCGCCCATGTCTTTCTTCATTATTCGCATCCCATATGGGGATTTAAGATTCAATCCCCCCGTATCGAAACAAACGCCTTTGCCTATTAGGGTGATACGAGGATTGTTTTCATCACCCCAGATTAAGGAGAGCAGACGTGGTTCTTGTTGGGCGGCACGACCAACCGCATGAATGGCAGGAAAATTGGCCTGTAGCAGTTCATCACCAATCCATTGTTTGAATTGTGCGCAATTCTCTGCAGCTAATGCCGCAACCCTATTTGCCATTTCTTTAGGCCCCATATCACTCGCCGGTTGATTGATTAGATCACGTACTAAAAAGTGAGCTTGAGTTAAATCGATTAGCTCAGAGAACATTTGTGACTCAACTACCAAGACTCGAGGAGAAGTTGAATCTTTTTTGTATTGGTCAAATCGATATTGAGCTAACGCCCAATATAAGGCGGCTTCTTCAGAGCATGTTTCTTGCAGTTGGTAATGGTTTGCTGGCAATAATAAAGCGGCATGAGCCATCGCTAATATTTGATTTTCATTACCAGTCCCAATATAGACTTTCTCTAATAATCCTTCAGAGTTATGAAAGAAGCAATATTCGCCAATTGCCCCATTAAATTGAGTTTGGACAAAGTAATTACGCTCAACAGGGGTTAATGTTACATTTTTATCCTGTAATTGCTTTGGAGATAATAAATAAAGCGGAACAGAGTTGACACGATTTATTGTAAAAAAAAGTTCAGCATTCATGTCATGCTCTCAGAAAAGTAGTGAAATGATTTTAAAATTGATAATTAATTATCAATTCTGATTTGAATTTTGTCAAAAAAGGAGTGGCTCGGGCAGATTCATTTCATGCAGAAAAGTGATATTACTAAAGCCATACTAGTTAAATGAGTAATTGTAGCCTGTGTGCAGCGAAGCAAACCTGGATTCCGCTTTGCTGTACCCAGGTTCAATTTATGCTATACAACCGCAGGCTTTATTGTTTAAATCTCTGGTAAAGTCCGACTAATTCAGCTTCACCGATAACATGCCCAGTCATGGCATTCAATACTAAATCTCGCGTTGTGCCATCTCCCAAACTTAATACCGTATCCAGAGCATATAATTTAAAATGATAGCTATGAGCAATTCCAAAAGGAGGGCAAGGACCTCGATATCCTAAGCCATCCCAACTGTTTTTTGCATTTGCAGCTCCTGAAGGAACTGGGCTTCCAGCGTCTAATTCATTTACAGAGGGAGGTATATTAAATAGAATCCAGTGTGTCCAGACGCCTTCAGGCGAATCCGGATCATCTACAATCAGCGCAAACGATTGTGTTTGGGGGGGAATATTGGTCCAAGCCAAGGGTGGGGATTGATCTGCTCCTGAACACGTATACTGGTCTGGAATGAGTGAATTCATTTTAAAGTCTGGACTTGTTATGGTGAGTGAAAATGCGACGCCATTGTATTGAAACAGAGAAAACACTAAGAACAAAAGTAGAGAATATTTTTTCATTATATTGTTACTCCAACTCATCTTATTTAAAAAAACCAGATAATAAAGTATGGCACTGAAATCATCTAGATAAGAAAGAGCAAATGATATTTAGGTATTTTTTTATCCGTAATCGAGGTGATTTCTGGGTATAATGCACTGTTCTATGTGCTCTTCGTCATTATTATCTATTTGATTTTGTAGTTACTTGCCCAAGATAAAAATAGGGATATAAAATGGCAAATGAATGTGTAATTGACTTAATTGTGGCAAAAAAAGAAAAATCGTTCATTGTTTTTGAAGACGAGCATTTTATCGCCTTTCTGGACTCTCGGCCTCTTTTTCCCGGCCATACATTGTTAGCCCCTAAAATGCATATTAAAACACTGTATGAAGTGCCTGATTCTGTGGTCCCCCCTCTTTTTTTACTCACGCAAAGATTGGGGGTCGCTGTTGAAAAAGCGATGGGCGCTGCAGGAAGCTTCATTGCGATGAATAATACTATTAGCCAAAGCATCCCCCATCTGCATATACATATTGTTCCCAGAAACAAACACGATGGACTTAAGGGTTTTTTCTGGCCGCGAACTCATTATAAGGACGAAGTACAGATGTATGAAGTGCAAGAAAAAATTAGACTGCAGGTGGAGAAACAGGCATTCTAAATGATGAACTTTAGTTTGCAACACTCGAATATTCACTGGAGTCAACATGAGTTGATTATTTTCCATTCTTGCTTTACAAGTTCAATAGTATATTATTGATTTTGATTCCCAAAACTGATGCAGTCCTGAGCTTCAATAATATTAGGGATAAGCATGTATTTTCTCTCATTCATAATACTAGGATGGTTTACGATGACTTCCAATTTATCAGCAGCTGATACTCCGCATCATGACAGTGCCTATGATTATTCATTTCATACATTACGAGGACATGAACCCCTACCCCTGTCATCTTTTAAGGGAAAGGTGTTAATCGTAGTGAATACGGCGTCAAAATGTGGTTTTACCCCTCAATATGCAAGCCTAGAGAAACTTTATGAAACCTATAAAGATAGGGGTTTAGTCATACTTGGAGTTCCTGCAAACGATTTTGGTGGCCAAGAACCAGGTACTGAGCAAGAAATTGCTAGTTTTTGCCAGGTTAATTATGGTGTAACTTTTCCGATGGCTGCTAAAGAGGTGGTTTCAGGAAAAAATGCGCATCCTTTTTATCTGTGGGCCAGACAGAAATTAGGGTTTGGCACGGCACCGAAATGGAATTTTCATAAATATCTTATCAATCGTCACGGCGAGCTTATTGACTATTTCTATTCAACTACTTCTCCAGAAGCAGGGAGATTGATCAAGGCGGTTGAGCACGCGCTTGATGAAAAAGCGTGATTGAAGAGCGAAGTAGCGGAACCTGGGATAAAAAATAGATATTATTCCGAACTCCGCTGTTTGAGGTATCGTCAGATTCACGGTGGCGTTTCAATCAGGCAAACATATCAGTAAGTTAAGCTACATCATATCCTCCTGCAACAGCATTATATACTTGCACAATGCTATCGAGTAATTGAGCTTTTTCTTGAATTAAACTTAACTTACTTCGATCAAGATTTATTTTTGCATTGATTACATTGCGATAATCTTTTGCCCCAGCTTTATACTGGGCAAGTGCAATCGCATATGCTTTTTGAGCTGCCAAATAACCTTTTTGAGTTTGTAAATAAGATAAATTGTTTTTCTGCTCGGTTGTAAGCGCATCATCAACATCTGCGAATGCTGAGTGAAGAGTGTTCAAGTAATCAAAATTGATTGCTTTGAATCCAGCCTGAGCTGATTTGATATTTTGATAGGAACTGGCATTAAATATTTTTGTTGAAGCAATGGCCTCAGCAACCCAAAGGTTAGTACTCAATTTTAAAAGATGTGTTAAATCAACCGATGCACCACCAATTAAGCTAGTCAGGGTAATCGTTGGAAAAAAAGCAGAATAGGCTACTCCAATTTGCGCCTGGGCCATCTTCAGGTTACTTAAAGCAATCATAATGTCAGGGCGATTTTTTAAAACTGCTGAGGGTAATGATTTAGGAATCAGATGACTTACATTTAATGAAAATAAGCTACGATGGGTAGCGATAGGACCGGGGTTTTGATTCAGTAAGAGGTGAATGGTATTTTCGCTTTGCGCCACTATATTTTCAATTTGAGGAATCTTTGCCTCCTCCTGTGCAATCTGTTGATCGACATTGGTGATGGCTTCGATGTTGCTGGCGCCTTTTTGGAATCGAATCTGTTCCAGCTGATGTAGTTTCCTCAAATCACGACTCAGAGCATTCTCTACCGCCAATTGCTCTCGTTGACTCAAGAGCATAAAGTAAGCACCGCTCATTTGGCTAATAATCCCTAATTTTATTGATTGAGCTTGAGCCTCTTCCATCGCTAAAGAGGCTTTGGCTGCTTTAATATTACTAATATTATTTAAGATATTTAAGGTGTAGCCTGGAACAAATCCAGCGTTGTATCCTCTAAATCTCAGGTTGGAACGGTTTGCAAAAAACGTATTATTGGCTAATTGCTCTTGGGGAGTAATATGGGTATTCCAGGTTCCACCTGTAAAACCAGTAGCGCTTGCATCCAGAGTTGGTATCCATGCATATTGAGCCGCTTTAAGTTGCGCTTGTGCTTGCTCAATTGTCGCATGGGAACTTCTAATCGTATTATTACAGGCTAGAGCTTGGGTTATAAGCTGATTAAGCTTTGGGTCATGCAGCTTTTTCCACCATGCGACACGACTTAAATCGGCTTGGTTGCTGATGTATTTTACTCCACTACGTGTGCCGTTAGGATAGTTCACTTTTTCATGAGTAATGCAGTTTTTACAACAGCCTCCAAGTAATATGGCAAATAGATTGAGCAAGATGATTTTTGGTTTCATAATTTGGCCAATTTTAAATAAATTTAATTAGTCGAGCTTTGTTCTAAATATTTTCCCTGTCAAAAGAATCAAAATAAAAGCGATCAATAAAATAGGTAAAATGTTAGGGACAATTTGTGCGAGTGTATTACCCTTTAGTAAAATCCCGCGCGTAATTCGCACAAAGTAGGTCATAGGCAGGCAATATCCTATGAATTGTGCCCACGTGGGCATGCCATAGAAAGAAAAAATATAACCTGATAGAAACATAGAGGGTAATTGATAAAAGACACTCAATTGCATTGCCTGCATCGGCATCTGGGCGATGGTGGAAAAAATCATGCCTACCATTAAATTTGCGATAATAAATGGCGCAACGGCTATATAAAGCAGCAGAAGGCTTCCTTCGGTAGGAATATGAATTAATAACTTGCCAAAAATAAGAACACTGGTGAGTTGTAAATATCCTAAAACAATGTATGGGATTACTTTACCAAGGATAATCTCCAATGGTTTTAATGGAGTACTTAAGAGCATTTCCATGGTACCAGATTCTTTTTCTGATGTGATGGCGGTTGAAGTAAGCATTACCATAGTCAGGGTAAGTAACACACCGATTAAGCCAGGAACGATATTATAAGAACTTGTATTTGATTCGTTATAGAGGCGGTGGATGGTGAGGTTGACGCTTCTATCGACATGAGTTGGAGAAGGTAAGCCTAAACCTTGTTGATTAAACGAATTCAGGGTTTGATTCAATATTGGTAGTGCATTGCTCAGTGCACTGGCACTGCTTCCAGGATCTGAGCCATCGATTTCAACCAGTAACTGGGGGTTTTCTTTACGAATGTACTTCCGAGTAAAATCAGGAGGAATGGTAAAAGCGAAGCTTATTTTTCCATTCGCTAAATCTTGATTCTTCTTATCTTCATCTAATAGTTCATTAGTTACTTTAAAATATCCTGATGCTTCAAGGGCGCTGACATAGCTTCTAGTCAATGGTGAGTTATCATAGCTGATAATGGTAGTAGGCAGATGCTTTGGATCGAATTGAATAGCAAAGCCAAAAAGAATGAGCAACATAATCGGTAAAATGGCAAGCATCGCGATTGTGCCTCGATCGCGAGTGACAAGAATAAATTCTTTACGTATTAAACCAGCCAGACGAGTTAGAGATATTCCTGGTGCTAGATATTTATAGTTCATCGCATTAATCCGATAAAAACCTCTTCAAAAGACGGTGTGATCTCCCTAAATGACAGATCGCTGTTTTCTTGAATGACTCGCTCCAACAAGTCATGATTGCGTGATGAAATTCGCAGCTCGTTATTTACGATGGAAGCTAATAGTTTTGGGTATGAATCAAGCAGTTTTTCCATTAGTTCATTTTGTTCTTTTCTAGCAACTTCCACTGCATATGTTTTGACTTTTGACTGCGGAATTAAGTTTTTTGTGCTGCCTGTAAACAATAGCTTTCCTAAATTAATATAGGCCAAGTCGGTGCACTTTTCGGCCTCATCCATGTAATGAGTCGTTACCAGAATTGTGGTACTGTCGCGTGAGGAAATTTTATGTAAATAGTCCCAAAATTCTTTACGTGCTTTAGGATCAACGCCTGCTGTAGGTTCATCCAAGAATAATAATTGAGGTTTATGCAGTAAACTGCATGCTAAGGCTAGGCGTTGTTTCCATCCTCCCGATAAATTCGCAGCTTGCACTTTTCGATAGTCTTCAAGCCCGAGCTCCTGGATCATTTCTTCTATTGCTTGCGCCGAATTCTTTATCTGAAAGATATCGGCAATGAAGCGAAGGTTTTCATGAACAGTCAAGCCTGTATAAAAACTGAATTTTTGAGGCATATAACCGGTACGTTTTTTGATCTCATTGCTTTGGGTTTTAATATCATATCCAAGACAAGATCCTGCTCCATCTGTGGGCGTTAAAAGACCGCAGATCATCCGAATAGTCGTAGTTTTGCCACTCCCATTTGAGCCAAGAAAGCCAAAGATGGATCCCTTTTCTACTTGTAGATTAATGTGATCCACCGCGATTTTGTTATCGAATACTTTTGTTAATTGTTTTACATCAATTACAAAATCACTCATCAAGCTAATTCCAAGGTAACAGGTTGACCGAGATGAATTTTTTCCAGGTCAGGCGAATCAATTTTTGCTTCGATTCTGAATACAAGACGTTGACGTTCCTCACGGGAATAAATAATGGGGGGAGTGTATTCAGCAATATTTGAAATATAGAAAATATGTCCTTCAGCAAAATGTTCATTGTTGTCGGTCTTAATCTTAACGTGCTCATTAAGGCGTAATTGAGCAAGTTGTTCTTCAGGAACGAAAAATATAGCTTTAATATTATTTTTGGTAATTAAGGAAAGTACAGGTGCTCCTGCTTGGACGAACTCACCTCTTGAATAATAAGTATCAAATATAATGCCTAATTCTGGTGCAAAATTTTCCTTGCGCGTCATCTGCCATTTTTTGTCGGCAGTATCAACCTGATTGTTCTTGATTCTAAAATCAATATCATTAAGTTGTTCTTTTGAAATGTTTAAATCTCTCTGAGCCGCATCAAGATCATTTTGGCTTGCTGCATTTTGCTTACGCATTTCCAGGGTACGCCGATAGTTGATTTCATTGTAGTTGAGCTGGGTCAAAATTTGTTGGCGTTGAGCATGCAGATCTTTTTGAGTTAATTTGCTCATTTTGACATTATAACGTTCGCTGGTTTGCTCGAGCTTGAATAGGAATTGATTATTTTTGACTAACTGCCCCTTTAATACGGCTAATTCAGTCAGTCGTCCGCCAAAATCTGCAGACAAATAAACAAGATCAGTATCAATATATCCACTAAAGGTATTATTTTCTTTTTCGCAGGCTGCGAGCAGGAAAAGAGCCAAACCAACGAGCAGCAATTTACGCATTTCAAACCCATCCTGAGCTTTGTTGCTTAACTGCAGAAACATCAACAGATATGCAATCTTAAGGCATTTAAGCTATGTATATTAAGCCTAAGAATTCAGCGTGTCAAAAAGTCACAATTAATAAAGCAGATACTCACATATAACTCGTGTCTATGAAATCCCATCTGGGATTGACCGATTAATATCACCAATCCCATGCTTATATGGTATCTAAATACTAGATAAATAATTTATAATTCGCTTCATCAGTTGCTGAATGCATGCTTTTGAAGCACTCTGTGGCATCCTGAGGTGAGCTTATTGTAAATTCTTTTTGAGGAAAGAAAAGCCCGGCATTGAACTTGATATTCATTTTATTTAACGAAGCCTGGGTATTGCTTTTACTTTCAAAAAATGACTCCATTTTTTTGGAGAATTTTAGACTATCCTTTTCTAGATCTTCAAGCCTTTCGATTTCTTCCTTGAGGGAAGAATTTCTCAATCGTGTAACCACCATTTTTATTGCTAGTTTTTTGAGCTCTTGAAGCATGAAATTTTGCATATTATTCTGATGATCTTGATAGCTATTATAGTGATCAGGAATTACTTCTGGTTTAAAAACATCATCCATTTGCGCTTTCATTTGCGTATCCGACATTCTGGGAGTAACTATTTCAGTCGTGAATTGCTTTTTATGTTCTTTAATTGCTTGTTGATAATTATTTTTTGTAAGAATTTCAGCAATAATAATACCTAGAGAAAAAATATCATGGTCTTTTTTGTAGGGTTGTTGATTGTCAATACTGCTAATTTCAGGATCTGTGTAACCTTCGGTCCCACAAAGCTCTTTTATATTAGAACCTAAAGCAACAGCATCTCCAAAATCGATTAGGCGTATCTTTATTTCCCCATTTTTAAAGTATACCTTAATGTTTGCAGGTTTTAGATCTCGATGTAATAATTGAAACTGTTCATGAAGTTTTAATACTTCTTTCATCAAATGAAGTATTATCTTATATTGTAAATCAACACTAAGATTTTTTTTGCCTAGATAATGACTCGAGTAGATGTCATCTTGCGAAACCTCATGATCAATAACATAGAGAAATTGTAATAAAGTATCTCCAGGAATTCGTTTCATAGCTATGGCAAATTCACCTTGATTTAATTTATAACAGCCATAAAACCATCCTCGCTTTGTCAGATTTTCCATTTCGATGTCACGTACTTCAGGAGTTACTGCTGAATTGAGTATTTTTACTGCAAGAAAATTTCGATTGATCAATTCATAACCTTTAATTACTTTGTTAGCACCGCATCCCTCAATTTCTTTTTTATTAATTAAAATAACAGTCTTCTCTGGGAGCTCTCTATTGTTTTTCATATCTCTGTGAGGTGTGACAATAAGTTGTACATCAGGCCGATCTTCATCATGCATGACATGAATGTTTTTATCTCTCTCTCTTAAGTAGGTTTTTGCAAAACTAAGATATTGTTGAAAAGTTTCCTTACTTATAGGGAGTTGTTCAAGAAAATCATTGTTTTTGGGTGATTCTTTTTTTTTGGCATGAGTGTTTGGTAGTGATTTTTGTCGTTTTGGTGAAGCATTACTTCCTGAAAGTAACCATCTTGGACTACCAGAGTTTCTTCGTGCCGGAGACTGAGAGTTTGAGTGCGCTTCGCTTGATTTTGCTGTTGTCGTTTCACATTTATTTTTTGGTGATTTTTGTTCTTTTGGACACTCTTCTTTTTTTTGTTCGTCTAAATTAAGCCTCAATTTTTTATGCAGTCCTGAATTTTTTCTCATTGAATGGTTGTTTGGTGTGCTATTTTCACCTGTATTTGTTGTCTCAACGGAACTGTTTTGTTCTCTCTTGCTAATCGATGTTGGAATAGGAGTATGTATATCTGTAATTTTTTGTTTACCTGTAATCACTGTCTTATCCAGTTCAATATCAAGTAAGTGCTTTGTTAATTCGAACAATAACAATGTTTTTATATCTGGTGTAATCGTACTGTCTTTCAGAATAGATTGTTTTAATTCATTTAAAAGGGATTCTTTAATCTGGGCTACTGCATCTTGTTCTAGCGTTTCTTGAATTTCATTAAGGCTTAACATCTTTGAATTTCCATTAGTTCCAATATGTCCTGTTTTCATTAAACTGAGCCATATTAAAAAAGTTAACTATATGTTTTTTACATTTTATATGCGATTTTTAGAAAGGTTGCTATTTGTTTTTTTTATTAACACGCGTAGCGCAAATTGTAGAAATTTGCTCTTTGGGCCTGGTAATTCCTATTACTAACAAAAACTGGGCGGCGTAATAAAGAAACATAATTAAAATAGCTGTTAGCTTATTACCAGAAAATACAAATAAGTCTAAAGACAAAACAAAATCAGACAGTAGAAAAAGACAAGCTCCTGTCCGTATCAACAGTGATTGCTGTTTTACTTGAAAGGAACAAAATACCATTAAGGTCAACAGGCATAAATAAATGGCTACTGGTTTTTTCATTTCCCCTAGATGCGGAGATAAAAAGTAAAAGCTTATCAGGACAAAGACTAAAATTGGCAAAAAAGAAAGCAAGTTTTTTCGTTGAAATCGCATTCTTTTTAAAAAGATACTAATGTACATGCAATGTGCGCCCATAAACGCCAGGATTCCTAGTTGCAGTGCAATCTTTACTGGAAGAGTCAAAAAGACATCACCAATTATTGAAAAGCCTAAGGCACAGAGTAATAACGTTTTTACTTGTCTTTGTGGATTAATTTGAACAGTAAATAACATCAACAAAGCAATGGGAATTGCTTTGAGTAAGGTGGTCAAAGGATATTGAATCGCAGAGAGTACCAAAAGATAAAGTATCATACTGAGCAAAATAAAAAGTTTCGTTATTTTAAAAGGCTGTTCTAGCATATAAAAATCCTTATTATTCAGTGATCTTTAGTCTCTTCTAGTATACATCCTCTTTGCCTTCCTCCGCTCAAATTTTGTTTATTTAGGCAAAATATGGTTTAATAACGCTCTTTCTGCTTTATTTAGGATCTATTTATGAAAAAAATAATCTTGCTTCTACTCATTACCTCTCTCTTTACAGTAGGCCATGCTAGCAAGCTTAGTAAATTTTTAAAACAAATGGATGAAGAAGATAGGGCGCGTCAAGAACGAGAATGGCAACAAGATATGAATTTCGGTGATTTTTCATTTCGATTAGATAGGCGGTATAGCGATGATCATGGCCAACGTTGTCGCGATTATAAATTTAGATCACGCAGTAATCCTTTTCGCCATGGGTATTATACTGTCTGTGATGAACGCTAGGTTTTAAGAGATTTGCAGGAGATAAAGTGTTAGGATGCTTTTTCTCCTTGTCACTTGTGGATAATTCTTAAATATTCTGATGAGCCATTTCATGAATTAAATGGAGAAATCCATTCCATATCCTACAATAACATCATATAGACCTAAATCTTGCTGTGGCGATGCGATTCAATTTTAAGGATGCATTATGAGTAAGTCTATGATGATGCTTTTCCTCTTGGCATTTACTTCTTGCGATTATGCCAATATTGCCAATGATATTTTATTAAGCAGAACATCAGAGCAAAAAACACAAATACTAAGTGGTATTATCAACTCAGCAGGCGAGCCGTGTATTGCTATTGAATCTTTTTATCAGGGAGTTGATCTCAATGATGCAGCCTATTGGAATATCGCATGTTCCAATGGACAGTCCTATGTCATTCAAATTGCAAATGACGCAGCCGCGACAACTACAATAATTCAATGCACTGCGATGAAATCATTAGGTGCTCAGTGCTTCAAACGATTTGGTTTTTAAATGAGCTAAATATCAGGATATACGAGAAATGTTTACAATGGATTGACAGGATAAATATTAATGGAGTTGGACGATAGCTGGCTGTATACTCTATATGAATGTATTAATCAAATTAGAGAATAAAAAAAGGATTTTTTTATGACGCAAACAATAGAAAATCGTGTTATAAATTTAATTGCAAGAACCCAAGAAATCTCCCCTGAAGAAATTGATTTGGATCAATCAATCGACCAAATTGTTCCTCGTTCTCTGGATTTAGTTAATTTATTTTTTGACTTAGAAGATGAGTTTGATCTTGATATTCGTAACGACATCCATAAGGAAAAAACAATCCGTGAAATAGCATCTGATATTAGACAATTAATCATCAAAAAAAACTAAGCGTAAATTGCCTTCATTTAATAAACAAACTCGTAATTTCCCTGTGGCTTAAATAAGACAATTTACTCCACTTCAAAAGAAAAAAAATAATAAATCAAGAAGTTACTTAGCTAGCATTATTTTGCACATTTATTCATTGTCATTGTGCTCAATTAAATTTAGAATGCTTTTTTTATTTATGAGTAGACTAAAATGTCATCAGTATTAGCAACTTTAGGGATAATAGACAAACTTCCTTATACCTCAATGTCTCAATTGAGTATTAACAGTGATCTTAGTAAGCTGCAATTGGAGTCACAAAATTATTTTACAATTGCAAAAGGAGCTTATGCAGCTGATGGAAACGTACTCGGTGTTACTATTAAAGAAGGGCAGCACTTCCGAGTTAACAGCTCCAATCATATCGAGTTTTTAAAGAATTGTACTGCGCTGGTAAGAGAAAAATCCTCACAACTCAAGAGTATCGATCAAAAAATCATAGGAAGTGTTGTCTTTGGTGTAACCGCAAGCGCCTTATCTTTTCTGCCGGTAATTGGTTTTTTAGGTTGGATAGGCTGGGGGGCAACCGCTTATTTTATCTACCAACGTGCTACTGCATATACTGAATATCAAGAATCTTTAGCTCTTTTAGTCAGTGCGTGTAATTGGAGTCTAGGTGAAGATGGGAAAAAACGTAACAGCAAAGTAAGCAATTTGACAACGAATGAATCAATACGTGATATGATGGCAGTGCTTTATCCTGTTCTTACTGAAAAGCAAGTAAAACATCTTATTGCGGATGACATTGAAGATGAATTTGCTCAAGAATTACAAGAATATGAAAAAAAATTTCAATTAGGTTTCGAACCAAATCGATTCTTCTCTAAAAAAGACGATACGATTGCGCTAAGTAAAAAAGGTGCGGAATTTAGCCGTTGCATTTACGGCTATAATAAAGGTGGTTTTTCTGATTTTCTTGATGCCATTGTATCCATCCTTCCCGATTTATATAGAGCAGCACTTCATGGTTGTCAAAAATTACAATATTGGTGGCAAGAAAAGGGCCACTCCCCAGAAACAGAAGAGGCTCATGATTCGCAAGCCGCTGTCACATTAAGTAACAAATAGATAGTCCTGTCTCACCCTAAAGTCACGATACTATCCTCGGACTTTAGGGGTAATAAATGTTTAATATGAACTGCATTTTTTTCTCTACGACAGAGAATGCTCATTCATTTTTTATTCTATAGTCTATCTTGTTAATGTTTATAAATGTTGATCAAAAAAGTTGAAATTGCGCCCTAGATTAAAGTGTAGTCTTTTATTCGAAAATACATCCTGTGCCAGTTTAAAGATTATGACTCAACTTGATAATGAGGAGGAACAATGGAGCTAAAGATCGAAGCAAGTAACGATGCGGATATTTTTATCTACGGTAAAATGGAACCTGATGAAACCAATAAAATGCTTATCTCTAAGGTTGAATGGCTAAAGATTCAGCCTGATTTCTCAATGCTCACCAAGTTACAACAAAATGGCGATAAGCTATGGCTAATCCGTGATAGCCGAGTAGAAGGTTTGCTTACAGTTCAATCGCTTAGCTGGGATAAACAATTATCTCTATGGGTAATTAATGCCCCTCAGCGCTATATGTTATCAAATCATGAAGGATGGATTGTAAATAATTTTCTTCCCGAGAGCGATATGTTTCTTGCCGTTGTTGATTCAGTGGGTGGTTTTATCGATATGACGGACGAAAAAGCAAAACCTCATCTTCCTGGATTATTAAAAATTCTCTCTGAGAATGGATATTATGTAGAAAATAGAATTAATCCGAAAGCCGGGCAACAAACAAAATTAAAAGGTTACACAAGTTACCATATTGATGCACCAAAACCCAAACAAGAAGTTTTGGATTCAAAATTGGAATCCACAGTAGTTACTTTACCAGAAGGAATAATTATTGCACTAACTTGCCCGATTACGATATTAAAGACGGGGCAGATGAAGGTAATGAAAGACCCAGTGACACGAGTTAGTGATGGTATTTCCTATGAGCGTGACTCTTTATTGGAAAAATATCCTGATTTGAAAGAAGGAACTGATTTTTATCCAAATATTAAGCTCAAAACAATTATTAACTATATTTCTGCAACTTCTTTGAAGCCTGAAGAATATTGGACTAAATTACAGAAAGTTGATGAGGATATTAAAGATCCAATACTTTCTGAAACAATGAACGATCCTGTTTTAAGTCCGAGTGGGCATTCCTATGAGAAAACCTCCATAGAAATATGGGTAAAAAAGAAACAACTTGATCTGCCTACGGTGAGTAATACAATTCCAATTCCTGATCCAATGACTCAGCTGAATATTAGAGGTAAGTATCTTGTTCCTAATAAAAATTTACTGCTATTTATTAAAGCTTGGCCAGCTTTTTATGAGGACCAAGAGTTCAAATTAGCAATAACACTCTCCACAAACATTCTAACCTGAAGAACTCCTTTTCCCCTCAGAGGGGAAAAAGTGCATCAATTACTTATTGATTAATCATGATTCGCAATAATTAAACTTCAAATGAAGAATTGTTCCAAATAGGCTGCATTTATCTTCGCACGTTTTTTTATGTTATAGTTTTATGGTCATTTTATAAGGAAATTATAGGGATGCGCACGGAATATCAAGGAGTAGTTACACGATTTCTCCAGCAAGATGAGCGACTCATCTTATCTGAAGAACATGAAATGCCTCTGGTTATTGAGGCAAATAACGCTACAGACATTGAGTTTTTGCAGCAGTTTCTTATATCCAATTCCCGTCAAATTATTGAAGATATGGCTCATTATGGAGCGGTTCTTTTAAGAGGCTTTGACATCAATACAGACGAACAATTCGAAAAGGTTGTTTTGAGTATCCCGGAATTTCGCGGTATCAGTGAAGCGTTTATGTCTGAAAATGGTCGAGTTCATGTTGATAATCTCCAATTTGTTCTACACACTAATTCTGTTTATAAAACTGGCGGAACATTGTATTTAGGTGGTTTTCATTCTGAAAATTATTATTCTACTGATGTTCCGAGTTATCTTTGTTTTTGTTGTTTTCAACCATCAGAATTAGGTGGTGAAACCGGTTTAATTAATACACAAAAAATCTACAGTCATTTGCATGATGACTTGAAACAAAAACTAGAAAATAATTCCTTTTTTGTTTGCAAATGGTCTGTTGCCGAAATTGCTGAACGATATCAAATTACTCACGATGCAGTAAAAATAATATGCCAAAAATTCAATCTCCCTATTGTTGGCGAGGGAGAGGAGCAGTTTGTATATATGTATAAACCGAGTGTATGGGAGCATCCTCTTACTCAAGAAAAGGCATTGCAAATCAATATGTTTGAGCTACCTACACTTAATTATGAACTGCGAAAGTGTTTTATGGATGACTATAAAGGACCGGTTTGGTTTTGGCATCGATTTTTTTGGCGCTTGCCAACTTCAATGTTCAATTTAGTCGAATTACTCGCCATTGGATGTATTTCCTTTTTTAATTCACCCAAAAACGCATATAAGATTGTACGGACAAAATTGTCTAATTTTAAAGCGAGTAGAAAAAGCAAATGCTTACCAGCAAAGACAGCGAAAGTGGGAAGTTGCTTTAGCGACAAAGAGGTTAAAGATCTCGCACAACTCATGCGAAACTATTATTCATCTTGCTTGTGGAAAAAAGGGGATGTATTGCTTATCGATAATAAAAAAGTAATGCATGCGGGGATGCCTGGGAAGGGGGCACGATTGGTTCGAGCTATGATATGTAATCCTCTAGATATGAATTATGCATCTGAAAAAGGGGTTTTAGTGGCCAAAGAACGAACAAGCGATACGATTGGTGCTTGTATGGTCGAACGCACTATGAATTAATGTACTAAATGATATGAATGCAGCGAAACCAGGGAAAAACTGATTCTCAAATCCCAGGTTCCGCTGCGCTCACCCGGGTTACAATTCAGATGTTAGTTTCGTGAATAGTCATTCCACATTCCTTCCCGAATAAATAATGCGTGCAAGTTCTGCACCCAGGCATGCATTGTTTTTAATTAACGCAATATTGGCAAGCAAACTTTTGCCTTGTGTGAGCTGAGCTACTTCAGCTAAGAGAAATGGTGTTAATGCTTTTCCTGAAATATTATTTTGCTCAGCTTTTTGTATGGCATTCATAATTACTGGCTCAATCACCTCGTGTGGAATATTAAACTCCGCAGGAATTGGGTTGGTGATTAAAACCCCTGAAGACATACCTATATCCCAATGAGCAGTTAATATATGAGCAAGATTTGGTACATCTTCTACCCAGGTTGACAAAGGATAATGGGTTGAGTCTGTATAAAACGCAGGTAATACTTGGGTGCGATATCCGATGACAGGTACACTCATCATTTCTAAAAATTCCAAAGTACGCGGCAGGTCAAGTATGGCTTTTGCACCTGCACAAATCACAGCAATGGGTGTTCTGGAAATTTCAATGAGATCAGCGGAAATATCCTGTGCATCACCTCGATGGACCCCTCCAATCCCTCCAGTAGCGAATAATTTAATGCCTGCTTTGGCAGCACAAAATAAGGTTGCAGCAACAGTTGTTCCGGCAGAATGTCTATTGACCACCATAAAAGGTAAATCGCGCCGGCTTGCTTTCAAAACCTCTGTATTGTTTGCAAATTGCTGCAATTCACTTGCTGTTAAACCAATTTTGATTTTCCCATCAATCACCGCAATGGTTGCGGGTGTGACATCGTGTTCACGTACAATCTGCTCCACTGCTTGCGCGGTTTCATAATTATCAGGATAAGGCATGCCATGGGAAATAATCGTCGACTCTAATGCCAGTATCGGCTTTTTATGCTCGAGTGCTGATTTTACTTCTGGGGAGTATTCAAAAAATTGCTTCATGATGTATTTCTCTTATTGAATGGTTTAACTGAATAGTTCTTAATGCTTCATAATTTATCTGCTCATTTACAGTGTGACAGGATTGTACGGTTAAGGCGGCCATTGCTGCCCCTGTTTGACAGGCATCAATAATTGGTTTGTTCTGTTTCAACTCATAGAGGATCCCTGCAATAAAGGCATCACCAGCTCCACTGACATCGACTATTGGATCGATAAAAAATGCTGGAACATGTTTTTGGACGGTTTCGTTAACAATCACATATCCGGCTTTTCCCAAACTGATGATGCAATTCCTAACGCCTTTATCTAACAACAATTGTCCAGCTTTGATGCAATCAGATACTGAATGAATATGGGATTGAGTCAATACTTCTGCCTCGAAACGATCTGGTTTCAACAGAAAAAGATTATCCAGACAGGGAGGCAATTTTTGGGCTTTGATTACAGAAACAGGATCAATGCATAGCTTGATATTTTGGGTGCGTGCTATTTGCATTGCATATTCAATGATTGCATGGGGTAAATTGGTATCCAGAAAAACAATCTCTTCATTATTCCATTCACACCAAGATTGCGTGAATTGATCTAATGGGACATGGTCAAAAATTTCCATGTCCGCTAAAGCAAGAAATAGTTCTCCTTCTTCATCGAGAAGAACATCATAATGAGCTGTGGGTTTACCATGAATTGTGAGAATATTTTCGATTCCGACATTCATGCTTTTTAAATTAGCAATGGCCTCTAATCCATTGTTATCTTGGCCTACCACGCTGTAGATATGCACATTGTTAGTCAATAATGCAAGATTTTTGGCTACATTATGAGCAACACCGCCAAATGTTGATATCGATGAAACGGGGTTAGATGTCCCCAATTGCAATTTATGAATTGATGTTAATTTTCGATCAATGCTTATGCCGCCAACGCATATTATTTTTCTATTCATTAATGGATCAAAATGATTTGAGTAATGCATCATAACATGACAACAGCAGAGTTATCCTGATAAAAGGTAAGAATTAATTGAATAATTCCTGTGCTATTATTTTCTGATATCGGTATCAATATTAATCTATGATTGCTAAAAAAGCAGTTGTCCTGATATAAACTGATTGTGTAGTGTTACTATAATGAATTCATAAGGAAAAAAGCATGGGACTTCTCGTTGATGGTCAATGGCATGATGTTTGGTATGATACCTCCAAAACTGGAGGGGCGTTCAAACGAGAACCCACTCAATTTCATTCCGCGATTAGTAATGATCCCCATGCTCGATTTCCTGCTGAAAAAGGACGTTACCATTTGTATGTATCACTTGCTTGTCCCTGGGCGCACCGTACTTTGATTTTTAGAAAACTCAAAAAACTGGAAGATTATATTGATGTCTCTATAGTGCATCCCCATATGCTTGAAAAGGGGTGGGCGTTTAAAAAAGAAATGGGTGCTACGGGAGATAGTCTTTATGGGTTGGACTACTTATATCAACTTTATGTTAAAGCTGACAACAAATACACCGGCAGGGTAACTGTTCCTGTTTTATGGGATAGAAAAGAAAAAACTATAGTTAGTAATGAGTCAGCTGAAATTATTCGTCAGCTTAATTATGCATTTAATCATCTAACTGGTGATGAGCAGGATTTTTACCCAGAACCACTTCGAGTGGAAATTGATGCCCTGAATGATCGAATTTATAGTGCCATTAACAATGGAGTTTATCGTTGTGGATTTGCGACAACTCAGGAGGCCTATGAAGAGGCATACATCAAATTATTTCTTTTACTAGATGAGCTTGATGCTCGTTTACGTAACCAAAAATACTTACTGGGTGAGCAGTTAACCGAGGCTGACTGGCGCTTGTTTACTACCTTAATTCGTTTTGACGCGGTCTATTACAGTCATTTCAAGACCAATCAGCAGCGAATTAGTGACTATGAAGCGATACAGCCTTATTTAGAAAGACTGTATCATCACCCAGGGGTGCGCGACACCGTAAATTTTTTACATATCAAGCAACATTATTATTTTAGTCATAAAACCATAAACCCAACTCAAATCGTACCTTTAGGACCAAAACTAAACTTCGATTCATGAGTACTGTTCCTGCAATGATACTCATAGGTTGGGTCATTTTGACTGGAGGTATTGTCACTTTATTGGGTTTTTAATGGAAAAATTTTATATATGGCTTTCATTTGTTTATATATAGTGTCCTTCTCGCGCAGGCGGGAATCTATCCATCAAATTAATTCCTGACTTTGTTTGAGAGATGGATTCCCGCCTGCGCGGGAATGACATGGATTTTGGGTGAAATGTATTATTGCTACTAATATTGATCGTGAAAAAACTTTTTTGTAAAAAAGATACCACCGGTCATTTTGACCCAAGACATTGAAATGAAATCAATTTTTTGCTTTATTCTTCTTTTTTAGATCTTTTTTCACCCAATTAATTAATCCACCCTCAATAAGCAGCTCGATTTGACGTTTGGACAAGGTTTGTTCTACCTCGATTTCTTTCTCATTAATTTTTATTTTTAATGACTCTTTGTTCAGAATGTCCGGCAAGTTTTTGATTTCAACAACATCATCTAAATGGATTAAATCGTAATCTTTAGAATTTTTAAAAACCAAAGGTAAAATGCCAAAATTGATCAGATTTTGCCAATGGATGCGCGCAAAACTTTTTGCAATGACTACCCGCAGACCTAAATAGCGAGGAGCTAAAGCTGCATGCTCTCGGCTAGAGCCTTGGCCATAATTTTCTCCACCTACGATTACATGGCCCTTCTTATGTTTTTGGCTGCGTTCCGTATAATCCGGGTCGACATGACCAAAAGTAAATTCACTAATTTTAGGTATATTACTTCGATAAGGAAGAGCCTTTGCGCCAGCAGGGGAGATTTCATCAGTTGAAATATTATTTTCTACTTTGAGTAACACGGGTATTTTTAATGAATGTGGCAATGGTTCAAAGTCTGGTAAAGTGACTATGTTCGGGCCTTTGACTAATTCTACTTTTTTTGCTTCGTCTAAAGGCAAAGGTGCTTCAAAGCAGGAGGGATTTAATATCCTTTTCTTGGGTATTTTTATTTCTGGATAGGGCATGTCCAAAGTTGTGGGATCAGTAATCACGCCGGTCAAAGCGGACGCAGCTGCGGTTTCTGGGCTACAAAGAAAAACCTTATCTTCATCTGTTCCCGAGCGCCCAGGAAAATTTCTGGGTACGGTTCGTAAGCTATTTTTTTCTGTTGCAGGCGCTTGTCCCATCCCAATACATCCATTGCATCCTGCTTGATGAATGCGAGCCCCAGAGTGAATAAGACTCCCTAAATACCCATCGCGTACCAACTCTTCTAAAATGGTTCGTGAAGTTGGATTGATGTCAAAGGATACATTGGGATGAATGGTGCGACCCTTGACTATTTCAGCTGCAATTGCAAAATCGCGATATCCTGGATTGGCTGAGGAACCGATATAAGTTTGATAGACTTCTTCCCCTGCTATTTCGGCAACTGGAACTACATTGCCAGGACTTGTAGGCTTTGCGATGAGCGGTATCAATTTAGATAGATTGATTTCTGCATGTTCATCATATGATGTCTTGGGATCTGCAATTAATTCGATCCAGTCTTTTTCACGACCTTGACTTTGTAAGAATTCTTTGGTGATTTCATCTGAAGGAAATACTGTAGTAGTTGCTCCTAATTCAGCGCCCATATTGGCAATTACATGGCGATCCATGGCGTTTAGGTGTTTTAATCCTTCTCCATAATATTCAAAAATGTAGCCCACCCCACCTTTCACATCATAACGACGCAGCATTTCCAGGATAACATCTTTTGCACTGACCCATTTAGGTAAGGAACCTATTAAATGAATACCCATAACTTTGGGCATTTTTATGTACAGTGGATAGCCGGCTATAGCCATCGCGACTTCTAACCCACCTGAACCGATGGCAATCATTCCCAGAGAGCCTGCAGCACAGGTATGGCTGTCTGATCCAGTTAGTGTTTTACCCGGTATTCCAAAATTTTGCATATGCACTGCGTGACTGATTCCATTTCCTGGGCGGCTAAAATAAAACCCAAAACGTCTTGCCGCACTTGCAAGAAAAAGATGATCGTCAGAGTTTTTATTGTCTTCTTGAATTAGATTGTGATCTACGTATTGTACGGATATTTCAGCCTGGGTGCGTTCAAGTCCAATAGCCTCCAATTCCAGCATGACCAGGGTACCAGTAGCATCTTGGCACAGAGTTTGATCAATTTTTAAGGCAATTTCCTTACCTGGCTCCATTGTTCCTTCTAGAAGATGTGTTTTGATGATTTTTTCCGTTACATTCATTGCTAAATCCTCCTTGAGAACAGCCAATTGTTAAAATATAGCACAATGAACGCAACACATTTGATATAACAAAGTATGAATTTCTATGTTAGAAAAAAGTCAGAATGATGATGTGGTACCCATTTTGCGACTTTATAAAGTATGGACTAAACTTCAAGGTGATGGAGCGTTTCGGAGACTAGGGCAATGAACTACGATGATCGATATCAAGCAGGCCGTGTTCTAACGGATTTACTTAAAGATTACGAGAAGCGGACGGATGTAATCGTATTGGCATTGCCTCGAGGCGGTGTCCCTGTGGCCTATGAAATTGCGAGTAAGCTCTCGCTCCCACTTGATATTTTTATTGTTCGTAAGCTCGGCGTTCCTGGACATGAAGAGTTGGCTATGGGCGCTATTGCTTCTGGAGGAATAACTGTTTTTAACGAAGAAATAGTCAATTCCCTGCATATATCAAAAGAAGCGATTAATAAAATTCACAAGTCCGAACAAGAAGAGTTATCACGCCGCGAATTGGCTTATCGTGGTAAGAAACCGTTCCCGATGTTACCAGGAAAAACTGTAATTCTTGTAGATGATGGTATCGCGACGGGCTATACAATGCGCGCGGCAATTGCTGCATTGAAAAAGCAAAATCCAGCAAAAATTATCGTTACAGTTCCAGTTGCTGCACGCTCGACCTGTGATGAAATCGCCCCTTTAGTTGACGAAATTATTTGCCCAATGCGCCCGGTTAATTTTTATGCTGTAGGGATGTGGTATAATGATTTTTCACAAACAACTGATGATGAAGTGATGCAATTATTGAAAAAAATCTGAGCATTGCGAGCACTCATATCTTAACTTATAGTCCTCCCATCAAATATTTGCTTCTTGTGCACTACTCATTGAAAAGCCATTTAACTCAACCTGAACTCAAATCTGACTCTTCCACAAGATGTTCAACTTGAAATTAAGAGACAGAAGCAAGTTTTTAGGTGAGAAGATGAATTGTCAACATACCCTAATAAACAGTAAAATTTCACGATTGTAAAAAATAAGAGGCATGAGATGGGTGATTTAACCAATAGAATTATTTTAGTTACAGGGGCTTCCAGTGGAATTGGTCAGGCTTGTGCTCGATTGTGTGCGCAACATGGAGCTCGGTTAATACTCTGTGCTCGACGAGTCGAACGTCTCGAAGCCTTAGCAAAAGAGCTGACTCAACTTTATGGAGAGGAACATTACGTTTTACCTTTAGATGTATGTGATCATGAGCAAGTCAAAAAGCAATTGGGTTCTTTGCCGGGTCAATGGCAATCTATTGATGTATTAATTAACAATGCCGGATTGGCTTTAGATACTTTACCATTGCAAAAGGGAATTGAAGAGCATTGGGATATCATGATTGATACCAATATTAAAGGTCTACTTTATGTAAGCCGCGCTTTGATTCCTGGTATGTTAGAGCGAGGTCGTGGTCATGTAGTAAATATCAGTTCGGTGGCCGGACATGAATGTTATCCAAATGGTAATGTTTATTGTGCAACGAAACATGCAGTACATGCTCTTTCAAAATCAATGAGATTGGATATGTTAGGTAGTCCGGTTCGAGTTACAGAAATTGCTCCTGGCGCAGTAGAAACTGAATTTAGTGAAGTACGATGGAATGATAAACAAAAAGCAAGAGAATTTTATCAAGATTTTCAACCTTTATTAGCAGACGATATAGCAGATGCGATCGTGTATTGTATTACTCGCCCGCAACATGTGGATATCGAAGAAATGACGATTATGCCTACAGTACAAGCTTCTGCAAATCATTTATCGAGAAATATGAAATAAGTAAAGTTTGTGCAAAAATAGCACAGCCACATTCCTTTATGGTCTATCATTTTACATATAGGTGATGACTCATCCCGACTGAACCATTTAATAGCTTCAGATTGGGAGGTTGTGTTGGAGAGCGGTGTGCAAGCCTATGTAGTTAGTAGGAAGCCTAAAGTTCTACGTAAACCTCCATAGTAAATCAAGTAAGAGGCTCAGGATACGGGAAGTCGTTGCCTGTATTTCTGTGCATCAATCATAAATAGATAAAAAACAGATCGCTTTGATTAAATGTGATGCATATCGTATACTTAACCTACGTGAATTAGACTTGTAATAAGTGCCAGGAGGCTATTATGAAAAAACTAATTATCTCCGTAGTGTTAAGTACTCCGCTGTTCTTAACCGCCTTGCCTGCTTTTTCTGCTCCCCCCTCTGGTTTTGAGAGTCCAGCATTAAGGACAGACGTTTCTGGAGTTAACTATAATTTACCGAAAGTTACCAAATACGCCTATTGGGATCGATGGCATCACTGGGACAGGCATAGATGGCACAGATGGGACAGATGGCATCATTGGCAAAGACGGCATCATAGGCATCATTGGCACCATTGGTGATTTTTTAAGTTAAGTCTCTTGGGTTGCAATACAAAGGAAGAGATCATGAACAGATTAATACTTGCTTTAATGGTGTCAGGGATAACATTTTTAGTCACAGGATGTGTTACGGAGCGTGTTTATTATACGCCATCCTATACTAAAACGTACTATACCCCAGCGTATACGACGCCAGCTTACACCTATTCCGTTGGCTATCATACTAGTCCCTATTGGGATGTTGATTATTATAATGATAGCGATGCTTATTATTATGGTTATAACGATTTAGGTGATGTGGGTTATTGGGGTATGTACAATTCCTATCAAGTATATTAATTATATTCCCTGTTTCTACCGGTTTTACGGGACAGATCCTCGTAGTTAACTACGAGGATCTATTAAATTGGGTCTAATTTAATTTAGAATGAAGGATTTTATTTTAAGTTTTCCTATCTCAATCAAAATTTCCCAAGATTTTGGGGAGTGATTTATTTGAGTTATTCTTTAGCGCGAGAAACATACTCTCCTTTGCGAGTATCTACTTTAATTAACTCCCCGGTTTGTACAAATAAGGGGACACGTACAACCGCTCCAGTTTCTAAAATGGCTGGTTTTCCGCCACCTCCAGAAGTATCGCCTTTTAACCCCGGATCCGTTTCGGTAATTGCTAAAATTACAAAATTTGGTGGTGTCACTTGTATTGGTTCATTATTCCAAAGAGTTACGATACAGATATCTTGTTCTTTTAACCATTGTGCCGCGTCAGCGAGTGTTTCTTTGCTTAAGGCATATTGTTCAAAATTATCAGGAACCATAAAATGCCATTGTTCACCATCGTTATAAAGATATTGCATTTCTACATCGGCAACGTCAGCAGAGGGTAAGGTTTCATTCGATTTGAACGTGCGCTCTACAACTCGACCTGTCTTCAAGTTACGGATTTTTATGCGAGTAAAAGCTTGTCCTTTTCCTGGTTTTACAAATTCACAGTCGAGAATGGTGCATGGGGCGTCATCAACCATTACTTTCAAGCCATTTTTAAATTCATTGGTGCTATAAGTTGCCATTAGTGCTCCACAGTTGAGATTTTGTTCGGTTTTAGTTAAAGTTCGCACAGTTTATCAAGTCTGTGTAATTAATGCGAGATACCTCTTTAAGTTGGCAAAAAAATTTGGCGCAAGGTTTTACTTCAGTTACTGAATTATTGAATTTTCTGGAGCTACCCTTATCCGCTGGAAATGTAGACGCTGAAAAGCAATTTCCAAGTCGTGTTCCTTTAGGATTTGCAAGGCGTATGCAAAAAGGAAATCCTCGCGATCCTTTATTGCTCCAGGTTTTAGCGACCGAAAATGAATTACAGGGCAATGAAGGGTACAGTATCGATCCTTTAGAGGAGCGAAGCAGTAATCCAATTCGAGGATTAATGCATAAGTATTATGGTCGTGTTTTATTAACTTTGACCGGGGTTTGCGCTGTGAATTGCCGTTATTGCTTTCGCAGACATTTTCCATATCAAGACAATAATCCTGGCCGCAATGGATTTAAAGTCATTTGTGAATATATTGCCCAAGATTCCAGCATTACAGAAGTAATTTTAAGTGGCGGTGATCCCTTATTGGCATCCGATTTGGTACTGGCCGAGTTAATAAAACAATTGGAAGAAATTCCTCATTTGCACACTTTGCGTATCCATACACGGATCCCCGTGGTTTTTCCCGAGCGGATCGAACAAGGCTTACTTTCCTTATTAAAAACAACCCGATTCAACAAGGTCATTGTGTTGCATTGTAACCATGCGCAGGAACTGGATGATTCGGTAGGACAAGCGTTGCGTGAGCTACAACAAATAGGATGCCATTTGCTGAATCAAACTGTTTTATTAGCAGGAATAAATGATGATGCGCATATTTTGGCTGATTTGAGTCAAACTTTATTCGCATATGGGGTTTTACCTTATTATTTACATCGATTGGATAAAGTAAAAGGAGCGGCTCATTTTGATTTGCCTTTTGATACGGTACAAGCGATTTATCAGCAACTACAGAATCTTGTGCCAGGATATCTTTTGCCCCGCTTGGTATGTGAAGAGCCAGGAAAATTAAGTAAAACTCTATTAATTTAAACTTTGCTTTCTCTAAAAAAAATTGCAATAAAATAGTATTTATCCCGAATGAAATAATTTTTAAGAGATAAAGAATGAAAAAATTACCTGTATTAAGTCCTGGAGACGCGATTGAAATTATTGCACCTTCATCTCGCAGTACGGACAGTCAATTGCTTGAATTAAAAGAATTATTGGAGTCTTGGGGGTTAAAATGTATCGTTCAAGAAGATATTTTTGCTCAGGATGTATTATGTGCCAATACAGATGAGATGCGTTTTAAACATTTGAAAAACGCCTTATGCAATCCCCAAACAAAAGCAGTAATTTGTGTGCGTGGCGGTTACGGTTCTACGCGTTTGATCCCAAAATTAGCCGAAATTGAGCCTCCGGAAGTGGTTAAGCTATTTATAGGTATCAGCGACATCACGTGTCTGCATCTCTATTTGCAACAACATTGGGATTGGCCAACAATTCATGGTGCTGCTGCGCCTGATAAATTTTCCAGAGAATCAATTGCTGCTGTAAAGTCAATTTTGTTTGGTGAGGCATCGGCTAAGTTCACTGGCTTAATCCCATTGAATAAATATGCGCAAAATGAGGGTTTTATTAAGTCTCAGGTAACTGGTGGCAATTTAGCAATCATTCAATCTGGAGTTGGTACGTGTTGGCAAATGGATGGTCGAGATAAAATTATTTTGCTCGAAGAAATTGGTGAGCGGGGATACCGTGTTGATCGAATGCTGGAGCATTTAAAGCAAGCAAACATTTTTACATCGGCTGCTGCAATTATAGTTGGAGATTTTCTCAATGGTCATGAACCAAACGGTTCTTCTCTGATTGAGCCAATTTTACAACGATTTGCTGAAAGTACTGCTATCCCAGTACTAAGAATTGCAGGAATAGGTCATGGTCACATTAATTTTCCTATTCCTTTGGGAACAGAGGCACATTTGCAATTGGGTCAAAATGCCCAATTAACGTGTTTTCGTTAATCTGGATTTTGCAAAGCGGATCCTAAGTTACCTACTATTACAGGTTTTCCTGGTTACGATGGCCTCTTTATGAGGTTGCTGCTGTTAAATAGTAGTTCCATCATCCTGATAGAGCTTAATCAGTTTTTCTTGGGCGCAATTAGTTCCTTGAGTTACTGGCTTATAACTGCCGTCACTTTGCATTTCCCAAGTATTGCTGTTGTCTTTGAGGTAGTTTTTAATAATTTCTTGCTTGATCCGCTTTTTACAGTTTTCATCCAGAATGGGGAACATAATTTCAATACGGTGATATAAGTTTCTTTCCATCAGATCGGCGCTAGAACAAAAATAATGTTCATTTTCATGAATACGAAAATAAAATACTCGATGATGCTCCAGGAAGCGTCCAATGTAGGAAAGTACGCGGATATTTTCCGAAACCCCGGGTATTCCTGGTTTGAGACAACAAACCCCGCGCACAAGCAAATTTATTTTCACCCCGGCTTGTGATGCCTTATATAAGGCTTGAATTATAGTTTTATCAGCTAGTCCATTTACTTTCAAAAGGATTTCTGTGTCTCCTTTTTTTAATGCAGCGGCAGTGCATTGCTCGATATATTGCAACAGTGTTTTTTGTAACGTAAATGGCGAATGACTAAGTGCTTTGAGTTTAACTACTTTGCCAAGACCAGTTAACTGTTGAAAAATGATTTGAATATCAGAGGTGATTGTAGGTTCACAAGTTAATAAACCCAAGTCAGTGTATCGTTTTGCTGTGTATTCATGGTAGTTTCCAGTACTTAAATGGACGTAACGCTTTAATTTCCCATGAGATCGTCGAACAACCAGGGTCATTTTAGCATGAGTTTTATACCCTACCACCCCATAAAGCACGAGAATGCCTGCGGCATGTAAACGGTTTGCTAATTTAAGATTGGATTCTTCATCAAACCGGGCCCGTAACTCGATAACCGCCGTCACTTCCTTCCCTGAATGTGCCGCATCAACCAAAGCATCGACCATTACAGATTCTGAACGAGTACGATATAAAGTTTGGCTAATTGCCAGGACATTGGGATCGCTTGCTGCCTGTCTTACAAAATCAATAACGAGTTCAAAACTTTGATAGGGGTGATGGAGGAGGATGTCTTGCTCATCAATTACATTGAATAGATTTCGTTCTGATCTGGGAAATTGGGGGTATTGCGCTGTAAAGAGTGGATAATTCAAGTCAGGTCTATCAATGCTGTTAATCGCAGTTAAATGGCGTTGTATGTTAACGGGTCCATCACAATAATAGGTATCTTCATGACGTAGATGATATTTTTGCAATAAAAAGTCGACAATTTTTTCAGGGCAATTTTTTTCAATTTCGAGTCGCACCACATGACCATAATGACGAGAAAAGATTTCGCGTTGCACGGCTTTTGCCAAATCATCAATTTCTTCCTCGCGTAAAAAAAGATCGCTATTTCGGGTAAGACGAAAAGAATAACAGCCACTTATCTCCATTCCTGGAAATAAACTATCAACATGGGTAGTAATGATAGAAGAGAGATGAACAAAATAATGAGCATCTCCACATAACTCTGAAGGCAAATGAATGACTCTGGGAATCGATCGTGGGGCATGCACTACTGCATAATTAATATTACGGTCAAATGCATCTTTACCACTTAGAGAAATAATAAAGTTTAAGCTTTTGTTAATCAGTTGTGGCAAAGGATGTGCCAAATCAAGAGCTATAGGGCTAATTACTGGTTGAATCTCATGTTTAAAATAGTGTTTTGCCCATAAATGGATGTCATCGGTCCATTGTTCCGTATCAAGAAAATAAATTTTTTCCTTCGCTAATGCGGGAAGAAGTTGTTTATTAAATATGGAGTACAGCTGATCAATGAGTTTATGTGTTTTTTGGCTAATTTGGCTAAATGCTTCATCAGATCGCAAACCATCAATAGTTAATTTTCCTGATGACATGGCAATCTTTTCTTTAAGCCCGGCAACACGTATTTCAAAAAACTCATCAAGGTTACTGCTGCAAATACTAAGAAAACGCATTCTTTCCAGTAAAGGAACGCGTTCATCATTAGCCAGCATCAGAACTCGCTGATTAAATGCGATAATAGAGAATTCTCTATTGATATAGTATTCTGGATTATCAAACACAGTTTCCAAGGGTAACTCCATTATTTTATTACAAAAAGTAATATGACCTGGCTATGTTACTATTAGCGCTGTTAACGAACCAGAAAAAAACATACTACTATAAATCCTATAAATCCGTAAAAGGGTGATAAATTCCAAAAAGTTAAAGCAAGAAAAAATACAAAACAACACAGAGCAATTGGGATGGAAAAATACATATTTAAAACGCCTTGAGCAACTGAGTAACTGGCTGCTGCGAGTAAGGCTAATGCCCCATATTGTACGCCAATCATTATTTTCCGCATTCCAGGTCCATTATGGCTCGTAAGCCAATGATAACCTAGTATGGCCATCAATAATCCTGGCAAATTAAGACTAAGAACGGCAAGAACTAAACCGGTAATTCCTGCAGCTTTATATCCAATAAGGGCAGATAATTTAACACCGGTTAATCCTGGAAAAATAAAGCTTGAGCCCACCATGGCGATAAACTCTTCCTGTCCTATCCAGTGTCGATAATCAACAGCTTCATACTCCAACAGCTTTAGCATTGAATTCCCACCTCCTAATGAGATAAGGCCAATTTTTCCAAAGCTTAGGACGATCGCAAACAAGGTGTTTATCATAATTTCAGTAAATTTTTCAGGAAAGTTACATATTGGCAGGAAACAGGTTCATCCAGCAAGTGTTTGGAAATAGTCTCCACCAAATGAAGTGATTTTCCCTCGATACATAAGCTAAAATAAATTTGGTTGCATGCTTCGAGACGAGCGAGCTCAATTTTTACGGTGGGGTTTGTCGGTAATTTATAGATAAGTGCTTCTTTTTTAACATAAACCTCAACTCCCTCCTGTTCAACTTGTTGTGTTATTTCTCGTAAATCGGGGGAGAGAGGATGGTCTTGATGGTCACTAAGAATTATTTTGGCGCCATAGCCTGCAGCATGGCTTGATTGTTTGATTAGAGGCTTGTAAATCAATTGTTCTCTGCGTTTCTTAATGTTGTAACTTGTTCCTGGCAGCAAATAATAGCAATCTTCTCTATGTTTTTGCTTGTATTGAGTTAGATCCAGTAATGACTTATCAATAGTATTTAAAACAATTATCTTATTATCCGGCCAAAAATAACGCGTCTCCCATTTTATCTGTTCGTCTTTTTTATCCACTAAATTTGCCAAAGACAAGCTTGTTTTGGGAGTAAATTCGAAATTCCAAACCAAACGTTGGTTCATGCTTAATTGCTACTCTTAAAATAAAGAGTATATACTACACCTTTATTATGCAAAGCAAGGGAAGGTATTGATATTATGGCCATTCTGTTTTTTTTAGTGTACCTAATTTTTACTTTAATTGTTCTTTATAGAGCAATGAATCCATTAGTTTGGGAATTGGGAAGCGTTTTTTACTTGATTGTTGCCACGTTTGCTATTGGCTTACCTTGGAGCATTGGCTTTCTGCTCTGGCTGGTGATTATTGTGGCATTACTCGTAGTCTACCTTGAGCCGTTACGCGCAACGATTGCCGATTATCTTTATAAGACAGCTGGTAAGTCGGTTCCTAAGTTATCCAAAACAGAGGAAGAAGCACTTAATGCAGGTGATACTTGGTTAGAGCAAGATATTTTTACTGGAACACCTGATTGGAACAGATTAGCGAATGTGTCTACAGAGCTTTCAGCAGAAGAACAAGCATTTCTTGATAATGAAACGAACACTTTATGCAGCATGATCGATGAGTGGGAAATTAGCCAAACTCGTGATTTGCCAGAAAAAGTTTGGACATATATGAAGGAAAATGGATTTTTTGGGTTGGTAATTCCAAAGGAGTATGGTGGTAAGGGATTCTCAGCGCGTGCGCATTCTGATGTGGTAATGAAAATATCCAGTCGCTCGGGTGTCGCTGCGGTGACGGTAATGGTACCTAATTCCTTAGGCCCAGGTGAATTAATCAATTATTATGGAACAGAGGAACAAAAGAATCATTACTTACCACGCCTTGCAAAAGGTATTGATATTCCGTGTTTTGCTTTAACCGAACCAGGGGCAGGTAGTGATGCAACCTCTATTCAGTCAACTGCAGTTGTCATGAAGAAAAAAGTTGATGGCAAGATGGTGCTCGGATTAAACATTACTTTAGATAAACGTTGGATTACTTTAGCACCTGTAGCAACCTTAATTGGTCTTGCAGTGAATGTGAAAGATCCCGATAATTTGTTGCAGGGTGAAGGGGAGGAAGGAATCACTTGTGTGTTGATTCCACGCGATACCAAAAATCTGGAAATTGGTAATCGTCATTTACCTTCTGATCAACCATTTATGAACGGCACGATTCGTGGAAAAGATATTTTTGTACCAATCACAACCGTGATTGGAGGGCAGAAACGAATAGGTAATGGATGGCAAATGTTAGTTGAATGCCTATCGATTGGTCGTTCCATTTCTTTACCGGCGCTTGGAGCGGGTTCTTCCTCTTCGTGTTATCTCGCAACGAGTGCTTTTGCGCGCATACGCTGTCAATTTAATGTAGAAATTGGCCAATTTGAAGGAGTTGAAGAAAAACTCGCAGAAATCGCTGGTTTAAATTATTTGATTAATTCAAATCGGTTATTGACTGTAGCCGCTGTGAATGAGCATAAAAAACCTTCCGTGGCTTCGGCGATTGCGAAATATTTTAATACAGAATTAGCGCGATCAGTGGTCAATGCATCGATGGATGTGCATGCCGGACGAGCTGTGGTTGTTGGTCCACGTAATTATCTCACTAATTTTTACAACGGAGTTCCTATTTCCATTACTGTGGAAGGAGCAAATGTGATGTCACGCAACTTGTTAATTTTTGGACAAGGTTCGATGGCATGTCATCCATACATCCGCCATGAGTTTTATGCAATTTCCAATCAGGATAAAGATGCTTTTAGAGAGGTTATCTGGAAGCATATTCAATATTTCATGCAAAATTTTGCCAAAACAATTTGTTCGGGATGGACTGGTGGAATGTTCATTAGGGCTCCTAAGCAAAAAATGAAACGTGAGTATCAACGTTTGGCACGTTTGAGCCACGCTTATGCCTGGCTTGCGGATTTGTCTTTGATTGTACTCGGTGGGGATTTAAAACGTAAGGAGCGGCTCTCAGCGCGTCTTGCCGATGGAATGTCCTATCTTTATATGGCAATGGGTGTTTTGCGTAATGTGCAATTGAATGATGAGAATCCTGATGATTTATTGCATGCCCAATGGGCAGTTTCCTATTGTTTTTATCATGCGCAACGAGCAATGATCGCATTATGTTACAATTTCCCATCCAGATTTTTGGGCATTTTTGCACGCGTATTGGCATTTCCTTTGGGGCAAACTATGCGTTATCCAACAGATAAGTTGGATCAGAAATTAGCTCGATTAATGACCACGAATAATCAGTATCGCGATCGACTGAAAAACATCGTTTACTTAAGTGGTGATCCGAAACAACCTATAGACAAAGTGGAGCATGCTTTACAGCAAATTATTAAAACAGATGAACTTGTCAAAAAAGTGGGAGATATAAGACGGATTAAATTTGGTAAATTAAGCGATAAATTAAAAGAGAAAGTTGCCAATAATGAACTCACTCAAGAGGAAATGGAGGCCTTACTTGCAACTGAAGCGGCTCGATGGGACGCTATTTTAGTTGATGAGTTTACTTTTGATTCAATGAAAAACCAATTATTTAACTCGGTTATTAATGAAATTAAATCGCCCTTTATGCAGGAAGATGCTTCCTCTTAAAGAATGGATTCCCGCGGGAAACCGCGGGGGGCTAATTTGGGGAGATTTTTAGGTTTTTCCCAGGAAACAAAGAATGAGAGAGCGCGTAAAACTTGGTTCATGCACCCTATATTTACAAATCTTTAACAGGTGAGCTAAAAACAGTTGTGCTGTAAGCAGCGCTGTTTTGCTATAATTAAGTCAATACGATAAACAGAATTCGCGTGAGAGATTAATTTTATGGCTGAAAATGTATCTGTGGTATCATCCAAAAGCGAGAAACCATTAATTAGAGAAAATCTCTTAAAAATAATTAAAATGGCAGAAAATTCAATAGAAATAGCAGAATATGCCAGAAAAGCAGTTCATCAAATAATTGCAACCTATAAATCGCCAGAGAAAATGAAAATTGGGGAGCAAATAGGAAAGACATTTGATGAAATTACTCAACTTGCAATATACCAATGTTCCCCACAAGAATCTCGAACATGGGCGGGTAAGCCGCCTGTTTCCAAGAAAGAAAGCATGCATCGCGGGATCACACAAGAAGCGGTGGATATATTATCGAAAGAAAATTATCCTGGTATTCGATTCGATTTCGGGATCAGTAAGGATGGACATTTTGTTCGAGGATATGCTTCTACTGAGAAAGGAGCCCCTCCATTTGAAAAGAAAACAGAGGATTTATTAGATAGCTTGTTTAATGCATGGTTAGCTAATAACCATCAAGTTGAAACTGAAAAGGGTTATTTCTTTAAAAAGGACTCCGATGGTAATACACGAAAACTGACTGCTGAGGAAGTGGAAGAGTTAATGTCCGATTCAGGTCAAGAATTCAAGGATTATTTAGAAAGTAATAATTTTCAAACCGCAATTGTGTCACGACATCGTGAATATCCAGGTGAGCAAAGATTGGCGGAAGCCAAAAAAGCTACAGTCCAGAAAGCTGTCGAGAAAGCTGTAGAAAGAGTAATGGAGTCTGAAGAAGCGGAAAAAGTCGAGCCCGAAATCCAACCTACAGGTATTGGCCCCTCCTAGAGTTAGGACCTTTTACCCCGAGTAAGCCTTAGCAAGGTAGTAGTTATTTATTACATGTAGTGAGATGATTCTGTGTTAAATCTTATTCACTGCATGTAATCGCTCTATAGTCCCTATATCAAACCAAATGCCATCATATAAACAAGCAGTTACTTTATTTTGTTCAGCATATTGCCGGATTATAGGTGCAACCGAATAGCGACCTTGTTTGTATTGTGTAAATATCTGTGGATTGTAGCAGCAAATACCTGCAAGGGTATATTTTCGATTTGCGTTACTCAACTGAGTTTGATTGATTAAGCCGAAGTCTCCGCGGTGATTAAGTGCTGGATTTTTATTTACTAAAATTACATGAATTGCATGAGTATTTTCTGGTTGTAATTGAGAAAAATCAAAATCGGTGTAGATATCTGCATTGACAGTAATAAAAGGTTTATCTCCGAGTTGCGGCAGGGCATTTACAATGCCACCTCCTGTTTCCAAGCCTCCAGGAGGTTCTGGAGAATAACAAATTTCAATTCCCCAGCGTGTTCCGTTGCCTAAATACTGACGAATTTTTCCGCCAAGATAGGCATGGTTTATTACTAATCGTTCAAAACCAGCCTTTGCTAAATTGATTACATGATGTTCTATTAAAGGTTTTCCTTTAACAATACACAGAGCTTTGGGGCGGACATCAGTAAGCGGTTTTAAACGGTCGCCACGTCCAGCAGCCAATATCATCGCAGTTTTCATGGTAGATAAACTCTCATTTGCATAAATTGGAAGAGTGGATGTAATTCTGCATAAGTTTCTGTGCATTCAAGTACATATTTTAAGGTTAAAGGTAAGTCTCTAAGATAGCCAGATTTGTTGTCTCTTAAATGCAAGCGACAAAAAATTCCTAAAACTTTTATGTGTCGTTGTAAGCCACAAAGATCAAATGCTCGGATAAATTCAGGCAAAGAATAATCCTTGGTTAAAGTACTTTGAGTGTAAAAAAACTCAACTAACTCTAGAATTTTACTTCGTGGCCATGAAATATAGCAATCTTTGAGCAAAGAAACCAAATCATAAGTGAACGGACCAATCATTGCGTCTTGAAAGTCGATAACTCCCAAGGTTGATTCCACTTCATTTTGTAAAAGCATCAGATTGCGAGAATGATAATCACGATGAATAAAAGTTAAAGGTTGCCGTGCTACTTCTGTGGCAATCCATTCCATGGATTGTTGCACTAAAGTCCTTTCATCCGGGTGCAGTTGCAAATCAAGATATGTGTTAAAAAACCATTCGGAACATAAACTCATTTCTTTGAGCATATGTGTTTTATCAAATACTGCAAGCATTGGATCATGAATTGAACAAGTTTGAATTTTAAATAAAGTGTTTATGGCCTGACGATAATGAGCATTCATGTTTTCAGGGTTAAGAACATTCAAAAGAAGTTGATCTCCTAAATCACTTAATAATAAGAATCCATCTGCTAAATTCATTGCTAGAATTTTTGGAGTATAAACTCCTGCTTTCTCAAGCGTTTGTGCAATATGTATAAAAGGTTTTAGATCCTCCTTTCCTGGAGGCGCATCCATGATAACTTGCGTAATTCCATTATACTGAAGACGAAAATATCTTCTAAAACTCGCATCTCCGGCCAAAGGAGTTAATTGGAAATCTTGCTGTTTAAGCGTATGAATTAACCATTCTTTCAGTGCGTTTTCTCTTGCATGCATGGTATACTTCCCCATCATTATTTATGGTTGTAACTTATAACCAGGATCTCTTCTCTCATGAGTAGACAGAATAAAGAAGTAGGTTGTGGTATGAATTATACCGCAATACCCTTAGCGTAAGTGCGAGGATCTGTGATAAGTTACATGTTTTTTGTGTGCATAATAAGGCATTTTATTACCCGTGAACAAGATTTCATTTAAATGGTTCTTGATGAGCATATTTACGACTCTACTTATTTTGCTCATGGTAATTTATCATGCGTTAGCCTATTCTGCTTCTTTAATTAATGAACCAGTTCAAGCTTGTGTCATCGCACGTGATGTTGATTTAACGGATGCGGTTAGGTCGAGATTTGCCCAATGCCTGGGGTGGCATGACGATAAAAGCTCTCCTATTTGCCTTGGCTCGTACCAACCACTCACGGTCACCCCCCTTTCGTCGCCTGATGAAATAAGGATCATGGCGGACAAAGTTTCTTTTTATCAAGATAAGCCGTCAACTTTAACTGGTCATGTTGAGGTACAACAAGGCCAACGAATAGTCAATGCTCAAACAGCACATGTATATCGAGATCCCGAAAGTAAGCAGGTCACGAAAATTGAGTTTTTAGGTAATGTTCGTTATCTGGAGCCCGATCGATTATTGATTGCTCGCAAAGCAACAATTAATCCGCAGGATAAATCAGGTCAAACTGAAGATGTGCTCTACCGTTTTAATACCAATAAACATACGGCAATATTACCTGCATGGGGAAGAGCCAGCCTAATGCAGCGCTTTCCTAATTCAGATTATTTGTTACGTCAGGCGACTTACACTACCTGTGCGCCACAGGATAAAGCTTGGGATATTGAGGCTAAATCAATTGTTATCGACAACAAGAAAAAAATGGGGGTCGCCAGGAATGTGAAGTTGCGTATCCGTGACTGGCCTCTTCTATATGTTCCCTATCTGAGTTTTCCTACAACTAAAGAACGTAAATCAGGTTTCTTAATGCCTCTAGTTGGATATTCCAATGTAGGTGGTTTTGATCTGGGACTTCCTTATTATTGGAATATTGCACCAAACTACGATTTGACTCTAACTCCGCATCTTTACACCGAGCGGAATGTAATGTTAAGTGGAGAATTCCGATATTTAACTAAAAACAGTGTAGGATTTCTTACCGGGAGTTTTTTGCCGAATGATGCTGCATACCGGAATTTTTTGAACAATCATGTGGAAGAATTTCCTTCCTTTAAAGATAAGTCAACAAATCGATGGCTCTTTGGTGTTCGTGATACCACACAATTGAGTCCCAATTTGCGTTTAAATGTTAATGTTCACCAAGTTTCTGATGATTATTACTTTCAGGATTTCAGCACCAACTTGGCCCGGATCACCCAGCGACAGTTATTGCGTCAAGCCGATTTAACCTATTCAACGGAACATTGGACTTTTAGAAGTATGGTGCAAAGTTTTCAAACATTGCATCCGATCAATGAGCCGCCTATTCTTGATCAATATGAACGTTTACCGCAATTAAATGCTCGTGGCTATTATTATGAATTGCCTGCTCAGGCAAATTTAAATATAACAGGACAATATGATCAGTTTGTCTGGCCCGTCTCAACGCAATTTTTGAGAAGAAAAGTGCCCCAGGGTCCCAGGTTTCACCTTAACCCAATACTTTCCTTGCCGCAGCGAGCTAATTGGGGATTTATTACACCATCAGTAGAATTTGTAGAAAACTACTATCAAGTACAGAATAATTGGATTGATACGAACACTGAAGATAACCGATTTATTCCGCGTTTTAGTACTCATGGTGGTTTATTTTTTGACAGAAACTTTAACTGGAATGGTAATTCATATGCTCAAACTTTAGAGCCAAGTTTATATTATTTGTATGTTCCTTTTTATAATCAAAGTCAGCTGCCTATATATGATACAGCTAATATGATTTTTAATTTTGATCAGCTTTTTAGAACCAATCGTTTTTCAGGGTTTGATCGCATTGGTGATGCAAATCAATTATCCTATGCAGTGACTACTCGTTGGCTGTCAGAAAGAACAGGGGCTGAATTCGCTAGTCTTTCTGTTGGTCAAATCAAATATTTTTCAAATAGGCAAGTTCAACTTTGCCGCAGTCCGACAGGCATTTGTACTGCAAATCCTCTTGAAATTGGATATATATCTCCATTTTATGGAACGTCACCTATAGCTTCACGTGGGGTAATCTATTTTAATCCTAAATTTAAAGTCCTGGGTAATTATGTATGGGATCCTGCTACTTCCGCGACAAACAATGGTGGCTTAAACTTACAGTATCAACCTAAGCTGAATGCCGTTATTAATTTGGGCTACAGTTATCTAGTTAATGGAGATGTGACATCAGTTAGGAATAATGCAGGAGTAGATAATGCATTACATCAAGGAATAGTCTCTGCTGCTTGGCCAATAAGTGATCGATGGACTGCTGTTGGCGCATACAGTCAAAATATTAGTAAGGATTACAGTATGATGTCTTTATTAGGGATGCAATATGATAGTTGTTGCTGGGCGGTGAGAATTTTGGGCGGAAGAACGTTTAAGAGTTTAAGTGAAGAATATTTGCCCCGATATAATAACAACATCTATTTGCAAATTTTATTAAAAGGCTTAGGATCAGTGGCAAATAGTGATCCTGGAAATGTCTTGAATACTTATATTCCGGGGTACAGTGATCCATTTCATCATTAGATAGTGGTATAAATTAAAACAGAGCTGCTTGTTTTTTGAATAAAAATAACCTAAATTGCTCGAAAAAAAGTAATAAGGATTAACATGTATAAAAAAATAACCCTTGCATGCATATTGTTTGCTGTAGTTGGTGTGACAGAAGCGAAACAGTTATTGGATAAGGTGGTTGCCGTTGTTAATAATGGAGTCATCACGGCAAGCGAACTAAACAAACAAGTTGAATTAACAAAGAAACAAATTATAGCTCAAGGAATGCAAGTTCCAGGAGATTCTGTGTTGCGTAAGCAAGTACTTCAACATTTAATCGATGTGAATGTGCAGCTGCAAATGGCAAAGCAACATGGGCTTACGGTAGATGATACTGAATTAAATCAGGCGATTGAAAAAATTGCTACAGCGAACCACGCCACTGTAACCCAGCTTCGTGAGGAAATTACCAGGCAAGGGATGACTTGGGATGAGTACAGAGAAAATATTCGCAAAGAAATTCTCCTTTCTAACTTACAACAAAAGGCAGTAGGGAGAGACACTGTTGTTACGAATGAGCAAGTTGAACAATATCTTAAAACAGAAGGCGGAATAATCAACCGTTCTGCACTAACCTACCATCTTCAGAATATAGTTATTCCATTAAATGAAGAACCTACATCAGAAGAAGTAAAAAAAGCTAAAAGTAAAGCAGATTCTTTATTAGTGAAGATAAAAAATGGTGGCAATTTTAGCCGTCTGGCTATAGAAAATTCCAGTGGAGAATTTGCATTGGAAGGAGGAGATTTAGGTGAGCGTCATTTAGCCGAATTACCCGAATTGTTTGCAAAGGAAGTAGTGAACATGAAAGTGGGGCAAGTAGCAGGTCCCTTACGCGCAGGTAATGGTTTTCAGCTAATTAAACTGGTTTCTATTGGTGGAGACAACCAGCATCATGTCATTACCAAGACTCATGTCCGCCATATTCTATTAAAGCCTGATCCCAGTATGCTGCCTGAGGATTCGAAAAAACAAGTGACAAATATATATCAACAATTAAAGTCGGGCAAAGATTTTGCACTAATGGCAAAGCAATATTCCCTGGATTCATCCAGCGCAGTAAAAGGTGGTGATTTAGGTTGGGTTTCGCCAGGTGTGTTAGTCCCGGAGTTTGAGAAAGTAATGGATAAGCTTGCTGTCAATGAAATTAGTCCTCCGGTAAAATCACAATTTGGTTGGCATCTAATTCAAGTCCTTGGCCGTAAACAAGAAGATGATTCAGAAGCTTTTAAAAAGCAGCAAGTACGACAGTTTTTACAACAACGAAAGTTTGCTGAAGCAGTTCAAAATTGGCAACAACATATACGTTCAGATGCATATATAAATATTATTGAAAAGGAGCTGGCGTGAAGCCACTGCTTATTAGCAGCGGAGAGCCAGCTGGAGTTGGTCCAGATTTATGCTTGGCTCTTGCAGGATATGATTTTCCATTAGTGATTCTAGGAGATCAGGCAGTATTAGAGGCTAGAGCTAAAGAATTAAATTGCGATATTTGTTTTATACCCTATAAAAGAGGACAAGTTATTGAGCCTAAACCCGGTTATTTGACAGTATATCCTGTAATGTGTCCTGAGACAGTCGAAAGTGGCTGTCTTAATCTCAAAAATGCAACTTATGTTATAGAATTATTAAACCAGGCCGCTATATTATGTGGACAAGGTGATTTTTCTGGATTAATTACAGCTCCAGTCCACAAGGCAATCATAAACGAGGCGGGAATTTCATTTACTGGTCACACTGAGTTTTTTGCTCAATTTTACAAGGTAGATGTGGTGATGATGTTAGCGTGCAATGCGATGAAGGTCGCATTAGTTACTACACATCTTCCATTACGCATGGTGCCTGATGCAATTACTTCAGAGCTCATTATTAAAGTGATTACTCAGGTACACCAATCATTAATTCAAGATTTCAATATCAAAGATCCATGCATTAAAGTAGCCGGCTTAAATCCACATGCTGGCGAGTCAGGATATCTTGGACGAGAGGAAATTGAGATCATTACTCCCGCCTTAACTGTACTACAAAAACAAGGCATGAACGTTGAAGGACCAATGCCAGCAGATACTATGTTTATCAACAGTCATTTAAAACACTGTGATGCTTATGTTGCTATGTATCATGATCAAGGCTTACCAGTAATTAAGTATGCTGATTTCCATAATGCTGTTAATGTAACATTAGGGTTACCTATAATACGTACTTCAGTAGATCATGGAACTGCTCTAGAATTGGCGGGCAAAAATAGGCTTGATACGGGTTCAATGTTTGCTGCAGTCGATATGGCAAAGGCTATGGTATTATCTAGGATGAAATCATGATTAGTTTAATCGCTGCAATTGATGAGAATGGTGGATTAGGTTTCAATAATCAACTGCTTTGCCATTTACCTGCCGATTTACAACATTTTAAATCAATAACGATGGGAAAACCCATTATTATGGGAAGAAAAACATTCGATTCTATCGGAAAACCGTTACCTGGTCGCTTAAATATTGTGCTCAGCCGCAGTATAGAATCAATTAATGGCGTTACTGTTGTTGATTCTTTAGAGAACGCCATCAAGCAAACAAAAGATTTTTCTGAAATTATGATTATCGGCGGTGCAGAACTTTTTACTAAGGCCATGGAAAAAGCAAACCGTCTATATATAACACGTATACATCACCAATTTATCGCAGATGTTTATTTTCCAGAAATTGATGAAGCAATTTGGCATTGTTGTGATGAACAATTCAGACCCTGTGATGAAAAAAACAAATATGACATGACGTTTCGTACTTATGTGCGTACTAAATAATAATTACATTTCTACAGTTCGACTCACAACTAATTTCAACACCATATTTTAGTCTTACAATATCTTAGAGAATCTCTAGGTAGTAATCGATGAAACCTTTTATAAACCTCACCTCAATACTCAAATGTTGAAGTTAGGTTTAATTTTTTAATGCAAAAAATGCCCAGCATGCGCATGCAGTGATCGATATGGACTGCGGTAGATAAATTAAAGAAAACATTTTAAAAAAAATGCAAAAAGTGTTTGACACTGATGGTGAAATCAGTAGAATACGCAGCACGCCTTCGGGGCAAGTTCATTAAGAAGAGAGAAGACAAACTGTGTGGGCACTTTGAAGAACCTTTGAGTGCTAAGAAGAAATAAATAAGTAAAGAAGCTGGTTTTAAACTAGCACAGGAATTGAACTGAAGAGTTTGATCCTGGCTCAGATTGAACGCTGGCGGCATGCTTAACACATGCAAGTCGAACGGCAGCATTTTCTAGCTTGCTAGAGAGATGGCGAGTGGCGAACGGGTGA